>NZ_PGSG01000090.1 GCF_002843305.1 Streptomyces barkulensis
CTGCCGAGGTCTACGCCCGCATCACCGACCGCAGGCGTGACCACCTGCACAAGCTCACCACTCGGCTCGTTCGTGAAAACCAAACGATCGTGATCGAGGACCTCACCGTCCGGAACATGGTGAAGAACCGGAGCCTGGCCCGCGCCATCAGCGACGCGGCCTGGTCGGAATTCCGGAGCATGCTGGAGTACAAGGCCCAGTGGTACGGCCGCGAGGTGATCGCGATCGACCGATGGTTCCCCTCCTCCAGGCTGTGCTCGACCTGCGGCACCTTGCAGGACAAGATGCCGCTGAACGTCCGCACCTGGACGTGCGACTGCGGGACGGCCCACGACCGGGACGTGAACGCGGCGAAGAACATCCTGGCCGTCGGGCTGACGGCGTCTGTCTGTGGAGCTGGTGTAAGACCTCAACGGAGTACTCCGGGCGGGCAGTCGGCGATGAAGCAGAAAACCCCACGGCGCGAGCCGTAGGAATCCCCCTCCTTCAGGAGGGGGAGGAAGTCAACGCACCGTAGGCATATGCCGGGGCATGGCGGCGGCCCCGGAAGGGAATACCCCTTCCAGGCCGGCTCCCGGCGCAGGGAGACGGCCCCGGGAGGGCCCCTTGCACACCACGGACGACCGTGCGGGCGGACGCACGCGAGGACGCGGAGGGCCGGCGCCCGGCCCGTGCACGGGCCGGAGCCCGGCCTCATCCCCCGCGACGCCGTCGCACCCCGACCTCTTCCGAGGGGGTAGGTCCATCCGTGGTGACCAGCACCAAGCGCCGGGAAGACCGGCGCACCTACGTCATCGACACCAGCGTCCTGCTCGCCGACCCGGCGGCCGTGACCCGCTTCGACGAGCACGAGGTCGTGCTCCCGGTGGTCGTGGTCACGGAGTTGGAGGCCAAGCGCCACCACCCGGAGCTGGGCTACTTCGCCCGCCAGGCCCTCAGACGGCTGGACGAGTACCGCGTACTGCACGGGCGGCTGGACGCCCCGATCCCGATCGGTGAGCTGGGCGGCACGCTCAGGGTCGAGCTCAACCACTCGGATCCGGCCGTGCTGCCCTCCACCATGCGCGGCGACCACGGCAGGCCGCTCGACAACGACTCGCGCATCCTGGCGGTGGCCAGGAACCTCCAGGCCGAGGGGTACGACGTCACGGTCGTCTCCAAGGACCTGCCGCTGCGCATCAAGGCGTCCTCCGTCGGCCTGCTGGCCGAGGAGTACCGGGCCGAACTGGCCGTCACCGAGTCCGGCTGGACGGGGATGACGGAGCTGACCCTGGCGGCCGAGGACGTGGACGAACTGTTCGCCGCGGAGAGCGTGTACGTGCCCGAGGCGGCCGAACTGCCGGTGCACACCGGCCTGGTCCTGCAGTCCGAGCGCGGCAGGGCCCTGGGCAGGGTCACGCCCGAGGGGCGGGTCGGGCTGGTGCGCGGGGACCGTGAGGCGTTCGGCATCCACGGGCGCAGCGCCGAGCAGCGCGTCGCGCTGGATCTGCTGCTCGATCCGGAGATCGGCATCGTCTCGATGGGCGGCCGGGCCGGCACCGGCAAGTCCGCGCTGGCGCTGTGCGCCGGGCTGGAGGCCGTGCTGGAGAGGCGGCAGCACAGCAAGGTGATGGTGTTCCGGCCGCTGTACGCGGTCGGCGGCCAGGACCTGGGCTATCTGCCGGGCACCGCCGACGAGAAGATGAACCCCTGGGCGCAGGCGGTCTTCGACACCCTCTCGGCGGTGACGACACGCGAGGTGATCGAGGAGATCACGGCCCGCGGCATGCTGGAGGTGCTGCCGCTCACGCACATCCGCGGCCGTTCCCTGCACGACGCCTTCGTGATCGTCGACGAGGCCCAGTCGCTGGAGCGGAACGTGCTGCTGACGGTCCTCTCGAGAATCGGGCAGGACTCACGGGTCGTCCTCACCCACGACGTCGCCCAGCGCGACAACCTGCGCGTGGGGCGGTACGACGGGGTGGCCGCGGTGGTCGAACGGCTCAAGGGCCACCCGCTCTTCGCGCACATCACCCTCACCCGGTCCGAGCGGTCGCCGATCGCGGCGCTGGTGACCGAAATGCTGGAGGACGGCCGGATCTGAGCCGGTTCGCGAACGGCCCCGTGCGGCGAAGCGCAGCAGCCTAGCCGTGCGGGGCTTTTCGCGCGCCCTTTCCTGCCAACCGGTCCGTGAAACGGAATGTGAGCTTTCCCACGTGTCACAGAATTGCATCCACGGTTCCGTCTCCGGCAGTGTGTGGGTCCTGTCAGGCCCCGCATACGGCACACGAACACCGTCCGCACCATCCGGCGCGGACCCACAAGTCAACAGCAGCGCGCCGTATGCCGCCCGAAGCACCACGCGGCCCCTCCCCTGCGGGGAAGGGTCCGGCCGGGCCAGCGCCTCCCGTGGCCAGTACGTGGGGAGGCCCGAGACAGGGGCACGATTGCGCCCGCGGGGTCACCTGAGCGGGCAGTGTGGAAGGAAACCGTGTGACTCGGATCTCGGTCCGGGGGTTCGCAGTGGCGTCCGCCACCGCGGTCACCACCGTCGGCGCCGTCGTCGGTGTGGCCTCGGGCAGTGAGCAGGGAACGGCCGAACCGGTCGAGGCCACTGCCGCTGACGCGACGCTCCTCGCCGACATACCCGCAGGCCAGCAGGCTCAGACAGCTTCCCTCACACAGCAGGCGGACAACGCCGTGGCCGCGGCCGACGCCGAGGCGAGGAAGGCCGCCGAGGAGGCGGCCCGCAAGCAGGCGGCCAAGGACGCACAGGCCAAGAGGGAGGCCGCCGAGAAGGCCGCCGAGGAGGCGAAGAAGCGGGAGGAGGCCAGGCAGCAGGCCGCCAGCCGTTCCGCGGAGCGCACCGACTTCGCGGTGCAGAGCTCCTACACCGTCGCCCAGGTCAAGGCGATGGCCCAGCAGATCGTGGGCGCCGGTCAGTTCCAGTGCTTCTCCAACATCGTCGAGCGCGAGAGCGGCTGGAACTACAAGGCCCAGAACCCGTCCTCCGGTGCGTACGGCCTCGTCCAGGCACTGCCCGGCTCCAAGATGGCCTCGGCCGGAGCCGACTGGCAGACCAACCCGGCCACCCAGATCAAGTGGGGCCTGAACTACATGAACGACCGCTACGGCAGCCCTTGCGGCGCCTGGGAGTTCTGGCAGGCCAACCACTGGTACTGAGCCGGTACCGAGGCCTTCGCGCCGAGCCGTCCCGGCTTCCGCCCCGAACCCCCCGCCCACCGGCGGGGGGTTTGGCATGTCTGCGAAGGAGCAACCCTTTACCCCGGTAGCGTCGTCCCCATATGGGACGGGTCGATGCGGCGGAAACGCCGGATCGGGGCGGAACCGGCCATACTGGGTCCGGTCGAACAGAACACCGGGGGCGAAGGAAGCGGCATGTCGAGACTTCAGAGTCTTAGGGCGGGGGTGTCGCGTGCCGCCAACCGGCTGTCCGAGCGGCTGGCACGCGCCGAGGAGAAGGACGGTCCCGACGGGCCGATGCCGCCCTCACCTCCCACCGGGCCGCCGCCGGGCGACCCGGCCCCCGCTCCTCTCCAGTCGCCCCCGGATCCGCCCCCGCCCGCGAGCATGGTGCCGTGGGGGGTGAGGGTGGCGGCCGAGGCCGGGTGGCGGCTGCTGGTCCTGGCCGGGGTCATCTACGTCCTGATGAAGGTGATCAGCGCCATCAGCCTGGTGGTCCTGGCCTTCACCATCGGTCTGCTGCTGACCGCGCTGCTCCAGCCGACGGCCGCCTGGCTGCGACGGCTGGGGATAAGCCGCGGACTGTCCGCCGCGATCACCTTCGTGGCGGGCGTGGCGATGCTGGGTCTGGTGGGCTGGTTCGTGGTCTGGCAGGTCCTGGAGAACCTCGACGACCTCACCCGGCAGGTCCAGGAGGGCATCGACGAGCTGAAGACCTGGCTGCTCAACAGCCCCTTCCACGTCACCGAGGCGCAGATCAACAACATCGCCGACAGCCTCAACGACTGGCTCGGCAGCAACAGCCAGGAGATCACCAGTGCGGGGCTCCAGGGCGTGACCGTGATCCTGGAGTTCTTCTCCGGCGCGGTGCTGGCGATGTTCGTGACGATCTTCCTGCTCTACGACGGCCGGAACGTGTGGAACTGGTCGCTCAACTTCGCGCCCCGGGCCGCCCGCGACGCCGTGGCGGGCGCCGGGCCCAGGGCGTGGATGACGCTCACCAGCTATGTGCGCGGCACGGTGCTGGTGGCCTTCATCGACGGTTTCTTCATCGGTGTCGGGCTGTACTTCCTGGACGTGCCGATGGCCGTGCCGCTGGCCGTGTTCATCTTCCTGTTCTCCTTCGTCCCCATCGTCGGTGCGGTGGTCTCCGGAGCGCTGGCGGTGGTCGTGGCGTTCGTGGCCAACGGTGTGGTCTCCGCGCTGCTCGTCCTGGCGGTCGTGCTGGCCGTGCAGCAACTGGAGGGGCATGTGCTCCAGCCGCTCATCCTGGGCCGGCTGGTGCGGGTGCACCCCCTGGGCGTGGTGCTGGCGGTGACCGGGGGCAGTCTGATCGCGGGCATCCCCGGCGCGGTGACGGCGGTGCCGCTGGTGGCGGTGCTCAAGTCCGTCGTCGTCTCCATGAAGTCCTACGCGGCGGCCCATGAGGTGCCGGCCGGAACGGCCGAACCGTCGTCCGTCGTGCCGCCGCCCGCCGTCGAGGCGCCCAGGTCGCCCAGGTCGCCCAAGTCGCCCGGGGACGAGCCGCCTCCGAAGCCGGGGGAGGGCGGGGAGCGGTAGACCGTCCCGAGCACGGGCTTTTTCCGTCCTTCCGTCCCGGGCCCCGCCGTACGGCGGGGCCCGGGCTTTTCGCACCCCACTCTTCCGCGAGGGTGAGGCACCACGATAAAGTGCTATCACTTTGCTAGAGAGTCGCTTCATGGAAACGGGGAACCGTCATGTCCGTCGAGACCGCGCAGTCCGCGCAGGCCGCCAGAGAACTTCCCGAGATGCCCGCCCCGCAGGTGCGCGAGAGGCCCGCGCACTCCGTCCCCGGCGGGCTCGCCCTGCTGCTGGGCCTGCTGGGACTGCTGGCCGGGGGCGGCGCCGTGGTGGGAGGTGCGCTGCTCGTCGAGGACGGCGCGCGCGGCATCGGGGCGACGCTGATCGTCGCCGGGGTGCTGCTGATGATCGGCTCGGTCTTCGCCATGGCCGGCCTCAACATGGTCGCGCCGGGGGAGGCCCGGGTCGTCCAGCTCTTCGGGCGCTACACCGGCACCATCCGCAAGGACGGCCTGCGCTGGGTGAACCCGCTGACCACCCGCAAGAAGGTCTCCACCCGGGTGCGCAACCACGAGACGGCGATCCTCAAGGTCAACGACGCCTACGGCAACCCGGTCGAGCTGGCGGCCGTCGTCGTCTGGCAGGTGGAGGACACCGCCCAGGCCACCTTCGAGGTGGACGACTTCGTGGAGTTCGTCTCCACTCAGACCGAGGCGGCCGTGCGGCACATAGCCATCGAGTATCCCTATGACGCCTACGACGAGGACGGCCTGTCGCTGCGCGGCAACGCCGAGGAGATCACCGAGAAGCTCGCCGTCGAACTGACCGCCCGGGTGCGGGCGGCGGGCGTGCGGATCGTCGAGTCGCGCTTCACGCATCTTGCGTACGCCCCCGAGATCGCCGCCGCGATGCTCCAGCGCCAGCAGGCGGGCGCGGTGGTCGCGGCGCGCCGGACCATCGTGGAGGGGGCCTGCGGCATGGTCGAGGACGCCGTGGAGCGGATCGCGTCCCAGGACTTCGTCGAACTGGACGAGGAGCGCAAGGCCGCCATGGTGAGCAATCTGCTGGTGGTGCTCTGCGGCGACCGCTCCCCGCAGCCGGTCCTCAACACGGGGTCGCTCTACCAGTGAGCACCCGGCCGGAGGGGCCGCCGGAGGGCGGCCCCGAGCAGGAGCGGCCGCGGCGGCCCCGGCGCGAACGCCGGCAGATGCTGCTGCGGCTGGACCCCGCCGTCCACGACGCACTCGCGAAGTGGGCGGCGGACGAGCTGCGCAGCACCAACGCCCAGGTCGACTACCTGCTGCGCAGGGCCCTGAACGAGGCGGGGCGCATGCCCGGCGAGGCCCGTCCCCATCCGCGCCGGGGCCGCCCGCCGCGCTCGGAGGAGTAGCCCGCAGCGCCTGTTCCTGTCCGTCCCGGCCTGCCCCGGTCCGCCCGTGCCGGACCCGCGGGTCCGGCACGGGCGGACCGGGGCGCGTGCACCGCTCGTATGCATAGTGTGTATGCACCGCGCGTATACATCGTGTGTATACACGTGGTGTACAGTCGTCGGCATGTCCATCGGCCACACTCTGCTGGGGCTTCTCGAAGCCGGGCCCCGCCACGGCTACGACCTCAAGCGCGCCTTCGACGAGCGCTTCGGCCACGACCGCCCGCTCCACTACGGGCAGGTCTACTCGACCATGTCCCGGCTGCTGAAGAACGGCCTGGTGGAGGTCGAGGGCGTCGAGCCCGGGGAAGGTCCCGAGCGCAAGCGCTACGCCATCACCGACGCCGGGGTCACCGACGTCGCCGGATGGCTCGGCCGGCCCGAGAAGCCCGAGCCGTACCTCCAGTCCACCCTCTACACCAAGGTCGTCCTCGCCCTGCTGACCGGGCGCGACGCGGGAGAGCTGCTGGACGTCCAGCGCTCCGAACACCTGCGCCTGATGCGGGAGCTGACGCGGCGCAAGAGAAACGGCGACCTGGCCGACCAGCTCATCTGCGACCACGCCCTGTTCCACCTCGAAGCCGATCTGCGCTGGCTGGAGCTGACCGCCGCGCGCCTGGACCAACTCGCCCGGGAGGTACGCGGATGACCACCGCCGACCCGCTGCTGAACGCCGCCGGACTGCGCAAGTCCTACGGCCCCACCCCCGCCCTGGACGGGGCGGACTTCTCCGTCCGCCCCGGCGAGGTCGTCGCGGTGATGGGCCCCTCCGGCTCCGGCAAGTCCACTCTGCTGCACTGCCTGGCCGGGATCATCCGGCCCGACTCCGGCACCGTCCACTACCGGGAGCGCGAGCTGTCGGCCATGTCCGACGCCGAGCGCAGCGCCCTGCGCCGCTCGGAGTTCGGCTTCATCTTCCAGTTCGGTCAGCTCGTGCCCGAGCTGACCTGCACCGAGAACGTCGCCCTGCCGCTGCGGCTGACCGGCATGGGCCGCAGGGAGGCCGAGAAGCGGGCCGCCGGGTGGCTGGAGCGGCTGGAGGTGGACGATGTGCGCCACCACCGCCCCGGACAGGTCTCCGGCGGCCAGGGGCAGCGGGTCGCCGTCGCCCGGGCCCTGGTCACCGGGCCGCGCGTGGTCTTCGCCGACGAGCCGACCGGCGCGCTGGACTCCCTCAACGGCGAGCGGGTGATGCAGCTGCTGACCGGCGCCGCCCACGACACCGGCGCGGCCGTCGTGCTGGTCACCCACGAGGCCCGGGTCGCCGCGTACTCCGACCGCGAGATCGTCGTCCGCGACGGCAGGGTGCGCGACATGGCGGGCGCCCTGTGAGCGCACTGGATTCCAGGGCGCCGCAGACACCCCCCGCCCCGGAGTCCGCTCCGGAGCCGGCTTCGCCCACCGGCCCGTCGGGGGCGGCCCGCTGGGCGGCCGACCTGGCGATGGGCGTCCGCTTCGCGCTCGCCGGAGGCCGCGAGAGCTGGGCGCGCACCGTGCTCACGGCCGTCGGCGTCGGCCTCGGTGTCGCCGTGCTGCTGGTCGCGGCCTCCGTGCCGAACATGCTGGGGGCCCGCGACGCACGCGGGGAGGCCCGGGAGACCTTCGGCTTCGAACAGGTCGAGCGCTCCGACCGCAGCGCCCTCTACACCTGGAGTGACACCGAGTTCCGCGGCGAGGGCGTCCGCGGTCGCTACATCGAGCCGGAAGGCGGCAATCCGCCGGTACCGCCGGGCGTGGAGCGGCTCCCCGGTCCCGGCGAGATGGTCGTCTCACCGGCGCTGGGTGAACTGCTCGCCTCCCCGGAGGGGGAGCTCCTCAGGGAGCGGCTCCCCCAGCGCATCACCGGCACCATCGGCGACGAGGGCCTGCTCGGTCCGAGGGAGCTCACCTTCCTGGCGGGCAGTGACACCCTCTCAGACTTCCCGGGCAGCGCGATGAGGATCGACCGGTTCGACGAGGTGGGCGAACCGGAGCCGCTGGACGCCGTACTGCTGCTGCTGGTGGTCGTCGTCTGCGTGGTGCTGTTGTTCCCGGTCTGGGTGTTCATCGCCACCTCGGTGCGCTTCGGCGGCGAACGCCGGGACCGCCGGCTGGCCGCACTGCGCCTGGTCGGCGCCGACAGCCGGATGGTTCGGCGCATCGCGGCCGGCGAATCGCTGGTCGGCGCGCTCCTCGGGCTGGCCGTCGGCGCCGCGCTCTTCCTGCCGGTGCGCGGGCTCATGGGACGGGCGGAGGTCTTCGACATCAGCGTCTTCCCCGCCGACGTACGGCCCAGCGCCCTGCTGGCCGCGCTGATCGTGGTGGTCGTCCCCGTCTCCGCCGTCGCCGTCGCCCTGTTCGCGCTGCGCGGGGTCGCCATCGAACCGCTCGGCGTCGTGCGCGACGCGGGCGTCCGCAGGCGCCGGCTGTGGTGGCGGCTGGTGCCGCCCGGGATCGGGCTGGTGCTGCTGCTGCCGCTGGTCGGCGGGGTCGACGCGGAGCGGGGGACGATCGACACCTACCGGATCGCCGCGGGCGTCGTCCTGCTGCTGGCCGGCGTCACGGCCGTGCTGCCCTGGCTGGTGGAGTGGGTCGTCAACCGGATGCGCGGCGGCCCCCTGGCCGTCCAGCTCGCCGTCCGCCGCCTCCAGCTCGACAGCGGTCCCGGGGCCCGGGCGGTCAGCGGCATCACCGTCGCGGTCGCCGGCGCCGTCGCCGTCCAGATGCTGTTCGGCGGGGTCGAGGACGACTACGTACGCCCCACCGGTCACGACACGTCCCGCGCCGACTTCCAGGTGATGCGGGACCTCCGGGACGGACCTCAGGCCCGGGAGCTGACCGAGCGGCTGGAGAAGACCCCCGGGGTGGAACGGGCACTGGGGACTGCGGTCCTGCACGTCCCGGAAGCCGGAGCGGCCCTCGACGTCGACGCCCCGTGGACGAGGGTCACCGTCGCCGAGTGCGCCACCCTGGAGCAACTGGCGCGGCTGCGTTCCTGCGAGCAGGGGGATGTCTTCGTCGTGCCCCCGGCCGAGGACGGGACGCAGGAGTCCGGCGCCCACCCCGGCGCCCGCCCCGGCGCCCGCCTCGACCTGAACAGCCCGGTCTACTCGCAGACGGAGGAGGCGTACGAACAGGCGGGCCGGCCGCGTCCCTGGTCCGTCCCGGCCGACGCCCCCGTGGTCGAGGCCCGGCCGGACGCCATGGGCCGGTACTCCGCGGGCGTCCTGGCCACCCCCGGGGCGCTCGACCTCACCCGGGCCACACATGTCCGCGCCGACATCTTCGTCAAGGCCGACCCCGCCGTGCCGGACGCGGCCGAGCACATCCGCAACGCGGTGGAGACCGGATCACCCCGGACCCAGGTCCTGAGGCTGAGCGAGACAGACCAGTCGAGCAGGTTCGCCGCCGTCCAGCGGGCGCTGTACGCGGGGGCGGCCGGGGTGATGCTCCTGATCGGCGCCAGCATGGTCGTCTCCACCCTGGAGCAGTTGCGCGAGCGCAGGAAGCTGCTGTCGGTGCTGGTCGCCTTCGGCACCCGGCGCTCCACTCTGGGCTGGTCGGTGCTGTGGCAGACCGCGCTGCCCGTGGCGCTCGGCCTGTTCCTGGCGGCCGCGGGCGGGATCGGGCTGGGCGCGGTGCTGCTGAAGCTGGTCTCCGTGCCGGTCGCCGTCCACTGGACGAGCCTGGGCGTCATGACGGGCATCGGCGCCGGGGTGGTGCTGCTGGTGACCGTCCTCAGTCTGCCGCCGCTGTGGCGGATGATGCGCCCGGACGGGCTGCGCACGGAGTGACCGCCCGCGCGCGGCACCGGGCGTGAGCCCGCCGCGCATAGCCGCGCACACCGCCCGTACGGCCCGGAGGAGGGCCGTACGGGCGGTGTGCGCGTGCACGCATCCGGCCGGCGGAGCGGAAGGCGGTACGGAGACGGGGTGTCAGCGGCGCAGGTCCCGCAGGCGCTTGCCGCGCTCCGCCTTCGCCTCGACCCCGCCGAAGACCGCCACGCCGCGCACCACGACCACCGGGGCGTCCGGATCCTCCGACTCCCCGGCCTCCACGTCGTAGCCGCCCATGATCCCGCTGCCCGAGCCGCGCAGGGTCACGTTCTCCGGCACCTTGATCTCGATGCCGCCGAAGACGGCCGTGGCGTTGACGACGAGTTCCCGCCGCTCGAAGAGCGCCTCGGTCAGGTCGATCTCGATCCCGCCGAACAGCGCGAAGGCGCTGGTCCTCGCGCCCACCCGTCGGCGTCCCTTGCGCGAGGCCCCGCCGAAGACCGCGATCACGCTGTCGCCGTCCCCGCCGGACGCCGGGCGGCTCGAGTGGGGAGCAGCCTCCCGCCCGGCCGGGAGGTCGCGCACCAGCGGCCGCAGCTCGCCCACCGTCCTGGCCCGGTACACCGCCTCGATCCGCTCGGCGTGCTCGTCGGTGTCCAGCCGCCCCTGAGCGAGCGCCTCGCGCAGGATCTCCGCCACCCGGTCGCGGTCGGCGTCGGAGGCGCGTACGTCCGCCGGGGACGCGGCCGAGGGCCGTGCCGCGGGCTGCTTGCGCAGGGAGGTCTTCTCGTCCACACCGCCACCCTAGCGAACGCGATACATCGCGACCAGTGCCGCGTCGGCCAGGGGTCGGTCAGGGGTCGGTCAGGGGTCGGTCAGGAGCCGGCCGGTCTCGGCCGGGAGCCCGGGCCGGGAGCCCGGCCCGGCGGCTGAGCCGCACCTCACACCACCGCCACCCGTTCGGGGGTCATACCCTGTGAGGCGCCACCGTCGAGAGGAAGAGACCGTCCATGCCTGCCGACCCCCGCCCGTCCCACGCGGCCTCCCGCCCGGCCTCCGAGGAGTTCGACTACACCGAGCTCCTCCCCCTGGGCGAGGACACCACCCCCTACCGCCTGGTCACCGCCGAGGGCGTCAGCACCTTCGAGGCGGGCGGACGCACCTTCCTGAAGGTCGAGCCGGAGGCCCTGCGCAAGCTCGCGGCCGAGGCGATGCACGACATCTCCCACTACCTGCGCCCGGCCCACCTGGCCCAGCTCCGCCGCATCCTGGACGACCCCGAGGCGTCCCCCAACGACCGCTTCGTGGCGCTGGACCTGCTGAAGAACGCCAACATCGCCGCCGCCGGCGTCCTGCCGATGTGCCAGGACACCGGCACCGCGATCGTGATGGGCAAGCGCGGCCAGAACGTGCTGACCGGGGGGGATGACGAGAAGGCCCTGTCCGGCGGCGTCTTCGACGCCTACGACCAGCTCAACCTGCGCTACTCCCAGATGGCCCCGCTGACCATGTGGGAGGAGAGGAACACCGGCACCAACCTCCCGGCCCAGATCGAGCTGTACGCCGCCGACGGCGACGCCTACAAGTTCCTTTTCATGGCCAAGGGCGGCGGCAGCGCCAACAAGTCCTTCCTCTACCAGGAGACCAAGGCCGTCCTGAACGAGGGCGCCATGATGCGCTTCCTGGAGGAGAAGATCCGCTCCCTGGGCACGGCCGCCTGTCCGCCGTACCACCTGGCGATCGTCGTCGGCGGCACCTCGGCCGAGTACGCGCTCAAGACCGCCAAGTACGCCTCCGCCCACTACCTGGACTCGCTGCCCACCGAGGGATCCCCGGCCGGCCACGGCTTCCGGGACCTTGAGCTGGAGGAGAAGGTCTTCGAGCTCACCCAGAAGCTGGGCATCGGCGCCCAGTTCGGCGGCAAGTACTTCTGCCACGATGTGCGCGTCGTCCGCCTGCCGCGCCACGGCGCCTCCTGCCCGGTGGCCATCGCCGTCTCCTGCTCCGCCGACCGCCAGGCGCTGGCGAAGATCACCGCCGAGGGCGTCTTCCTGGAGGAGCTGGAGAGGGACCCGGCGCGCTTCCTGCCCGACACCACCGACGCCGACCTCGACTCGGACGTGGTGCGCATCGACCTCAACCGGCCGATGGACGAGATCCGCGCCGAGCTGTCCAAGTACCCGGTCAAGACCCGGCTGTCCCTGAGCGGCCCGCTGGTCGTCGCCCGCGACATCGCCCACGCCAAGATCAAGGAGCGGCTGGACGCGGGCGAGGAGATGCCGGCCTACCTGCGCGACCACGCCGTGTACTACGCGGGCCCGGCCAAGACCCCGCAGGGCTACGCCTCGGGCTCCTTCGGCCCGACCACCGCCGGCCGCATGGACGCCTACGTCGAGCAGTTCCAGGCCGCGGGCGGCTCCTTCGTGATGCTGGCCAAGGGCAACCGCAGCAAGCAGGTCACCGACGCCTGCGCGCAGCACGGCGGCTTCTACCTCGGCTCCATCGGCGGCCCGGCCGCGCGCCTGGCCCAGGACTGCATCAGGAAGGTGGAGGTCCTGGAGTACGAGGAACTGGGCATGGAGGCGGTCTGGCGGATCGAGGTCGAGGACTTCCCCGCCTTCGTCGTCGTCGACGACAAGGGCAACGACTTCTTCACCGACCCGGGCCCGGCCCAGCCCTTCGTCACCTCCATCCCGGTGCGCTCCGCGGACTGACCGGCCTGGTCCGGTTAGATTCGTCCCCATGACCGGGACGAGCGACGACAAGCGGCAATACCGGATCGAGCACGACTCCATGGGCGAGGTGCGGGTGCCCGCCCACGCCAGGTGGCGGGCGCAGACGCAGCGCGCCGTGGAGAACTTCCCCCTGTCCGGCCGGCGCCTGGAACGCGCGCACATCCAGGCGCTGGCCCGGATCAAGGCCGCCGCGGCCCGGGTCAACGCCGAGTTCGGCGTCCTGGACGCGGGCCTGGCCCGGGCCGTCGAACAGGCCGCCGAGGAGGTCGCCGAGGGCCGCTGGGACGACCACTTCCCCGTGGACGTCTTCCAGACCGGCTCCGGCACCTCCTCCAACATGAACATGAACGAGGTGCTGGCCACGCTCGCGAGCGAGAGCCTGGGCGCGCCGGTGCACCCCAACGACCACGTCAACGCCAGCCAGTCCTCCAACGACGTCTTCCCCTCCTCCATCCACATCGCGGCCACCGCCGCCGTCACCGGCGACCTGATCCCCGCGCTGGAACACCTGGCACAGGCGCTGGAGCGCAAGGCCGGGGAGTTCGCCGAGGTCGTCAAGTCCGGCCGGACCCATCTGATGGACGCCACGCCCGTCACGCTCGGCCAGGAGTTCGGCGGCTACGCGGCGCAGGTGCGCTACGGGGTGGAGCGGCTGCGCGACTGCCTGCCGCGCCTGGCCGAGCTGCCGCTGGGCGGCACCGCGGTGGGCACCGGCATCAACACCCCGCCGGGCTTCCCGGCGGCCGTCATCGCCGAGATCGCCCGCGCCACCGGGCTGCCGCTGACCGAGGCCCGTGACCACTTCGAGGCCCAGGGCGCCCGGGACGCCCTGGTGGAGACCTCCGGGCAGCTGCGCACCGTCGCCGTGAGCCTGACCAAGATCTGCAACGATCTGCGCTGGATGTCCTCGGGCCCGCGCACCGGGCTGGCCGAGATCCGCCTGCCCGATCTCCAGCCCGGCTCCTCGATCATGCCCGGCAAGGTCAACCCGGTGGTCCCCGAGGCGGTCCTGATGGTCGCCGCGCAGGTCATGGGCAACGACGCCACGGTCGCGGTGGCCGGCGCGTCGGGCAACTTCGAGCTGAACGTCATGCTCCCCGTCATCGCCCGGAACCTGCTGGAGTCGGTCCGGCTGCTGGCGAACTCCTCCCGGCTGCTGGCCGACCGCACGGTCGACGGCATCGAGGCCGACGCCGAGCGGGCCCGCGAGTACGCCGAGTCCTCCCCGTCCGTGGTGACCCCGCTCAACCGCTACATCGGCTACGAGGAGGCCGCGAAGGTGGCCAAGCGGTCCCTGGCCGAGCGCAGGACCATCCGCGAGGTCGTCCTGGAGGCCGGTTACGTCGAGCGCGGCATGCTCACTCTGGAGCAGCTCGACCGGGCCCTGGACGTGCTGCGCATGACCCGTCCCTGACCCGTCCCGGGCCTGCCCGCGGCCCGCGCCGCGGGCCGCGGGCAGGCCCGGATCCTGGGCCCGGCCCCCGGAGCGGGCCTAAGATCCGTGCATGACGGCGGACACGGCGGATCACACACACGCGGCGGGCGGCACCCGCTGGAGGGTCGGCGAGCACATCCTGTGGCGGTACCGGGCCAACGGCGGCGACGCCCTGCACATCTGCCGTCCGGTGACCGTCGTCCGCGACACCCCCGAACTGCTCGCCGTGTGGATGGCGCCGGGGACCGCCTGCGTCAAGCCGGAACTCGCCGACGGCACGCCCGTGCACCGTGAGCCGCTTGCCACCCGCTACACCAAGCCGCGCCGGGCGGTGCGGTCGCGGTGGTTCGGCACCGGGGTCCTCAAGCTCGCGCGGGCCGGTGAGCCCTGGTCGGTGTGGCTGTTCTGGGACCGCGGCTGGCGGTTCAGGAACTGGTACGTCAATCTGGAGGAGCCCCTGCACCGCTGGGCGGGCGGAGTGGACTCCGAGGACCACTTCCTGGACATCACCGTCCACCCCGACCGAACCTGGCAGTGGCGGGACGAGGACGAGTTCGAGCAGGCGCAGCGCGTCGGCCTGATGGACGCCGCCCAGGCCGGGCGTGTACGGGCCGCCGGGCGGCGCGCGGTGGAGGTGGTGCGCGACTGGGGCAGTCCCTTCCGCGACGGATGGGAGGACTGGCGGCCCGATCCCGGCTGGCGGATTCCGCCGCTGCCGGGCGACTGGGACCGCGAACCCGCACGGATCGGTTGAAAGGGATGGTGGGGCGGCCGCGCGTCTCGCATGATGGCGGAGGACGTTCCGCATTCCCTTGCTGTGCCCCCGGGCGTCGAAAGTAGGATCACCCCCGGACTCGGCGGAAAGCCCATCACAGCCAACTACCTTTCCATACAAGGTATTTGGCGCACCGCCGCGAGAGGAGCCCCAGCGTGAGCGACACGGAAGGCCACCAGGTGTACACGGGCTACGACAGAGCGGCGATCGACCGCGCCGGACAGGCCGAGGCGTTCGACGCGATCGGCGACCGATACGACGACGTCTTCCCCCACAAGGAGGGGCAGCTGACCGCCGGCGCCTGGCTGGCGAAGGAGCTGCCCGCCGGCTCGCGGGTGCTCGACGTCGGCTGCGGCACCGGGGTCCCCACCGCCCGGCAGCTCGCCGACGCCGGCCACCGGGTCACCGGCATCGACATCTCGCCCGGCATGATCGAGCTGGGCCGGGCCAACGTCCCCGGCGCCGACTTCCGCCTGATGGACCTGGCCGACCTGGAGACCGCCGGTCTGGGACCCTTCGACGGCATCGCCGCCTTCTTCTCGCTGCTGATGCTGCCGCGCAAGGAGATCCCCGTCGCCCTGCGGATGCTGCACGGGCAGCTGCGCCCCGGCGGGCTGCTGGCGCTCGGCATGGTCGAGGCGGACGTGGACGACTTCGCCATCCCGTTCCTGGGCCACACGATCCGGGTATCCGGTTATCTGCGGGAGGAGCTGCGCCAGGTGGTGTCCGACGCGGGCTTCGAGATCGACGGGGAGGAGTCGTTCGCGTACGCGCCGGCCAGTACGGACGTCTCTCCCGAGATACAGGTCTTCCTCAACTGCCGACGCCCCTGAGTCCTCAAGCGCTGGGCCCGCCCGATGCACGGCGCGGCCCCGGACGGATGGAAACCCAACGCGTGACGGAGTATCCGACCCCCCGACAGTCCGCTGCCCGGCCGACGGGCGGCGGTGCTCGTACGGCCGCGCCCGCGCCGGAGAGAACGGCCGGGCGCGCCGACGCCGCGCACGCCGCGCTTCCCGATCCCCGGGACGAGCCGGGCGCGTCGGATCTGGCGGCCGCCGCCCCCAGGGACGCCCCCGTCCCGCCGGAGGTGCCCGCACCGGCCGCCGGGCGCCGCCCGCACACCGGCCACGCCCGGCCCGCGGGCGGCGACGAGCCGGCCGGCCGCAGCCGCCCCGCCGAGCCGGAGCCCGCCGATCTGGGCGCCGGGCCGGCGGCGGCCGGGCACCCCGGCACGGAGGAGCCGGACGAGCGGGCCGAGCGGGAGCGGCGCGGGGGCGACCGGCTGCGCTTCGTGGGAGCCGCCACCCGGCGGATCGCCCGCGGCGTCGACCTGGACGAGACGGTGCTCGGGCTGTGCCGGGCCAGTGTCCCGGCGTTCTCGGACGCGATCCTGGTCTATCTGCGCGATCCGCTGCCGGTGGGGGACGAGCGGCCCACCGGGCCCTTCCTGCTGCGGCTGCGCCGCACCGACCGGCTGCCCGACTACGCCGCCCCGGCGTCCGCCGACGCCGACCCCTCCGACACCGGGGAGTTCCCGCTGCCCCTGCTCAACACCGTGCCGGAGGGCGCGGCGAGCGGGACGCCGGAGCTGATCGAGGTGCGCGGTGGTGGTCCGCTGGCCGAGGTGCTGCGCGGGGTGCGCCCGGTCTTCGGCGACGCGCCCACCGTCCGCGAGGCACTGCCCGAGCTGCTCGGCCCCGCCCGCGAGATCCCGGCCGGGCGCCGGGCGATCCTCGCCCCGCTGCGGGGACGCCGCCGGGTCATCGGCGCGGCCGTGTTCCTGCGCCGCGCCGACCGGGCCGCCTTCGAGGGCGACGACCTGCTGGTGGCCGCGCAACTGGCCACGCACACCGCGCTGGGCGTGGACAAGGCGGTGCTCTACGGACGCGAGGCGTACATCGCCGACGAGCTCCAGCGCACCATGCTCCCCGACGAGCTGCCCCAGCCCACCGGGGTGACGCTGGCCAGCCGCTACCTCCCGGCGGCCGAGACCGCCCGGGTGGGCGGCGACTGGTACGACGCGATACCGCTGCCCGGCGGCCGGGTGGCCCTGGTCGTCGGGGACGTCATGGGCCACTCCATGACCTCCGCGGCGATCATGGGCCAGCTGCGCACCACCGCCCAGACCCTGGCCGGGCTCGACCTGCCGCCGCAGGAGGTGCTGCACCACCTCGACGAGCAGGCCCAGCGCCTGGGATCGGACCGGATGGCGACCTGCCTGTACGCCGTCTACGACCCCGTGGCCCACCGGATCGTGGTGGCCAACGCCGGGCACCCGCCGCCGGTGATGCTGCACCGCGACGGCCACGCCGAGGTGCTGCGCGTCCCGGCCGGGGCGCCCATCGGGGTGGGCGGCGTGGACTTCGAGGCGGTGGAGCTGGACGCCCCGGCCGGCGCCACCCTGCTGCTCTACACCGACGGCCTGGTGGAGTCCCGTCACCGGGACGTGTGGACCGGCATCGAGCAGCTGCGCGAGAAGCTGACCGACACCGCCGGGCTGACCCGCCCCGACACCCCGCCGCCGCTGGAGCCTCTGTGCGACGAGGTGCTGGACATCCTCGGCCCCGGCGACAGGGACGACGACATCGCGCTGCTGGCGGCCCGCTTCGACGGCATCCCGCCCAGCGACGTGGCCTACTGGTACCTCGATCCGCGCGCCCAGACCGCGCGGCAGGCCCGCCGCCTGGCGCGGCGGGCGCTGGAGCGCTGGGAGCTGCAGGAGCTGTCGGACTCCGTGGAGCTGCTGGTCAGCGAGGTGGTGACCAACGCCGTCCGCTACGCCGAGCGGCCCATCACGTTGCGGCTGCTGCGCACCGACACGCTGCGCTGCGAGGTCGGCGACGACGTGCCGCAGCTGCCCAGGCTGCGGCAGGCCAGGGCGACGGACGAGGGCGGCCGGGGTCTGTACCTGGTCAACCGGCTGGCCCGGCGCTGGGGCGCGACCCGGCTGAGCACCGGCAAGGTGGTCTGGTTCGAGCTGCCCATGCCGTAGCGCGGCCGCAAGGCGAACGGAACGGACCCCGCACCACTGGTGGTGGTGCGGGGTCCGGTCCGTTCATGCGGAGGATTCCCGGCGGCCCGTCAGGCCGCGGCGCTCCCTCAGGCCGTGGCGGCCCGTCAGACCGCCGCGGCCGCCGGGACGTCCGCCTGCGCTCCGGCCAGCGTGGCCTCGGCGTCCAGCACCGTGCCGACGGCCTGGACGACGGATGCGATCTTGAAGGCCTCCTGGACCGTCTCGCGGTCCACACCGGCCTTGCGGAGCACCTGCTCGTGGGAGTCCAGGCACTGTCCGCAGCCGTTGACCGCGGAGACGGCCAGCGACCACAGCTCGAAGTCGGTCCTGTCCACGCCCGGGTTGCCGATGACGTTCATCCGCAGGCCCGCGCGCAGGGTGCCGTACTCCGGGTCCGACAGCAGGTGCCGGGTGCGGTAGAAGACGTTGTTCATCGCCATGACGGCCGCGGCGGCCTTGGCGGCGGTGTACGCCTCGGGGGAGAGGTTGGCCTTCGCCTCCGGCTCCAGCTCGGTGAGCACCTTCGGCGAGCGCGAGGCGATCGCGCAGGCCAGCACCGTGCCCCACAGCTGCTGCTGGGGCAGGTCGGAGTTGCCTATCACGGAGCCGAGGTTGAGCTTGAGGTCCTTGGCGTAAGCCGGCAGGGCCGACTTCAGGTCGTCGAGAGCCATGTCGTCGTCTCAGTCCCTCACTCGCCCGAGAGCAGCTTGACCGGGTCGAGGGTCTCCTCGCCCTTGGACCAGTTGCAGGGGCACAGCTCGTCGGTCTGCAGGGCGTCCAGGACCCGCAGGACCTCCTTGGGGTTACGGCCGACGGAGCCGGCGGTCACCATGGTGAACTGGATCTCGTTGTTCTGGTCGACGATGAAGACGGCGCGCTGGGCGTAGCCGTCCTCGCCCTCGACGCCGCAGTCCCGCATCAGCTCGTGCTTGGGGTCGGCCAGCATCGGGAAGGGCAGGTCGCGCAGGTCGGCGTGGTCCTTGCGCCAGGCGTGGTGCACGAACTCCGAGTCGCCCGAGACACCGAGGATCTGGGCGTCGCGGTCGGCGAACTCGTCGTTCAGCTTGCCGAAGGCGGCGATCTCGGTCGGGCAGACGAAGGTGAAGTCCTTCGGCCAGAAGAAGACGACCTTCCACTTGCCCTCGTAGGTCTTGTGGTTGATCTGCTCGAACGCCTTGTCGGCGTCGAGGTCCACACAGGCGGTCAGATCGAACTCGGGGAACTTGTCACCGACAGTGAGCACGCTCGCTCCTTGTTGCGTGGAAACGCCCCATGGCGGGGCTTTCCTGAGGGTTGGACGCGATCCACACTGCCATAGCCCACATTGATCACAGAAATAGCTAGACTCACTGGCATTGATCGGAGGTGGTTATCAGTGGCCCTGTCGGCACACAGGCCGCGCCGGGAGTCCCGCGGACACCCCCAGCAGGGGACGGCGCCCCACGGCCGGCGGACCCGCCGGCCCACGCTGTCCCAGTTGCGGGCGTTCGCGGCCGTGGCGGACAACCTTCACTTCCGGGAGGCCGCCGCGGAGATCGGGATGAGCCAGCCGGCTCTCTCGGGCGCCGTCGCGGCGCTGGAGGAGTCGCTGGGCGTGAGGCTGCTGGAGCGTACGACCCGAAGAGTACTGCTCTCACCGGCGGGTGAGCGTCTGGCGTCCAGAGCCCGGACAGTGCTGGACGCGGTGGAGGACCTGCTGGAGGAGGCGGAGGCGGCGCGCGCCCCCTTCACGGGCGCGCTGCGACTGGGAGTGATCCCGACCTGCGCCCCCTATCTGCTGCCGACGATCCTGAGGCTCGTTCACGATCGCTATCCGGCACTGGACCTGCAGGTGCACGAGGAGCAGACCGCCTCACTGCTCGACGGCCTGGTGGCCGGGCGGCTCGACCTGCTGCTGCTCGCGGTGCCGCCCGGCGCGCCGCAGGCCGCGGGCGCCGGCGGGGTGGAGACGGTGCCCCTGTTCGACGAGGACTTCGTGCTGGTGACCCCGTCCGGACACGAACTGGCCGGCCGGGACCGTCTGCCCCGCGAGACGCTGCGCGGTCTGGAACTGCTGCTTCTGGACGAGGGGCACTGCCTGCGGCAGCAGGCCCTGGACGTGTGCCGGGAGGCCGGGCGGACCGAGGGGGTGCCGGCCACCACGAGCGCGGCGGGGCTGTCCACCCTGGTCCAGCTCGTCGCCGGCGGCCTGGGCGTGACGCTGCTGCCGCGCACCTCGCTGCACGTGGAGACGGAGCGCAACGAACTGCTGGCGACCGCGTGCTTCGCCGACCCCGCGCCCGCGCGTCGGATCGGCCTGGCGATGCGGGCGGGAACGGCCCGGCGGGACGAGTTCGCGGTGCTCGCCAAGGATTTGCGGGAGGCAATGCGTCCGCTTCCGGTGCGCCTCGTGGACTGACGGTGCGCCGGATGCGCACCCCGGCCCGGCCCGCCGCACGTCACGCTGCGCACACGGCGGCCGTACGCCCTGCCGGGCACCTCCGGAAGGGTGCGCGGCGGGCCGTCCGGCCGTACGCCACCGTATGCATAAGCGTGCGCACAGTGGGTAGAGCCGATGCATCGTCTCTCGTACGGCCGCAGCGCGAACTGCCGTGCGCAGCAAGGCGGGTCAGGGTGACTCAATCGAAAGATCGAACAGCCGTAGCCGTCGTCAGGAGTGGACCGTGCTGCAAACGCCGCATCAGTCTCCGCAGGCCGCCGTCGTCCCCGTCCAGCGCACCTCATCGCGCGAGCAAACCGGACCGTGGCACTCCGAGGCGGTCTGCCGCAGGGACGAGGCCGGCCTGTTCTTCGCGCCCTCCAAGGAGCCCACGGCGGCCCGTCTTTCGCGCGAACAGGCGGCCAAGCGGGTCTGCGCCCGCTGCCCGGTGCTCGTCGAGTGCCGTGAGCACGCGCTGCTCCAGCCCGAACCGTACGGAGTGTGGGGCGGGCTGACCGCGGCCGAGCGCAGAGTGATGCTCGCCCGCCGCCGTCGCCGCGACGCCGAGCTGGGGCAGCCGGCCCAGGTGTCCCGTATCGCCTGACGGTTCCCGCCGTACCCCGGCCCCGCCCCGCGGCGGCGGGCCCGGCGGCCCGCCGCCGGGCGCGTCAGCGGGCCCGGTCGAAGTCGACCGCGCTGTAGGCGCGCAGTTTCGACAGCTTGTGGGTGGAGTCGATCTGGCGGATGGTGCCGGACCTCGACCGCATCACCAGGGACTGGGTGGTGGCCGTCTCCGCGCGGTAGCGCACCCCCCGCAGCAGGTCGCCGTCGGTGATGCCGGTGGCGACGAAGAACACGTTGTCGCCGCTGACCAGGTCGTCGGTGGTCAGGACGCGGTCCAGATCGTGACCCGCGTCGACCGCCTTGTGCCGCTCCTCGTCGTCCTTGGGCCACAGCCGGCCCTGGATCACACCGCCCAGGCACTTGATCGCGCAGGCGGCGATGATGCCCTCCGGTGTACCGCCGATGCCCAGCAGCAGGTCCACGCCCGTGCCCTCGCGGACGGCCATGATCGCGCCCGCCACGTCGCCGTCGGAGATGAACTTGATCCGGGCGCCGGACTCCCGGACCTCCTTGACGATGCCGTCGTGGCGCGGCCGGTCGAGGATGACGACGGTGACGTCCTCCGGCGTGCCGCCCTTGGCCTTGGCGACCCGGCGGATGTTGACCGCCGGCGGGGCGGTGATGTCGACGAACTCGGCCGCCTCCGGGCCGGTGGCGAGCTTGTCCATGTAGAACACGGCCGACGGGTCGAACATCGAACCGCGCTCGGCCACGGCCAGCACCGACACCGCGTTGCCCATGCCCTTGGCGGTCAGTGTCGTGCCGTCCACCGGGTCCACGGCCACGTCGCACTCCGGGCCGGTCCCGTCGCCCACGCGCTCGCCGTTGTAGAGCATCGGGGCCTCGTCCTTCTCCCCCTCGCCGATGACGACGACGCCGTTCATCGAGACGGTGGAGACCAGGGTGCGCATCGCGCGGACGGCCGCCCCGTCCGCGCCGTTCTTGTCGCCGCGGCCGACCCAGCGGCCCGATGCCATGGCGCCCGCCTCGGTCACGCGGACGAGTTCGAGGGCGAGGTTGCGGTCGGGTGCCTCGGGGCTTACTTCGAGCTGGGAGGGAAGGTGGTGGTGATCGGTCATCGTGACGCACCTTTCTGCACGTCTGTACGGCGTCCGAACGCGACGGCCGAAGTGTTGAGGGTGCCTTCGACCCTATCCGGAGCAGTGGCAAAGTGAGCAGGCTGCCCCACGGATGAGCGCGATGGGGGTGGTGGTCCGGGCGGAAACGGGCATGGGGGACGATGGAGGCGTGGCAAGCACGGAGAACAAGCGCGGTAGGCAGACGGCCCGGGACATGGTGCTGTCGTTGCTGGTGATCCTTCTGGGTGCGGGGTTCGTGTACCTGCTCGTCCCGCACGACGACTCACTGGACCCGGTGCGTCCGATCAGCTACGACGTGGAGCTGGTCACGGCGCGGCGCGCGGCGCCGTACCCGGTGGCGGCGCCCGCGGGGCTGCCGGACACCTGGCGCGCGACCTCGGTGAGCTACAAGCGGCAGAGCGACCTCGGGGCCGTGTGGCACCTGGGCTTCATGGACCCCGGCGACCAGTACGCGGCCGTGGAGCAGAGCGACGGCGAGCCGGAGAAGTTCATCAGGAGCGTCACCCACGGCGCGGAACCGGCCGACCGCACCCAGACGGCCGGCGGCGAGGAGTGGGAGCGCTACGAGGGCGCGAAGTACGACGCGCTGGTCCGGCGGGAGTCCGGGGTGACCACGGTGGTGACGGGCACCGCGCCCTTCGAGAGCCTCACGCGGCTGGCCGCCGCGCTGGAGGCGGAGCGGGCCGGGGAACCGGGGGAGAGCCCGGAGGAGAGCGGAGAGGCCGGGGCGGGCGGTGAGCCGGGTGAGCCGGGTGAGTCCCAGGAGACCACCGGGGCGCCCGGGAAGGACTGAGCGGAAGCACCGGCCGGCGGTGGGCGGCGTCCCCGCCCGCCGTGCGCGGCAGCGCCCGGACCGCCCGGGCCGTCCCCGTCACTCCCGCCCGTTCGCGGCTCCCGCGCCGTCCGCCGCCCCCTCGTCGTCCTCGGCGACCCCGTCGGCGGTGCCGTCAGCGGTCCCCTCCCCGTCCTCGGCCAGCACCGCGTCCAGCCGCGCACGGGCGCCCTCCAGCCGGCGGCGGCAGACCGCGGCCAGCTCCTCGCCCCGCTCCCACAGCGCCAGCGACTCCTCCAGCGTGGAGCCGCCCGCCTCCAGCCGGCGGACCACGGCGACCAGCTCGTCGCGCGCCTGCTCGTAGCCCATCTCCCCGGCCGGCGGGGCATCCGTGCTCGTGTCTGTCATGCCGCTCAGCCTAGTGTCGGGTCCTGACAGCGAGGCTTGCTCACTCCTCCTCGCCGCGCCGCGCGACCACCGTCAGCTCGCCGTCGGCCACCCGGGCGCGCAGCCGCTCGCCGTCGGCCACCTCCCGCGCCGTCCGCACCGCGCTCCCGTCGGCCCGCTGCAGCACCGCGTAGCCGCGTGCGAGCGTCGCGGCGGGGGAGAGGGCGACGACCCGGGCGGCGGTGTGCTCCAGCTCCGCCTCGGCCCGCGCCAGCAGATGCCCGAACGTCCGGCGGGCGCGGTCGAGCACCGCCGCGACCTGCTCCTCGCGCTCGGCCACCATCGCGTGCGGCCGGGCCATCACCGGGCGGCTCATGGTGTCCGCCAGCCCCCGCTCCTGCCGCTCCAGCATCCCCTCGACCGCCCGCAGCGCCCGCTCGCGCAGCTGCCGCACCCGCTCCAGCTCCTCGCGCACGTCCGGCACGACGTCCTTGGCGGCATGGGTGGGCGTACGGGAGCGCAGGTCGGCGACCAGATCCAGCAGGGGGGTGTCCGGCTCGTGCCCGATGGCCGAGACCACCGGGGTGACGCAGCCGGCCACCGCCCGCACCAGCCGCTCGTCGGAGAAGGGCAGCAGATCCTCCACGCTGCCGCCGCCCCGGGCCACGATGATCACGTCCACGGCCGGGTCGGCGTCCAGCTCCCGCACCGCGTCGATCACCTGCGGCACCGCGTGCACGCCCTGCACGGCCACGTTGCGCACGGCGAAGCGGACCGCGGGCCAGCGCTGCCGCGCCGTCTCCAGCACGTCCCGCTCGGCCGCGGAGGCACGGCCGGTGACCAGGCCGACCAGACCGGGCAGGAACGGCAGCGGCTTCTTCCGCTCGGCCGCGAACAGCCCCTCGGCGGCCAGCGACCTCTTCAGCTGCTCCAGCCGCGCCAGCAGCTCGCCCATCCCCACCGGCCGGATCTCGCCCACCCGCAGGGAGAGCTGACCGCGCGGCGCGTACCACTCCGGCTTGCCCAGCGCCACGATCCGGGCGCCCTCGCCCACCACGTCCGCCACCTTGTCGAAGACGGCGCGGTAGCAGGTCACGGTCAGCGAGACGTCGTAGGAGGGGTCGCGCAGGGTCAGAAACACCATTCCCGCGCCGGGGCGCCGGGAGAGCTGGGTGATCTGCCCCTCGACCCACACCGCGCCCAGCCGGTCGATCCATCCGCCGATCAGCCGCGACACCTCGCCGACGGGGACCGGCGCCTCGGGCGACGTGTTGAGAGCCATGGAAGGAGGCTAGCGGCACCCGCCGACAACCGGGGCCCGCCCGCCTGTCGGCCCGCCCGTCCCGCCCCGCCGGGCGCCCGCGGCCCGGGCCCGTACGATGGCCCCATGACTGCTACGACCGCACGCCGGGTCCTCCTCGCCGCGCCCCGCGGCTACTGCGCGGGCGTCGACCGCGCCGTGATCGCCGTCGAGAAGGCGCTGGAGCAGTACGGCGCGCCGATCTACGTGCGCAAGGAGATCGTCCACAACAAGTACGTCGTGGAGACCCTGCGGAAGAAGGGCGCGATCTTCGTCGACGAGACGGAGGAGGTGCCCGAGGGCTCCATCGTGATCTTCTCCGCCCACGGGGTCGCCCCGGTCGTCCACGAGGAGGCCGAGCGGCGGAAGCTGGCGACCATCGACGCCACCTGCCCCCTGGTGACCAAGGTCCACAAGGAGGCCGTCCGCTTCGCCAAGGACGACTACGACATCCTCCTGATCGGCCACGAGGGCCACGAGGAGGTCATCGGCACCAGCGGTGAGGCCCCCGACCACATCACGCTGGTCGACGGCCCCGGGGACGTGGAGAACGTCGAGGTGCGCGACCCGGAAAGGGTCGTCTGGCTCTCCCAGACCACGCTGTCGGTCGACGAGACGATGGAGACGGTCGACGCGCTCAAGGAGCGGTTCCCGGCGCTGATCAGCCCGCCGAGCGACGACATCTGCTACGCCACCCAGAACCGCCAGACCGCGATCAAGCAGGTCGCCGCCGAATCCGACCTGGTCATCGTCGTCGGCTCGAAGAACTCCTCCAACTCCGTCCGCCTGGTCGAGGTCGCCCTCGGCGCGGGCGCGAGGGCCGGCCACCTGGTCGACAACGCCTCCGAGATCGACGAGGCATGGCTGGAGGGGGTCGCCACCGTCGGCGTCACCTCGGGCGCCTCGGTGCCGGACGTGCTGGTCGAGGGCGTCCTGGAGTGGCTGGCCGAGCGCGGCTACGGCGATGTGGAGGTCGTCCAGCCGATGGAGGAGAAGCTGACCTTCTCCCTGCCCAAGGAGCTGCGCCGGGACCTGCGGGCCGAGGCCGGGAGCAGGGCCGCCGGCTAACCGGCGGGCTGCTCCCCGGCATCCCCGGCCCTCGCGCCGGCGGAGGCGGCCGGGGCCGCGGGCCGCTCCCGCGCCCCGTCCCCACCCCTTCCGGCCGCAGCCCTTCTCACCCCGCGGGGCCCGGCACGCCTGGTGCCGGGCCTGCGGCCGGCCCGCCCGCGGGCGACTGCGACGGCCACGGCGGTCAGGGTGCCCCCGTAGAGCCATCCGGCGTGTACGGCCAGCGCGGTCACCAGCTCCACCAGCCGGTCCGCAGGCCCGCCCGAGCCCGCGCTGACGAAGACCAGCCCGGCGGTGAACGCGATCGGCGCGGCGATCGGCGCGGCGGCCAGGTCGGCCGGGCGCACCCACAGCGCGCACACGGCGCTGACCAGTACGAAGGAGATCCCGTAGACGGCGGGCCGGCCGTCCAGCAGCAGCGCGTCCAGCCCGCCGGCCAGCAGCATCGCGCCCGTGGCCAGCAGCCCGCAGCCCAGCCCGGTCAGGCGCGCGCCCGGCGGCCACTCGCGCCGGGCGTCCCGTGTGGCCCGTGCGGCCCGGGCGTCCGTGCGGAGCGGGCCCGGAGCGGGCCGCTCCGGCGCGCTCCGGCGCGTGCTCTCCCCGGTTTCGGGGGACGAGCCGGTTTCGGGGGACGAGGACGAGGACTTCGTCGTCCGGCGTCGCGGACGGAGACGGGGGATGCGCGCACTGTGTTGCTCCACCGCACCAACGTAGGCCGGGCACCGGCCCGGAGCCCGGGACGGACACGCCAGGGCCGCCCTTTGGAGTGCCCGTAGACTGGTGGATCGGCCCCCATCCGGGCCGGTCCACCAAGATCCTCTCGCTACGGGAAGTCGCCACGTGTCGCTCACGATCGGAATCGTCGGCCTGCCCAACGTCGGCAAGTCGACCCTGTTCAACGCCCTGACCAAGAACGACGTCCTGGCGGCCAACTACCCGTTCGCCACCATCGAGCCGAACGTCGGCGTCGTCGGCGTCCCCGACTCCCGGCTCGCCCGGCTCGCGGAGATCTTCGGCTCCCAGCGCGTCCTGCCCGCGACCGTCGACTTCGTCGACATCGCCGGCATCGTGCGCGGCGCGAGCGAGGGGGAGGGGCTGGGCAACAAGTTCCTGGCGAACATCCGCGAGTCGGACGCGATCTGCCAGGTCATCCGCGCCTTCGACGACGAGAACGTGGTCCACGTCGACGGCAGGGTCTCGCCGAGGGACGACATCGAGACGATCGACACCGAGCTGATCCTCGCCGACATCCAGACCATCGAGAAGGTCCTGCCCCGGCTCCAGAAGGAGTCCCGGATCAAGAAGGACGTCCAGCCCAAGGTCAAGGCCGTCGAGGAGGCCAAGGCCATCCTGGACGAGGGCCGCACGCTGTTCTCGGCCGGCATCGTCCAGGGCTCCGAGCGGGCCGAGCTCCTGCACGACCTGCACCTGCTCACCACCAAGCCCTTCCTCTACGTCTTCAACGTCGACGAGGACGAGCTGACCGACGAGGCCTTCAAGGAGGAGCAGCGCAAGCTGGTCGCCCCGGCCGAGGCGATCTTCCTCAACGCCAAGCTGGAGTCCGACCTCGCCGAGCTGGACGAGGACGAGGCCCTGGAACTGCTCCAGTCGGTCGGCCAGGAGGAGCCGGGCCTGGCCACCCTCGCCCGCGTCGGTTTCGACACCCTCGGCCTCCAGACGTACCTGACGGCGGGCCCGAAGGAGGCCCGCGCCTGGACGATCAAGAAGGGCGCCACGGCCCCCGAGGCGGCCGGCGTGATCCACACCGACTTCCAGAAGGGCTTCATCAAGGCCGAGGTCATCTCCTTCGAGGACCTGGTCGAGACGGGCTCGGTGGCCGAGGCCCGCGCCAAGGGCAAGGCCCGCATGGAGGGCAAGGACTACGTGATGCGCGACGGCGACGTGGTGGAGTTCCGCTTCAACGTCTGATACGTCCGGTGAAAGGCTGTCTGACTTGCGGCGGAGCGAGTCGGGCAGCCTTTGCGGTCCACGCAGGGTCCGCGAGGACTCCGCGGTTGCTCCCTGCTGCCGTCACTGCTATGCCCCTCGGGACCGCGGGCCGGTCTGTGTCAGGGCCGTGATCAGCCAACGAGAGAGGAGATCGGGGTGCAGGGGCCGTCCTTATCACGGCGTTCAATCAAAAAGTGCGAGCAGGCGTGGCTCCAAGGGGTTACGCAGCTGAGACTGGGAAATCGGACTGCTGCGGCCGAATCCTTTCACGCCGCCGTCGCGCACAACCCGGTTGCCGCTGATGCTTGGCTGGGACTCCATGCCACGGGGGAGCTCCAGAGCCAATCCATCGAGGCCATGCACGGTCAAGCCCAGTCCTTCGGCGCCATGCGCATGAAACTCCGAACCCCTTTGTCCTCCCGGTTCCAGATCGGGAGCTACGTGACCTTCCGGCTGGAGACCTCCCGCGACCTGTGGCTCGCAAGGGCGGCGAACCTCTTGGACGACGGCCTGCTCGATCAGGTATGGAATATGCTCTCCCAAGCGGTGCTCGACTGTGACGAGACCCGCTTCGTCTGCGCACGCTACGCCGTCTTGAAGAAGAACTGGCCACTCCTTCTGACATTTGCCGAGGGAATCCGGGACCCTTTCCTGCGAGATGAGTCGCAGCTCTACGTTGCGGCCGGTCTCATCGCCCAAGGTGTATCCCATGAGGCGCTCAACGTGCTGAACCCACTTCCGCAAGTGCTTGCTGAAAACGCTGGGTTTCTCGGGGAGATCGCTTATCTGCGAGGCCATGCGTATGAGCAGCTCGGCCGGGCTGAGGAAGCTCTGAAGCAGTTCCAGACAGCGTTCCGGTACAGCCCGACCCTGGGCGATGTGGCCCAGCGGGCGAAGGCGGTGACCTCGCCTGCTACGCGCATGCCCGCCCAGGCTGCTGGGGTTGCGCAGGCGCAGGAACAGTGTGAGGACTCCTCCAGTGCGGTCTTGAGCGACGATGAACGTTCGGCGCTGCTGGACGAGGCGATGGCCGAACTGGACGAGATGGTTGGTCTGGTCTCGGTGAAACGCCAGGTCCGGAGCCTGTCGGCACAGCTGAGGATGGCGGCGGTACGCAGGAACCGGGGCCTGACTGCAGCGCCTGCTCCACAGCACTTGGTATTTGCTGGGCCGCCCGGCACAGGCAAGACCACGGTCGCCCGCGTCGTGGGCAAGGTCTTCGCAGGGCTCGGTTTGCTGGCCCGAGGCCACGTCGTCGAGGCCCAGCGCGTTGACCTCGTGGGGCAGCACCTCGGAGAGACGGCGATCAAGACGTCCAGGATCATCGACGAGGCCCTGGACGGAGTTCTCTTCATCGACGAGGCGTACGCACTCTCCAACACCGGGTACTCGGGCGGTGACGCCTTCGGCAAGGAAGCCCTGCAGGTGCTCCTCAAGCGAGCTGAGGACGACAGGCACCGCCTGGTTGTGGTTCTCGCCGGGTATCCGAACGAGATCGCCGATCTCCTGTCCACCAACCCAGGCCTCGCCTCCCGCTTCAACACCCGGGTGGATTTCCCCGCTTATTCGGCCGACGAGCTGGTGCTGATCGCGGAGTCGTTCCTGGAAGCTCAAGGTGATGCCCTCACTGACGAGGCAGCGGTTGCACTGCGCACATCATGTGACCTCGTCGTCACCAATGGCATGGTCGACCAGCTCGGTAATGGCCGCTTCGCGCGCGAACTTGCCCGGAAGGCTGCCGCGGCTCGGGACTTGCGGCTCTACGACGCGCATGGCAGCTCCGGAGTCCCGTCGGAGGACGAGGTGACCACACTGCATGTGGGTGATGTCATGGGCGCGTACCAGGAACTCGCTGATGGCCTTCCGCCGAACCGCTGACTGATCGCTCATGGCTTTCCCCGCACTCCGCAGGGCAGCCATGAGCGGTCGGCGAGCCCCAACGCCTGTCTGCGGCGAGGCCCCTGGGCTGTCTCCCGTGCTGGGACAGCCCAGGGAGGACCGATGCCTCTTCACCTGAGAACCGGGTCTCGACAGGGTTGCCCGTCGCCCCTTCCGTCCGTGCCGCAGAGAGGGCTGACGACTGTCCGGTATGTCCTCTGGTCGAGGAAGACGCGGCGACGGTCGGTGACTGTGGGTGCGGTCGAGACCGGACGCTGAGGCAGCGTACTAACATTCATGTAAGTAACATTACTGTTAGTGCCTTGCGTGGGAGTCGGAGAGCGTGGTGAATTTTGTAGGCCGTCGGCGGGAGCTGGCGACTTTGGAACGGGAGCTGCAGAAGGTGGCAGCAGGGGCGGGCGGGGAGCGCCCCGGCCGGTGCGTGATGTTGCGTGGGCGGCGCAGAGTGGGCAAGTCGCGGCTGGTCGAGCGGTTCGCAGAGCGCTCTGGGGCCCCGTTCCTGTTCTACGCGGCCACGGGCGCGTCCCCTCGGGACGACCTGGCACGGCTGGCCAGAGACGCCCAGGCGTCGACGCTGCCGCTGGCGCAGTTGGTGGCCGCAGCACGGCCGGAGAGCTGGGACGCCGCGTTCGACGTGCTGGCCGCAGCGCTGCCCGCCGACCGGGCGAGCGTGCTGGTCATCGATGAGGTGCCGTATCTGATGGATGCCGATGGTGCCTTTGAGGGAATGTTGCAGCGAGCTTGGGACCGGGTGCTGGAGACCAAGCCGGTGCTGCTGATCCTCATCGGCTCCGATCTATCGATGATGGAGGCTCTGAACAGCTACGGACGCCCCTTCCACCAGCGTGGCCGGGAGATGGTGCTCGGACCGCTGAACCCCGCCGAGGTGGGGCGGATGCTTGGACTGGGGCCGGCGGAAGCCTTTGACGCCGCGCTGGTCACCGGCGGGCTGCCGCTGATCTGTGCGGAGTGGCCGTACGGCGCGGGGCTGTGGGACTTTCTGGGTGAGGCCCTGAACGACCCCGTCTCGGCCCTGTTGGTGTCGGCCGAGCGCTCGCTGGCTGCCGAATTCCCCCCGCAGGCTCAGGCGCGTACGGTGCTGGCGGCCATCGGCAGCGGCGAGCGGACCTTCACCAACATCGCCCGTGCGGTCGGCGGAATCAGGGCCACGCCGCTGCAGCGAGCGCTGGAGCTGCTTGCGGACAAGCGGATCGTCGCCGCGGAACTGCCCGTATCACCGCGTCCGTCGAAGGACCGCCGCTACCGGGTGGCGGACCCGTACCTGCGCTTCTGGCTGTACCTGCTCGGCCCTTCCATCGAGGAGATCGAGCGGGGGCGGGGCGATCTGACCTTGGCGCGGATCCGGGAGAGCTGGACCAGTTGGCGCGGCCGGGCGATCGAGCCGCTCGTCCGCGAGGCGCTCGTCCGGATACTGCCCGACGACCGGCTCCCCGCGGCCCCCGTGGTGGGGGGCTACTGGACCCGCACCAACGACGTCGAGATCGACGTCGTTGGTGCGGATCGTGCTCCCATCGCCAAGGAACTGGTCTTCGTCGGTTCCGTCAAGTGGCTGGAGCAGTCGCCCTTCGACCGGCATGACCTGGCAGCTCTCCATCGGCACCGGGCTGCCCTCACCAGCGACCCCGTTCCAGTCGTGGCAGTCTCGCGCAGCGGAGTCGACTGCTCAGGGCTCGATGCCGTCTACGGCCCCGGGGATCTGCTGACCGCGTGGCCGCTGTGAGAGGCGGACGGCAGGAGGGGAGCGGGAACCGGTGAGCGCGATCGGGCCGCTCTCGCTATCCCGAGCCCGCCAGGGCCGCTCCGCACAGCATGAGGCCGGCGGCCAGACAGCAGGTGCCCCACCGCAGCCAGCGGTACTTGGAGTCGAGGATGAGGCTGACGTCCACCAGCTGCACCGTCAGCCACGACACCCGGTCGCGGGCCGCCGCGGTGATCGCCCGGACGAGCCGCTCGGTGTCCGGCGGCGCCACGACGATGTCCTTGAAGAACGTCATCCCGGGCCCCGGCCGGGCGGTGCCGGTGCGGGGCATGACGACCCAGGCCAGCAGCGCCGTGCCGACGGCCCACAAGGCGCCCCCGGCGGCGAACAGGACCTTCATGGCGCCGGTCACCGAGGACGGGGCCCACACTTCTCCGCCGAGGAGGAGCACGGGCACCGCGAAGGCGCCCGAGAGCAGCACGGCCGCCTTGCTGTCGGCCCGGGCGAGGTCCTCCCGAGCGGTGGCCAGAAGCCGTTCGGTCACGTAGACGGCCGACTCCTGGCCGGCCGGAGGCACGCCGGTGGCGGGCTCACCCGTCGTGCTCATCGGTGCCCTCCCGCTCCGGCCGGTACGGCTCCTGCCTGACGTGGTTCGCCTCCCCGTCGGCGGGCGACGCCGGCGGCTCCTCCCGCGTCCGCGCCGTGTCCGGCGGCATGGCGGGCGGAACGGGCGGCATGGGGGGAGCGCCCGGCGCGAGCGGTGCGGGCGGCGTGTCCGCGACCGGCGCGGCCGGCTCCCGGACCGTGGTGATCCACTGTCCGGTCGCCTGGTCGGCCGGCGGCACCGGCAGCGCCGTCGGGGGCTGCGGCAGACCGCTGTCGAACAGTGCTCTGCCGGTCGCCCGGGCGTAGTCGATGAGCTGCTGCACCTGCCCCTCCACCTGGTGGCGTTGTACGACGCCCTGGTCGATCAGCCGCGTGAGGTACTCCAGGGCCCCCTGCCGCTGCTGCCGCGCCTGGCCCTGCAGTTCGTGCAGGATCTCCTGGGCGCGGGCCGGGTCCTGCGCGAGCATGTGGGCGTACTGCCCGGCCTCGCCCGCGGCGATGAGCTCCTGCGCGGCGGCCAGGTTGGACTGCACCCGGGCGGCGTCCGCCTGGTCCTTCGCCGACTGCACGATCGCGGTGTGCTGCACGTTCAGCAGGGCCTGCTTGTGGTCGGCGGCGGCCCGGCCCAGGTCGATGCGCACGTACACCGTGGTGGTCAGGCCGAGGTCGGCACCGAGGGAGGCCTGGTTTCCGGTGGCCAGTTCGGCCTGGATCGCCTCGTCGGCCTGCTGGGCGCCGTCGAGTCCGTAGCGCCTGGTGAAGGTCCGCAGCCGGGCCAGCAGAGGGGCGCGCAGCATCTTCTCGACGTCCACCACCCGCTTCTCCGCGGCCAGCAGGAAGTCCTGGACCTCCCAGTGGATGTCCACCGCGCAGGTGAAGTCGCCCTCGTCGCCCCGGGTGGGCAACCGCATCTCGAAGGAGGTCTGGTGCCGGCCCTGGGCGATCATGCAGACCGACACCGGCCGCCTTCCCAGCCGGGGCCTGCCGTGGTGCCGCGCGCCGCGTACGGTGATGACGCTGTGGCCGCCGTTGCGGTAGTGCACGACGGCCGCCTGCTGCAGCCCGATGTGCTGGTAGGGGCCGTCCGGCGTGACCTCGAACAGGAACGGCCCCCGCAGGTCGCCCGGCAGCATCACACTGTTGTCGAAGGGCCTGCCTGCCGGTACTCGGTGGTGGATGTTCTGGTTCATCGGGTTCTTCCTGTCCGGACCGTCTGCAGGAGGCGGTGGGTGTATTCCTGGGCCAGCGGGTCGTCGGGGTCCTGGGCGAGTTTTCCGATCAGCGAGAGCATCCGCTGCCGGTCGTCGTCGGTCAGCACCAGCAGGGGCAGGAAGCCGAGCACGGCCGCCTCCCACGGCTTGCCGGGGCATGTGCGCAGCCAGGTGGCCACGGCATCCAGCGCCGCCCGGTAGGAGCGGCTGGTGTTGAGGGCGGTCCACAGCAGCCCGGCGACCTCGGACGCCTGGTCCGGACGTGTCGCGCAGATCGCCAGCGCCAGCGGCCACTTCCCGTGACCGGCGAGCTCCGCGGCCGGGTTCCACACGTTCTCCACCAGCGTCTCGGCCAGGAACAGCGTGCTGACCAGGCCGAGGTTCTGATGCTGCCGCCTGCTGTCGCCGAGCCACGCCCGGATCCTGGCCAGCGGTTCCCGGCCGGAGGCGGAGCCCGCCAGGTGTGCGACGCTCTCCGCCGCGATGGACCGCAGCCGGCCGTCCTCCCAGGTGCCGATCCGGCCGAGCCTGCCCAGCGCCTCTGCCATGGTCCGGGTCGCGGTACCCCGGCTGAGCACCGCGGCGGCCGTCCACCGGAGATTGCCGTCTCCGCGGGCGCCCCAGTTCTTCACCAGCGACCGCAGCGCCTCGCCGACCGCCGGGTCGTCGAGCACGTCCTGCAGGGCGGTGGCGACGAACAGGCCGCGACGGGCCTGGTCGGACTCGGCCATCGGGATGAGCAGTTCCCCGAGCGTGTGGGCGCAGTCGAGCCGGCACAGTTCGCCCGCCGCCACGGCGGCCCTGGTCCACACGTCCTCGCGCGGATCCCCGCAGAGCGAGTCCAGCCAGCGCAGCACCGGGCCGCGCATGTTGTGGTGGTGCTCCCACAGATGGGCGAGCAGGGCCGGAGCGAGGGCGGGGCCGAGGAACCGTACGGTGCGGACCGGGATGTCCTCGCCCGCCACCACCGGCTGGAGGCTGATCCGGGTGGTGGCGCGGGCCGAGGTGAGCCTGGTCTCCAGGCCGTCGCCGAGCAGCGGCCGTCCGGGCACCCGCTCGGGATCGGCGGTCACCGCCAGTTCCCAGGTGAGGAGTTCCGCGGCCTCGGCGGCGACGTTGAAGGAGCTGTTGCCGAACACCGCGAGTGCGATCCGGTATGCCGCGTCCCGCAGCGCGGGCAGGGTCTCGGACGCCGCGCCGCCCGCGAACCACTCGCGGACCTGCTCGGCGGCGAATCCGCGGCACGCGGTCAGCAGCTCCTCCTCGGTCAGCTCGCCGGTGACGTGCCGCGCCACGAGACCGGCGAGCCTGGCGGCCTCTGCGGGCAGCAGCGTCTCCAGTCCCAGCGCGGCCCGTACGGTGTCCCGGCGGGCCAGCAGCCGGGCCGCCTCTCTCGCCTCGGCGGGCGCGCTGTCGAGTTCGGCGGCCAGGTGTCCGTCGAGTACGGCGTCCTCGTCGGCGGGTGTGTGCGCGCGGCGGTAGCGGGCCTGCGGTGCGCCGGGGACGCCGGCGGCGGGTACGGACAGCAGCACGGCGTAGGCGCCGCGGTCGGCCAGCAGGCGGCACAGCCGGTCCAGGTGCAGTTCCGCGGGCAGCCGGCCGTCGGCCGGCTCCAGGGTGTAGCCGTGGCCCTCGGCGATGCGACCGCCCTCGTCGTCCGAGTCCAGGGCGGCGAGGTCGGATCCGGGGTCCAGCCGGGAGACCTTCCCGCGGGTGAGGTCGTCGAGGAGCGACAGGGCGGTGTACGTCCGTCCGCCGCCGGGCTGACCGCAGAGCACCAGCAGGCGGTCGTCACGCAGTTGCCGCTTGAAGTCCTCGTAGTCCGGCGGCCGGGTGAACCGCCGCCGCAGCCGCCGCAGTTCGTCCTCGGGCAGTGGTCCGGCGAGCAGGGACGCCCGGGCGGTGTCACCGAAGCGGAAGTTGACCGCCCCGATGGTGCCGCCGACGTAGGTGCTGGAGTCGCGCAGGAAGAACGCCCGGGACTCGCGCGCGATGCGGGCGGCGGCCCCTCCCGCCGCTGCCCGCCCCTCCTTGGCCGACGGGGCGGTCTCAAAGTCGCCGAAGAGTTCGTCCTCCGGGGGCCCGCCGGGCGCGGCGGGGCCGTCGTCCTGCCGTGGTCCGCGGTCCTGCCCTCCGGGCCGGTCCGACTGCGGTCGGCCGCCGCCTCCGCCGCTTCCGCCGCTTCCGCCGCCTCCGTCCGTTCCGGGCGCGCTGTCCGCCCGGGCCTCGGGGGCGTCCGTGTCACCGGCGCTCATGCGCGTCCTCCGGAGCCGTCGGCACCGCCGCGACGCCGGTCGAAGGTGAGGTCACCGAACTTGCCCTGCAGCACTTGCCCGGAGCCGTAATGGGTCACGGTGCCGAACCGGAAGTCGTCCCCGGCGCCGTCCCGCCGTCCGGTGTCCTCCTCCGGCGGCCCGTCCTCCTCCGGCGGTACGGCGCTCTCCTCCCGGCCGGGGAGCGGTGGCGGTGCGGTGCGGCCCGGCACCGTGAACCAGGGCTGTTGCGCCCCCTCCCGGAGCGGGACGTGGTACTGGCGGTAGTGGTCCGGCTCGATCCACCGGCCGCCGTGCCGGACGACGTCCCGGTAGAGCTGCTCGGTGACGGCCACCAACAGCGGCGAGTCCGGTGCGGCGGCCAGTACGGCCTTGGCCTCGGGGCAGTTGCCGATCCGGCAGGCGAGGTCGACCGCGGCGCCGGAGAAGCCCTGTCCGTCCGGGGTGAAGGGGCCGACGTTGAGCCCGGCGCGCAACCGCAGCGGCCGGTTCAGCTCCCTGTTGACCTGGCGCAGGTTCTGGTGGAGGTACTCCACCCACTCGCCCGCGAGTGCTTCGGTGCGACGCGGCTCCACCACGGCGAGAATGCCGTCGCCGCGGTCCTCCTGGGCCAGCCTGGCGTCGCTGATGCCCGCCCTGTCGAAGGCGTCCTCCGCCACCTGGTAGATCCGCGCGCGCAATCCGGGGCGGTCCGGATCGGGGACCGTGCCCGACCCCTGGGCGTCCAGGCTGATGATGAATCCGTACCGCGTCTCGCCGTGCATCGCCTCACTGCCTCTCGCCCCGGGCTTCCCGGTGTCCGCTTCGGCCTCGTCGTCACTGTCCCGCAGCGGGTGGGGCCGCGCTGTAGCCGTTTACACACCCCGCCCGTCACGTCGGCGCCGCCGAACCGCCGAGCAGCCGCAGCGGTTCCGGATCGGTGACCGTGATGACCTTCGGCCCGGTGCGCACCAGCCCCTCCTCGCGGAGCAGCCGCAGCGCCTTCGCCACCGCCTCACGGGTCGCGCCCACCGCCGCGGCGATCTCGTGCTGCGACAGCGGGAGCCGGATCACCGTCGAGCCGCTCTCGGGGCGGCCGGTACGGTCGGCGAGTTCGACGAGGCAGGCGGCGAGCCGTTCCAGGACGGTGGCCGAGGCCAGGGAACGGCGCTGGTCGTCGGCGCTGCGCAGCCGCTCGGTGAGCTGCGCCATCACGAGGCCGGTCACGAAGGGGCGGGCCGACATGAAGTGCCGGAAGCGGTCGCCCGGCACCACGAGGGCCTCCACGGTGCCCAGCGCACTCACAGTGGCGCTGCGCGGGCGTCCGTCCAGGGCGGCCATCTCGCCGACGATCTCCCCGGCCTGACGCAGCGCCAGGATGAGGCGCCCCCGCTCGGTGGCCCGCCACACCGTGCACCAGCCGGTGAGGATCAGCAGGACGAAGGTGGTCGACGAGCCCTCACCGACGAGTTCCTCCTGCGACCGGTAGACCCGCCGGTGTCCGAGAGCCAGCAGCGACTGCCGGTCGGCATGGGCCAGTCTGCTCAGGAAAACCTGATTCTCTCCGAATAACCCCACGGTCCCCCCATGGTGCTCGGCAGGGCACACAGAGTAGTTCAGCGGGTGCCGTCTTTCAGCCGGGTGACCGAAGTGGCACAGGGCATCGGTGAGCGGTGTCCGGCGAACCGGCGCGGAGCCCGCGCGGCGCCCCGGTCCTCCCCCGTCCGTACCGCCCGGTGGCGGAGGAGGCGTGGAGGCCGAGGAGCGTGGACGTCCCGGCCGTCGTCAACGGCCCGCAGGGCCGTCCGAGGACGCCCGCACGGCACCCGTACGACACCTCGGGGACGGCCGGCGTCCGCCGCGGAGAGCGGCGTTCCGCGCGCACCTGTCCGAGGCCCTCGTACGCCAGTACGCTGTGCCCCCGAGCCACGGACCGTCGCGGAGGGCGCGTGGATGGGGGATCCGACTTTCGGGGTGCTGGGGCCGCTGAGGGTGAGGGGGCGCGGTGCCGAGGTCCGCATCGGCGGCCCCAAGCCGAGGGCGGTCCTCGCCACGCTGCTGCTGCAGCCCGGGGCCTTCGTCTCGCTCGACATGCTGATCGAGGTCCTGTGGCCCGGCGGCGCCCCCAGGTCCGCCGTCGCCAACGTCCGCACCTATGTGCGCGCACTGCGCCGCGCCCTGGAGGAGGCGGGGGTCGCCACCGGCGGGCTGAGCACCCGGCCGTCGGGGTACGCGCTCGACGCCGCGCCCGGCGACATCGACATGTCGCTCTTCGAGCAGCGGCTGGAGCGGGCCCGCGCGGAGCGCGACCGCGGCGACGACGAGGCGGCGCTGCGCCGCTACGAGTCGGCCCTCGGTCTCTGGCGCGGCAGCGTGCTGCAGGACGTGCCGTCCAGCGTGGTGTGGGATCCGGTGGTCGCCAGGGCCGAGGAGGCGCGGTCGGCCGCGGTCGGCGAGTGCCTCGAAGTGCGGCTTCGCATGGGGGAGTACGCGCCGCTGGTCGCGGAGCTGCGCTCCCGCCTCGCCGAGGACCCGTTGCGCGAGGACCTGTGGCAGATGCTGGTGCGGGCGCTGCACGGGGCGGGCCGCACCGCGCAGGCCCGTGCCGCCTACGCCGAGGCCGAGCGGATCCTGGCGGCCGAGCTCGGGGTCGAACCGGGCGCCTCCCTGCGCCGCACCGGGGAGGAGGTAAACGGCTACACCGGCCGGCGCCGGCCGGTACCGGCCGAGCCGGTGCGCCAGCTGCCGATGGACGTACCGGACTTCACCGGCCGGTCGGAGGAGGTCGGCGCGCTGGAGCGGCTGCTGTCGGCGGCCGGCCGGCAGCCGGTCGTCGCCGTCCTGTCGGGTCCGCCGGGCTCGGGCAAGACGACCCTGGCGGTCCATGTGGCCCACCGGGTGTGCCACGCCTTCCCCGACGGCCAGCTCTTCGTGGACCTGGGCGGGATGAGCGACCGCCCGCGCGAACCGGCCGACGTCCTGGCCGAGATGCTGCGGGGGCTCGGCGTCATCGACAGCGCGGTTCCCGGTGAACCGGGCGAGCGGGCCGCGCTGCTGCGCTCGCGTATGGCGCAGCGCCGGTTCCTCGTCGTCCTCGACGACGCGGCGGGCGCCGCGCAGGTGCGCCCCCTGCTCCCGGGGACCGGCGGATCGGCGGTGCTCGTCAGCTCGCGCCGCCGGATGCCGGGGCTGCCGGCGCACCACTTCCCCATCGGCGTGATGAGACACGACGAGGCCCGCGCGCTCCTCGGCGCGATCGTGGGGGAGGACCGGCTGCGCCGGGAGGGCGCCGACGCCGACCGGGTGCTCGCCGGCTGCGGCTCGCTGCCGCTGGCCGTACGGATCGCCGGCTCCCGGCTGGCCAACCGGCCGGGCTGGAGCGTCGGCACGCTGGCCGACTTCCTCCACGACGAGCGCGGACGGCTGGACCAGCTCCAGACGGGCGAGATGGAGGTGCGGGCGAGCGCGGAGCTGAGCTACCGCCATCTGCCCGAGCAGGCGGCGGCGGCCTTCCGGGCCTTCGGGCACCTGACCGGCGACGCGGTGCCCGGCTGGCTCGTCGCGGTGGCGATGGGCCGCCCCGACGGGGCCGCGGGAGAGCTGGAGGCGCTGGCCGACGAGCATCTGGTCGAGGTGGTGGGCACCGACCGGCTGGGGCTGCAGCGTCACCGGATGCACGACCTGCTGCGCTGCTACGCCCGGGAGCTGGCCGAGGCGGACGGAGCGGGTGTGCTCCGGCGGCGCCGGCTGCAGGTCGTCGACGCCCTGATCGCGCTCGCCCGCTGCGCGAACTCGGCGATGCCCACCCGCTTTCTGGGGGTGCTCGGGGAACCGGCCCGGCCGACCGGGCCGGCCGCCGAGGTCGCGGGCGCGGTGCGCGCCCGGGCCGTCGAGTGGTTCGAGACCGAGCGCCGGCTGCTGGTCCGGTCGGTGGAGTCCGCGCTGCGGCTGGGCGATGTCTCCCGGGCCGCCGATCTCGCCATCGAGCTGGCGGGCTTCTTCGACATGCGCGGCTACTACGGCGACTGGCTGAGAACACACCGGCTCGTACTCGACGCGATGCCGGAGCCGGCCGGCGCCCGGGCCGCGGCGCTGCTGCGCAACCTGGGCCAACTCCACCTCTACCAGGACCGGTACACGGACGCGCTGGAGTCGTTCGTCACCTCACGGGCGCTCTTCGCCCGGCTGGGGCATCCGTCGGGCGAGGCGGTCGCCGCGGTGGGGGCCGGTTCCGTGCACCGGGTGGTGGGCGATCTCGACGCCGCTCTGAAGGAGTTCACCGACGCGCTGCGCGGGTTCGGCGGCGCGGGCGACCCGCACGGCGAGGCGGTCGCGCACAACGCGATCGCCTCGGTGTGGCTGGAGCGCCGGGCCCCGGACGCCGCGGCGCCGTGGCTCGACGGCGCCCTGGAGCTGTCCCGTGCCGTCGGCGACCGGCACCGGGAGGCGCAGGTGCGCCGCCGGATCGCGGTGCTGCACGAACTGCGCGGCGAACCGCACGCCGCGCGGGCCGAACTGGAGCGGGCGCTCGGCATCTTCGACGAGCTGGCCGACACGCACTGCGCGGCCTATGTGCAGCAGAGCGTCGGGGAGCTGTGCCTGCGGCAGGGCGACGCGGGCCAGGCGTCGGCGCTGCTGGTGGACGCGCTCGCCGTGCAGCGGCAGCTCGGCGACCGCCGGGCCGAGGCGCGCGTCGCGTGTCTGCTGGGCGAACTGCACCGGGCGACCGGCCGGGAGCAGACCGCCAGACGCTATTTCCACCGTTCCCTGTCGACGTGGCGCCGGCTCCAGGTGTGCGAGCAGGCCGAACTCGTGGACGCGAAGCTGCGTTCGCCGTGCTGACGTGTTCGCGGGGCGTGCCGCCTCCGGCGCCGGAGGCGGCACGCCCCGCGGGGGCGGACGTCAGGTGCGGCGGACCCGGCCGCCCGTCACGGCGCGGGCGTCACCTCAGCACCTGTTGGTGCTCTTCTGGTAGCGCGTCGTGTAGTCGGGGTAGCTGACCCCCTGCACGACCGCGGTGACGACCGACCCGTTGTAGATCTGCTCGTAGTGCAGGTGGGGGGAGAGGTTGTACTTGGCGGACGACTTGCCGACCCGGCCGATCCGCTGGCCGGCCGTGACCTTGTCGCCCTTGCTGACCCCCCGGCTGTACAGGTGCGCGTAGCGCGTCCGCCAGCCGTTCCCGTGGCCGATCACGATGGTGTGGCCGTAGCCGGTGGTGGTGGAGTAGTGGGAGGAGAGGACGGTGCCGCCGGCGCTGGCGAACACCCGGCGCTTGAAGTCGTCCGGGTTGCCGTTCGCGTCGTAGTGGTTCCAGTCGATGGAGCGGGCCGGGCTGTGTCCGTTCCAGTTGCTGCCGCGCCAGACCTGGCCGCAGAGGAACGGCATCTTGAAGTTGGGCCGGGCCAGGGCCTGCACGGCGTCCGGTGAGCTCTCCTGCGGTGTCGCGACGGCGTTGGGGGCCGTGGCCGCGAGGGCGGCGACCGCGCTCGCGGCCGCGAGTATCCGACGGGAACGTCTCTGCATGGGCTTCCCCTTGTGGTCGGTGACGGGGCGATTGAAGGGGGCGCTCATACAAAGCGGATACAACCGCCGGGCCCCGTCCGGCGGCCGGGCGGACCGGCGCGGCGGCACCGGTTCCGGAAGCCGGCGTCCCGTGGCCGGAAGTGTGTTGACGGCATGTGACATGTACGTGTCTTCGTGCACGCACCCTTGTGTCTTTCCTATGGATCGGCGAATCTTTCGAGCGGCGAACCGTTCGGGCACCGCGCACCTCCCGGTGCCTGGTTTGTCATGCTCATGCGCAATCCCTCAGTAGCGCACCCCACAGGAGGAGGACCCCCACATGGCAGCGATGCGTCCCACCCGACGCAGACGTGCCCGTGCGGCCACGGTGACCGCCGCGGCCCTGGCCATCGGCTTCGTGCCCGCGGTGACCGCCGTGGCCGCTCCGCCCGCCGAAGGCGTGATCCAGAACGCCGGCGCCCCCGGAGCGATCAAGAACAGCTACATCGTGACCCTCGACGAGGACGCGGCCGACGCCGGCTCCTCGAAGGGCAAGTCGCTGGTGAAGAAGTACGGTGCCAGCATCAAGCGCACCTACCGCGAGGCGCTCAACGGCTACGCGGTCCGGCTGACCGAGGCCGAGGCGAAGAGGCTCGCCGCCGACCCGGCCGTGGACGCGGTGGCGCAGGACCAGAAGGTCTCCATCGCCGGCACCCAGACCAACCCCCCGTCCTGGGGCCTGGACCGCATCGACCAGCAGTCCCTGCCGCTCGACGACAGCTACACCTACCCGGACTCCGCCGGCCAGGGCGTGAACGCCTACATCATCGACACCGGCGTGCGGATCAGCCACAGCGACTTCGGCGGCCGGGCCGTGAACGGCTACGACGCCGTGGACGGCGACAACGTCGCGCAGGACGGCAACGGCCACGGCACCCACGTCGCCGGCACCGTCGCGGGCACGTCCCACGGCGTCGCCAAGAAGGCGAAGATCGTGGCCGTGCGCGTGCTGGACAACAACGGCTCCGGCACCATCTCCGGCGTGGTCGCGGGCGTCGACTGGGTGACGCGGAACGCCGTCAAGCCCGCGGTGGCCAACATGAGCCTGGGCGGCGGCGCCAACTCCACCCTCGACACCGCCGTGCGCAACTCCATCGCCTCCGGCGTCACCTACGCCGTGGCCGCGGGCAACTCCAACACCAACGCCTCGACATCCTCGCCCGCCCGGGTCGCCGAGGCCATCACCGTCGGATCCACCACCAGCTCCGACGCGCGCTCGTCGTTCTCCAACTACGGCAGCGTCCTGGACATCTTCGCGCCGGGTTCGTCCATCACCTCCACCTGGCACACCTCGGACAGCGCCACCAACACCATCTCCGGTACGTCGATGGCCGCGCCGCACGTCGCCGGCGCCGCCGCGCTGTACCTGGGGGACAACCCCGGCGCCACCCCGTCCCAGGTCGCGTCCGGGCTGGACTCCGCCGCCGTCACCGGCGCGATCTCCGGCCCCGGCAGCGGCTCCCCGAACAAGCTGCTGAACGTGGGCGAGGGCGACCCGGGCGACCCGGGCGACCCCGGTGACCCGGGCGACCCGGGTGACCGCTTCGAGAACACCGCCGACTACCCGGTCCGCGACAATTCCACCGTGGAGTCCCCGATCACCGTCTCGGGTGTCAGCGGCAACGCCCCCTCCGACCTGAAGGTCGAGGTCGACATCCGGCACACCTACAGCGGCGACCTCCGGGTCGACCTGGTCGCCCCCGACGGCAGCGCCTACCGCCTCAAGGACTACGGGACGGGCGGCAGCGCCGACAACGTGATCGGCACCTACACCGTCGACGCCTCCTCGGAGACCGCGAACGGGACCTGGAAGCTGCGGGTCAGCGACAACGCCTGGTGGGACACCGGCACGATCAACTCCTGGGCGCTGCAGTTCTGAGCCCCGCGGTTCCCACTTCGCGGTCCGGCCTCCGGACCGGCGTCCGGAGCGATCTTCGGACCGGCCTTCGGCGGCTCTGACCGCTTCGCACCGCCCCGGCCCCCACGGCTCTGCCGTGGGGGCCGGTTCCGTGCTTGAAACCTGCCCTGAGCAGCACTTCATCACATCGGGTGAAACCCTGGCCGATTATTGCGGCGTACAACCTTCCGTTGCCAAGCTGTTGCACACCGTCAAGCCGTTGGGAGGACATGTGCCTTTCGGTGAGCAGCCCGCATATCTGCGTGTGGCCGGGGATCTCCGCCGGAAGATCGCCGACGGCACGCTTCCGCCGCGCACCCGGCTGCCGTCGCAGGCCCGCATCCGCGCGGAGTACGGCGTCTCGGACACCGTCGCGCTGGAGGCCCGCAAGGTGCTGATGGCCGAGGGGCTGGTCGAGGGCCGCTCCGGGTCGGGGACGTACGTGCGCGAGCGGCCCGTGCCGCGCAGGGTGATCCGCACCGGCTACCGGCCGGCCGGCGAGGTCGGTCCGTTCCGTCAGGAGCAGGCAGACGAACGGGTGTCGGGCACCTGGGAGTCGCACAGCGAGCAGGAGGAGGCGGGCCCGGCGGTCGCCGAGCGGCTGCGGATCAAGGAGGGGGAGCGGGTGATGCGCACCCGCTACCTGTTCCGTGTCGGCGGGGAGCCCTCGATGCTCTCCACCTCCTGGGAGCCGCTGGCCGTCACCGGGCGCACCCCCGTGATGCTGCCGGAGGAGGGACCGCTCGGGGGGCGGGGGGTGGTGGAGCGGATGGCGGCCATCGACATCGTCGTGGACAACGTGGTGGAGGAGGTCGGGGCCCGTCCCGGGCTGGCGGAGGAGATGCTGGCGCTGGGCGGGGTGCCGGGGCACACCGTGCTGGTGATCGAGCGGACGTACCGCGCCGGCGGGCGTCCGGTGGAGACCGCGGACGTGATCGTGCCCGCGGACCGCCACCGCGCGGTGTACCACCTCCCGGTGCGCTGAACCACTCCCGTGCGCCCCTCCGGACGCCGCCGCCAGTCGCACACATGGCCGAAATCATGCCGCATTGTGCCAACGCGAATGCGCTGAGTGAAGTCCGGGCGTAGGCTCGGGCATATGCAGACCGGTGGATCGTTGGGGGAAGTCGCACGGCGCGGGGCGCCGGGCGGGAGGGGCGCACGATGAGTGAGAGCAGGACCGTGCTCCCCTGGATGGTCATACGGCAGGATCCGAACGGCAACCGCTACCGCGTCGGCCGTTACGCCACCCGGGCCGAGGCCCAGAGCATGGCCGAGCGGCTGGGCGGGGGCCGGGCGGACGGCGCCGGGGCGGAAGGGGCGGAAGCGGCGGACGGAAGGGCACAGGAGCGGCGCTACCTGGTCGAGCGCCTGCGCCGTGGAGGCGGTGATCACGCCTGACCCATTGCACAATCGGGTATACGGACAAACAGTCCCAAAGGCCCGGGTGCGCGCCCGGGCGAGAGCCCGAGCGTGGACGAGGACGGCGTGAACGACCCACCCAAGGCATTCCACGGCGCGGTCGAGGGCGTGACCACCTCGCTGCTCGACACCCTGCGCGTCGGTGTCGTCATGTTCGACACCGACGGCTACATCATGCTGTGGAGCCCCACGGTCGAGGAGATCCTCGGATGGCCCGCCCAGGCCATGGTCGGCCACTACTACGGCGGCTACCTCACCGAGGCCCCCGTCGAGGCGGCCTCGGGAACCCCCGTCCCGCACGGCGAGATCTACCGGGCGCTCCGGGAGAACGGGTACTGGCGCGGCAGCATGCGCGTGCGCCATCGCGACGGCTACACCGTGGAGGTCGAGGGCCGCGCCTCCCTGCTCACACCCCCCGACTGCAAACCGTTCGTTCTGGCCAACATCGTCGAGACCTCCCGGCTGCGCGCCGTCGAACAGGACCTCGCCGCGCTCGACGCCCTCTTCGCCACATCCCCGCTCGGCATCGCCGTCTTCGACACCGAGCGCCGCTACGTCCGCGCCAACGAGGCACTCGCCCGGCTCAACGGGAGGCCGGTCCACGAGACCCTCGGCAGGACCGTCCACGAGGTCCTGCCGCAGAACATGGCCGACACCCTCGCCCATATCCAGTCCCTCGTGCTGGAGACCGGCCGCCCCGTGGTGGACACCGTCCTGGCCGCACCCGACGGGCACGGCTGGCGCTCGGTGTCGTACGGCCGGCTCACCAGCCCCGACGGACGCGTCCTCGGCGTCAGCTCCACGGTGATGGACGTCACCGAGCGGCGCGACGCGATGGAGAAGATCGAGCGCGCCCGGCAGCGGCTGAAACTCCTGGACGACGTCGGCGTGGCCCTCGGCGACCTGCTCGACGTCCCCAGAATCGCCAGGACGCTCGCCGGCGCCCTCGTCCCGCGCTTCGCCGACTACTCGAGCGTGATGCTCTACGGCGCCGTCGCCCACGGCGGCGAACTGCCCCGCGCCGCCCGGCCGTCCGGCGCCCCGCTGCTCCAGCTCGGCGCCGCGGCCAAGGACCGCGGCCCGGTCGTGGAACGGATGCTGAGGGTCGGCCAGGACATCGCCCTGGAGAGGGGGTCGATCTTCGAGAGCGTGCTCACCTCCGCCGCCCCCCATCTGGTGATGTCCCGAGAGGAACTGGTCTCCGCCTCCTACCCGGGCGACCCCAAGGTCCAGGCCGCCCTCGACCTGGACATCCACTCCCTGATGGTCGTCCCGCTGCGCGCCCGGGGCACCGTTCTGGGACTGCTGCTGCTCAACCGGGCCGAGGGCCGCGCCGCCTTCGACCGCGACGACCTCGCGCTCGCCATGGAACTGGCCGGGCGCGCCGGCATCAGCCTGGACAACGCCCGCCTCTACGCCCGCGAGCGCGAGAGCGCCCTGATGCTCCAGCGCAGCCTGATGCCCCAGCAGGTGCCCTCGCCGCCCGGAGTGCAGATCGCCTACCGCTACGTCCCCGGGGGCAGCCACGCCGAGGCCGAGGCCGAGGCGGGCGGCGACTGGTTCGACGTGATCCCCCTGGCGGGCGGCCGGGTCGCCCTCGTCGTCGGCGACGTGATGGGCCACGGGCTGCGCGCCGCGGCCACCATGGGGCAGCTGCGCACGGCGGTGCGCACCCTGGCCGCCCTCGACCTGCCGCCCGACGAACTGCTGCGCCGCGTCAACGACCTGGCCGACGACCTCGCACAGGGCCCCGACGAGCCCCTGATGGCCACCTGCGTCTACGCCGTCTACGACCCCTCCACCCGCCAGTGCGTCCTGGCCACCGCCGGGCACGTGCCGCCGCTGCTGCTGACCGGCCGGGGCGACGGCTGGGAGGTCACCCAGATCGAGGCGCCCTCGGGCGCCCCGCTGGGCGTCGGCGGGGTGGAGTTCGAGTCCCTGACCCTGGAGGTGGAGGACGGGTCGGTCCTCGTGCTCTACACCGACGGACTGATCGAGCACCGCGGCGAGGACATCACCGAGGGGCTGGACCGCCTGATGTCCCTGCTCGGCGGCCTGCCCGCCCAGCCGTTCCTGGAGGACGTCTGCGACCGGGTGCTCGGCGACCTGGACCCGGGCACCGCGTCCTCCGCCTCCGCCTCCGCCGGGCCCGCCGGCCCGGCGGGCTCGGTGGATGACGTGGCGCTGCTGCTGGCCCGGCTCGGCGGCCTGCCCGAGGACAGCGCCGCCTCCTGGACCTTCCCCGCCGAGACCTACGCCGTGCGCCGGGCCCGTGACGCCGTCCGCGGCGTCCTGCGCGGCTGGGGACTGGAGCCGCTGACCGACGACACCGTGCTGCTCGTCAGCGAACTGGTCACCAACTCCATGCGCCACGCCCACGGGCCCATCGGCGTACGGATGGTGCGCGGTGCCTCCCTGCTGGTGGAGGTCTCCGACCCGCTGCCCGTCCCGCCCCGCGAACGCAACGCCGCCGTGGACGACGAGGGCGGGCGCGGCATCCAGCTCGTCGCCCGAGGGGCGCGCCGCTGGGGAACCCGCCACGGCCCGATCGGCAAGACCGTGTGGTTCGAACTGAGCCTGCCGTGACGGCGATGGGCTCGGTTCCATCCCCGTACCCCGGAACAGCGGTCCCACCTGCGCCTTGACGCTGTGTCCAACACACCGGAAAAATTGCGCCACGCCACATCGTGCGCCCTGCGCTTCCGGCCGCGGTGCCGCCGCCGGGCCCGGTCGGGGACGGCCACGCCGTCACGGCGCGTGGTTCGAGCGGACTCCGTCTGGTTAGGAGAGAGGGGACGGGAGCGGCCCGGTCCCGCCGGAAGTGGCGGAAACCGTGCGGCGGACGGGACCAGCGGGTTCCGGGCGGAGCGCGCCCGGAAGGATGCTGGACCGGAACAGGAAGGGGCGGCGTTGAGCGACATTCCGGCCGAGGCGGGAAAGCCCGACGACGTACGCCGGGCCCTGGCGCTGCTGAACGCCGCGGGGGCCCGGATAGGCAACTCCCTGGATCTGGACACCACCGCCCGCGAACTCCTCGACGTGGCCGTGCCCCAGTTCTGCGACCTGGCCTCCGTGGACCTGTATCCGGAGGTGTTCTCCGGGGAGGACCCCCGGGTGGCGGACGGCCTGGACGGCACCCGTCCGCTGCGGCGCGTGGCCTTCGCCAGCGCCGTCTCCGACGGCCCGATCACCCTCGGCCACCACACGGGCGGCGCCCCCGACCCGGACCACGTCGAACCCGGCGGCATCCACCGCTACCCCGCCGGCTCCCCGTACGCCGACGCGCTGCGCACCGCCCGCGTCCAGCGCGTCACGGGCACCCTGGTGCGGTCCACCCTCGCCGTGCCGATGGTCGCGCGCGGCCGGGTGCTCGGGCTGGTGCAGTTCTCCCGCACCATGGGCAGCGAGCCCTTCGGCGAGCGGGACGCCGCCCTCGGCGCGGAGTTGGCCGCCCGCGCGGCCGTGTGCGTCGACAACGCGCGGCTGTACCGCAGGGAGCACGAGCGCGCGCTCATACTCCAGCGCAGCCTGCTGCCCCCGGACGACCCCGAGGCCGCCGGGCTCGACATCGCCTGCCGCTATCTGCCGGGCAGTACGGCCAGCGAGGTGGGCGGCGACTGGTTCGACGTCATCGAACTGCCCGGACACCGCACCGCCCTGGTGGTCGGCGACGTGATGGGCCGCGGCCTGCGCGCGGCCGTGGCCATGGGCGAACTGCGCACCGCGGTGCGCACCCTGGCCCTGCTGGACCTGGAACCCGCCGAGGTGCTGGGCGCGTTGGACGAGATCGCCCGGGGACTGGGCGCCTCCCGAGACGGCCGCGGCGGCCGCGACGGTCACTGCGGCCCGGCCGCGGACCTCTCCGAGGTGTACCTGGCCACCTGTGTCTACGCCGTCTACGACCCCGTCACCCGCCGCTGCACCTTCGCCAACGCCGGGCATCTGCCGCCCGTACTGGTCGAGCCGCGCGACGACGGCGGCGAGCAGTCCGCGCTGCTGCTGGAGGTCCCCAGGGGCGTGCCGCTGGGGGTGGGCGGCGAGCCGTTCGAGGAGACCGAGGTCGAGCTGCCGGACGGCGCCCTGCTCGCCCTCTACACCGACGGCCTGGTCGAGTCCCGCCACCAGTCCCTGGACGAGGGGCTCCAGGCGCTGCGCACCACCCTGTCGGGCCCCGACCGCCCGCTGGAGGACGTCTGCGACGAGGTGCTGGGCGCACTGGAGACCCATCACGGCGAGGACGACATCGCCCTGCTGCTGGCCCGGATCCAGGGGCTGCCCGCCGATTCGGTGGGCGACTGGCGGCTGCCGGCCGAGCCCCGTTCGGTCGCCCGCGCCCGTGATCTGACCCGCCGCCTGCTCGCCGCGTGGGATCTGGAGGACCTCGCCGACACCGCCGAACTGCTCGTCAGCGAGCTGGTCACCAACGCCCTGCGCCACGGCATGGGGGTCTCCTCCGCGCAGCCGGGGACGGGAGCCCTTCCCGCGCAGCCGGGGGTGGGGGTTCCCCCGGCAGGGCCGAGGGGAGAGATACGGCTGCGCCTGCTGTTGGACCGCACCCTGGTCTGCGAGGTGTGGGACTCCGGGCTCGTCCAGCCCCGCCGCCGCCGCGCCCGCGACACCGACGAGGGCGGCCGCGGTCTGCAACTGGTCGACCTGCTCTCCTCGGGCTGGGGCAGCCGCCGCACTCCGCGGGGGAAGACGGTCTGGTTCGAGCTCGCCCTCCCCCGGGAGGGTGAGCCCAAACCGCCGGACTCGGCCGAGGCCCTGCTGAGCATGTTCTGAAAGGGGCCGCCGACGCCGTCTCAGCTTCCGCCCGCCGTGCGCGCGGGCGGGAGTGCCGCACGTCACACCGCCCTCGCGGGGGAGCCGCGCCCGCGTCCCGGCGCGGGGCGAAGCTCCCGGTCGGCGGGCGGTCACCCCGGCGTCACCGGGCGGACACGGGCAAGGCCTACGGTCGCGGCAGGCGCGGTCCGGGGGCCATGGGGAGCCGCGGGGCCCCGTCCACCGGCGCCGGGCCCGTAACATGGAGGGATGACAGGCCGTGGCGATGATCAGCCCGGCGGGCGCGCGACGCACCGGTCGCGCCGCCATCCACGATTCCGGGAGAAGCGCCCCCAGTATGCCCACGCGCCACGACATCCGTAACGTCGCCATCGTCGCCCACGTCGACCACGGCAAGACGACCCTGGTCGACGCCATGCTCAAGCAGGCCGGCGCCTTCGCCGCCCACCAGCTCGACCAGGTGGACGACCGCGTGATGGACTCCAACGACCTGGAACGCGAGAAGGGCATCACCATTCTCGCCAAGAACACCGCGGTCAAGTACCACCCCAAGGACGGCGGCGCCCCCGTCACCATCAACATCATCGACACCCCCGGCCACGCCGACTTCGGCGGCGAGGTCGAGCGCGGCCTGTCCATGGTGGACGCGGTGGTGCTGCTGGTGGACGCCTCCGAGGGCCCGCTGCCGCAGACCCGCTTCGTGCTGCGCAAGGCGCTCCAGGCCCGGCTGCCGGTCATCCTGTGCATCAACAAGACCGACCGGCCCGACTCCCGTATCGACGAGGTCGTCGACGAGGCCTACGACCTCTTCCTGGACCTGGACGCGGACGAGGAGCAGATCGAGTTCCCCATCGTCTACGCCTGCGCCCGCGACGGCGTGGCCTCGCTGACCAAGCCGGCCGACGGCACCGTCCCGGCCGACAGCGACAGCCTGGAGCCGTTCTTCTCCACGCTGCTGGAGCACGTCCCCGCCCCCTCCTACGAGGAGGGCGCCCCGCTCCAGGCCCATGTCACCAACCTGGACGCCGACAACTTCCTCGGCCGCATCGCGCTGCTGCGCGTGGCCCAGGGCGAACTGCGCAAGGGCCAGACGGTGGCCTGGATGAAGCGCGACGGCTCGGTGCAGAGCGTGCGCATCACCGAGCTGCTGATGACGGAGGCGCTCACCCGCAAGCCGGCCGAGGTGGCGGGCCCGGGCGACATCTGCGCCGTCGCCGGAATCCCGGACATCACCATCGGCGAGACGCTGGCCGACCCGGAGAATCCGGTCGCGCTGCCGCTGATCACCGTCGACGAGCCGGCGATCTCCATGACCATCGGCACCAACACCTCGCCGCTGGTCGGCCGGGGCGGCACCGGCAAGGGCGCGGACGCCAAGGCGGCCGTCAAGGACCGCAAGGTCACCGCCCGCCAGGTCAGGGACCGCCTCGACCGCGAGCTGATCGGCAACGTCTCGCTGCGAGTGCTGGACACCGAGCGCCCCGACGCCTGGGAGGTGCAGGGCCGCGGCGAGCTGGCGCTGGCCATCCTGGTGGAGACCATGCGCCGGGAGGGCTACGAGCTGACCGTCGGAAAGCCGCAGGTGGTGACCAAGGAGGTCGACGGCAAGGTCCACGAGCCGGTCGAGCGCCTGACCATCGACGTGCCCGAGGAGCACATGGGCGCCGTCACGCAGCTCATGGGCACCCGCAAGGGCCGGATGGACAACATGTCCAACCACGGCTCGGGCTGGGTCCGCCTGGAGTTCGTCGTGCCCTCCCGCGGCCTGATCGGCTTCCGCACGGAGTTTCTGACCCAGACCCGCGGCACCGGTATCGCGCACTCCATCCACGAGGGCCACGAGCCCTGGTTCGGCGAGCTGAAGACCCGCAACAACGGCTCGCTCGTCGCGGACCGCGCAGGGGCCGTCACCGCCTTCGCGATGACCAACCTCCAGGAGCGCGGCGTGCTCTTCGTCGAGCCGGGCACCGAGGTGTACGAGGGCATGATCGTCGGTGAGAACTCCCGCTCCGACGACATGGACGTCAACATCACCAAGGAGAAGAAGCTCACCAACATGCGGTCCTCGACCGCCGACGTGACCGAGTCGATCGTCCCGCCGCGCAAGCTGTCGCTGGAGCAGTCCCTGGAGTTCTGCCGTGACGACGAGTGCGTGGAGGTGACCCCGGAAGCCGTGCGCATCCGCAAGGTCGTCCTCGACCAGAAGGAGCGCGCCCGCGCCGCCTCCCGGGCCAAGCACGCCTGACGCGCCCGGCGATCCCTTCCGGAGGGGCGCCGCGGACCGCACCGGTCCGCGGCGCCCCTCCGCGCCGTCCGGGACCGTACGGGACCGTCCGGGACCGTCCGGGACAGCCCGGGGCCGTACGGCCCCGGGCTGTCCCGGCGGGGTGCGGGAGCCGTGCGGCATCCGGGCGGCCGCCGGAGCACTCCGCGAGCCCGTTCGGCGTAGCGGCGGGAAAAGTCTCTTATGGGGTGATATGGCTCCGGAGAGAGGATGTCCAGGCCCTGAAGGAGGCGCTCGTGCGAGGAGCCGTTCCCACCGCTTCGGCGGAGGCGGTCCGCCGTGTCCGCGCGGCGCCGCCGCGCGGCCGGGCCCGCCCGCTCCCGCTACCGCGCCCGGGGGAGGGTCCGGGGGCGGGCCCGGCGGACGTCTGCGGGGCCTGCGCGGCGGGCGGGTGGAACGGGTGGTTCCGCGAGGCTCCGCCCCCGTCGGCACCATGGCGTGGAACGGGCCGCGCGAACATGCCATTGTTTGCCATCGCAACGGCTCTGGCGGCCGCCTGCGCGAGGTGGGTCTACGCGCGTCCGCTCTTTCGGGGGACATCTCCGGGGTTGCGGGCGTGTCACGAGAGGTCCGTACGCAGTTCAGAACGGCGCGTTCGTATATCGGCGCAGCGACGGCTAGGTTGCGGATTCATTAACTCTTTATGAGTCCAATGTGGCTATATGTCCGACTCTTCTGGAGCTTGTCAAGCACGCTGGGACCTCAATCTGCAAAACCTTCGCTCAAGATGTGCGGAGAGTGGCCGACCGAGGGCCAAGACCTCTTGACTGAGCTGGGAACCGATTGCAAAAGTCCGCTCAGCCCATGGCATTTCCCAGTGCCGAAGAAAGAGCGGGTTCCGCCAACACCCACAGCGCGGGGGCGCAACGCGATGACGAGTCCAACCCAGGCTGCGACAGCCCAGGCCGACAACCCTGGCCCGGACGCCGAGAGCCTGAGCAAAGAGCAGACCGCCGGCAGTGGCGGCCAGCTCGCCGGCCGTTCACCCGGCCAGCTGATGTGGCTGCGCTTCAAGCGCGACCGTGTCGGTGTGATCAGTGCTTTCGTGGTGATCTTCTTCTTCCTGATCGCCGCGCTCGCACCGGTCGTCTCCTGGCTCTACGGCAAGGACCCGTACACGCTGTACGGTCAGGAGCAGTACGACCTGCTGGACGAGTTCGGCTTCCCGGCCGGTCCCAACGGAGGCATCTCCTCCGAGTTCTGGTTCGGCATCGAGCCGGAGCTCGGCCGCGATGTCTTCATGCAGCTGCTGTACGGCATGCGGACATCGCTGTACACCGCTCTGCCGGTGACGATCCTGATGGTGGCCACCGGTGTGCTGATCGGTCTGGTCGGCGGCTACTTCGGCGGCAAGGTCGACTACTGGATCGGCCGGGTCACCGACTTCATGATGGCCCTCCCCAGCCAGCTCACCCTGATCGCGGCGATGCCCGTGGTGGTGGCCGTCTTCGTGTCGCCCGTCGACGAGACCCCGGTCTACGTCCGGGCGTCCGCGATCATCGTCGTCCTGTGGCTGCTCGGCTGGATGGGCATGGCGCGCCTGGTGCGCAGCCAGGCCCTCACCCTGCGCGAACGCGAGTTCGTGGAGGCCGCCAAGGTCTCGGGGGCCTCGCCCTGGCGGATCATCCGCAAGGAGCTGCTGCCGAACCTGGTCACCCCGATCCTGGTGCAGGCCACCTACATGCTTCCCGCGACGATCCTCTCCGTGGCCTTCCTGTCCTTCGTGGGCGTGGGCTACGTGGAGCCGACGCCGGACTGGGGGCGCATGTTCAGGACCGCCGCCACGATCTACCAGGACAACCCGACGTACATGTTCTTCCCCGGTATCGCCATGGTGATCTTCGTGGTGGCCTTCAACCTTCTCGGCGACTCCGTGCGGGACGCCTTCGACCCCAAGTCCGGACGCTGATCACGTCCATCTGAGGGGGGCTGCCACCCCCGCACCCGGGCGACCGGAGGCGACAGGGCAGCAGACGGATCCCAACTGACAGGCAGGTGCACAAGCATCATGAATCCCATCCGATCGCGCACACTGAGGGGCGCGCTCATCGCCCTCGCGGCAGGCTCGCTGGTGCTGACCGGCTGCGGCGGCGGCAGCAGCGACAGCGGCGACAAGAGCAATGAGAGCGCCAAGGACAAGGAGGCCGCCAAGGCCCAGTCCGCGGCGGTCGAGTACGGCGACGCCGCCGCCTCCAAGGGCCCGGCCAAGCCGGTCGAGGGCGCCCAGGAGGGGGGCACCATCCGGGTCTACCAGGAGGACGACTTCTCCCACCTGGACCCGGGCCAGATCTACGTCAGCGACGCCGGCCAGCTCTCCGGTCTCATCCACCGCGGTCTGACCACCTACACCCAGGCCGAGGACGGCAGCCTGACCGTCGTGGGCGACCTCGCCACCGACTCGGGCAAGCAGTCCGACGACGGCAAGACCTGGACGTACACGCTCAAGGACGGCATCAAGGACCAGGAAGGTGACCCGATCACCTCCAAGGACGTCCGCCACACCATCGAGCGCCTGTACGCCAAGCACATCACCGACGGCCCGACCTACATCCAGCAGTGGCTGTCCGGTGGCCCCGGCTACCGCGACGAGCTGCCCGACGGTCCGTACGAGGGCGACCACCTGCCCGACTCCGTCCTGGAGACCCCGGACGAGAAGACGATCGTCTTCCACTTCGAGACCGCGCAGCCCGACCTGCCGCAGGCGCTCGCGATGCCGGGCTACTCCATCGTCCCCGAAGAGGACGACACCAAGGCGAAGTACGACCAGAAGCCCGTGGCGCTCGGCCCGTACAAGATCGCCGAGTTCAAGCCCGGCAAGTCCATGAAGCTGGTCAAGAACACCGAGTGGGACCCGAAGACGGACCCCTCCCGCCACCAGTACGTGGACGGCTGGAACATCACGTTCAACCACGACCGCGCGGACCAGACCGAGCGCATCCTGGCCGACCGCGGTGAGTCCGCCAACGCCATCCAGATGAGCGGCTCGGTGGACTCCACCAAGATCAAGCAGGTCATCGAAGAGGCCGACAAGCGCACGATCAAGGGCTACCAGCCCTACGTGTGGCAGCTCAACATGAACATGGACCGCCTCAAGGACAAGAAGGTCCGCGACGCGATCACCCACGCGCTGCCCAACGGCCAGATCCTGCGCCCCGACGGCGGCTCCTACGCCGGTGAGCCGGCCGGCGGTCTGCTCGCCCCGACCCTGCCGGGCTACGAGGACGGCTACGACCCGTACGGCAAGCTCGACAAGCCCAACGGCGACATCGAGAAGGCGAAGCAGCTTCTGAAGGAAGCCGGCAAGGAGGGCATGAAGCTCACCTACGCCTACGCCAACGCCCCGCACCGCCAGAAGCAGGCCGTCATCATCGAGACCGCCCTGGAGAAGGCCGGCTTCGACGTCCAGAAGAAGGACATCGACCCGTCCACCTGGTACGAGCAGGTCGGCAAGGTCGACAACAAGCTGGACATCTACATGACCGGCTGGGGCCAGGACTGGCCGTCCATCTCCACCGTCATCCCGCCGGTCTACGACGGTGACCAGATCGCCGACGGCGCGTCGAACTACTCGCACATCAACGACAAGCACGTCAACGGCGAGATCGACCGGATCTCCAAGATCCAGGACCCGGAAGAGGCCACCAAGGAGTGGGTCGAGCTGCACAAGTACATCGTGGAAGAGGTCAACCCGGCCGCTCCGCTGTACTACACCAAGCAGCTGCAGATCTACGGCTCCAACATCGGTGGTGCCCGGTACAGCACGGTCAAGAGCTACATCGACCTCACCCAGCTGTACCTGAAGAAGTAACCGGCTCATGAGGTGGGTCCCCGGGGGAGAACCCCCCGGGGACCCGCCCACGGGCTTTCGCTTCGCACGTCCCACCCCCGTCGTCGTTGTCGCCGTGCTGAGAGCTGCGAACCACCACCATGTTTAAATTCCTCATTCGCCGGTCGGTCGGCGCCCTCGTCATCCTGATCCTGATCAGTGCCTTCACCTTCGCCATGTTCTTCGCCATCCCGCAGGACCCGGCCCTGCTGGCGTGCGGCAAGAACTGCACCCCGCAGAACCTGGCGATCATTCACGAGAACCTCGGACTGGACAAGCCGATCACGGCGCAGTACTGGGAGTTCATGAAGGGCATCGTGGCGGGGCGGGACTTCGCCGTCGGCCACTGCGACGCCCCCTGCTTCGGTGTGTCGTTCAACGACGACCGGTTCGTGTGGGACACGATCATCGACCGGCTGCCCCTGACCCTCTCCCTGACCGTCGGCGGCCTGGTCATCTTCCTGACCCTCGGTCTCGGCGCCGGCATGATCGCCGCCCGCAACAAGGGCACCTTCATCGACAAGGCCTTCAGCTCCGCCTCGCTGGTCCTCAGCTCGATGCAGATCTACTTCCTGGGCCCGATCGTGCTGGGCCTGCTGGTCTACAGCACCGGCTGGCTGTCCTCCCCGAAGTACGTGCCGATAACGGAGAACCCGGCGGCCTGGTTCGTAGGCCTGCTGATCCCGTGGTTCGTGATGTCGCTGATCTTCACCGCGAACTACACCCGTATGTCGCGGTCCACCCTGATCGAACAGTTGCAGGAGGACCACGTCCGCACGGCGAAGGCCAAGGGCATGTCCGAGAAGTACGTCTTCTTCCGCTACGCCTGGCGCGGCTCGCTGACCCCGATCGTCACGATCCTGGGCATCGACCTGGGCGCGCTGCTCGGCGGCGCCATCGTGACCGAGCTGACCTTCAGCCTCGCCGGCGTCGGACGCCTGGCCGTCGAGTCGGTCCTCTACAAGGACCTGCCCCTGACCATGGGCGTCATGCTGGTCAGCGCCGCCTTCATCCTGCTCTGCAACCTCGTCGTGGACGCCGTGTACGGGTTCATCGACCCGCGTGTGCGCCTGTCCTAGGAGAACGACCGTGACCACACTCACCAAGACCGAGGGCGCGCCGTCCCCGACCGGGGCGGGTTCCTTCCTCTCGGTTCGCGACCTCCACGTCCGGTTCTCCACCGAGGACGGCATCGTCAAGGCCGTGAACAACCTCTCCTTCGAGGTCGAGCGCGGCAAGACGCTCGGCATCGTGGGCGAGTCCGGCTCCGGCAAGTCGGTCACCAACCTCGCCATCCTGGGCCTGCACAACCCGCGGTCCACGGAGATCACCGGCGAGATCGTCCTGGACGGCCAGGAGCTGACCGGCGCCTCCGAGAAGACGATGGAGGGCCTGCGCGGCAACAAGATGGCGATGATCTTCCAGGATCCGCTGACCGCGCTGTCGCCGTACTACACCATCGGCCGCCAGATCGGGGAGCCCTTCCGCAAGCACACGGGCGCCTCCAAGCGCGAGGCGCGCGAGCGCGCCATCGAGATGCTGGAGAAGGTGGGCATCCCCCACCCCAAGACCCGCGTCGACGACTACCCGCACCAGTTCTCGGGCGGTATGCGGCAGCGCGCGATGATCGCCATGGCGCTGGTGTGCGACCCCGACCTGCTGATCGCGGACGAGCCGACCACCGCCCTGGACGTCACCGTCCAGGCCCAGATCCTCGACCTGCTCAAGGACCTCCAGCAGGAGTTCGGGTCGGCGATCATCTTCATCACCCACGACCTCGGCGTGATCGCGGACGTGGCCGACGACATCATGGTGATGTACGGCGGCCGGGCCGTGGAGCGGGGCACCACCGGCGAGGTGCTGCGGGCCCCCCAGCACCCCTACACCTGGGGTCTGCTCAGCTCGATGCCCCGGCTCGGCGGGGACGTGAACCAGAAGCTCCGGCCGATCGAGGGCACCCCGCCCAGCCTGCTCAACCCGCCGTCGGGCTGCCCCTTCCACCCGCGCTGCGAGTTCAAGGACAAGGTCCCCGGCGGTGTGTCCTGCGCCGGCGACAGGCCTCTGCTGCCCGAGGGCCGCGGAGCCGCCTGCCACCTGACGCCGGAGCAGAAGCGGACGTACTTCATCGAGCAGATCAAGCCCCGGCTGGGCTAGGGAGCAACGAGACATGAGCGACGAACTCACCCTGACCAGGCCGGCGGCCCCGGCCGCGGGCACAGGCGAGCCCCTGCTTGAGGTCAAGGGGCTGACCAAGCACTTCCCGATCAAGGGCGGCTTCCCGATCAAGCGGACCGTCGGCGCGGTCCAGGCCGTGGACGGGGTCGACATGAGCGTGCTCGCGGGCGAGAGCTTCGGCCTCGTCGGCGAGTCGGGCTGCGGCAAGTCCACCACCGGCCGGCTGCTGACCCGGCTGCTGGAGCCGACCGGCGGCACGATCAACTACCGGGGCCAGGACATCACCCACGCCAAGCGCAAGCAGCTGGCGCCGATCCGGTCCGAGATCCAGATGATCTTCCAGGACCCGTACTCCTCGCTGAACCCGCGCCAGACGGTCGGCAAGATCATCAGCGGGCCGATGGAGATCAACGGCATCAACCCGCCCGGGGGCCGCGAGAAGCGGGTCCAGGAGCTGCTGGAGATCGTCGGGCTCAACCCCGAGCACTACAACCGCTTCCCGCACGAGTTCTCCGGCGGTCAGCGCCAGCGCATCGGAGTGGCCCGCGCGCTCGCGCTGGAGCCGAAGCTGATCGTCGCCGACGAGCCGGTCTCCGCGCTGGACGTCTCCATCCAGGCGCAGGTCGTCAACCTGCTCCAGCAGGTGCAGCGGGACATGGGCATCGCCTTCGTCTTCATCGCGCACGACCTGGCGGTCGTGAGGCACTTCTCGCAGCGCGTCGCGGTGATGTACCTCGGCAAGATCGTGGAGGTCGGGGACCGCGAGTCGATCTACAACCGGCCGCGGCACCCCTACACCCACGCGCTGCTGTCCGCCGTCCCCGAGGCGGTGCTGCGCGACGAGGACGAGACCGAGGGGCGCGAGCGCATCCGCCTCGCCGGCGACGTGCCCTCGCCCATCTCGCCGCCGTCCGGCTGCCGCTTCCGCACCCGCTGCTGGAAGGCGCAGGACAAGTGCGCCACGGAGGCCCCGCCGCTGGTGCAGATCGAGGGCAACGCCCCGGGCCACCTGACGGCGTGCCACTTTCCGGAGGAGGGGACCACCGGGGGCGGCAGGGAGGTCGTCCTCGACCCGGGCCTGGCCGCCATGGAGCACAGGGACATCGGGTCCGCGGGGGCCGCCGGCTCCGGCAAGGAGTCCTGAGCACAGCGCCGACACGACGCGGACGCCGCCGCGCCCCCGAAAGGGGCGCGGCGGCGTCCGCGTCGTGTCGGCCGTGCGGTCCGGGCGCGGCCCGGCGCGCCCGGTGCGGTCACGCCACGCCCAGCGACCTCTTGAGGAAGGCCACCTGGAGCAGCAGCAGGTTCTCGGCCACCTGCTCCTGCGGGGTCATGTGCGTCACCCCGGACAGCGGCAGCACCTCGTGCATACGGCCCGCGGCCAGCAGCGCCGAGGACAGCCGCAGGGTGTGGGCGGCCACCACGTTGTCGTCGGCCAGACCGTGGACGATCATCAGCGGCCGGTGCGGATCGGCCGGCGCCGACAGCCCCTCGTCGGTGACCAGGGAGTTGGCCGCGTACACCTCCGGCCGCTCCCGGGGCAGGCCGAGGTAGCGCTCGGTGTAGTGGGTGTCGTACAGCCGCCAGTCGGTGACGGGCGCGCCGGCCACCGCCGCGTGGAAGACGTCCGGGCGGCGCAGCACGGCCAGCGCGGCCAGGTAGCCGCCGTAGGACCAGCCGCGGATGCCGACCCGGCCCAGGTCCAGGGGGTGGTTTTCGGCCAGCGCGTGCAGGGCCTCGACCTGGTCGTCCAGGGTGGTGCCCGCCAGATCGCCCGCGACCGCCTTCTCCCAGGCGGGGGAGTTGCCGGGGGTGCCGCGGCCGTCCGCGACCACCACGGCGAACCCCTGGTCGGCGAACCACTGCGAGGTCAGGTGCGCGTTGTGCGCGGCCACCACGCGCTGGCCGTGCGGGCCGCCGTAGGGGTCCATCAGGACCGGCAGCACCCCGTCGCCGTCGCGGTACCCGGTGGGCAGCAGCACGGCGGCCGGAATCCGCCGCGCGCCCGCGCGCAGCAGCCGGGGGCGGGCGGTCAGCACGGGCGTCTCGGCGTGGGAGGCGATGACGGCCAGCGGCGTCGGGGCGCCCTTGCCGGTCTCGGGCAGGCGCAGCGCCTCGGCGCGGGCGCCGGGGCGGTCCGGGGCCGCGGTGGACAGCACCACGGTGTCCCCGCCGCGGACGGCGGAGGCGATGTGCGCGCCGCCCTCGGGGGAGACCCGCTCCCAGCCGCCCTGGTCGCCGCTGCCTCGGAACCAGGCCCGGTAGACGGCGATCTCGCCCACGGGGGAGTCCTGTGGCGCGTCCGGCCCGGCCGAGGCGGAGAACAGCACGTCCTCGTCGCCGACGTCCAGCACCGCGCGTACGTGCAGGGCGGCCGAGGTCAGCGGCCGGTCCCCGACCACCAGGACGCGCGCCCCGCCCTCGTCGGCGATCCGCACCAGGCGCCCGTCGGGCGTCCAGACGGGCACGCCGGGGAAGAGCTCCAGCCAGGCCGGGTCCTCGTCCGCGTGCAGCGGCGCGGTGCGGCCGGTGGCGGTGTCGACGGTCAGGTAGAGGTGGCTGCGCTGGTCGCGCGACTGGACGAGCAGCAGGGGCGGTCCGGCGGCCGACCAGTGGACGCGCGCCAGGTAGGGGTAGCGGACGCGGTCCCAGACCACCTCGGTGCGGCCCGCCTCCCCGGCCGCCCCTCCGGTGTCTTCCCCGGTTCCCTGCCCGTCCCCGACGTCGAGCAGATGGAGCGTCACCTCGGCGTTGTCCGTGCCGGCGGCCGGGTAGGCCACCTCGGCCGGCTCGCTCTCGGGATCGGCCGGATCGGCGATCCACCAGCGGCGCACGGGCGAGTCGTCCACCCGGGCGGCCAGCATCCGGGTGCCGTCCGGGGACCACCAAAAGCCCCGGGAGCGGTCCATCTCCTCGGCCGCGGCGAACTCCGCCAGCCCCCAGGTCGTACGGCCGCCGCCGCGGGTCTCCTCCGGCTCGGCCACCGCCCGGTCGCCCCCGCCGTCGCGGTCCGCCACGCGCAGGGCGCCGTCCGCCACGTAGGCGACGCGCCGGCCGTCCGGACTGGGTCGGGGATCCACCACCGGGGTGGGGGTGGGCAGCTCGCGTACGGCGGCCGTGCGCAGGTCGGCGGTGAACAGCCGTCCGGACAGGGCGAAGGCCGCCGTCTCCACCGCGGAGTCGGTCGCGTAGCCGACCACCCCGGCCGACCCCTCGCGGCTCCGCTCGCGCCGGGCGCGCTCCTCGGGCGACAGCTCCTCGTCCGCACCGCCGAGCAGCTCCGCCGGATCGGCCACCGGGCGCTCCCCGTCCCCGTTGCCGCCCCCGTCGCCGTCCGGGCCGGGGCCGCCGGGGCCGCCGAGATCCCGCACCCACAGCAGGTTCGCCCGGTCGGTGCCGCCGCGGGAGCGGAGGAAGACGATCCGGGAGCCGTCCGGGGCCACGGTGAAGGCGCGCGGCGCCCCCAGGGAGAAGCGCTGCGTTCTGGCGTACTGGCGTGGAAACGACATGACCATGGGGCGAGCGTACGGCGTCGCGGGACCGTGCTCCCGGGGGTGCGTCCGCCGTCGGCCCCCGCGCCTCCTCCGGGGGGTCTTCGGAGATTCTCCGGAGCCCCTTCGGGATCCTTTCGGGGTCCTTTCGGGGTCCTTTCGAGAGGCCCTGCGGCCGGTCGGGAGAAGGGGACGTGTCCAAGGTCACACAGGTGTGCGCCCCTCTTCTGCACCCGTGCACCGATCCGTGCCGACTCACGGAAAGTTATGATCCGTTGCGCATGGTTCGCGGCGGGGTATGTAGCTTCAGAACTGCCCTGTCGTACAAGCATCCTGATTCCGTGTCGACCGCGCGCTCTTGGAGGTGAACCGCCGTGGCACTCTCGATTTCGGCGGTGGTGCTGCTGGCGATCATCGTCTTCCTGCTGATCAAGAAATCAGGGCTGAAGACCGGACACGCACTGGTCTGCATGCTCCTGGGCTTCTACATGGCCAGCTCGTCGATCGCTCCCACCATCAGCGAACTGACCTCGAACGTCGCCGGCATGATCGGCAGCATCAAGTTCTGACACCGGCGGCGTAGGCTCGCCCTCATGACCGAGCTTCCCGCGCGCCGCCTGATGCTGGTCCACGCGCACCCCGACGACGAGTCGATCACCAACGGCGTCACCATGGCCCGATACGCCGCCGAGGGTGCGCTGGTCACCCTGGTGACCTGCACGCTGGGGGAGGAGGGCGAGGTCATCCCGCCCGCCCTGGCGCATCTCGCGGCCGACCGCGAGGACGGTCTGGGGCCGCACCGGATCGGCGAGCTGCGGCACGCCATGCGGGAGCTGGGCGTGGCCGACCACCGCTTCCTGGGCGGCCCCGGCCGCTACCGGGACTCGGGGATGTTCGGCACCCCGGCCAACGAGCGCCCCGACTGCTTCTGGCGGGCGGACGTCGACGAGGCCGCATCCCACCTCGTCGAGGAGATCCGCCAGGTGCGCCCCCAGGTGCTGGTCACCTACGACCCGAACGGCGGATACGGCCACCCCGACCACATCCAGGCCCACCGGGTCGCGACGCGCGCGGTGGAGCTGGCGGCCGACCCCGCGTACCGCACGGAGCGGGACGGGACGCCGCACCGGGTCGGGCGCGTCTACTGGAGCTGCGCGGCACGCTCGGTGGTCGAGGAGGGCTTCGCCCGCCTGCGCGCCGCGGACGGCGGCCCCTTCCCCGAACTCGCCTCGGCCGGGGACGTCCCCGGCGTGGTGGACGACGCCGAGGTGGACGCCGTCGTCGAGGGCGGTGAGGCCGAGGTCGTGGCCAAGGCCGCGGCGATGCGGGCCCACGCCACCCAGATCGTGGTGGCCGACTCCCCCTCCGGGCCGCCCGAGTCCTTCGCCCTGTCCAACCGGCTCGGCCAGCCGCTGCTGCACACCGAGCACTTCCGGCTGGCCGACGGCGCGGAGGTTCCCGGCGGGCCGCTGCGCGACCTCTTCGAGGGGCTGGTGGGGACGGCCGGGGGCGCGAGGGGTCCGAGGTGAGGGCGCGCGGGGCGCGGATCGCCGCGTACGCCGCGCTGGCCGTGCTGGGCGGTGCGGTGGCCGTCGCGGGCTCCCTCGTCCAGGCCGGCTGGTTCCCGCTGGGGCTGCTGCTGGCGCTCGGCGGGTCCGTCGCGCTGTTCCACGGCGGCGCGCGGCTGACGGGCACGAGGGTCGGAGCGGCGGCTCCGGCGGCCGGCTGGACGCTGGTGGTGCTGCTGCTGACCGCATCGCGCCCCGAGGGCGACTTCCTGTTCGGCACCGGGACGGGCACCTACCTCTTCCTGCTGGGCGGGATGTTCGCCGCCGTGATCTGCGCCACGGTCACGCCCGCCGGGCAGCTTCCGCCCGCGGGGACCACGGGCCCCGCGGATCTCGTGAAAGGACGGTGAAACGGCCGGAGGCGACCGGCCTCCGGTCGACAACCGGCCCCCGGTTGGCCGAGAATCCGCGCGGCGACATGCCGGCGCGGCATCCGCACACACGGTCCGCCGGGGCGGTGATTCGGCACTCCCGGGGCCCCGGTCGGCGGCCCCCCAGTAAGGTGGTGCGCGCCGGCGAGCCGCTCGTGCGAGCCGATCGGAACCATGACGGGCGGCGAATCCAACCGGGAGATCCTGCATTGAGCCGTGAAACTGACAGTTCGTCCTCCGGGCCCCAGGCGCGGGGCGGTGCCCCCCACCCGCCGGGGAGCGAGCCGTACCCCGCGCCGGCGGGCGAGCCCACCGCGCAGCCGGGCGAGCCGAAGACCGAGACCACGCTGACCACCCGTATCCGGATCAACATCCCGGGTTCCCGCCCCATCCCGCCCGTCGTCGTGCGCAAGCCCGTCGGCGAGGCCGGTGGTGAGAGCGGCGAGGAGGCCGGCGGTGAGACGTCCGGCGCCGACGGGAGCACGGCGGGGCCTGGAGGTCCGTCGGGCGCCCCGGGCGGCGCGGCGCCGTTCACGGCGGGTACGCCGGGGCCGAACGGGGCGCCCGGGAAGCCGGGTTCGCCCGGTCCCGGGGGTTCCTCGGCCAACGGCGGCGGAAAGCCGACCAGTTCGTGGTTCGCCCCGCGCAAGTCCCCGCCCGGCGGCGCGCAGGGCGACCCCGCCGGCGCGAACGGCGGCGCGCCCGCCCCGGGGGCCGCGGCCCCCGCGGGACCGCCGCGGCAGCGCACCGACACCCCGCCCCACGGCTTCTCGGCCGACCGGGCGGACACCGGACCGATCGGAGTCCGCCCGGTCGGCACACCGCCGCCCGGACCGGAGGGCACCGGGCCGCACGGCTTCCCCGCCGCGCCGCCGCCGGCCCGGGGCGAGGGCCCCAACGGGCCGACCACCGGACCGGCCACCGGCGGAATGCCGTTGCTGCCGCCGGGGTTCCGGCAGCAGGGCGGCGCCGTGCCGCCGCCCGGTCCGGGCGACACCGGGCCGCAGCCCACCGTGTCCGCGGCCCCCGGCCCCTTCGCGGCCCCGTCCCCCGGCCCCGGCCCCGGCGCGGCTCCGGCCCCCGGCCCCGCCACCGCGCCCGAGCCGCCGCGCACCGGCGGACCGGCGCTCGACCTCGGCGGTCCCGCCGGCGGACCCGGCTTCCCGGCGGACCCGGCGGCGGCCCCCGGTCCCTCCGAGGCCCCGGGCCCCGGCCCCGCCGGCGACAGGGCCTTCGGCGACACCCTGGTCAGCGGCATCCCGCGGGTGCCCGCGGCCGACGACGACGGTCGGCCCGCCCCCTCGGCGGACGACCACGACTCCCGGCCGCCCGCGCCGGCTCCCGCCAAGCGGGGCCGCTCCAAGCTGGTCCTGCTCGGCGTCGCCACCTTCGGCGTGCTCGGCGTCGCGTACGGCGCCGGCCTGCTGCTGGACCACGCCGACGTCCCCAACGGCACCACCGTGCTCGGTGTGGACATCGGCGGCACGGACAAGGACGAGGCGATGAACAAGCTCGACGCCGTTCTCGGCGAGCGGGCCCGTATGCCCCTGGTCCTGGAGGTGGAGGGCGAGCAGAAGACGCTCAAGCCGAGCGTCGCGGGCCTGTCGCTGGACACCGAGAACACCGTGCGGGGCGCCTCGGGGCGGGACTACAACCCCGTCTCCGTGATCGGATCGCTCCTCGGCGGCGCCCGGCAGGCCGAGCCGGTCTTCAAGGTCGACGAGGAGAAGCTCACGGCGGCGCTGAAGGACCTCGCCGGATCGTCCGGCGGCGCGCCGCGGAACGGAATGGTGAAGTTCGCCGACGGCAAGGCCGTCGGCGTCCCCGGCAAGCCGTACAAGCAGGTCGACGCCGACAAGGGCGCCGGCGTGCTGGAGGACGCCTACCGGACGCAGGTGGCCACCGGGAGGAGTGAGGCGGTCGAGCTGCCGGTCGCCCTCACCCAGCCCTCGGTCGACCAGGAGGAGATCGACCGGGCGATCCGGGAGTTCGGCGAGCCGGCGATGTCCGGGCTGGCCACGGTGAGGGCGGGCGACAGGTCGATCCCGTTCAGCCCCACCGGGTCGCTGCCGAAGTTCCTGTCCATGAAACCGGTGAACGGCAAGCTCGTGGACACCTACGACCTCAAGGTGCTCAAGGAGCTGTACGGCAGCACCTTCGACGGCATCCTGGTCACCCGCGGCAACGGGACCAAGACGCCGGTCACCCCCCAGGACGTCGCCGGCGCGCTGCGCGAGGCGCTCCGCGAGACGGACCCGGCCAAGCGGGTCGGCGTCATCGAGCTCGACCCGCAGTAGCGGGCGGGCCCGCCTCCGGCCGGCGCCGCAGTCGCGCCGGCCGGAGGCGCCCCCACGCCGTGTTGTCGGGGTTGTCGGGGTTGTCGGGCCTGGGCGCAGCACGCTGTGCTCCCGGCCCCGCCCTCTCCGCCCTGCCGTCGCACGCACCTGGCGCCGCCCCGCGCGCCCTGCGGGCGCACGGCGCCGCTTTCACGACACGCCCTAGTTGAGCCGGGAGCGGGCCGCCCGCGCCTCGTGGCGCACGACGGTCGCGGCGTTGGGCTCCATCGTGGCGACCATGCCGGCGTACTCCTCCAGCTCCCGCGCGCCGCCGGTGAAGTCGCCCCGCTCCACCAGCAGCCGTGCCCGCTCGTAGCGCAGCCGGGCCGGGTGGTGCGGCAGCAGCAGGGACAGCTCCACCGCCCACAGCTGGACGTCGGTGTGCTCGGGGCGGGCCGCCGCCCACGCGCGGATGTTGTTCAGCACCCGCAGCACGATCTCCACGGGGCCGGCCGGCTGGAGCATCGCCTCCGACAGCGGCGTTCCCGCCGTTCCCGCCACCAGCAGTTCGACGTCCTGCCCGGTCAGCGGCAGACCGCCCGCGAAGGGGTCGGCGAGGACGTGCTCGCCGCGGGGGTCGCCGAAGCCGACCACGAAGTGCCCGGGCAGGGCGACCCCGTACACCGGCGCGCCCGCCCGGCGCGCGACCTCCAGCCACACCACCGACAGCAGGATCGGCAGCCCGCGCCGCCGCCTGAGCACCTCGTTCAGCAGTGAGGACTCCAGCCGGCGGTAGTCGGCGGGCGTGCCGTGGAAGCCGTGGCGCCCGCCGAGCAGTTCGGCCAGGGCGTGTGCCCACTGCGCGGGGGTGTGCGAGGGCGCGTACGGCAGCAGGCCCGTCAGCCGGTCCAGTTCGATCTGGGCGGCGTCGACGAGGCCGTCCACACCCTTGCCGCCCTCCGCTCGTACGGCGGGATCGGCCTCGGCGCCGATCAGCAGGCACAGCAGTGCCAGATCGGGCCGCTCGGCCCGCGCCGCCCGTGCGAAGCGCTCCCGCACCGAGTCGGCTCCCGCGATGTCCGGACTGTCCACAGGCCCTCCCTGCCCGGCTCAGCCGTGCGGCGCCCGGCGGTAGTGGTAGGAGTGATGGTCGGTGAAGCCCATCCTGGCGTACATCGCCCGTGCGGCGGTGTTGTCCGGCTCAACCTGGAGGTACGCGGCCGAGGCGCCCTCCGCCAGCGCCGTGCGGGCCAGCTCTGCCATCACCGCCGTGGCCAGCCCCTCGCGCCGCCGCTCGGGGGCGGTCTCGACGGCGGCGAATCCCGCCCACCGGCCGTCCACCACGCACCGTCCGATGGCCGCCGGCGCGCCCCGCGGGCCGTCTCCCGGCACGGTGGCGAACCATACCGACGGGCCGCCGGCCAGCACCTTCAGCGCGTCGCCGGCCGCTGCCCGGGCGCCGCGGCCGTAGGCGGACAGCCAGGCCGCGTCCGGTCGCCGCGACAGCCTCACCCGGCCGTCCGGCTCGCGGTCGGCCAGCGGCGCGAGCGCCCCGGTGCACAAGACCGCGAACCGTTCGGCCGTCCAGCCGCGCCGCTCCAGCTCGGCGGCCAGCAGCTCGTCGGCCCCGGCGGCGCCCGTGGCGATCCGGACCAGCGCGGGCAGCCCGCGCTCGCCGTACCAGCGCACGGCCTCGGCCAGGGCCGCGTCCAGGTCCGTGCCGGGGTCGCCCAGGGGGAGGACGGAGTTGGCGCGGCCGGTGAAGCCGCCGGAGGCCCGCAGTAGCCACTCGCCCAGGCGGGCGGTCTCCACCGCGGGCCAGCCGCGTGCCGCCGCCTCCGCCAGCTCCCGCACCCCCGCCGCCGGGCCGCGGCGGCGGGCGGGTTCGGCGGGCACGGTCTTCCCCGCGACCAGGGCCGACTCCTCGATCACCACGCTCTGCCCGCCACGCCGTGTGATGGAGAGCACACCGTCCTTCCAGGATGTGAGAACGCCGACCGTGTCGGTGAAGGCGGCACCGGTGTCCGCGGAACCGGTCAGACTACGCACAGAGACACGTTTCCCCACGTCGTCGGCGCTGATGCGAAGCTCGAGTCGTCCGCCCACGGTGAACTCCACGGTCGTTGTCACCCCTCCTGTTCGTCTCCTGCCCGGGAACGGAGATACTAGAGGCGGGCATCGACGACGCCGCGCTCCCGCGCGCCACGCGGCTCAGCCACAACCGGACCGGCTGCCCGCGCCCTACCGAGGAGGAACGACAGCGTGACCTACGTCATCGCGGAGCCTTGTGTGGACCTGAAGGACAAGGCATGCATCGAGGAGTGCCCCGTCGACTGCATCTACGAGGGCCAGCGGTCCTTGTACATCCACCCGGACGAATGCGTCGACTGCGGGGCCTGTGAGCCGGTCTGCCCGGTGGAGGCGATCTTCTACGAGGACGACGTCCCGGAGGAGTGGAAGGACTACTACAAGGCCAACGTGGAGTTCTTCGACGAGCTGGGCTCGCCCGGCGGCGCCAGCAAGCTCGGCCTGATCGAGCGCGACCACCCCTTCGTCGCCGCGCTCCCGCCGCAGAGCCACGACGAGTGACCCCGCGCCACCCGCAGCACTGACCCCGGTCCCGTACGGCCCCGCCGTGCGGGACCGGGGCTTTTCCAGGAAAGAGAGCGAAGCCAAGTGCCACCCCTGTCCTCACGCCTGCCGGTCTTCCCGTGGGACCGGCTGGAGCCGTACAAGAAGACCGCGGCCGAACACCCCGACGGCATCGTGGACCTGTCCGTGGGCACCCCCGTCGACCCGGTGCCCGAGGTGGTCCGCCGGGCGCTGGCCGGGGCCGCCGACAGCCCCGGCTACCCGACGGTCTGGGGCACGGCCGAGCTGCGGGACGCGATCGTCGGCTGGAGCGAGCGGCGGCTGGGCGCCCGGGGACTGGCGCACACCCACGTCCTGCCGGTCGTCGGCTCCAAGGAGCTGGTGGCCTGGCTGCCGGTCCAGCTCGGTCTCGGAGGCGGCGCCGGCGGGGACGCGGGCGGGGACAGGGTGGCGTACCCGCGGCTGGCGTACCCGACGTACGAGGTGGGGGCGCGGCTGGCGGGTGCCGAGCCGGTCGCCTACGACCGGTCGCCGCGCGAGCTGGACCCGGAGGGCCTGCGGCTGCTGTGGCTGAACTCCCCCTCCAACCCCACCGGCCGGGTGCTGCCCAAGGAGGAGCTGAGGGCCACCGTCGCCTGGGCGCGCGAGCACGGGGTGCTGGTCTTCAGCGACGAGTGCTACCTGGAGCTGGGCTGGGAGGCCGAACCGGTCTCCGTCCTCCACCCGGACGTCTGCGGCGGCAGCCACGAGGGCATCGTCGCCGTCCACTCGCTGTCCAAGCGCTCCAACCTGGCCGGCTACCGGGCGGCGTTCCTGGTCGGGGACGAGGCGATCCTGGAGGAGCTGCTGCGGGTGCGCAAGCACGGCGGGATGATGGTGCCCGCCCCGGTGCAGGCCGCCACGGTGGCGGCGCTCGGCGACGACGCGCACGTGGCCGAACAGCGCGAGCGCTACGCGGCACGGCGCGCGGCGCTGCGCACGGCGCTTCGGGCGAGCGGTTTCCGGATCGAGCACAGCGAGGCGTCGCTGTACCTGTGGGCGACGCGCGACGAGCCCTGCTGGGACACGGTCGGGGAGCTGGCCCGGCGCGGCGTGCTGGTGGCGCCCGGCGACTTCTACGGCTCCGCGGGCGAGCGGTTCGTACGGGTCGCCTTCACGGCCACCGACGAGCGTGTCGGGGAGGCGGTGCGGCGCCTGACCGCGTGAGGTGAGCGGGGAAGAGCGGGTGGGGCCCGGGGATCGCTCGATCCCCGGGCCCCACCCGTCCGCGGTGCGTGCGCCCGTCGGCGCCGGGCCGGCGCCGGAGCGGTGTCAGAGCAGCGGCAGGTTCTTGCCGACCGGCGGCAGCTTGCCGACCGCCGGCAGGCCGTCGGTCAGCGAGTCGGCCTTCACCCGCTTGCCGACGGCGGGCACCTTGCCCTTGGCGGACTTGACGGCCTTGCCGGCCTTGGTGGCCCTGCCCTTGCCGCCGGTGGCGGGCCCGGTGGTCTCACCGAGGAGGGAGCCGGCGGTCTCCACCGTGTCGTCGGCGGTCTTCTGCACGGCGGGGACGGCGGCCTTGCCCGCGGCTCCGACGGTCCTGCCCGCGGCCGGCACGGTCTTCTTCACGGCCTTGCTGCCGGTGTCGGCCACCTGGCTGCCCGCCTTGCGCGAGGTGTCGTCGATGGTGTCGCCCAGGTTCGCGCCGTCCAGGTTGCTCACTCCGCCCAGGTTCTTGGCGGGCGGCAGGAGTTCGGCGGCGTTCGCGGAACCGGCCGCACCGACTGCGGAGGCGGCACCCGCTGCGACCAGCAGCGCGGTCCGTGCGATCCGGCGCGAGAGGGGGAGGGACATGTTGCTCCTTCGACGGAGAAGAGGCTTGCTGAGGTTTCCCGCGGGCCGTCGGGCCCGGAGGGCGTCGTTGCGCATCCGGCCGGGGCGGCGCCCCCCGGACGCTGTGCCTATCGGGCCGGGAGGCCCGGAGGTTGCGGCCGTCCGGGTAAAGGATTGGCAATGCGCGGGTCGCTCCGGCGGTGGGGGAGGCGGGGGGCGGGGCCGCCCGCAGGGGGCTCCGGAAAGCACCGGATCCCGGTGCGGCCATGGGTTTTCCGCGATTTCGCCGGGCCGGGCCGGGGACCGCGCAGATGGCTTCCGGGGGCCTGGCCGCCGTGACGCACGATCCCCCGTTCGGGTGACGGGGGGAGACGCCGTGCGGTGACGCGGCCGATGCCCCTCGGCCCCGGCGCCGCGTCACCGCACGGCGGCCGGGGCGGGGCCGGCGTGGAGGCCGGGGGGTGGAGGTCAGCGCGAGGTGGCGATGACGACCTCGGTGCCCGCGCCGTCCCCGGCCGTGCGCCAGCCCTCGGCGGCTCGGCCGGCCTCCCAGACACGCTTCCCGTAGGAGACGCGCTCGATCCCGAGCTCCTGGGAGTGGGCCACGGCCCAGTGCGCCAGTTCCCAGCCGCGGCGGTCGGCCTCCGCCTCGCCGGCGCGCGCCGGGGTGTGGACGGGGACGGAGACCACCGGTCCGGGCGCGCTGCGCCCGGCGCCGCCGTCGAGGCCGGGGGCATCCGGCAGGACGTCCGCGCCGAACTCGCGTACCAGCCGCTCGCGCACCCGCACCGGGTCGCCGGCGGCCGTCTCCTTCGGAGCGGCCTTCGCGGGCACGCAGCTCAGGGCCGCGGCCCGGCGACCGGTCAGCGCGGCCGTCAGAAGCGCCGCTTGGGGCTCGTGCTTGGCGTAGGCGTCGGGGAAGCCGCTGCGCTGCACCCGCTGGGCGGCGACGGTCAGGGGAAGCCGGGAGTAGCCCGGGATCTCCACCAGATGCTCGTAGAACTTCCCGGCCGAGTACACCGGGTCCATGATCTGCTCCGCGGTCCCCCACCCCTGGGAGGGCCGCTGCTGGAAGAGACCGACGGAGTCGCGGTCGCCGTAGTCGATGTTGCGCAGCGCCGACTCCTGCATGGCCGTGGCCAGGGCGATGGTGACGGCCCGCTCGGGCAGCCCGCGGGCGGAGGCGACGGCCTGGATGGTCGAGGCGTTGGCGGCCTGCTGCGGTTCGATGACGTACGGCTCGCCGCCTGCCGCGGTCACGGTGCAGCGTGCCGGTCCGGACCCGCCGGGATCGTGGCGCACGAGGAGGTACCCGGCGAGTCCGAGCAGTACGACACACGCGGCGGCCAGGCGCAGCAGCCTGCCGCGGCGCGGAGTTGAAGCTCGCTCGGACACGCGACAAAGGTACCGGCCCCGCCGTGTCCGGGACCCGGACGTGACGCGGATCCCACGGAAGGACGCCAGGTAGGGTCGGCCGCATGGAGAGTGCTCCCGAAATCCCAGGAACCGCCCACCGGGAGGACCCGGTCCTGGACCTGAGCCTGGACGGGGCGTCGCTGACCGCGCGCCTGGTCGACATCCCCTCGGTCAGCGGGGACGAGAAACCGCTCGCGGACGCGATCGAGACCGCGCTGCGCGCCCTGCCGCACCTGCGTGTGGACCGGTACGGCAACAACGTCGTCGCCCGTACCGCGCTCGGCCGGGCCGAACGGGTCGTCCTCGCCGGGCACATCGACACCGTGCCGGTCGCGGACAACGTGCCCTCGCGGCTGGAGGACGGCGTGCTGTGGGGCTGCGGCACCTCCGACATGAAGGCCGGGGTCGCCGTCCAGCTCAGGATCGCCGCCACCGTGCCCGAGCCCAACCGCGACCTGACCTTCGTCTTCTACGACAACGAGGAGGTCGCGGCCCACCTCAACGGTCTGGGCCACCTGGCGAGCGACCGTCCCGACTGGCTGGCCGGGGACTTCGCGGTGCTGCTGGAGCCCTCCGAGGGGCAGGTCGAGGGCGGCTGCCAGGGCACGCTGCGGGTCGTGCTGCGCATGGCCGGTCAGCGCGCCCACTCGGCGCGGAGCTGGAAGGGCGCCAACGCCATCCACGCCGCCGCGCCGGTCCTGGCCCGGCTGGCCGCGTACGAGCCCAGGCGCCCGGTGGTCGACGGGCTGGAGTTCCGCGAGGGCCTCAACGCCGTGGGGATCACCGGCGGCGTCGCGGGCAACGTCATCCCCGACGAGTGCACCGTGACCGTCAACTACCGCTACGCGCCCGACCTCACCGAACAGGAGGCGCTCGCCCATGTGCGGGAGGTGTTCGCCGACTGCGGTGTGGCGCGGTTCGAGGTGGAGGACAGCTCCGGCCCGGCGCGGCCCGGTCTGACGCACCCCGCCGCGGCGGCCTTCGTCGAGGCGGTCGGCGGCGAGGCACGGCCGAAGTACGGCTGGACCGACGTCTCCCGCTTCAGCGCGCTGGGTGTGCCCGCCGTCAACTACGGCCCCGGGGACCCGAATCTGGCGCACAAGCGGGACGAGAGGGTCGACACGGCTCTGATCGGCCACTGCGAGGAGCGGCTGCGCGCCTGGCTTACGGCCTGACCCGCCGGGTATCGGCTGATCCGCGGGGCCCGCACCGTCGGTGCGGGCCCGCGACATCCGGTGGCCGCCGGTGCGTCCGGGAGAGTTCCGCTCCGTGTGATCCGGGCCTGCGTACCCTGGCGGCCTGTACGTCGGCGTAGACATAGGGAGTACGGCATGGCCAGTGCGGAGGAGTTCGAGCAGGGGGAAGCGCCGCGGGAGCAGCGTTTCGGACCGGTGTTGCGCCGCCACGGCCAGGTGCAGCACAGCACCACCGACCAGCGTCTGCTGGACACCGCCGGCCCCTCGGACTGGCTGCACCAGGACCCCTGGCGGGTCATGCGCATCCAGTCGGAGTTCGTCGAGGGTTTCGGCACCCTGACCGAGATCGGTCCCGCCATCAGCGTCTTCGGCTCGGCGCGCACGCCCGGGGGATCGCCCGAGTACGAGGCCGGGGTGCGGATCGGACGGGCGCTGGTGGAGGCCGGCTTCGCGGTGATCACCGGCGGCGGCCCGGGTGCGATGGAGGCGGCCAACAAGGGCGCCAGGGAGGCGGGCGGCACCTCGGTCGGCCTGGGCATCGAGCTGCCCTTCGAGCAGGGGATGAACCGTTATGTCGACATCGGCGTCAACTTCCGCTACTTCTTCGTGCGCAAGACGATGTTCGTGAAGTACGCCAGCGGCTTCGTCGTCCTGCCGGGCGGCATGGGCACGATGGACGAGCTGTTCGAGGCGATCACCCTGGTCCAGACGCGGAAGGTCACCCGCTTCCCGATCGTGCTGTTCGGCACGGACTACTGGCAAGGGCTGGTGGACTGGCTGCGTGCCACCGTCGTGCCCAGCGGGAAGATCAGCCCTCACGACATGGAGCTCTTCCACCTCACCGACGATGTGGACGAGGCGATCGCGCTGGTCACCAAGGAGACCTCCGGCAGTGGCGCGCCGGGGGACGGGTTCAGGGCGGAGGACCCGGACTGACCGTTCCGGCCGTTCCGGCCGTTCCGACCGGTCCGGGCCGACCGGTCGGCCCGGACCGGCCGGAACGGGACGCGGAAGCGGCTCAGGCCAGGCCGCGGCGGGCCACGGCCGGCGGGCGCAGACCCGCGATGGAGGCCACCATGTCGAGCACCTGCCGGGTCTCGGCCACCTCGTGGACGCGGTAGACCCGCGCGCCCAGCCAGGCGGAGACCGCGGTCGTGGCCAGGGTCCCGGTCAGCCGCTCCCTGACGGGCCGGTCCAGGGTCTCCCCGACGAAGTCCTTGTTGGACAGCGACACCAGCACCGGCCACCCGGTGGCCACCATCTCCTCCAGCCGCCGGGTGACCTCCAGCGAGTGGCGGGTGTTCTTGCCGAAGTCGTGGCCGGGGTCGATCAGCACCGCCTCCCGCCGCACCCCGGCCGCGACCGCGCGTTCGGCGAGCGCGACCGTGCGGCGCAGCACGTCGGCCATGACGTCGTCGTACGCCACCCGGTGCGGGCGGGTGCGCGGCGCGGCGCCGCCGGTGTGGGTGCACACCAGCCCGGCGCCGTACCGCGCCGCCACCTCGGCCAGCTTCGGATCCACGCCGCCCCAGGCGTCGTTGAGCAGGTCCGCGCCCGCCTCGCAGACCGCCTCGCCCACCTCGTGCCGCCAGGTGTCCACGCTGATCACCACGTCCGGCCAGCGCCGCCGCACCTCGGCGACGAAACCCGCGGTGCGCCGCACCTCCTCCTCGGCGGAGACCTCCTCGCCGGGGCCGGCCTTCACACCCCCTATGTCGATGATGGCGGCACCCTCCGAGACCGCCTGCTCGACCCGGTCCAGGGCCGGTTCGTCGCGGAAGGTGGCGCCCCTGTCGTAGAAGGAGTCCGGAGTCCGGTTCACGATGGCCATGACCACCGTCTCGCGCTCGCCGAACTCGCGCCGTCCCAGCCGCAGCATCCGCTGTCCTCTCCTCCCGCGGTCCCCCGGCACCGCACAGTGCCCCGCAGCCGACCCTAGCCGTCCCGCCGTGGCACGATCGCAGCAGACCTGTACCTGCCGTTTGGTGTGTCTGACCCGGGGAGATGGCGTGTTCTGGTTTCTGCTGATCGCGTTGGTCGTGGTGGTCGCCGCGGTCGCGCTGGCCGTGGCGGGGGGCGGTGACGGGCCGGGCCGCACCGCGACGGGCGGACTCGCCGACGCCCTGCCGGACCGGACGGAGGCCTGGCTGCCGCCCGACCGTCCCCTGAACCGCTCCGACCTGGAGGCGCTGCGGCTGCCGCAGGCCGTACGGGGCTACCGGATGGAGGAGGTCGACGACGTGCTGGACCGGCTCGGCGCCGAACTGGCCGAGCGCGACGCCCGGATCGCCGAGCTGGAGGCGTCGCTGGCGGGCGCGCAGGCGACCGCGCTGGGCGGGCCCGACATGTTCGGCGAGCCCGGCGGCGGCCCCGGGGACCGCCCCGGCGCGGCTCCCGGTGAAGAGCCCGGCGGACCGGGGGAGGCGCGGTGACCGCCGAGGGCACGGCGCTCCCCGGCCCGGACGGGCGGCTGCGCTGCCCGTGGGGCCTGTCCACCGAGGACTACACCGCCTACCACGACACCGAGTGGGGCCGCCCGGTGCACGGCGACGACGCGCTGTTCGAACGACTGTCCCTGGAGGCGTTCCAGTCCGGGCTGTCCTGGCTGACCATCCTGCGCCGGCGGGAGGGTTTCCGGGCGGCGTTCGCGGGCTTCCGGATCGCGGAGGTGGCGGAGTTCACCGACGCCGACCGGGAACGGCTGCTCGCCGATCCGGGCATCATCCGCAACCGCGCCAAGATCGACGCGACCATCGCCAACGCGAGGGTCGCCGCCGGGTGGGAGCCGGGCGAACTGGACGCACTGGTGTGGTCCCACGCCCCCGACCCGTCCGCCCGTCGCGCACCGCGCACGCTCGCCGAGGTGCCCGCGATCACACCGGAGTCCACGGCGCTGTCCAAGGAGCTGAAGAGGCGTGGCTTCCGCTTCACCGGTCCCACCACGGCCTACGCCCTGATGCAGGCGTGCGGCCTGGTCGACGACCACCTGGCGGACTGCTGCGCCCGCGCCCCGCGCGCCGCCGGCTGAGCCCGGCGCCCGGCGCCCGGCGTCCCCGGACGCCGGGCGCTTCCCGACGGGGCGTCAGCGTCCGCGGTGGACGGGCTTCTCCTTGGCGACGAACGCCTCCACCGCGGCCTTGTGGTCCTCCGAGGCGCCGGCCCGGGCCTGGAGTTCGGCCTCCTTCTCCAGCGTCTCGGCCAGTGAGTGCGAGGAGCCGTGGGCGAGGGACTCCTTGAGCGCGGCGTACGCGACCGTCGGCCCCTCGGCGAGCCGCCGGGCCGCGTCCTCGGCCTCGGCCGCCAGCCGGTCGGCCGGGACGACCCGGTTGGCGATGCCCAGCTCCAGGGCCTCCTGCGCCTTCACGCTGCGCGGGAAGAGCAGCAGTTCGGCGGCGCGGCCCGGGCCGACCAGGCGCGGCAGGGTCCAGGACACCCCGGAGTCGGCGGTGAGCGCCACCCCGGCGAAGGAGGTGTTGAAGGAGGCGGTGTCGGCGACCACCCGGTAGTCGGCGGCGAAGGCGAACCCCGCCCCCGCGCCGGCCGCGACGCCGTTGACGCCCGCCACCACCGGCTTGGGCATGGAGGCGATCGCCAGGGTGATCGGGTTGTAGTGCTCGCGCACGGTGTCCAGCGCTGCGCCGCCGCTGCGCCGCAGCTCCTCGACATGCTCCCTGAGGTCCTGCCCCACGCAGAACGCCCGCCCGTTGCCGGTCAGCAGCACCGCGCGTACGGCCGGGTCGCCGGCCGCCTCCCGCAGGGTGTCCCGCAGCGCCTCCTTGAGCGCGGTGTCGAGCGCGTTCATGGCGTCGGGGCGGTTGAGGGTGACGGTCGCCAGCCCTCCGGACACTTCGTAGACGACGTTGTCTGACATGGGGGCCAGCATGGCAAGGAACGGTGGGGGCCGGTACGGGTCCGTACACGAGCCGCGTGTGACCTGCGTCAAACGGCCGCGGTGCTCTCCGGGGGGAGAAAGGGCGCAGTATTGCAGCCTGATCCCCGAATTGGGTGGTTTTGCGCGAGGGTGTTGTGCAAGGGATACGGACCGATGTTGGTCACGAGGTCGTGCGATGCGGGATAATGGCAGGGAAGCAATGTGTTCGACGCCGGCGACACCTGGGTTGCCCGGCTGAGATCAGCTGGTTTCAGGAAGGGGAACGAGCATGGCGGCCATGAAGCCGCGGACGGGCGATGGCCCGCTCGAGGTGACCAAGGAGGGGCGGGGCATCATCATGCGCGTTCCGCTCGAAGGCGGTGGACGACTCGTCGTCGAGCTCACCCCTGACGAGGCGGATGCACTCGGCGAAGCTCTGAAGAAGGCCTGCGGCTGAGGAGCGATCGAAGACCTCCGGCGCCACACCGCCTTCGCACCACCACCGCCGCCCCCGGGAGAGCACGGCCCGGGGGCGGCGGTGTGCTGTCGGCCGGCCCGGTGGTCCCGGCGGCCGGCCCGGTGGTCCCGGCGGCCCGGGGCCGGCCCGTGGTCAGCGGTGGCGCTTGACCGCGCACAGCAGGCCGTCGCCCACCGGCAGCAGCGAGGGCAGCAGCGAGGTGCTGTCCCGGACGGTGCGCAGCAGCTCGCGCAGTCTGAGGACCTCCGCGGGCTGTGACGAGGAGTCGACGGTGCGGCCGTCGGCGAAGACGCCCTCGAAGCAGACCAGCCCGCCCGGGCGCAGCAGGCGCAACGATTCGCCCAGGTACTCCAGGCACTCCATCCGGTCGCCGTCGCAGAAGACCAGGTCGTAACCGCCGTCGGCGAGCCGGGGCAGGACGTCCAGGGCGCGGCCGGGGATGAAGCGGGCGCGGTTGGCCGCGAAGCCCGCGGCGCGGAACGCCTGGCGGGCGATCTGCTGGCACTCCGGCTCGGTGTCCACGGTCGTCAGCACGCCGTCGGGCCGCATGCCGTGCAGCAGGTGGATGCCCGACACCCCGGTGCCGGTGCCGATCTCGGCCACCGCCTTGGCGTCCACGGCCGCGGCCAGCAGCCGCAGCGCGGCGCCCGTGCCGTCCGACACCGCGCGCAGGCCCGCCTCCCGGGCCCGGTCACGGGCCCAGCGCAGCGCCGCCGAGTGCTCGGAGCGCTCGGCGTGCTGGACGTTCTCCGCGCCGTACGCGTCGGCGAACGCCCAGCTCGTCTGCCGGTTGCCGGTAATCGCCCTCTCCTGTCCCCGTGGTGCCCGCATCCGTGACTGTATCCGTTGGCGCCGGGAACCCGCAGATGGGACCGCGCGTTGGTTGTGCAGGGGCCGTGCGGCGAGCGGCGGGGGAACGTACATGGCACATGGCCGCAAGAGGGTCAAAGAAACTTATCCGGAGCTAACGGGCGAGGTGGCTATGGTAGGGACTCCACTGGACACCACCAGAGCCGACAGGGGAGGTGCGGCTGCGGCCGGTGACCGGAAAGTGCGCAGGCGCTTTTTCAGGTCGTCCGGCGAGCCGAAATCCGTGAACGACACCGCTGACCACCGCCGCGCCGCCGACTCCGTGACCACCGCGACCTTCGCAACCGACGCGGACGCTCCGGCGTGGACGCCTCCCACCTGGGAGGAGATCGTCAGCACCCACAGCGCACGGGTCTACCGCCTCGCCTACCGCCTCACCGGGAACCAGCACGACGCCGAGGACCTGACCCAGGAGGTCTTCGTCCGGGTCTTCCGCTCGCTGTCCACCTACACCCCCGGCACCTTCGAGGGCTGGCTGCACCGCATCACCACGAACCTCTTCCTGGACATGGTGCGGCGCAAGCAGCGCATCCGCTTCGACGCCCTCGGCGACGACGCGGCAGAGCGGCTGCCCAGCCGCGAGCCCTCGCCGCAGCAGCACTTCAACGACACCCACTTCGACGCCGACGTCCAGCAGGCGCTGGACACCCTCGCCCCGGAGTTCCGGGCGGCGGTGGTGCTCTGCGACATCGAGGGGCTGTCGTACGAGGAGATCGCCGCGACGCTCGATGTGAAGCTCGGCACGGTCCGCAGCCGCATCCACCGCGGTCGCTCCCACCTGCGCAAGGCCCTCAAGCACCGGTCCCCCCGGGCACGCGCCGAGCAGCGCGCCCTGGCCGGGGCGCTCCCCGGTGCCGTGGGAGGGGAGGGCGGCACCGCGTGAGCGGCACACACGACGGCGTACCCGATCCGGAGCCGACCCCGGCCGAGCAGCACCTGGGCGACCGGCTGGCGGCCCTGGTGGACGGCGAGCTGGGGCACGAGACGCGCGAGCGCGTCCTGGCGCACCTGGCGACCTGCCACACCTGCAAGGCGGAGGCCGACGCACAGCGCAGGCTGAAGAGCGTCTTCGCGGACGCCGCGCCCCCACCGCCCTCGGAGGGGCTGCTCGCCAGGCTCCAGGGGCTGCCCGGAGGGCTGGGCGACGACTCCGGGCGGGGCCGGGGCGGGCCGCGGGACTCCTCCTCGTCCGCCTCCCCGTCCCCCTGGGACTTCGAGTACCTGCCGGCCGGCGGCGTGCTCACCTCCGACCGCGGATTCCGCATCCACCGGGTCCACGAGACGGACCGGCCGTCCTCGCGCGGCCGCCGCTTCGCCTTCGCGGCGGCGGGCGCGGTCTCGCTGGCGGCCTTCGCCATCGGCGGCGCGCTCACCTCCGCGGCCACCGGCGGCTCCACGGTCGCCGCGGGCGGGGACGGCGGTACGAGCGCCCGCTCGCCGCGCACGGCGGCCGTCGGGCCGGAGCGCGGCAGCGAGCGGAGCGGCGGCAGACCGGGACAGCGAGCGGCCGGTACACCGAGCGGACCGGCCGTGGCGCCGAGCGGACCGGCCGTGGCGCCGACGCGGCCGCCCGTGCTGTCGGTGTCACCGCTGGAGGCCGCCTACGCCCCCCGGCCCCACGGGCTGACGGTGGTGCCGGTGATCGATGTGCTGCCCACCCTGCACCCGCCGCTGATACACCCCACGCAGTACCAGGCACCGTCCGGCGAGGAGTCGCCGGAGCAGTACGTGTCCGTCAGGCAGCCGCTCATCGCGGCCACGCCCATGGCCGCCGCTCCCACGGCCACGGCTCCCACGGCCACGGCCACCGCTCCGGTGGGCGCCACCCCGGCGCCCACGCTCCCGCCGGGCCGCTGACCGGCTCCGGGCCCGCGCGGACCACCCGTCCGCGCGGCACCCGCGTACGGTCTGCCCGTGTCCCTGACCGGTCCCCGTGAGTCAGCCGCCCGCAAGGGCCGCCGGGGCGCCGGCGCGCCCCGGCGGCCCTTGCGGGGGAAACCCCGCGGGCCCCGGCCGGTCCGGCTTCGCCGGCACAGGCGGAACTGGTTGAATCGTGGGGATGTGGTGCGAGTCCGCGCGGAGCGCGACGCGGGCCGATGCTGGGGAGAACATGGATGAGGGGAAGGCCGCCGGACAGCGGCCGACGTGGTGGAGCCGTCCACGCGGGGTCTCGGCCCCGCGTCCGGTGGCGAAGGACGCCCGTACGGCCCGGGGCGCGCCGGCGCCACTGCACGGGGAGGACCCGTACGGCACCCCGCCCTACGGCGGCCCCGGCCCCTGGGCCCCGGCCCCGCCCGTCCAGCGGCCCACGGCGACACCGGCCCGGGGCACCCTGCTGCCGCCCCAGGCGCAGGCCGCCGGGCCCGCCCCCGAGCACACCGCCGGGTCGGTCCCCGAGCACGCCGCCGGACACACCGCGTCGCCGGGGGTCTTCGCGCGCTACGACCCCTGGGCGCCGCCGTCCGCGGCACCGCGCCCGTCCGCCCCGCACACCACTCGCCCGCCGCACCCGGAAGCCCCCTCGCGGCGCCGGGGCCGGCCGGCCGCCACCGTCGCCGGGGCCGTCCTGCTGGCACTGGTCGCCGGGACGGTGGGCGGCGGCATCGGGGCGTACGCGCAGCGCCAGGGCGACATCGGCACCGTCCGGCTCTCCCAGGCCCCGGCACAGGACACCGGCCGCGCCCCGGACAGCGTGGCCGGCATCGCCGGGCGGGCCCTGCCGGGCGTGGTGACCATCCAGGTGCGCGGCGCCGGGGAACCCGGAGAGCTGGGCACCGGCACCGGCTTCGTCCTGGACGGCCGAGGCCACCTCCTCACCAACCACCATGTGGTGGAGTCCGCCGGGAACGGGAACGGGGACGGCGGCGGCGTCAGGGTGGTCTTCCACGGTGGCGAGACCGCCACCGCCGAGATCGTCGGCACCGACAGCGGCTACGACCTCGCCGTGCTGAGGGTGGAGGGGGTCAGCGGCCTCAGTCCGCTGCCGCTGGGCAACTCCGACTCCGTGCGGGTGGGCGACCCGGTCGTGGCGATCGGAGCGCCGTACGGCCTGGCGGGCACGGTCACCACCGGGATCGTCAGCGCCACGGAGCGCCCCGTCACCGCGGGCGGCGAGGGGGAGGGCGGAGGCAGCGACATCAGCTACGTGGAGGCGCTGCAGACCGACGCCCCGATCAACCCCGGCAACTCCGGCGGCCCGCTGATGGACGCCGGGGGCCGGGTGATCGGCGTCAACAGCGCGATCCGCTCCGCGGGCGGCGACCTGCCCCGGGCGGACACCGGCGGCAGCATCGGCCTGGGCTTCGCCATCCCCGTCAACCAGGCCAGGCGGGTGGCCGAGGAACTGATCAACACCGGCCGCGCCACCCATCCCGTGATCGGCGTCACCATCGACATGGGACATCCCGCGGAGGGCGCCCGGGTCGGCCTGCCCGCCGGGCGTGAGGGCACGGCGGTCGTGCCGGGAGGGCCCGCCGACACGGCCGGCATCGAGGAGGGCGACGTGATCACCGAGGTGGACGGCGTCCGGGTGCGCAGCGGTGAGGAACTGATCGTCAGGATCCGTGCCCGGCGCCCCGGCGACCGGCTGGAACTCACGGTCGAGCGCGGTGGCGGCCGGCGCTCGGTGGAGGTGGTCCTCGGTTCGGCGGGCGGCCCGTGAGACCCGTCACGCCTGCCGCCACGACGGCCGTTGTTCGCCCCGCCGACTCCCGCCCCGCCCCCGCGCCGGGTACCGTGACTGTGGCCGCACGGGTCGTGGACGCACATGAGGGAGCTGAACGGTGTTCTTCGACATAGGACCCCTCGAGCTGATCGCTCTCGTCATCCTCGCGATCCTCGTCTTCGGTCCGGAGAAGCTGCCGAAGGTGATCCAGGACACCGCGCGGTTCGTCCGCAAGGTCCGGGAGTTCTCCGACAGTGCCCGGGACGACATCCGCAGGGAACTGGGACCGGAGTTCAAGGACTTCGACTTCGAGGACCTCAATCCCAGGAACTTCGCGCGCAAGCACCTGCTGGAGAACGAGGACCTGGGGCTGAAGGAGATCCGCAACGGTTTCGACCTGCGCCAGGAGCTCGCCGAGGTCACGGACGCGGTCAACGGCAGGGAGATCACCTCGGGCGGCCCGGCCGCGCCCGCCCCGGGCGGTTCCGCGGTCGACCTGCGCAAGGACGGCACGGCGCCCAGGAACGACCCTCCGCCGTACGACGCCGACGCCACCTGAGGCCGCCTGACGCCACCTGAGGCCATCCCGCCGGTGAACCGTGAGGGCCACCTCCCGTACTCCGCAGCCGGTCCTGCCCGGTTCGGTGCACAGGGGTGGCTATCCTCCCTGTGTCCGGGGTCGGGCCGCCCGAGGGGGGCGGGCCTCCCACGACACGGGGCACACGAGGAGGCGTCGCACAGATGGAGACGACGGGCCGGGTAGGGCCGAGAGACGTACCCGCGTCCGGGGCGGACCGGGTGATCGACGGCTATCTGATGGCCGGCTTTCCCTGGTACGGCCTCGACGAGGCCTTCACCGGCCCGCGCTGGCTGATGCGGGTGGGAGCCGCCGCCGACGGCACGGTCGAGCACGGCTCGACCGGCCACGGGGACGAGCCCTCCCTCCGGGCCGAGCCGGGTCCGGAGGGCCGGCGCTTCGCCGTCGTCGTGACGGTCGCCGACCGCCCGGTGCGCAGCAGCCCGGACGGCACGGGGGTTCTGGAGGCCACCTCGGTCTCGTCGGCCGCCTGGCTGGCCGGATCGGGGCTGCTGTCATGCACCTGGCCGTCACAGATGGAGCGCGGACTCAGACAGAGCTGGCTCGACCAGCAGACGGCGATCGCCTGGGAACTGGCCGACGACCTGGACGGCTCCGCCTGGTCCACCCTCTCGCTGCCGGTCGACGGCCTCCCCACCGACTTCCGCTACCGGGAGTCGGAGTACGGGTGGGTGCTGGCCGGCCCCGCGCACGAGGGCGTGCACATCGGCGCCTACGGGCGGGGGATGAGCGCGTACGGACTGGGCTTCTCGGTGATCAAGGACCTCGGCGAGTACGAGCGCTGAACGCCCGCGCGCCCGTACGCCCGGCCGGGCGTACGGGCGCGCGGGGGGAAGTGCGCCGGAGGGCCTTCAGAACTTGTTGCGCGGGGTGATCCCCAGCGACATGCCCGCCAGCCCGCGCTGGCGCCCGCCCAGCTTGCCCGCGACCGAGCGGATCGCGGAGCCCGCGGGGGAGTCCGGGTCGGTCAGCACCACCGGCCGGCCCTCGTCGCCGCCCTCGCGCAGCCGTACGTCGATCGGGATGGAACCGAGCACGGGCACGGTGGTGCCGGTGGTCCGGCTCAGCCCGTCGGCGACGCGCTGGCCGCCGCCGGTGCCGAAGACGTCCACCATCTCGTCGCAGTGCGGACAGGGCAGCCCGGACATGTTCTCGACCACGCCCACGATCTTCTGGTGGGTCTGCACCGCGATGGACCCGGCGCGTTCGGCCACCTCGGCGGCCGCCTGCTGCGGGGTGGTCACCACCAGGATCTCGGCGTTGGGGACGAGCTGCGCGACCGAGATGGCGATGTCGCCCGTGCCCGGCGGCAGGTCCAGCAGCAGCACGTCCAGGTCGCCCCAGTAGACGTCGGCCAGGAACTGCTGGAGCGCGCGGTGCAGCATCGGTCCGCGCCACACCACCGGGGCGTTGCCCGGGGTGAACATGCCGATCGAGATCACCTTCACGCCGTTGGCGGACGGCGGCATGATCATGTTCTCGACCTGGGTGGGGCGGCCGTCGGCGCCCAGCATGCGCGGCACCGAGTGGCCGTAGATGTCGGCGTCCACGACGCCCACCTTCAGACCGTCGGCCGCCATCGCCGCCGCCAGGTTGACCGTCACCGAGGACTTGCCGACGCCGCCCTTGCCGGAGGCGATCGCGTAGACGCGGGTCAGGGAGCCGGGCCTGGCGAACGGGATCTCCCGCTCGGCCTGCCCGCCGCGGAGCGTGGCCGCCAGCTCGCGGCGCTGCTCGTCGCTCATCACGTCCAGGGAGACCGTCACGTCCGTGACGCCCGCCACACCGCGGACCGCCCGGGTCACGTTCTCGGTGATCGTCTCGCGCATCGGGCAGCCGGACACCGTCAGATAGACCGTGACCGCGACCGAGCCGCCGTCGCCGATCTCCACCGACTTCACCATGCCCAGATCGGTGATCGGACGGTGGATCTCGGGGTCGTCGACGGTCGCGAGCGCGGCGCGGACCGCGTCCTCGGAGGGGGCGGGGCTGGATGCCGCGGACGTGTCAGTAGCCATGCCCCGATGGTACGGCGCGCCGGCGCCGGCGCCGAAGACGGCGGATGAGACGCGGGTCACCGCCGGGGGCGCCCGCCCGGGGCCGGATCACCGCTCGCGGTCGGGCGGCGGCTCCAGGGCGCCGCGCTGCTCCAGCTCCTTGAGCAGGTCCTGGAGTTCGGAGCGGATCCAGTCCCGGGTGGCGACCTCGCCCATGCCCATCCGCAGCGCGGCGATCTCCCGGGTGAGGTACTCGGTGTCGGCCATCGAGCGCTCGGTGCGCTTGCGGTCCTGCTCCAGGTTCACCCGGTCCCGGTCGTCCTGCCGGTTCTGCGCCAGCAGGATCAGCGGTGCCGCGTAGGAGGCCTGGAGGGACAGGGCCAGGGTCAGGAAGATGAAGGGGTACTCGTCGAAGCGCAGATCCGGCGGGGCCACGATGTTCCAGATGACCCACACCACGATGGTGAACGTCATCCAGACGATGAACCGCCCGGTCCCCAGGAAACGGGCGATCCGCTCCGACAGCCGCCCGAACGCCTCCGGGTCGTACTCCGGCAGCGGGCTGCGGCGCGGCACCATCGGCTGGTCCAGCCTGGCGCGGGCCGCGCGCCCGGTGGCCGGCGGAAGGCTCCGCTCGCGTTCCCTGCGCGCCATGCGCTCGTCCCGTTCCCTGTCACCCATCGGCGGGCCCCCGGCCGTCCTGTCGGCTCTCCGTCGGCTCGTGCACTGCGAACATCTCCCGGGCGGCGGCCTCCCGCCAGTCGTCGGGCAGCAGGTGGTCCAGTACGTCGTCGACGGTGACGGCGCCCAGCAGCGATCCGCTCTCGTCCACCACCGGCACCGACACGATGTTGTACGCGGCCAGATAGCTGGTCAGCGTGGGCAGCGGGGTGTCCGGCGGCAGCGGCCGCAGATCGGTGTCCACGACCGAGCCGACCAGGGTGCCCGGCGGCTCGCGCAGCAGCCGCTGGAAGTGCACCAGCCCCAGGTACTTGCCCGTCGGGGTCTCCTCCGGCGGCCGGCACACGTACACCTGGGCGGCCAGCGGCGCCGAGAGGTCCTGCACGCGCACCCGGGCCAGCGCGTCGGCGACCGTGGCGTCGGGCCGCAGCACGATCGGCTCGGTGGTCATCATGCCGCCCGCGGTGCGCTCCTCGTACGTCAGCAACCGCCTCACCGGGGCCGCGTCCTGCGGCTCCATCAGCTCCAGCAGCCGGTTCATGTCGCCTTCCGGCAGCTCGGACAGCAGGTCGGCGGCGTCGTCGGGGTCCATCGCCTCCAGCACGTCCGCGGCGCGCTCCTCCTTGAGCTTGCCGAGGATCTCCACCTGGTCGTCGTCGGGCAGTTCCTCCAGCACGTCCGCCAGCCGGTCGTCGTCCAGCGCGGCGGCGACCTCCGCCCGGCGCTTGGGCGACAGATGGTGCAGGACGTTGGCCAGGTCGGCCGGGCGCAGCTGCTCGAAGGTGGCCAGCAGGTTGGCCGCGCCCTGGCCCTCCTCCTCCAGCGACAGGCCGGTCACCGCCGACCACTCCACGGTCAGCGTCTCGCCCGACCGCCGCCGGCGCAGCCCGCCACCGCCGCCGCGGCGCACGAAGACCTTGTCGATCAGCCAGTCGCGGCGCCCGGGGACCTGGGTGAGGCCGACGTCGAGCACGGTGACCTTCTCGCCCGTCTCGACCAGCGTCACCTGGCGGTCCAGCAGTTCGCCCAGGACCAGCGTCTCGGTGGGCCGCTGCTCGAAGCGCCGCATGTTGACCACGCCGGTGGTGATCACCTGCCCCGACGCGACGCCGGTCACCCGGGTCATGGGAAGGAAGACGCGCCGCCGGCTGACGACCTCGACGACCAGTCCGAGCACGCGCGGCGGACGTCCGCCGACGCGCAGCATCGCCACCACGTCCCGCACCCGGCCGACCTGGTCCCCGACGGGGTCGAAGACGGCCACGCCGGAGAGGTGCGAGACGAAGACCCGCTGGGCGCCCAGCACCATGGTCCATCCTCCGCTTCCCACTCGTGTCCGCCGCGCGCGGCGATCTCCCCGCCCGCCGTGCGCGCCGTGCCTGCCGTGTGTGCCCGTGTACCCGCGTGTGCCCGTGTACCCGCGTGTGGCCGAGTGTCCGCATGTGGGACGTGATCCGAATGCGGCTTCAAGGCTAACGCGCCCCGTTGTCGGCCCCGTGCGACGGCACCGGCCGCACGGTCGCCCGCGACCCGGTCCCGGGCCCCCGGTAGGGTGCCGTCGTCCTGCCCCGGCATCAGGAGGAAGAGCTGACGTGACTGCGTGGGTCCACGGTGTTCGCGCCCGGAGTACGGCCGTGTCGGTGGGGGCGGTCTGCGCGGTCCTGCTGACCCTGCTCACGGGGTGCGGTTCGAAGGATCCGAACGAGGGGACCAACGGGGTCGGCAGGCTCCCGGCCGCCGAGATCGAGGAGAGGGCGGGCAAGGCCGCCCGGGCGGCGCAGTCCGTACGCCTGTCGGGCAGTGTGGTCAGCAATGGACGCACCTACCGGCTGGACATGCGGCTGAAGGACGACGGCGGCCTGGGCGAGGTCTCGGCCAGGGGCGGTCCCCGCTTCGAGCTGCTGCGGGCCGGCGAGGACCTCTACCTCAAGGCGAACGCCGACTTCTGGGCGAACCAGGGCAAGGACGGCGAGAAGCCGGACGAGACCGATCTCGCGGCGGCCCGCAAGCTGGAGGGCAAGTACGTCAAGGTGCCCCCCGGCGACCCCGCCTACAAGCAGCTCAGCGGATTCACGGACAAGGACGTGCTGCTCGACGGGCTGCTCACCCTGAACGGCGAGCGCGGGGTCGGGGACCACGGCGAGGTCGACGGCGTACGGACGGTCGAGGTGCGGGCCGCCGAGGGCGACGGCGGGATACTCAGCGTCTCGCTGATCGGCACGCCCTACCCGCTGCGGCTGGAGCGCGGCGGCGACGCGGGCGTGGTCCAGATGCTGGAGTGGGACAAGGAGTTCACCCTGCGCGCCCCGGAGAAGGACCAGATCGTCGACTACGGCAAGAAGATCTCGGCGGCCGAGTGACGTTCCGGCTCCTTCCCCCGGTTCCTTCCCCCGGTGTTCCTCCCGCCCGGCTCCTTCCCCCGGTTCCTCTCCGGTGTCCTACCGGTCCTTCCTCCCCGGCCGGCCGCGGCGCAGCAGCTTCGGCAGCCCGGCCGGGGCCGGGCGGCGCGTGGTCGCCGGCGTCGGCGGCGGGACGGCGGCCCGCAGATCCTCCGGCATCGAGCCGGGCCCTTCCGCAAGCGGCCCGGCCGGTTCCAGCCGCAGCACACGGCACTCGCGGGCCCAGCGCTCGGCGATCGTCGTGGCGTCCGGTGCGTTGAGCCGCTTGCCCGCCAGCCCGGCCACCGCCTCCCGCCACTGTTCGCCGCCCGGCGGCAGTTCCACCACCCGGGCCGGCCAGACGGCCAGCAGCCCGCCCTTGTCCTTGCTGCGCACCGAGACCGTGGCGGTGGCGCCGTCGGCGAGCCCCAGGGGCTCCAGCGGCTGCTCCGCGGGCCCGTCGCCCACCAGGTGCACGGCGCCGTCGTGCCAGACGTGCCACAGCGCGCGCCGCGGCCCCCGGGGGCCGCGCACCCACACCAGCGCGGACTTCTTCGCCGACTCCTCGATCAGCGCCCGGTCGGACACGGACAGGGGCGCCCGGGGCGTTCGGGAGCCGGCGGGAACGGACGGATCGGCCATGGGGCGACCCTACCGCCGCGCCCGGCACCCGCACCGTGCGCGCCGTGGGCCCGGGGCGGGATTCCGGCAGCCGGACGGTCAGTACCGCGGCATGGTCACGCGCCTTACGCTGGTGGCCGGCGGCGCGGCCCACCGAGCGCCCCGACCCGTTCTCGTCCCCGAACCCGGACTCCGGAGCCCCGGTTCGGACCCCAGCCCCGGAGAGGAGCCCCGTGCGCGCCGTCAGGACCCGTACCGCCGCGCCCCGACAGGCGGCCGGAGCCGTGGCGGGAGGCCCGGGCACCGGCCTGGACCTGTTCCTGCTGGCGGTCGCCGTGTCCGGCATCTCCCTGTCCGCGCCCCTGATCGCGGCCACCGCCGCCCCGGCCCTGGCCATCGCCTTCTGGCGCAACGCCATGGCGGTCGGCGTCCTCACCCCGCTGGCCCTCGTCCGCCACCGGGCCGGGCTGCGCGCCATGGGGCGCCGCAACGTGCTGCTGGCCGCCGCCGCCGGGGCGCTGCTCGCGCTGCACTTCGGGCTGTGGCTGCCCAGCCTCCACATGACCTCGGTCGCCTCCTCGACCGCGCTGGTCACCACCACCCCGATCTGGACCACCCTGCTGCTGCGGCTGCGCGGCCGGAGCTCGCCCGGCCTGGTCTGGGCGGGCACCGCGGTCGCCTTCGCCGGAGTGGTGATCCTCACAGGGGTCGACCTGTCGCTCTCGCCGCGGGCGCTGGCGGGCGACGCCCTGGCACTGGGCGGCGGCATGGCGGCGGCCGGGTACGTCCTGCTGGGGGCGGAGGTGCGCCGCACGGTCTCCACGACCGCGTACACCTACGTCTGCTACACCACCACCTCCGTACTGCTGCTGGCCGCCTGCCTGGTCTCCGGCGCCGACCTCGGCGGCTACAGCGGCGAGACCTGGATCAAGCTCGCCGTCCTCACCGTCACCGCGCAGCTGCTGGGCCACTCGCTGCTCAACCGGGTGGTGCGCGGGCTCGGACCGTCGGTCACCTCCACCGCGATCCTGCTGGAGACACCGGGCGCGGCGCTGATCGCGGCGCTCTGGCTGGGACAGAACCCGCCGGCGGCCGTCTACGGGGCGCTGGCGGTGATCCTGCTCGGCCTGGCCCTGGTGGTCCGGGGCAACGCCGGGCCCGCGCGAGGCGCGCGGGCCTGACGCCCCGTCCGGTCCCGTTCCCCCGCCCGTCTCCGGGCCTTCCGCGACCGGCGGGCCCGGTGGGCCCTACAGCCAGCCGTTGCGCTTGAAACCGCGGTGGATGGCGTAGCAGATCCCGACGATCACGGTCATGACGGCCGGATAGCCGTAACGCCACTGGAGTTCCGGCATGTACTCGAAGTTCATGCCGTAGATCCCGGCGATCATCGTCGGGACGGCGAAGATCGCCGCCCATGAGGTGATCTTCCGCATGTCCTCGTTCTGCGCGACCGTCGCCTGGGCCAGGTTCGCCTGGAGGATGGAGTTGAGCAGGTCGTCGAAGGAGAGCACCTGCTCGTTGACCCGGGTCAGATGGTCCGCCACATCGCGGAAGTACTTCTGGATGTCGGGGTCGACCAGCCGCATCGGCCGCTCGCTCAGCAGCTGCATCGGCCGCAGCAGCGGCGAGACCGCCCGCTTGAACTCCAGCACCTCGCGCTTGAGCTGGTAGATCCGCCCCGCGTCGCGGCCCCGGCGGCCCTTGCCCGCGCTCTCGGAGAAGACCTGGATCTCCACCTCGTCGATGTCGTCCTGCACCGCGTCGGCGACCGCCAGATAGCCGTCCACCACCTGGTCGGCGATGGCGTGCAGTACGGCCGAGGGGCCCCTGGCCAGCAGCCCGGGGTCGTCCTCCAGCCGGTGGCGCAGGGTGCGCAGTGAACCCTGGCCGCCGTGCCGGACGGTGATGATGTAGTCCCGGCCGGTGAAGCACATCACCTCGCCGGTCTCCACCACCTCACTGGAGTCGGTGAGTTCGGCGTGCTCGACGTAGTGGATCGTCTTGAAGACGGTGAACAGGGAGTCGTCGTACCGCTCCAGCTTCGGCCGCTGGTGCGCGTGCACCGCGTCCTCCACGGCGAGCGGGTGCAGGCCGAACTCGCGGGCGATGCCGGAGAACTCCCGCTCGGTGGGCTCGTGCAGGCCGATCCACACGAACGCCCCGCCGCCCGGACCGTCCTGCCGCCCCTGCTGCCCCTGAGCCTCCCCCGGCTCGCGGTGGCGCAGGGAGCGCAGGGCCTCGGCCGGGGTCATGTGCCGCGACTCGCGGCGACCGTTCCGGTAGACGGCGCAGTCCACCACCGCGCTGGTCGCGGTGGCGTCGACGACGGAGCCGTCGTGGACGTAGGGGTAGGGGGAGCGGCCCCCCCGGCGCAGGGCGGGGCGGACCGCGGCGCGCAGGTCACGGATCATCGACATGCTGGGCTCCTTCGCGTGCCGAGCCGCCGGTGAACGGGCGCAGCGCTGCCCGGAATGGGGGCCTACGGGACCGAGGGACGGGAAGTCCACGGGCCGGAGGTCTGCAAAGCGGGCACCACGCGGGACCGTACGCACAGGCGGCATTCGCTGAGAACGTCGGTCGAGCAGGGGGACTCACGCGCTCTTCCGCGAAGCCGGTCCGCAGGGGAAAAAGGAGGGGACTTCCAAGGTTTCACCGCCCGGCGGTGGGGGGAGGAAGGCCCTCAGGCAAGGGGACGTGGCTGCCGTACGGAAGAGCGGCTGGTACTGCACGGTCGACTCGGATCCATCGCAGCCCCACCTCCTCCGGCCGGTCCCCGCTGGGGGAAATCTGTGTACACGCCTTGACCAGCAGTCAACGGTAGCACTCGCAGGCGCCCGTCCATCCCGTTCCGGGGCCGACGCGTACCCTCTTTGCCTGATCAATACACGATCTATGCTCGCCGTATGGCACACGTTCTGGAACTGGTCGAGGCCCGGCTGCGCAGCGCCCTGGGGGAGCCCGACGCACGGGCGGCGGTGACCTTCCTGGGCGCCGACCGGATCGAGGTGCTGCGCTTCCCGGACGCCGGGGAGGGCCCCGGCGGCGGGAACGGCCTGGTGCGCTACGCCACCCTGGGGATGTCGGCGGCCCCCATGGCCGACCCCTCCGACGTACTCGCCGACCCCGAACGAGGGCCCCGCGCCGAGCTGGTGCTGACGGTGCGCGCCGGGGCGGCCGACACCGACAAGGTGCTGCGCCCGCTCGCCGTGCTCGCCGCCTCCCCCCAGGTCGAGGGTGTGGTCGTGGCCCCCGGAGCCTCGCTGGACGTGGGCGAGCCGCTGTGGCCGGGCGCCCCCTTCACCTCCGTGCTGGTCGCCGAGCCCGGAGGTCTGGTGGAGGATCTGGAACTCGATCCGCCGATGGACCCGGTGCGCTTCCTCCCCCTGCTGCCGATGACGCCCAACGAGGCGGCCTGGAAGCGGGTGCACGGCGCGGCGGAGCTCCAGGAGCGCTGGCTGGCCCGCGGCACGGACCTGCGCGATCCACGCCGGGCGTCCGTGCCCCTGACGGACTGAATCCGGCCGGAGGGACGCGGCCGATCCGTACGGGTGACCGTCCTTGACGCGCGGCTCCCCGGGGAGGAGCGTGGGGCCCATGAGGGGCGAACCCAGTTGCCCGAAGTGCGGCGGCCGTGTCAGGGCGCCCGGTCTGTTCACCGACTCCTGGCAGTGCGACGTGCACGGCGCGGTCCATCCGCTGCAGCCGGTCCTCCCGCCGAGCGTCGAGGCGCTCGGCGTGGTCCTCCACAGAGCCCAGGTCCCGGTGTGGATGCCCTGGCCGCTTCCGGTCGGCTGGCTGTTCACCGGGATCGCCTACGCGGGCGACGACCGCAGCGGCGGCCGCGCCACGGCAGTGGCCTGCTCCGGCCCCGGCCCGCTCGGCGGCCCCGGCGAACTGCTGCTGATCGCCGAGGAGCTGGGCGTCGGGCTCGGGGCGCGCTACGCCGGAGTGCCCGGCCCCGACCCCGGCCCGCTGATCGACGTGGACCGGCCCCCGCACGCGAAGGTCCTGGCGGCGGGACGGCCCACCCCGCTGTGGCTGGTGGGCGAGGCTCCCGAGGACCGCGCGGTGTTCGCGGGGGAGGCGCGCGGCCTGTGGCTGTGGGCGATCGTCTGGCCCGAGCAGTCCGGGATGCTGATGTACGACGAGCTGGTGCTCACGGATCTGCGGGAGGCGGGGGCCGAGGTGGAGCTGGTGCCGTGCGGGGCGCTCTCCCCCCAGCTGCTCACACGCCCCGGGGGCTGACCGGCGGTCGTGCTCCGGCGGCTGTGCTCCGGCTGCCGGCCGGGCGCGGGACGGACCGGGCGCGCGTCTGTTCTACCCTGGAGTGTCCGCCTCAGCCGTCCGCCGTGGGAGCTACGTACCGTGCGCATAGACCTGCACACCCACTCCACCGCTTCGGACGGCACCGACACCCCCGCCGAGCTGGTGCGCAACGCCGCGGCCGCCGGACTGGACGTGGTGGCGCTGACCGACCACGACACGGTCGCCGGGCACGGCGAGGCGATCGCCGCCCTCCCCGCGGGCCTCACCCTCGTCCCCGGCGCGGAGCTCTCCTGCCGTCTGGACGGTGTGAGCCTGCACATGCTGGCCTATCTGTTCGACCCGGCCGAGCCCGAGCTGGCGCGCGAGCGCGAACTCGTCCGCGACGATCGGGTGCCGCGGGCGAAGGGCATGGTGGCCGCACTCCGCGAGCTGGGCGTGCCGATCACCTGGGAGCGGGTGGCCGAGATCGCCGGGGACGGCTCGGTGGGCCGCCCGCACATCGCGAGCGCGATGGTGGAGCTGGGCGTCGTCGAGACCGTCTCCGACGCCTTCACCGCCGAGTGGATCGCCGACGACGGCCGCGCCTACGTCGGCAAGCACGAACTGGACCCCTTCGAGGCGATCCGGCTGATCAAGGGCGCCGGCGGAGTCGCGGTCTTCGCACACCCCCTGGCCGTCAAGCGCGGGCGGTGCGTGCCGGAGAGCGCCGTCGCGGAACTGGCCGCAGCCGGGCTCGACGGCATCGAGGTGGACCACATGGACCACGACGCCGCGGCCCGCGAGCGGCTGCGGGGCATGGCCCGCGACCTCGGCCTGCTGGCCACCGGCTCCAGTGACTACCACGGCAGCCGCAAGACCTGCCGGCTCGGGGAGCACACCACCGACCCCGACGTCTACGCCGAGATCGCCGCCCGCGGATCAGGCGCGGCGCCCGTCTCCGCCTGAACCGCCCTCAGAACCACACCGCGCGCACCGCGCACCTCACGCAAGGCAGCACCGTGTTCGACGTCGCCCTCTTCGGATCCGTCTTTGTCACACTTTTCGTGATCATGGACCCGCCCGGCATCATCCCGATCTTCCTCGCCCTCTCCTCCGGACGCCCGGTCAAGGTCCAGCGGAGGATGGCGCTGCAGGCCACCGCCGTCGCCTTCGGGGTGATCGCCGTCTTCGGCCTGCTGGGGCAGCAGATCCTGGACTACCTGCACGTGTCGATCCCCGCGCTGATGGTCGCGGGCGGTCTCCTGCTGCTGCTGGTCGCCCTGGACCTGCTCACCGGCAGGGCGGAGGAGCCCACGCAGACCAAGGACGTCAACGCCGCGCTGGTGCCGCTGGGCATGCCCCTGCTGGCCGGGCCCGGCGCGATCGTCTCCGTCATCCTGGCCGTGCAGCGGGCGGACGGTCCGGCCGACCACGCCGCGGTGTGGACGGCCATCGCCGCGCTGCACATCGTGTTGTGGCTGGTGATGAGGTACTCGCTGCTGATCATCCGCGTCATCAAGGACGGTGGCGTGGTCCTGGTGACCCGGCTGTCGGGCATGCTGCTGTCGGCGATCGCGGTCCAGCAGATCGCCAACGGTGTCACGCGGTTCATCCAGGGCGGCGGCTAGACGGAACCGGCCCCGGCCCCCGCCCCGGTTCCGTGCCCGTCCCCCGCGCCGTTCCGGCAGCCGTGCCAGAAGGCGGCCAGCGCCTCGGCCGTCTCCCCCGGGCGCTCGGCCCCCGGCGAGTGCTCGGCGCCCGCCACCACCGTGCGCCGGGCGTCCAGCCGCCGCGCCATCTCGTCCATCAGCGGTACCGGCCAGGCGTAGTCCACCTCGCCCGACAGCACGTGCTTGGGCAGCGGTACGGCCGCCAGCTGACCGACCCGGTCCGGCTCGGTCAGCAGCTGGCGGCCGGTGGCGACGAGCTGCTCGGGGACGGTGGCCAGCCAGCGGCGGTGCAGGAACTCGGCCACGGCCGTGCCGGTGGACTCGTCCGCGGCCTCCGGCGGGTCCAGGTCGCGCATGGCCCGCCACACCGACTCCATGTCCAGCACCGCCAGCGCTTCGATCAGCATCCTGGTGCGCTCCTGCTGGAGACGCGTGATGGCGGCGGGCCCGGAACTCATGATCGTCAGGGAGCGGAAGGGGGCCGCGTCCCGCAGCACGGCGGCGCGGGCGATCAGTCCGCCCAGGGAGTGTCCCAGCAGATGGACGCCCCCGCCGTCCCCGCCGAGCGCCTCCGCCTGGGCCAGTACGTCCAGGGCCAGCTCGTCCTGGGCGTACGCGCCGAGCTCGCGCGGCCCCTCGGTCTCGTACTGCCCGCGGCCGTCCACGGCCACCACGCGGAAGCCGGCGCGGGCCAGCGGGGCGAGCAGGGCGATGAAGTCCTCCTTGCTGCCGGTGAACCCGGGCACCAGCAGGGCCGTACCGGCACGCGGCTCACCCGCGTCGTGCACGGCGAACCCGCCGCGCGCGGTCCGAAGGCGGTACGCCCGGGCGCCGGGCGGCAGGGTCAGGGTCGGCGGCTTGCTCATGAGGGCGAGGCTAGCGCCGCGTCGGCCGAGAACCCAGGTGGAACAACTACACGCGGCTTCCGGCCGCCTTGCGATCGCGTCCCCTCGGCCCTGCGGGCCTGGGGAGGCCCCAGCACCTGGGGGTCCCCCCGGCCGGAGGCCGGGGGGACCTCGCTACCGGGCAAACCTTGACCGGCGCGGCACCAGCGGCCCTCCGCCCGCGCCCATGACGGCGCCCGCCCCCGCCGCGGGTGCGGCGGGGGCGGGCATCGTCGTGATCACGGGCACGCGGCGGTGTACGCCGCCGCGCATCCGTCAGCTCTCCGGGGTGGCCTCCGTGGCCGCCGGGCGGGCACCGGCTCCGGCGCGGGTGCGGCGGCGGCGGCGCGGCCTGCGGGCCTCGCCGGAGGAGTCCCCCGGTCCGTCCGCGGAAGCGCTCTCGCCGCCCTGCGCGGCCGGGGCCTCGGCGTGCGCGGAGTGCTCGGCCCGGCCCGTCTGGGAGGCGGTGCCGGCTCCGGCGCGGGTGCGGCGGCGGCGGCGCGGCCTGCGGGCCTCGCCGGAGGCGTCGGCCGGCGCACCGGAGTCCTCCGCCTCACCGGCCGGACCCGCCGGCTCCGGGGCGGTGCCGGCACCGGGGTGCTCCAGGGCCTGGCCGCCGCGGGTGCGGCGGCGCCGGCGCGGGGTGCGGGTGCGCGGCGCGGGCTCCTCGGTGGCGGTGGCCCCGCGGCCGCGGCCCCTGCCGCGTCCCCCGGTCTCGCCCAGGTCCTCGACCTCCTCGGCCGCGAGCCCGGCACGGGTGCGCTCGGTGCGCGGCAGTATCCCCTTGGTGCCCTCGGGGATGCCCAGCGCCTCGTACAGGTGCGGGGAGGTGGAGTACGTCTCCGGCGGGTCGTTGAAGTCCAGGACGAGCGCCTTGTTGATCAGCTGCCAGCGCGGGATGTCGTCCCAGTCGACGAGGGTGACGGCCGTACCCGTGTTGCCCGCGCGGCCGGTGCGGCCGATGCGGTGCAGATAGGTCTTCTCGTCCTCCGGCGTCTGGTAGTTGATCACATGCGTGACACCCTCGACGTCGATGCCGCGGGCGGCGACGTCGGTGCAGACGAGCACGTCGATCTTGCCGTTGCGGAAGGCGCGCAGAGCCTGCTCGCGCGCCCCCTGGCCGAGGTCGCCGTGCACCGCGCCCGCTGCGAAACCGCGGCGGGAGAGCTGGTCGGCCACATCGGCCGCCGTCCGCTTGGTGCGGCAGAAGATCATCGCCAGTCCGCGGCCGTCGGCCTGCAGGATCCGGGAGACCATCTCCACCTTGTCCAGCGAGTGCGCCCGGAAGACGTGCTGCGCGGTGTTGGCCACCGTCGCGCCCTCGTCGTCCGGCGCGGTGGCGCGGATGTGGGTGGGCTGCGACATGTAGCGCCGGGCCAGGGAGATGACCTGCCCCGGCATGGTCGCGGAGAACAGCATCGTCTGCCGCTTGACGGGCAGCTGCTGGATGATCTTCTCGACGTCCGGCAGGAAGCCGAGGTCGAGCATCTCGTCGGCCTCGTCCAGCACCAGCGTACGGATGTGCGCCAGGCTCAGCTTGCGCTGGCCGGCCAGGTCGAGGAGGCGGCCCGGGGTGCCGACGACCACGTCGACGCCCTTCTTCAGCGCCTCGACCTGGGGCTCGTAGGCGCGGCCGCCGTAGATCGCCAGCACCCGGACGTTGCGGACCTTGCCCGCGGTCAGGAGGTCGTTGGTGACCTGCTGGCACAGCTCGCGGGTGGGGACGACCACGAGCGCCTGCGGGGCGTCGGTCAGCTGGTCCGGTGCGGCCCGGCCGGCGTCGACGTCGGCCGGGACGACGACGGACTCCAGGAGCGGCAGACCGAAGCCGAGGGTCTTGCCGGTGCCGGTCTTGGCCTGGCCGATGACGTCCGAGCCGGACAGCGCGACCGGGAGGGTCATCTCCTGGATGGGGAACGGGGACGTGATGCCGACGGCTTCCAGGGCCTCGGCGGTCTCGGGAAGGATCCCGAGCTCTCGGAATGTGGTGGTCAGGATGCTTGCCTCTTCCGTGAGACGCGGGACGGGGGAGCGAGGGCGCACCCCGGGGGAGCGGGGTGGGTCGTACCGCACCGGACGCCGGCTGCCTGTCGGGCGGCCTCGCGGCGCGGGACCACGGGCTCTCGCTCAAGCGCTCGTACCGCGCGAGCGGGCCCCTCACCGCGGCCCGTGCGGAACGCCCGGCCGTGTGTGTCCACAGCCGTCACTCCGCATACGGCCCACGTGGAGGGCGGTCGTGTCGGAGCCGATCGGGCCACCGACCGGGCATCCGTTGCGGGCCCGGAGGACGTCCCCGGAGCCCGGATAACACAGTATGCGCAGAACCCGCTGTCAGGAAGCGGGCCCAATATCACTGTACCCCCTGATCCCGCATCCGCGCCCGGCCGATCTCCGCAGAAGGCCGCCGCCGGGGCGGCGCCGGACCGCGCCGGACGCCTCCCGGGCAGGTCGGACGGCCTGGCGGCGGGCTATTGTGCCCGGCATGGAGACGTCTGACACATCCCCCGCCGACCCCGAGGGAACCGAGGGAACCGGGAGAGCCGAGAGGGCCGAGAGGGCCGCAGGAACCGGGGACACCGAGGGGACCGCCGTCCAGGACTGGGCCGCGGCCTCGGCCGACCCCCAGTACCGGGCGGCGGTCGTGGACCTGCTGGGCGCACTGGCCTACGGGGAGCTGGCCGCGTTCGAACGGCTCGCGGAGGACGCCAAACTGGCCCCGACCCTTGTGGACAAGGCGGAGCTGGCCTCCATGGCGTCGGCGGAGTTCCAGCACTTCGAGCGGTTGCGCGGCCGGCTCGCGGAGATCGGCGAGGACCCCGCGGCGGCGATGGAGCCGTTCGCCGCCGCGCTGGACGAGTTCCACCGCCAGACCGCGCCGTCGGACTGGCTGGAGGGCCTGATCAAGGCGTACGTCGGCGACTCGATCGCCTCCGACTTCTACCGGGAGGTCGCCGCCCACCTCGACTCCGACACCCGGGCCCTGGTGCTGGGTGTGCTGGACGACACCGGGCACTCGGGCTTCGCGGTGGAGAAGGTGCGCGGGGCCATCGAGGCCGATCCCCGGGTCGGCGGCCGGCTCGCCCTGTGGGCCCGCCGTCTGATGGGCGAGGCGCTGTCGCAGGCCCAGCGGGTGGTCGCCGAGCGCGACGCGCTGTCGATGATGCTGGTCGGCGGGGTCACCGCGGGATTCGACCTGGCCGAGGTGGGCCGGATGTTCTCGCGGATCACCGAGGCCCACACCAAGCGCATGGCCGCGCTGGGGCTGGCGGCCTGACGAGTGCGCCCCGTCGCCCGGCGCGGCGGGGCCCGCCCGGGCGGCGCCGCCTCAGGCAGCGCCCACGTGAGGCCGGCCGGCCGCCGGACCGCCGCGGCGGACCAGCAGGGACAGCAGGGCCGCCGCGACCAGGGCGGCGGCCACGAAGGTGGGAAGCGCGTACCCGGGGCCCAGCACCACGCGCGTGATCACGCCGCCGCAGAGGGCGGCCGCGGGCCCGGTGACCAGAACCAGGGACCGGTCGCGGAACCGGTCCGCGAAACGGCGGCCTGCGACGAGCGCGACGGCGAGACCGACGAGCGCCGAGCCGAGCACTTCCCAGAGCATTGGGTCCTCCTGCGGGCCGGTGGGGTGCGCATCGGGCTACTCGGTCCTACCCAGGGTGTGCCGAGGGCGAAACGGAAAGCACGGAAAGGGCCGGGCGGGATTCCCGCCCGGCCCTCCGCAAGCCGCTGTCACCGGCCTCACGGCCGGTCTCCTCACCGGATTCCGCGGTCCCGCGGGGTTTCGGCAGAGCCTTGCGGGGCTCTGCCGAAACACCGCGGATCCTGCGCTCCTCCACAGAGCCCCGTGTCTACAGAGCCCCGAAGCCCACCTTGCGGCCGCTGGGCTCGCCGATGTCCACGTAGGCCAGCCGGTCGGCCGGGACGACCACCCGGCGACCGTGCTCGTCCACCAGGCTGAGCAGCTGCGACTTGCCGGTCAGCGCCTCGGCGACGGTGCGCTCGATCTCCTCGGCCGTCTGCCCGCTCTCCAGAACGATCTCGCGGGGCGCGTGCTGCACGCCGATCTTGACCTCCACGGCTATGTCCCTTCCGAACGGTTGGTGATTCTCCCTGGCTGAGCCGGGGCGGGGTGCGCGGGCAGGCCGCGCCGTCATGCCAGCAACACTAGTCCTCGCGGGGGCGGTGGGCCGCTCGTGAACGCACGCCGACAGCGAACACCGGGCGGCCGCGAGCCCCGGGCGGCCGTGGATCAGCCGTGCATCGGGAAGCCCGCGATACCCCGCCAGGACAGCGATGAGATGAGCCTGGTGGCGGTGTCGCGCGGGACCTTCTGTCCGGCGCTGAGCCAGTACCGGGCGGTGATCTGCGCCATGCCGCACAGCCCGACGGCCAGCAGCATCGCCTGGTCCGGCGGCAGATCGGTGTCCTCGGAGATCACCTCGCTGACCGCCTCGGCGCAGTCCAGGCTCACCTTGTCCACCCGGTCGCGCACCGCGGGCTCGTTGGTCAGGTCGGACTCGAAGACGAGACGGAAGGCCCCGCCCTCGTCCTCCACGTACGCGAAGTAGGCGTCCATCGTCGCCGCGACCCGGTGCTTGTTGTCCGAGGTCGAGGCCAGTGCCGCGCGCACCGACCGGACCAGCGCCTCGCAGTGCTGGTCGAGCAGGGCCAGGTACAGGTCGAGCTTGCCGGGGAAGTGCTGGTAGAGCACCGGCTTGCTGACGCCCGCGCGCTCGGCGATGTCGTCCATGGCCGCGGCGTGGTAGCCCTGGGCGACGAACACCTCCTGCGCCGCACCGAGCAACTGGTTGCGTCGGGCCCGGCGTGGCAGCCGTGTGCCACGCGGGCGTGCCTCGGTCTGCTCGATGGCTGTCACGCTCGCCTCCTGGGGTCTCCCTGGAACGCCTCCCGGGCAGGGCCCGGACCGAGCCCCGGGGGTTTGGGTGCCCGGGGAATCCGGAGAGAGGTCGTCGGTACTTCCGCGCGCGGGGTGCGCTGCGTCCGCCATCGTACTTTTGGGTAAACCTTCTGTGCGTCCGGCGGGCACAGAAATCCGTGTCCCGAACGCACGATGTCGCGGTTTAGCGGTAATCGTCCTCGTCCAGTTCGACGACGCGTGCCTGCTCGGCGGCGTCCGCGGGGTTCACCTCCGACGAGCCGGCGGCCAGTAGCCGGGCGTTCTCACGGGGCAGGACCTCCGCGTGCTGTTCGGCCGCGTCCGCCTCGGGAGCCTCGACTCCGAACCGATCGGCCGCGGGCCTCTCGTCCTCGTCGTCGAACCGGTCGAAGGTGTCGGGATCGGTGGGGTCAACAGACATGACGATCCCCTTTCCAGCCCGGAGGGGTTCCACACGGGCCCGGCGGAGGAGAATTCCGGCAGGCCGGGAGGTGTGATCCCGAACACGTGAGAGCGGCAGTGATCGTCTCGTAACATTGCCCCATGTCATCGACCGAGCAGCCGCAGGCGGCGGCCCCGTTCGAGGTCCCCCCTTCGGGCCGGTCGCGCGCAGGGGAGGGCGAGACGCACAGATCCGTGTCACTGCCCGGCCTGACCCTGTCGGTGCGCGGGCGGCCGGGCCGGCGCGCGGGACTGCCCGCCGCGCTGTACGTCCACGGTCTGGGCGGGTCCTCCCTCAACTGGTCCGCGCTGATGCGGGAACTGGCCGACGAGGTCGACGGCGAGGCGGTCGACCTGCCGGGCTTCGGCCACTCGCCGCCGCCCGACGACGGCGACTACTCGGTCTCCGGGCACGCGCGCGCCGTCATCCGCTACCTCGACGCCTCCGGGCGAGGGCCGGTGCACCTGTTCGGCAACTCCCTGGGCGGCGCGGCCGCCACCCGGGTCGCGGCGGTCCGGCCGGACCTGGTGCGCACCCTCATCCTCGTCTCGCCCGCCCTGCCCGAACTGCGTCCGCAGCGCACCGCGGTGCCCACCGCCCTGCTGGCGGTGCCCGGGGCCACCAGGTTCTTCGGGCGGATGACCCGCCACTGGACCGCCGAGCGGCGCACCCGGGAACTCCTGGCGCTGTGCTACGGAGATCCGGCGGCGGTGTCGCGGGAGGAGTTCGAGGCGGCCGTGGCGGAGTACGAGCGCCGCCTGGCGCTGCCGTACTTCTGGGACTCGCTCTCCCGGTCCGCGCGCGGTCTGGTGAACGCCTACACCCTCGGCGGCCAGCACGCGCTGTGGCGCCAGGCCGAGCGGGTGCTGGCGCCGACGCTGCTGGTGTACGGCGGGCGGGATCTGCTGGTCTCGTTCCGCATGGCGCGCAGGGCCGCCGCCGCGTTCCGCGAATCGCGGCTGCTGGTGCTTCCCGACGCCGGGCACGTCGCGATGATGGAATACCCAAAGGCGGTGGGGGGCGCCTTCAGGGAACTGCTGGGAGAAACCGATACGGGCAGGGGTTGACGAGTCGTGGGACGTCACAGTCGCCGGGGCCGGCCGGGCAGCGTGAAGCCGGCGGTCACGGCCACCGGGCAGCGGCCCGCGGCCCGGCCGGCGGCGGAGGAGGCCCCGCGTCCCCGCCCGGCCCCGGCCCCGCCGCCCCCGCCGTTCGAAGGCCGCCCCGCCGGCCCGCACGGCATGCCCCCGGTCCGCGGCGGCCACCCCGAACAGCGCGAGCCGGGCGGCGGCTGGGGGGCGCCGCGGCGGCCACCCGCCCCGGACCCCGGGCGCGGGCCCGCCGGACCGCCGCGGGAGACGGTGTACGGGACGGGGCGGATGCCGCGGCGCGAGTACGTCGAGGCGTTCGAGGACGGTGTCTACGGCGCGCCGGGCGTACCGCGCGCGGACGGGTCCGGGCCGGGGCCCGCTGCGGAGGCCGAACGGCCGGGAAGCGTCCCCCGTACGGATGCGGACGAGCCGGACGGTGACGGCGGCGACGGCAGTGACGGCAGTGACGGCGGCGGCCGGGGCGGGCGTGCCGCACACGGCGGGCGCGGCGGCCGCGGCCGGGCCTTCACCGGCGTCGCGGCCGCGGCCGTGACCACCGTGCTGGCCGTCGTGGTGGCCGGACAGGTCGCCGACGACCGAAGCGGCATGGACCGGCAGTTGCGGGCGGGCGGCGAGGCCCCGCGAGAGGGAGCCCCGGACACCTCCCGGTTCGAGACGCGCCCCACCCCCTCGGGCGGAAAGGACGAGGGGAAGGCCCCGTCCGGGACACAGGCCTCCTACGGCGAACGGATGGGGCGGCTGTTCGACCTGGCCCCGGACTTCCGGGGCTCGGGCCGGCTCGCCGCCGTCGCCGGACGGGACGAGGCGCCCGGCAAGGGGGAGGTCGTCCGCTACCGGGTCGACGTCGAGGACGGGCTGCCGCTGGACGGGGAGCTGTTCGCCGAGGCCGTCCACCGCACCCTCAACGACGAGCGGAGCTGGAGCCACGGGGGCGCCCGCACCTTCGAGCGGGTCTCCGGGAAGCCGGGGGAGTCCGGGAAGCCGGGGGAGTCCGAAGGCGACGCCCCGGTCTTCGTGATCACGCTCGCCTCCCCCTCCACCACCGCGAAGTGGTGCGCCAGATCGGGCCTGGACACCACGGTCGACAACGTCTCGTGCGACTCGGCCTCGACCGAGCGCATCATGATCAACGCCTACCGGTGGGCGCGCGGCGCGGAGACCTTCGGCCCGGACCGGATCCGGGAGTACCGGGAGATGCTCATCAACCACGAGGTGGGCCACCGGCTCGGCAAGGGCCATGTGAACTGCCCGAGGGAAGGGGCCCTGGCGCCGGTGATGATGCAGCAGACGAAGTACCTGACGGTGGGCGGGGCGACCTGCCGGCCCAACGCCTGGCCGTTCCCCGACGCCTGACGGCCCCTTCGGTCCGCGGTAGGCGACCGAACGTTCAATCGCGTCGAAAGTCACGGTAGTTCACCCCTTCCGGTGGTGTGACGGACAACCGTCCGCCGCGCCGCCCCACCTCGCGCATAACGTCTTCCCGCGACGCCACGGCGACGGCCGGTGGCCTGGAGGAGGAACGGGGGTGGACAGGTGCGCATCGCACTGCTCACGGAGGGTGGTTATCCCCATCCGCGCGGTGACTCGTACGCGTGGTGCGACCGGCTGGTGCGCGGCCTGGACGGCCACGACTTCGAGGTCCACGCGCTCGGCAGCGACGAGCGGCACAGGGAGGGCGCCTGGCCCGCGCTGCCGGACAACGTCCGAAGGGTGCGCACCGCACCGCTGTGGGGCCCCGCCCCCGGGGGAGGCGGACGCCGGGGCGGATACGGGCGGCGCCTCGGGCGCCGCTTCGGCGAGCACTTCGCGGACCTGGCCCGCGCGGTCTGCGCCGGGGCGGGCGGCGCGGGAGCGCGGGACACGGAGGGCGGGGACGGAGGGGCCGCCGCCGAGGCGGACCGTTTCGCCGACGGCCTCCACGGGCTGGCCGACCTGGCCCGGGAGCACGGCGGGCTCGCCGCGGCCCTCCGCTCCGAGCAGGCGGTCCGGCTGCTGGAGGGGGCGTGCCGCGCCCCCGGCGCACTGCGGGCCGTGCGCTCCGCGACACCGGCCGACCTGCTCACGGTCGCCGAGCAGTTGGAGAGGGCGCTGCGACCCCTGTCGCTGGACTGGTACGGGGCCGGGGAGACCTGCGGGCTCGCGGCCGCGGACGTCTGCCACGCGGTGGGCGCAGGCCCCGCCGCACTCCCCGGTCTGCTGGCCCGGCGCCTTTTCGGCACCCCCCTGCTGGTGACCGAGTACGGTGTGCGGCTGCGCGAGCACTACCTCGCCAGCGCCGCTCACGCCGTCGCGCCGGACGCCGTGAGCGCGCCGGTACGCGCCCTGCTCGCCTCCCTCCACGGGAACCTGGCGCGCGAGGCGTACCGCCGCGCCGAGATCGTCACCTCCGGCAACACCCACGCCCGGCGCTGGCAGGAGAGGTGCGGGGCGGACCGCGGGAGGCTGCGCACGGTCTACCCGGGCATGGACGCGCCGGAGCTGACCGGGATCGAGGAGGACACGGGGCGGCGGCGGCCGGACCCGGTGCTGGTGTGGGTCGGGCGGACCGGTCCCGCCAGGGACCTGATCGGCCTGCTGCACGCCTTCGCCGAGGTCCGCAGGGCCGTGCCCGGCACCCGGCTGCTGATCGCCGAACGGCCCGGCGGCCCGGCCCCGGAGGAGGACCCGGAGCCGGCCCGGTACCTGGCGCACTGCCGGGCGCTGGCCGCCCAGCTCTTCCCCGACGAGGCCGCCGGCCCCCTCAGCGTCGGGGAGAACCCGGTCTGCTTCGCGCGGATCGGCGACCCCGCGCTGCCCCGCCTCGCCGACGCCTACGCCGCCGCCGACGTCGCGGTGCTCTCCAGCGTGGTGGAGGGCTTCCCGGTCTCCCTGGTCGAGGCGATGCTCGCCGGCCGGGCCACGGTCTCCACGGACGTCGGCGCGGTGTGCGAGGCCATCGGCGGCACGGGGCTGGTGGTGCCGCCGCGCAACCCCCGCGCCCTGGCAGACGCCTGCACGGCCCTGCTGCGCGACCCGGCCCGCCGCGCCCGGCTGGGCGCCGCGGCGCGGGCCCGGGCGCAGGAGCTGTTCACCGCCGAGCAGAACGTCGCGGCGTTCCGCGGCGTCTATCTGGAGCTGCTCTCACAGCGCCCGATGCCCGCCGGACCGGCCGTCGCCGCGCTGCCGTTCGCCCGGCCGCCCGAGGCCGGCCTCCCCGGCCGCTGGACCGCGCCCGCCGCACCCGCCTCCCCGGCGGCGGCCGCCCGCCTCGGCGGACGCCCGGCCCGCACCCCGAGCTGGGCCCGTACGGCCGCGGCGGGCGTGCCCGCCGGGCAGGGGAGGGGAGACCGGTGAACGCCCCGCCGTACCCGCACCGGCCCGCCGACCCCGTGCGCTCGCTGCTGCACCGCCACCGGGAGCTGTGCGCACGGGCCGTGGACCCGCTGGAGATCGCCGCGGCCCTGGAGGCGCACGGGATCACCGACCGCACCGCGGCGCGCTACCGGCACCGGGACGTGTTCTCGCTCGCCGAGGAGCTGTACGCCCGCACCCCCCGCGAAGCGGACGGAGCGGACGGAGCGGACGGAGCGGACGCGGCTCACGGGGCGGACGGGCCCGACGCCGGAGGTCCCGGGGGCGGGGCGCCCGCCGCCCGGGCCCCACGGCACGGCCGGGGAGCCGGACGGGCGCGCTCGGCGGGAGCCGCGCTGCTCCCCCTGCTGCCCGGCGGGCTGTGCGCGGCGGCACCGGCCGCGTACGCCCTGTCCGCGGGCCTCCCGGCGCCCGCCCGTACCGTCGCCGGCGCGGCCGGGGTCCTGCTCGTCCTGCTGTCCGTGCGGCTGTGCCTGCGCGGTACGGCCCTGAACCGGACCGCCGTGCTGGGCGGCTGCCTGCTGGCCGGACACGCGCTGGCCGGCGGTCTCCCCCTGGCCTGGGCGCTGGACGGACACCCGCCCGCGGCCGACGTCTTCGCGGACGCCTTCCCGGGCGAGTGGTGCGTGCCGCTGGGCCTGGCGCTGGCCGTCGCGCCCGCCGTGTGGTGCGCGCGCTGGTTCGCCGCGCGGGCGAGGCGGCGGCTGGGCACCAGCCGCGGCCTGGAGGAGTTCGCGGCCCGGACGCGTCCGCTGTTCGCCGCGGCCGTCGCGCTGTTCGCGGTCGCCCAGCTCGCGGTGCTGGCCGTCGCGCACGCGGTGGTGGACGGCGGCCCCTCCGGCGGCCCCTCCGGCAGTCCGTCGGGGGGCCCGTCCGGCGGTGTGGCCGGCGCCGTGACCGCCGCCGCCACCGGACCGGAGGGCGCGCGGATCGCCGGGGCGGCCGCGCTGGGCACCCTGCTGTTCGTCGCCATGCTGCTGTCCGCCCACGGCTTCCCGGCCGCCGCCGCGGGAGGCGTCGTCGCGGCCTGCGCGCTGGAGGCCGCCGCGCTCGCCGCGGCGGCGGCCTCCGGGCATCTGCGCCCGGCGCTCCCGGGCCACCCCGTGGAGGCGCTGGCCACCGCCTGGGGACCGGCGGCCGTACCCGCCGCGGCCTGCGCCGGCGCGGCCATGGCCCTGTCGGTGTTCGCCGCCTCCCGCCTCACCGGCGCGTCCGCCCACCACCGGGAGGGGCCGTGACCCGGCCTTCGGTCCCTCCCGCCCCCTCGACCGTCTCAGCCGGCGCACACCACCCTCGTGCGCCGCGCACCATCGACCAAGGAGCACACCCGATGACCGTTTCGCGCCCCACCGGCGTCACCGCAGCAGTACGGGAGGACGTCCGATGAGAGTGCTGCTGATCGGTGCGAACGGATACCTCGGCCGCCATGTGGCCGACCGCCTGCTCGCCGACCCCGCCGTCCAGCTCACCGCGCTGGGCCGGGGCGACGACGCCGACGTCCGCTTCGACCTGTCCACCGGAAGCCCCGGAGCGCTCACCCGCTTCCTGGACGCCGTCCATCCCGGCGTCGTCGTCAACTGCGCCGGCGCCACCCGTGGCGGCGCGCGGGACCTGATCCGGCACAACACCGTGGCCACCGCCACCGTCTGCGAGTCGCTGCGCCGCAGCGGCTGCGGGGCCCGGCTGGTCCATCTGGGCTGTGCCGCCGAGTACGGGCCCTCTCCGGCCGGCTCCTCCACCGGGGAGGACGCGGTGCCGCGGCCCGGCAGCCCGTACGGCGTCAGCAAGCTCGCCGCCAGCGAGCTGGTGCTGGGCTCCGGGCTGGACGCCATCGTGCTGCGCGTCTTCTCCCCGGTCGGCCCCGGCACCCCCACCGGCTCGCCGCTGGGGCGGCTGGCCGAGGCGATGCGCCGGGTGATGCAGCAGGGCGAGGGTGAACTCAGACTGGCCGGGCTGTCCGTCCAGCGCGACTTCGTGGACGTGCGGGACGTGGCCAGGGCGGTGCACGCCGCCGCCCTGTCGGCCGCCCAGGGCGTGGTCAACATCGGCTCCGGCCGTGCGGTGCGGCTGCGCGAGGTGGTCTCCGTGCTGGGCCGGGTGGCCGGCCACACCGGAGCGGTGCACGAGATGGACGAGCAGCCCCTGGCCGGCGGCGGTCCGCAGGTGCCCCCGTACCCCGACGGCTGCGGCCCCTGGCAGCAGGCGGACGTGCGCAGCGCGCGCGACCGGCTCGGGTGGCGGCCCCGGATCGGACTGGAGGAGTCGCTCGCGGACATCTGGATGGAGGCGGCATGCCGTATCTGACCAGTTCCGGCCGGCGCAGACCGGCCGCCGGAGTGCCCGGCCGCCTCGGCGTCGGGGTGCCCGGCTACGCGCACCCGATGGTGGCGCCCGTGGAGTGGGCCGAGCTGAACAGACCGGGCGCACCGGTGCACTGGGCGGTGCTCAACGTGGCGCGCGGGCCGGGGGAGCGCTCCGACCCGTACTGCGCGGCGGCCGTCACCGGGCTGCACGAGGCCGGGGTGCGGGTGCTGGGCCATCTGGACCTGCGGCACGGCACCCGCGACTTCGGCCCGCTGGTCCACGACGCGCACCGTTTCCTCGACTGGTACGGGGTGGACGGCTTCTACCTGGACCGCTGTCCGGGCGACCGCGCCGCCCTGCCGGAGGTGAGCCGGGTGACGGCCGCGCTGCGCGCCCTGGGCGGGGACGCCCACATCGTCCTCGGGCACGGCACCCATCCCTTCCCCGGTTACGCGGAGCTGGGTGACCAGCTCGTGACGTTCTCCGGGTCGTGGTCCGACTACCGCTGGTCGCAGGTGGCCGAGTGGACGGCGGACCACTCGCCGGAACGCTTCTGCCACCTGGTGCACGGGGTGCCGCGCACCCATCTGGAGGAGGCCGTGCGCATCGCTCGCTGGCAGGGGGCGGGCACCGTCTGGTTCACCGACCGCACCCGCCGCGGGCGCCGGGGCGAGGCCGTGGACCCCTGGGAGGCCATGCCCGGCTACTGGGACGAAATCGTCTCGCGCCTCGGACCGGGTGTCTCGGAATGAGATCGGGCGTGGCAGTGTTACGGAAGGAACAACCGTCCACCGACCAACCCTGTTGAGGTCTCCGTGTCGCTGCCACCCCTGGTCGAACCGGCCTCCGAGCTCACTGTCGACGAGGTCCGCAGATACTCCCGTCACCTGATCATCCCGGATGTCGGGATGGACGGGCAGAAGCGTCTGAAGAACGCCAAGGTGCTCTGCGTGGGCGCGGGCGGCCTCGGCTCGCCCACCCTGATGTACCTGGCCGCCGCGGGTGTGGGCACGCTCGGCATCATCGAGTTCGACGAGGTCGACGAGTCCAACCTCCAGCGCCAGGTCATCCACAGCCAGGCGGACATCGGCCGCCCCAAGGCCGAGTCCGCGCGGGACACGGTGCTCGGGATCAACCCGTACGTGAAGGTCAACCTCCACACCGAGCGGCTGGACTCCTCCAATGTGATGGAGATCTTCGCCGACTACGACCTGATCGTGGACGGCACCGACAACTTCGCCACCCGCTACCTGGTCAACGACGCCTGCGTGCTGCTGAAGAAGCCGTACGTGTGGGGCTCGATCTACCGCTTCGACGGACAGGCGTCGGTCTTCTGGGCCGAGCACGGGCCGTGCTACCGCTGCCTGTACCCCGAGCCCCCGCCGCCGGGCATGGTCCCCAGCTGCGCCGAGGGCGGCGTGCTGGGCGTGCTGTGCGCGTCCATCGGCTCGGTCCAGACCACCGAGGCGATCAAGCTCCTGGCGGGCATCGGCGAGCCGCTGCTCGGCCGCCTGATGATCTACGACGCCCTGGAGATGACCTACCGCCAGGTCAAGGTCCGCAAGGACCCCGAGTGCGCGGTCTGCGGCAAGAACCCGACGGTCACCGAGCTGATCGACTACGAGGCGTTCTGCGGTGTGGTCTCCGACGAGGCCCAGCAGGCCGCGATGGGCTCGACCATCACCCCGCAGCAGCTCAAGGAGTGGATCGACGAGGGCGAGAACATCGACATCATCGATGTCCGCGAGCCCAACGAGTACGAGATCGTCTCCATTCCGGGCGCGCGTCTGATCCCGAAGAACGAGTTCCTGATGGGCAACGCGCTGGGCGAGCTGTCGCAGGACAAGCGGATCGTCCTGCACTGCAAGACGGGTGTCCGCAGTGCGGAAGTCCTCGCGGTCCTGAAGAACGCGGGCTTCTCCGACGCCGTCCACGTCGGCGGCGGCGTCGTCGGCTGGGTCACCCAGATCGAGCCGGAGAAGCCGGTCTACTGACGGTCTGTTCGTTCCGCGCCCGCGAGCGGGCGCGGAACGAACACCGGAGCGGCCCCGGGACGACACCGTCCCCGGGGCCGCTTCCACGCGTCAGCGCGAGTGGCCCAGCCAGCGTCCGCGCAGTGCGACCAGGACGGCCGCCGCCACGGCGAGCAGCAGCAGCGAGACCGAGGTCGCGGCGGCCGGGTCCTGCTGGAGGAGCAGATAGACCTGGAGCGGCAGGGTCTGGGTGGTCCCAGGCAGATTGCCCGCGAAGGTGATCGTCGCGCCGAACTCGCCCAGCGCCCGCGCCCAGCACAGCGCGGCGCCCGCCGCCAGGGAGGGCGCCACCATCGGCAGGGTGACGTACCGCAGGGTCTGGGGGAGGGTCGCGCCCATGGTGGCGGCGGCCTCCTCGTAGCGCGGGGCGATCCCGGCCAGCGCCCCCTCCAGGCCGATGACCAGGAACGGCATCGCCACGAAGGCCGCGGCGACCACCGCGCCCGCGGTGGAGAACGGCAGCGTCACCCCCACCGCCTCCAGCGGTCCGCCCAGCAGACCGCCGCGGCCGAAGCCGCGCAGCAGGGCGACGCCCGCCACGGTCGGCGGCAGCACCATCGGCAGCAGTACCAGGGAGCGCACCAGGGCCTTGCCGGGGAAGTCGGCGCGGGCCAGCAGCCACGCCAGCGGCACGCCCAGGACGAGGGAGAGCAGCAGGGCGAGGACGGAGACCAGCAGGGACAGCCCCAGTGCCCGGAGGACGCCGGGCGAGGTGAGCTGCCCGGCCAGGTCCCGCCACGGCGTGTGGGCCACCACCCCGGCCAGGGGCACGGCCAGGAAGGCCGCCGCCAGCGCGGCAGGCCCGCCGAGCGCGGCGGGTGTGCGGGTGCGTGCCGCGGGTGTGCGGCCGCGTACGCGTGGCGGCAGGGCGCGGGGTTCGGTGCGGTGGTTCACGGCAGCAGGAAACCGGCCTCCCGCAGCAGGCCGCGGGCCGGTCCGGAGCTCAGCCAGGCGATGACGTCCGAGGCGTGCCCGGGGTGGGCGGTGTCCTTCAGCGGCGCGGCGGGGTAGCGCACGCCGGCCCCGCCGCCGGGGACGGGCACGGCCTCGACGCGGCCGGCGGAGGCGGCGGCGTCGGTGGCGTACACCAGCCCGGCGTCCGCCTCGCCCAGCGCCACCTTGCTCAGCACCGCCCGCACGCTCGGCTCCCGGGAGACCGGGTGGACGGTGACGCCGTGCCGCTCCAGCAGCCGCTGCCCGTACCGCCCGGCCGGTACCTCGGGGGCGGCGAGCACGGTCGTCACCCCCTCGCGGGCGAGGTCGTCCGGGGCGCCGATGCCCAGGGGGTTGCCGGGGGCGGTGGCGATGACGAGCCGGTTGCGGGCGATCACGGTGGGCGGGCCGGTGAAGTCCCGCAGGGACTCCATCGTCGCGGTGTCGGCGGTGACGACCAGATCGGCGGGCGCGCCCTGGCGGATCTGCGCGGCCAGCTCCTGGGAGCCGGCGAAGGACAGGCGCAGCCGTACGCCGGGGTGCTCCTCCTCGTACGCGGCGCCCGCCTCGGTGAGGACGTCGGTGAGGGAGGAGGCGGCCAGGACCGTCACGGTGGCCGTCCGGCCGCCCTCGCCGGTGCGGCCGAGAGCCCCGCCCCCGCAGGCCGCCGTCAGTGCGGCCAGCACCAGCAGGACGGCCGGCAGCAGGGCGGCCGCCCCGCCGGCCGCGCGCGGTCGGCGCGGCCGGCGGGAGGGCCGCCGGGGCGAGCGGGGGGCGCGGGGGGCGCGCGTACCGGTCGTGTCGGGCATGCCGGTCCGCCTCACGCCCGGTCGATGTGCACGTTGGTGGACTTCACCCGGGCCACGGCCTCCATGCCGACCGCCAGCCCCAGTTCCTCCACGGCCTCCCGGGTCAGCAGGGAGACCAGCCGGTGGGGACCCGCCTGGATCTCCACCTGGGCCGCGACGTCGCCGAGGCGGACGGCGGTGACGATTCCGGGGAAGGAGTTGCGGACGCTGGTGTGCGGCCCGTCGTCGTCCCGCTCGGAGCCCCCGGAACCCCCGGAGCCCCCGGGCCCCTCCGACGCGAGGGCTACGGCGAAGGCGGCCAGGTCCTCGCCCGCCACCAGCCGCCTGCCGCCCTCGTCCCGGCTGGTGGGCAGCCGTCCGGCGTCCGCCCAGCGGCGCACCGTGTCGGGACTGACACCGAGCAGCCGGGCCGCCCGGCCCATGGAGTAGGAACGCATGCGCACGACGTTATGGCGTACCGGCTCGCACATGCAAGGCGGACCGGGCCTCGGGCCTCGCAGTCGCGAGTCCGGCGGGAGGCGGTGCGCCCGCGCCGGCTCAGGCGGTCAGAGCGACTCCCGGCGCGTGAGGTGGGTGAAGGAGAGCCAGCCGGGCAGGACCGGCAGCCAGAAGGTCATCAGGCGGAAGAGCAGGACCGCCGGGGTGGCGATCTCCTGCGGCAGCCCGAACGCGATCAGACCCGCGATCAGCGCCGCCTCCACCGCGCCCAGACCGCCCGGGGTGGGCGCCGCCGAGCCCAGCGCGTTGCCCGCCAGGAAGACCACCGCGATGCTCGCGTAGCTCAGCTCGCCGCCGAAGGCGCGCACCGACGCGTCCAGGCACAGCACGAACGACACCGTCAGCAGCAGCATGCCGCCGATGCCGCTGAGCAGCTTCTGCGGGCGCTGGACGACGTCCAGCATCCGCGGGACGACGCCGGCGAACAGCGCCCGCACCCGCTCCACCACGAACTTCCGCAGCGCCGGGACCGCCGTCACGATCAGGGACAGCACCGCCACCGTCAGCAGTCCGGCGATCACCGTACGGGACGGGGAGAGGGTCGGGGTGCGCTCCGTGCCCGTCAGATAGCCGAAGACCAGCAGCAGCAGGACGTGGCTGCCCAGGCCGAACAGCTGGGAGGCGCCGACGCTGGCGACCGCGTGGCCGGGCCGGACCCCGGCGCGCTGCAGGAAGCGGGTGTTGAGCGCGACGCCGCCGACCGCCGCCGGCGCCACCAGCTTGACGAAGGAGCCCGCCACCTGGGCGACCACCGTGCGCAGGAAGGGGACCTTCTCGGGCACGAAACCGAGCAGGCTCATCGCCGCCGCGAAGTACGTCAGGGCGGAGAACAGCAGCGCGGCGGCCACCCAGCCCCAGTTCGCCTCGACGACGACCTGCCGGAAGTCCACATGGGTGAGCTGGGAGAGCAGGAAGTACGCGGCGAAGGCCCCGGCGATGAAGCTGACCAGGGTGCGCGGCCTGACGCGCTCCAGCCGGGCCGGCTGTATCGGGGCCTGCGGCCGGACCAGCAGCACCTGCCCGCGGATCTGCGCCAGCAGGTCCTCCTCGCGCGCCTCCTCCAGGGCCTCCATGACGGCCTGTTTCTCGGCGTGCTTCTCCGCCCGGAGCGACTTGCGGTCGCCGGCGGGCGCGTGCCCCTGGGCGTGGCGCGTCTCGCGGCTGTGGCGGGACGCCTCGATGGCCGCCTCCCGCTCGCGCTGCGCCCGCTCCTTGGCCAGTCTGCGCAGGGTGGCGCGGGTGCCGCGGCTGAGCGCGATCGGCTGGAGCAGTGGAAGGCTGTCGGCCACCGCGTCCGGACCGAGCACCTCCACCGCCGCCGCGACCGAGCGCTCGGCGCCGACGCGCAGACCGAAGGTGGTCAGCAACTGCGCCACGTCCATCCGCAGCACCAGATCGCCGGCCGCGATCTCACCGGCGCTGAGGTCGGTGAGGAACACCTCGCCGGAGGGGGCCACCATCAGCGCGTCGTCCTCCAGCCTGCGGTGGGCGATCCGCCGCGACTGGAGCGCGCGCACCTGCCGCCAGACCGCGCGCATCAGCTCGTCGGTGACCTCCTCGTCGGGCAGGGAGCCCAGACTGTGCCCCTCGACGTGCTCGTAGACGAGCATGACGGCGTCGGGGCCCAGCTCGGAGGTGGCGATCAGCTTCGGTGCGTTGGCCCCGGCGGCTATGGCCGCGTACGCCAGCAGGGCCTCCTGCTCCAGCGCCTGGCGCAGCGACTGGAGGCTGCGGCGCTGGGTGATGCCGCGCAGCGCGAGGCGGCGCCAGGCGCGGTAGAAGTAGCCGTGCGCCTGCTGCTCGCGGTCCACGACGGTGACGTCGAGCGGCGGGCCCTCCTCCAGGGTGACCAGATAGCGCCGGGCCCGGTCGCTCTGCTCGGTCCGCTCCGGATCCACGGGGTCGGCGGGGTCCAGCCGCAGCGCCCTCACCGGCCTGAAGCCCACCCGCCGCAGCCCGGCCAGCAGGTTCTGGCCGGTGGGGCGGACGTTGGGGGAGCCGACGGCGTAGAGCGTGCCGTAGGCGACGGTCCAGCCGATCAGCACGGTGACCAGGATCGAGAACGGCGTGGTGTATCCGCCGACCAGCACCGCGAAGGCGTCCAGCAGCAGCACCGCCCACAGCAGCACCCGCCAGCGCGGTCGGCGGGCCATGCCGACGGCCGTCATGTAGGCGATGACGGGGGCCAGATAGCCGTGCACCGGGTCGGTGAGCCCGCCTTCCGGGGCCGGGCTGGTCAGCGCGTTCCGGATGGAGCCGGGGGCCTGCTCGGCGACCCACAGGTCGGTGGCGAGCGACGCGCCGTGCGCCAGGACGGCGGCGAGGACGCCGTCGGCGATCCGCAGCCCGTCGCGTTTGATCAGCCGCTCCAGCGCGAAGGCCACCGGCACGATGAGCACGGCGACGCTGGAGGCGAAGCCGGCGAAGCTGATCAGCAGGGGAGGGGCCTGGCCCGCCCCCTTGCCGATGTCCTGCTCCAGGCCCGCGGTGGTGCCGTGCGCGAAGGCGGCGACGATCAGGACGACGGCGATGCCGAGGGTCCCGAGCAGCAGCCGCATCAGGTCGGAGGGGCGGTGCACCCGGGCGGGGAGGATCGGCTCGTCGCCCTCGACGTGCTCCGGGCCCGTCTCCCCGACGGCCCTGCCGGTTCCGCCGGTTCCGCCGGTGTCCCGCCGCGCGGGCCCCGGGCCGGGGCCGCCGGTGTGCGGGGACGAGTGAGCGGAACGGGGCTCCTCCCGCGGAGGGGGCCCGCCCTGGTCCTCGGACCGCTCTCCGGTCCCTTTTCGCTCTCGTATCACCTGTCACCGCCGGGACGATGGTGGCACGAGGAGGCGGCGGGCCGGTCAGGGAGGTCGCTTTTCTCCGCGGAAAGCCGAGTTTGCGCGTGTCGTGCGCACCCGCGTGCCGCCGCCGGCGCGGGCCGGCGGCCGTATGGGGCACCATGGCCGCCATGACCGGGCCCGCCGGCGAGCTGCCGGACTACGCGGAGAGGGTGCTGGCCGTGGTGGAGCGCATCCCGCCCGGCCGGGTGATGACGTACGGCGACGTGGCCGAGTGGCTGGAGGAGGGAGGCCCGCGGCAGGTGGGCCGGGTGATGTCCCTCTACGGCGGCGCGGTGCCGTGGTGGCGTGTGGTGCGGGCCGACGGGACGCCGCCGCCCTGCCACGAGGGCCGGGCGCTGGCCCACTACCGCCAGGAGGACACCCCGCTGCGCGGGGGCCGGGGCGGTACGGCCGGTCAGGCCGCCGCGGCGGTACGCGTCGACATGCGCCGGGCCCGGTGGGACGGGGAAGCGGGCGGGAGCGGGGACGGGGCCGGCGCCGCCGAGCGGCCCGACCGGCGTTCGTGACCGCCCGGTTGTGGGACTCCTCACACGTACCAGCTTCCGCCATGGCCCCGCCGTACACGTCGCCGTGCACGTCGCCGTGCACTTTGCCGTGCACGCGGTGAGCCGTCCGAACGGGGTGCGGGCGGGGGTGCGACGCCGTGCGCCACGACTGTCCCCTGGCGTACCGTCTGCACCATCCAGCACAGCGACCAGGACCGGCGATCCACGTGAGTTCCTCCCTCAAGTCCGATACGTACCGGTTGGTGCGTACCCCGCCCGGTCCGGCGAGCCTCCCTGCCTTGGACGCAGCCCAGCGCTCGGTGGTTGACCACCGCGGCGGACCGCTGCTCGTCCTGGCCGGGCCCGGCACCGGCAAGACCACCACCCTGGTGGAGTCCGTCGCCGAGCGCGTGCGGCGCGGGGGCGATCCGGAGCGGATCCTCGTACTGACCTTCGGCCGCAGGGCGGCGGTCGAACTGCGGGACCGGATGGCGGCCCGCCTGCCCGGACCGGCGCCGCGGACCCCGCAGATCACCACCTTCCACTCGTACTGCTACGCCCTGGTCCGCGCCCACCAGGACGCCGATCTGTTCGCCGAACCGCTGCGGCTGCTGTCCGGCCCCGAGCAGGACCTGCGCATCCGCGAACTGCTGGCCGGCCAGGCGGAGCTGGAGGACACCGGCCGGGAGCGGGCCCGCTGGCCAGAGGAGCTGCGCGCCTGCCTGACCACCCGCGGTTTCGCCGACGAACTGCGGGCCGTCCTCGCCCGCAGCCGCGAGCTGGGGCTGGGACCGGAGGCGCTGGACGCCTTCGCCCGCCGCACCGGCCGCCCCGACTGGCGGGCCGCCGCGGCCTTCCTGGCCGAGTACCTCGACGTGCTGGACCTCCAGGGCGTGCTCGACTACGCCGAACTGGTCCACCGCGCGGTGCTGCTCGCCGAACGGGAGGAGGTGGGTGCGGATCTCGCCGCGCGCTACGACGCGGTGTACGTCGACGAGTACCAGGACACCGACCCGGCGCAGGTGCGGCTGCTGCGAGCGCTGGCCGGCCAGGGCCGCACCCTGGTCGCCTTCGGCGACCCCGACCAGGCGATCTACGCCTTCCGGGGCTCGGACGTCAACGGCATCCTCGACTTCCCCGGCGTCTTCCGGCAGCGCGACGGGGCCCCGGCCCCGGTGGCGGTGCTGCGCACCGGCCGCCGCTCGGCCTCGGTGGTGCTGGAGGCCACCCGGCGGATCACCCACCGCATGCCGCTCACCCGGCTTCCGGCCGAGGCCGTACGCGCCCACCGGGGGCTGTCGGCGGCCCGGGAGGGCGGCCGGGTGGAGGTGTACACCTATCCGACCCCCGGGGCCGAGCTGGACAACATCGCCGACCTGCTGCGCCGCGCCCGTCTGGAGGAGGGAGTGCCGTGGCGGGAGATGGCGGTGCTGGTGCGCGCCGGCCACCGCACCATCCCCGCGGTGCGGCGGGCGCTGTCGGCCGCGGGCGTCCCGGTGGAGACCGACGGCGACGATGTGCCGCTGAGCCGGGAGCCGGCGGTGGTGCCCCTGCTGACCGCGCTGCGGGTGGCGGCGCGGGCCGCCGTCGCGGACGCCGCCGGAGCGGACCGGGCCGGCGGAGCCGGGCGGCCCGCGGGGGAGGACGGCGGCACGGACGGTGGTGCGGGTGGCGGTGCGGACGGCGGCACGGACGGTGGTGCGGGCGGTAGCGCGGACGGGCCCTGGATCGGGGTGGAGACCGCGCTCACCCTGCTGACCTCCCCGCTGGGCGGCATGGACGGCGCCGACCTGCGCCGTCTGGGCCGGGCCCTGCGCGAGGAGGAGCGCGCCGCGGGCCGCGCCGTACCCCGCCCCTCGGACGAGCTGCTGGCCGAGGCGCTGTCCGAGCCCGAACGGCTGGTCGCGCACGACCCGTCGTACGCGCGCGGCGCACGTGAGCTGGGGCTGCTGCTGCGCCGGGCGCGCGAGGCGCTGGCCGGCGGCGCCACGGCCGAGGAGGCGCTGTGGCTGCTGTGGAACGACGGCCTGGGCGGCGACCGGGACGGCCGGTGGCCCGCCCGGCTGCGGCGCGCGGCCGCACGCGGCGGCGCCGCCGGCCGCAACGCCGACCGGGACCTGGACGCCGTCTGCGCGCTGTTCGCCGCCGCCGCCCGCGCCGAGGAGCGGGCCGGCGGGCGCGGCGCGCTCAACTTCCTGGAGGAGCTGGACGCCCAGGACATCGCCGGCGACACCATCGCCCCCCGCGCGCTGCGTCCCGACGCGGTGCGGCTGATGACCGCGCACCGGGCCAAGGGCCTGCAGTGGCGGCTGGTGGTCGTCGCCGGGGTGCAGGAGGGGCTCTGGCCCGACCTGCGGCGGCGCGGCTCCCTGCTGGAGCCCGACCGGATAGGCCGCGACGGGCTGGCCGAGCCGCTCACCCCCGGCGCGATGCTGGCCGAGGAGCGCCGGCTGTTCTACGTGGCGGCCACCCGCGCGGCCGACCGCCTGGTCGTCACCGCGGTGAAGACGGCGGCCGAGGACGGCGACCAGCCCTCCCGCTTCCTGACCGAACTCGGCGTCGAGCCCAGGGACGTCGCCGCCCGCCCGCGCCGCCCGCTGTCGGTGTCCGCGCTGGTCGCCGAGTTGCGCGCCACCACCGTCGACCCCGCCGCCACCCCCGCGCTGCGCGAGGCCGCCGCCGAACGGCTGGCCGCGCTGGCCGCGCTGCGCGACGACGACGGCGTCCCCCTGGTCCCCGCCGCCCATCCGCACCGCTGGTGGGGGCTGTACGAGCCGACCCGCGGCGAGGTGCCGCTGCGGGACAGGGACCGGCCGGTCGCCCTCTCCGGCAGCGCGCTGCACCAACTGGCCACCACCTGTTCGCTCCAGTGGTTCCTGGGCCGCGAGGTGAGGGCGGAGCCGCCCGCGACCGCGGCCCAGGGCTTCGGCAACGTGGTGCACGTCCTGGCCGACGAGGTCGCCTCCGGCGGCACCCCCGCCGACCTGTCCGTCCTGCTGGAGCGGCTGGACTCGGTGTGGGACTCGCTCGCCTTCGACGCGCCCTGGAAGTCGCGCCAGGAGAGGGAGAACGCCCGCGCGGCCCTGGAGCGCTTCCTGCGCTGGCATGTGATGGAGCGTGACCTCGGGCGCGAGACGGCCGCCACCGAGCACGACTTCGACGTGACGCTGGAGGCGGGCGGCCACCGGGTCCGCGTGCGCGGCTCCATGGACCGGGTCGAGCGCGGGCCCGACGGCCGGGCCTACGTTGTCGATTTCAAGACCGGCAGGAACAAGCCGACCGCGGCCGAGGTCGAGCGCCACCCCCAGCTGGCCGTCTACCAGATCGCGGTGCGCGAGGGCGCCCTCGACGGGGTCGAGGGCTTCACCGGGCGTCCGGAGCCGGGCGGCGCGGAACTGGTCCAGCTCAGGATCGGCGCGCCCAAGCGGGAGGGCGGCGACGAACTCCCGGCCGTGCAGCGGCAGCCCGCCCTGTCCTCCTACGACGGGGACGGGGAGTGGGTCGGCGAGCTGCTGGCCGACGCCGCCGGGCGGGTCCTGGACGAGCGGTTCACCCCCTCTCCCGGACGGCACTGCGACACCTGCTCGTTCAGGGGGGCGTGCAGCGCCCGGCCCGAGGGGCGCCACGTCGTGGAGTGAGTGTGCGGGCGAGCACCGCCCCGGGCCGGAGCCCCGGCTTCGGCCCCGGTCCCGGGCCCCCGGAACCGGTTGTCGGCGCGGTGTGGTCCCATGTTCCGGTACGGCATCGCGGAAACGGAGGCGGCACAGCGGTGGGGGACAAACGGGGGACTCTGGCGGCGGCACTGGTCTGCGCCATGGCAGCGGGACTGACGGGCTGCTCCGGAGGGCCGGGCGGTACGGGCGGACCGGACTCCGGGCCGGGAGGCGGCCTTCCGGCGGGGATCGGCAGGGCGGATCCGGACGCCCCGGAGAAGCCGGGCCGGGAGGGGGACGCCCCCTTCGCCGGGGGATTCGGCGGGACGAGGCTGGAGCGGAGCTCCGCCGGGGAGATCATGGAGCGGTCCGCCGAGGCGATGAAGCGGGCCGAGTCGCTGCGCATCACCGGCTGGGTGGCCGGGGACGACGGCAGGATGACGATCGACCTGGCACTCGCCGGGGACGGCGACTGCACCGGCACCATGACGATCGGCGAAGGCACCGCCGAGGTCCTCTCCGCCGACGGGCGGATGTACATGAAGGGCGACGAGGGTTTCTGGGAGAGCCAGAGCGACGGCGGCCCCGGTGAGGACATGGCCGTCGAGATGCTCTCGGAGCGCTGGGTGAGGACGGACACCGGGAAGTCCGGCGCCGGCCCGGGCGGCTTCTGCGACCTCGACGAGCTGCTGGAGGACATGGAGTCCGGCGGCTCCGGGGAGACCGGGAAGCGCGAGCTCGCCGACCTCGACGGCCGGGAGGTCATCCCGCTGGTCCAGGAGGAGGACGGCGAGGGGACCACCACCGCCTATGTCGCCAACGACGACGACCGGCCCTATCTGCTGCGGATGGAGAACGAGGGGAGCGACGAGCCGGGTGTGATGGACTTCACCGGCCACGGGGAGAAGGTCGTCGTCGAGGCGCCGGATCCGGACGAGGTCCTCGACCTGGGCGAGATGCGTGAGGACTCCGGCCGACACGAGTCGGTCTGAGGGCGGTTGACGCCCCGTCGGAACGGGAGCGCCGTACGGCCGGCGGCCTCCGCCCGACTTCGCCCGCCACCGCCGCGCCGCGGCTGTCGGCGCGGCGCGCTAGCGTCTGGTGGGTGCCCGCACAGCTCAACGACCCCGACGACCTCCGGCGGCTCCTCGGCATCCCCTTCACCGCCGAGCAGATGGAGTGCATCACCGCTCCGCCCGCGCCGCAGGTCATCGTGGCCGGAGCCGGGTCGGGCAAGACGACGGTGATGGCCGCCCGGGTGGTCTGGCTGGTAGGCACCGGGCAGGTCGCGCCCGAGCGCGTGCTGGGCCTGACCTTCACCAACAAGGCGGCGGGCGAGCTGGCCGACCGGGTGCGCGGGGCGCTGCGCAGGGCGGGAGTGCTCGACCCCGACCCGGCCGCCCCCTCCGCCCCCTCCGACCCCTCCGACCCCGAACAACCGCCCGGCGAGCCGCGGATCTCCACGTACCACGCCTTCGCCGGGCAGCTGCTGGGCGACCACGGGCTGCGGCTGGGCATCGAGCCGTCCGCCCGGCTGCTGGCCGACGCCACCCGCTACCAGCTCGCCGCCTCGGTGCTGCGCACCGCGCCCGGCCCCTTCACGGCGCTGACCAAGTCCGTCGGCGAGCTGGTGCGCGACCTCCTCGCCCTCGACGGCGAGCTGTCCGAGCATCTGGTGGAGCCGGAGCGGCTGCGCGCGTACGACCGTGAGCTGCTCGACCTGCTGGAGAGCGGCGAGGTGAAGCTCACCAACGCCGCCCTGCGGAAGGTGCCCGAGACCGCGCGGGGCCGCCTGGAACTGCTGGGGCTCGTCGAGGAGTACCGCAGGCGCAAGCGGGAGCGCGAACTGCTCGACTTCGGCGACCAGATGGCCCTGTCGGCGTCCCTGGCGCGTGATGTGCCCGAGGTCGGGCGGATCCTGCGCGAGGAGTACGCCGTGGTGCTGCTGGACGAGTACCAGGACACCTCCGTGGCCCAACGCGTCATGCTGGCGGGCCTGTTCGGGGCAGGGGCGGCCCCGAACAGGACAGGGGGGAGCACCGGCCACGCCGTCACCGCCGTCGGCGACCCCTGCCAGGCCATCTACGGCTGGCGCGGCGCGTCCGTGGCCAACCTCGACGACTTCCCCGAGCACTTCCCCCTCGCCGACGGCACTCCCGCCCGCCGCCAGTCCCTGAGCGAGAACCGGCGCAGCGGCGGACGGCTGCTGGACCTGGCCAACACCCTGGCCGCGCCGCTGCGCGCCCGCCACGCGGGCGTGGAGGCGCTGCGCCCCGCACCCGGCGCCGAGCACGACGGCCTGGTGCGCTGCGCGCTGCTGCGCACCCACGCCGAGGAGATCGCGTGGCTGGCCGACTCCGTCGCCCATCTGGTGAACACCGGCACCGAGCCCGGCGAAATCGCCGTGCTGTGCCGCACCGCCGGCGACTTCGCGCAGATCCAGGGCGCGCTGGTGGAGCGCGGGGTCCCGGTCGAGGTCGTCGGCCTGTCGGGCCTGCTGCATCTGCCGGAGATCGCCGATCTGGTCGCCATGTGCGAGGTCCTCCAGGACCCGACCGCCAACGCCTCCCTGGTACGCCTGCTCACCGGCCCGCGCTGGCGCATCGGCCCGCGCGACCTCGCCCTGCTGGGCCGCCGCGCCCGGCTGCTGGTGCCCGGCGGCCCGCGCACCGGCGACGGGGAGGCCGGCGTCCAGGAGCGGCTGGCGGCGGCCGTGGAGGGAACCGACCCGGCCGAGGTGGTCTCGCTCGCCGACGCGCTCGACACCTTCCTGGGCACCAGCGGCCACGACGACCCGCTGCCGTTCTCGGCCGAGGCCCGGGTGCGCTTCGCCCGGCTGGCCAAGGAGATACGCGATCTGCGGGCCTCGCTGGCCGACCCGCTGATGGACGTGCTGCACCGGGTGCTGTCCGTCACCGGCCTGGAGGTCGAGCTCTCCGCCTCTCCGCACGCGCTGGCCGCCCGCCGCCGGGAGACCCTCGGTACCTTCCTGGACATCGCCGCCGGATTCGCCTCGCTGGACGGGCAGTCCACCCTGCTGGCCTTCCTGGGCTTCCTGCGCGCCGCGGCCGAGTACGAGAAGGGACTGGACAGCTCGCTGCCCGGCGCGGAGAACACCGTCAAGGTCCTCACCGCGCACAAGTCCAAGGGCCTGGAGTGGGACGTGGTCGCCGTTCCCGGGCTGGTGGCCGGCAACTTCCCCAGCGGGCAGGCCCGCGAGTCCTGGCTCTCCCAGCCGAAGGTGCTGCCGCCCGCGCTGCGCGGCGACGCGGCGACCCTGCCGGAGCTGTCCGGCTGGACGGCGAAGGACCGCAAGGCCTACGACGAGGCGGTCAGGGACCACCAGCACACCGAGGAGCTGCGGCTGGGCTACGTCGCCTTCACCCGCCCCCGCTCCCTGCTGCTGGGCTCGGGCCACTGGTGGGGGCCCAGCCAGAAGAAGCCGCGCGGCCCCTCCTCCTTCCTGGAGGCGCTGCGCGCGCACTGCGAGGCCGGCCCGCGGCACGGCGAGGTCGAGCACTGGGCCGCAGAGCCTGCCGAGGGCGAGGAGAACCCGGCGCTGGAGGAGCCGGCCGAGGAGCGAGCCTGGCCGCTGCCGCTGGACGAGGAGGCCTGGGCGCGCCGCCGTGCCGCCGCCGCGCGCGTCATGGCCCACCTGGACGGACGGACGGGCGAGCGGACCGAAGGGCGGACCGAAGGGCGGACGGACGGGCGGAGACTGCCCCGCCCCCGTACGGCCCCGGAGCCCGCCCCGGCGGAGGAGCCCGCACCGGCCCCGGCGGAACCTGCCCCGCAGGACGCGCCGGAGCCGGAGCTCGCCCCGGAGGACGCGCGGACCGTCGCCTCCTGGGACCGCGACATGGAGGCGCTCACCGCCGAACTGCGCCGGGCCCGGTCGGGCGTGCGGGAGGTGCCGCTGCCCCCGGCGCTCTCCGCGACCCAGCTCGTACGCCTGGCCGCCGACCCCGAGGCCTTCGCACGGGATCTGGCCCGACCCATGCCGCAGCCGCCGCGGCCCGCCGCGGCCCGCCGGGGCGCCCGCTTCCACGCCTGGGTGGAGTCCCGCTTCGAGGAGCTGGAGCTGCCTCTGCACGACCCCGAGGAGCTTCCGGGGGTCGGGGAGGAGGGCGAGGCGTATCCCGGCGGCGACGACGGGATCGCCGACGAGAAGGACCTCGCCGCGCTCAAGGAGGCCTTCGGCCGCACCCCCTACGCGCACCGCACCCCGTACCGCGTCGAGGCGCCCTTCCGGCTGGTGCTCGCGGGCCGGGTGATCCGGGGCCGGATCGACGCGGTGTACCGCGACGGGGAGGGCCGCTTCGAGATCGTCGACTGGAAGACCGGGCACTCCGGCAGGGCCGACCCGCTCCAGCTCGCCGTCTACCGCCTCGCCTGGGCCGAGCGGCACGGGCTGCCGCCCGAGGCCGTGAGCGCCGCCTTCCTCCACGTCCGCAGCGGGGAACTGGTCCGGCCCGCCCGGCTGCCGGGCCGCGCCGGTCTGGAGAGGCTGCTGCTGCACGGCACGCAGGACACGGCCGTCCCGGACCGGGACGCTCCGGACATCCCGGGCGGCCGGGAGGCGCCCGGCGTCCGGCGGGACGCGGCGACCGATTCCGGGGCGGGCGGAACGGCCGGATAGGCTCGGGGCATGAGCACCACCCCGGCCGCTCGTGGACACCGCCGTCCGCGCGCGCACCGCAGGCCGGCCCGCCGTCCCCGCGGACGGTCGGCGCCCCCCTTCCCCCGGCACGGGGGAGCGGCAGGGACGGCTGTGCGCGGGCGCCGCCGCGGACGGAGAGGAACGGGTCTTCCATCGCACCCGGATCGCACGGAATGGTCCGGCGGCCGTCGTACGCACCCGAACCACCGCTCACGCAGCAGGGGAAGTTGGTAGCAGCCGTGATCACCTGGCCCGACCACACCACCGACCGTCCTCCGATCACGCTCACCGCCACCGGCGGCATAGACCGGGCCTCCCACCACCGGCTGGACGAGGCCTGGCTCGGGGCGGCCTGGAGCCACCCGACGACCCGCTGCTTCGTGGTCTCCGGCGGGCAGGTGCTGATCGAGGACACCGGTGACGGGGGCGCGGAGCTGGTGACCATGCCCTCCTTCGACGCCCCGCTGACCGAGGCGCACCGCTACTTCCTCGGCATCGACGAGGACGGCGTGCGCTACTTCGCGCTGCAGAAGGACGCGCTGCCGGGCCGGATGGACGACGCGGCCCGGCCGGCCGGGCTGCGGGAGGCGGGCACGCTGCTCTCCGAGCGCGACGCCCAGCTGATGGTGCACGCCGTGGCCCTGGAGAACTGGCAGCGCATGCACCGTTTCTGCTCGCGCTGCGGCGAGCGCACGGTCATCGCCGCCGCCGGCCACATCCGCCGCTGCCCGGCCTGCGGCGGCGAGCACTACCCGCGCACCGACCCGGCCGTGATCATGCTGGTGACGGACCCGGAGGGCCGTGCGCTGCTGGGCCGCCAGGTGCACTGGCCCAAGGGCCGCTTCTCCACGCTCGCGGGCTTCGTGGAGCCGGGCGAGTCCATCGAGCAGGCGGTCGTCCGCGAGGCGGGCGAGGAGGCGGGCGTCACGATCGGCAGGGTCGAGTACGTCGCCAGCCAGCCGTGGCCCTTCCCGTCCAGCCTGATGCTGGGCTTCGTGGCGCACGCCACCTCCACCGAGATCCGGGTGGACGGCGAGGAGATCGAGGAGGCCCGCTGGTTCTCCCGCGAGGAACTGCGCGCCGCGTTCGCCTCCGGCGAGGTGCTGCCGCCGTCGGGCATCTCGATCGCGGCCCGGCTGATCGAGCTGTGGTACGGGCAGCCGCTGCCGGGCCCGCTGTGACGAGCGGTCCGCCGCGGACCCGGTGAACCGGGCCCGCGGCGGACCGCCTGCGGTGGTGCGTCAGGCTCCCAGAACGGCCTTCACCGTCGCGATCGAGGGGTTGGGCAGGGCCGAGCCGTCGGGGAAGAGCACGGTCGGGACCAGCTGGTTGCCGTTGTTGACCTTCTCGACGAAGGCCGCGGCCTCCGGGTCGTGCTCGATGTTGACCTCGGTGTACGCGATTCCCTCGCGGTCCATCTGGCCCTTGAGCCGACGGCAGTAGCCGCACCAGGTGGTGCTGTACATCGTGACCGTTCCCGCCATGGGTTCTCGTGCTCCTCGTCTCGGCGTGTCGGCGTACTGGCATCGGTGGAACGTTCAACCGGCCGGACCCATTCCCGGCCCAGTCCGGACCCATTCCCGGCCCCGGTCCGGCCCCGGCCCGGAGCGATCCCGGACCGGGGCCGGCGCGGGGCCGGCGCGGGGTGCGTTCCTGTTACGAGTTCCCGCCGCCTGTGGACGACGGTTACGGGCCCCTCGGCCGACCTGGCAGCATGGCGGGGTGACAGCAGCAACGCCCTCCTCCCTCTTCCCGCACGTCCCCGACTCGCCCGACGCGGTGCTCGAAGGGCTCGATCCCGAGCAGCGCGAGGTGGCGACGGCACTGCACGGCCCGGTGTGCGTGCTGGCGGGGGCCGGTACGGGCAAGACCCGCGCGATCACGCACCGGATCGCGTACGGGGTGCTGGCGGGAGTGCTCCCGCCCGCGAGCGTGCTGGCCGTCACCTTCACCAACCGCGCGGCGGGCGAGATGCGCGGGCGGCTGCGCCAGCTCGGCGCGGGCGGTGTGCAGGCCCGCACCTTCCACTCCGCCGCCCTGCGCCAGCTGCAGTTCTTCTGGCCGAAGGCGATCGGCGGCGACCTGCCGCGTCTGCTGGAGCGCAAGGTTCAGCTCGTCGCCGAGGCAGCGGCGCGCTGCCGCATCCGGCTCGACCGCAACGAGCTGCGCGACGTGACGGGCGAGATCGAGTGGGCCAAGGTCACCCAGAGCGTCCCGGAGGACTACCCGGCCGCGATGGCGAAGTCCTCGCGCGAGGCCCCGCGCGACCCGGCCGAGATCAGCCGGATCTACGGGCTCTACGAGCAGCTCAAGCGCGAGCGGTCGGTCATCGACTTCGAGGACGTGCTGCTGCTCATGGTCGGCATCCTCCAGGAGCGGCCGGACATCGCCGACACCGTGCGGCGGCAGTACCAGCACTTCGTGGTGGACGAGTACCAGGACGTCAGCCCCCTGCAGCAGCGGCTGCTGGAGCTGTGGCTCGGGGACCGGGAGAGCATCTGCGTCGTCGGCGACGCCAGCCAGACGATCTACTCCTTCACCGGGGCCACCCCCGACCACCTGCTCGACTTCCGTGCCCGGCACCCCGGCGCCACGGTGGTCAAGCTGGTGCGCGACTACCGCTCCACACCGCAGGTGGTGCATCTGGCCAACGGGCTGCTGGCCCAGGCCCGGGGCCGGGCCGCCGAGCACCGGCTGGAGCTGGTCTCCCAGCGCGAGACCGGGCCCGAGCCCGTCTACACCGAGTACCCGGACGAGCCCGCCGAGGCCGAGGGGGTGGCCCGCCGCATCCGGGAGCTGATGGACGCCGGGGTCCCCGCGAGCGAGGTCGCGGTGCTCTACCGCGTCAACGCCCAGTCCGAGGTCTACGAACAGGCCCTGGCGGACGCGGGAGTGCCCTACCAGCTGCGCGGCGCCGAGCGGTTCTTCGAACGGCCCGAGGTGCGTGAGGCCGGGGTCGCCCTGCGCGGCGCGGCACGCGCCGGGGACAACGACCCGCTGCTGGCCGACGCGGTGGACCTCCCCTCCCAGGTGCGTGCGGTACTCGGCGGCACCGGCTGGACGCCGCGGCCCCCGGCCGGATCCGGGGCGGTACGCGACCGCTGGGAGTCCCTGGCCGCCCTGGTGCGGCTGGCCGAGGACTTCGCACGGGCCCGGCCGCGGGCGACGCTGGCCGACCTCGTGGCCGAACTGGACGAGCGGGCGAACGCCCAGCACGCCCCCACCGTCGAGGGCGTCACCCTCGCCTCACTGCACTCCGCCAAGGGCCTGGAGTGGGACGCGGTCTTCCTGGTCGGGCTGACGGACGGGACACTGCCGATCAGCTACGCGAAGACCGACGAGCAGGTCGAGGAGGAGCGCCGGCTGCTCTACGTGGGCGTCACCCGGGCCCGGCGCCACCTGTCCCTGTCCTGGGCGCTGTCACGCTCGCCGGGCGGCCGGGGCGGCCGCCGCCCGAGCCGGTTCCTGGCGGGGCTGCGGCCCGGCTCCTCGCCGGGCGGCCGCCCCGGCGGCGCCGCCGGGGTGGAGCGCGGCGGCGGACGGTCGCGCAGGCGGCGCGGTCCGGTGCGGTGCCGGGTGTGCGGGCGCACCCTCACCGACGCGGGCGAGATCAAGCTGATGCGCTGCGAGGGCTGCCCCTCCGACCTCGACGAGGAGCTGTACGAGCGGCTGCGCGAGTGGCGTTCGGCCCAGGCGCGGCAGCTCGGTCAGCCCGCCTACTGCGTCTTCACCGACAAGACGCTCATGGCGATCGCCGAGGCCCTGCCCGACAACGAGACGGAGCTGTCGCGGATCCCCGGCGTGGGCGGGCGCAAACTCCAGAGGTTCGGCGCCGATGTGCTGGCCCTGTGCGCGGGCGAGGAGATCGGTGCGGACGCCGGGGAAGCCGCCGGCGAACGAACGGACGAACAGGCGGACGAACAGGCGGACGAAGGGATTCCGGAATCTGTCACAGAGGCTGTTACGAATCCGCCGGGAAAATAGTTTGCGCGGGCCGTCCAAACCCTCATAGCCTTCCGGACATGGACGAGCGGGGCCTACTGGCTCCATCGGATCCATGCTGTACTGAACCCTGAACGTCCGGATCGACACACACGTCGATCCCCAAAGCGCCGAGAGGAGGCGAGCTTCGATGACCACCACGATCACCACGATCACCACGATCACGACGGAACCGACCGGTCGCGAGGTCCTCGCCTCCTGCCTGTTCGGCTCCCGTCTGTCCGGCACCCGTGCCTTCGGCTTTACGGCCGCGCGTCCGGCATCCCTCGCGGTTCTGTCGATTCGCGAGCGGGCCGGCGAGCGACCGACCCAGGCACCCGCGGTAGTGGCGGCGGCACAGGCTGATGCCTATGCCCTCACCGACGCGGCCAACGGTGCCGGCAACGGACAGAAGCAGGCCAAGCACCACACGATGTGGGCCTTCCGTGGGCTCGAACCCTGGAGAGATCCAGCCTGATCGGCACGATCAGGTCGGCACCTTCCAGGGCCGCGGAACCCACACCGGGATCCGCGGCCCTTCTGTTTTCCCCAAGTGGCCCGGCCACCAGCCGGGTCGAAGAGACGACACACAGACGAGGAATCCACCGCCGTGCACATCCAGACGCACGCCCCGTCCGTACAGCCCGACCCGATCCGAACGTCCGATTCCACGGAGGACTCCTTGACCCCGCTCACCACGCTCACCGAGCTCGACGACGCCATCGAGCGTCTCGGTGTGGCCGTGCCCTGCCGCAGCTACGACCCGGAGGTCTTCTTCGCCGAGTCGCCGGCCGACGTGGAGTACGCCAAGTCCCTGTGCCAGACCTGCCCGCTGCGCGAGGCCTGCCTCGCCGGTGCGAAGGACCGCCGTGAGCCCTGGGGCGTCTGGGGCGGCGAGCTGTTCGTCCAGGGGGTGGTCGTTCCCCGCAAGCGGCCGCGTGGCCGCCCCCGCAAGAACCCGGTCACGGCATGAACACCGTCGGCACGATCGATCACCCCGCGACGCACGGTCCCGCGATGCGTCCCTTCCCGAAGCCGGAATCCGCGATGACCCTCAACACCGACAACCACGCGAGCACACAGCCCGGCGCCACCGCCTCGCTCCAGAACAGGACCCGCGACATGCAACTCATCCCAGAAGCCATGGCCCGTGCCCATATGCGTGAACGCATGCGGGAGGCCGAGTCGGAACAACTCGGCCACCGGGTGATCACCGCCCGCCGTATGCAGCGCCGCGCCGAGCGGGCCTCCCTGCGGGCCCGCCGTGCTCTGGCCCTGGCCATCATGCAGTGACGGCTCGCCGCCCCGGTCGCCGCCGGGGCCGGCGACCGTTCCTGCCCGCCGCCCTGACGGGCCGGAGCCGAGACCGGACAGGCCGGACAGAAGAGACCGGTGGAGGCCGGAGGGGCGGCCGGGGCGGCGGACGGCGGCAGACGGCAGACGACAACAACGGACGGGACGGGGGCCGGGGCGGTGACGCCACGGCTCCCGCGTCCTTCCGGGCGGGCGCGGCGAGCCCCGCCCGGGGCCCTCAGGCGGAGGTCTCCGTCACCTCCGCACCCTCCCCGGCATCGTCGGAGTACTCCTCCTCGTCCTCCTCCGGAAGGAAGCCGGGCACCCACGCCTCCATCTCCTCGTGCATGCGTACCTGTGCGCCGAGCTGGCACAGCACACCGATCGTGCTGAGCGTCACCCGGTGGATCAGCAGGTAGGAAGGCGGCAGGTTGAGCTGCTTGCCCAGCTGGTAGGCGGGGGAGCGCGGATCGGCGACCCGCGCGGCCTGCTCCCGCATCCAGTCCCGGGAGAAGACGAACTCCTCCTCCTGTGCAGGCTCGATGATCGGCAGGAGGTACTCCAGCACCGCGTCCGGATCCAGCTCGACGGACGGCTTGATGAACCCCTCGTCGCACAGCAGCTCGTGGACCGCCTCCGCATCGCCGTCGAGCGCCATCCGCAGCGCGACGCCGATCGTCGGCGGCAGTCCCTCCGGCAGCCGGTCGACCGTGCCGAAGTCCATCACCCCCAGCCGCCACTGCTCGGGCGGCCCGTCGGGCGCGTCGCCGGTCAGCAGCCGGAAGTTCCCCGGATGCGGGTCGGCGTGCAGCAGTCCGGTGCGGGCCGTGCCGGAGAAGAGGAAACGCGCCAGCAGCTGCCCGGCCCGGTCCCGTTCCGCACGGCTGCCGTCCCTGATCACATCGGCCAGCGGCACACCCTCCAGCCACTCGGTGACCAGCACCTGGTCGCACTGGTACACCACGTCCGGCACCCGCACGTCCGGGTCGTCGGCGAACTCCTCCGCGTACGCCCGCTGGGCCCGCGCCTCCAGTTCGTAGTCCAGCTCCTCGCTGAGCCGGTCGCGCATCTCCGACACCAGCGGCTTGATGTCCACACCGGGGATGAGCGGGCCCAGCAGCCTGACGAAGCGCCCCAGCTGGTTCAGATCCGACAGCAGCGCCTCGCCGGCGCCGGGGTACTGCACCTTCACGGCCACCGGGCGGCCGTCGTGCCAGACACCGCGGTGGACCTGCCCGATCGAGGCCGCCGCCGAGGGCTTGTCCTCGAACTCCTCGAACAGCTCCCGCCAGTCCTCGCCCATGCGCTCGGCCAGCACGGCGTGCACCGTGGCCACCGGCATCGGCGGTGCCGCCTCCTGGAGTTTGGTCAGCGCCGCGCGGTAGGGGCCGGCCACCTCCTCCGGGAGCGCCGACTCGAAGACCGACAGTGCCTGGCCGAACTTCATGGCACCTCCCTTCAGCTCCCCGAGGACCTTGAACAGCTGCTCGGCGGTCCGCTGCTGCAGTTCCTGCCCGACCAGGTCCGCGGAGTATCCGCCGATCCGCTTGCCCAGGCCCCAGGTCGCACGCCCCGCCATCCCCAGCGGCAGCGCGGCCAGCTTGGCGGTACGGGTGACGGCCTTACGCGGAAGATCCGACATGTGCCCCTCCAACTTCCCGACAGCACGACCAGGTGGCAGCGCCGAGGACAGCGGTCATGTGGCCATTGTGGACCGCCGGGCCCCGTCCGCCGAGAGTGGGCGGCCGCCGTGCCCGGAAGCCGCACCGCACGGACACTCCGGACGGGGCGGCACCGGCTCGCACTCGGCGCGCAGCCGCGGCAGCACCCAGTGCTGCCGCGAGTCCGTGACACAGTTCTCGTCCCCGTCCAGGAAGCTCAGCGCACAGGAGGCGGTGGCCCCCGCGACCACCGTCGCCAGCGCCACGTCGCAGGCGGGCACCGCCGACCGCCGTGCCGACCTCCACTGTGCCACCACCAGCGGCCAGGTGGGTTCCCGCTCGGTGCACCCGAGCATCAGGCACTCCGCGCAGGCCGCCGTGCCCGGCAGCACCAGCGGCCCCACGAAGCCGGTGGCCTCGACGACACCGGCGTACAGATGAGGCTGCCCGATCCGGACCAGCTCCTCGGCCGCGGCGGGATCCGGGGCGTAGGCGGCCAGGCCGTCGCGCGGGGCGATCACCACCAGGGCGAGCGCCGCGGCGCCGTCCCCCCGGCCGGGGCGGGGCGGCCGGGCCCCGGCGGCCGCCCGCCGTACCGCCCGGTGGGCGGCCGAGGCCCGCCGCTCGCCGGCCTGCTCGGGCGCGATGCCCCCGGGCGCGGTGTCCCACGGTGCCACGCAGCCTCCGTCCACCACGTCCACCTGCCCCACCCCGGCCGCCGACAGCAGTGCCGCCACCGTCGCCCCGACCCGTCCCGCGCCGCGCACCTGTACCCGGGCCGCCGCCCGGGCGGCCAGCCGGCGCACCCCGCCGCCCGGCTCGGGCCGGAGCACCGAGAGCGACCCCAGGTCCGGACGGAGCCGGTCGTCCACCCGGGCCGCCGCCCGCCGGTGAGCGGTGGCGTCGTCCAGCAGCCCCGCGGCCGTCAGCCGCGCCACCAGCCGGTCGGCCGCGTCCGCCCCGAGCCCCATCGCCTCGGCGGCCTGTCTGAGCTGGGGGAGGCTGCGGGTGCCGTCGAAGAGATCCAGGAAACCGCCGGTCGCGGTGTCCACCGGACCCAGCAGTACCGCGTGCGCGGGCGCCACCCCGTACCGCACGGTGTTCCGGTCCCGCCAGGCACGCCGGAGTGCGGGTTTGATCATCGGATGCACGGCAACTCCCCGAACCACTGCTGAACCACTGCTGAGCCCCTCCTGGCGGCGGCGCACCCGGCGCCGGGAAGAGGGCCGGACGGACCCAGCCTGCGTCCTTCAGCGCGTCCGCCGCGGAGAGCCGTCCACAGGGTGCGGCGTTCGTCATACCGGGTGTGCGGGGGCGCTCGGGGGGCGCGCCACCGGCTCGCACGCAGGCGCGCGGCCCCGCGAGTGACCCGGAGGCGGGACTTCCGCCGATGTCGGCGGGTAACGTCGTGGCATGCCCGCAGACCCGCTGAACAGCGTCGAGAAGCCGCGCCCCGGCCCGGACGGCGCGGCCGCGGGCGGCACGGCGCCGCGGCCGGACGCGGTCGAGGTCCGCCGCAGCACACGCCGCCGTCGTACGGTCTCCGCCTACCGGGAGGGCGGCCGCACCGTCGTCCTCATCCCGGCCCGGATGTCGAAGGAGGAGGAGCGGCGCTGGGTGGGCGTCATGCTCGACAAGCTGGCCGCCCAGGAGAGCCGGAGGACACTCGACGACGGAGAGCTGGCCGCCCGTGCGGTGCGGCTGTCCGAGCAGTACCTGCTCGGGCGCGCCCGCCCGGCCACCGTGCGCTGGGTCACCAACCAGAACACCCGCTGGGGCTCGTGCACCCCCGCCGAGGGCAGCATCCGCCTCTCCCACCGTCTGCAGGGAATGCCGGAGTACGTCCTGGACTACGTCCTCCTGCACGAGCTGGCCCATCTGCTGGTCCCCGGTCACGGCCCGGAATTCTGGCGGCTGTTGGAGACCTATCCGCGTACGGAGAGGGCCCGGGGATTCCTCGAGGGCGTGATCGCCGCGGGCCGGCTGCCGAATCTTCCCCGCGACGGGGGCGAGTGAGCCGCGGGGAGCACCGGTTAGCCTGGCGCAACGCAATTCACCGCTTCGGATGGGGGACGGTCGTTACGCATGGCCAGGGAATTCCAACGAGGCCACAAGGCCAAGATCAGTGATCTGACGGCCGGGACGGACCTGTACGTGGGCGTACGGATCTCCGCGCCGGGGCTGTCCTTCGACATCAGCTGCTTCGGGCTCGACGCCGACGAGCGGCTGTCGGACGACCGCTACTTCGTCTTCTTCAACCAGCCCGAGTCGCCGGAGGGGTCGGTCCGGCTGCTGGGAGCCCAGGCGGGCGACACCGAATCCTTCAGGGTGACGCTGGACCGCATTCCCGCGAATATCCGGAAGCTCTCCTTCACCGCCACGATCGACGGCGACGGGCAGATGTCCCGGACCGATCCCGGCTATCTGCGGATCGTCGCGGGCGGTGAGGAGGTCGCGCGCTATTCGTTCGACGGCTCGGAGTTCACCACCGAGCGGGCCGTGATGCTCGGCGACTTCTACCTCAAGGACGTCTGGCGCTTCGCGGCGGTCGGGCAGGGGTTCGACGGAGGACTGGAGGCGCTGCTGAAGCACTTTGGCGGTGAGGTCCTGGAGGAGGAGCCCGCCCCCGCCCCCGCTCCGGCTCCGCAGGCGGCGCCCGGTTTCGCGCCGCCCGCCGGACCGGCGCCCGGCTTCGCGCCCCCGGCGGCCCCCGCGGCTCCGCAGCAGGCGCCCGCACCGGCGCCCGCCCCCGCCCCCGCACCAGCACCGCAGGCGGTGCCCCCGCCCGCACCGGCTCCCGCACCGGCGCCCGCCCCCGCCCAGCCGCCCTTCGGGCAGCCGGCGCAGCCCGCCGGACCCTCCTACGGAGGCGGGCCCACCCAGCCGGGCTTCCCGGGACAGGCGGCCCCGCCCGCCATGCCCCCGTCCGCCCCGACACCCCCGGCCCCCACCGCTCCGGGCCAGGCCGTGCCCAACCCCTTCGGGCAGCCGCCGGCTCCGCAGCCGCCCTTCGGGCAGGCCCCCGGCCACCCCGGCGCCCCGCAGATACCCCAGGGACCGGCGGCCGGTATCGGCGCCGCGCTGGAGAAGTACCGCGAGGCGCCCACCGGGCAGCGCTGGACCCTGCAGAACCCGGCACTGATCCGCGCCGATCTCTCCCACGACGGCCAGGGCGTCCTGGCGCGCCAGGGCAGCATGGTGCTCTACCAGGGCAAGGTCGACTTCTCCTACAAGGGCGCCGGATTCGCCGGCCGGATCGTCGGCAACGCCACCGGCCAGGAGATGCAGCTCATGCGCTGCACCGGCCGAGGCCAGGTGTTCTTCGCCGAGAACGCCGCGCACGTCCACCCCATCGAACTCCAGGGTGACGCCGTCTGCGTCTCCGCCGACAACGTGCTCGCCTTCGACGAGACCCTCCAGTACGAGGTGCGCCGGATCGACGGCCACGGCATCCCCGGCGGCGCGCTGTTCACCATGCAGTTCCAGGGCACCGGCACCGTCGTGGTCAAGACGCAGGGCACCCCGGTCGTCCTGCCCGTCACCCCGACCACCTTCGCCGACTGCCAGGCCGTCGTCGCCTGGTCCGCCGGTGCCCAGGTGATCATCTCCAGCCAGGTGCGGCTGCGCCGCAACGCCTACCCGGGCCACAGCGGGGAGACCGTGAACCTCCAGTTCCGCGGCGCGCCCGGCAACTTCATCGTCGTCCAGCCCTACGAGGTCTGAGGGAGCCCGTCATGGACCAGACAGTGACCCCGGGGGTCTCGGGCTACGCCCCGACCCCGCCCGCCGCCCGCATGGAGAACCACGGCTCGCACATGGTGAAGATCGCCATGGCCGGCGGCCAGGACGTCTTCGCCCGCTCCGGCTCGATGGTCGCCTACGAGGGCTTCGTCCAGTACGAGGCCAACCCGCCGGCCGTCCGGCAGGCCGCCTCCCAGTGGCTCACCGGAGAGGGCGCCCCGCTGATGAAGTGCAGCGGCGACGGACTGCTCTACCTGGCCGACTACGGCGCCGACGTCGTCTGCCTGAACCTCGACAACGAGGCGATGTCCGTCAACGGCACCAACCTCCTCGCCTTCGACGCCCACCTCCAGTGGGGCGTCGAGCGCGTCAAGGGCCTGGCGAAGTTCTCCGGACAGGGCATGTTCAACGTCGGGATATCCGGCACCGGCTGGGTCGCCCTCACCTCCCGCGGCACCCCGATAGTCGTGGACTGCGGACGCGGCGAGGACGAGACGTACGTCGACCCCGACGCCCTGGTGGCCTGGTCCTCGGGGCTGAAGATGAAGGGCAAGCGGAGCATGAAGGCGGGCGCGCTGATCGGCCGGGGCAGCGGAGAGGCGTACCAGATCGCCTTCTCCGGCCGGGGATTCGTCGTCGTACAGCCCAGCGAGGACAGCACCGACCGCCTGCGCGTGCGGGGCTGAGGGGGGAAGGAAGAACCATGCAGAGTCCGCTCTTCGGCCACACCGAGGTGCAGAGCCAGGACCGCTACGCCCTGCAGAACCCGCAGCTGCTGCGGGTCCTGCTCGGCGGCCAGGACGACGTACTCGCCCGCAAGGGCGCGATGGTCGCCTATCAGGGCCTGATGGAGTTCGACGGGGAGTACCAGAGCGGTGGGCAGCGCCGCAGACGGTCCCGGACCGGCGAGAACCTGGAACTGATGCGCTGCTCCGGGCAGGGCACGGTCTACCTGGCCAACCTCGCCCAGTACATCCACATCATGGACGTGGACTCCGAGGGCCTGACGGTCGACAGCGCCTACGTGCTGGCGCTGGACTCCTCCCTGCACTGGGAGGTGATCGCCGTGGACAGCCAGTTCGGGATCTCCGGCTCCGGCGCGTACAACCTCAACATCACCGGGCGCGGCAAGGTCGCGCTGATGACCTCCGGCCAGCCACTGGCGCTCCAGATCACCCCGGACCGGTACGTCAGCGCCGACTCCGACGCGGTGGTCGCCTGGTCCAGCTCGCTGCGGGTGCAGATGCAGGCCCAGACCAGCTCCCAGAGCGTGTTCCGCCGGCGCGGCAGCACGGGGGAGGGCTGGGAGCTGAACTTCATGGGCCAGGGCTTCGCCCTCGTCCAGCCCAGCGAGCTGCTGCCGCCGCAGAACGCGACGGCCGGCCTGGGCGCGCAGTACGGCATGGGCCAGCACGGCGCACGCGGCCAGAACCAGGGCAACATCTGGACCAACTGACCGGCCGGAGGACATCGGGGCGCGCGGCCCCACTTCAGAGGACTGCCCGCGCGCCCCGGCGTCAGAGCAGTGCGCGGGTGCGCTCCGCCAGCCGTACGACGGAGTCGTCGGCCACGCCCGCGACCTCGTCCCAGCCGAACCAGCGCAGCTCCAGCGACTCCTCGCTGACCTCCTCGGCCGCGTCCTCGGGCGCCAGGGCGGCGTACTGCACGTCCAGGTGCCAGGCGCACGGCGTGTGGTGTCGGTCGAGCCGCACGGGCCCGTCCGGCAGCAGGGCGAGCCCCGCGATGCCCGACTCCTCGGCGGCCTCCCGCAGAGCGGCTCCGGCGAGGACGGTGTCACCGGGCTCGCAGTGCCCGCCCGTCTGGAGCCACATCCGCAGCTTGCGGTGGTGCGTCAGCAGGACACGGCCGCGGCGCGGGTCCACCACCAGCGCGCTCGCCGTGATGTGCCCGTCCGCGCAGGACCGCCACACGCCGTCCGGGCGGGCGGCCAGATGGTCGAGGTAGGCCAGGCGCAGTGCCTCCTGGGCGTCGTCCGGCGCGGACCACTCCTTGAGCGTCCGCGCCGCGTCCTCGTGCAGGCTCACCGGGCGCCGCCGCGCTCGTCCCCGCCGTCCCCGCGCTCGTCCTTCTCGCCGTCCGAGTCCGAGTCCGGCTCCGAGCCGCGCCCGCTCTCCGCGCCGCCTTGCGCACCGGACTCCTTGCCCAGCAGCCCCTCCAGCTCGGAGAAGTCCAGCTGCTCGCGGTGGACGAAGCCGTCCGGGTCGTCGAGGTCCCCGGCGGTCGGCAGCATGTCCGGGTGCGCCCACAGCCCGTCGCGGCCGTCCACCCCGCGGGCGTCGGCGAGCGAGGCCCACAGCCGGGAGGCGTCGCGCAGCCGCCGGGGCCGCAGCTCCAGGCCGATCAGCGTGGCGAACGTCTGCTCGGCCGGGCCGCCGCCGGCACGGCGGCGCCGCAGCGTCTCGCGCAGGGCGGAGGCGGACGGCAGATGGGGCTCGGCCGCGGCGTGGACCACCGCGTCCACCCAGCCCTCGACCAGTGCCAGCGCCGTCTCCAGCCGGGCCAGGGCGGCCTTCTGCTCGGGGGTGTCCTCGGGCTGGAACATGCCCTGCTGCAGCGCCTCCTGCAGCTCCTCCGGGCGTGAGGGGTCGAGCTGCCCGACGACGTCCTCCAGCTTGGCCGTGTCCACCCTGATCCCGCGCGCGTACCCCTCGACCGCGCCGAACAGGTGCGAGCGCAGCCACGGGACGTGGGCGAACAGCCGCTGGTGCGCCGCCTCGCGCAGCGCCAGGTAGAGCCGCACCTCCTCCAGAGGCACGCCCAGGCCCTCGCCGAAGGCCGCGATGTTGGCCGGCAGCAGCGCCGCCCGGCCCTTCGGCCCCAGCGGCAGCCCGATGTCGGTGGAGCCGACCACCTCGCCGGCCAGCACGCCCAGCGCGTGACCGATCTGGGTGCCGAACATCGCGCCGCCCATGGAGCGCATCATCCCCAGCAGCGGGCCGGCCATGGCCTGCATCTCGTCGGGGAGCACGTCGCCCATGGCCGCCCCGACCCGCTCGGCGACCGGGTCCACCAGGTCCTTCCACACCGGGAGGGTGGACTCCACCCACTCGGCGCGGCTCCAGGCGAGGGCCGAACCGGAACCCGAGGGCAGCGAGGTCACGCCGTCCAGCCACAGGTCGGCCAGGCGCACGGCCTCCTCCACGGCCTCCCGCTCCCGCGGACCGACGCTCGGGTCCTTGGTGCCGTCGGGGGCGCCGGCGGCGACGGTCTGCCGGGCGATGTCCTTGGCCATGTCCCAGTTGACCGGCCCGCCCTCGTAGCTGAGCATCTGGCCGAGCCGCTGGAACGCGGCGCCCAGGTCGCTCGGGTCGAACCCGCCGGGGCCGCCGCCCAGCGATCCGAACATCGCCGCGAGCGGGTTGTCGGCGCCGCCCGTGCCGCCGAACCCGAACGGGTTCTGCGGGCCGCCCTGGCCGCCCTTGTCGCCCTTCTTCCGCCCGTCGTCGCCCTCCTCGGGCTCCTCGGGCGGCATGCCGAATCCGAATGGGATGTCACTCACGGGGTTCCTCGGCTCTGGTGGATGGGACGGTGGGACGTCGGTGGGATGGTGTGCGATGTGGCGGGCTCTACGTCCAGCCTAGACACCTCTCGTGCAGGATGGAGCCTGCGCAGGTCGTACCCACAGACAACCGCGGGAGACACCGGGTGAGTTCCCAGGAGCCAAACGTTCGCGGTCCGCGTAACGGATCCGCAGGGTCCGTCGTCGCGGTCACCGGCGCCGCATCGGGGGTCGGCGCGCTGCTCACCGAGCGGCTCGTCGCCTCCCCCGAGGTGGGGCGGGTCATCGCGCTCGACGAGCGCCGCGGCGCGGTGGACGGCGCGCGGTGGCACGTCCTGGACGTGCGGGACCCGGCCATCGCCGACCGGCTGCGCGGTGACGGCGAGCCGGTGGACACCGTGGTCCACCTCGCCCTCGACCTGGACCTGGAGACCGACCCCGCCGCGCGTACCGCCTACAACGTGCGCGGCACCCAGACCGTGCTGACCGCGGCCGCCGCCGCGGGCGTGCGCCGGGTGGTGCTGTGCACCTCGGCGATGGTCTACGGGGCCCTGCCCGACAACGACGTGCCGCTGGCCGAGGACGCGGAGCTGCGGGCGACCGCCGAGGCCACCGGGGTGGGCGACCTGCTGGAGATCGAACGCCTCGCCCGGCGCGCCCCCCGCGCGCACCCGGGGCTGAACGTCACGGTCGTGCGTCCCACCGTCCTGGTCGGCGGCACCGACACCGCCCTGACCCGCTACTTCGAGTCCCCGCGACTGCTGGTCGTGGCCGGCTCCCGGCCCTGCTGGCAGTTCTGCCACGTCGAGGACCTGGCCGGCGCCCTGGAGTACGCGGCGCTGGAGAAGGTGGAGGGCGAGCTGGCGGTCGGCTGCGACGGCTGGCTGGAGCAGGAGGAGGTCGAGGAGCTGTCCGGCATCCGCCGCATGGAGCTGCCCTCCGCCGTCGCGCTCGGCGCCGCCTCCCGGCTCCACCGCCTGGGGCTGACGCCCTCCCCGGCCGGTGACCTGGCGTACACCATGCACCCCTGGGTGGTCAGCGGCTCCCGGCTGCACGAGGCGGGCTGGCGGCCGAAGTGGACCAACGAGGAGGTGCTGGCCGCGCTGCTGGAGGAGGCGGCCGGGCGCCACGCGGTCGCGGGCCGCCGCCTGGGCCGCAAGGACGCCACGACGCTCGGCGCCGCGGGCGCGACCGTCGCCCTGGTGGGCACCGCGGCCCTGGTCCGGCGTGCCCGCAAGGCCCGCCGCCGGGTGTGACGCCGCAGGGCGGCACCGGTGTGTCGGCGGGCCGCCGCCGCGCGTCCGCGCCCGTACGGCACCATGACCCCATGGCACAGACGTACGACCACCCCGGGGAGCGGGCGGCGCCCGACCCGATCCGCCTCCTGGCGATCCGCGACACCCCGCTCTCCGTGGACGAGGTCCTCACGGCCGTCGGCGACGCCTCGGCGGGCGGTACCGCGCTGTTCGCGGGCACCGTGCGCGACCACGACGGGGGCGCGGGGGTGACCGGGCTCGGCTACTCCTGCCACCCCACGGCCGTCGCCGAGCTCCGCCGGGTCGCGGAGGAGGTCGCGGAGGCCTTCCCCGTACGGGCGCTCGCCGCGGTCCACCGGGTGGGGGACCTGTCGGTCGGCGATCTGGCCGTGGTCGTCGCCGTCTCCTGCGCGCACCGCGCCGAGGCGTTCGAGGCGTGCCGCCGGCTGATCGACGACCTGAAGCACCAGGTGCCGATCTGGAAGCACCAGACCTTCGCGGACGGCACCGAGGAGTGGGTGGGGGCCTAGGGACCGGCCGGAGGGAACCGGCCGGAGCTCGCCGGTGCGTCTTCCGGGCGGCCGTGCCGGGGCCGCGCGGGGTGTGCCGCGTCGGCGGCCGGGAACAGTCCCCGCAGAGCCGGCGCCGAGGAGCGGGCGGTTTCCCGGGGCGCGGAGTTGCGGAAGGGCACCCCTGCCGGAACGGTTGACTCATCCGGGATCTAGTCTGCTCATAGGCCGTATCTCCGGCGCACTCGAGGATCGGGAGGTCACTGTGGCGGCACTCGCCTGGTTGCTGATTCCGTTCGTCGCCGCGGTCGGGGCGGCCGTGTGGTCCGTGTGGGCCTCGCGCAAACCCAGCGGTTTCGGGGACGCCGACGGGGTCGCCGGATACGAGGCCTTCCGTGCGGCCATGGAACGTCCGCACGGCCACGGGACGGGCCGGGAGGACTCCGCCGCCATGTCCCGTACGACCCCGGACGGCCGGGCCCCCGCAGCCGACTGACGCGCGGTTCCCGTACTGTCGTGCCATGCCACGCCGGACCGCGACGATGCTCACCTCGACCCTGCTGCTCATAGCCGTGCTCTGCGCCGCGGTCCTGATCAGGGTGCCGTACGCCGAGATGTCACCGGGCCCCACCGTCAACACGCTCGGCGAGCACGACGGCGAACCGGTGCTGAGCATCGAGGGCAGGAAGACCTACGAGCCGTCCGGGCATCTGAACATGACCACCGTCCGCGTCACCGGCGCCGACTACCGGATGAACCTCGTGGAGGCCGTCTACGGCTGGCTGGCCGGGGACAGCGCCGTCGTCCCGCACGAGACCCTCTACCCCGACGACAAGTCGGCCGAGGAGGTGCGCGAGGAGAACGCCGAGGAGTTCACCCAGTCGCTGGAGAGCGCCAAGGTCGCCGCCCTGCGGGAGCTGGAGGTCCCGGTCGGCGAGCGGGTGGTCGTCGCCTCCGTGGTCAGGGGCGGGCCGGCCGAGGACCGGCTGCACGCCGGGGACGTGATCACGGCCGTGGACGGCGAGGCGGTGAAGCAGCCGGGAGACGTCGCCGAGCTGGTGACCGAGCACGAGCCCGGCGAGGACGTGGTCTTCACCGTCGTTCCGGCCAAGGCCGCCCGGGCGGCCGAGAAGACGGGCGAGGAGCCCACCGGCTTCCGGAAGGTCGCCGTCACCACCGGTGAGGCCGACGACGACGGGCGGGCCGTCGTCGGAATCCGGGCGGGACTCGACCACACCTTCCCGTTCGAGATAGACATCGAGCTGGCCGACGTCGGAGGTCCCAGCGCCGGGCTGATGTTCGCCCTCGGCATCATGGACAAGCTCACCCCCGGCGATCTCACCGGCGGCGAGTTCGTGGCCGGTACGGGCACCATCGACGGCGAGGGGCGGGTCGGCCCGATCGGCGGCATAGGGATGAAGACCATCGCCGCCCGGGACAAGGGCGCCGAGTACTTCCTCACCCCCGAGGACAACTGCGCGGGCGCCGCCCGCGACGTCCCCGAGGGCCTGACCCTGGTGAAGGTCGGCACGATCGACGACGCCCTGGGCGCCCTGGAGGACATCAGGGAGGGGGAGACGGCCGGCCTGCCGCGGTGCACGGCGGGCTGACCCCCTCCCCTCCCGCGGGCGCCCTCCCGGCGGGCACCCGTCCGCGGCCTCCGCCGCGGGCCGGCCGTCAGTCGCCGAAGGTCGCGGCCAGCGCCTCGGTGAGCCCGGGCACCAGATCCGGGCCGGTCAGCACCTCGGTCGGCGAGTCCTTCTCGCGCAGCCGCAGCGCGGACTCCCGTGCGCCGTCGCGCAGCACCGCCACGGTCATCCGGACCTCCTGGCGCTCGGGGTGCTCGGCCACCCAGCGGGCCAGCCGCTCCTCGGCGCCCTCCTCCTGGAGGTTCTCGGGAACGGACGCCTCCGCCGAGGGCGGCAGCATCAGCCGCTCCACCGTCATCGCGCATCCGGAGACCGCGTCGGGCCAGGCGATGGTGCCGAGGAACTCGTCCAGAGGGATCCCGGCGGGCAGCTCGTCCTGCTCGACCGGGGTGAGGGGGGCCGGGGCGGGGGTCTCGCCGCCCTGCCGCTCCTCACCCTCCAGTCCGAGCTGCTCGGCCAGGGCGGGTTCCTCGGTGCGCAGCCGGTCGGTGTCGACCAGGGCGAACAGTCGGGCGGGCTGGTCCCAGCCCAGGCCCGCGACGTACTCGTCGATCTCGAGCACGGCACGGGTCAGCGGGCTGGCGGCCACGGGTGTGCCGTCGATTGGAAGGTTGTTCATCCTCATATCGTGCCGCTGAACCCCCCGGGACCGGGAACCGGGTAAAGGTTCAGTAAGTTGCATGGGTGGGGCCCTAGCATTCGGGGCCAGTCCCATCCGCTGCGATTCTCGAGGTGCGCACCTTGGCTTTCCAGATGCCGGACCGGGGCCCGGGCGGGCCCTCAGGACCACGGATCAGTGTCGGCAGGCCCTCCAGGCGCGCCAAGACCCTGCTCATGACGGTGGGGGCGCTGGCCGTGCTGGCCATGCTCTTCGTCATGTTCGCGGGGTTCTGGACCGACTGGCTGTGGTATCGCTCGGTCCGATACACCACCGTCTTCACCACCACCCTGTGGACCAAGATCGGCATGTTCGCCGTCTTCGGTCTGCTGATGGCCGCGGCCGTCGGCTTCAACATCTGGCTGGCCCACCGCCTGCGGCCCCCGCTGAGCGCGATGTCGCTGGAGCAGCAGAGCCTGGACCGTTACCGGATGGGCATCGCCCCGTACAAGAAATGGGTACTCCTCGGGGTCACCGCGCTGGTGGGACTGATCGCCGGCGCGTCGGCGGCCGGCCAGTGGCGCACCTGGCTGATGTGGGTGAACGCCGTCCCGTTCGGCACCGCCGACCCGCAGTTCGGCAAGGACGTGGCGTTCTACGCGTTCGACCTGCCCTGGTACCGCTTCCTGCTGAGCTTCGGCTTCGCGGCCGCGGTGCTCTCCCTGCTGGCCGCCGCGCTGGTGCACTACCTCTACGGAGGGCTGCGCCTGACCACCCCGGGCGCCCGCGCGACGTCCCAGGCCACCGGCCACCTGTCGGTGCTGCTCGGCGTCTTCGTGGCGCTCAAGGCGGTGGCGTACTGGCTCGACCGCTACGGCCTGGCGGTGAAGTCCGGCGACTTCAAGGCGACGGACAACTGGACGGGACTGCGGTACGTCGACGCCAACGCCTACCTCCCGGCGAAGACGATCCTGTTCTTCATCGCCGCCATCTGCGCGGTGCTCTTCTTCGCCACCCTGTGGCGGCGCACCTGGCAGCTGCCGGTGATCGGCTTCGGCCTGATGGTCCTCTCGGCGATCCTGATCGGCGGCCTCTACCCGGCGATCGTGCAGAAGTTCCAGGTCCAGCCGAACGAGCAGGCCAAGGAGGCGCCGTACATCAAGAAGAACATCGACGCCACCCGTGACGCCTACGACATCGACGACTCCAAGGTCTCGAACTACTCGGGGGAGAGCGAGGCGAGCAACGAGGAGTTGCGGGAGGCGGCCGACACCACCGCCAGCATCCGGCTGCTCGACCCGAACGTCGTCTCGCCCAGCTTCCAGCAGCTCCAGCAGGTCCGCAGCTACTACCAGTTCCCGGCCACCCTGGACGTGGACAGGTACTCCACCGAGGACGGCGCGGAGCAGGACACCGTCGTCGGTCTGCGCGAGATCAACATCAACGGCATCACCGAGCGCAACTGGATCAACGACCACTTCAAGTACACCCACGGCTTCGGCATGGTGGCCGGCAAGGGCACCGAGGTGGCCTCGACCGGGGCGCCGGCCTTCATCGAGAAGAACCTCCCGCCGGAGGGCGAGCTCGCCGAGGACGGCTACGAGCCGCGGGTCTACTACGGCGAGAAGACCACGCAGTACTCCATCGTCGGCGGCCCGCAGAAGGAACTGGACTACATCGCCGGCAGCGAGGAGAAGACCTACAGCTACAAGGGCGACAGCGGGGTCAGCCTGGGCAGCATCGCCAACCGCGCGGCGTACGCGGTGACCTTCAACGAGCCGCAGATCCTCTACTCGGGCGCGATCGGCGAGGGCTCGCGGGTCCTGTACAACCGCACGCCCAAGGAGCGCGTCGAGGCGGTGGCCCCCTGGCTGACCATCGACGGCGACCCCTACCCGGCGGTGGTGGGGGACCGCATCCAGTGGATCGTGGACGCCTACACCACGACCAACCAGTACCCCTACTCCTCCCGCACCACCCTGGGCGAGACCACGGCCGACGCGCTGACCGACGGCCAGCGGGCGGTCATCGCCCAGCAGAACCGGGTCAACTACATCCGCAACTCGGTCAAGGCGACCGTGGACGCCTACTCGGGCGAGGTGAAGCTCTACGAGTGGGACGAGCGGGACCCGGTGCTGAAGACCTGGACGAAGGCCTTCCCCGGCACGGTCGAGCCGAAGAGCGAGATCGACGAAGAGCTGATGGACCACTTCCGCTACCCGCAGGACCTGTTCAAGGTCCAGCGCGAGCTGCTGACGCGCTACCACGTCACCAGCGCGAGCCAGTTCTACAGCGGCAGTGAGCGCTGGCAGGTGCCGGACGACCCGACGCAGAAGGGCAACGCGGTCCCGCCGTACTACCTGAGCATGAAGATGCCGGACCAGGAGGAGCAGACCTTCTCCCTGACCACGACCTTCAACCCCAGCGGCCGTGAGACGCTCGGCGCCTTCATGGCGGTCAACGCCGACGCCCGCAGCGACGACTACGGGACCATCAGGATCCTGAAGCTGCCCTCCAACACCACGGTGTCCGGCCCGCAGCAGGTGCAGAGCCGGTTCAACTCCGACACCGACATCGCCAACGAGATCAACATCCTCAGGCGCGGTGACTCGGAGGTCGAGTACGGCAACCTGCTCACGGTGCCGCTGGAGGGCGGCCTGCTCTACGTCGAGCCGGTCTACGTCCGCGGCGCCGGCACCAACTACCCGCTGCTGCGCAAGGTGCTGGTGACCTACGGCGAGGAGACCGCCTTCGAGGACACCCTCGGCGAGGCGCTGAACTCCGTCTTCGGGGTCGAGGGCACCGAGGAGCCGCCCCCGGGCGAGGAGGAGACCACTCCGCCGCCCGCGGAGGGCTCTGAGGACCCGACGGTCCAGGAGGCCCTCCAGGACGCCCAGGAGGCGTTCGAGGCGGGTCAGGAGGCGCTGGGCAACCAGGACTGGGACGCCTACGGCCAGGCCCAGCAGGATCTGGAGGACGCGCTCGAGCGGGCCGCCGAGGCACAGGAGTCGGCGGGCGGCGACGGCGGCTCCGACGGCGAGAACTCCGACGGCAAGAACTCCGACAACGACGAGGGACGCAAGGAAGAGTGAACCGGTGGTGAGCGAGCTCCCTCCGCGCCGTGGTAAGGTTGTGAACACAACGGCGCGGGGTGGAGCAGCTCGGTAGCTCGCTGGGCTCATAACCCAGAGGTCGCAGGTTCAAATCCTGTCCCCGCTACTGACGAAGAAGGACCCGGAGTCACTGACTCCGGGTCCTTCTTCATGCCCTGGGCATGGGAGAAGAGAGGCGCGTGGTAGCGCTTTGCGTTTGGATGGTAGCTGTATCGGGAAGTCGACAAAACGCTGAAGTGACTTCCTTGGCGGCGGTATACCAGATGTACGCGGGTTGCGGGTGGTGCGACGATGGGCCTCATGGGGGACAAGGCGAGGGATGAGGGTACGGGGGGCGGTGTGAGCCGCACGGACCTCCGGGACCACCGCGACACGGACGCCATCAGCGCGCTCGGTGCCCGGCTGCTGCGCCGGGGCGACCTTGAGGGGGCCGAGCCGTATCTGCGCGCCGCCACCGCCGCCGGCGACCGCGCCGCCGCGAACAACCTGGGGGTCCTGCTCCACCAGCTCGGCCAGGCCGAGGAGGCCGCCGGCTGGTGGCGGGTCGCGGCCGTCGCGGGTTCGGCGGCCGCCGCCCACTCCCTGGGCCGCCACCACCGCGAGCGCGGCGACGAGACGGCCGCCGAGTACTGGCTGCGGCAGTCCGCGGAGTCCGGCCACCCCCTCGGCGCGTACGCCCTCGCCGACCTGCTGGAGCACCGGGGCGAGGACGGCGCCGAGGAGTGGTTCCGGGCCGCCGCCGAGCGCGGTCACCGCGAGGCGTCCTACCGCATCGCGCGGATTCTGGCGCGCCGTCAGGAGGGTGGCGCCGAGGCCGAGCAGTGGTACCGCCAGGCCGCGGCGCGCGGCCACCGGCGTGCCGCTCTGCGGCTGGGCACGCTCCTGGAGGAGCGCGGCGAACTGCGGGAGGCGGCCCGCTGGTATCTGACGGCGGCCAAGGACGGGGAGGCGCGCGCCGCGCGTGCCCTGGGCTTCCTGCTGCGCGACGCGGGCGACACCGACAGCGCCGCCGAGTGGTGGCGCCGTGCGGCCCAGGACGGCGACGGCAGCGCGGCCAACGCCCTGGGCGCACTGCACGCCGAGCGGGGCGAGCGGCAGACCGCGGAACGCTGGTACCGCGCCGCGCTGGAGGCGGGCGACATCAACGGCGCCTTCAACCTCGCGCTGCTGTGCGCCGCCGAGGACCGCACCGCCCAGGCCGAGCAGTGGTACCGCCGCGCCGCCTACGCCGGGCACCGCGAGGCCGCCAACGCGCTGGCCGTGCTGCTGCTCCAGCGCGGCGACGCGGCGGGGGCGGAGCCGTGGTTCTCCAAGGCCGCCGAAGCGGGCAGCGTGGACGCCGCGTTCAACCTCGGCATCCTGCACGCGGGCCGCGGCGAGGAGGAGGCCGCCCGGCAGTGGTACGAGCAGGCGGCCGCGGCCGGCCACACCGAGGCGGCGCTCCAGGTGGGCATCGCGCTGCTGCGCGAGGGCGACACCCACACCGCCGAGCGGCATCTGCGCCGCGCGGCCGGCGGCGGCAGCGTGGAGGGCGCCTTCCGGCTGGCGGCGCTGCTGGAGCGCCAGGCCCCGACGGCCGACGCCCTGGACGCGCACGGTCCGCCGGCCGAGTACGAGGAGTGGTACGAGCGGGCCGCCGAGCAGGGGCACCGGCGGGCACAGGTACGGCTGGGCATGTGCGCGGCGGCGCGCGGCGACGTGGTCCGGGCCGCGCACTGGTACCGGGTCGCGGCGGAGGCGGGCAGCAGCAACGGCGCCTTCAACCTCGGGCTGCTGCTGGCCCGTGAGGGCAGTGAGCCGGAGGCCGCCCTGTGGTGGACGCGTGCGGCCGAGGCGGGCCACGGCCGGGCCGCTCTGCGCCTGGCGCTGCTGAACGCCCGGCGCGGTGAACTGGCCGCCGGGCGTCACTGGTGCGCCCGTGCGGTCGAGCTGGGGCCGCCGGAGGTCGCCGACCGTGCCGCGCGGCTGAGCGAGGCCCTCCACGAGGAGCTGACGGCCTGAGAGGCGGGCACGGTCGCGGGCGGTCGCGGGGTGCCCTCGCGGTTTGCGTTGATCGCCGCGGTGGGTTAAGGTTGTGAACACAACGACGCGGGGTGGAGCAGCTCGGTAGCTCGCTGGGCTCATAACCCAGAGGTCGCAGGTTCAAATCCTGTCCCCGCTACTGATGGGCCGGAGCCCGGATCCGAATCAAGGATCCGGGCTCCGGCCGTTTTGGCGTATCCGCAAGGAGGGGGGAGACGCGGTCCCCGGGAGTTCCGGGCGCGTCAGGCGGAGGCGCAGGAGGGGCACAGCCCCCGGTAGGTGACCGTCGCATCGCCGAGAGTGAACCCGTAGCGTTCTTTCTCGGGGAGCAGGGCGAGCGGATCGCCGGAGGGGCGGACGTCGCGGATCACGCCGCACCGCGAGCACACCAGGTGCTGGTGGGAGTGGTGAGCGTTCGGGTCGTACCGCTTGGCGCGGCCGTCCGTGCTGACCTCGATCACCTCGCCGATCGAGACCAGCTCGCCGAGGGTGTTGTAGACGGTGGCGCGGGAGATCTCCGGCAGTTTCTCGGTCGCGCGCGCGTGCACCTCGTCGGCGGTGTAGTGGACATGCTCACCATCGAGGACCTCGGCGACCACCCGCCGCTGGGCGGTCAGCCGCCAGCCGCGATCCCGGAGACGTTGTAGCAGGTCACTCATGTTTCCACCTTAGCAGTGCGTGTCCATGGCCGGATCGTGTCAGCTCTTCGCCATCTTCTTGACTTAGACAATGTCCAATGTAGGATCGCGTTCGGCTCAAGCCAAGGGGACAGGACAGATTCAGGAGGCGCATGTGACTGCCCAGATCGAGAACACCGGGCCGCTGACCACGGAGGCCGGTGCTCCCGTCGCGGACAACCAGAACAGCGAGACCGCCGGTTCGGGCGGCCCGGTCCTGGTCCAGGACCAGCTCCTGCTGGAGAAGCTCGCCCACTTCAACCGCGAGCGCATCCCCGAGCGGGTCGTCCACGCCCGCGGCGCGGGCGCCTACGGCACCTTCACCGTCACCGCCGACGTGACGAAGTACACCCGGGCGAAGTTCCTCTCCGAGATCGGCAAGGAGACCGAGGTCTTCCTGCGCTTCTCGACGGTCGCCGGCAACCTGGGGGCGGCCGACGCGGTGCGCGACCCGCGCGGCTTCGCGGTGAAGTTCTACACCGAGGAGGGCAACTACGACCTCGTCGGCAACAACACCCCGGTGTTCTTCATCAAGGACGCCATCAAGTTCCCCGACTTCATCCACACCCAGAAGCGCGACCCGTACACCGGCTCCCAGGAGGCCGACAACGTCTGGGACTTCTGGGGCCTGAGCCCGGAGTCCACGCACCAGGTGACCTGGCTCTTCGGCGACCGCGGCATCCCGGCCTCGTACCGCCACATGGACGGCTTCGGGTCGCACACCTTCCAGTGGAACAACGAGGCGGGCGAGGTCTTCTGGGTCAAGTACCACTTCAAGACCGACCAGGGCATCAAGTGCCTCACCCAGGACGAGGCCGACCTCCTGGCGGGCAAGGACCCCGACAGCCACCAGCGCGACCTGCGCGAGTCCATCGAGCGCGGCGACTTCCCGAGCTGGACCGTCGGCGTCCAGATCATGCCGGCGGCCGAGGCGGCGAACTACCGCTTCAACCCGTTCGACCTGACCAAGGTCTGGCCGCACGCGGACTACCCGGTCATCGAGATCGGCAAGCTGGAGCTGAACCGCAACCCGCAGAACATCTTCGCCGAGGTCGAGCAGTCGATCTTCTCCCCGCACCACTTCGTGCCGGGCATCGGCCCCTCCCCGGACAAGATGCTCCAGGGCCGGCTGTTCGCCTACGGCGACGCGCACCGCTACCGGGTGGGCATCAACGCCGACCACCTGCCGGTGAACCGCCCGCACGCCGCCGAGGCCCGCAGCCACGGTCGGGACGGCTTCATGTACGACGGCCGCCACGGCGGGGCGAAGAACTACGAGCCCAACAGCTTCGGCGGTCCGAACGAGACCGGCCGCGCGCTGTGGCAGCCGGTCCCGGTCGCCGGGACCACCGGTGACATCCCCGCGCCCTCGCACGCCGAGGACAACGACTTCGTCCAGGCGGGCAACCTCTACCGCCTGATGACGGAGGAGGAGAAGGGGCGCCTGATCGACAACCTGGCCGGCTTCATCTCGAAGGTCTCGCGCGACGACATCGTCAAGCGGGCCATCGAGAACTTCCGCCAGGCCGACGAGGACTACGGCAGGAGGCTGGAGGCCGCGGTCAAGGCCCTGCGCGGCTGACCCATCGGCTCCTCGCCGTACGAACCCGGAGGGACCGGACGCCAGTGGGCTCCGGTCCCTCCGGTGCGTCGCAGGGCGTGTTCCGGGGTGCGCCGAGAGGCGTGTCCCCGGCCGCCCTCAGGCGGCCACCGTGCCGGCGGGCGCGGCCGGTGTGTCCCGGCGCGCCGAGGACCAGCAGCGGACGATGTCGCGCACCGACACCACCCCCACCGGCTCCCGGTCGTCGAGCACGATCAGATGGCGGAACCCGCCGAGGGTCATGGCCCGTGCGGCGTCATCCAGGGTCCAGCCGGGGGCGGCGAAGACCACGTCGGTGGTGGTGTGCAGATGCGCGGGCTCCCGGTCGGGGTCCTGCCCGGCCCCCACGGAGTTGAGGATGTCGCGTTCGGTGAGGATGCCGACGCCGCCGGCGTCCGGGTCGAGGACGACGGCCGCGCCGACCCGCCGGGCGGACATCAGCCGGGCGGCCTGGCGGAGGGTGTGGGCGGGGCCGATGGTGAGAACCACTGTGCTCATGGCGTCACGGACGAGGGTGGTCATGACGGTTGGTGCCACCTCCTTGGTGAACCCCCGCACTGGAGAAGGGATTCACAAGCTCACAAGCGGGCGGATTCTCATGTTCACATGCCGCGGGAGCCGCAACAAGGGGCGTGCGGAGGCGGATTGACCTGGATTCAGCGGCGTGCTCAGTCCCCGATGTAGGCGAGCAGATCCTCGTGGAGCAGCCCGTTGGAAGCCGCCGCGTTCCCACTGTGCGGACCCTCGCGCCCGTCCAGACCGGTGAAGGAGCCGCCCGCCTCCTGCACGACGATCGCGTTCGCCGCCATGTCCCACAGCGACAGCTCCGGCTCCGCGCACATGTCCACCGACCCCTCGGCGACCATCATGTACGGCCAGAAGTCGCCGTAGCCACGGGTGCGCCAGCAGTCCCGGGTCAGGTCGAGGAAGCCGCCGAGCCTGCCGCGCTCCTCCCAGCCGCCGAGCGAGGAGAACGCGAACGAGGCGTCCTGCACCCGGGCCACCCGCGAGACCGACAGCCGGGTCGCGGACGTCAGACTGCGGCCGGTGTACGCGCCGGCGCCCAGCGCCGCCCACCAGCGCCGGTTCAGGGCCGGGGCCGACACCACGCCGACCACCGGCCGGTCGCCCTCCTCGGTCCGCTCCATCAGCGCGATCAGCGTGGCCCACACCGGGACGCCGCGCACATAGTTCTTGGTGCCGTCGATGGGGTCGATCACCCAGCGGCGCGGCCCGCGCCCCTCGCTGCCGAACTCCTCGCCCAGCACCGCGTCGCGCGGCCGTGCCCGCTGCAGGGAGGTGCGGATCAGCTCCTCGGCCGCCTTGTCGGCCTCGCTCACCGGCGTCATGTCGGGTTTGGTCTCGACCTTGAGGTCGAGGGCCTTGAACCGCTCCATCGTCGTGGCGTCGGCGGTGTCGGCCAGCACGTGGGCGAGACGCAGGTCATCGTGGTAGTCGGGCATGAACGAACAGTATCCAGCGGCGCGGGCGGCCAGCCACAGGGGAGTGGCCAACCGGGTGTGCGGCCGTACCCCCGCGGCGGTGAGGCGGTGCGAGGCGTCTTGACACCCTCCGCCACCGCGCCGATGCTGTGCGCGACCCGCCGTGTCCGGGGAGGCGCTGATGACCTCGGTGACGCCCTCTGCCGAAGACCCCGCCGAAGACTTCCCCGGGGGACCGGCCCGGCCGCCCACGGCGCGCCAGGCCCTGCTGCGCGCCGCCCGCGCCGAACTCCACGACAGACCGTGGCCCCGGGTCCGCATGGTCGAGGTCGCCGCGGCGGCCGGCTTCTCCCGCCAGACCCTCTACAGCGAGTTCGGCTCCAAGGACGGGCTCGGCGCGGCTCTGGTGGCCCGTGAACTGGAGGTCCTCCTCGACCGCTCCGCCCGTGCCGCGCGGCTGGCGGCCCGGTCGGCTTCCGGCCCGGCCACCGACCCCGTCGCGGGCTGCGCCGCGGCCGCCGTCTCGGTGGTGCGTGCCGCATGCCGCGACCCGCTGGTGCGCGCCGCACTCACCGGCTGCTGGGATTCCCGGCTGCCGCCGCCCGGGCCGGAGGCGGACCGGGCGGCGGCGGGACTGCGCGACCGTACCGCCGCCGCGCTGGTGTCCGCGGGGGCCACCGCCGACGGCGCGACCGGACCCGCCGCGCTGCGCCACGCCTGCGAGGTCGGCCTGCGGCTGGCGCTGTCCTACGTCGTCGCGCCCTGTGACGGCCCGCCCGAGGCGACCGAGGAGGCCGCGGGTACCCATGTCACCCAGGTGCTGCGGGCGCTGCTCCACTGATCCCCGGGGGCGGTCCGGGGCGGCGTACAGCGGTCAGTCGCCCTCCCGGCGCTCCCGTGTGGCCAGCAGACGGCGCAGGGAGAACAGCCGGGCCGGGTCCGCGTGGCCGTCGGCGACCCAGGAGTCCAGCGCGCAGTCCGGCTCGTCGTGGCCGCAGGCGCGCGGACAGCCGGCCGTGCCCGGCTCCAGGTCCGGGAAGGCGTGGATCACCCGGGACGGGTCGATGTGGTTCAGACCGAAGGACCGCACACCCGGGGTGTCGATCACCCAGCCGCCCCCCGGCACCGGCGGGAAGGAGACCTCGCCGGGCAGCGGCAGCGCCAGGGCCGAGGTCGTGGTGTGGCGGCCGCGCCCGGTGACCGCGTTGACGTGGCCCGTCGCCCGCCTGCGGTCGGGCGGGACGAGCGCGTTGACCAAGGTGGTCTTGCCGACTCCGGAATGGCCCACGAAGGCGGTGGTCCGGCCCCACAGGAACTCGCGAACCCGGTCGGCGGCGGCGCCGTCGGCCAGTTCGTCGCGGTCGGTCACCACATGCCGCACCCCCAGCGGGGCGTACGTCTCCAGCAGCGTGTCGGGTGGCGCCAGGTCCGACTTGGTGAGGACCAGCAGCGGTTCCAGGCCCGCGTCGTAGGCGGCCACCAGACAGCGGTCGATCAGCCGGGGGCGGGGCTCGGGGTCGGCCAGGGCGGTGACGATGGCGAGCTGGTCGGCGTTGGCGACGACGACCCGTTCGTAGGGATCGTTGTCGTCGGCGGTGCGCCGCAGCACCGAGGAACGCTCCTCGACCCGCACGATCCGCGCCAGGGTGTCCCTGGCCCCCGACAGATCGCCGACGACCGCCACCCGGTCGCCGACCACGGCGCCCTTGCGGCCCAGCTCGCGGGCCTTCATGGCGGTGATCGTGCGGCCGTCCACCAGACAGGTGATCCGGCCCCGGTCGACGGTCAGGACGAAGCCGGGAGCGGCGTCCTCGTGCTTGGGCCGGATGCTGGTGCGCGGGCGGCTGCCCCGGCGGCCCGGACGGATCCGGATGTCGTCCTCGTCTGTGTGCTTGCCGTAGCGGCGCATGGCCGGTCTCGCCTCTTACCCTCTGTCCCCGTCCCCTTCGAGGTCCCCTTCGAGTGCTCCTTCGAGCATGGCGCTCCACAGCTCTGGGAAGTCGGGCAGGGTCTTGGCGGTCGTCGCGACGTTCTCCACCTCCACACCCCCGACGACCAGGCCGAGCACCGCGCCCGCCGTGGCCAGCCGGTGGTCCTCGTAGGTGTGGAAGATCCCGCCGCGCAGCGGGCGCGGGCGGATGACCAGCCCGTCCCCGGTCTCGGTGACGTCGCCGCCGAGCCCGTTGATCTCCTTGGTGAGCGCGGCCAGCCGGTCGGTCTCGTGCAGCCGCAGATGCGCCACGCCGCGCAGCCGCGACTCGGAGTCGGCCAGCGCCGCGACCGCCGCGATGCCGGGGGTCAGCTCGCCCACCTCGCTCAGGTCCACGTCGATGCCGTGGATCCGGCCGGTGCCGGTGAGGGTCAGACCGCGCTCGTCCAGCTCGCAGCGCCCGCCCATCTCGGTGAAGATCTCGCGCAGCGCGTCCCCGGGCTGGGTGGTGTGCGCCGGCCAGTCCGGGACGGTCACCCGGCCGCCGGTGACCAGCGCGGCGGCGAGGAACGGCTGGGCGTTGGACAGGTCGGGCTCGACGACCAGATCGCGGCCGAGCAGCGCGCCGGCCGTGACCCGCCAGACGTTCGGTTCGCCCCCGGACTCGGGGGTGTCCACCTGGGCGCCCGCGGCGCGCAGCATCTCCACCGTCATCCGGATGTGCGGCATGGACGGCAGCGGGCCGCCGGTGTGGCGGACCTCCACACCCTGGTTGAAGCGGGCGCCGGACAGCAGCAGGGCGCTGACGAACTGGGAGGACGAGGAGGCGTCGATCTCCACCGTGCCGCCGGTCAGGGAGCCGCCGCCGTGCACGGTCATCGGCAGCGCGCCGCGCCCCCCGTCGTCGATACGGGCGCCCAGCGCGCGCAGCGCGTCGATCACGCCGTGGAGGGGGCGCTCGTGGGAGCGCTTGTCGCCGTCGAAGCGGACCGGGCCGTCGGCCAGGGCGGCCACCGGCGGCAGGAAGCGCATCACGGTGCCGGCGTTGCCGACGTCCACGCTCGCGGGACCGTGCAGCCCCGCGGGGATGACGCGCCAGGCCTCGCCGCCGCCCCCGGGGCCGGCGGCGCCGGACGCGACGGGCGCGGAGTTGGAGGACACCGTCTCCTCGACGCCCACCCCCATGGCACGCAGCCCCTCGGCCATCAGCAGGGTGTCACGCGAACGCAGCGGACGGCGCAGCCAGCCGGGCTCGGAGGCGAGGGCGGCGAGCACCAGACCGCGGTTGGTGACCGACTTCGATCCGGGCACGGTGACGGTCGCGTCGACGGCGCCGGACGCGAGCGGCGCAGGCCAGAGGGCGGTGTGGTCGGTCATGGGGGCAACTTTAGTGGCTCCGGCGGGGCGGGAATCCTGACCGGACACGGAGAGGGCGCGGACGAGGGCCGCCGCATGGCGCACCACCGGGCGGGACCGGGCGGCGTCCGGGTGAGCCGGGCCGTGCGGGAGGCCGCGGGCCCCGGGCCCGCGGCGGGCACCCGCCGCGGGGGCGTCAGAGCCCCAGCAGCCACCGTCCGCCGCCGGTCAGCGAGCACAGGGCGACGGCGTGGAAGAGCAGCAGCCACAGCGGCGCGGGCGCGTTCGTCAGCCGCGCGAGCTGGTCGGCGTCGGAGTCCGGCGCCTCGCCCCGGCGCCGTTTGCCCTGGAGCTCGAAGACGGGCCGCACGCCGCCCAGCAGCAGGAACCACACCACCCCGTACGCGAACGCCGCCTGCACCTCGGTTCCGGTGAACCACGAGACCAGGAAGAACACCCCGCCGGTGAGGACGACGGTGAGCACCCCGTAGGCGTTGCGCACCATCACCAGCATCGCCAGCAGCAGCGCCGTGGCCCCCCACAGCAGCGCGGTGACGTGCCCGGCGGCCAGCAGCCACGCCCCCGCCAGGCCGAGCAGCGACGGCGCGGTGTACCCGGCGGCGGCCGTCAGCACCATTCCGATCCCGTTCGGCCGCCCCCGGGAGACGGTCAGCCCGGAGGTGTCCGAGTGCAGACGTATGCCCTCCAGCCGCCGCCCGGTCAGCAGCGCCACGATCCCGTGCCCGCCCTCATGGGCGATGGTCACCGCGTTCCGCGCCACCCGCCACGGTCCTCGCGCGGCGACGACGGCCAGGGCCACCAGCCCGGTGGCCGCCACGACCGCGAACGACGGGTCGGGCTGCGTCCCGACGACGCGGTCCCAGACCTCGGTGATGCTGTCCGTGTCCATGCCCGGCCGGCCCCTTCCCCTGCGGTCCGCCGCGTCCGCCTCGGCCTGTCGCGGCCCGTTCCGCCCCGTTCCGCCCCGTTCCGCCGCCCCGCGCGCCGTGCTCCTCCGGCCGCGAAGCGGTGCTCCGCAGTGTGTCACGGCCTCTGTGCGGAGCCCGTACGGCCGTTCACGGTGCCGCCGGCCGCACGGGCGTGGCAGGGTGGCGTACATGTGCGGACGGTATGCGGCGAGCCGATCGGCCGGTGAACTGGCCGGGCTCTTCGGAGTGGAGAAGCGGGACCCGGCCGAGGAGCTGGCGCCCGACTGGAACGTGGCCCCGACCAAGCAGGTGTACGCGGTGCTGGACCGGCCGCTGAAGGACAGCGGTGATCCGAGCCCCGTACGCCAGCTCAGGACGCTGCGCTGGGGGCTGGTGCCCTCCTGGGCGAAGTCCCCGGACGTGGGCGTGAAGATGATCAACGCACGGGCCGAGACGGTGCACGAGAAGCCCTCCTACCGCCGCCCCTTCGCCGCCCGGCGCTGTCTGCTGCCCGCCGACGGGTACTACGAGTGGGTCACCGGGACGGCCGAGCGGCAGGAGGAGGAGAAGGGCAGGCGCAAGCGGCCGCGCAAGCAGCCGTACTTCGTGACCCCCGCCGACGGCTCGGTGATGGCGATGGCCGGGCTCTACGAGTTCTGGCGGGACAGGACGCTGCCCGAGGACCACCCCAGGGCCTGGTGGTCCACCTGCACGGTGATCACCACCGAGGCGCAGAGCGAGCCGTTCGCGGGCGCCGGCGAGGAGGGGCCGCGCTCCCTGGCCGACATCCACCCCAGGATGCCGCTGGTGCTCACCCCCGACCGCTGGGACGCCTGGCTGGACCCGGCCCGCACCGACGCCGAGGACGTGCGCGGACTGCTGGTCCCGCCGCCGCCCGGGGCCATGCGGGCCTATCCGGTGCGCGGCGAGGTCAGCAACGTGCGCAACAACGGGCCCGAGCTGCTGGAGGAGCTTGACGCGCCCGAGGCCGGGACGCTGTTCTGAGCCGGTGAGCACCGACAGCACCGACAGCACCGACAGCACCGACAGCACCGACAGCACCGGAACCGGCGCGGGCACCACCGGAACCACCGAGGAGGTCGCCACGCCGGCCGGCCCGGCCCGGATCACCTGGCGGCGTGCCGCCCGGCCGCGCCTGGTCCTCGCGCTCGGACACGGCGCCGGGGGCGGGGTCGAGGCGCGGGACCTGCGGGCCCTGGCGGACGCGCTGCCCGCGCACGGCGTCTCGGTCGCCCTGGTCGAGCAGCCCTGGCGGGTGGCGGGAAGGAAGCTGGCGCCCGCACCCGGGAAGCTGGACGAGGGATGGCGGGCGGTGTGGCCCGTTCTGGAGGGGGAAGGGCTGCCGGTCGTCTCCGGGGGGCGCAGCGCCGGGGCGCGCGTGGCCTGCCGGACCGCGGCCGGACTCGGTGCGCGCGCCGTGCTCGCGCTCGCCTTCCCCCTGCACCCCCCGGGGAAGCCGGAGCGTTCCCGGGCCGGCGAGCTGCTGGAGGCGGGGGTGCGGACCCTGGTCGTCCAGGGCGGTCGCGATCCCTTCGGGCGGCCCGGGGAGTTCCCCGGGGGCACGGAGGTCGTCGAGGTGCCCGGGGGCGACCACGGCTTCGCCGTGCCGAAGCGGGCGGCACTCGGCCAGGAGGAGGCGCTCGGCGTGATCACCGGCGCGGTGCGCGAATGGCTGGCGCGGGAATGATCCTCCGCGCGGCCGTGTTGTCCTGCTGCAGGACACGTACGGACCGCACGCACGCGCGAGGAGAGGGAGTCCACCCGACATGGGTTCGATCGCATGCCCGTCCCGCCCTGTGGGTACCCGTGCCACAGCCGCCCAGGTGGACTGGGCGACACTGAGGCTCGCCGGACCCGTCGGGGACGTTCCCTTCCCGGCAGCGGAGGGGACGGACCGTCGTCTATTCTCCGGTTCGAATGGGTCCGGCAACGGACTCGAAGCCGCATCGGAGGAGGTGGGTCCGGTCGCCGCGACCGACGACGCTGCGCCCAGGGAGCCCGTGGAGACGGACGCCGAACGGAACGCGCGCTTCGAACGGGACGCCCTCGCCTTCCTGGACCAGATGTACTCCGCCGCGCTGCGCATGACGCGCAACCCCGCGGACGCGGAGGACCTGGTGCAGGAGACGTACGCGAAGGCGTACGCGTCCTTCCACCAGTTCCGCGAGGGCACCAACCTCAAGGCGTGGCTGTACCGCATCCTCACCAACACCTTCATCAACTCGTACCGCAAGAAGCAGCGCGAACCGCAGCGCAGCGCGGCCGAGGAGATCGAGGACTGGCAGCTCGCGCGCGCCGAGTCGCACATGTCGACCGGGCTGCGCTCGGCCGAGTCGCAGGCGCTGGACCGGCTGCCCGACTCGGACGTGAAGGAGGCGCTCCAGGCCATCCCCGAGGAGTTCCGGATCGCGGTCTACCTCGCGGACGTCGAGGGGTTTGCGTACAAGGAGATCGCGGACATCATGGGGACACCCATCGGCACGGTGATGTCCCGCCTGCACCGCGGTCGCCGGCAGTTGCGGGGCATGCTGGAGGACTACGCCCGCGAGCGCGGGCTGGTTCCGGCGGGTGCGAACGGCGCCGCCGCACCCGAGGAGTCGCACGACCGGAAAGGCTCGGGCTCATGAGTTGCGGAGAGCCGCACGAGACGGACTGTGCCGAGGTCCTGGACCACCTGTACGAGTACCTGGACTGCGAGATGCCCGACGGCGACCTGACGAAGTTCAGGGAGCACTTCGAGGAGTGCTCGCCGTGTCTGGAGAAGTACGGCCTGGAACAGGCCGTGAAGAAGCTGGTCAAGCGGTGCTGCGGGCACGACGAGGTGCCCGGTGGCCTGCGCTCCAAGGTGATGGGCCGCATCGAGATGATCCGTGCCGGGCAGGCCGTGCCGGAGCAGCCCGTGACGGAGCCCGGGGCGGGGCGGCCGGACCAGCCCCGCACCGCTCCCCTCGGGAGTCCGGGCGAGGCCGGCGGGGAACGGCTCTGACGGCCGCCCGGGCCGAACCCGTGTCCGCGCCGCCCCGCACCGTGCTCCGTGCCGTACGGGCGGCGTCCCGGCCGCGGTTCCGGGCGCAGTCCCGGCCGTAGTCCCGGCGCGGACGCCTCCGCGCGCCCTGTGCGCCGCGTCGGCCCGCGCCTTCGCAACATCACCCGAACGTGTTAACCCGCTCGGCTTCGACCCGGCTGTGACACGGGCGGTCGAGGGTCCCTCCGCGACGCCGTGCCGGGCGTTCCTCCGCGCCCCGGACCGCTCGGTACCCCCACGACCGACGGGTAATGAGCGCGCACCGGGGTGGGCATGGTTGGATGCGAACCGGGAACCGCGGCTGGGAGAAGATCGCGGCACGGACACCGCGGCGGGGACCGCGGGAAGACGGCCGCGAGGACGGTCGGGAGCAGCAGGCGGGAGTCAGGCGGGAACATCGTGAGGATCTTCGGCAAGGCAAGGCACCGGCCCTCCGCCGACTGGCGGGTGGTCACCGACCGCGCGTTCACGCTCATCGGTGACGGACGCTACGAGGACGCCGGCACGCTGCTGACCCGTGCCGCCGATCTGGAGCCGTGGCTGTCGGAGTCCTGGTTCAACCTCGCGCTGTTGCACAAGTTCCGGCACGACTGGGAGCAGGCGCGCGCGGCCGGACTGCGCGCCGTCGCGCTCCTGGACCGGTCGGCCGGGGCGCCCGACTGGTGGAACGTGGGCATCGCGGCCACCGCGCTGCAGGACTGGGCCCTGGCCCGGCGTGCCTGGCAGGCGTACGGCCTGCGGGTGCCGGAGACGGCGGCCGGCGGTGACGACGCCCGTACCGGCCCGCCGGCCGGCATGGACCTGGGCAGTGCCGCGGTGCGCCTGTCGCCGGAGGGCGAGGCCGAAGTGGTGTGGGGGCGGCGGCTGGACCCGGCCCGCATCGAGGTGCAGAACATCCCGCTGCCGTCCTCCGGGCGCCGCTGGGGCGAGGTGGTGCTGCACGACGGGGTGCCGCACGGCGAGCGGACCACGGCCGCGGGCCACGCCTATCCGGTCTTCGACGAGATAGAACTCTGGGCGCCCTCGCCGGTGCCCACCTGGGTGGTGCTGCTGGAGGCGGCGACCGAGACGGACCGGGACGCGCTGGAGCGGCTGGCGGCGGACGCGGGCTTCGCCGCCGAGGACTGGTCCTCGTCGGTGCGGCTGCTGTGCCGCTCCTGCTCGGAGAGCCGGATGCCCAGCGACGAGGGCGAGGGCGCCCCCCGGCACGATCCGCACGACCACAGCGTGCCCGGGCATCCGGGGCCGCTGGGGCACATGACGTCGGGAGAGCTGTGGGTGCCCGAGCGCGAGTGCGGGCTGGCGGCCCCGGCCTCCCTGGTGCGCGGGCTGCTGGACGGCTGGGTCGCCGACAGCCCGGACACCCGCGAGTGGCGGGACCTGGAAGAGGTCTGCTGATACCGGCCGGCCGCGTACGGAGCCGGGAGTCTGCCCGTACTCTGTACGGGTTGTGGTGGAGCACCGAGGAAGGCGTACGGCGAAGATGGCGGAGCACGAGACCGGGCAGCGGGTGGACGACGAGGGGTTCGTCGTCGACACGGAGGACTGCGAGGAGCGCGAGCGGACCCACCGCGAGCGCGGCACCGCCCGTCCGATCACCGTCGTCGGCAACCCGGTGCTGCACCGGGAGTGCCGGGACGTCACCGAGTTCGACGGCGAACTGGCCAAGCTGGTCGACGACATGTTCGCCAGCCAGCGCGCGGCGGAGGGCGTCGGCCTGGCCGCCAACCAGATCGGTGTCGACCTGAAGGTCTTCGTCTACGACTGCCCGGACGACGAGGGCGTGCGGCACGTCGGCGTCGTCTGCAACCCCGTGCTGGAGGAACTGCCCGCCGAGCGGCGGGTGCTGGACGACTCGGGCGAGGGCTGTCTGTCGGTGCCGGGCGCGTACGCCTCACTCGCGCGCCCCGACTACGCCGTCGTGCGCGGGCAGGACGCCGAGGGCAGGCCGATCACGGTGCGCGGCACCGGGTACTTCGCGCGCTGCCTGCAGCACGAGACGGACCACCTCTACGGCCGCCTCTACATCGACCGCCTCTCCAAGCGCGAACGCAAGGACGTGCTGCGGCAGATGGCCGAGAACACCCCGCGCTACGAGACGGTGCCCAACGACTGAGCGGTGCGGTTCCCGGGCCCGCGGGCCGGTGGTGAACGTCGTGTGACGGTGGGCGGGCCTCCAGTGGCCCGCCCATTGGCATTTCCGGAAGGATGTTGACGCGGGTAGACATCCTCCGCCACTCTCAAAGTCCCCACTGTTCCAACACGGAGGCACCATGCTCAGAGGCACCGTCCGTCTCATCCTCAGTGTTGTCATGCTCGCGGCAGCAGCACTGGTCGGCACGGTCACCACCGCGGGCACCGCCCAGGCCGACACCTGCTACACCTGGAACCGCACCCTCTCCCAGGGCGCGTCCGGCTCGGACGTCGCCCAACTCCAGATCCGCATGTCCGGCTATCCCGGTTACGGCAACGTACTCGCCATCGACGGCTCCTACGGCCCGGCCACCGCCGCCGCCGTCAAGCGGTTCCAGGCCGCGTACGGCCTGTCGGCCGACGGCGTCGCCGGCCCGCAGACCTTCAGCAAGATCTACGCCCTCCAGGACGCCGACTGCACCCCGGCCCACTTCTCCTACTCCGAGCTGAACAGGTGCAACTCCACCTGGAGCGGCGGCGCGGTGAGCGCGGCGACCGCCAAGCGCAACGCCCTGATCTCCATGTGGAAGCTGGAGGCGATGCGCCACGCCCTGGGCGACGCGCCGATCCGGGTGACCAGCGGCTTCCGCTCCTACTCCTGCAACAGCGCGGTGGGCGGCTCCTCCAACAGCCGCCACCTCTACGGTGACGGCGTCGACCTCGGCGCCGGCTCGCACACCCTGTGCAGGATGGCGAAGCAGGCCCGCTACCACGGCTTCCGGGGCATCCTCGGCCCGGGCTACCCCGGCCACAACGACCACACCCACGTCGACCACCGCTCCAGCCGCTTCTGGTCGGCGTCCAGCTGCGGCATCTGACCGCGCCCGCCCCCTTTCGGAGCGCATCCGGAGCGCATCCGGAACGCACCCGGAGCGCACCTTCCCCCAACGGCGCCTGCCCCCGGAAAGCCCCGCACGGGACTTTCCGGGGGCACGCGTCCGACCGGAGGCGGGAGATCAGAAGTCGTCGTCGAAGGAGACCGAGCCCTCGACCGCGACCTGATAGGCCGAGGCGCGGCGCTCGAAGAAGTTGGTCAGCTCCTGGACGTTCTGCAACTCCATGAAGGAGAACGGGTTGCGGGCGCCGTAGCGGGCGGGGAAGCCCAGCCGGACCAGCCGCTGGTCCGCCACGCACCGCAGGTACTCGCGCATCGACTCGGTGTTCATCCCCGGCAGGCCCTCGCCGCACAGGTCCCGGGCGAACCGCAGCTCGGCCTCGACGGCCTCCTCCAGCATCTCCTCGATCTGCCGCCGCAACTCGTCGTCGAACAGCTCCGGTTCCTCCTGCCGGACGGTGTCCACCACGTCGAAGGCGAACGACATGTGCATCGACTCGTCGCGGAAGACCCAGTTGGTACCGGTGGCCAGCCCGTGCAGCAGACCGCGGGAGCGGAACCAGTAGACGTAGGCGAAGGCGCCGTAGAAGAACAGGCCCTCGATGCACGCCGCGAAGCAGATCAGGTTCAGCAGGAAGCGGCGGCGGTCGGCCCGGCTCTCCAGCCGGTCGGTCCTCTCGATCTCGTCGATCCACTTGAAGCAGAACCGCGCCTTCTCCCGGATGGAGTCGATGTTCTCCACCGCGTCGAAGGCGGCGGCGCGCTCGTCCGGGTCGGGCAGATAGGTGTCCAGCAGGGTCAGGTAGAACTGGACGTGCACGGCCTCCTCGAACAGCTGCCGCGACAGATACAGCCGCGCCTCGGGCGAGTTGATGTGCTTGTACAGCGTCAGCACCAGGTTGTTGGCCACGATCGAGTCGCCGGTGGCGAAGAAGGCGACCAGCCGCCCGATCAGGTGCTGCTCTCCCGGGGAGAGCTTCGCCAGATCGGCCACGTCGGAGTGGAGGTCCACCTCCTCCACCGTCCAGGTGTTCCTGATCGCGTCCCGGTACCGCTCGTAGAAGGCCGGGTAGCGCATCGGCCGCAGGGTGAGCTCGAAGCCCGGGTCCAGCAGGTTCCGGGGGCGGTCGGCGAAGGGTCCGGCGGCGGGGGTCTCGGGGGTGGTGGCGGTCACTGGCATGCCTCGCAGGACTCGGGGTTCTCCAGGGAGCAGGCGGCGCCGGCGGCCGGCGCTGCCTGCTCCACGGAAACGGGTACGGGGGTGGGGGAGGTGGGGGCGGGAACGGCCGCGGAGGCGCCGCCCGCGGCTCGTGCGATACGGGTCGCGGGACGCGAGCGCAGGTAGTACGTGGTCTTCAGACCGCGCTTCCAGGCGTAGGCGTACATCGAGCTGAGCCGGCCGATGGTCGGCGACGCCATGAACAGGTTGAGCGACTGGCTCTGGTCCAGGAACGGGGTGCGGTCCGCGGCCATGTCGATCAGGGCGCGCTGCGGGATCTCCCAGGCCGTGCGGTACAGCGCGCGGATCTCCTCCGGGATCCAGGGCAGTTCCGCGACCGAGCCGCTGGACTCGCGCAGCGCCTCGCGGGTGCGCTCGTCCCACAGACCCAGCCGCTTGAGGTCCGCCACCAGACAGGGATTCACCTGGAGGAACTCGCCGCTGAGCGTCTCGCGCTTGAAGAGGTTGGAGACCTGCGGTTCCACGCACTCGTAGACACCCGCGATCGAGGCGATCGTCGCGGTCGGCGCGACGGCCAGCAGCAGGGAGTTGCGCAGGCCCGCGGCGGCGATCCGCTCCCGCAGCGCGGCCCAGCGCTCCGGCCAGGTGATCTCCGCCTGCGGGTAGTGGTCGACGTGGAGCACCCCGCGGGCGGCGCGGGTCGCGGACCAGGCCGGGTGCGGGCCGTGCCGCTCGGCGAGGCCGGCGGACGCCTCGTAGGCGGCGAGCATGATCCGCTCGGAGATCCGGGTGGACAGCCGCCGGGCCTCGGGGGAGTCGAAGGGCAGGCGCAGCCGGAAGAACACGTCCTGCAGGCCCATCAGCCCCAGACCCACCGGACGCCAGCGGGAGTTGGAGGCGGCGGCCTGCCCGGTCGGGTAGTAGTTGACGTCCACCACGCGGTCGAGGAAGAGCACGGCGGTGCGGACGGTGGCGTCCAGCCGCTCCCAGTCCAGCTCCTCACCGGGGCGCGGGTCCCCGTCGGCGCCGGCGCGCAGATGGGCGGCGAGGTTGACCGAGCCCAGGTTGCACACGGCCGTCTCGCCGTCGTCGGTGACCTCCAGGATCTCGGTGCAGAGGTTGGACGAGTGGACGACGCTGCCCGGCTCGGCGGTCTGGTTGGCCGTGCGGTTGGCGGTGTCCTTGAACGTCATCCAGCCGTTGCCGGTCTGGGCGAGGGTGCGCATCATCCGGGCGTAGAGGGTGCGGGCCGCAACCGTCCGCACCGCCAGCCCGGCCGCCTCCGCCCGGCGGTAGGCGGCGTCGAACTCCTCGCCCCACAGGTCCACCAGCTCGGGGACGTCGGACGGGGAGAACAGCGACCAGTCGGCGTCCGACTCGACCCGGCGCATGAACTCGTCCGGGATCCAGTGGGCGATGTTGAGGTTGTGGGTGCGGCGGGCGTCCTCGCCGGTGTTGTCGCGCAGTTCGAGGAACTCCTCGACGTCGGCGTGCCAGGTCTCCAGGTACACGCAGGCCGCACCCTTGCGGCGGCCGCCCTGGTTGACGGCCGCGACCGAGGCGTCCAGGGTCTTGAGGAACGGCACGATGCCGCCGGAGTGGCCGTTGGTGCCGCGGATCAGCGAACCGCGCGAGCGGACCCGGGAGAAGGGCAGCCCGATGCCGCCGGCGTGCTTGGACAGCCGCGCGACCTGGTGGTAGCGCTCGTAGAGCGAGTCCAGCTCGTCCCGGGGGGAGTCCAGCAGATAGCAGGAGGACATCTGGGGGTGCCGGGTGCCGGAGTTGAACAGGGTGGGGGAGGAGGGGAGATAGGACAGCGTGCCGGTGAGCCGGTACAGCTCGGCGACCTCCTCCAGCGCCCGCTCGGAGGAGTCGGCGGCCAGCCCGCAGGCCACACGCAGCAGGAAGTACTGCGGGGTCTCGATCACGGCGCGGGTCACCGGGTGGCGCAGCAGATAGCGGGAGTGGACCGTGCGCAGCCCGAAGTAGCCGAAACGGTCGTCGGCGCCGCCGGCGAGGGCTTCCTCGGCCAGCGCGTCGAGCCGCCGCGCGTGCTCGGCGACGAAGCCGGCCGTGCGGTCGGCGATCAGCCCCTGCCGGTGGCCGACCGCCACCGACGCGGAGAAGGACACCGCGCCCTGCCCGGCCGCCTCCCGGCGGATCGCCGGAGCGAGCAGCCGCGCCGCGAGCCGCGAGTACTCGGGCTCCTCGGCGATGAGGCCGGCCGCGGCCTCGGTCGCCAGGGAGAGCAGCCGGGCCTCGTCCGCGCCGGGGTGGCGCCCGCGCAGCGCGGCGGCGGCGACCCGCCCGGGGTCGGTGGCGGGCAGGTCGGAGGCGAGCTCGGTCAGGGTGCGCAGCAGCGCCGCGCCCGGGCGGTCGTCCTGTGGTGCGCGGGCCGGTGCGGAGGCCGGCGTACAGGCCGTGGCGGGCTCCGCTGATGAGATGGTCACTCGGTGCTCTCCCTCGTGGGCCGGCGGCCCCGGAGGGAGGAGGAGCAGGCGCGTACGGGCACACCCGGCCGGAGGAGGGCGCACCGCTCGCGTCCGCCGGCCCAACCCACGAGGCCCGGACGTGTCAATGAACACCGTCGGCAGGTCCTCGGACTCGCGGCGGACGGCCCTGACCGTGCGAACGACACGGGGGCAGCCCGCCGCACACCGTTGCGGGACAGCTCCGGACTCACACCGGATTCCCCTGCGGCGACAGCGAGATGAGCATACATCTAGTGCCGCTCCGGCGAAGTGACCCCAGATGTTGTGTTGGAGGGCTTCTCAGGCGGAGTGCCGCACCACGGCCCGGCGCCCTGTGCTCACCTCAGGTCCAGGGCGAAGGTCAGCAGGGGGACGTCCTTGACGGGACGCCAGTCGCGGTCGGGGGTGCGGACGAACCCCAGTCGCCCGTAGAGGCGGTGGGCGGTGTGCATCATGGGATGGCTGGAGAGCGTCAGCCGCTCCAGGCCCAGCGCGCGGGCCCGGTCCACGCACTCGCGCACCAGGGTCTCGCCCACGCCCCGGCCGCGTGCCCCGGGGCGCACCGCCAGCATCCGGAACTCCCCCTCGCCGGGGCGTGCGATCTCCGCGTACTCGCCGCCGTGCACCGCGAAGGTGACGGTGCCCAGAACCTCCTCGGCCCCGTCGTCCCCGGGGCCCGCGGCCACCAGCAGTTCGGCGTGCCCGGCCCGGCGCCGGGCGTCGCGCAGCACGGCGAGGTACGGGTCCCGCGCGCCGAGGTCCAGCAGTCCGTCCCCGAGGTACGCCCCGGCCGTCAGCTCCCCGACGGCCTCGAACTCGTGCGGGCGCGCGGCCCTGATGGTGATGTCCATGGCGGTCATCATGCGGCATCCCGGCCGTGGTGGTGCAATGGCTCTGCGCAGGCGTGACGACCGGGGGAGGGCCGGGAGAGAGCCGGGGCTTTTCCGCGGTCCGGGCCGGTGGCCGGCCCTCCGCTCACCGCCCCCGGCCGGGGCGCTGGAGGCGGGCGACGAACTTGTAGCGGTCGCCGCGGTAGACCGAGCGCACCCATTCCACCGGCTCGCCCTCGGTGTCGCGCGAGTACCGGGAGAGCATCAGCATCGGCAGGCCGACGTCCGTGCCCAGCAGGCCCGCCTCGCGCGGGGTGGCCAGGGAGGTCTCGATGGTCTCCTCCGCCTCGGCGAGATGGACGTCGTACACCTCGGCCAGGGCCGTGTAGAGGGAGGAGTACTTCACCAGACTGCGGCGCAGGGCCGGGAAGCGCTTCTGCGACAGATGCGTGGTCTCGATGGCCATCGGCTCGCCGCTGGCCAGCCGCAGCCGCTCGATGCGCAGGACGCGGCCCCCGGAGGGGATGTCCAGGAGCCCGGCGAGCCGGTCGTCGGCGGTGACGTAGCCGATGTCCAGCAGCTGGGAGGTGGGCTCCAGCCCCTGGGCGCGCATGTCCTCGGTGTAGGAGGTGAGCTGGAGCGCCTGGGCGACCTTGGGCTTGGCCACGAAGGTTCCCTTGCCCTGGATGCGCTCCAGCCGTCCCTCGACCACCAGCTCCTGGAGTGCCTGGCGCACGGTGGTGCGGGAGGTGTCGAACTCGCCGGCCAGTGTCCGCTCCGGCGGGACCGGAGTGCCCGGGGGCATCGTCTCGGTCATCTCCAGCAGATGGCGCTTGAGCCGGTAGTACTTGGGCACGCGCGCGGTGCGTCCGGCGGCGCCGCCCCCGGCGGAGCGGGTGCCCGCCCCGGCAGTGGTGTCCGTGGCCCCGTCGCCCTCCATCGCGCGCCTTTCCGAGTCGTGTCGTGACTTCTCCAGTGCCGTCACCGGCTTCCTCCGTACGTAGCGGATCACATCGTGGCACGGCCGCCGTCCCCGGGGGCGTCCCGGCTCAGATGTCGGTCCGGTAACGGATGCGACCGCGAGCTTTATACACCGTTGACAGCGATATAGGTCTAGGCCAAGCTGCGGGCACTGGTCTAAACCACTATAGGCCAGCCCAGCCCCACGGGCCGTACTCGTCGCATGTCGACGCACCCCGGCGCCCGCCACGCACGGTACGGCAGACGCGGCCATCCGGCGGGAGCGGAGATCTCGGACGGCGGGCGGGGGGACTTCTGGCATCCCGAAGGAGAAGCACGTGAAGCACAAGCTCGTAGCGGCGATCGGTGCCGCGGCGATGATGACCGGCCTCGTCGCCTGCGGCGGGGACGGTGGGGACAACTCCTCCAAGGCCCCCGAGGAGCGTGACGAGACGCTCACCGTCTGGCTGATGAACGACGCCCAGAGCACCTGGCCCGAGCTGGTCAAGGACGTCAACGCCCAGTTCAAGAAGAAGTACCCCAAGGTCAAGGTCAAGGTCCAGTACCAGCAGTGGGGCGACAAGGCCAAGAAGCTCGACACCGCGCTGGGCGGCGACAAGTTCCCCGACGTGGTCGAGCTCGGCAACACCGAGACCATGACCTACATCCTCAACGGGGCCCTCGCCGAGATCGATCCGGAGAAGTACGACAACTCCGACACCTGGATCCAGGGCCTGAAGGACACCTGCACCTTCGAGGGCAAGCTCTACTGCGTCCCCTACTACGCCGGGGCGCGCGTGGCGATCTTCAACCAGGAGATGTTCGACAAGGGCGCGGGCACCAAGGAGCTTCCGCAGACCGAGGACGAGCTGAAGAAGGCGCTGGACGAGGTCGCCGACGAGTACGGCGACGACAAGGCCTTCTCCCCCCTCTACCTGCCCGGCCGCTACTGGTACGCCGCCATGTCCTACGTCGCCGCGTACGACGGCCGGATCGCCGAGTACGACGAGGGCAAGGGCGAGTGGAAGGCCACCCTGAGCACCCCCGAGGCGCGCAAGGGCATCGAGCACTTCATCAACCTGGTCAACGAGTACAACAACGGTGACCGGACCAAGGACGAGCAGGACCACGCCAACGTCATGGCGAACAAGAAGGCCGCCCTGATCTACGGCAACGGCTGGGAGGCCGGCTCCGTCTTCGGGGGCGAGAACGGCAACCCCGAGCTGGAGGGCAAGATCGCCACCGCCGGCATGCCCGGCCCCAACGGCAAGGCCCTGCCGTCCTTCATCGGCGGCTCCGACCTCGCGGTGATCCAGAAGTCGGAGGCGAAGGACCTCGCCGAGGAGTGGATCTCGCTGTTCACCAGCGAGAAGTCGATGGAGGTCCTGGCCTCCAAGAACATCCTGCCGAACAACACCAAGCAGCTCGAACCGCTGAAGGAGAAGCCGGAGACCGCTCCGATCGCCAACGCGGTACCGGACGCCTGGTTCACCCCGATCGCCCCCGGCTGGACCGCGATCGAGAGCCAGAACGTGCTGGAGAACATGCTGCTGGACATCCTCAAGGGCACCTCGGTGGCCGACGCCACCGAGAAGGCCGACGAGGAGATCGACAAGCTGATCAACAACGAGGTCTGAGCCGCGGCCGGGGGCCCGCACCCCCCGGCCGTCCCTGCGGCAGGCGGGAGCCGCGATCCTCGGCTCCCGCCTGCCGCACCCCTTCGGTGAAGAGAACGAACGGAAGGCCAGCACCGTGACCGCCGCCGACACCAAAGCCGCCGACCCGCCGGCAGCCCCACCGCAGAAGCCGGGGAAGGTCGCCCCCGGGCCGTCAGGGGGCGGAGTGCGCCCCAGCCGGAAACCGCGCCCCAAGCTGCCGTACCTGCTGATCGCCCCGGCGATCGTGGCGATCGGCGCGGTCTTCGGCTACCCGCTGGTCGAGACCGTGATCATGTCCTTCCAGGACATGCGCCGCGCGCATCTGTGGGGCGGCACCACGCCGCCGTGGGTGGGGTTCGAGCAGTTCACCAACATCCTGGGCGACCCGGAGTTCTGGTGGGTCGCCTTCCGTACCGTGCTCTTCATGGTCGTCTGTGTGGTGGCGACCATGGGGCTGGGACTGCTGACCGCCCTGCTGATGCAGCGGCTGTCCACCTGGGTGCGGCTGCTGCTCACCGGCGCCCTGGTCGCGGCCTGGTCGATGCCACTGCTGGTGGCGACCTCGATCTTCCGGTGGCTCTCCGACTCCGACTACGGCGTGGTCAACAGCACGCTGAGCAAGATCCCCGGCCTGGACTTCCAGGGCCACAACTGGTTCCTCGACCCCTGGCAGGGATTCACCGTCATCGGCGCGGTGGTGGTCTGGGGAGCGATCCCGTTCGTGGTGGTCACCCTCTACGCCGCGCTCACCCAGGTGCCCAGGGAACTGGAGGAGGCCGCGCAGCTCGACGGCGCCGGAGTGATCGGGGTCTTCCGCAACGTCACCTTCCCGGTGATCAAGCCGGTCTTCCAGATGGTGGCCACCCTCTCGGTGATCTGGGACTTCAACGTCTTCGGCCAGATCTTCCTGATGCGCGGCAACAAGCCGGAACCCGAGTACGAGCTGCTGGGCCTTTACTCGTTCAGCAAGGCGTTCGACAGCGCCTCGTTCAGCCAGGGCACCGCCATCGCCCTCATCACCGTGCTGCTGCTCTCCGGTGTGGCCGTGTACTACCTGCGTCAGCTCATGAAGACAGGAGAGGTCGAGTGAGCACCTCCGTAACCTCCACCACGCCCGCCAAGGCACCCGAGGCCGCCACCAGCGGTACGGGCGTCTACGAGCTGCGCCCCGACCGCAAGAAGCACCGCCTGGCCTACAACGTGCTGGGGCTGGGAATCTTCGTGGTGATGGCCTTCCCGGTCTACTGGCTTCTCGTCAGCGCCTTCCGGCCGAACCACGAGATCCGCAGCTACGACCAGACGCTGTGGCCCAGCTCGTTCACCGTCGACAACTTCGTCCGGGCCACCGAGGCCCCGAACTTCTGGACCGCGATCCAGAGCAGCCTGATCATCTGCGTCACCTCGGTCGCCGGCGCCATGCTGATCGGGACCATCGCCGCCTTCGCCATCGGGCGTTTCGACTTCTACGGCCGCAAGCCGTTCATGACGGTCCTCATCCTGGTGCAGCTGCTGCCGCCCACGGCGATGCTCATCCCCATCTACATCCAGCTCAACAACATAGGCGCGCTCAACGAGTACTGGGGCGTGATCATCGTCTACCTGGTCTCCGTCCTGCCCTTCACCACCTGGATGATCCGCGGCTTCGTGATCAACGTGCCCAAGGAGCTGGAGGAGTCCGCGATGGTGGACGGCTGCACCCGGATGGGCGCGTTCTGGCGGGTCATCTTCCCGCTGGTCGCCCCGGGGCTGGCCGCGGCGTCCATCTTCGCCCTCATCACCGCCTGGAACGAGTACCTGTTCGCGTACATCCTCCTGCAGGACAACGAGAAGTACACGCTCAACGTGTGGCTGATGAACTTCACCACCGACCGCGGCACGGACTACGGCGCGCTGATGGCCGCCTCCGTCCTCATCTCCATCCCCGTGGTGGTCTTCTTCATGATCGTCCAGAAGAAGATGGCGGCGGGGCTCACCTCCGGCGCAGTGAAGGGATGACGTCGCCCATGACGACTCTCACCGGCACCACCGGCAGCACCCTGGTCCGCGACGCACTGGCCGTACTCCAGCCGGGCTTCACCGGCACCACCGCACCCGACTGGCTGCTGCGCCGCCTGGACGAGGGGCTCGCGGCGGTGGGCCTGTTCGGCCGCAACATCACATCCCCCGCGCAGCTGGCCGCGCTCACCGCCCAGCTGCGCGGTGTCCGCCCCGACGTGCTGGTGGCCATCGACGAGGAGGGCGGCGACGTCACCCGGCTGGAGGCGCGCACGGGCTCGTCCTTCCCCGGCAACCACGCCCTGGGCACGGTCGACGACACCGCGCTGACCCGCGCCGTCGCCCGCGAACTGGGGCGCGGGCTCGCCGAGTGCGGGGTCAACCTCAACTGGGCGCCCTCGGCCGACGTCAACTCCAACCCCGACAACCCGGTCATCGGCGTCCGCTCCTTCGGCTCCACACCGGATCTGGTGGCCCGGCACACCGCCGCCTGGGTCGAGGGGCTGCAGTCCGCCGGAGTCGCCGCCTGTACCAAGCACTTCCCCGGGCACGGCGACACCTCGGTCGACTCCCACCACGCCCTGCCGCGCATCGACGCGGACCCGGCCACGCTCGCGGAGCGCGAGCTGGTCCCGTTCCGGGCGGCGGTCGACGCGGGCAGCAAGTGCGTGATGAGTGCGCACATCCTGCTGCCCGCCCTGGACCCGGCGCTTCCGGCGACGCTCAGCCCGGCCGCCCTGACCGGCCTGCTGCGCGCGCCCCGCGGCGAGGGCGGGCTCGGCTTCGAGGGCCTGATCGTCACCGACGGCATGGAGATGCGGGCCATCGCGGCGACCTACGGCATCGAGCGCGGCAGCGTACTGGCCGTCGCCGCGGGCGCGGACGCCCTGTGCGTCGGCGGCGGACTGGCCGACGAGGAGACCGTGCTGCGCCTGCGCGACGCCCTGGTACGGGCCGTGACCGAGGGCGAACTGTCCGAGGAGCGGCTGGCCGAGGCGGCCGACCGGGTCCGTGCCCTGGCCCGCTGGACCGCCGAGGCGTCAACCCGCGCCGGGGGAGTGGTGCCCTTCGAGCCCGGGGTCGGGCTGGAGGCCGCCCGCCGCGCGCTGAAGGTCACCGTCCGGCAGGACCACACCCCCCTGACCGGGCCGCCGTACGTCGCCGCCTTCACCCCCGTGGCCAACATCGCCGTCGGCGACGAGACGCCCTGGGGGCTGGCCGCCGAACTGGCCGAGCTGCTCCCGGGCACCGCGACCGGCTCCTGGAGCCGGTCGCGGGCCGAACGGGCCGGGCAGGGAGGACCGGCCGCACAGGTGCTGGAGGAGGCGGCCGGCCGCAGGATCGTCGCGGTGGTGCGCGATGTCCACCGGCACCCCTGGATGGCGAACGCCCTGGACGCCCTGCTCGCCGCCCGGCCGGACACGGTGGTGGTGGAGATGGGCCTGCCCCAGGCACCGCCCCGCGGAGCACTCCACATCGCGACCCACGGGGCCGCCCGCGTCTGCGGACAGGCGGCCGCGGAGGTCATCGCCGGCCGGGAGACCGACGGCTGAGTCCGCTCCCCCCACGACAGCCGGGCCCGCGCCTCCCCTGACCCGCGGGCCCGGCCACCGTCGTGTTCGCCTTCCGTACGCACGCCGCGGGGCCGGACAGGACACGGCGGGAGGCAGGGGCAGACGGCGGGAGACGGGGGACGCGGCGGAAGGCCCCCCCCGGGGGTGGCACCGGAAAGCCCGGAGGATCCGGGGAGGCTGCTCAGGACACCCGCGGGCCGCGGCGCCGGGACGGGACCCTCAACCCGTCCGGCACCGCAGCCCGGAGCGATCGGAGACCCGGCGCAGTCAGGGCAGAGAGCGCCCGGTCTCGTTCCACCCTCCTGTGCGGGGAGGGCGGAAGCCCGCCGCCATTGTGGACTGGACCACAGGCCCGTGTCCACGCCTTGAACGCACCACCGGTTCGCCGGGGCGGCTGCCGTCAATTCTTGCGCACGACGGCGCGTATGCACAGACGTACGACCGGATCGGTCGCCGGTTAGGCTCACACCGTGCCCTCCATGAACGACCTCGTACGCCAGCACACCGCCCTCAGCGACTCCGACCTGGAGTGGCTGCACCTGCTGGTCTCCGAGTGGCAGCTGCTGTCCGACCTCTCCTTCGCCGACCTGGTGCTGTGGGTCCCGACCCGGGACGGCACGCGCTACGTCTCCGTGGCGCAGATGCGCCCCAACACCGGGCCCACCTCCTACCAGGACGACATGGTCGGCCATCTCGTGCCCAGAGGACGCCGGCCGCTGCTGGACGCCGCCCTGGACGAGGGACGGATCGTCCGCGAGGGCGACCCCGAGTGGCGCGAGGAGGTGCCGGTGCGGGTGGAGTCCATCCCCGTACGCCGTGAGGGCCGTGTCCTGGGCGTCATCGCCCGCAACACCAACCTGCTGACGGTGCGCACGCCCAGCCGGCTGGAGCTGACCTATCTGCAGAGCGCCTCGGATCTGGCACAGATGATCGCCGCGGGATCGTTTCCCTTTCCCGATCAGCAGGTCGACATGGACGCCTCCCCGCGGGTCGGCGACGGACTGATCCGGCTCGGCGCCGACGGCGCCGTCCAGTACGCCAGCCCCAACGCGCTCTCCGCCTACCACCGGCTGGGCCTGGCCGCCGATCTGGTCGGACTGCACCTGGGCCGGGCCACCGCCGAACTGGCGCCCTCCCGGGGCCCGGTGGACGAGTCGCTGGTCAAGCTCGCCAGCGGCTGGGCGCCGCGCGAGACCGAGATCGAGGGCAACGGCTGCGTCGTCCAGTTGCGGGCCATCCCGCTCAAACCGAAGGGGGTGCGCATCGGTTCGCTCATACTGCTGCGCGACGTCACCGAACTGCGCCGCAGGGAGCGGGAACTGATCACCAAGGACGCCACCATCCGGGAGATCCACCACCGGGTGAAGAACAACCTCCAGACCGTCGCCGCCCTGCTGCGGCTCCAGGCCCGGCGGATCGGCGCGGGCACCGGCGGCACCGCGCGGGAGGCGCTGGAGGAGGCCGTCCGCCGGGTCGGCTCGATCGCGATCGTCCACGAGACGCTCTCCCAGACACTGGACGAGCGCGTGGAGTTCGACGAGATAGCCGACCGGGTGCTGGCGATGGTGGCCGAGATCTCCCCGGGCATGGTCACCGGGCGGCGCACGGGCCGCTTCGGCGTGCTGGCGGCCGAGGTGGCCACCCCGCTGTCCATGGTGCTCACGGAGGTGCTGCAGAACGCCCTGGAGCACGGTTTCCGGCCGGGGGAGCGGGGCACGGTCGAGGTCGCCGCCGTCCGCGGCACGGGCGCCGACCGCGGGGAGGGGCGGCTGCTGGTCACCGTGCAGGACGACGGGCGCGGTCTGCCGGAGGACTTCGACGTGCGCACCGCCGGGAACCTGGGGCTGCAGATCGTGAGGACGCTGGTGGAGGGGGAGTTGGAGGGAGGCTTCGACATGCTCCCGGCCCCCGGGGGCGGTACCCGGGTGGTCCTGGACATCCCCGTGGAGCCGGAGAGGCGCTGACGCCCGCCCGGCGGGGGCTCGGTGCTGTGCGGGGTCCGGCGCCGGGCGGCGGTGCCGGACCCCGCACGGCGCCGAGCCCCGGACCGTGGGCACGGTCCGGGGCTCGGTGTCGTCGTTGCGGTGCGCACTGTGGGCACTGCGTGCTGCGGCTCGGGGGCAGCAGGTGGCGGGGTGGGCGTCAGGCAGTGGCCTTGCGCGCCCGGTTGCGGGCGGCGCGGCGCTTCATCGCGCGGCGCTCGTCCTCACTGAGGCCACCCCAGACACCGGAGTCCTGGCCGGACTCCAGGGCCCACTGCAGGCACTGCTCCATCACGGGGCAGCGGCGGCAGACGGCCTTGGCTTCCTCGATCTGCAGCAGCGCAGGACCGGTGTTGCCGATCGGGAAGAAGAGCTCGGGGTCTTCCTCGCGGCAAACGGCGTTGTGACGCCAGTCCATGGCTGCTCCATCTCCTACGCGTTGCGGTAATTGCTTGTGAATGTGAACGCTTTCACGAATCCCTCCACAAGGGAAGGGGCATCGCCCGGCTTCGCCGGGAGTGTCCCGAGGGATGAGGAGGTGGATTCGGGGCTCTCAAGGGGGTCGGCGTCGACCGTCCCGATCGCCATGAAGAGACTCGCAAACCTCGGCGGCGGATACAACCCCTTCCGGAAAGTTTTTTTTGATTCCTTGGTGTCGACTAGGTCACAGCCGTACTTCCAGGGGGTGGAACCTGGCCTAAACGTTCGAGTGAAAGGACTTTCACCACATCCACTTACACAATCACACGCAGTGCACGGCGTACGCCTGTGAACGTCACGCTCGTACGCAGTCCCAGGTGGTCGCCGTCCATCTGAAACGGCAATGGCACCTGCGATTCCAAGGTGAAGTCGGTCAGGTCGTGGAGCGAGACCGTGTGCTTGCCGTGCGGGCCGCGCTCGGGCGAGGAGGTCAGCAGCTGGGTGCCGTAGCGGGTCACCGCGGAGGGGGTGAGCCGGGTCAGTCCGAGCACGTCGAGGGCGGTGTCGAAGGAGGCGCGGGGGGCCGCGTACACCGGGCGGTTGCCCAGATAGGTCCAGGGCGCGGTGTTGCAGACTATGGACAGCGCCAGCTCCTCGACCGGCTTCTCGCCGGGCCGCCGCAGGGTGATCGTTCCGTGGCGGCGGTAGGGGTCGCCCAGGAACTGCCGTACCACCTGGCGCACGTAGAGGGCGTGCGTCGAGCGCCTGCCGCCCTCGCGCTTCTGTTCGACCCGCCCCACCACACCCGCGTCGAAGCCGAGGCCCGCGCAGAAGGTGAACCATCGGGGCGGCACCTCCGCGTCCTCCGTCCCCGGCGTACCGGCCGCCAGGCCCAGGCCCACCGTGCGCTCGCCGCCGGAGTTCAGCGCGTCCAGCAGTGCGCCCGTCGCCTCCACCGCGTCGTTGGGCAGCCCCAGGGCGCGGGCGAAGACGTTGGTCGAACCGCCCGGCACGACGGCGAGGCGGGGGAGGGCGTCGGGGGCGGGGCCGGCGTGCAGCAGCCCGTTGACGACCTCGTTGACCGTGCCGTCGCCGCCGAGCACGATGACCAGCTCGATCTCCCCGCGCTGGACCGCCTGCCGCCCCAGATCGCGCGCGTGCCCCCGGTACTCGGTGGTGGCGACCTCCAGCTTGAGGTCGCTCGCCAGGGCGTGGATGAGTACGTCGCGGGTGCGGGCACTGGTGGTGGTGGCTGCCGGGTTGACCACGAGGAGCGCGCGCATGGTGTGCAGCGTACCCAGCCGTTCGCGGCCGAGACGGGCGGCCCCGGGGCGGGCGGCCCCGAGACGGACGGCCCGGAACCGCAGTGGACGGACGGCGGTCCGGCAGGCCCCGCTACCCTGGCGGTGTGACCACGGAAGCATCCTCCGCAGACGGCCCCCGCACCCCCGAGTCCCCCCGGCCCGGGCGGATCACCGCCGCGGCCGCCGTGGTGGCGGCACAGGGAGTGGTGGTCGCCGGCCTGGGGGTGACCATGCTGGTCATGCTGCTGACCGGCAGCCGGGCCGACGACACGGTGCAGGCCCTCACCGGAGCCGTGACCGTGCTGGCACTGGCGGTGCTGCCACTGGCCGCCGCACGGGGACTGTGGCTGCGGCGGCGGTGGAGCCGGGGGCCGGCGGTGATCGTCCAGCTGATGGCGCTTCCGGTGGGCTGGCAGATGGCGCAGAACGGCGGTGTGTGGCTCGCGGCCGGGGCGGCCATCGCGCTCACCGCGCTGGCCGTGCTGGGCTCCCTGATGAGCCCGGCGGCCGCCGGGGCACTGGGCATCGGCCCGCACGAGCCCCGGGACGCCTGACCGGACCGGCAGGCGCCCTGCTCCAGGGCTGCCCCCGAGGCTGCCCAGGGGTTCTCCGCCCCCGCTACTCCTCGATCAGCAGCCGGTCGCGCAGCTGGGCCAGGGTGCGGGCCAGCAGGCGTGAGACGTGCATCTGCGAGATGCCGACCTCCTGGGCGATCTGCGACTGGGTCATGTTGCCGAAGAAGCGCAGCAGCAGGATCTTCTTCTCGCGCGGCGGCAGCTCCTCCAGCAGCGGCTTGAGCGACTCCCGGTACTCCACGCCCTCCAGGGCGTCGTCCTCCGCGCCCAGGGTGTCCGCGACGGCCGGGGACTCGTCGTCGGTGTCCGGGACGTCCAGGGAGAGCGTGCTGTAGGCGTTCGCCGACTCCAGGCCCTCCAGAACCTCCTCCTCGGAGATCGACAGCCGCTCGGCCAGTTCGTGGACGGTCGGGGCGCGGCCGTGCTGCTGGGACAGCTCGGCGGTGGCCGTGGTCAGCGACAGCCGCAGCTCCTGGAGCCGGCGGGGCACCCGCACCGCCCAGCCCTTGTCGCGGAAGTGCCGCTTGATCTCGCCGACGACCGTGGGGGTGGCGTAGGTGGAGAACTCCACGCCGCGCTCCGGGTCGAAGCGGTCCACCGACTTGATCAGGCCGATCGTGGCGACCTGCGTCAGGTCGTCCAGCGGCTCTCCGCGGTTGCGGAAGCGCCGCGCCAGATGCTCCACCAGCGGCAGGTGCATCCGCACCAGGGCGTCGCGCAACTCGGCGCGCTCCGGGGAGCCCGCCGGGAGGCCGCGCAGTCTGACGAACAGGTCCCGCGCGCCGCTGCGGTCCTGGGGATCCGGCTGGCGGTGCACATAGGCGGCCTTCTCGCCGACCCCTTCGTCCTCGCGCATGTCGTGCTGCTGGTCCTCCATGGCAACCGCCCGCTCCGCCCGCTGATCAGGTTCGACCGGGTGGGGCCGGGCGTACTGCTCGGGAATGACCGGGCCCGCCGCCTTCTCGTGGCGGCCCGTCCGCGTTTCGCTCTCCAGGTCGTTCACACCGACCCCCTTGTCCCGTACCGGCCCGTGTGTGCCGGTCACGGCGCCCCTGGGCCGGCGCCGCGCTTCTTGTGCAGGCTGATGCTGACCGTGCGGTCCTCGGCCACGGCCGAGTCGACCTCGCCCGCCAGTGCGGAGAGCACCGTCCAGGCGAAGGTGTCGCGCTCGGGGGCGCGGCCGTCCGTGGTGGGTGCGGAGACCGTCACCCACAAAGAGTCCCCGACGAGGTTGAAGACGCAGCTCAGTACGCTGCCGGGGACCGCTTGCTGGAGCAGGATGGCGCACGCCTCGTCGACGGCGATGCGCAGATCCTCGATCTCGTCGAGGGTGAAGTCCAAGCGGGCCGCGAGACCGGCGGTGGCGGTACGCAGAACCGAAAGGTAGGCGCCCGCAGCGGGCAGCCGGACCTCGACGAAGTCCTGCGTCCCGGGCTCGCCTGCGATCTGGGACACCCTCACCTCCAAGGTGGCACAAGCTGGTGGCTGCCGTGTACGCCCGCCCGGCGACCCCGTCACGACGGGGCAACAGGTCAACGGACGGGCGCGGCAGATCGTTCGACTGCGACGCTATCGCGATCCGGGGCATGCTGTCGCCCGGGCCGAGGAGGCACCCTTCCTGCGGTAGTCACCCATAGTAAACACATGGGCACTGTCCGTGGCTAGGGGTCTGCGATACCCAATTCATCTCCGCTCACGCCGGGTTCACAGCGTCGCGGGGCCGCGGTTTGTTCCCGGCGGCCCCGGGGATCCCGGTGCCGGCCCGGCCGCCGGTTCGGCACCGGGCGGCTCGTGGAAACCGATGGCGGGCTCGTTCCAGTTCACTACCCACCACCGGAGGCGTTCGTAACTCCGCCCGGCGCGGACGCGCGCGAGTTCGGCCGGACCGGGCTCGGCCGGACCGGGCACGGGGACTGACCGGTGACCACGGCGGCCACCGCCGTTCCCCGGGGGAAGGCGCCCTCGCCGGCCAGGGCCGCCAGGCCGTACAGCGTCTTGGCGACGTACACGCGGTCCAGGTCCGGCAGTCCGTGCCGGGCGGCGAAGCCCCGGGCGAAGGACTCCAGCGCGTCGGTGGTGCGGGCGAAGCCGCCGCAGTGGAAGCGGTCCTCCACACTCCACGCGCCGCGGCGTCCGCCGAAGGCGGCCCGCTGGAGCCGCTCCACCTCCCCGGCGAGGAAGCCGCCGCGCAGGGCGGCGAAGCCGATCGCGCGCTGCCCGTCGGCGAGTCCGGCGGCGAGCCCGGCGAGGGTGCCGCCCGTGCCGCAGGCGACGGCCACCACGTCCGCCGCGCCGCGCAGTTCCCGGCCCAGCTCCGCGGCGCCCCGCACGGCCTCGGCGTTGCTGCCGCCCTCCGGTATGAGGCGGAACGGGCCGAAGCGGTCGCGCAGCGCGGCCGTCCACTCGGGGTCGTCCCTGCGGCGGTAGTCCGCCCGTGTCACGAAGTGCAGCCGCATGCCGTCGGCGGCGCAGCGGGCCAGGGAGTCGTTGAGGGGCCGGCCGGCGAGTTCCTCGCCCCGTACGACTCCGATCGTCGACAGGCCCAGCAGGCGCCCGGCGGCGGCGGTGGCGCGCAGATGGTTGGAGTAGGCCCCGCCGAAGGTCAGCAGCGTGTGCTCGCCGGCCCGTGCGGCGGCGCGCAGATTGGGCACGAGCTTGCGCCACTTGTTGCCGACGAGGTCCGGGTGGATCAGGTCGTCGCGTTTGAGCAGCAGCCGGACGCCGTGGCGCGAGAAGTGTTCGTCGGCGGCCTCGGTCAGGGGGGAGGGCAGGCGCGGTGCGAGGGACTCCAGGGACTCCAGGGGCTTCAAGTGCTCCAGGGTCTTCGGGGGCGTCTGTGACGCGGGGGACCCCTGGGGGGCGGACGGGGGAGGCGGTGCGCTGCTCACCCCGCCATTGTCACGCCGGTGTGGCACCCCGTGTCACCGGTCGGCCGGCACGGCGGGACGCCCGTGCGGAGGCAGCCGGGACCGCGGCCGCCGCACGGGCGTCGCCGAGGCCGCCGCGCGCCGGCAGGGGATTGCGTTCGTGACGGCATATGCCCGCCGGAAGGCGCGGAGCCGGAACCTCCGGGGGTGTGTTGGGGTACGGCCCGCCGCGTGGAAGGGCGCGCCCGGCACGGGGGCGAGAGGGCGAGGACTTCGCCGCCTCTTCGAGAGCGGTTGTGAGATCGGTCATACGACGCATCGGACTTTTCCTTCCCCAACGCACTCCGGGGTGAAGGCCGGCGGCCCAGGGGGCGGAAGGAGGCCGAGGTCGACGACGCGGTGGGCGGAAAGGGGAGGGTGTCGGACGGGGGTGCTCCGGTGCACCGTCATCGCAGGTGACCCGTATGCCTTCGCGAACGCCGCGACCCGTGCCGTATGAAAGCGCTTTTCCCGGGCACATGGGTGTATGCCCCGGTCGACGGAAGCTCGCTGTCGCGCCTCCCCCGGGCCAGGGCTGATACGAGGTGGCTGCGCACCTCTGAGCCGTCTGTTGTCAAGTTTTCTTGACCTGGGCTATACAGATGGACGGAGGGCATTGCACTCAGTGCCGCACCGCCGACTGCCCCGCGCTCCTGGCGGGGCAGCGGGCGACGGCCCGTGCCGACCACCTCACCGGTACCAGTCAGTACGGAAGGGGAGATGGATCATGCGGTGGAGCGAGTTCGTGGCGCAGGTACGCGAGCGGGGGCAGTACCCGACGGCCAAGGAGGCGGAGCGCGTCTCCCGGATCGTGCTCTCGGCGCTCGGCGGCCATCTCACCGGTGCCGAGCGCACGGAACTGGCCGTCCGCCTTCCGCAGGAGGGCATGCGTGTGCTGACCGACCAGCTCAAGGTGGTCAAGCCGCTCAGCGGCGCGCAGTTCGTCGACAGCGTCGCGGCCCGCATCGAGGGCGCGACCCCGGCGACGGCGCGCTGGGACGTCAGCTCGGTGCTGAGCGTGGTCGCCGAACTCGCCGACGAGGAGCTGCTCGACCGGATCATCGACCGGCTGCCGCCCGGCTACGCCCTGCTGTTCGGGCGCGCCCAGCTCGCCCGCAGGACCGGCCAGCTCGTCTGAGAGACGACGACCGGCCGGGCCGGCGGTCCGCCGCTGCGTCCGGGGGCGGGCACGGATCCCGCGAGCCCCCGGACCGTGGGCGGGGTGGCGCCGGGAGGCCTCGGCGGCCAGCATGGCCCGCATGACGGACACAGGGGGACCGGACAGTGGTCGGGGCGGCATGCCCGCCGCGGCGTCGGACAGCCTGCGCGGTCTGGCGCTGGGCGACGGTTTCGGGCAGCGGTGGTTCTTCCGCGAGCCGCCCGAGGCGGCCGCGATGATCCGTGCCCGCCGGATCCCGGACGAGGCGCCATGGCACTGGACCGACGACACCGCCATGGCGCTGTGCGTGGTGCGGGTGCTGCTGCGGGCGCGGGCGGTCGACCCGGAGGCGCTGGCGCGCGAGTTCGCCGCGGCGTACGCGGCCGATCCGGGACGGGGCTACGGCTACGGCATGCACGAACTGCTGCCGCGGCTCGCACTCGACCCGGGCGGCTGGGAGAGCGGGGCGCAGGCGCTCTTCGGCGGCGGAGGCAGCCTCGGCAACGGCGCCGCCATGCGGGCCGCCCCACTGGGCGCCTGGTTCGCGGGGGACCCGGAGCGCGCCGCCGCCGAGGCCGCCGCCTCGGCGGCCGTCACCCATGCCCACCCCGAGGGCATCGCCGGGGCCGTGGCGGTCGCGGTGGCCGCCTCCCTGGCCGCCGGCGGACGCGGCCGCGAGCCGCACAACCCCGGCGACCTGCTCGGCGAGACGGCCGGGGCCACTCCCGGGGGACCGGTGCGCGACGGGCTGCTGGCGGCCGCCGCCCTGCCGGCCGGCACCCCGGCCCACCGCGCCTCGGACATCCTGGGCAACGGGGCGCGCGTCAGGGCCGCGGACACCGTGCCGTTCGCCCTGTGGAGCGCCGCCCACCACCTCGGCGATCTGGTGTCGGCACTGTGGAGCACGGCCGAAGGGCTGGGGGACGTGGACACCACCTGCGCGATCACCGGCGGCGTCGTGGCCGCCCGTACGGGCCTGGAGGCCGTCCCCGCCGCCTGGCGCGAACTGTGCGAACCCCTCCCGGACTGGGTGGACGCGCCGGGGAACGGCGAGACGCCCTGAGCGGGGCCTCACGGACGGGGCAGGGGCCGGTCACTGCAGTTCGCTGAAGCGCTCGGTCTGGCGGGTGTGGCCGGCCACGATGATGGTGTCGCCCTCCTCCACGACGGTGTCGGCGGTGGCGTAGGTGAAGCCCTCACCGGGACGCTTGACGGCGACGACGGTGACGCCGTGGCGGGTGCGCACCCCGCTGTTGCCCAGCGTCAGGCCGATGATGTCCTCCGGAGGGCTGGTCTTGACCATGGCGAAGTCGTCCTCGAACTCGATGTAGTCCAGCATCCGGCCGCGCACCAGATGGGCGACGCGCTGGCCCATGTCGTGTTCGGGGTAGACGACGTGGTGGACACCGAGCTGGGTGAGGATGCGGCCGTGGGGCTCGCTGATGGCCTTGGCCCACACGTTGGGGATGCCGAAGGAGACCAGCAGGGAGGCGGTCAGGATGCTGGCCTCCAGATCGGTGCCGATGCCGACCACGGCCCGCTCGAACTCGTGCACGCCGAGCTGCCGCAGGATCTCCTCCTTGGTGGAGTCGGCGCGTACCACGTGGGTGAGGGAGCCGGACAGGCTCTGTACCACTTCGGCCCGGTGGTCGATGCCCAGGACCTCGGTGTCCTCGTCGGCCAGCTCCATGGCCAGGGCGCTGCCGAAGCGGCCCAGGCCGATGACGACCACGGAGTCGCGGCGGGCCTCGCGGCGACGCGCCTCGCGGCGGCGGGGCCTGGCACCGCGCCCCTGGTCCGGTGCCGCCTTCTTGCTCGATGCGGGGTGCTTAGCCAATGACGGGTCGCTCCTCGGGCAGGTCGTACATGCGGACGCGGGGGCGCAGGGCGAGCGCGGAGGCCACCGTGATCGGGCCCAGGCGGCCGATGAACATCAGCACCACCAGCAGGACCTGCTCGGTCGAGGGCAGGTCCGCGGTGATACCGGTGGACAGCCCCACGGTGGCGAAGGCGGAGGTGACCTCGAACAGGGACCGGTCGAGGTTGATGTCGGTGAAGACCATGAACACGATCGTGGAGGCGGCCACGGCGGCCACCGACAGAAGCACCACGGTGAGCGCCTGCCGCTGGACGTCGCCGTGCAGACGGCGGTTGAAGATGTTGACCGCGCCCTCGCCGCGGACTTCGGCGTATATAACGAAGAACAGTACGGCGAAGGTCGTGATCTTGATACCGCCGGCCGTTCCCGCGCTGGATCCCCCGACGAACATCAGTACGTCCGTGACCAGCCAGCTGGCGGGATTCATCTGCCCGACGTCGAGGCTGTTGAAGCCGGCGGTGCGCGGCATCGCGCCGCCCTGGAAGAAGCCGGCCAGCAGCTTCCCCGGCACGTCCAGCGGTCCGAGAGTTGCGGGGTTGGACCATTCCAAGGCCGTGATGAACACGGTGCCGCCCGCCAGGAAGATCCCGGTGCCCCACAGCACGATCTTGGTGTGCAGCGACCAGGCGCGCGGTCGGCGCAGGCGGCGGCGCAGCTCGAACAGCACGGGGAAGCCCAGTCCGCCGGCGATGACGGCGAAGGCGATGGGCAGGCAGATCCACGGATCGGTGACGAAACCCATCAGACTGTCGGTGTAGAGGGCGAAACCGGCGTTGTTGAACGCGGAGACCGCGTGGAAGACGCCCAGCCACACCGCCCGCGGCCACGGCTCGTCGTAGCCCAGGGCGAACCGCAGGGTCAGCGCCAGGGCGGTGACCGCCTCCAGCACCAGGCTGACCTTGACCACCCCGGCCACGACGGAGCGCACCTCGCCCAGCCCCAGAGTCTTGGTCTCCGCCGCGGCCGTGAGACGGGCGCGCAGCCCGAGGCGGCGGGAGACCAGCACCACCAGCAGGGACGCGAAGGTCATGATCCCGAAGCCGCCGACCTGGATCAGCGCGAGGATCACCGCCTCGCCGAAGCCGGTCCAGTAGACCGGGGTGTCCACCACCACCAGCCCGGTCACGCAGACCGCCGAAGTGGCGGTGAACAGGGCCTCCAGCACGCTCGCGCCGCCGGGGCCTTCTCTGGCCACGGGCAGCATCAGCAGCACCGTCCCGACCAGGACGGCCGCGGCGAAGCCGGACACGACGACCTGGGCCGGATGCCGGAACCGCAGCCGGTGCCAACCCAGGCGGGCTACCACAGCGCTCCCGTTCCACCACAGGAACGGCTCTCGCTCGTATGCACCAGAAGACGATAGCTACTCCGGCGCCGGGACTCGTGCCAGGGGCGCGGCTTGCCTACAGTGCTGCCCATGACACCTGTCCTCCGGTCGGTGCCGGAGCTGCCCACGACAGTCACCGGGGGGCCGGTGCGCCTCCTCGCCCACCGGGTGCGCGCCGCCGGCCGCACCGGTGCTCGGATGTGATCGGGTGAAGGGACCCCTCTTCGACAGCGGTGTCCGCAGGATCATCGCCGCCCTGGCCGTCGCCGCCGTTGTCCTGGTCACCGTGGGCTTCGTCCTGGAGATGGTCTGGCTCCTCGGCATCGGCGCGTGGTTCCTGATCACGGCGGGCCTGCTGGAGATGATCTACCGCCCCTGAGGCCGCACCCCTGCTCCGGCCGGCTGCCGGGGCCGGGGGGCGGGCGGAGCCCACTCCCGTGCCGGTGGACCCAGGTCCTGCGGGTGCGCTCGGCGCGCAGTCCGTGGTCGAGTTCGTCATTGACGGAGACCTCAGCGTGCGCCGGGTACGGCACGTTGTCGGAGCGGGGTCCCTCAAGCGGTCGGCAGGAGGTGGTGGCTGCGGCCGGTCGAGCCTCGTCACGAGAACGGTACCCATGCCGACGGGGCTACGGAGTGGATCCTGCCCGGGCAACCGCTTCGGCAGGGACAGCGCCGGCGAACTCATCCGCTCCTGGGCGTCCTGCGACCAGTGGTGGTTGTCGCGCTGCCGGCTGTGGCGGAGGCGGACCCGCGTCCGTCTGAGCCCGGAGAAAGGGCCGCGCCCGGCCCGCGGGTTCCGGGTGGGGAACTGGCGGGCCGGGCGCGGAAGGAAGGACCGGTGGGTCCTGGACGGGCCGGGGACGGGCCCCGGAACCCGGGTCAGGCCTTCTTGGTCTCC
>NZ_PGSG01000091.1 GCF_002843305.1 Streptomyces barkulensis
GAGCTGGGCCCCGGCGAGGCCCTGGTGGCGGTCATGGCCTCCTCGGTGAACTACAACTCGGTGTGGACCTCGATCTTCGAACCGGTGCCCACCTTCGGCTTCCTGGAGCGCTACGGCCGCACCTCGGAGCTGGCCAAGCGCCACGACCTGCCGTACCACATCATCGGCTCCGACCTGGCCGGCGTGGTGCTGCGCACCGGCCCCGGCGTCAACGCCTGGCAGCCCGGCGCCGAGGTCGTCGCCCACTGCCTGTCGGTGGAACTGGAGAACGCCGACGGCCACAACGACACCATGCTCGACCCCGAACAGCGCATCTGGGGCTTCGAGACCAACTTCGGCGGCCTGGCCGAGATCGCCCTGGTCAAATCCAACCAGCTCATGCCCAAGCCCGCCCACCTGTCCTGGGAGGAAGCCGCCGCCCCCGGCCTGGTCAACTCCACCGCCTACCGGCAACTGGTCTCCCGCAACGGCGCCGCCATGAAACAGGGCGACAACGTCCTCATCTGGGGCGCGAGCGGCGGCCTGGGCTCCTACGCCACCCAGATGGCCCTGGCCGGCGGCGCCCACCCCATCTGCGTGGTCTCCTCCCCTCAGAAGGCCGACATCTGCCGCGCCATGGGCGCCGAGTCGATCATCGACCGCAACGCCGAGGACTACCGCTTCTGGAAGGACGAGCACACCCAGGACCCCCGCGAATGGAAGCGCTTCGGCAAGCGCATCCGCGAACTCACCGGCGGCGAGGACGTGGACATCGTCTTCGAGCACCCGGGCCGCGAGACCTTCGGCGCCTCCGTCTACGTCACCCGCAAGGGCGGCACCATCACCACCTGCGCCTCAACTTCCGGCTACATGCACAGCTACGACAACCGCTACCTGTGGATGAGCCTCAAGCGCATCATCGGCTCCCACTTCGCCAACTACCGCGAGGCCTGGGAGGCCAACCGCCTGATCGCCAAGGGCAAGATCCACCCCACCCTGTCCAGGACGTACTCCCTGGCCGAGACCGGCCAGGCCGCCCACGACGTGCACCGCAACGCCCACCAGGGCAAGGTCGGCGTGCTGTGCCTGGCCCCCCAGGAGGGCATGGGCGTGCGCGACACCGAGACGCGGGCCGAGCACCTCGACGCCATCAACCGCTTCCGGAACGTGTAGAGGTCATCCCCATGGCTGAGCGCCAGAAAGACCGTCCGTGGCTGATGCGGACGTACGCCGGGCACTCCACGGCCGAGGCGTCCAACGAGCTGTACCGGCGCAACCTCGCCAAGGGGCAGACCGGCCTGTCGGTCGCCTTCGACCTGCCCACCCAGACCGGCTACGACCCCGACCACGTCCTCGCCCGCGGCGAGGTCGGCCGGGTCGGGGTCCCGGTCTGCCACCTCGGTGACATGCGCCGGCTGTTCCAGGACATCCCCCTGGAGCGGATGAACACCTCGATGACCATCAACGCCACCGCCATGTGGCTGCTGGCGCTGTACCAGGTGGTCGCCGAGGAACAGGGTGCGGACATCTCCGGGCTGTCGGGGACGACGCAGAACGACATCGTCAAGGAGTACCTCTCGCGCGGGACGCACGTCTTCCCGCCGGGGCCCTCCCTGCGTCTGACCACCGACACGATCGCCTACACCGTGGCGCACATGCCCAGGTGGAACCCGATCAACATCTGCAGCTACCACCTGCAGGAGGCCGGGGCCACCCCGGTGCAGGAGATCGCCTACGCCATGTCCACCGCCATCGCGGTGCTGGACGCGGTGCGCGACTCCGGGCAGGTCCCCGCCGAGCGGATGGGCGACGTCGTCGGGCGCATCTCCTTCTTCGTCAACGCGGGCGTCCGCTTCGTCGAGGAGATGTGCAAGATGCGGGCCTTCACCCGCATCTGGGACAAGATCACCCGCGAGCGGTACGGGATCGAGAACCCCAGGCACCGCCGCTTCCGCTACGGCGTCCAGGTCAACTCCCTGGGGCTGACCGAGGCGCAGCCGGAGAACAACGTCCAGCGCATCGTGCTGGAGATGCTGGCGGTCACCCTCTCCAAGGACGCCCGCGCCCGCGCCGTGCAGCTGCCGGCCTGGAACGAGGCGCTCGGCCTGCCCAGGCCCTGGGACCAGCAGTGGTCGCTGCGCATCCAGCAGGTCCTCGCCCACGAGAGCGACCTGCTGGAGTACGACGACCTGTTCGCCGGGTCGCACGTGGTCGAGGCCAGGACCGCCGAGCTGGCCGAGGGCGCGCTCGCCGAGATCGAGCGCATCCAGGAGATGGGCGGCGCGATGGCGGCGGTGGAGTCCGGCTACCTGAAGTCGCGGCTGGTCGCCTCGCACGCCGAGCGCCGGGCCCGCATCGAGTCCGGCGAGGAGAGGATCGTCGGGGTCAACTGCTTCGAGTCCACCGAGCCCAACCCGCTCACCGCCGACCTGGACACGGCCATCATGACCGTGGACCCGGCGGTGGAGCGCAACGTCGTCACCGCCCTCCAGCGGTGGCGCGGCGAGCGGGACGAGGACCGCGCCCACCGGGCGCTCGCCGAGCTGAAGCGGGCCGCGGCGGGCAGGGACAACCTGATGCCGGCCACCCTGGAGTGCGCCCGGGCCGGAGTGACCACCGGCGAGTGGGCCTGGGCCCTGCGCGACGTCTTCGGCGAGTACCGGGCCCCCACCGGCGTGAGCTCCGCGCCCGTGGCGACCCCCGCCGAGGAGGGCTCACAGCTGGCCGAGGTCCGCCGGAAGGTGGCGGCCACCGCCGCCGAGCTGGGCTCGGGCAAGCTGCGCCTGCTGGTGGGCAAGCCCGGTCTGGACGGGCACAGCAACGGGGCCGAGCAGATCGCCGTACGGGCCCGCGACGCGGGCTTCGAGGTGGTCTACCAGGGCATCCGGCTCACCCCCGAGCAGATCGTCTCGGCGGCCGTCGCCGAGGACGTGCACTGCGTGGGGCTGTCGATCCTCTCCGGCTCGCACGCCGAGCTGGTGCCCGACGTGCTGGACCGGCTGCACCGGGCCGGCGTCGACGACGTGCCCGTCATCGTCGGCGGCATCATCCCGAACGCGGACGCCGAGGCGCTGCGTACCGCCGGGGTGGCGGCGGTCTTCACCCCGAAGGACTTCGGCATCACGGAGATCATCGGCCGTATCGTCGACGAGATCCGTACCGCGAACAAGCTCGATCCCCTGGAGGTCCCCGCATGACCACGCCCGTCAACCGGCTGCGCCCCCGCCGCTCCTGCCTCGCGGTCCCGGGCAGCAACCCCCGCTTCCTGGAGAAGGCCCAGGGCCTGGCCGCCGACCAGGTCTTCCTGGACCTGGAGGACGCCTGCGCCCCGCTGGCCAAGCCCGAGGCCCGGCACACCATCGTGAAGTTCCTCAACGAGGGCGACTGGACGGGCAAGACCCGGGTGGTGCGCGTCAACGACTGGACCACCCACTGGACGTACCGCGACGTGATCACGGTCGTCGAGGGCGCGGGCCCCAACCTGGACTGCATCATGCTGCCGAAGGTGCAGGACGCCGCCCAGGTCAGGGCGCTGGACATGCTGCTGACGCAGATCGAGACCACGATGGGCTTCGAGGTCGGCCGCATCGGCATCGAGGCGCAGATCGAGAACGCCAAGGGCCTGGTGAACATCGACGAGATCGCCGCCGCCTCGCCCCGGCTGGAGACCATCATCTTCGGCCCGGCCGACTTCATGGCCTCCATCAACATGAAGTCCCTGGTCGTGGGCGAGCAGCCGCCCGGCTACCCGGCCGACGCCTACCACTACATCCTGATGCGGATCCTGATGGCCGCCCGCACCCACAACCTGCAGGCCATCGACGGCCCCTACCTGCAGATCAAGAACGTGGACGGCTTCCGGGCCGTCGCCGAGCGCGCCGCGGCCCTCGGCTTCGACGGCAAGTGGGTGCTGCACCCCGGCCAGGTCGAGGCGGCCAACGAGGTCTTCTCCCCCTCCCAGGAGGACTACGACCACGCGGAGCTGATCCTGGACGCCTACGAGTACTTCACCTCCGAGGCGGGCGGCAAGAAGGGCTCGGCGATGCTCGGCGACGAGATGATCGACGAGGCCAGCCGCAAGATGGCGCTGGTCATCGCGGGCAAGGGCCGGGCCGCCGGCATGGAGCGGACCTCGAAGTTCGAGCCGCCGGCCGCCTGAGCCCCACCACCGCGGGCCGCTCCCGGCTCCCCGCCCCTCCTCCCGCGCCGCCCTCCCGGGGCGGGGGAAGGGGCCGGGGAGGGGGGCGGCCCGGTCCGGTACCCCCTCCTTCCACCACACCACGGAGAGTCACACCATGCAGTTCGGCCGCACCTACGAGGAGTTCGAGGTCGGGGACGTCTACCGGCACTGGCCCGGCAAGACGGTCACGGAGTACGACGACCACCTGTTCTGCCTGCTGACCATGAACCACCACCCGCTCCACATGGACACCAACTACGCCGAGAAGACGACGGACTTCGGCAGGAACGTGGTGGTCGGCAACTACATCTACTCGCTGCTGCTGGGCATGTCCGTGCCGGACGTCTCCGGCAAGGCGATCGCCAACCTGGAGATCGAGTCGCTGCGGCACGTGGCGCCGACCTTCCACGGCGACACCGTCTACGGCGAGACCACCGTCCTGGACAAGACGCCGTCGCGCTCGAAGTCCGACCGCGGCATCGTCCACGTCGAGACCAAGGGCTACAAGCAGGACGGCACCCTGGTGTGCGTCTTCCGCCGCAAGGTGATGGTGCCCACCGCCGAGTACACCGAGGCGCGCGGAGGTGAGCAGCCCGGCCGCCCCGAGCTGCGCACGGACGGGCGGGACTCCGGAAAGGGAGGCAAGTGACATGGGGCGCCTGGCGCAGACCGAGGGCCTGACGGACATCCAGCGGGAGATCGTCTCCACCGTCCGCGACTTCGTCGACAAGGAGATCATCCCGGTCGCCACCGAGCTGGAGCACCGGGACGAGTACCCGACCCAGATCGTGGAGGGCCTCAAGGAGCTGGGGATCTTCGGTCTGATGATCCCGGAGGAGTACGGCGGTCTCGGGGAGTCGCTGCTCACCTACGCCCTGTGCGTGGAGGAGATCGCCCGCGGCTGGATGAGCGTGTCCGGCATCATCAACACGCACTTCATCGTCGCGTACATGCTCAAGCAGCACGGCACTCGCGAGCAGAAGGAGTACTTCCTGCCGAGGATGGCGGCCGGCGAGGTCCGCGGCGCCTTCTCGATGTCCGAGCCGGGCCTGGGCTCGGACGTGTCGGCCATCACCACCAAGGGTGTGCGCGACGGCGACGAGTACGTCCTGACCGGCCAGAAGATGTGGCTGACCAACGGCGGCACCTCCTCGCTGGTGGCGGTGCTGTGCCGCACCGACGAGGGCCACCCCGAGGGCACCGCGCCGCACAGGTCGATGACCACCTTCCTGGTCGAGAAGGAGCCGGGATTCGGCGAGGTCAAGCCGGGTCTGACGATCCCCGGCAAGATCGACAAGATGGGCTACAAGGGCGTCGACACCACCGAGCTGATCCTGGACGGCCTGCGCGTCCCGGAGAACCGGGTCCTGGGGGGCGCGACCGGCCGCGGCTTCTACCAGATGATGGACGGCGTCGAGGTCGGCCGGGTGAACGTGGCCGCGCGCGGCTGCGGAGTCGCCCAGCGCGCCTTCGAGCTGGGCGTCTCCTACGCCCAGCAGCGGCACACCTTCGGCAAGCCGATCGCCCAGCACCAGGCAATTCAGTTCAAGTTGGCCGAAATGGCCACCAAGGTGGAGGCCGCGCACGCCCTGATGGTCGGCGCCGCACGGAAGAAGGACTCCGGGCAGCGCAACGACCTGGAGGCGGGGATGGCCAAATACCTCGCCTCGGAGTACTGCAAGGAGGTCGTGGAGGACGCGTTCCGCATCCACGGCGGTTACGGTTTCTCCAAGGAGTACGAGATCGAACGGCTGTACCGTGAGGCCCCGATGCTCCTGATCGGCGAGGGCACCGCCGAGATCCAGAAGATGATCGTGGGACGCCGACTCCTGGAGGAGTACAAGATCCAGGGGTAGAATGCCTCATTCGGGGTGTTTTCCCTCCAGGGGGACGACACCCCGAACCGAGGCCTTCCGGGGAGCCCGCGGTCCCGACAGGTGCTCTGGCTTGCCCAGTTGCCACCGGTAACCGATAGCATCCCGGGAAAGCCGCCGTCCCCCGTGTTTACGCGGCACCCTCCGCTACGAAGGTCATCCATGCCCCACAGCCCATCCTCTGCACAACGCGGCCGCGTCCGTCTCGCGCGCGGAGCGTCGCCGTGGCTCCTCCCGACCGTCGCCACCGCCGCCCTCAGCCTGGCCCGCGCCAGGCGCTCGAGAGGCGCCGCGGTGGCGGCAGTGCCCGCCACCGCCCTGGCGGCGGGCATGCTGTGGTTCTTCCGCGACCCCGAGCGAGAGATCGCCCAGGGTCGCGTCATCTCCCCGGCCGACGGCGTGGTACAGAGCATCATGCCGTGGAAGGACGGGCGCACCCGCGTCGCGATCTTCATGAGCCCGCTGAACGTCCACGTCAACCGCGCCCCGCTGGCGGGCACGGTGACGTCCGTCGAGCATGTGCCCGGCGGCTTCGTTCCGGCGTTCAACAAGGAGAGCGAGAACAACGAGCGGGTCGTCTGGCACTTCGACACCGAGCTGGGCGACATCGAGATGGTCCAGATCGCCGGCGCCGTGGCCCGGCGGATCGTTCCGTACACCGAGCAGGGCGCCAAGGTCGAGCAGGGTGAGCGGATCGGTCTGATCCGCTTCGGCTCCCGCGTCGACCTCTACCTCCCGGAGGGCGTCGAGGTCGACGTCGAGGTCGGCCAGCCCACGACCGCGGGGGTGACTCGCCTTGACCGTGATTGACCCCAAGACCCAGTGGGTCCCCGAGGCCGGCCCGGAGGACGACGGCGACGAGATGGGCGACATGCCGCTGTCCATGCGGCTGTCGATAGCCGACGCGCTCACCCTGGGCAACGCCACCTGCGGCTTCCTGGCGGTGTACTTCACCACCACCGGCGTCCTGATCCCGCATCTGACGGGCAACGGCGACGGCGGCATGGCCCGGCACAGCGCCGCGACCGCCGTGATGCTGATGCTGCTGGCCTCGGTCTTCGACCTCTTCGACGGGCTCGTGGCCCGCAAGCTGCGCAGCTCGGCGATGGGCGCGGAGCTGGACAACCTCTCCGACCTGATCAGCTTCGGGCTGGCGCCGGCGTACTTCGTGCTGGTCTGGGGGATGGTGGCCAACGACGCGCACCAGGGGGTCTCGGCGCTCGCCGGGATCGTGGTGGTGCTGGCGGTGGTGCTGCGGCTCGCCCGGTTCTCCTGCGTCACCCTGCCCAACGGGGTGTTCCAGGGCATGCCCAGCCCCTTCGGGGCGCTGACGGTCGTCTCGATCGTGCTGCTGGAGCTGCCGTTCGTCCCGACGCTGCTGGCCATCGTCGGGGTGGCCTGGCTGATGGTGAGCCGGGTGGAGTACCCCAAGCCGCGCGGGCTGCTGGCCGTGGCGATGCTCGGCTGGATCGTGCTGAGCATGGGTCTGCTGACGGCCTGGGCCTTCGACGCCCCCGGTGGTGAGCTGCTGCTGCAGACCGGCTGCGCGCTGCAGCTGGTGCTGGGCGCGGTGATCCCGCTGTTCGCCACCGCGCGCCGGGTCAACACCTTCCGCGACAACCGCCGTGAGGCACGGGCGGCGGCCCAGCCCTAGCCGGCGGCGGCCGGTTCGCACCTCGGGCGCCGGACGGATTCCATGGAATCCGTCCGGCGCCCGAGTTTTTCCCGCCTTCTCCTCCTGGTCCGCGTCTTCCCGGTCCGCGCCGGGATACACCAGCGGATCTGTCGAGAGACACCGGCGGGTCGTGCCGGGGTCCGGCACGACCCGCCGGAAGGGACAGGGCGCCGCGGGAGCGCTCCGGGCAGGGCGCGGGCACGGTGCCGGCGGGCGAGCGGGACACGGTGCGGGCGGCCCCGCGCCGTGGAACGCCTCGGGGCCCGGACTCGTACGAGCCCGGGCCCCGTCCTCATCGTCCCGCCGCCCCCGTCACGGCGGGCACGGAAGCCTGGTCAGCCCGCGGTCACTCCTCGAAGGAGAACGCCTGCGCGTTCTCGGAGGTCCCCGCCTCGCGGTGCACCTTCAGTCCGCCCTTGGTCTTCCCGTCCGGCTTGAGGATGAAGGTCTCCCGCGTGGAGGGCAGGTTCGGGTCGGTGAAGTCGTGCCGGATACCGAAGCCCCCGTCGTGGTCCTCCATGGACGTCAGCGCCTTGACCACACCCTCCCGGGTGAGGTCCTTGTCGTCGCACGCCTGCTTCAGCGCCGCGCCGAAGACGGAGGCGGCGCTCCAGCCCGCGGCCACGCCGTTGTCGAGGATGTCGTCGGGGTAGGCCTTGGCGTACTCCCGGGCCAGCCTGGCCGGCTCCGGCTCCTCGGATCCGATGGGCAGGGTCGAGGCGGCAACGTAGTAGTCCTTCTGCAGGACCGGGCCGGCCTGGGTCTTCAGCAGCTGCGGCGCGAACGCCGAGTTGTTGCCGATGATCGGCACGTTCAGACCGCCGGCGGCCGACACACCGACCAGGGAGGCGGCCTGGCGCGGCCCGGCGCTGATCACGATGGCCTTCACACCGGCCTTCTTGAACGCCGCCACCTGGGCGGACATGTCCTCGTCGGTCGGCTTGATCTTCTGCTCCACCAGGGTCAGCCCGGCCTTCTCGGCCGCGTACTGGGCGCCCTCCAGGGCGTTCTCGCCGTAGTCGCCCTCGAAGTAGACGTGGCCGATCTTGTCGCCCTCGGCGATCTTCCCCTCCTTCAGCAGGAAGTCGATCGCGTTGACCGTCTCCACGTCGTAGGTGGCTCCGATGACCCGGATGTACTCGCTGCCCAGCAGGTCGGCGGACCAGGCCTGCGGCAGCACCAGCACCTTGTGCTGACCGTCGATGCGCTCCTTGACCGCGCTGACGAACGGCGAGCCGAGGAACTGCACGAAGCCCACCACCTTGGGCTGCAGCTCGGTGTAGGCGGGGATGGCCTTGCCCGCGTCGTAGCCGTGGTCGCGGACGGTCAGCTCCAGCTTCCGCCCGCAGATCCCGCCGTCGTCGTTGATCTTGTCGATGTAGAGCTGCTGGGCCTGGGTGACGCTCTTGCCCAGGGAGGCGTAGACACCGGTCATGTCGGTGAGGGCGCCGATCCGGATGGTGTCGTCCGTCACGCCCTTGTCGGTCCGCACGCCGTCGGCGCCGGTGCCGCCGGAGTCGCCGCCGCCCGCCTTGGAGCTGCACCCGGTGGCGATGAGGGCGAGGGCGGTCGCGGCGACCACCGCGGCGGCGCGCGCCGTGTGCTTCTTCTGCGTCTTCACAGTCTTCATGCCTCGTCTTTCTTGGTGTGACCGCGGCGGGCGGCGAGCCGCACCAGGCCGCCCGGCAGGAACAGCACGATCGCCACGATCGCGGCGCCGTACAGGTAGCGGGACATCTCGCCCGGTGCGACCCCGCCCGTTCCGGGGGCGGAGACCAGGGGCAGTGCCTCGCTGTAGCGGGTGAGGATCTGGGGCAGCAGGGTGACGAACACCGCCCCCGTGACGGCTCCGGAGACCGAGCCCAGACCGCCGATGACGATCATGGCCAGGTACTCCAGGGCCAGGACGATGCCGAAGTACTCGGGCACGGTCTGCTGGAAGACCAGCGCCAGCAGCACCCCGGCCAGGCCCGCGTACATCGAGGACAGGACGAACACCCCCGCCCGCTGGCGGGCCACCGGCACGCCCATCACCCCGGCCGCGATCCGGTGGTCGCGGATGGCGTTCAGCGCCCGGCCGGGGCGGTCGCGCAGCACGCCGTGCGCGAAGAAGGCGCACACCGCCAGCAGGACCAGCCCGGCGTACCAGAGCTTCTCCATCGACTGGAACGGCACGGCGGCGACCACGGTCTCGGTGTCGTCGAAGGTGACGCCCAGCAGCGACAGCGGCGGGACCGGGCGGCCGTTGTAGCCGCCGGTCAGGTCGTGTGCGTTGAGCAGCACGTGCTGGCCGACGAAGACCAGTGCCAGGGTGGCGATGCCCAGGTAGGCGCCCCGCAGCCGTCCGGCGATCGGGCTGAACAGCCCGCCCGCCGCACCGGCCAGGGCCACCGCGCCGGTCACGGCCAGCCAGCCGGGCAGGCCCAGGCCGGTCAGCTCCCCGCCGGTGTCGCCGGCCAGTACGCAGTAGCCGTACGCGCCGACGGCGAGGAAGAAGGAGTGGCCCAGGGAGAGCTGGCCGGTGGCGCCGGTCAGCAGGTTCAGCCCGATCGCGCCGATGGCGGCGGCCATGGCCAGCAGCCCGGCCTGGAGCCAGAAGCGGTCGAGGTAGAAGGGCAGGGCGAGCAGCAGCAGGCCCGCCGCGGCCACCGTGTAAGCGGCGGCGCGGCGCGGCGGCCGGACGCGGGCGCGTGCGCGGCGGCCTCGCCCGGTGGCGGATCCGGTGGCGGAGCCGGCCCCGGACGCCCCGGACGTCTTGGCCGTCCCGGCGGGCCCGGTGGTCGCGGCGGTGGTGGACTCAGACACGGGACAGCTCCCTCGTTCCGAACAGGCCCGCCGGGCGCACCAGCAGGACCAGGAGCATCACCAGATAGGGGGCGAGGTCGCCGATGCCCCGGCCCAGGAAGGCCAGGTCGCTCTGGTAGCCGGCGGCCATGGACTGGGTGACGCCGATGACCAGCCCGCCGACCAGGGCCCCGGTGGTGGAGTCCAGCCCGCCTAGGATCGCGGCGGGGAAGGCCTTGAGCGCCACCAGGGAGGTGCCGCGCTCCAGGCCGGGGGTGGGGAAGACGGTCAGGAACAGGGCGGCGACCGTGGCCAGCGCTCCCGCCACCGCCCAGGCCGAGGAGGAGACCCGGCCCAGCCGGATGCCCATCAGCGCCGCGGTCTCGGGGTGTTCGGCCACCGCCCGCATCGCCACACCCCAGGAGGTGAAGCGGAAGGCCAGCAGGAAGGCGCCGATGATGAGGGCGGCGGTGACGAAGGCGGCCACCCGGGTCTGCGGGATGCTGACCGATCCGAGGGTGAGCACCTGAGCGCCCCACGGGTCGCCCATGGGCAGGACGCGGGCGCCGATCTGCCGGGTCAGCTCGGTGACCAGCACGATGTCGACGCCGATGGTGACGATGGCCAGCACGCTGTGGTCGTGTCCGCGGTAACGGCGGATCACCAGGAACTCCACCAGCGCGCCCACCGCCGCCGCGCCCGCGACGCCCACCAGCAGGGCCGCCCAGAACCCGATGTCGTCCCGGAGCACGGCGGTCAGATAGCCGCCGGCCAGCAGCAGCGAGGCGTGGGCGAAGTTCACCACCTCGGTCGCCTTGAAGATGATCACGAAGCCGAGGGCGATCAGCGCGTAGACCGAGCCGATGGACAGCCCGCTCAGCAGCAGTTCGACGAAGGTCGTCATGCGCTCGCCGCCTCCTGTCCCAGATAGGCGCGGACGACCGCGGGGTCGCGCTGGACCTCGTCGGGTGTGCCGTCGGCGATCCTGCGGCCGAAGTCGAGTACGGTCACCGCGTCGGCGAGCCGCATCACCATTCCCATGTCGTGCTCCACCAGGACGATCGAGATGCCGAGTCCCTCGCGCACGCCCGCGATCAGGGAGGCGGTGCGGCGGCGTTCGTCGGCGGTCATGCCGGCCACGGGCTCGTCCAGGAGCAGCAGCCGGGGTTCCATGCACAGCGCGCGGCCGAGTTCGACGAGTTTCTGCAGCCCGTACGGCAGTGCGCCGGCGGGCTGGTTCAGATAGGGCTCCAGACCGGTGAACTCGGCTATCTCCCGCACCCGTTCGCGGTGCCGGGCCGCCTCGCGCGCGGCCCGCGGCAGGCGGAGCCCGGCGGCCAGGTAGCCGGTGCGGGTCAGCCGGTGGCGGCCGAGCATCAGCGTGTCGGCGACCGTGGCGTACGGGGAGAGCGCGATGTTCTGGAAGGTGCGGGCCACGCCGAGGGAGGCGATCGCGTGCGGCGCCAGCCCGGTCAGTTCCTCGTCGCCGAAGCGGACGCTGCCCCCGGTCGCGCGGTAGACGCCGGACAGGACGTTGAAGGTGGTGGACTTGCCCGCGCCGTTGGGGCCGATGACGGCGTGGACGCTGCCCGGCTCGACGGTGAAGGAGACCGCGTCCAGCGCGGTGAGCCCGGCGAAGCGGACGGTCAGGTCTTCCACCCGCAGCGCGGGGACGTCCTCCCCGGCGGGTGCCGGTGCCGGTGCCTGTTCCCGGGTGTCGGAGGTCTTCACGCCGACCACCTGCGCAGGGTCGCGGCCGGGCGCGGGGCTCCCTCGGACACGCTCCCGGGCACGTCCTCGGCGCCGGCGCCCTCCGGGGCGCCGGGGTGCCCGGCTTCGTCGGTGATGCCCAGATAGCGGCGGCGTACCTCGTCGGAGGCGGCGAGTTCGTCCGCGTCCCCGGCCAGGACCACCTCCCCCACCTCCAGGACCACCGCCGAGGAGGCCAGCCGCAGCGCGATCGCCGCGTTCTGCTCGACCAGCAGTACCGAGGTGCCCTGGGCGTTGATCTCCCGCACGGTCTCGGCGATCCGGTCGGCCATCAGGGGGGCCAGGCCGAGGGAGGGTTCGTCCAGGAGCAGCAGCCTGGGGCGGGCCATCAGGGCGCGGCCCATGGCGAGCATCTGCTGCTCGCCGCCGGAGAGCAGCCCGGCCCGCTGGTGCGCCCGCTCGGCCAGCACCGGGAACAGTTCGTGGACCCGCGCCTGCGCCCCGGCGGCCGCCCGGCGGCCGCCGGCCGCGCCCAGCGCGCCGGCGCGGAGGTTGTCGGCCACGGTCATCCGGGCGAACACCTGCCGCCCCTCGGGCACCTGCACCACCCCGGCGGCCACCACCTGAGCGGGGGTCAGTCCGTCCAGCCGCCGTCCGGCGAAGGAGACCGTGCCGGAGGCGATCGTCCCGCCGTGGAAGCGCAGGGTGCGCGAGACGGCGCGCAGCAGGGTGGTCTTGCCGGCGCCGTTGCCGCCGAGGACGGCGACCACCGCGCCCTCGGGTACATCAACGGAGACCGAGTTCAGCGCCCGTACCGGGCCGTAGCCCACGGACACCTCCCGGACCTCCAGCGAAGCGGCCGTCATCGGCCCTCCTCTTCTTCCGTCCTGTCCCCCGGTGGGCTCCACCGGGATCACGGCGCTCACCCCAGCACCGGCCGTGAAGGGCCGTCCACGGCCGGTGGGCGAATCGCTGCCGGTGACCAGAGGTGCCCGGGCCCGGCTGTGCACGGGCACAGCGGACCCGCGGCCTCCGCTCCCGGGCGGACGGCGGGGTGTCACGGAAGGGCCCGGGGGACGGCCGCGCCGGGCAGGCCGAAGGCCCGGACCGCGCGGTCCGGGCCTTCGGTGTGCCGCGAGAGCGGCGTCGTGCGCCCTACGGGCAGGTCACAGGCGGTCGGCCGCCAGTGTCTCGGCCACCCGCTCCAGCAGCGGCCCGGCCTGCGCCATACAGACGGCCGGGTCCGGTTCGAGGTCGGTCAGGGCGTACGCCGCCTCGATCCCGGCGGCCCGCATCTCCTCCTCGCCGATGGCCAGGCGCCCGCACACCGCGACCACCGGCCGGCCCGCCCGGCGGGCGGCGGCGGCCACCCCGGCGGGGGCCTTGCCGCGCAGGGTCTGGGCGTCCAGGGAGCCCTCGCCGGTGATCACCAGATCGGCGCGCTCCAGGGCCTCGGCGAAGCCCAGCACCTCCAGCAGCACCTCGATGCCGGGCCGGAAGGAGGCGTCGAGCGCGGCCAGGGCGGCGTAACCGACACCGCCGGCCGCGCCCGCGCCGGGCCGCTGTGCCAGATGCGCGGCGCGTGGGCCGAGAACGGTCTCCAGTACGCGGGCGTAGTGGGCGAGCGCGGCGTCCAGAAGCTCCACGTCCGCCTCCCGCGCCCCCTTCTGGGGGCCGTAGACGGCCGCGGCTCCGTGCGGACCGGTGAGCGGGTTGTCGACATCGCTCGCCAGGACGATCTCCACGTCCTTCAGTCTCGGGTCAAGACCCGACAGGTCGGCCGTCTCCAGATGGCGCAGCGGTCCGCCGCCGGGCTGCAGCGGCCTGCCGCCGGCGTCGAGGAATCGGGCGCCGAGCGCGGTGAGCATGCCCGCGCCCCCGTCGGTGGTGGCGGAGCCGCCCACGCCCAGGACGATCGTGCGCGCTCCGGCTTCCAGCGCCGCCAGCAGCGTCTCGCCGGTGCCGTAGGTGGTGGCCGACAGCGGGGCGAGGACGCCCTCCGGCATCTTCTGAAGTCCGGAGGCCTGGGCCATCTCCACCACGGCGGTGTCGCCGCGCAGCGCGTAGGAGGCGGTGACCGCCTTGCCCAGCGGCCCGGTGACCGCCGTCTGGCGCAGCGCGAACCCGGCGGCGACCGCCGCGTCGACGGTGCCGTCGCCGCCGTCCGCGACGGGCAGCGCCTCGACCCCGGTGCCGGGGCGGGCCCGGCGGATCCCGGCCGCGGTGTGCTCGGCCACCTGGGCGGCGGTGAGCGACCCCTTGAACTTGTCCGCGGCGATCAGCACGCGGCCTGTCTCGGTGTGTGTCGTTTCCACGCGGTCTCTCTCGTGTCTCGAACAGGCTGTCGCGCCGTCTAGACCCTATCGATGACGGGCATGCGGGACCACGATGCGCCGTCGGACGGCCCGTGACCGCTCGGCGCGCCCGTCCGGCGAACCGGAAGAACCATTTCATAGTTGGGTGATATGAGCACCGATATGAGCAATCCGCCCCGGGAACCCGCCCCGGAGACGGCCCGTGAGGACTCGCCCCCGGACACCGGGGTGATCGCCATCGGAGTGGTGACCGTGCTGGCCGTGGTGGCCTGGGCGGCCATCGGCACGGACGGTTTCTCCTCCGTCTCCACCACCGCGCTGAACTGGGTGCTGGGCAACTTCGGCTGGCTGTTCACCCTGGCCGCCGACCTCTTCCTGGCGCTGTGCCTGGTGATCGCGATCAGCCGCTTCGGCCGGATCAGGCTCGGCAGGGACTCCGACGAGCCGGAGTTCTCCAACCTGGCGTGGATCGCGATGATGTTCAGCGCCGGCATGGGCATCGGCCTGATGTTCTACGGCGTCGGCGAGCCGCTGACGTACTACCTCGACCCGCCGCCCTTCGGCGACGTCCAGAGCGGCAGCGGCGCCGCCGAGCGCGTCGCGCTGGAGTACTCCTTCTTCCACTGGACGCTGCACCCCTGGGCGATCTACGGCGTGGCCGGCCTCGCCCTGGCCTACGTCACCTTCCGCAAGGGCCGCGGCAACCGCATCAGTTCGGTCTTCGTCCCGCTGCTGGGCGAGCGCCGCGCGAACGGCTGGCCCGGCCGGGTCATCGACCTGCTGGCCGTGTTCGCCACGGTCTTCGGCACCGCCACCAGCCTGGGCCTGGGCGCCCTCCAGGTGGCCAAGGGCCTGAACCTGACGGTCGGCTGGGACGACAGCCGGGAGCTGCAACTGCTCGTCATCCTGGTGCTGTCGGCCGCGTTCGTCATCTCGGCGTTCTCCGGACTGCACCGGGGCATCAAGTGGCTCAGCAGCATGAACGTGGTACTCGCGGCCCTGCTGATGCTCTTCGTCTTTCTCCTGGGCCCGACCGTGTTCATCCTGGACGCGATCCCGGCCGGAGTCGGCGCCTACCTCCAGGACCTCGTCGTGCTCTCCTCCCGGACCGGCGCCTTCGGTAACAAGGAGTGGCTGGGCACCTGGACGATCTTCTACTGGGCCTGGTGGCTGTCGTGGGCACCGTTCGTGGGCACCTTCATCGCCCGCATCTCCCGCGGCCGCACCATCCGCGAGTTCCTCACCGGCGTCCTGCTGGTGCCCAGCGGCGCCACGGTCGTCTGGTTCTGCGTGATGGGCGGCAGCGCCATGCGGCTGGACGCCACCGGCGAGGCGGACATGGCCGGGCGGCTGGAGGACGGCGTGGAGGCCTCGCTGTTCGGCCTGCTGGACGCACTGCCGCTGGGCACGGTCACCTCGGTGATCGCGATGATCCTGGTGATGACCTACTTCGTCACCAGCGCCGACTCCGCCTCCCTGGTGATGGGCTCGCTCACCTCCCGCGGCGCGCTGCACCCGCGCGAGTGGCTGGTCGTCACCTGGGGTGTGCTGATGGCCTCGGTGGCCGCCGTGCTGCTGCTCGCCGGCGGCCTGGAGGGGCTGAAGACGGGGACGATCCTGGTGGCGCTGCCCTTCGTGGTGGTGATGCTGGCGCTGTGCTGGTCGCTGGTGAAGGAGCTGCGCGAGGACCCGGGCGCCGGGCCGCCCCGCCACCATCCGCTGCACGGGGCGCGCGAGGCCATCCGGGCGATGGTCGGCGAGGCCGTCAGCGAACAGCAGGGCGCCCGCCGCCATCCGCGGCTGCGGCGGGCGGCCGAGGGCGGCAAGGCGTCCGCGCGGGACGGGGAGGACCCGCAGGGTTCCTGACGTCTCCGGGCGCCTCTTCCGGCGGGTCCGCCCCCGCCGGGAGGGGCCGGCGTGCGCGCCCCCGGCCGGTACGGCCGGGGGCGCGGCTCCTTCGCGGGGGGGCTCAGCCCTCCTGGATCCTGGGCGTTGTGTCGATCTCCCGCAGCCGGGCCTCCGCCTCCTCGCCCGTGCGCGTCTCCGTGCGGTGGCCGCGCGCGACGTAGTCGCGCACCACCGCCTCGATCGCGTCGCGGGGGTTGCCGATCCCGCTCAACACCATGACCTCGACGACCAGTTCGGTGTCGAGTGAGATCTCCGTCTTCGCCATGGCGGCACTCTAGCCCTCGCCAGGCCGGGCGGGGAGTCCGTCGCACGGACCCGGCGGGTTCCGTGCGCCCGGCCCCCTCCGGCCCCCCTCCGGGCGGGTCCGGGCGGGTCCGGGCGGCGCGCTAGGCGCGCGCCCGCAGGCGGCGCCAGACCGCCTTGGCCGCGTTGTGGCCGGACATGCCGTGGACGCCCGGGCCCGGCCAGGTGGCCGACGAGCACAGGAAGACGGCCGGGTGGGCGGTGGCGTACGGGATACGGGCGAGGCCCGGCCGCAGCAGTGTCTGGAGCCCGGTGAAGGCGCCGCAGGCGATGTCGCCGCCGACGTAGTTGGCGTTGCGGGTGGCCAGCTCCGGCGGGCCCGCGGTGGCGCGGGCCAGCACCCGGTCGCGGAAGCCGGGCGCGAAGCGCTCGATCTGCCGCTCGATCGCCTCGGTGGCGTCCCCGCTCCAGCCGCGCGGCACATGGCCGTACGCCCAGAAGACGTGTCTGCCCTCCGGCGCCCGGCCCGGGTCGACCACGGTGGGCTGGGCGGTGATCAGGAACGGCGGGTCCGGCTGGACGCCCTCGGTGGAGGCGGCGCGCAGCGCGGCGGCGATCTCGCCGCTGGAGGGGCCGATGTGGACGGTCCCGGCCCGGCGGGCGGCCTCGGAGGTCCACGGGACCGGTCCGTCCAGGGCATAGTCGATCTTGAAGACCCCGGCGCCGTAGCGGAAGTGCCGGTAGGCGTCGCCCAGCCCGGCGATCCGGGCCAGTGCGGTGGGCGAGGTGTCGAAGACGTAGGCGCGGGCGGGCGGCAGCTCGTCCAGCCGCCGCACCTCCACCCCGGTGTGGACCTGCCCGCCCAGGTCGCGCAGGTAGGCGGCGAGCGCGTCGGACAGGGACTGCGAGCCGCCGCGCGGCATCGGCCAGCCGACCTCGTGCGCGGCCAGCGCGAAGACCAGGGCGATGCCGCCGGTGGCGGGCGAGGTGGTCGGGCCGATGGCGTGGGCGGCCAGTCCGAACATCAGCGCGCGGGCGGTGTCGTCGCGGAAGCGGCGCGCCAGCCAGTCCACCGGCCGCAGCCCCAGCAGCCCGAAGCGGGCCAGGGTGACCGGATCGCGGGGCAGCCCGTCCCACGGCACCTTGAAGAAGTCCCCGACCAGGGTCGCCCAGCGGCCCAGGAACGGCGCCACCAGCCGGCGGTACGTCCCCGCGTCGCGCGGCCCGAAGGAGGCGGCCGTCTCGGCCGGCGAGCGGGCCAGCACGCCGGCCGTGCCGTCGGGGAAGGGGTGGGCCAGGGGCAGTTCGGGGTGGAGCCATTCGAGCCCGTACCGCTCGGTGAGCGGCATCGCGGAGAAGGCGGGCGAACCGACGCCCAGCGGGTGTACGGCCGAGCAGGGGTCGTGCCGGAAGCCGGGCAGTGTCAGCTCCTCGGTGCGCGCCCCTCCTCCGACCGACTCCATCGCCTCGAACAGCTCGACGGAGAAACCCCGCCGGGCCAGCTCCACCGCGGCGGTCAGCCCGTTCGGACCGGCTCCCACCACGACCACGTCCCGCATCGACGCCACGTCGGATTCTCCCCTCGGCGCTGAGGTCTGACCGGCTCAGGCCAGCAGGGAGAGGATACGACGCACCGTCAGCGCGTCCCGGGCGGCGGTGAAGGGCAGCGCGTTGCCGCCCGCCAGGCGGAACGGCTGCCCGGTGAGCGTGGCGTGGCCGCCGCCCGCCTCGGCCACCAGCAGCAGCCCGGCGGCGTGGTCCCAGGCGTTCTCCCAGGTGAAGGCCACCGCGTCGAGCGCACCGCGCGCCACGTTCAGGTACTCCAGCCCCGCCGAGCCGCACGGCCGGGGCCTGACCCCGTCGGTGTACAGGCCCTCCAGGGAGCGCTTCTGCGCGTCGGTGGTGAAGTCCGGGTGCGAGTGGGCGACCTCCAGGGGCGCGTCCGGCGCGGGGCCGCCGGAGCGGATCTCCTCGCCGTTGAGCCGTGCGCCCTCGCCGCGCACGGCGACGGCCAGCTCCTCTCGGGCCGGCGCGTACGTCCAGGAGGCCAGCAGCTCATCGCCGCGGGCCAGGGCCACCAGGGTGCAGAAGCCGGGGTCGCCGTGGACGAACTGGCGCGTGCCGTCCACCGGGTCCACGATCCACACCGGCGCCTCGCCGCCCAGCGCCCCGTAGACCGCCGGGTTGTCGTGCACCGCCTCCTCGCCGACGACCACCGAGCCGGGCAGCAGCGCGGTCAGGGCCCCGGTCAGGTACTCCTCGGCGCGCCGGTCGGCGATGGTCACCAGGTCGTGCGGGCCGCTCTTCTCGGTCACCTCGTGCTCGGCAAGCTGCCGCCAGCGCGGCATGACCTCGGCCGCGGCGGCCTTGCGCACGGCCTCCTCGACACCCGTCAGCAGTTCGTCGTCGATCATCCGTCCATGGAAACACGGCGCCGGGGGCTCCCGCCGGACGGCGGATGGCCGCGGGGTGAACGGACCACGCCTCCGCGGCCCGGCCCCGCGGACCGCCCGCCCGGCCACCCGGCCCGGTTCCGCGCCGTCAGCGGCCGACCGCGTAACCCTGCATCCCGCGCGGGTTGGCCGCCGCCGACAGCACGCCCGTCTCCGGGTCGCGGGCGACCGCGCACAGCCGCCCCTCCGTCCAGGGGCCGCCGACGGTCACCGGATGCCCGCGCCGCCGCAGCTCGCGGACGGCCGCCTCCCCGACGCGGGACTCGACCGTGACGGCCCCCGGCCGCATGGCGCGCGGCCAGAACGAGCCGGGGAAGCCCTCGTGGTGCCAGTTCGGGGCGTCGACGGCGCCCTGGAGGTCGTAGCCGCCGCGCACCGGCTCGCGCAGGGCGACGGCGAGGAGGAAGTGGGTCTGCCACTGGTCCTGCTGGTCGCCGCCGGGCGTGCCGAAGGCCAGGACGGGCTCCCCGTCGCGCAGTGCGAGGGAGGGGGTGAGGGTGGTGCGCGGGCGGCGGCCGGGGGTGAGGGTGTTGGGCAGTCCGGGCTCCAGCCAGGCCATCTGGAGCCGGGTGCCGAGCGGGAAGCCGAGAGCGGGGACGGTGGGGTTGGACTGGAGCCAGCCGCCGCTGGGCGTGGCGCTGACCATGTTGCCCCAGCGGTCCACGACGTCCAGGTGGCAGGTGTCGCCGGAGGTCGCGCCGTCGCGGGCCACGGTGGGCTCGCCGGTGCCGGCCGCGCTGCCCTCCGCCCGTGCTGCGGCCCCGGCGGCGTGGGCTCCGAGCCGGGGGGTGCGTCCGCCGGGGCTGCCGGGGCGCAGCTCGTGGGAGGCGCTCCCGCCGATGAGAGCCCGGTGCCGCGCGGTGTAGGCATCGGAGAGCAGGTCCTCCAGCGGTACGGTGGCGGCCCCCCGCGCGTCGCCGTACCAGGCCTCGCGGTCGGCGAAGGCCAGCTTGCTCGCCTCGATCACGGTGTGGAGGTACTCCCCCGTGCCGTACTCGGGTCCGCCCGCAGGCAGGTCCGCCAGGAGGGCTAGCTGCTGGAGCATCACCGGGCCCTGCGACCAGGGCCCGGCCTTGCAGACCGTCCAGCCGTTCCAGTCGTGGGTGACGGGCTCCTCGTAGGCGGCCGACCAGGAGGCGATGTCGTCGCCGGTGAGGGTGCCGGCGTGGCGCTCGCCGGAGGTGTCCATGGCGGGGCGGGCGGCGAAGTCGGCGAGCGCCTCGGCCACGAAGCCCTCGCGCCACACCCGCCGGGCGGCCTCGATACGCCCCTCGCGTCCCGTCCCGGCCGCCTCCGCCTCGGCCAGCAGTCGCCGCCAGGTGGCGGCGAGGACGGGGTTGCGCAGCAGGGCGCCGGGCGCCGGGGAGCGTCCGCCGGGCAGGTACAGCTCGGCGGAGGTCGTCCACTCCGTCTCGAACAGTCCGCGCACCCGCTCCACCGTCGCCCCGATCCCGGGTACGGCCGGGTGGCCGTGCTCGGCGTAGCCGACGGCGTACTTCAGCACGTCGGCGGGCTCGCGGGTCCCGTGGTCGCGCAGCAGTGTCATCCAGGCGTCGAACGCGCCGGGGACGGCGGCGGCCAGCGGGCCGGTGCCGGGCACCAGCTCCAGACCGAGCGAGGTGTAGTGCTCCACCGTCGCGCCGCGCGGCGCGGGCCCCTGCCCGCACAGCACCCGCACCGGGCCTCCGGCGGGCGCCAGGATGATCGGCACCTCCCCGGCGGGGCCGTTGAGGTGCGGCTCGACGACCTGGAGAACGAAGCCCGCCGCGACGGCCGCGTCGAAGGCGTTGCCGCCGTCCTCCAGAACGGCCATGGCGGAGGCGGAGGCCAGCCAGTGGGTGCTGGAGACCATCCCGAAGGTGCCCTGCAGGGTCGGACGGGTGGTGAAGGTCATCGGCTCGGCTCCCGGGGGCAGGCGGTCGGCGGAAGTGCGGCACGGCCGGCGGGCGCGGGCGTGTCCGGCCGCAGTGTGCCACCACCGCGGCCGGGCGGAAACGCGGTCGAGGCCCGGGGCCCGGCTGCGTAGGCTCGGAAGCATGAGCACGCAGGGCAGGCCGGGCGCACAGGACCCTGGCGGGAGGATCCGGGGCGGGGAGGCCGGGACGGGCCGCAGGCCGCTGGTGGCCCTTCTCAGCGGCGCGGGGATCTCCACCGACTCCGGGATCCCCGACTACCGCGGCCCGAACGGGGTGTGGCGCAGGGACCCCGAGGCCGAGAAGCTCGTCACCTACGAGCACTACATGAACGATCCGGAGATCCGCCGCCGATCCTGGCGGATGCGGCTGGAGAGCCCGGCGCTGCGGGCCGGGCCGAACGCCGCGCACGAGGCCGTGGCGCGCCTGGAACGCTCCGGGGTGCCGGTGCGGGTGATCACCCAGAACGTGGACGGGCTGCACCAGATGGCCGGGATGCCCGAGCGCAAGGTGCTGGAGCTGCACGGGACCGCGCGGGCCGTGGTGTGCACCGGATGCCATGCGCGTTCGGAGATGGAGCGGGCGCTGGAGCGGGTGCGGGCCGGGGTCGCGGACCCCGAGTGCCAGCGGTGCGGCGGCATCCTGAAGTCGGCCACCGTGATGTTCGGCGAGGCGCTGGACCCGCAGGTACTGGGCGAGGCGCTGGCGATCGCCAGGGCGTGCGAGGTGTTCGTCGCGGTCGGCACCAGCCTGCAGGTGCAGCCCGCCGCCTCGCTGGCCGGGATCGCCGCCGAGCACGGTGCGCGGCTGGTGATCGTCAACGCCGAGCCCACGCCGTACGACCCGCTGGCCGACCGGGTGGTGCGCGAGCCGATCGGGCGGGCGCTGCCGGCCCTCCTGGAGGAGCTGGCGGCGGGCTGAGGCGGGCGGCGCGACCGCGCCGGGTGTGCGGGCGTGCGGGTTCGGGCGGGCGGGCCGGTCACCGGCCGGCGGCGGGGCGCCCCCGGGCCAGCACCCCCTCGATGTCCCTGCGGCGGCGGTCGGAGACCCGTGCCGCGGCCGCCAGCAGCAGGGGCGTCAGGGCGGCCGGGTCGGCCGCCACGGCCTCGGCCGCCTCCTCCGGTCGCCGGGCCCGGACCACCGCCGACAGCAGTTCGACGGCCCCGGAGCCGAGGCCCGCCCCGCGCAGGGCGAGCGCGGCGGAGGCCACCTCCCCCGCCGGGCGCGCGGCCGCCTGCCGCAGCAGCCGCCCGCAGTCCTCGGCGCGGCCCGCGGCGGCGAGCGCCTCGGCGGCCTCGGCCAGGGGGGCGGGCGGCAGGTTCGCGGCCTCCCACAGCAGGTCCGCGACATCCGCGCCCATACCGGCCCGCTCCAGACGTTCGACCAGTACCGGCAGCCAGGAGGCGGGACGGCACGCGGCCTCGCACAGCAGGGCGTGCGCCTCCCCGGTGCGGCCACGGGCACGCAGCCCGGCCAGCCGGGCGACGGTCTCGTCGCACCGCCTTCGGAGGCGGGCCGCCCGGGCCGCGTCCCCGGCCGGGTCCTCGGGGCGCGCCGCCCTCTCGTCCCCCTCGCTCTCCGCCCCGGCGAACCGGGCCCCTCGCGGGGCGGGTACGGCCGGGGCCGCGGGGGGTACGGGACCGGCGGCCGGATCGGCCCGCGCCCCGGTCTCCAGCCCGGCGAACCGGGCCCCTCGCGGCCGGGCGCGCACCGGGCCGGACGGCGCCGGGGACGAGGGGACGTGTCCGGATCCGGGGCCGCGCCCGGGCTCACGGCCCGGATCCGCCCCGCCGCGGGCCACCAGGACGGCCAGGCGCTCGCGCAGTTCCCGGCAGCGGGCCGTGGCGCGGGCCCGGTCGTCGCGCGCCCAGGCGAGGTCTGCGGCCAGGCGGCCGGCGCCGGCCGGGTGGCCGCCCGCCGTCAGCGCGCTGGCCAGGGCCTGTTCGCGTTGGGCCGCGTGCCACTGCTCGCGCAGTGTCCGCGTCAGCATCTCCCGCAGTTCGGCGGCTCGCCGCCGCGGGTCGCCGGCCGCCTCGTCGCAGGCCGTGAGCGACGCCAGGTACAGCGTCCTCAGCCATGCGGCCCGGGGGCGTGCCCGCCGGGGGCCCCGGCGCACGGTGAGGTCGTCCAGCAGGGAGGCGACCACGTCCCACGGCGGTATCCGGCGGCCCGCCAGGCAGGCGGCCAGCCCTTCGGGGTCGCGCCGGGCGAAGACCCCGTACCATCCGGCGGCCGGGTCGAGTTCGGCGGTGAGCGCGGTGAGCGCGGCAGTGAACTCGGCGGCCTCGGGCAGGTCCGGACCGCCGGGTACGTCGAGGCCGGCAGCGGCCCGGTGGGTGCTGCCGGTCGGTTGCGGCACTGGCATGGGGCCATGGCACACCGGCCGTGTTTCATCGACCGTCACCGCCGTGCTACGAACAGTTTTCACGCCCCCCGCCCCGCCCCCCGCTCCCTTGTCATGTTTCGAACAGACGCGGCATCCGGCGATACGCTTCCGCCCCATGGACGACAACCTGCGCGACATCGTGCTGGGCGTGCTCGCGGCCGGCATCACCACCTCGCTCGGCTGGTTCGGCCGCACCTACCTGTGGCGCCGCGCGCTCCGCCGCAAACAGCGCTTCTTCGGGATGCCGGAGCACTCCGAGTGCCTGCTGGTGGTCGGCCGCAAGGCCGCCACGGGGGAGGGCGCCGTCTCCCGCGACGACGTGTTCGCCCTGCTGGAACTGTCCGCACTGGTCAAGGAGTGCCGCGCGAACGCGCAGGTGCTGTCGCACGAGAACGTCCGCCAGGGCTTCGGCGAGCGGACCGAGTTCTGCGTCGGAGGGCCTGCGGCGAACCGGCGGACGGCGGCCCACCTCCACTCCCTGCTGCCGGGGGTGCGGATCGACACCACCCCCGAACCCGGCCCGGACCAGGCCGCGTTCACCATCGGCGGCGAGCGCTACCGGATGGAGCGGGGATCGGTGGAGTACGTCCTGCTCGCCCGGCTCACCGCGGGCGAGGGCTCCCACCCGGTGTTCGTCCTGTGCGGCCAGCGGGCCGTCACCAACCAGGCGGCCGCGCGCCATCTCGCCCGCCACCACGCCCGGCTGGCCCGCAAGTACGGCACCGGCGGCGACTTCTGCCTGCTGCTGAAGGTGGTCAACTCCCAGGCGTACGGCCCCGATGTCGTCGAACTGGTCGCGGACGTCACCCGGGACGCCACCACCGCGCCGTCCGCACCCGCCTCCGTGCCCCCGCCCGCCCGCCGCCAGCACCGGGCGAGGAGCCGAACGGAGAACTGACCCGGTCAAGCACCGGATTGCGCAAGGAGTTCGCGGAACCGGGTATCGATGTCGCCGAGGTGTTCCCGATGATGTTGCCCACGACGCCTCATGCGGCACAGGCCCCCCTCCTACCCTGTTGACCCAGGTACGGAGACCGTTCCCACCCCGCAGGCGGCAGTACGGAGAGGAGTCCCGGATGGGCGACAGCAGACCGGTCTACCAGCGGATCGCCGACGATCTGCGGCAGCAGATCGACGAGGGGGCCCTGGCCGTGGGCTCCCGCATCCCCTCGCGTTCGGAGCTGAAGCGCACCTACGCCGCCAGCGACCAGACCGTGGACCGGGCGGTGCGCGTGCTGAAGGCCGCCGGCTACGCGGAGGGGCAGTTCGGGCGGGGGGTCTTCGTCACCGACCGCAGCCCCGTCGGCAGCCTGCTGCGCACCGGCGAGGCGGTGGACTCGCCGTTCGCGGCCCGGCTGCTCACCGGCTCCCCGGCCGCCCCCGCACTGCTGTGGGAGGCCACCTCCACCGCCACCGGGGCCCCGCCGCGGATAGCCGAACGGCTGGGCATCGGCGCGGGCGACCGGGTGATGTGCACGCGGTACGAGTACCTCGCCGACCGGCGCCCGCTCCAGCTCGCCACCAGCTGGGAGCCGCTGGCTCTCACCGAGGGCACCGAGGTGGTCTTCCCCGAGCGCGGCCCGTACGCCCGGCGCGGGGTGCGCGAGCGGTTCGCGGCCATCGGCCTCCCCGTGGTGCGGGCCACCGAACTGGTCGGCTCGCGGTCGGCCACCAGCGCGGAGTCACAGGCCCTGGGATGCTCTCCCGGGCAGTGCGTGACGGTCATCGAGCGCACCCACCACACGGCGGACGGCCGGGCCGTGGAGACCTCCGACATCGTGGTGCGCGCGGACCGGTGGCGGCTGGAGTACCGCATCGACTTCCCCGGCTGACGGCCCGCTCCCCGGCCACGACCGGGCTCCCCGGCCCGGGCGCGTCCCGGCCGGCGCCCGTCCCGCGCTCACCGCCGGTCCGGCCGGCGCCCGTCACGCCTCGGATGCCTCCGCGTACACCTGCGACAGCTCCGGCGTGCCGCTGAGCGCCCACTCGTGGCCCGCCGCCACCACGTCCAGCTCCCGCCCGGAGGCCAGCCGCACCACCGGCCGGCCGCTCGGCCACACCTGCCACTCCGCCCCCGGCACCGTGCGGACGACGACGGTGCCCAGATACAGGCCCGCGTCGTTGCCCAGCCAGGTCAGCGCCTCGGGGTCCTCGTCGCGCCAGCGCGGCAGGAGCTGGTCGAGGGCGGCCAGCGAGCCGGGCGTGTCCTCCAGCTCGATCCCCGCCGACCCGGCCTGCCTGCGCAGCAGTTCGCACTCGGACAGCAGCTGCGCCACTCCCTCGGCGTCGTGGGGGGCGGGCTGCATCACCGCCACCCCGCGGGACATGCCGTGCCTCTTGCGCCAGTTGTCCAGGAAGGGGATGTTCATACGCCTCAGCGTGACATCACCGGCGCGGCGGACGGCACTAGGCACGCGGGCGGGCCCTCACACCTCCAGATCGACGACGACCGGGGCGTGGTCCGAGGCGCCCTTGCCCTTGCGCTCCTCGCGGTCGACGTAGGCGTCCTTCACCGCCGACTCGAAGGCCGGGTCGCCGTAGACCAGGTCGATGCGCATGCCCTTGTTCTTGGGGAAGCCGAGCTGGCGGTAGTCCCAGTAGGTGTAGGGGCGGTCGTACTTCAGCGGGCGCGGCACGACGTCGGCCAGGCCCGCCGCGCGCAGCGCGGCCAGCGCCTCGCGCTCGGCCGGGGTGACGTGCGTGGCGCCCTCGAAGACGGCGAGGTCGTAGACGTCCTCGTCGGTCGGCGCGACGTTGTAGTCGCCGAGGATGGCGAAGGGCCGTCCTCCCGCCTCCCCCGCCGTCTCCCGTACCGCCAGCTCGCGCAGCGCGGCGAACCACCGGAGCTTGTACTCGAAGTGCGGGTGGCCCACCTCGCGGCCGTTGGGCACGTACACCGACCACACCCGCACCCCGCCGCAGGTGGCGCCCGCCGCACGGGGCTCGGTGACGCCCTCGTAGTCGGGCCCCCCGGGCAGGCCGATCACCGGATCCTCCAGGCCCACCCGGGACAGCACCGCCACCCCGTTCCACCGGCCCGAGGCGTTGACCGCGGCCTCGTAGCCCAGCTCGCGCAGCGGTTCGGCCGGGAACGCCTCCGCCGTGCACTTCAGCTCCTGCAGGCACAGCACGTCCGTGCCGCTGCTCTCCAGCCAGGCCAGCAGCCGCTCGAGCCGTGAGGTGATCGAGTTGACGTTCCAGGTGGCGATACGCATGGCAGCGAATCTACCGCCCGGCACCGACAGCCGGCGGACGGCGGGCGGCAGCCGGCCGCCGGCGGGGCGCTCCCTCCGGCGGGGCTCAGCCCTCCCGCAGTACGACGCCCTGCCCGGGCTCCAGCCGGGTGTGCTCCGCACCGGCGGTGCCGGGGCCGTTCGGGCCGAGGAGGCGGCCGTAGACCAGATGCCCGAAGTCCGACAGCAGTCCGTCGTGGACGTCGTACGCCACGCGCGGCCCTACCTCGCGCACGTAGTCGACGACCTCGGCGACCTTGCTCCAGGGGGCGTGCACCGGCAGCAGCAGGGTGTCCACCGGGCGGCCGGGGACGGTCAGGGCGTCGCCGGGGTGGAAGACGGTGCCGGCGCCGGGGGCGGTGACGGCGTAGCCGACGTTGGTGACGCGCGGGATGTCGGGGTGGATGACGGCGTGCAGCTCGCCGTGCACCTCCACCTCGAAGCCGGCGGCGGTGAAGGCGTCCCCGTCGCCGACGGTGTGGACGCGCCCGGGGAAGGCGGCCGAGATCCGTTCGGCGACGCTGCGCAGGGTCCAGATCCCGGCGGCCGGGTTCGCCTCCAGCGCGGCGCGCAGCCGGCTCTCGTCGAAGTGGTCGGGGTGCTCGTGGGTGACCAGGATCGCGTCGGCGCCGACGGCCGCGTCCGCCTCGCTGAAGCCGCCCGGGTCGATGACGAGCGTGCGTCCTTCGCGGTGCAGGGCGACGCAGGCGTGGCCCTTCTTGGTGAGCTCCATGGGGCCATTGTGCTGCCCGCCCGCGATCCTCGCCGCGAAGTCCCGCCACCGCCACGGAGCCTGTCACGGGGTTCGGTCGCACGGGTTCGGTCGCGGGGGGTCAGTCGCGGGGGGTCAGTCGCGGGGGGTGGTCTCCTCCGCTATGACGCGCCGGGCGACGGCGAACGCGGCTCCGGCGGCGGGCATTCCGCAGTAGACGGCCGTGTGCAGCAGCACCTCCCTGATCTCCTGCGGGGTGAGCCCGTTGCGCAGCGCGGCGCGGGTGTGGGCGGCCAGCTCCTCCAGGTGCCCGCCGGCGGTGAGCGCGGTGAGGGTGACCACCGAGCGGGTGCGGCGGTCGATGCCGGTGCGGGCCCACACCTCGCCCCAGGCGTAGCGGGTCAGGAGGTCCTGGAAGTCGCCGGTGAAGTCGTCGGTCTCCTCGGCCACGCGGTCGACGTGGGCGTCGCCGAGCACATCGCGGCGGAGCCTCAGACCGGTGTCGTACGCGGCGCCGGGGTCCCCCTGGCTCTGCTCTCCGGCGGTCAGGGCGGCGACCGCGGCACGGGTGGGCAGGGCGTCCGGCGCGCGGCCCGTGCCGCCGGCGGGCGCCTGGGCGGGAACCGGGACGGCCGCCGGGGCGTCCCGCCGGCCGGAGGGGAGGGCGGCCGAGAAGTGTCCGGCCAGCAGTTCGGTGATCTCGCCGGGCCGCTCCACGGGGGCCATGTGGCAGGCGTCGGGGACGAGGGCGAGCCGGGCGTCGGGGATGCCCGCGACCAGGGCGCGGGCGTCGGCGGGCGGGGTGACCCGGTCCTCGGCCCCGGCGACGACCAGGGTGGGCACGCCGACGCGGGCCAGCTCCTGGCGTATGTCGAAGGATGCCAGCGCCTCGCACGCGGCTATGTAGCAGCCGGGGTCGGTGGTGCGGACCATCTGGACGGCCCACTCCACGATGGCGGGCTGGGCGGCGGCGAAGGCGGGCGTGAACCAGCGCTCGGGGATGGAGCGGGCGATGGGGTCCAGTCCGTTGGTGCGCACCACCACGCCACGCTGCCGCCAGGTGTCGGGGGTGGCGTAGCGGGGAGCGGAGGAGATCAGCGCCAGGGAGGTGAGCCGGCCGGGTGCGTCCAGCGCGATCCGGGCGCCCACGGCGCCGCCCAGGGAGCAGCCCGCGTAGGCGAAGCGGTCGGCGCCCGCGGCGTCGGCGGTGGCCAGCAGCCGGGCGGCGAGGTCGCCGACGGAGGTGGTGGGGCGGGCGGGCGCGCCGCCGTGGCCGGGCAGGTCGTAGCGGAGCACCCGCCAGTGGCGGCTGAGTTCGGGGACCTGGCGGTCCCACATGTGCCATGTGGCGCCGAGGGCCGGTCCCAGGACCAGGACCGGGGCGTGTTCCGGCCCGTCAACGCGGTACTGCAGGGTGTCGACGTTCTTCTCGCTCACCCGCTCACGCTCCCACATCCGCCGGTTCCTCACAGCCGGGGGTGTCGGCGAGGCGCGCGAGGCGACCGGTCGCCCTGTCGTCCGATCGTCCGATCGTCCGGTCGCCCTGTCGTTCGGTCGTCCGGTCTCGCGCGGCCGGGCACCCGGCCCCCGGGTTTCGCGGGCGGTGTTGACACGACCGGCCGCCTCTCTAGGATCCGTGGCATCCCGGTCTTCCGAACGACGTTCGGTATTTCGTACGTCTGGACGGGCGGCCGCTGCGGCCGCTCCCGTTCCACCGCCACGTCCGCCGGCCCGGGACGACCCCCCACACCGAGAAGGAGTCTCACGATGACAAGGACGGCAAGGGCAAGGTCCCTGTTATGGACAGCCGTCATCGCCGTACTGCTCGTCCTGGGCATGGACGGCATCGCGCTGGGCCACGGCCGGGGGGAGAGCACCCCGCTCACGACCCCCCGCGCGGCTGCTGACACCGCCACCACCGCCGGCACCGCCGCCGCGAGCTCCGGATGCGGCAGGGCCCCCACCCTGACGAGCGGTACCCACACGATCCAGAGCGGCGGCAGAGACCGGAGTTTCATCCTCCGGATCCCCGCCGGCTACGACCGCGACCGCCCCTACCGGCTGGTCTTCGGGTTCCACTGGCTGGGCGGCTCCTCCACGGACGTCGCCACCGGCCGCACCGTGGACACGGGCACCTGGGCCTACTACGGGCTCCAGCGGCTGGCGGACGAGAGCGCCGTCTTCGTCGCGCCCCAGGGCCTCGACAACGGCTGGGCCAACACCGGTGGGAGGGACACCGCCTTCGTCGACGACATGATCCGGCTGATCGAGGCGGACCTGTGCGTCGACCAGGAGCAGCGCTTCGCCCTGGGGTTCAGCTACGGGGGCGCGATGTCGTACTCGCTGGCGTGTTCGCGCGCCACGGTCTTCCGCGCGGTCGCGGTCCAGAGCGGCGGGGTGCTCAGCGGATGCGACGACGGCACCAGGCCCATCGCCTACTTCGGAGTGCACGGCCTCAGGGACAGCGTCCTCGGCATCTCCGGCGGCCGGGCGATGCGGGACAGGTTCGTCGGGAACAACGGCTGCACCCCCCAGAACCCGCCGGAGCCGGCCCAGGGCAGCCTGAGCCACCGGATCACCGCCTACTCGGGCTGCTCGGCCGGGCACCCGGTCGTCTGGGCCGCTTTCGACGAGGGGCACATCGCCGCCCCGCAGGACGGGGCGCCGGGTGACAGCGGCCCCAGGACCTGGCTGCCGGCGGAGATATGGAAGTTCTTCTCCCAGTTCGACACCTCCGAGCCGGGCCCGGACCCGGACCCGGAGCCGGAACCGGAGCCGGCGACCTGCCGGGTCACCGCCACCGTCAACGCCTGGAACACCGGTCTGACTTCGAGCATCACCATCACCAACACCGGCACCACCGCGATCGAGGGCTGGTCGCTGGCCCTCACCCTGCCCGACGGGCAGACCATCACCTCCGGCTGGAACGCGCAGTACTCCCCCGCCTCCGGCCGGGTGACGGCCAGGAACGTCTCCTACAACGCCACCATCGCCCCGGGCGCGTCGGTCGACATCGGCTTCCAGGCCACCCACACCGGCGACACCGCCCCACCAAGCTCCTACGCCCTCAACGGCACCGCCTGCGCCACCGCGGGCGGCTCGCGGAGCTGACCGGACGGGCCGCATTCCTGAGGTGAGGCCCCGCCGGAGCGCTCCGGCGGGGCCGGCCGTCAGAACTCGACCGTGGAGACCGCGTAGACCCGCAGGCGGTCCTCGCTGGTGACGTCCACGGTGACCGCCAGATCGGGCCGCTCCCCGGGCCGCTCGATCCTGGCGCCCGCGTAGCGGCGGCCGGGGGCGTCCAGCTCCCAGCCCACCGTCTCGGCCTGCCGCCCGGTGACCCCGGAGACACCCTCACGCAGGGCGCCCGGATCACCGCCGGCCTCCTCGACGAACCTCTCCAGGCCCCGCCGGGAGGTACGGAACTGCACGTAGAAGGAGCTGCGCTGCCAGCTGTTGGTCTCGTAGTGCGCCACATAGCTGGACCCGCCGGGCACGGGCACCTCGTAGATGCGGCTCTCCAGCTTGCTGGGCCACTTCCACACCAGGCCGGTGGCGGCGGCGGCGCGCTGTTTGTCCTTGCCGCTGTCGCGGCTCTGGTAGGCGGAGAGCACCAGGTAGCCGGCGGGGACGGCGATCAGCAGCACCACGATGATCGCGACCAGCCAGCGGTGTCTGGGCCGGTGCGGCGGGGTCCCGGGCTGCGGCAGGGGCACGGTGGCGGTCAACGGCCCGCCCCCCATCCGCGCGAGGGCAGCAGGCCGATCCCGGCGCGCTCGTACCGCTCCACCCGGCGGCGGTTGGCGCGGCGGAAGCGGCGGGCGACCAGCCGGGCGAGGTCGGCGGCGCCGACCATGCCGGCCTCCGGGCCGAGTTCGGCGCGCGCGATACGGGCCTCGGGACGGTAGCCGCGGCCGGTGAGGTGGCGGCGGAAGGCGTCCCGCGCGGGGCCGATCAGCAGTTCGTCGGCGGCGCTGACCCCGCCGCCGACGACGAAGCAGGAGGGGTCCAGCGCGGCGGCCAGGTTGGCGATGCCGACGCCGAGCCACTCGCCGATCTCCTGGAGGAGCTCGGTGCACATCGCGTCGCCCTCGCGGGCCAGCTCGGTGATCAGCGGTCCGGTGATGTCGCGGACGTTGCCGCCGACGCGGTCGATGATCCCGTAGGCGACCGGCGACTCGGCCGCCGCCAGCTCGCGGGCCTCGCGGACCAGGGCGTTGCCGGAGCTGTACTGCTCCCAGCAGCCGCGGTTGCCGCAGGGACAGCGGTGGCCGCCGGGAACGACCTGCATATGGCCGAACTCCCCGGCCACCCCGTACCTGCCGCGCTTGACCTGGCCGTCCTCGAGTATGGCGCCGCCGATGCCGGTACCGAGGGTGATCATGACGAGGTGGTCCTCGCCTCGGCCGGCGCCGAAGCGCCACTCGCCCCAGGCCGCGGTGTTGGCGTCGTTGTCGACCATGACGGGCACGGCCAGACGGGCGGTCAGCGCGTCGCGCAGCGGCTCGTCGCGCCAGGCCAGGTGGGGGGCGAACAGCACCCGGGAGCGGTCGGCGTCCACCCAGCCGGCCGCCCCGATGCCGACGGCGTGCACGTCGTGGCGGTCGGAGAGGTCCAGGACCAGCTCGGCGATGGTGTCCTCGACGGCCTGCGGGCTCTTGGACTTGTCGGGGGTCTCGGCCCGGACCTTCTCCAGGATGCGGCCGTCTGCGTCGACGACGCCCGCCATCACCTTGGTGCCGCCGATGTCGATGCCCACCGTGGGCACGCGCGGCGCGGAGACGTAGGAGCGCCGTTCGCGCATGGCCACGGCCCTGAACACCGTCGCTCTGGCGGTCGCCCTGGCGCTCGTTCCGGCGGCCGTTCCGGCGGCCGTTCCGGCGGTCGCTCGAACAGAGCCTCGGTGCGCCCGGTCACGGTACGTACTCATCACCGTCGATTGTGCCCTACAAAGCCTTGCGGTCCGGCCCCGAGGGACGGGTGCGCGCCAGTTCGTGGCCGAGCCGGTCCAGATCGCTGCCGCCCGCCATCTGGCGGGTCAGCTCGTCCAGGCCGATCTCCTCGCGGGCGTGGCTACCGGCCATGGAGCCGCGCCTGAGCAGCACGAACCGGTCGCCGACCAGATGGGCGTGGTGGGGGTTGTGGGTGACCAGGACGACGCCCAGCCCCTGGTCGCGGGCGGCGGCGACGTAGCGCAGGACCACCCCGGCCTGCTTGACGCCGAGGGCGGCGGTCGGCTCGTCCAGGACGATCACCCGGGCGCCGAAGTGGACGGCGCGGGCGATGGCGACCGACTGCCGCTCGCCGCCGGAGAGGGTGCCGATGGGCTGGTCCACGTCGCGCAGGTCGATGCCCATCCGCAGCAGGGCCTCGCGGGTGGTGCGGCGCATGGCGGCGGTGTCCAGGCGGCGGAGGGGGCCTCGCCCGGTGACGGGCTCGGAGCCGAGGAAGAAGTTGCGCCACACCGGCATCAGCGGGACGACGGCCAGGTCCTGGTAGACGGTGGCGATGCCGCGGTCGAGGGCCTCGCGGGGGGAGGCGAGGCGGACCTCCTCGCCGTCGATGCGGAAGGCTCCGTCGTCGTGCCGGTGCAGCCCGGAGACGATCTTGATGAGGGTCGACTTGCCGGCGCCGTTGTCGCCGAGCACGCAGACGACCTCGCCGGGGCGGACCGCCAGCGACACGCCCTCCAGCGCGGTCACGTTGCCGTAGCGCTTGCCGACGCCGGCCAGCTCCACCAGTGCCGTGGGGGAGCCGGCCGTCGCCGTGGGTGTCCCGTTCACGAGGATGCCTCCGCCCGCTTGCGGATCCATGCGTTGAGCAGCGTGGCGAGCAGCAGCATCGCCCCGAGGAAGAACTTGAACCAGCTGGGGTCCCACTGGGCGTAGACGATGCCCTTGCTGGTCATGCCGAAGATCAGGGCGCCGACGGCGGCGCCGGCCGCCGAGCCGTGGCCGCCGGTGAGCAGGCAGCCGCCGATGACGGCCGCGGCGATGTAGATCAGCTCGTTGCCCACGCCCTCGCCGGACTGCACGACGTCGTAGCTGAACAGCAGGTGCTGGCCGGAGATCCAGGCGGCCAGGGCCACGCCCATGTAGAGGCCGATCCGGACGCGGTCGACGGGGACGCCGACCGCGCGGGCGGCCTCCGCGTTGCCGCCGGTGGCGAAGATCCAGTTGCCCGCCCTGGTCCGCAGCAGGATCCAGGTGGCCGCGGCGACCAGCGCGAGCCACCACACGATGGTGATCCTCAGCTGGAAGCCGCCGACGGTGATGCCGGAGGCGAAGACCGCGCGGGCGGAGTCGAAGCCCTCCATGTCGCCGATCGCCTTGGTGGAGACCGTGCCGCCGACCAGCTTGGTGAGGCCGAGGTTGAGGCCGGTGAGCATCAGGAAGGTGCCCAGGGTGATGATGAAGCTCGGCAGGCGGGTGCGGGTGAGCGTCCAGCCGTTGAAGAAGCCGATCGCGAGGGTGACCGGCAGGGACACCGCGACGCCGGCCCAGGTGTTCGCCGTCATCTGGTAGCTGAACATCGAGGACACCAGCGCCGAGCTGGTCACCATCACGCCCGCCGACAGGTCGAACTCCCCGCCGATCATCAGCAGCGCCACCGGCACCGCCATGATGCCGATCGTGGATGCGGCGTACAGGACGGTGCCCAGGCCGGCGGGGCGCAGGAAGCCGTCGGCGGCGAGGGCGAAGAAGGCCAGGACGGCGGCGGCCCCGACCACCGCGCCCAGCTCGGGGCGGGCCAGCAGGCGCCGCGCCACCGGGCCGCGCTCGGCGGCGTCCTTCGCCAGGGCCGCGGGGGTGGCGGTCACCGGGTGCCCCGCTCGGTGTACTTCTCCAGGTCTGCGGCGTCGTCCCCGGTCACCAGCTGCGGGCCGGTGAGGACCGGCCGTCCGCCGCCGAGCATGTTGCCGTTGTAGCGGTGCAGCCACAGCAGGTCGACGGCCTCGTAGCCCTGGAGGTAGGGCTGCTGGTCGACGGCGAAGCCGATCGTGCCGTCCCGCAGTCCGGCGGCGACCTGGGCGTTGAGATCGAAGGTGTTGACCTCAACGCCGCCGCCCGCCCGCTTCACGGCCTTGGCGGCGGTGGCGGCGAAGGGCGCGCCGAGGGTGACGACGGTGTCCACGTCCCGGTCGGACTGGAGCTCGGCCTCGACGGAGGACTCCACGGAGGGCATGTTGGTGCCGTCCACGTAGAGGTTCTCCACCTCGCCGTCGAAGGCCTCGCGCACTCCGTCGCAGCGCTCCTCGTGGCCGACGTTGCCCTGCTCGTGGACGACGCACAGGGCCTTGTCGTGCCCGCGTTCGTTCAACTCCTCGCCGACCGCCTCGCCGGCGACGGACTCGTCCTGGCCGATGTGGGCGAGGGCGCCGAGGCCGGCGGACTCGTCCTGGCCGGAGTTGATCGTGACCACCGGAATGCCGGCCTTCACCGCCTTGCGCACCACCGCCTCCATCGCCTCGGGCTTGGCGAGGGTGACGATCAGCCCGTCCACCTTCCGGTCGATGGCGGTCTGGACGAGCTGGGCCTGGCGGCCGGCCTCCTTGTCGTGGGAGTAGACGAACTCCACGTTGTCCTTGACGGCCGCCTGCTCGGCGCCGCTGCGGACGATGTCCCAGTAGGTGTCGCCGTCTCCCGAGTGGGTGACCATCGCGAACGTCCAGCGCGGGGTGTCCACCGCCGCGCGGCCTCCGGCGCGCTCGCGCTCCTCCTCGGCCCGCTTCCCGCCGGTGCTGCTGCATCCGGCCAGGGCGAGCGCGAGGACCGCCGCCGACGCCGTGGCCCTCGTCCGTATGCCGGCCCGTATGCCGGCCCGTATGCCGGTCCGTATGCCGGTCCGTATGCCGGTCCGGGCACCGGTCCGTACGCCCCTGCGTACCCCTCCTGCCGTGGTCACGCGGTTTCCGCCCTCTCGCTGCGTGAGTGCCGGCCCGGCGGCCGGCTTTCGTGCCGTGCCGGGGCGCGGACGGTTCCGGCCCCGGCCGCACAAGTATCCGTCACCGCAGCTCGCACGGGGATCGGGGGTGGCGCGGGAGGGAACGGACGGTGCGGGTGGGGTGAACGGGACGGAGGGGGCTGAGGAGGCGGAGAGAGCGGCTCCTCAGAAGCGCACCGGCAGGCGGTGCGGGCCGCGGATGAGCATGCCCTGCCGCCAGGAGACGGCCGCCGGGTGGATGTCGAGGGCCAGGTCCGGGCAGCGCTCCAGCAGCGCGCGAACGGCGACACGGCCCTCCAGCCGGGCCAGCGGGGCGCCCAGGCAGTGGTGGATGCCGTGCCCGAAGGCGAGGTGGCCGCGGGATTCACGGCGGATGTCGAAACGGCCGGGGTCCGCGAAGCGCCCCGGGTCGCGGTTGGCGTCGGCGAGGACCGCCAGCACCAGCTCCCCTCCGCCGGGGATCACCGTCCCGCCGATCTCGACGGGCTCGGTGGTGAAGCGGTAGGTGGGCGTCTCGACCGGGCCGTCGTAGCGCAGCATCTCCTCGACCGCGCCCTCGGCCAGGGAGGGGTCCGAGCGCAGCAGCGCGAGCTGGTCGGGGTGGGTGAGCAGGGCGAGGGTGCCGTTCGCGATCAGGTTGACGGTGGTCTCGTGGCCCGCGATGAGCAGCAGCCAGGCCATGCCGAGCAGTTCCTCGGCCGACAGCCGGTCGCCGTCCTCGTCGGCGGTGTGCAGCAGGGCGCTCAGCAGGTCCTCGCCCGGCTGCCGCCGCTTCTCCTCCAGCAGCTCGGTGAGGTACGCGGTGACGGCCTCGTTCGCGGCCTGCTTCTCCTCGAAGCCCGCGTCCCCGACGACGGTGGCCGACCAGGCCCGGAAGGCGTCCCGGTCCAGGAACGGCACACCCAGCAGCTCGCAGATGACCGTGATGGGCAGTGGGAAGGCGTAGGCGTCCACCAGATCGGCCCGCCGCTCCGGCTCCTTCAGCATCGCATCCAGCAGCCCGTCGGCGATCTCCCGCACCCTCGGCTCCAGGGAGGCCGTGCGCCGCGCGGTGAACTCGCGGGCGACCAGCCTGCGCAGTCTGGTGTGGTCCGGCGGGTCGGAGCTGAGCATGCTGACCCCGGCCGCCGGAGGGCCCACCGGCAGGGCGGGCGAGGCGTTGCTCCAGTGCTTGGACAGCCGCGGGTCGGCCAGGACGGCCCGCGCCTGCTCGTATCCGACGACCAGCCACGCCTCGGCGCCCTCGGGTATCCGCACCCGGTGCACCGGGCCGCGGGCCCGCAGCTCGGCGTAGACGGGATAGGGGTCGCGGACGAAGTCCTCACCCAGGGACGCCAGATCGACCGGTGTCCGTTCGTCGGTGCTCATCCGCGCCTCCCCTGTGTGGCCGTCCGCCGCCGATGATGCCAGCGGGAGGTCCTGCGGCGACATCGTTATCCGGCCAGGTGGTCCGGCGGGCCGCAGGTGGGCCGAAACGGTCCGTACGGGACCTCCCGGCGGCGCCGGCCCGCGCGCCCGGCCGGCGGAACACGGGGGCGTCCCCCTCAGGGCGTCGGCGCGCCGAACAGCTCCACGGCCTTGCACACCTCCGCCAGTGCCCCGGACAGCGCGCTCACCGAACCGACCGCCCCCGCGATCAGCAGCAGCGAGTGGCGCAGCCCGCCGACCTCGGGAGCGCCCGCGCGGAGCGCGGCTTCCATGGCGGCCAGTTCCTCCTCGGCTATCTGCCGGTCCGCCAGTTGTGCACGGTAACCGGCGAGTTCCCGGTGCAGGCGGGATACGGCCCGCCGCAGTGCGATGACCCGCGGGTCGTCCTGTCCGTGGACGACCGCCCGGTGTCCTACCGCTTCCTTCCGCAACGCAGCTCCCCCCACACGGATGCTGTGTTCCTCGTCGTCCGTCGCCGTCTGCCGTCGTGCTCCGTCTTGCCGTTCCCGGTTCTCCGCGGCGCTCCCGCACCGTCTTGCCGCCGCTCGGCGGCCGTACGGGCCCGCCGCCCGGCCCCTCCCGGCGGCGTACGGCCGGAGAAGGGGTGCGCACAGTAAACGCCACTCTCCGCACATCGCGCTATACGGAGGGCGAGACTCGGGGCATGGTTCAGGCCATGGGGGCCGGGGCCCGGCGGGCTCCGGCCCGCCGCGGTGGGGACACTGGTCCCCGGCGGCGGAACGTGCCGGTGGAAGCGGCCCCCTGCCCGCCGCCCCGACGAAGGAGTGACACGCCATGTCCGCAGCAGTGCCGCCCCCGCCCGCCGTCGTCACCGGCGCCGGTCCCGCCCGGACGCCCGACGAGCACCGAGGGCGCCACGGGGAGGTCCTCACCGATGCCGCCCTCGCCTTCCTCGGCGAGCTGCACCACCGGTTCACCCCGCGCCGCGACGAACTGCTGGTCCGCCGGGCCGAGCGCCGCGCCGAGATCGCCCGCACCGGCACCCTGGACTTCCAGCCCTCCACCGCCCACGTCCGCGAGGGCGACTGGCGGGTGGCGCCGGCCCCCGAGGCGCTCCGGGACCGCCGGGTGGAGATCACCGGTCCGGTCGACCGCAGGATGACGGTCAACGCCCTCAACTCCGGCGCCCGCGTCTGGCTCGCCGACTTCGAGGACGCCTCCGCCCCCACCTGGGGCAACATGGTCGGCGGCCAGATCAACCTGATGGACGCCCACCGCCGCCGCATCGACTTCACCGCTCCCGGGGGCAGGCGCTACGAGCTGCGGCCCGACGAGGAGCTGGCCACCGTCGTGGTACGGCCGCGCGGCTGGCACCTGGACGAGCGCCGTCTGCGGGTCGGCGACCGCGCCGTGCCCGGCGCGCTGGCCGACTTCGGGCTGTACTTCTTCCACAACGCCCGCCTGCTGCTGGAGACGGGCCGGGGCCCGTACTTCTACCTGCCCAAGCTGGAGTCGCACCTGGAGGCGCGGCTGTGGAACGACGTCTTCGTCTTCGCCCAGGACTACTGCGGCATCCCCCGGGGCACCGTCCGCGCCACCGTGCTGATCGAGACGATCACCGCCGCGTTCGAGATGGAGGAGATCCTCCACGAGCTGCGCGACCACGCCTCCGGTCTCAACGCGGGCCGCTGGGACTACCTGTTCTCCATCGTCAAGAACTTCCGGGGCGCCGGTGAGCGGTTCGTGCTGCCCGACCGCGACGCGGTGACCATGACCGCGCCCTTCATGCGCGCCTACACCGAGCTGCTGGTGCGCACCTGCCACAGGCGCGGGGCCCACGCCATCGGCGGCATGTCCGCCTTCATCCCCGACCGCCGCGACCCGCAGGCCAACGAGCGGGCCTTCGCGAAGGTCAGGGCCGACAAGGACCGCGAGGCGGGGGACGGGTTCGACGGCTCCTGGGTGGCCCACCCCGATCTGGTGCCCGTCGCGCGGGCGTCCTTCGACGCGGTGCTCGGCTCCCGGCCGCACCAGAAGGACCGGCTGCGCGAGGACGTGCGCGTCACCGCCGCCGACCTGCTCGCCGTCGACTCCCTGGAGGCCGTACCCACCCGCGAGGGGCTGGTGGGCGCCGTCCGGGTCGGTATCCGGTACATCGAGGCATGGCTGCGGGGCCAGGGCGCCGTGGCGATCTTCGGGCTGATGGAGGACGCCGCCACCGCCGAGATCTCACGCTCCCAGATCCGGCAGTGGGTCGACGCCGGTGTGGTGCTGGACACCGGGGAGGAGGTCACCCCCGAGCTGGTGCGCTCGCTGGCCGCCGAGGACCTGGCGGACATCCGCGCCGGGCTGGGCGAGGAGGCGTACGCGGCGGGCAGGTGGCGGCAGGCGCACGACCTGCTGCTGCGGGTGGCGCTGGACGAGGACTTCGCGGAGTTCCTGACCCTGCCCGCGTACGAGCTGCTGGGCTGAGCGGCACCGGGTGCCGGGACGCGGAGCTGCCGGGGGAATATGACCGGAAGTCGCCCCTCCGGTCCGCCGCGGGACGCCGCGGCCGTGCGAACCCGTTCCCGGCGGGCGTGTCCGTCGGGGACGATGAGCCCGCGAACCCCTCGCCCCCGCGGCCCTTGGAGCCTTAGGCCCTTGGACCCGACCGACCGACCGTCCGACCGTCCGACCGTCCGACCGTCCGACTGGAGCCGAGATTGGCAGAGACCGTGCCGGTGCGGTGCCCCCAGTGCCGTCGTGAGCACCCCTACATCGTCCCCTCCTATCCGTGCCGCTGCGGCGCCCCCGTGGCGCCCGCGCTGCTGCGCGGCGGGATTCCCGTACGGATCCGGCACCGTGTGTGGGCCGACTCCTGGCTGACGCTGCGCTGCTCCGCCTGCGGGCGGTACGACGAGTGGCCCCGGCCGGAACTGGGCTGCCCGTGCGGCGCGCTGCTGCGGCCTCCCCTCGCCGAGCCCCCCGCCGAGCCCCCCGCCCAGTCCTCCGGTGCGGCCTTCCCCTCCGCCGTGGCCGCCGGCGGGGAGGCGGCGGACGCGCCTTCGCCGGGGGCGGCCCGCGGGCGGCCCGACTTCCAGCCGGTCGCCATCCGCACCGCCCGGGACGTGGTGACGGCCGCCGCGCTCTTTCTGGACTGGCTGGGCTTCGAGCGGGTGCGCCCCGTGGCCGGTGCCCATCCGGTCCCGGGTGTCGATCTGCGCGGGCCCGAGGTCCTGGCCCGGGTGGATCCCACCACCGCGCCGACCGGGCCGGACGCCGTCGAGACGCTGTGGCTGCACGGCCTCAACGAGTCGGCGGTGGCCGTCTGCTTCTCCCTGGCCGGCTACACCCGCCAGGCCCTCGACCGCGCGGAAAGCCTCGGCCTGCCGCTCTTCACGCTGGATCTGGCGGGCACTCCGCAGCCGGTCGGCGAGGCGGCGCACGCACTGCTGGGCACCGGCGGCCCGCGCCGGCCTCCGACGGAGTCGAGCTAATCAAGTTTGACCACCAAGGTGGCGGGCGCTACTCTTCCCGCAACTAGTCAAATTTGATGAATGGAGAGTCTTGCCGAAGAACACCGAGATCGCCGCGGCCCTGACCGGCTACACCCCGACCGAGGAGGAACTGCGGAGCGTGGAGGAGTGGTTCGCCTCCTACGACGAGCTCGCCTCCCGCCCCACCCCGGAGAACATCGAGCGCATGGCCGACATGGCCGTCTTCCCGCTCAACCTGGTGACCGACGGCTCCGACGGCGACGCCCGGACGGACCAGTGGGACCGGCGGCGTTACACCGGGACGATGAGCGCGGTGATGGGCGGCGCGGAGGACGAGGGGGTCCGCTTCGAGTCGGCACGCACCCCGTTCTTCCTCTCCTCCTGCCTCGTCGTGGTGTTCACCGACTCGGTGATGACGGCGGGAGGCGAGGAGCACCGCATGCGCTACGCCGACGTCCTGGTGCGCCGGGGCGGCGTCTGGCGCTTCCAGACGATGATCCAGAGCGGCTGGGCCGAGATGATGGAGGAGCGACGGGACTGACGGCGCCCCCTCGGCGCCGGGCCGGTGCCGGACCGGACGGTCGTCCGGCCCGGCACCGGCCGGCTCGCCTACGCCCCTCCCGTGCCGCCCACCGCGAAGTGGACGAGGAACACCGCCGTCAGCAGCCACATGAGCACCCCCGGTTCGCGCCAGCGCCCCACCGCCGTGCGCACGGCCGTGTAGGCGATGACGCCGGCGCCGATGCCGGTGGTGATCGAATAGGTGAAGGGCATCAGGACGACGGTGAGGAAGACGGGGATCGCCGTCGTGCGGTCGGTCCAGTCCACGTACCGGGAGTTCTGCATCATCATCGCGCCGATGACGACCAGCGCGGCGGAGGCCACCTGGCCGGGCACGATCAGCGCCAGCGGGGTGAACAGCAGCGCCGCCGCGAACAGCAGCCCGGTGACGACGGCGGACAGCCCCGTACGCGCGCCCTCGCCCACGCCCGTGGCCGACTCGATGAAGACCGTCTGGCCCGACGCGCTCGCCACTCCGCCCACCACCCCGCCCGCGCCGTCCACCAGCAGTGCCCGGCCCAGCCCCGGCATCCGCTCCCGCTCGTCGGTGAGGCCCGCCTCGTGGCCGACGGCGATGATGGTGGCCATCGCGTCGAAGAACCCGGCCAGCACCAGAGTGAAGACGATCATGGTGAAGCCGGTGACGCCCAGTCCCGCCAGACCGCCGATCTCCACGTTCCCCAGCAGGCCGAAGTCGGGGGCGGAGACCAGTCGTTCGGGGAGCTCGGGCACGGCGCCGCCCCACTCCTGGCCGCCGATGCCGAAGGAGGCGGTGACGGCCATCGAGAAGGCGGTGCCGACGGCGATGCCGATCAGGAGGGCGCCGGGCACCCCGCGGGCCAGCAGCATGAAGATCAGCAGCAGGGTGACGCAGAAGGCCAGCACCGGCCAGCCGGCCAGTCGGCCGCCCTGGCCGAGGGTGACCGGGGAGCCCGGTTCGCCCAGACCGACGAAGCCCGCGTTGACCAGGCCGACCATCGCGATGAACAGGCCGATGCCGATGGTGATGGCGTGTTTGAGCGCCGTCGGGATGGCGTTCATGATCCGCTCGCGCATCCCGGTGACCACCAGCAGGATGATCACCGATCCGTAGACCACGCACATCCCCATCGCCTGTGGCCAGCTCACCTCGGGGGCGACCTGGGTGGCCAGCACGCCCGAGACGCCCAGCCCGGCGGCCAGCGCCAGCGGAGCACGGCCGACCACGCCCATGGCGACGGTGGTGACGGCCGCGGCCAGCGCGGTCGCGGTGATCACCTCGGCGGCCTCCAGCCGGTTCCCGTAGCGGTCGGGGACGGACAGCAGCACGGGGTTGAGCAGCAGGATGTACGCCATCGCCATGAAGGTGGTGACACCGCCGCGCACCTCCCGCGCGACCGTGGACCCGCGCCGGGAGATGTGGAACCAGCGGTCCACGCGCGACCCCCCGGAGGGCGGGGGGCCGACCGCCCGGGGGTCCTCGGGCGGCTCGGGCGGCCCGGGCGGCCCGGGGCCTTCGGGGCCTCTCCGGCTCATGGGGCGCTCAGGCGCTCGGCGCCGGCGGCGAGCGCCGCCTCCCGGTCGGCGGGGCACGGGAAGTCCACGTCGTCGGCTCTTCTCGGTCGGTCGCGGGGTCCCCCCGTCGGCCCCCGGCGGGGTCCGGTGCCGGGCGGGAGTGCGAGGGATCGGGCGGCTACACCCGTGTTACACCGCACTCCCCGGGCGGAACGACTCGTCGCCCGGCCGGTGCGGTCACCGGCGGCACGAAGCACCCGTACGGCCCACGCGCGGGTCTTGTAGATTCGAACGAAGGCCCGTGCGGTCCGGGACGCGGTACGCGCGCCCCGCACACCGGCGGTACGGCACCAGCGGTACGGAAGAGATCGGCGGAAGACGACGATGCGGTTGCGCGCACTCCTGGACAGCCCCTGGCTGGGGCTGCGGCTCCTGAGCGGCGAGGAGGGGCTCGACCGACCGGTGCGGGGCGTGATGACCACCGACCTGCGCGACCCGAGCCGCTATCTGTCGGGCGGTGAGCTGGTCCTGACGGGGCTGGCCTGGCGGCGCGGGCCCGAGGACTCCGAGCCGTTCGTCCGCATCCTGGCCGCCGCGGGCGTGGCCGCGCTGGCGGCGGGCGAGGCTGAGCTGGGCCCGGTGCCCGGGGATCTGGTGGCGGCCTGCGCACGGCACCGGATGCCGCTGTTCTCGGTGGACGAGAAGGTCGCCTTCGCCACCGTCACCGAGCATGTGGTGCGGCAGGTGTCCGGCGAGCGGGCCGGCGATCTGGCCGCCGTGGTGGAGCGGCACCGGCGGCTGATGTCCCCGGACCCGGCGGGCGGCGGTCCGGACGCGGTGCTGGACCTGCTGGGCTCCGATCTGGACCTGCGGGCGTGGGTGCTCTCCCCCGCCGGCCGCCCGGTCGCAGGGGACGGCGCGGAGCGGCTGCCGGCCGCCGTCCGCACCCGTCTGGCGGGCGAGCACCTGGCGGCGGTGCGGGCGGGGCGCCCCGGCCCGTACCGCGCGGTGGCCGGCGAGACGGTGTACTCGCTGTTCCCGGTGGGCGGCCCGTCGGCCGGTGCGGGGGCCGACCCCCGCCAGGCGGTGCTGTCTGCGCTGTCGGGCTGGCTGCTGGCGGTGGAGGCCGACGCGGACGAGTGGCCGGCCGAGCGGCTGGACCTGCTGCACGGCGTCACCCAGCTGATCGCGGCCGAGCGCGAGCGGCGGGACGCCGCCCGCTCGGTGGGCCGCCGCCTGGCCGGGGAGGTGCTGGAACTGCTGCGCTCCGGCGCGCCGTCGGCCGAGGTCGCCGCCCGGCTGCGGATGACGGCCCCCGCGCTGCTGCCCGGGGCCGGGGCCGCGTCCCTGTGGCAGGTGGTCGTCGCCCGGCTGGACTGGGAGGGTGGCCCCGGCCTGTCCGAGGACGAACGGGCCCGGGCCGCCGGGGCCCTGCTGGAGGAGGCGCTGGCCGGCCCGGCCGGCGGCCGGGACGCGGCGGACCGGGTCGCGGTGGTGACGGCCGGCGGGGAGGCCGTCGCGCTCGTCCCGCTCGCGGCGGCTCCCCGGCAGGAGACCGCCGAGGAGACCGGTGGGGAGACCGGGCCGCCCGCCGGGACCGAGGGCGCGTTCGCGGCCACCCCCCTGCTGGATGCCCTGCGGGCCCCGCTGGAGCGCGGCCTGGGCGGCCTCGGCGGACCCGAGGGACGGCTGACCCTGGGCGTCAGCGCCGCCGTCCACTCGGCCGAGGGTCTGCACGGGGCGCTGGAGGAGGCCCGCCACGCCCGGCGCGTGGCCGCCGCCCGGCCGGGGCGGGTCTGCGCGGCCGGGCACGAGGAGCTGGCCTCGCACGTCCTGCTGCTGCCCTTCGTGCCCGACGACGTGCGCCGCGCCTTCACCGCCCGGCTGCTGGACCCGCTGTACGAGTACGACCGGCGCCACCGCGCCGAACTGGTGCCCACCCTGGAGGCGTTCCTCGCCTCCGACGGCTCCTGGACGCGCTGCGCCGCCCACCTCGGCCTGCACGTCAACACCCTGCGCTACCGGGTGGGCCGCATCGAGCGGCTCACCGGCCGCGACCTGTCCCGGCTGGAGGACAAGGTGGACTTCTTCCTCGCCCTGCGCATGCGCTGAGCACCCGCCCGAGCCGACCCGGCCAGGTCCCCCGTCCTACGCTGTAAGGGTGTACGCGCGCAGGCGGCGCCGCTATTTCGCGCTGATGGGGCTGTGCCTGGCCCTCTTCGTCGGCGCGTGGGCCTTCGTGCGCCTGTGGTCGGTCCCGCTGGCGATCGCGATGTGTGTGGTGGCCATGGTCATCCCGCCGGTCGCGGCGGTCGTCGCCAACCGGCGGGAGCCGGACGACCGCTGGTGGGACGAGTGACCGCGACGGTCGGCGACGCATGCCGTCCGGGGTGTGTCAAGAGCTGACCAAGATTGTGAAACCGTTCACACTTACCTCTTGGCGGGGCCCCGGTGTTCGTGCTGGGATTCGCTCACATCCGGCTCGACGGCGCGCTTGGTTGGGGAGGGCACTGTGGCGGAGACCGCCATGTCACGTTCGGTACGGCTGGAGGGTTCGGGATCGGGTGCGGGGTCGGGGCCGGGCGCTGACGCGGAGGGCGGTCCGCTCGACCACGCGGTGTGGCGGCTGAGGTCGCGCGGCTGCTGGGAGGACGCGGCGGCGCTGCTGGAGCCGGGAGTGGCGCGGGACGACGCCTCGGCGGCGCTGCGGCGGGCGGGACTGCTGGTGGAGCGCTGCATGTTCACCGCCGACGGCTGGGAGCGCGCCGAGGAGGCGCTGCGGGTGGCCGAGGCCCTGGCGGCGACGGACGAGGAGCGGGGTGCGGCCGCCTGCGAGCGCGGTCATCTGGCCTACGCCGCGACGGTGCTGGCCGTACGCGACCGGGCCGACGAGGCCCGTGCCGCGCTGGGCCGGGCCGCCGCCCTGCTGCCGCCCGACTCCTCCCGGCGGGCGATGCTGGACTTCCGGCGGGGCCTGATGACCGAGCGCTTCGGGGACAGCCCCCAGGCTGCGCGGGCGGCGTACCGCCGGGCGCACGCCGCCGCCACCGCCCAGGGGGACGCGCTGCTGTGCTCCTTCACCTGGCGGCATCTGGCCGGGCTGGCCCTGCGCGGCGGTGAGCTCACCGAGGCGCGGCACGGTTTCGCCGAGTCGCTGCGGCTGCGGGAGGAGCTGGGTTACCTGGTGGGCATGGCGCCGGCCCTGGTGTCCCTGGCGGACGTCCGGCCGGAGCCGGAGGCGGAGCGGCTGCGGGCCGAGGCACGGCGGCTGTTCCGCCTGCTGGGCGGGGTGCCGAGCTGGCTGGCCGGCCGGCTGGCCGAGGAGGGCGGTCAGCGGTCCCCGGCTCCTGCTCCTGCTCCTGCTCCTGCTCCTGCTCCTGCTCCTGCTCCTGCTCCTGCTCCACCCTCGGCGGGGGATCGCACGGAGTGACGCGCGCCACTCGTGCGGACGGGCATTGCACCGGCACCGATCATGTGAGCTAAGGTAAGCCTTACCTGTTATAGCCGTCGATTCGGTGGTACCCGCATGGCCATGTGCACCCTCGCCCCCGCGCCCGAGACGCCCGCCGCGTCGCCGCTGGCCGCGGCCTACGACCGTCTGGCCGAGGTCTTCCCCGGCCTGCGGGTCACCGAGGTGCGGGAGGCCGGTGAACTGCCGCGCGGCGGCGGCTGGGTGCGGGCCGCGGAGCTGGCCGAGGGCGGGGCCGTTCTGGACGCCTTCCTGGCCTGGGACGACGAGCAGGTACGGCGCGACTACGGCGAGCGGGCCCGGCCCGATGTGGTCGCCGGTTTCGGTCTGCACCGCTACGCCTGGTCGGTCTGCCTGCTGGTGACGCTCCCCTGGTTCCTGCACCGCCGGGTGCCGCGCCTCCCGGTGGGCTCGGTGGCCTACGACCGCGCCTCGGGCCGGATGGCGGTGTGCGCCGAGGAGTTCTCCTGCCTGCCCGGCGATCCGGCCGCCGCCCTGCCCGGCGCCCGTGTCGTCCACGGCGATGAGGCGCTGCGGGCGGCCGTGCGGGAGTCGGTGGCCGAGCACCTCGGCCCCCTCCTGGAGGCGTTCGGGCCGCGCATGCGCCGCGGACCGCGCGCGCTGTGGGGCATGGCGACGGACGAGATCACCGAGGGCCTGTGGTACATCGGTCATCTGCTGGGCGAGGAGCGGCGCGCGATGGCCGAGACCGAGCTGCTGCTGCCGGGCTCGGTCGCCCCGTTCCCCCGGGGCGCCGCCTTCCGTGAGCTGTCCGGGCCGGACGGCGAGAGGTACCCCACCCGGGACCGGGCGAGCTGCTGCATGTTCTACACGCTGCGCCCGCGGGACACCTGCGTCACCTGCCCGCGCACCTGCGACGCCGACCGGGTGGAGCGGCTGAGCGCCGCGCGCGCCTGATCCACCGCCCCTCCTCGCGCCGGGGAGCACCCGGTCCGGGCGGGCGGGGCGGGCGGAGTGGACTCCCTTCGGGATTCGAGCATCCGGCCGGTAACCGGCAGCGATTGCGGCTCGCTACACTCCTGTTCGCACGTTCTGGCCACCATCGGCGGTTTTTTGGGCCCAAAGGGCCTGCCACACAATCTTTTTTCCGCCAGGATGCTGCGGGTCAACGAAGCCAACGCGAGCACGGCGGGGCCGTCTTGACGGCATGCCGCCAGGCAGGGGACACCCCCGGATGAGACTGACGGACATATCGATGAACTGGGTGCTGGCGGGTGCCGTACTGCTCGTCGGCGCCCTGGTCGCGGTCGTGCTGATGGGCCGCGGAAGCGGACGCCACAGGACCGACGAGGACCAGGGGGCGGACTCCTGGGAGCGCATGGAGGAGCGCCGCCGCCGCAAGGAGACGGTCTACGCCATCGCCTCCTACGTGCTGCTGTTCTGCTGCGCGGGCGTCGCCGCCGCGCTCTCCTTCCACGGCCTGGTGGGATTCGGCCGGGAGAACCTCGGTTTGTCGGGGGGCTGGGAGTTCCTGGTCCCCTTCGGCCTGGACGGCGCGGCGATGTTCTCCGCCGTCATCGCCGTGCGCGAGGCCAGCCACGGTGACGCCTCCCTCGGCTCGCGGCTGCTGGTGTGGCTCTTCGCGGGCGCCGCGGCGTGGTTCAACTGGGTGCACGCCCCGCGCGGCGACGAGCACGCGGGCGCCCCGCAGTTCTTCGCGGGCATGTCGATCGCGGCGGCCATCCTCTTCGACCGGGCGCTCAAGCAGACCCGGCGCGCCGCCCTGCGCGAACAGGGCCTGGTGCCGCGTCCGCTGCCGCAGATCCGGGTGGTGCGCTGGCTGCGCGCCCCGCGCGAGACCTACGCCGCCTGGTCGCTGATGCTGCTGGAGGGCGTGCGGACGCTGGACGAGGCGGTCGACGAGGTCCGCGAGGACCGCCGCCGCAAGGAGGAGGAGCGCGCCCGCAAGCGCGAGCAGCGGAAGCTGGAGCGGGCCCGGCTGCGGGCGATCAGCCGGCTGGGCCGCGGCGCCGACGCGCAGCAGGTGGAGCTGGAGGTCAGCGCGGGCTCCCCGCAGCCCGCGCGGCCGCGCGCCGCGCTGGGGGCCGCCTCGGACGACGCCGGCGGCGGCACGCTGGGCGCGGACGGACTGGGCGCGGACGGACTGCGCAAGGTGGACCCGCCCCGCCCGGCGGACGCGTTCGGCTCCGAGGAGAGTCTGACCAGCCCCCGGCTGGACTCGCTGGAGGCCAAACTCGCCGCCATCGAGAAGCAGTTCGGCTGACCTTCCCGGCTCTCCCCCCGCGGCCGCCGCGGCCGGTTCCCACCGGCCGCGGCGGCCGTCCCCGTCGGCGCCCCCGGCGGCTCGCGGCGGCACGGCCGCTCACGGCACGGAGGCCCGCAGCGCCCTCACGGTGCTCTCAGCACCCCTTCGAGGGTCAGCAGCAGCTTCTTGCGCTCCAGCCCGCCCGCGTATCCCGTCAGCGATCCGCTCGCGCCGATGACGCGGTGGCAGGGACGCACCACCATCAGCGGGTTGGCGCCCACCGCTCCCCCGACGGCCCGCACCGAGCGCGGCTCCAGGCCCGCCATGGCGGCCAGTTCGCCGTAGGTGACGGTGGCTCCGTAGGGGATGCGCTCCAGGGCGGCCCACACCCGCTCGCGGAACTCCGACCCCTCGGTGGCCACGGTGAGGTCGAACTTCTTCAGCTCCCCGGCGAAGTAGGCGTCGAACTGCCGCACCACATCGGCGAAGGCCGCGTCGTCGCGCCGCCGGCCGGGCGGCACACGGGCACCGCCCTTCTGGCCGGGCACGCTGACCGAGGCCACCACGCCGGGCCCGGGGCCGGCGATCAGCAGCTCGCCCAGCGGGCTGGGGCAGGTGGTGTAGAGGGTGGTCATCGCTTCTCCGCGTTCTCGGTCTCGGTCTCGGTCCCGGTCCCGGTCCCGGTCTCGGCCGGGGGCGGGGCCGGGGGCGGGGGCGGGGGCGGGGTGAGGGTGGCGTTCCACAGGTGGTGCAGGGCGTAGGAGCGCCAGGGGCGCCAGCGTCCGGCGTCCGGCACGCGGGCTCCGATCCGCTCCAGCCCGTGCCGCACTCCCGCGTCGCCGGCCAGGAAGACGTCGGGGTCGCCCAGCGCGCGCATCCGGACGTAGCCGGCCGTCCACGGGCCGATGCCGGGCAAGGCGAGCAGGGCCCGCTCGGCCTCGTCCCGGTCGGCTCCGGGGTCGAGGACGAGGGCGCCGTCGGCGAGGGCGGCGGCGACCGCACGCACCGCCCGGCGGCGGGAGCCGGGCATGCGCAACTCCTCCAGGGGCGCCCCGGCGAGGGTTCCGGGGTCGGGGAAGAGGTGGGTGAGGCTGCCGTCGGGGGCGGGCAGCGGCTTGCCGTACGCCGCCACGAGCACGCCCGTCAGCGTACGGGCCGCGCCCACGGTGACCTGCTGGCCGAGTACGGCGCGCACCGCCGCCTCGTGCGGGTCGGACGCGCCCGGCGAGCGCAGCCCCGGCAGCCGGTGGACCAGGGGGCCGAGCAGCGGGTCGCAGCCCAGCCGGTCGGCGACGGCGTACGGGTCGGCGTCCAGGTCGAACAGCCGCCGCATCCGCTGCACGGCGGTGGTCAGGTCCCGCAGGTCGGCCAGGCGCAGCCGGCACGGCAGCCAGCCGCCGCACCCGCCGCCGCCCGCCTCGTCCGCCCTCTCCCGGACCTCCGCGACGCCGTGGCCGTGGGGCAGGGCGAGGGTGCGCCGGTAGGTGCGGGCGCCGGTCTCCCCGGTGACCTCCTCGACGCCGGGGACGGCCCGCCGCTGGAGGAAGCCGAAGACCTCCGCGGCGGCGTACGGGCCCCGGTGGGCCAGCCGCAACTCCACTCCCCCGCCCCCGGCCGCCTCCCCGGCCGCCGCCCGGGGCCGGGTCGCCGCCCTGGCGCGGCCGCGGGCGCGCAATTCGCGCGGGGTGCAGGCGTGGGCCTCGCGGATGGTGTCGTTGAACTGCCGCACGCTGGCGAAGCCGGAGGCGAAGGCGATCTCGGTGACCGGCAGCGCGGTCGTCTGGAGCAGCACCCTGGCGGTGTGCGTCCGCTGGGCGCGGGCCAGGGCGACGGGGCCGGCGCCCAGGTCCGCGGTGAGCCGCCGGTGTATCTGGCGGGCGCTGTAGCCCAGCCGGCGGGCGAGCCCCTCGACGCCCTCGCGGTCCACGACACCGTCGGCGATCATCCGCATCGCGCGGCCGGTGAGATCGGCCCGCGCGTTCCACTCGGCCGATCCCGGCACGGCGTCGGGCCGACAGCGGCGGCACGCCCGCAGACCGGCCCGCTGGGCGGCGGCGGCCGAGGGGAAGAACCGCACGTTGCCCCGCTTGGGGGTGACCGCCGGGCAGCTGGGGCGGCAGTAGATGCCGGTGGTGAGCACACCGGTGAAGAAGACGCCGTCGAACCGCTCGTCACGGCTGCGGACCGCCTCGTACCTGGCCTCGTCGTCCATCACGCGATCCAGTGTGCGCCGCGCGGCCGTCCGCCACTGGCGGAAATCGGACGCGGCGGTGAAGCCTGCCCTCACCTTCCAGGGGCGCGGACCTCCCATCCCAGTGCCCGCGCGGCGCCCTGGCGCCGCGCGGGCACGGCGGCCGTCGGTGTCACGGGAGGCGCTGGAGCAGGCCCCAGGTGAACTCCGCGATCACCTCGTGCCGCCTTCCCGCCCGGTCCGGGGCGGTGAAGGCCAGCCGCCACCGGGTGGGCGCCGAGCCCTCCATCGGGCGGGCGGGCGCGAAGGCGCGGGCGACCTCGTCCACCGTGCACGTCCACGGCAGCAGGTCCTCCACCGTGCGCGGCTCGGGGCCGGGTGCCCCCGGAGCGCGCACCAGCCACTCGTTCCACACCGATCCGCCCGGCGCGGTCAGCACCTCCAGACGCAGGTCCGGCCACAGCGGCAGCGGCCAGCGCAGCGCCCGGCAGTCCAGGTCGCCCACCCGGCGCGGCTCGTCCGTCTCCGGCTCGCCGAGCACCGAGCGGTACCGGGCCGCCGCGCCGCGGGAGCGCGGTGAGCGGCCGGCGGCCTGCCAGCGGCGGTTGGCCTCGCGCATCTCGGCTCGGTCGGCGCCCAGCGCGCGCAGCGCGTCGAGCACCAGGTCCGGCTGGAAGTCGGCCATCCGGCGCAGCAGGACGAGCTGGAACTGCCGGGGGCCGAACGGCTGGGCGGGGGCGTCGCTGCGGGTGGGCACGGGGCGACGTTAGCAACCGGCTTCCGCCGCCCCGTGCCCGCAGTGCCCGCAGTGCCCGCCTCGTGCGGGGCGGCGAGGGTCAGCGCGGGCCGCGTTTGCGCTCCGCCATGTGGCGGCCCAGCGCCTGCTTCCGCTTCCAGTCGCGCCGCAGCTCCGCCCGCAGCCGGGCGTCGGTGCGGGCCGCGAGGTACTGGTTCTCGCGCAGCAGCTTGCGGTAGCTGTCCAGTCGGCGCGGCGACAGGGCTCCGTCGTCGACGGCGGCCAGAACGGCGCAGCCCGGCTCGGCGGTGTGCGCGCAGTCGTGGAAGCGGCAGGCGCGCGCCAGCTCCTCGACGTCCGCGAAGGCCCGGCCGACGCCCTCCTCGGCGTCCCACAGCCCGACGCCGCGCAGCCCCGGGGTGTCGATGACGACTCCGCCGCCGGGCAGCGCGAACAGCTCGCGGGTGGTCGTGGTGTGCCGGCCCTTGCCGTCGCTCGCGCGGGTCTCGCGCACCTCCAGCGCATCCTGCCCGATCAGCGCGTTGACCAGGGTGGACTTGCCTGCCCCGGACTGCCCGAGCAGCACGGCGGTGCCTCCGCCGAGCACGGCGGCGAGCACGTCCAGCCCTTCGCCGGTGAGCGCGCTGACGGGCAGCACCGTCACGCCGGGCGCCGAGGCCTCGGCGTCGGCCGCGGCATGGGCGGCGTCCGGGGCCAGATCGGTCTTGGTGAGGGCCACCAGCGGCTGGGCCCCGCTCTCCCAGGCCAGCGCGAGGAAGCGCTCCAGCCTTCCGGGATCGAGCGGGACGGCCAGTGAGACGGCGACGACGGCGTGGTCGACGTTGGCGGCCAGCACCTGCCCCTCGGATCGCCTGGAGGAGGTGGAGCGCACGAAGGCGGTACGGCGGGGCAGCAGGGCCCGGACCGTCCACGGCGTCCGGCGCCCGCCGGGTTCGAGGGCGGCCCAGTCACCGGTGCAGACGGTGAGCAGCGGGTCCGGGGAGACGACGGGCGCGATGCCGGCCCGTACGGGGCCGTCGGCGGTGAAGGCGTCGCACCGCCCGCGGTCCACGCGGACCACGCGGGCGGGGGTCAGGCCCCGGCGCCCGTACGGGGCGAAGGCCTCGGCGGTGTGCTCGTCCCAGCCGTAGGGGGCGAGCGGGTGTTCGGAGTGTGCGGGGTGTTCGGGGTGTGCGGGTACGTCGAGAGGACTCAACGCGGATGCCCTTCCGGGAAGGGCGGCCCCGGGGCGGTGGCCCGGAGGACGGGCCGGATGTGGTCAGCCGGAGGCCGCGGAGGTGGAACGGACGGACTCGTTGCCGCGGGTCGCGCCCGCGGCGGCGGCGTCGGCAGCCATGGGGCCCACCTCCCGTTCCCGGATCGTCGACGGCTTCCCCGGGGCCGTGTCGATCAAGGTCGATCAGGCCCCTCCAGGGCCTTTCGGGCCCTCGCGGCGACGACCCTAGGGCGGCGGGCGGCCCCCGCGCCACCGGTTTTCCCGGCCGTCCTCACCCGTCTGGAGGAATCTCACGGGTCACAGAGACAGAAGCGCCCCCCGGGGAGACATACGCGGTCATTTGGTGGAAAATTGCAGCATAAGGGTGAAAGTGTCCTAGAGGAGGTGGCTCAGATGGCCACACCGACGTCACGCATCGAGGAACACCCTGACCTCATCGGAATGCGTGCACGCTACGCGGAGGCGTCGGCGACACCGACGGCGCAGGGGATGGAGGCGCTGACCGTGCTGGGCGGCGTCTTCCTGCTGGCCTCGCCATGGATCGTGGGGTTCAGCCAGTTCAACGCGCTGACCATCAACAACTTCGTCACCGGCATCGCGCTCGCCGTGATCGGGCTGACGCTCGCGGTCGCCTTCGAGCGGGCGTACGGCCTGAGCATGGCCGTGTGCGTGCTGGGCGCCTGGACGGTGATATCCCCCTGGCTGGTGACCGGTGACGTGGCCACCACCAGGACGGTCCTCACCAACGTGATCACCGGAGGAATCATCTTCCTGCTGGGGCTGGCCCTGCTGGCCGTCGGCAGGAAGGGCGGCAAGGGCAGCCGCGCGCACAAGAGGGGGTGACCCGACCGCACACACGGCACACACGGCGCCCGTCCCCGCGCGGAAGCGGGGACGGGCGCCGCGTCGCGTTTTCCCGGGCCCGTGCGGCTGCGGAGCCGGGCTCAGGGACGGCGGGAACGGCTTTCACCGTCGGCGGCGGCACGCAGCCGCCCGTCGGCGTCCCTGTGGAGCTCGCGGCGTGCCAGCCCGGTGCGGACCGCGTGGCGGTACCGGCCCGGCCCCCAGTAGCGGGCCCGGACCCGGCGTGCCAGTTCGCGCGGACGCGCCGGCCCGTCCTCCCGCAGCGCCCGGGACAGGACCCCGATCTCGCGGTCGACCACAGCGCTGTCGTCGATGACCGTGCGGCTGGTGGTCGGCGGCAGCGTGGACCAGCTTCGCGGGTACAGCGCGGGGTGGCCGGGAGGCGCCGAAGGGCTCGCGGGCCCTCCGGCGCGCTCCTCCCCGGCCGTCGCCTTCCCCGCCTCGTCCTTCCCGGTCCCTTCCTTCCCGGGCTCCTCCCGCGGTCCCCCGCCCTCCTGCGTCCTCTGCTCCTTGGCGTCCTCGACGGACAGCGGCATGGCGATGTCCTCCAGGGCGCGCTGCTCGGCGCGCACCCCGAACAGCGCCTGCACCACTCCGGCCAGCAGCATCACCGCTCCGGCGAGCAGATAGCCGTAGAACACGTTGGTGCGGGATTCGGTGGCGATCAGGTTGCCGAAGAACCAGGGGCCGAAGATCCCCCCGATGGCCGTGGCGATGGCGTAGAAGAACGCGATGACCATGGCGCGGATCTCCAGCGGGAAGGTCTCGCTGACGGTGAGGTAGCCGGAGCTGGCCGCGGCCGAGGCGAAGAAGAAGATGAACACCCAGGCGACGGTCTGCCACACCGCGTTCAGGGTGCCCTCGGCGAACAGCCACCCGGTGCCGACGGTGAGGAGGCCGGAGAGCAGGAACGTGCCGGCGATCATGGGACGGCGGCCGACCCGGTCGAAGAGGCGGCCCAGCAGGACGGGGCCGAGGAAGTTGCCGAGCGCGAAGGGCAGCAGGAACAGGCCCACGTTCTGCGCCTTGACGCCGTAGAACGTGGTGAGCATCAGCCCGTAGGTGAAGAAGACCGCGTTGTACAGGAACGCCTGGGATCCCATCAGGGAGAAACCCACGACGGCCCGTTTGGGGTAGACCTTGAACACCGTCCGGGCGATCTCCACGAAGCCGGTGCTGCGGCGGGCCCGGATCTCCACCGGGTCGCCCTCCGGCTCCTCCAGCCGCTCGCCGGTGTACTTCTCGACCTTCTCCTCGATGCCGGCGACGACGCGTTCGGCCTCGTCCTTCTTCCCGTGGATGATGAGCCAGCGCGGACTCTCGGGGACGAACAGCCGCAGCAGCAGGATGCCCACGGCCAGGATCGCGCCCATGCCGAAGGCCACGCGCCAGCCGATGTCCGACGGGAGCTCCCGCAGGTAGAGGTAGCCCAGTGCGGCGGCGACCCCGGCTCCCAGCCAGTAGGAACCGTTGACCACGAGGGCGACGGTGCCGCGCACCCGGGCCGGCATCAGCTCGTCGATGGCCGAGTTGATCGCCGAGTACTCGCCGCCGATGCCCAGGCCGGTGATGAAGCGGGAGACGGCGAACCAGACGAAGGTGGGAGTGCCGTCGGGCACCCACAGGCCCGCCAGTGAGGTTCCGGTCACGCCCACCAGGTACACGCCCAGGGTGATCAGGAACAGCTTCTTGCGTCCGAAGCGGTCGGTCAGGTAGCCCCACACCAGGGCCCCGGAGATGGCGCCGAAGATGTAGATGGAGGCGGAGCCGGCGACCTGGACGGTGGAGAAGCCGATCGACTCCTTCAGTGAGGCCCCGACGGCACCCTTGACCGTCACCTCCAGTCCGTCGAGGATCCACACCGTTCCCAGGGACAGCACGATGAGCCAGTGCCAGCGGCTCCACGGCAGTCGGTCCATACGCGCCGGAATGCGCGTCTTCACCACTTCGGTGGTGGGAGTGGTCATGTACAAGCCTCCCGGATCGGTCGAAACCGTGTCCGGGTTTCCCCGAGTGCCGGGAATGATGCGGGCGGCGACGGCTCCGGCCCCGCCCCGTGCCGGACGGGGCCGGAGCCGTCGCCGCCCGCCGCCGGGCGTTCACTCCCGGCGGCGGGAGCGCAGCCGGGAGCGTATGTCGGACGGCGGCAGGAACTTCGTCCAGCGCTCGGGGAACTCCGCGGGCGGCTCGACGGCCCCCGCCTCCTCCCCCTCGCCCCCGTCGCCGCCCTCGGCCCCCCGCATCGCGCGCCGTGCCGCCGCCGCGGCGACGACCTCGGCGGCGGCCTGCTCGCGGGCCCGCTCGCTGGCGCGGCGGGCGGCGGCGGTGGTGACCGAGGGCCACACATGGTCGATGGCGGCGTTGACGGCCGCGCCCACCAGGACCGCGAAGGCCGAGACGCCGATCCACAGCAGTACGGCCACGGGCGCGGCCAGTGACCCGTACAGCGTCGGCCCGTCCACCGTGCGCGTGAGGTACAGGCGCAGCGTGAAGCTGCCGGCGATCCACATCAGCAGGGCGACCAGCGCGCCGGGGACGTCCTCCACCCAGGGGGAGCGCACCGGTACCGAGACGTGGTAGAGCGTGGTGAGGAAGGCGATGGAGACGACCACCACCACGGGCCAGTAGAAGATCTCGACCAGCAGCTCCAGTTGCGGCACCCAGCCGACCACCGCGTCCGGCCCGACGATCAGCAGCGGCAGGGCGACCGCGCCCAGCGGCAGCGCGACCAGATACAGCCCGAAGGCCAGCAGCCGGGTGGCGACGATGCCCCGGTGGCCGTCGAGGCCGTACATGACGGTGATGGTGTCTATGAAGACGTTCATCGTGCGCGAGCCGGACCACAGCGCCAGCGCGAAACCGACGGAGATCACGTCGGGCCGCCCGCCCTCGATCACGTCGTCGATCAGCGGTTCCGCGATCTGGCTGACGCCCCGGTCGGACAGGACGGCGGCGGAGGCGTTCAGGATGTTGGCGCGGACGCTGTCGATGGTGTCGGTGCCGATCCAGGCGTCGAGGTAGCCGAGCAGCCCGATCAGGCCCAGCAGCAGCGGCGGCAGCGACAGCAGGGTGAAGAAGGCCGCCTCGGCGGCCAGCCCCAGGATCCGGTACTCCATCGCGGAGTTGACGGTGTCCTTCAGCAGCAGCCAGGCGAGCTTCCGCTTGGGGACGTTGCGGTACAGGGCACGCGCCCTGCGCAGCGGGTTCGAGGAGCTCTTCGGGGGTGAGGGGGCCGGTTGCACGCCCATAACGTATCCGGCCCGGTGACCGCGGCTCACACCGTGGCCTGCCGGTCTCCCGGCGGACCACGCGGCCCGCGCGGCCCGCGCACCGGTGCGGGTGCGGGTGCGGGTGCGTACCGGCCCGGGGCTCACACCGCGTACAGCCCGTGGCCGGCGAAGATCCCGCGGGCCTCGGCCACCTGCTCCGGGGTGGGCACGGGGGTGCCGGCCAGGGGGAAGGTCCTCCCGACGGCCTCCCACTTGGCGGCGCCCAGCTTGTGGAAGGGCAGTACGTCGACGCGGGAGACGTTGCCGAGGGAGGCGGCGAAGGCGGCGACGCCCTCGATGTTGTCGGGCCCGTCGGTCAGGCCGGGGACCAGCACGAACCGTACCCACACCTCGTTGCCCAGCAGTGCCAGGCGGCGGGCGAAGGCCACCGTGGGGGCGATCTCGCCGCGGCCCCCGGTGACCTTCCGGTACAGCCCCGGCTCCCAGGACTTGATGTCCAGCAGCACCAGATCGGTGTCGGCCAGCAGTGCGTCGGATGCGCGGGCGCCGAGGAAGCCGGAGGTGTCCAGAGCGGTGTGCAGGCCCAGTTCGTGCTTGAAGCGGTGCAGCAGTTCTCCGGTGAACACCGGCTGGAGCAGCGGCTCGCCGCCGCTGAGGGTGGCGCCGCCGCCCGCGGCCCGGATGAAGGCGGTGTACTTGCCCGCCTCGGCGACGAGCTCGTCGGCGGTGGTGCGGCGGCCGTGGCGCAGCCGCCAGGTGTCGGGGTTGTGGCAGTACAGGCAGGCCAGCGGGCAGCCGGCGAGGAAGGCGGTGAAGCGGGTGCCGGGGCCGTCCACGCCGGTGGACAGGTCCCAGGAGTGCACCGACCCGGTGACCGGGCGGCGGGTGGCCGCCCCGGCGGGGGTTGCGGCCCCCGCCGGCGCGGTCGCCTGGTAGGTCAGGCGGTCCATCACAGCGCTCCGTGGAAGGTGCGGGCGATGACGTCGAGCTGCTGCTCGCGGGTGAGCTTGACGAAGTTCACCGCGTAGCCGCTGACGCGGATGGTGAGCTGCGGGTACTTCTCCGGGTGCTCCATGGCGTCCACCAGCGTCCGGTGGTCCAGGACGTTGACGTTCATGTGGAAGCCCCCGGCGGCGGTGTAGCCGTCCAGCACCCCGGCGAGGTTCCCGGCGCGCTCGGCCGGGGTGCGGCCCAGGGCGTCGGGGGTGATGGTGTTGGTCAGCGAGATGCCGTCCTCGGCGTCGTCGTAGTCCAGCTTGGCCACCGACAGGGCCGAGGCGATGTAGCCGTGGCGGTCGCGGCCGTTCATCGGGTTGGCCCCGGGGGCGAAGGGGGTGCCGGCACGGCGGCCGTCGGGGGTGTTGCCGGTCTTCTTCCCGTAGACGACGTTGGAGGTGATGGTGAGCACCGACTGGGTGTGGACGGCGCCCCGGTAGGTGGGGTGGCGGCGCACCTTCTCCATGAAGCCGTGCACCAGTCCGCGGGCGATCTCGTCGGCCCGGTCGTCGTTGTTGCCGTAGGCCGGGTAGTCGCCCTCGACCTCGTAGTCGACGGCCAGCCCGGTGGCGTCGCGGATCACCCGCACCCGTGCGTGCTTGATCGCCGAGAGCGAGTCGGCGGCGACCGACAGCCCGGCGATGCCGCAGGCCATGGTGCGCAGCACCTCGCGGTCGTGCAGGGCCATCTCCAGCCGCTCGTAGGCGTACCTGTCGTGCATGTAGTGGATGACGTTCAGGGCGTGGACGTAGGTCCTGGCCAGCCACTCCAGCATCGCGTCGTAGCGCTCGGCGACGGTGGCGTAGTCCAGGTACTCGCCCTCGACCGGGCGGAACCCGCGCACCACCTGCTCGCCGGTGATCTCGTCGCGGCCGCCGTTGATGGCGTAGAGCAGGGCCTTGGCGACGTTGACGCGCGCCCCGAAGAACTGCATCTGCTTCCCCGTGGCCATCGCGGAGACGCAGCAGGCGATGGCGGTGTCGTCGCCGTACTTGGGGCGCATCAGCTCGTCGGACTCGAACTGCAGGGCGCTGGTGTCCACCGCCGTCCTCGCCGCGAACTCCTTGAAGCCCTCCGGCAGCGCCCGCGACCAGAAGACCGTCAGGTTGGGCTCCGGCGCGGGACCGAGGTTGTACAGGGTCCGCAGGGCGCGGAAGGCGGTACGGGTGACCAGCGGGCGGCCGTCCTCGCCGATCCCGGCCAGCGACCAGGTCACCCAGGTGGGGTCGCCGGAGTAGAGCTGGTTGTACTCGGGGGTGCGCAGGAAGCGGACGATGCGGAGCTTGATCACGAAGTCGTCGACCAGCTCCTGGGCGCCGCTCTCGGTCAGCAGCCCGCGCTCGATGTCGCGCTGGAGGTAGACGTCGAGGAAGGCGTCGATGCGGCCGATGGACATGGCCGCGCCGTTCTGCTCCTTCACGGCGGCCAGGTAGGCGAAGTACAGCCACTGGACGGCCTCGCGGCCGGTGGCGGCCGGGCGGGAGACGTCGTACCCGTAGGAGGCGGCCATCTCCTTCAGCTCGCGCAGCGCCCGGATCTGCTCGGCGTTCTCCTCGCGGTCGCGGATGACGTCCTCGGTGGGCCACTGGTCGTCCAGCAGCGCCCGGTCGGCCTGCTTGTCGGCGATCAGCCGGTCCACGCCGTACAGGGCGACGCGGCGGTAGTCGCCGATGATGCGGCCGCGGCCGTAGGCGTCGGGCAGGCCGGTGATGATGCCGGCCGAGCGGCAGGCCCGGATCTCGGGGGTGTAGGCGTCGAAGACGCCGTCGTTGTGGGTCTTGCGGTAGGTGGTGAAGATCTTCTTCACCTCCGGGTCGGGCTCGTGGCCGTAGGCCTTCAGGGCCGCCTCGACCATCCGCCAGCCTCCGATGGGCATGATCGCCCGCTTGAGGGGGGCGTCGGTCTGCAGGCCGACGATCAGGTCCAGGTCCTTGTCGATGTAGCCGGGGCCGAAGGCGGTGATGGTGGAGGGGGTGGCGGTGTCCACGTCGTACACGCCGCGCTCGCGCTCGGCGGGGAACATCGCCAGCAGCTTCTCCCACACGGCGGTGGTGCGGTCGGTGGGGCCGGCGAGGAAGGAGCCGTCGCCCTCGTAGGGGGTGTAGTTGTGCTGGACGAAGTCGCGGACGTCGACGGCGTCCCGCCACAGGCCGCCCTTGAAGCCCTGCCAGGCGCCGGCGTCGGCGCGGGGACCGGTTTCGGTGCGGGCGCCGGTACCGGCGCGGTCCGGCGAGTGGGGGGTCTGCGGCTGCGGAATGGTGGTCATGGCTGGTCTCCCTTGGGGTTGACCCGTGCGGGGCGGTCGGGCGGCTGTGCTCATGCCCTGGCGGCATGGCCGTAGTAGGCCTGGCGCATCAGCGCCTGCATCTCGTCGAGCATCGGCATCCGGGGGTTGGCGGGGGCGCACTGGTCGGCGTAGGCGTTGCGGGCCTGCTCGGGCAGGGCGGCGAGGAACTCCTTCTCGTCCACGCCCGCCTCCTGGAAGGAGGCCGGGACGCCGCAGCGGGCGCGCAGTTCCTCCACGGCGCGGGCGTAGGACTCCACGCCCTCCTCGGGGGTGGCGGCCGGCAGGCCGAGCATCCCCGCGATCTCCTGGAAGCGCTCGTGGGCCCGGTAGGTCTCGTACTTGGGCCAGCCGGTCAGCTTGGTGGGGATGCGGCCGTTGTGGCGGATGACGTGCGGCAGCAGCAGCGCGTTGGTCCGGCCGTGGGTGATGTGGAAGGTGTTGCCGAGGGTGTGGGACATGGCGTGCACCAGGCCGAGGAAGGCGTTGGCGAAGGCCATGCCGGCGATGGTGGAGGCGTTGTGCATCCGCTCGCGGGCCCTGGGGTCGGCGGGGCCGTGGGTGACGCAGCGCTCCAGGTTCTCGAAGATCAGCCGGATGGCCTGCAGGCACAGCCCGTCGGTGTAGTCGTTGGCGTAGACCGACACATACGCCTCGGTGGCGTGGGTGAGGGCGTCGAAGCCGGAGTCGGCGGTGACGGCGGGCGGCAGGGTGGCGGTCAGGACCGGGTCGACGATGGCGACGTCGGGGGTGAGGGCGTAGTCGGCCAGCGGGTACTTGCGGGCTGCGGCCGGGTCGGAGATGACGGCGAAGGGGGTGACCTCGGCGCCGGTGCCTGAGGTGGTCGGCACCGCGATCAGCTTCGCCCGCTCCCCCAGCGGCGGGAAGGTGAAGGCGCGCTTGCGGATGTCGGAGAACTTCTCCTTGGTGTCGGCGAAGGCGATCTCGGGGTGCTCGTACATCAGCCACATGACCTTGGCGGCGTCGATGGGCGAGCCGCCGCCGAGGGCGACGATGGTGTCGGGCTCGAACTCGCGCATCCGCTCCGCCCCGCGCTCGACGGTGGCCAGCTCCGGGTTGGGCTCGATGTCGTCGATGATCTGGAGGTTCACCGGCTCGGTGCGGGAGCGCAGGATGTCCTTGACGCGGGTGAGGTAGCCCAGGCGGTCCATGGTGCGGTCGGTGACGACGGTGACGCGCCGCATGCCGCGCATGTCGCCGAGGTAGCGCAGGGAGTGGCGCTCGAAGTAGATCTTCGGCGGGACCTTGAACCACTGCATGTTGGTGTTGCGCCGCCCGATGCGCTTGATGTTGAGCAGGTCGACGGCGGTGACGTTGCCGGAGACGGAGTTGTGGCCGTAGGAGCCGCAGCCCAGGGTCATCGAGGGCAGGAAGGAGTTGTAGACGTCGCCGATGCCGCCGAGGCTGGAGGGCGCGTTGGCGATGACGCGCACGGCCTTGACGCGGCGGCCGAACTCCTCGGTCAGCACCTCGTCGTCGGCGTGGATCACCGCGCTGTGGCCCAGGCCGTCGAACTCGACCATCTTCGCGGCCAGTTCGATGCCCTGCTCGGTGCTCTGGGCGCGCAGCAGGGCCAGCACCGGGGAGAGCTTCTCGCGGCTGAGCGGCTCGGCGGGGCCGACGCCCGTGATCTCGGCGAGGATGACGGAGGTGTCCTCGGGGACGGTGAAGCCCGCCTGCTCGGCGATCCAGTGCGGCGGCCGGCCGACGGCGTCGGCGTTGAGCTTCGCCCCGGCGCAGTTGGCGCTCCGGGCGGTGGTGCCGAAGAGGAACTTCTCCAGCTTCTCCTTCTCCTCGGCGGTGGCCAGGTACGCGTGGAGCCTGCGGAACTCCGCCACGGCCCGCTCGTAGATCTCGGCGTCCAGGACGGCGGCCTGCTCGGACGCGCAGATCATGCCGTTGTCGAAGGCCTTGGACAGGACGATGTCGTGCACCGCGCGGGGGACGTCGGCGGTGCGGTGGACGTAGGCGGGGACGTTGCCCGCGCCGACGCCGAGGGCCGGCTTGCCGCACGAGTAGGCGGCCCGGACCATGGCGTTGCCGCCGGTGGCCAGGATGGTGGAGACGTCCGGGTGGTTCATCAGCAGACGGGTGGCCTCCATCGACGGCTCCTCGATCCACTGCACGCAGTGCTCGGGGGCGCCCGCGGCCACGGCCGCCTCCCGTACGATCCGGGCCGCCTCGGCGCTGCACCGCTGGGCCGAGGGGTGGAAGGCGAAGACGATCGGGTTGCGGGTCTTGAGCGCGATCAGCGCCTTGAAGATCGTGGTGGAGGTGGGGTTGGTCACCGGGGTCATGGCGCACACCACGCCGACGGGCTCGGCGATCTCGGTGATCCCGTTCAGCTCGTCGCGGCGGACGACGCCGACCGTCTTCAGCCCCTGCATCGAGTGGGTGACGTGCTCGCAGGCGAAGAGGTTCTTCATCGCCTTGTCCTCGAACACCCCCCGGCCGGTCTCGGCGACGGCCTGCTCGGCCAGTTCGCAGTGGCTCGCCAGGGCCGCCAGGGAGGCCTTCCGCACGATGTGGTCGACCTGCTCCTGGGTGAAGGAGGCGTACTCGTCGAGGGACTTGACGGCGTTCGCGGCCAGGGTGTCGACGGCGTGCCGGACGGTCTCGGCGTGCTCGCCGCTCCCGGTGCGCCCGGCGTCCGCCGGCGCGGCGGGACGGGCTGCGGGACGGGCGGCGGAGCGGGCGGTGGAGCGGGCTGCGGGACGTGCGGTGGCTTCTGCCATGGGGATCACCTCTGGGTGGGGGCCTCGGTGACTCCATTGCACGCCGCCCGGGGCGTGCGGCGCAGTCGCCGAAGGGGCCCCGCCCCACGGCCGAAGGTCCCGCCCCGGCGGGGGGTGCGGGCCGAAGGTCCCGGTACCGGCCGGTAGGGCGCTCACCTGCGCATATGACGGCCCATCTGGTGCGTCCGGGGCGGGTCGGCGCCCCGGACCGCACAGGTGGCGGCGGCGACGGCGGCGCCGGTGGCCAGGGCCTGTTCCAGGGCGCTCGCGGTCAGCCCGTCCAGGCGCCCGCCGAGGGCCCCGGCGGTGTGGAGGGAGTGCAGCAGGCCGCCCATGAAGGCGTCGCCCGCGCCGACGGTGTCCACCACGGCGGTGGGTTCGGCCGGCGCCCTCAGCCGTACGCGCTCCGCGCCGCCCGCCCCCTCCAGCGAGGCGTACGCGCCCGCCGCTCCGAGCGTGACGACGACCAGGGCCGCGCCGTGGCCGTGGAGGACGCCGGCGGCCTCCTCCACACCGGCGCCGGGCAGGAGGTGGCCGAGGTCGTCGTCGGACAGCCGCAGGATGTCGGCCGCGGCGCACCAGCGCGGCAGCCGCTCTCGGTAGACGGCCGGTTCCACCAGCAGCGGCCGGACGTTGGGGTCGATGGAGACGGTGGCCCGCCCGCGCACCCTCGCCAGCAGCCGTTCCACCGCCTCCCCGCCCGGCGGCCGCACCAGTGCCAGCGATCCGGTGTGCAGACAGGCCGCCGGAGCGGCCGCGGCCCGTTCCAGCTCGTCGTCCGTCCACTGCCAGTCGGCGGTGCCCTCGGCGTGGAAGGAGTACTCGGCGCGGCCGTCGGCGTCGACGTCGGCGACGGCCAGGGTGCTGGGCTCGGCCGCCTCGACCGCGGCGGCCAGGTCCACGCCGGAGGCGGCCAGATGTTCGCGGAAGAGGCGGCCGAAGACGTCCCGCGACAGCCTGCCCAGGAAGCGGGTGGGGGTGCCGAGGCGGGCGAGGGCCACGGCGGTGTTGGCCGGTCCGCCGCCGGGCAGGACCTCCAGCCCGATCGAGGGGGTGGAGGTCCGCTCCCCGCCGCCGGGCGCCGGGACGGTGAAGGCGTCGGCGACGCACTCGCCGAGCACCGCGACGGGCGGGGCGGCGGTGGGCGCGGGCACGGGGGCGGTGGGCGCGGGCACGGGGGCGGTGGGCGCGGGCACGGGGGCGGTGGGCGCGGGCACGGGTGTGGGCATGGGGGCATTCTGGTACGCGCCGCCGGCCGGGGGGCGGTCCTCGGGGCCGCTTCCCGGCCGCCTGCGGCGGCGTGCTTCACTGCCCGACATGAGCACCACCATCACCGTCACCATCTGGTCGCTGGAGCAGACCTCCCCGTCCGACCTCTCTCCCGCCCACATTCCGGACAGCGGGTCCGGCATCCGGATTGTCCGCGCGGAGGTGCCCAGCCCGGAGTTCAGCCGCTTCCTCTACACCGCCGTCGGCGGGGACGTCACCTGGACGGACCGGCTGGGGTGGACGTACGCGCGGTGGCGGGAGTTCCTGGAGCGGCCCGGCGTGGAGACGTGGGTGGCGTACGACCGCGGGACCCCGGCCGGGTACATCGAACTGGAGGCGCAGCCCGAAGGGGCGGTGGAGATCACCTACTTCGGCCTGATCGCCGCCTTCCGAGGCCGGCGCATCGGCGGGCACCTGCTGTCGTACGGGACCGCGCGCGCCTGGGACCTGGCGGAGCGCTGGCCGGAGCGGGAGCCCACCCGGCGGGTGTGGCTGCACACCTGCAGCAAGGACGGCCCCCATGCGCTGGCGAACTACCGGCGGCGGGGCTTCCGTCTCTTCGACACCAGGACGGAGGACGAACCGGACGTCCCCGCCCCGGGCCCCTGGCCGGGAGCGGAGGTCTGACGCCCCGCCCGGGGCCCCGCGGCCCCGGGCCCGACACCATCCCGTCTCGCGGATCGGGACACCTTTGTCCGGACTATGGATAGCGGTGGACTGTCGCGAGATGCTCATGCCACGCTTCTGCCATGTCTCGAGCTGGAATTGCCTTGGTGAGTCGGCGGCACGTCGACCTCGGCCGCATGTCCAGCGCCATCTGTCCGACGGGCTGACAGTCCCAGCACCGCCGCACATCCGCCGCCCCCGTCGTCGCGGGCAGGCGCCCCCCGATTCCCGCTTCCCGTCCGGGTTCACGCATGTCAGCGCACCCGGGCGGATCCGGTCCGCTTCCCGCGCAGCCGAGTCCAGCAGAAGGACGAACACACCGCCATGGCCGACACCCCCAAGCCAGCCAGCGCTGCCCCGACCCGCCGCAAGGCCGGCCGCCACCGCGGCGAAGGCCAGTGGGCCGCCGGGCACTTCACCCCGCTGAACGCCAACGAGCAGTTCAAGAAGGACGACGACGGTCTCAATGTGCGGACACGCATTGAGACGATCTACGCCCACCGCGGGTTCGACTCCATCGACCCCGGCGACCTGCGCGGCAGGATGCGCTGGTGGGGTCTGTACACCCAGCGCAGGCCCGGGATCGACGGCGGCAAGACCGCCGTCCTGGCCCCGGAGGAGCTGGACGACGAGTACTTCATGATGCGCGTGCGCATCGACGGCGGACGGCTGACCACCGAGCAGCTGCGCGTCATCGGCGAGATCTCCCAGGAGTTCGCCCGCGGCACCGCCGACATCACCGACCGGCAGAACATCCAGCTCCACTGGGTCCGCATCGAGGACGTCCCCGAGATCTGGCGCCGCCTGGAGGCCGTGGGCCTGTCCACCACCGAGGCCTGCGGCGACACCCCGCGCGCCTTCCTGGGCTCGCCGGTCGCCGGGATCGCCGCCGACGAGATCATCGACGGCACGCCCGCGCTGGAGGAGGCCAAGCGCCGCGTCGTCGGCAACCCGGCGTTCTCCAACCTCCCCCGCAAGTTCAAGGCTGCCATCTCCGGATCCCCCCTGCTGGACGTGGCGCACGAGATCAACGACGTGTCGTTCGTCGGCGTACGCCACCCCGAGCTCGGCCCCGGCTTCGACGTGTGGGTGGGCGGCGGCCTGTCCACCAACCCCAAGCTCGGCGTCCGGCTGGGCGCCTGGGCACCGCTGGAGGACGTGGCGGACGTCCTGGAGGGCGTCGTCTCGGTCTTCCGCGACTACGGCTACCGCCGGCTGCGCAACCGCGCCCGCCTGAAGTTCCTCGTCGCCGACTGGGGTGCCGAGAGGTTCCGCCAGGTGCTGGAGGACGAGTACCTGGGGCGGAAGCTGGCCGACGGCCCCGCCCCCGAGAGCCCCGTCCAGCGCTGGCGCGACCACATCGGCGTGCACCGGCAGAAGGACGGCCGCTTCTACGTCGGCTTCGCCCCCCGCGTCGGCCGCGTCGACGGCGCCACCCTCACCAAGATCGCCGAACTGGCCGAGGGCCACGGCTCGGGCCGGGTCCGCACCACCGTCGAGCAGAAGATGATCATCCTCGACGTGACCGAGGACCGGGTGGACTCCCTGGTGGAGGGCCTGGAGTCGCTGGATCTGACGGCGCGTCCGTCGGTCTTCCGGCGCGGCACCATGGCCTGCACCGGCATCGAGTTCTGCAAGCTGGCCATCGTCGAGACCAAGGGCCGCGGCTCCACCCTCATCGACGAACTGGAGCGCCGCCTGCCGGACTTCGACGAGCCGGTCACCATCAACATCAACGGCTGCCCCAACGCCTGCGCCCGCATCCAGGTCGCCGACATCGGCCTCAAGGGCCAGCTCGTCACCGACGCGGACGGCAACCAGGTGGAGGGCTACCAGGTCCACCTCGGCGGCGCGCTGGGGCTGGAGCCCGGCTTCGGCCGCAAGGTGCGCGGTCTGAAGGTCACCGCCGCCGAACTGCCCGGCTACGTCGAGCGCCTGCTGACCCGCTACCGCGAGGAGCGGCAGGACGGCGAGCGCTTCGCCCAGTGGGCGGCGCGGGCCGAGGAGGGGGCCCTCAAGTGAGCGACGCACACGCGGCCACCGCCCCGCACCCCACCACCAACCCGCACCGTCGCCGCGTGGGCGGAGAAGCGAACGAGGAGGCACCGTGAGCGAGCGTGCCGCCCCGTTCTACTGCCCGTACTGCGGAGACGAGGATCTGCGGCCGTCCGAGGACGGCCACGGCGCGTGGGAGTGCGCCTCCTGCAATCGCGCCTTCAGGCTCTCGTTCCTCGGACTGCTGGCCGACGGCCTGCGGCGGTCCGGTTCCACCGAGGGAGACAGCACACGATGAACGCCGCCGAGGACCGTTACGACCTGTACGACCTGCGGGCGGACGCCGGCGAGCTGCGCCGGCTCGCCGAGAAGGCGGGCCGTGAACTGGAGGACGCCCCGGCGCTGGAGGTCCTGCGCTGGGCGGCCGGCGCCTTCGGCCCGCGCTTCTGCGTGACCTCCTCGATGGAGGACGCCGTCGTCGCGCACCTGGCCTCGCGCGTGGCGCCCGGTGTGGACGTGGTGTTCCTCGACACCGGCTACCACTTCCCGGAGACCATCGGCACCCGGGACGCGGTGGCGGCGGTGATGGACGTCAACGTCGTCACGCTCACCCCGCGGCAGACCGTGGCCGAGCAGGATGCCGAGTACGGGCCGCGCCTGCACGACCGCGACCCCGACCTGTGCTGCGCGCTGCGCAAGGTCAGGCCGCTTGAGGAGGGCCTGCGCGGGTACGACGCCTGGGCCACCGGGCTGCGCCGCGACGAGTCCCCGACCAGGGCGGGGACGCCGGTCGTCGGCTGGGACGAGAGGCGGGGCAAGGTCAAGGTCTCGCCCATCGCACGCTGGACGCAGGACGACGTGGACGCCTACGTTGCCGAGCACGGTGTCCTCACCAACCCTCTGCTGATGGACGGTTACCCCTCCATCGGGTGCGCGCCCTGCACTCGGCGGGTGCTGGAGGGCGAGGACGCCCGTTCCGGCCGCTGGGCCGGACGCGGCAAGACCGAGTGCGGACTGCATGGCTGATGGCGAACCCGATGGCCGTAGGGGCCCAGACAGTTGAGGAGCGTCAGATGAGCGGGGCGACCGCCTCCGGCACGGACAGAACCGGCACCACCGGCAGCACCACCGGAACCGGCACCGGAGCCACGATCTGGCTCACCGGCCTGCCCAGCGCCGGCAAGACCACGATCGCCCACGCGCTGGCGGGGCGGCTGCGCGACGAGGGCCACCGGGTGGAGGTGCTGGACGGCGACGAGATCAGGGAGTTCCTCTCCGCCGGTCTGGGCTTCTCCCGCGAGGACCGCCACACCAACGTGCAGCGGATCGGCTTCGTCGCCGAACTGCTGGCCTCCAACGGCGTGAAGGCCCTGGTCCCGGTGATCGCGCCGTACGCCGACAGCCGCGAGGCGGTCCGCAAGCGCCACCAGACGGAGGGCACGGCCTATCTGGAGGTGCACGTGGCCACGCCCGTGGAGGTGTGCTCCGAGCGCGATGTGAAGGGGCTGTACGCCAGGCAGGCCGCCGGGGAGCTGTCCGGGCTGACCGGGGTGGACGACCCGTACGAGGCGCCGGCCGATCCGGACCTGCGGATCGAGGCGCACACCGAGCCGGTGGACGACTCCGCCGCCCGGCTGTACGCACTGCTCGCCGAGAGGGGACTGGCGTGACGACCTCGACCGAACCGACCACCGGGCCCGCCGACGCCACCGGAACGGCCGCCGCCGCCGACGCATCCGCAGACGCCACCGGAACGGCCTCCGGCACGGCGTACGCGCTGAGCCATCTGGACGCGCTGGAGTCGGAGGCGGTGCACATCTTCCGCGAGGTGGCGGGCGAGTTCGAGCGGCCGGTGATCCTGTTCTCCGGCGGCAAGGACTCCATCGTGATGCTGCATCTGGCTCTGAAGGCGTTCGCCCCGGCGCCGGTGCCCTTCGCGCTGCTGCACGTGGACACCGGCCACAACTTCCCCGAAGTCCTCGACTACCGCGACCGGGTGGTGGCCGAGCACCGGCTGCGTCTGCACGTCGCCTCCGTGCAGGAGTTCATCGACCGCGGCGAGCTGCGCGAGCGCGCGGACGGCACCCGCAACCCGCTGCAGACCGTGCCCCTGCTGCACGCCATCGAGAGCAACCGCTTCGACGCGGTCTTCGGCGGCGGCCGGCGCGACGAGGAGAAGGCCCGCGCCAAGGAGCGGGTGTTCTCGCTGCGCGACGAGTTCGGCGGCTGGGACCCGCGCCGCCAGCGCCCCGAACTGTGGCAGCTGTACAACGGCCGCCACGCGCCGGGCGAGCATGTGCGCGTCTTCCCGCTGTCCAACTGGACCGAGCTGGACGTGTGGCAGTACATCGGGCGGGAGAAGATCGAGCTGCCCGCCATCTACTACGCCCACACCCGCGAGGTCTTCAAACGCAACGGGATGTGGCTGGCGCCGGGCGAGTGGGGCGGCCCCAGGGACGGCGAGACGGTCCGGGAGCGCCGGGTGCGCTACCGCACCGTCGGCGACATGTCCTGTACCGGGGCGGTGGACTCCGACGCCGCCACCATCGAGCAGGTCATAGCCGAGATCGCCGCCTCCCGGCTGACCGAGCGGGGTGCGACCCGGGCCGACGACAAGCTGTCGGAGGCCGCCATGGAGGACCGCAAGCGCGAAGGGTACTTCTGACCGATGACCACCGCTGCCACCACTTCCACAGCCGGCGCCGCCGAGGCCGCCGGGGCCGCCGGGGCCGCCGGACTGCTGCGGGAGACCTCGCTGCTGCGTTTCGCCACCGCCGGTTCGGTCGACGACGGCAAGTCCACCCTGGTCGGGCGGCTGCTGCACGACTCCAAGTCGGTCCTGGCCGACCAGCTGGAGGCCGTCGAGCACGCCTCCCGCAGCCGCGGCGCCGAGGGCCCGGACCTGGCGCTGCTGACCGACGGGCTGCGCGCCGAGCGCGAGCAGGGCATCACCATCGACGTGGCCTACCGCTACTTCGCCACGCCGCGGCGCCGGTTCATCCTGGCCGACACCCCCGGCCATGTGCAGTACACCCGCAACATGGTCACCGGCGCATCCACCGCCGACCTGGCCATCATCCTGGTCGACGCCCGCAACGGCGTGGTCGAGCAGACCCGCCGTCACGCCGCGGTCGCCGCCCTGCTGCGGGTGCCGCACGTGGTGCTGGCCGTCAACAAGATGGACCTGGCCGGCTACGACGAGGCCGTCTTCGCCTCCATCGCCGAGCAGTTCACCGCCTACGCCGCCTCGCTGGGCGTGCCGGAGGTCACCGCCGTGCCGATCTCGGCGCTGGTCGGCGACAACGTGGTCACCCCGTCCGAGCACATGGACTGGTACAGCGGCCCGACCGTCCTGGAGCACCTGGAGACCGTCGAGGTCGACCACGACCCGGCCGGGGACGTGGCCCGCTTCCCCGTCCAGTACGTCATCCGCCCGCAGACCGCCGAGCACCCCGACTACCGCGGCTACGCCGGCCAGCTCGCCTCAGGCGTGCTGCGCGTGGGCCAGCCGGTGACGGTGCTGCCCTCGGGCCGCACCTCGGTGATCGAGGGCATCGACGCACTGGGCCAGTCGGTCCGGGCCGCCTGGGCGCCGCAGTCGGTCACCGTCCGCCTGGCGGACGACCTCGACATCTCCCGCGGCGACCTGATCGCCCCGGCCGACGACGCCCCGGCCCCGAGCCAGGACGTCACCGCCACCGTCTGCCACCTGCACGACACCCCGCTGCGGGTGGGGCAGCGGGTGCTGCTGAAGCACACCACCCGCACGGTCAAGGCGATCGTCAAGGAGATTCCCTCCCGGCTGACCCTGGACGACCTCTCGCCCCACCCCGAGCCGGGCGAGCTGGTGGCCAACGACATCGGCCGGGTGCGGATCCGCACCGCCGAGCCGCTGCCGCTGGACCCCTACGCGCTCTCCCGCCGCACCGGTTCGTTCCTGCTGATCGACCCGGCCGACGGCTCCACCCTCACCGCCGGCATGTCCGGCGAGGCCTTCGCCGGAGCCGACAAAGCGGTACGCGCCGCCGGGAACGACACCCCGCGGGAGGACGGATGGGACTTCTGAGCGCGGCGGGCACCGCCGTGCAGGACGCCTTCTCCACCTTCGACCACACCGGTGGCCGGATCGGCAGCGGCGTCCGGGGCAGCGGGCAGGGCGGACTGGCGGGATGCCGCCGGTGACGCCCGGCGCCCGGCCGCACGACCCGCACCCCGGGCACGACCAGCCCGACCCGTACGACCCGCGCTCCGAGGGCATCCCATATGCCCCCGAAGTGCGGTATGTCCCCGCCGTACACGCCGGCTCTCCCCCGCCGTAGCCGCCCGAACAGGGTGGCGAACCACGAGAGGACCCCGCTGTGTCCACCGAACTCGCCACCCCCGCCCCGGCGCCGTCCGTCACCGGTGCCGGGGCCGGGCAGGCCCGTCCGTACGCGGTGCGGCTCGACCGCGTCTCGAAGTCCTTCGGCTCCTCCCCCCGCGCCCGCCAGCAGGTGCTGGACGGCATCGACCTGACGGCGGCGCCCGGCGAGTTCGTCTGCCTGCTGGGCGCCTCCGGCTGCGGCAAGTCCACCCTGCTGAACCTGGTGGCCGGACTCGACCACCCGACCTCCGGCGAGGTGCGGGTGCCGCACGGCCGGCCCGCGCTGATGTTCCAGGACCATGCGCTCTTCCCCTGGCTGAGCGCCGGCCGCAACGTGGAGCTGGCTCTGAAGCTGGCCGGAGCGCCCAAGTCCGAGCGGCGCGGGCGGGCCGAGGAGCTGCTGCGGCTGGTACGGCTGCCGGACGCGTACGGCAAGCGGGTGCACCAGCTCTCCGGCGGGATGCGGCAGCGCGTGGCGCTGGCCCGCTCGCTGGCCCAGGGCAGCCGGGTGCTGCTGATGGACGAGCCCTTCGCCGCGCTGGACGCCATCACCCGCGACCTGCTGCACGAGGAGCTGACCCGCGTGTGGCGCGAGCGGGAGCTGACGGTGCTGTTCGTCACCCACAACGTGCGCGAGGCGGTACGGCTCGGACAGCGGGTCGTGCTGCTGTCCTCGCGTCCGGGGCGCGTGGCGCGCGAGTGGGACGTGGACATCCCCTACCCCCGCCGTATCGAGGACGCCGCGGTCACCTCCCTCGCCCGGGAGATCACCGGCCACCTGCACGAGGAGATCGTCCGACATGCCCGCCACTGACACCGAGGACTCCCGGCGGGGCGCCCGGTACGAACCCTCGGGGCGCGCCCCCGGTGCCCCCGGCGGTTCCGGCCCCGGCGACTCCGACGAGATGGCGTCCGGCCTGGACGCCCTGGAGTCCCCCGTGTCCGCCACCGCCGCCACCTCGCGGCGGGTGCTGGCCAAGGCCGCGCCGCCGCTGGCGGCCGTCGCCCTGGTGCTGGTGCTGTGGCAGACGGCGTACGCGCTGAACTGGTCGGCCTCCCTGCCCTCCCCCGCCGCCGTGTGGGGCGAGCTGGCGGGCGCCTGGTCGGACGGCACCCTGCTGCCCGCCCTCGGCCACAGCCTGCTGCGCTGCCTGATCGGCTTCGCCGCCTCCGCCGCCGTCGGCGTCCCCCTGGGACTGCTGCTCACCCGGGTCGCGCCGCTGCGCACGGTCCTGGGGCCCATCCTGTCCGCCGTGCAGTCGCTGCCGGCCGCCGCGCTGGTGCCGGTCGCGGTGATCGCGCTGGGCAACTCCGAGGGCGCGGTGTACGCCGTGGTGCTGCTCGGCGCGGTGCCGTCCATCGCCGTCGGGGTCACCGCCGCCGTCGACCGGATTCCGCCGCTGCTGCTGCGGGCGGGCCGGTCGATGGGCGCCGGCGGCCTGCGCGGAGCCGTCCACGTCCTCGTCCCCGCCGCGCTGCCCGGCTTCGTGACGGCCCTGCGGCAGGGCTGGACCTTCGGCTGGCGCGCCCTGATGACGGCCGAACTCATCACCGCCACCCCCCTGCCCGGCATCGGCCGGATGCTGGACGCGGGCCGGCAGGGCGGCGAGCTGAGCCTGGTGCTGGCCTCGGTGGTGCTGATCCTGGCGGTCGGCGTGGCCGTGGAGTCGGCGCTGTTCTCCCCCGTGGAGCGCCGCGTGCTGCACAGCCGCGGCCTGGCGTCGGCGGCCGGGCGGTGAGCGGTCCCGTGCGCGCCCTCCGCGTCACCGCCCGCCACACCCCGGACACCCGCGGCGTCCACGACACCCGCGACACCCGCGGCGACCGTCCCGCCCTGCTGGTCGTCGCGCACGGCAGCCGCGACCCGCGCCACGCGGCGACGGTGGCCGCGCTGTGCGCCCGGCTGCGCGGGCTGCGCCCGAAGCTGCGGGTCGAGGTGGGCCATCTGGACTTCAACGCCCCCTCCGTCCCCCAGGTGCTGACCCGTCTGCACGCCGACGGGGTGCGGCGGGTGGTGGCGCTGCCGCTGCTGCTCACCCGCGCCTTCCACGCCAAGGCCGACATCCCCGCGGTCCTCGGCGAGACGGTGGCGCGGCTGCCGCGGCTGGCGGTGCGCCAGGCCGACGTCCTGGGCCCGGACCGGCTGCTGACGGCCGCCCTGGAGCGGCGGCTGCACGAGGCCGGGCTGCGGCCCGGCGACGAACGCTCGACCGGGGTCGTCCTGGCCTCGGCGGGCTCCTCCGACCCGGAGGCGATCGCGGTGATCGCAGATATCGCGCGGGAGTGGCGGCACATCTCCGGTTGGTGTGCCGTGCGGCCCGCGTTCGCCTCCGCATCCCTTCCCCGCACCGCCGACGCGGTGCGGGAGCTGCGCGCCCGGGGGGTGCGGCGGGTGGCCGTCGCCCCGTACGTCCTCGCGCCCGGCTTCCTCCCGGACCGCATCGCCGCCGGCGCCCGCGAGGCGGGCGCGGACCTGCTGGCGCCGGTGCTGGGCGACGCCCCGGAGCTGGCCCGTCTGATGGCGTGCCGCTACGACGAGACGCTGGTGCGGTGGCCGGTGGAGGGCGGGGTGCCGGTCAGCGCGTGATCCGGCCCCGCGCACCCGGCGGGCCGGACGCGCGGAGCGCCCGGCCGGGGTGCCGGCCGGGCGCTCCGCCTGCGGCGGCGCGGATCAGCCGTTCATGCCCGCGCCCTTCCACTGCTGGTTGGTGTGGTGCGAGGCGCAGGTCCAGATGCCCAGCCGGGCGCCGTTGCCGGTCTGCCAGCCGAGGGCGTCGAGGCACTTGCCGGAGTGGACGTTGCGCAGCAGCCCTCCCGGCAGCTTCTCCCACCGCTGGTTGCCCGCGCCGTGGCAGGAGTTGAGCCCGATGTGGGAGCCGTTCTCGGTCTTGGCGTACTGCACGTCCATGCACTTGCCCAGGGCCCGGATCGTTCCGTCGGAGTGGATCTTCCAGGCCTGGGCGACGCCGCCGTTGCAGGTGTAGAGCTGGATCGGGGTGCCGTCCGCGGTGTTGGCGCCCTTGACGTCGACGCACTTGCCGGAGTGCACGCCGACGATCGGGCCCGCGTCGGAGGGGACCGGAGGCAGGCAGTAGATCTCGATGAAGATCTGCCAGTAGGTCTCGTTGACCTGGTATCCGATCGGTCCCCGCACGACGCGGCAGTTGGCCGCCGGGTAGCCCTCCTGGGCCGCGGCGCCGTAGGCGGTGAGCCGTGCGTTCTGGACCGCGATGTTGTAGGGGCCGCCCCCGGAACCGGTGAAGTACTTCGGGGCGGTGGGCGCCGCGGCCGTCGCCGTGGTGGCGGCCCGGTCGGGCGCCGCCGGGGCGGCGGTCGCCGTCCCGGCCAGCATCAGGGTCGAGGTGAGCAGCGCCGCGAACACCGCGGCGAGCTTTCTGACCGACTTCACAGTGGTTCCCCTCACGTTGACGAGTACGGGTTGGTCGGGTCGCACGGGAACCCGCCGGACACGGCGGGCGATCCCCCGTGCGCCGACGGTAGGCGCGCCCCCTCCCGCGGCGACAGCGCCGCGGAGTCTCAGGGGAGTCTCAAACGCGCTGTGTGTCCACGCGGGCACGTTCCGGTCGCATCCGGTGATCTGGTGGCCGCCGCCGTCACTCGATAGGGTCGGCCGGTCACCGAGAGCGGGAGCGAGGGGGCATGGGGGAGTGCGTGGCGGCCCGGCTGGGGGCGGCGGTCGCGGAGCACCGGTTCGTCAATGTGACCGGACCTCCGGGTGTGGGGAAGAGCAGGCTCGTCGCGGGGCTGGCGGACGCGCGGCTCGTCGACCTGGACGACGGGGCCGGGATGCCGCCGGGGGGACTGCCCGGCGCACTGGCCGGCGCCGGCGGGCGGCTCCTCGTCGTGGACGGGGTGGACGGACGGCGGCGGCTGGAGGCCCTCGGTGCCGCTCTGGACGCCGTCCCCGCCGCGGGGTGCCGCCTCGTCGTCGTCAGCCGCGGGCCGGTGGCGGTGGACCCGGCGTGGGGCGGCCGGGACATCGCGCGCGTACCGGTGCCGCCGCTGCCGGACACCGCCGTCGTGAAGCTGGCCGAGACCTGGTGCGCGGATCCCGGGGCGCGGAAGCTGGCCGTGCGGCTCGCCTGCGGTGTGCCGTTCGTCGCCGAGGCGGTGTGCCGGGCGGTGCTGGCGGGGGCGCCGGCCTCGGCTCCGGGAGCGGTGGCCGACCGGGTCGCCGGCGAGCTGATGGGGCGCCTGGCCCGGGAGGCGCCGGGGCGCCGCTGGCAGCACGCCCTGCGGCTGCTGGCCACGGTGGGGGCCGGCGACGAACGGCTGCTGTCGGCGGGACCGGAGGTGTTCGACGTGCTGGCCGGCCTCAGCGTCGTGCGCCGGGGCGCGCTCGGGCTGAGCGTCGAGGAGCCGTACCGGCAGCTGCTGGAGCTGGCCTACCGGTGGCGTTCCCCGGACGCGCACGGCACCGCCCGCACCCGCGCCTCCGGCTACCGCGTCGGGCTGCTGGCCGGGGCCCGTGAACCGGAGGAGCGCGCGGACCTGGTGGAGCAGGCCCTGTTCCTGACCGGCGACCCGGTCCTGCGCGGATCGCTGTTCCCCTCCGACCGGCCGCCGGCCGCCGTGGAGCGGGCCGGCCCCTCGGACGCCGCGCCCATCGGCCGGCTGCTGCGGCGGTGGGCCGCGCGGGGCGGCTTCGACCTCCGCCGCGCCGAGCGCCTGACGGAGCACTGGCAGACCGAGGCGTTCCACATCGCCCGGGACGGCGACGGCCGGGTCGTCGGGCTGGCGAGCCTGCTCCCCATGAGCGGATGCGGCGCGGACGGCGTCGAGCCGCTGCTCCAGCAGCACGCCGACGCGCTCGTCGACGCGGGACGGGCCGGCGGGCTGTTCCTGGGCGCGGCGTTCTGCCCGGACCGGGCCACGCACGCGCACCTTCTGCGGCACGTCCTGAGACAGGCCGTGCTCGACGGCCCGCTGGTGGTCTCGACGGCGACGCCCGAGTACCAGTCGCTGCTGGGAAGCCTGGGGTTCCGGCGGCACGGAAGCGTCCGGGACGACGTCTACCGGTGCGGGCGCCGTCCCGAGGTCTACAGCAACGACATGCGTCCGGAGGCCCTGCCCCGGTGGCTGCGGAGCATCACGCGGGAGGACCCGCCGGCGCGGGCCGGTACCGCGACGGTGCGGCAGTGGATCGGACAGGCCCTGGGTCAGTTGCACGACACCCGCGCCCTGGCCCGGAGCCCGCTGCTGGCCCACCCCGAGGCGGCGACCGCGACCGCCCTGCGCCGCCGGCTGTGCGACGCCGTGCGGATCCTCGCCGTGAGCGACGACCCCGCCGACGCCGAGGCGGGCGCGATTCTGCGGGCGTACTACCTCGAGCGGGGCCCCACCCACCGGCACGTCGCGGCACGGCTGCATCTGAGCCGTGCCACCTACTTCCGCCGTCTCGACCGGGGACTGACCGCGCTGGCCGACATGTGGGAGAGGCCGTTCCCGCCGTGACCGCCGTGACCGCCGCCCCGCACCGCCCGCGGCCTCACAGCCGGGGGCGCACCCCCGGCTCGTCGCCGGCCGGCTTTCCGCGCAGCACCGGCAGCACGGCGCGTCCCAGGGCGTTCTCCAGCAGGAAGGCGAGCGCGGCGTAGCAGGCCAGCGCGGCCAGGACGAGACCGGTGACCCCGGCGGCGCTCTCCCAGGCGGGGGACGCGGTGAGCTCGGCTGTCCCGGTGACGGCGAAGCGGACGGCCGAGAGGGTGACCACCGCCGCCGCCACGAGTTTTCCGCCGTCGGCCGCGGCGGCCACCAGCAGGGCGACGGCGGAGGCCAGCAGCGCCAGGCCCAGCGCGTCGCTGTGCGAGCCGGGCGGGGTGAGGGCGGTGGTGCCCGCGGCGACGGCCCAGGTACCCGCCAGCAGCCCCATCGCCGTACCCGCTCCGGGGTCCCGGCACAGGAAGCCGAGCACCGAAGCCAGCAGTTGCAGCGGCACCGTCAGCAGCAGTACGGCCAGGGCCACCAGGCGTCCCTCGTGGGGCCGGAGCCAGTCGAGCTGGAGCGCGGCGAAGAGGAAGGTGGCGAAGCCCAGGGCGAGGAAGCCCAGGGGCAGCGGGGTGGCGGTGGGCCGCAGGACGATCCGGGTGCGCCGCTCCGTCCCCGTCGGCCCCTCTCCCGTCTTCCCGGCCCCTGTCTCCTCCGTGCCCTCCATCGGCGTACCTCCGGTCGGTGTGCTCCACGACCGGGGACGGGTGCCCCGGAGCGGCGGCGGCCACACCGCCCGGCCGGGTGCACCGGAGGCGCCGGTCCGCAACCGGCCCGACACGCCGTCGCCCACCCGGCCGATCCGCCCCTGGCGCTCGCAGGACAGCGCGTTTGCGGAGCCTCGGAGGAGGTGTTCCACTGAGAGAAGCCGACCGATGATCTGGAAGAAGCATGACGGACCGGGGCGGACGACAAGACGAAACGCGGCTCCGGTTCCGGGATGCGGGAAAGCCGGTGACACGGGGAGACGCGGGTTCTGTCGTCCACTGCGCACCGGGGGAATCTCTCCTGCTCCTCCTGGAGGAGATACCGGCGACGGGTTACGTCTGGAGCCTGAGTCTCAGCGGAGCACTGGAGGTCGTGTCCAGTGGTTACGACCAGTATCCGGAATCGCAGGTCGGTGGCGGCGGTGTGAGGTTCTTCCGCCTGCGGCTGCTGCGACCGCTCAATTCGCGCGCAGAAGCCGTGCTCAGGCGCCCCTGGGAGGGATGTGCTTCCGGGATCGACAAGGTCGAGTTCGACGTCAGACCGCCTCCCTGAAGCCCGAGCGGCACTTCGTGGTGGGAAGGGGATGCGCTGTGAGCGATCTGGGCAGGGTTCAGGAGGCGATCCGGCGCTCGGGGGCCCGGTGGACCGCGCGTGAGACATCGGTTTCCAGGCTCACTCACGAGGAACGGCGCAGAAGGACGGGCTACCTTCCGGGGCCCGGCGAGCCGAGCCTGGAAGAACGGGAGATACGCGGCCGGGAAAATCTCGGCACCGCACGCTCCGCAGCCGACCTGGGCGTCTCGAAAACCGTCGACTGGCGGGACAGGAACGGGCACAGTTATGTGTCCGCCGTCAAGGACCAGGGAAATTGCGGCGCATGCACGGCCTTCGGTACGTCAGCGACCATCAGCGCCATGGCTCGCATTCGGCACGGCACTCCATCGGAAATACCGCTGGACATCTCCGAGGCGCAGCTCTTCCGCTGCGGAGGGGCAGGGGACTGTACGCACGGGATGTCCGTGAAAGCCGCTCTCCGATACGCAACCGACCCGGGTGCCGTCCCTTGCTGCGAGTACCCATACGTCGACGAGAACCGCGATTGTGATCAACCGGTCTACTTCAGGGAGCACGCCACACGGATATCCGACTACAGCGTCCTCACGCACATCGACTGGATGAAGGAATGGCTGGACTACCGAGGGCCGCTGGTCACCAGTTTCACGGTTTACTGGGATTTCTACTTCTACGCCGGCGGTGTCTACAGCCATTCATGGGGGGAGGCGGGTTCCGGTCACTGCGTATGCGTGGTGGGGTACGACGACGACAAGAAGGCCTGGCTCTGCAAGAACAGCTGGGGAAGCGGCTGGGGGGAAGGCGGGTACTTCTGGATTGCATACGGGCAGTGCGGTATCGACGCCTGCATGTGGGGGATCGACCGGCTCGACAGGATCTACCTCCCGCACTGGATGATCATTGCGCACCAGGGTCATGGAAAAAGGGGCGAGCTCTGGTACACCCTCTTCGAGGACGGCTATCAGTGCCGTGATGCGCAGGTCCCCGGCGTCGGAATGTCGTGCACTCCCGCTCTGGCCTTCTACGGCGGGAAACTGCACTGCCTGCACCAGGGATACGGGCTGAGCGGAGAACTGTGGCACACCGTGTTCGAGGGCGGCGCCTGGTCCAGGGACACGAAGGTGCCCGAGATCAGGGTGTCCGGCAGTCCCGCTCTCGCCGTCCACGACGGGAAACTGCACTGCCTGCACCAGGGAAGCGGAAACAGCGGTCGACTCCGGCACACCGTCTTCGACGGCGACGGGTGGTCCACGGACACGGAGGTGTCGGGTTACGGCATGTCCGAGAGTCCCGCTCTCGCCGTCCACGACGGGAAACTGCACTGCCTGCATCAGGGGTACGGAAACAACGCCGAACTCTGGCACAAGATCTTCGACGGGAAAACCTGGTACTGGGACAAGAAGGTGGACGTTGGGTGCATGTCCAGCAGTCCCGCCCTTGCCGTCTACCACGGAGCACTGCACTGCACGCACCAAGGTCCGTCCGACAACGGGGAACTGTGGCACACGCGGTACGACGGCGTCTCCGGTACGTGGTCCGGGAAGAAGAAGGTGGCCGGTGTCGGCATGTCAGCCAGTCCGAGCCTTGCCGTCCATGACGACCTGTTGCACTGCTTTCACCAGGGGTATGCCGATAACGGAGAGCTGTGGCACACACAGAGCGACGGAACCGGCTGGTCCCATGACCGGCAGATCCCCGGGATCGGCATGACGGACGGTCCGGCCCCGGTCGTTTATGGCAGTTACCCGCTGTGAAGCGGGCTGCGGAGGGCCTCAGGACACCATCTCCAGCAGTCTGGTGACCGTGCGCCAGTTGCGGCCGGTGACGGTCGTACCGCGGCAGGCCGTCTCCAGCGCGCCGGGCAGCTTGCTGCGCCCCATGCCGTCCGGGAACCAGCAGTACAGCTCGCGCTCCCCCACCCGGAACTCGTCGGGCGCGTACGCCGCCGCGTCCACCGCCGCCAGGCGCCCGCGGTCCGGCGCGCGGCCGAGGAAGAGGACCAGCAGCTTGGCCGGGTCGATGTCGGCGGCCGGGTACGGGCAGGCGTCGACCGCCGCGCGCAGTTCGCCGGAGGTGCGGACCAGGCAGGAGACGGTGAAGCCGAAGCGGGCGGCGATCGCCGCCTCCAGCTCGGCCGCCAGCTCGCCGGTGTCCCGCCGGCCCGCGCCGAAGACGGCGTTCCCGCTGTTGACGTAGGTGCGCACGTCCTGCCAGCCGAGCTCCGCCATCACCTCGCGCAGCCCGGCCATGGGCACCTTCTTGTTCCCGCCGACGTTGATCCCGCGCAGCAGCGCCGCGTACCTCTCCGGCTGTCCCGTCATGTCCGGCAGCCTAGCGGCGGGGGGTGACAGCACCGGCCGGAGCGCGGCGGTGCTGGGCAAGGCGGGCCTCCGGCCGGGCCGGGCCGGGCCGGGTCAGGACACCGGCCGGGAGTCGGCCCACACCGACTCCATCTCCTCGCGGTAGAGCTGGAACAGTCCGCTCTCGGCGGCCTCCCCCCGCGGGCCGCCCTGGACGGCTCCCCCCTGGACGGCTCCCCCCTGGACGGTTCCGCCCTGGACGATGTCCCGGCCGCCGCCGCGCAGCACGAAGACCGGGGCCTCCATCCCCCGGATGCGGCGCAGGTAGGACTGGACCACCGCGATGCCGTCCGGCCCGTCGCCGTCGACGAGGTAGGCGGTGAAGCGCGGGGTCTCGTCGAAGACGTGGATCTGGAAGGCGCCGGCGTCCCGCAGCCGGGAGCGCACCCGCCGCATGTGGAGGATGTTCATCTCCACCGAACGGCTCAGCTCGCCCTTCTTCAGTCCCAGCTCCCGCTCCCGGCGGCGCACCGCGCTGCTGGCCGGGTTGAGGAAGAGCAGCCGCACCCGGCAGCCGGACTCGGCCAGCCGCACCAGACGGCGTCCGGAGTAGTTCTGGACCAGCAGGTTCAGTCCGATGCCGATGGCGTCCAGCCGGCGCGCTCCGCCGAACAGGTCCTCGGCCGGGATCTGGCGCTGCAGGCGCACCCGGTCCGGGTGGACGCCGACGACGTCGGCGAAGCGGTCGCCGACCAGCTCCTCCACCGCGTCCACCGGCAGCCGGTGGGCGGAGGGGATGTCGCGGCCGGCGCCCAGCAGGTCCAGCAGCCGGGCCGAGATCCGCTCGGCCTGGGCGAGGACGGCCGGGGACAGCGCACGGTTGCGCGCCACCGCGCTGCGGGCGACCTCCAGCTCGTCCAGGGCCAGCTCCAGCTCCCGCCGCCCGTCGAAGTAGGGTTCGAAGCAGGGCCAGTGCTGCACCACCAGCTCGCGCAGCTGCGGCAGGGTCAGGAAGGACAGCAGGGTGTCGTCGGCCGGGTCGAGCAGATATCCCTTGCGGCGGCTGACCTCGCGTACGGCCGCGGCCCGCTGGACCCACTCCTGCCCGGTCGGGCCGGCCGCCGCCACGACCCAGTCCTCGCCGTGCACCGGCTCGTAGATCGGCCGCAGCACCGCCGCGACCACGGCGCGCAGCCGCTGCTCGACGAGATTGAGCCAGATGTAGGCCCGTCCCGCCCGCTGGGCGCGCAGCCGCACCTCGGCCCACTCCTCGGCGCCCCAGGCCAGATCGGCGCCGATCTCCATCGGCCGGGCCAGGGAGACCGTGCCGGGCGGCACCGCTCCGGGCGCCCCGGCGGCACCGCTCTCGCCGCCCCCGTTCCCCGAGGGAAGCTCAAGCCCTCCCGAGCCCACCTGCGCACCGCCTTCCGGACCTGCTGTTCGATCAAGGAGCCTACTGCCCTCCCGGGAGGGGACGCAGCAGTATCCCGCCACCAAGTTCCTTTCTCCGTACGCTCATCCGGGGGAAGATGGATGCTGTGCCCATCCGGTGGCCGTCTCCCGCACCAGTCCTGCGCAAGGATGCAGCGAAAACGGGTAACGGGTAGAGACCGCGACAGGAAGAGTCGACATGCAGGTCTGGCCTGGACGGGCTTATCCCCTCGGCGCCACGTACGACGGGGCCGGGACGAACTTCGCCGTGTTCTCGGAGGCGGCGGAGCGCATCGAACTGTGCCTGCTGCACGACGACGGGTCGGAGACGGCGATCGAGCTGCGCGAGTCCGACGCGTTCGTGCGGCACGCCTACCTGCCGGGCGTCATGCCCGGCCAGCGCTACGGCTTCCGTGTACACGGGCCGTACGAGCCGGAGAAGGGAAAGCGCTGCAACAGCGCCAAACTGCTGCTGGACCCCTACGCCAGGGCGATGAGCGGCGCCATCGACTGGGACGAGGCGGTCTACGGCTACCACTTCGGCCAACCCGAACGGCGCAACGACCTCGACTCCGCCCCGCACACCATGGCGTCGGTGGTGGTCAACCCCTACTTCGACTGGGGCGACGACCGGCCCCCGCGCACCGACTACCACCAGACGGTCATCTACGAGGCCCACGTCAAGGGCCTGACGATGCTCCATCCGGAGCTGCCCGAGGACCTGCGCGGCACCTACGCGGCGCTGGGCCATCCGGCGATCGTCGAGCATCTGGTGAAGCTGGGGGTGACCGCGCTGGAGCTGATGCCGGTCCACCAGTTCGTCACCGACCACCGGCTGGCCGACGCCGGGCTGGCGAACTACTGGGGTTACAACACCATCGGCTTCTTCGCCCCGCACAACGCCTACGCCTCCTGGGGCGACCGGGGCCAGCAGGTGCTGGAGTTCAAGCAGGCGGTCAAGGCGCTGCACCAGGCCGGCATCGAGGTGATCCTCGACGTGGTCTACAACCACACCGCCGAGGGCAACCACCTGGGGCCGACCCTGTCCTTCCGGGGCCTGGACAACGCCTCGTACTACCGGCTCACCGACGACCCCCGGTACTACATGGACACCACCGGCACCGGAAACTCGCTGCTGATGCGCTCCCCGCACGTACTGCAGCTGATCATGGACTCGCTGCGCTACTGGGTCACCGAGATGCACGTGGACGGCTTCCGCTTCGACCTGGCGGCCACCCTGGCCCGCCAGTTCCACGAGGTGGACCGGCTGTCGTCGTTCTTCGACCTGGTGCAGCAGGACCCGGTGGTCAGCCAGGTGAAGCTGATCGCCGAACCGTGGGACGTGGGCGAGGGCGGCTACCAGGTGGGGAACTTCCCGCCGCTGTGGACGGAGTGGAACGGCCGCTACCGCGACACCGTGCGGGACCTGTGGCGGGGCGAGCCGCGCACCCTGGCCGAGTTCGCCTCCCGCCTGACCGGCTCCTCCGACCTGTACCAGGACGACGGGCGCCGCCCGCTGGCCTCGATCAACTTCGTCACCTGCCACGACGGCTTCACCCTGCACGACCTGGTGGCGTACAACGACAAGCACAACGAGGCCAACGGCGAGGGCAACCGGGACGGCGAGAGCCACAACCGCTCGTGGAACTGCGGGGTGGAGGGGGCCACGGACGACGAGGACGTCCTGGCGCTGCGCGGGCGGCAGATGCGCAACTTCATCGCCACCCTGCTGCTCTCCCAGGGGGTGCCGATGCTCTCCCACGGCGACGAGTTCGCCCGCACCCAGAAGGGCAACAACAACGCCTACTGCCAGGACGGCGAGCTGTCCTGGGTGCACTGGCCCAAGCCGGGCGAGAAGCATGCGCTGTGCGGGTTCGTGCAGGCCATGGTGGGGATGCGCCGCGACCACCCGGCCTTCCGGCGGCGGCGCTTCTTCCACGGGCGGCCGGTGGAGGGCACCCACGACGAGCTCTCCGACATCGCCTGGTTCACCCCCGAGGGCGAGGAGATGACCCATCGGGACTGGCAGGAGGCCCAGGCCAGGGCACTGACGGTGTTCCTCAACGGCAACGCGATCTCCGAGCCCGGCGAGCGCGGCGAGCGGATCACCGACGACTCCTTCCTGCTGATGTTCAACGCGCAGCCGACCCCGCGCCGGTTCACCGTGCCGGTGGACCACGGGCGGGAGTGGCAGGTCGTGGTGGACACCTCGCGGGAGGACGGGGTGCCGCCGGGCACCGGCCCCACGGTGCGGGCGGGCTCCCGGATCACCCTGGTGGACCGCAGTCTGACGGTGCTCCAGCGTCCCGCCTGACCGGCCCCGCACGCCTCGGCCAGGCAGCCGACCGGCCCGGCCGCGCCGACCGGCCCGGCAGCCCGTACGGCCGGCCCCGCGCGCCCTCCCCGCGCGCCCTCCCCGGACGGGGATGTCGCCCGACAGGCGGCGGGTTCGGCGTGCACCCGCAGGGAACATGCACCACATGTCCCCTCAGTCCCCCGCCGTGCCCGCCGTGCCGACCGCCACCTACCGGCTCCAGCTCCAGCCCGGCTTCCCGTTCTCCGCCGCCGAGAAGGCCGTGCCCTACCTGGCCTCGCTGGGGGTCTCGCACCTGCACCTGTCCCCGGTGCTGGAGGCCGCCCCCGGCTCCGCCCACGGCTACGACGTGACCGGGCACGCCCGGGTCCGCGAGGAGCTGGGCGGCGAGGAGGGGCTGCGGTCGCTGTCGCGCGCCGCGCGGGAGCACGGCATGGGCATCGTGGTGGACATCGTCCCCAACCACATGGGCGTCCCCGTCCCCGAACGGCTCAACGAGGCGCTGTGGGAGGTGCTGCGCGAGGGGCCGGCCTCCCCGTACGCGCGCTGGTTCGACATCGACTGGGAGGCGGGCGGCGGCCGCCTGCTGCTGCCGGTGCTGGGCGGGCGGCCGGCCGAGGAGCTGGGGGCGCTGACGGTCAAGGGCGGCGTCCTGGCCTACCACGACCACCGCTTCCCGCTGCGCGAGGGCACCGAGCACCTGCCGCTGCCCGAGCTGCTGGACGCCCAGCACTACCGGCTGGCCTGGTGGCGGCTGGCCCGCACCGAGCTGAACTACCGGCGCTTCTTCACCATCGCCGACCTGATCGGGGTGCGTGTGGAGGACCCGGAGGTCTTCGCCGCCACCCACGCGTGCGTGCTGCGGCTGCTGCGCGAGGGCGTGGTCCACGGTCTGCGGGTCGACCACCCGGACGGGCTGGCCGATCCGGGCGCGTATCTGCTGCGGCTGGAGGAGGAGAGCGGCCGGGCCTGGACGGTGGTGGAGAAGATCCTCGGCCCCCGCGAGCGGCTGCCGGTGTCCTGGCCGGTGGCCGGGACGACCGGGTACGACGCGCTGCACCGTGTCGACGGCCTCTTCGTCGACCCGGACGGGCTGGCGGAGCTGTCCGCCCTCTACCGCGGCTTCACCGGCACCGCGCCGGACCTGGGCGGCGAGTGGGGGCCGACCGTGCGGCGGGCCGCCCGGGAGGTGGTCGCCCACGACCTGGCCGCCGAGGTCGGGCGGCTGACCCGCACCGCCGCCGCCGTGTGCGAGGCCGCGCCCGGCCTGGCGCTGCGCGACCACGCGCCCTGGGCGCTGCGCACCGCGATCGAGGAGGTGCTGGCACGGGTGCCGGTGTACCGGCCGTACGTCACCGCGGGCGGACCGGTGGGCGCGGAGGACCGGGCGATGCTGGAGGAGGCGGCCGAGGGCGCGCGGGCCGCGTTCGCGGTGCCGCAGGAGGCCGCCGCGGTGGACGTGGTGCGTGACCTGACGCTGGGCCAGTTGGGCGACGGCGAGGCCCAGCGGGACTTCTGCGCGCGGTTCGCGCAGGTCTGCGCGGCGCTGCGGGCCAAGTCGGAGGAGGACACCGCCTTCTACCGCTACGCGCCGCTGCTGTCGGCCGCCGAGGTGGGCGGGGATCCGGGCAGCCCGCAGGTGGCGCCGGAGGAGTTCCACACGTACTGCGCCCGGCTCCAGCGCGACTGGCCGGCCACCGGCACCGTGCTGTCCACGCACGACACCAAGCGCAGCGCGGACGTACGGGCGGCGCTCGCGGTGCTGACGGAGTGCCCGCAGCGGTGGGGGGAGCTGCTGGAGCGGGTGACGCGGGAGACGCTGCGCGCCTCCGGGGTGGAGGCCCCGGACCGCCATGTGGCGTGGGTGGCGTGGCAGACGGCGTACGGCATGGGCTTCCCCTACCAGGAGCGGCTGGTGCCCGCGCTGCTGAAGGCGGTGCGGGAGGCCGGGCTGCGCACCACGTGGACGGAGCGGGACGCGGAGTACGAGGAGGCCGTCGAGCGCTTCGCGGTGGCGGGGCCGGGCGGGCCGCAGCTGTACACGGTGGCGGAGTTCGCGCGGGGGCTGGCCGGCGCGGTGCGGGCCAACGTGCTCGGCGCGGCGCTGCTGCATCTGACCATGCCGGGCGTGCCGGACCTCTACATGGGCACCGAGCGGGTGTACGCCGCGCTGGTCGATCCCGACAACCGGCGGCTGCCGGACTTCCCGCCCTTCACCCCGGACGCGCCGGAGGAGACCGCGGAGGCCCGCCGGGAGGCCGCGGCCTGGCTGCCGGAGTCCCTGTCCGAGGAGAAGCGGGCCCTGACCGGGGCGGCGCTGCGGCTGCGGCGGGAGCACCCGGAGTGGTTCGGCGCGAAGGCCTCGTACGAGCCGCTGCGGGCCGCGGGGCCCGCGGCCGGGCACTGCGTGGCGTACGCGCGTTCGGGTGCGGTGGTCTGCGTCGTGACCCGGCTCTCACTGCGGCTGGCGGAGGCGGGCGGCTGGCGGGAGACCTCCCTGGAGCTGCCGCCGGGGCGGTGGCGGGATCTGCTGGGCGGCCGGGAGGCGGAGGGGAGCACGGGGCTGGCGGAACTGCTGGACGGGCGGCCGGTGGCGCTGCTGGTGCGCGGCTGAGGAGTACCGGGAGGCCGCCCTCCCGGTAGGGAATTTCCGTCGCGTTGTGAACGGAGCATTTACACGCACCGGCCCTCGCGCTACCTTCACCTGGAGATGGGAGCGCTCCCATCCATCATAGTCCCACCCCCACACGTGCTTGAAGGGACCTCCGGCACGATGACGACACGCTTAGACGGCATGCCCGCCATGAATGGCATGGTCACACCAAGAACGAGCCGCCCCCGCAGAGGCGTCCTGCTGACGCTGCTGGCCGCACTGCCGGCCCTGTGCCTGGTGTTCTTCCTCCCCGCGGGCAAGGCCCAGGCGCACGGCGCGCCCATGAACCCGGGCAGCCGCACATACCTGTGCTGGGAGAACGCCCAAACCTCCTCCGGCGCGCTCCAGCCGGACAACCCCGCCTGCGCGGACGCCCTGGCCCAGGGCGGGTCCACCCCGTTCTACAACTGGTTCGCCGTGCTCCGCTCCGACGGCGCCGGACGAACCGAGGGCTTCATCCCCGACGGCGAGCTGTGCAGCGGCGGCACCGGCGGCCCGTACGACTTCACCGCCTTCAACCAGGCCCGCTCCGACTGGCCGTACACCCGGCTGACCTCCGGCGCCCAGATGCGGTTCGCCTACAACGCGTGGGCCGCCCACCCGGGCACCTTCCACCTCTACGTCACCAAGGACGGCTACGACCCGAACCAGCCGCTGGGCTGGGACGACCTGGAGGACCAGCCCTTCGCCTCGGTGACCGACCCGCAGCTGTCCGGCTCGGTCGGCACCATCGACGGCAAGTACACCTGGACCAGCGCCCTGCCCGCGAACAAGAGCGGCCGCCACATCATCTACATGGTCTGGTCGCGCTCGGACAGCAACGAGACCTTCTACAGCTGCTCCGACGTCGCCTTCGACGGCGGCAACGGCGAGGTGGTCTTCCCCGGCTCGGACGGCGGCGAGGACCCGACCGACCCCGGTGAGGAGCCCACCGACCCGGGCGAGGACCCGACCGACCCCGGTGAGGAGCCCACCGACCCGGGCACGGCCTCCTGCACCGCCGCCATCCGCAAGGTCAACGACTGGGGCAGCGGCCACCAGGGCGAGGTGACCGTCACCAACCGCGGCGACACCGCCCTGAACGGCTGGACCGTCCACTTCGAACTGGCCTCCGGCCAGCGGGTGGACAGCCTGTGGAACGCCTCGCCCACCTACGACGGCTCCAACGTCTACGCCCAGAGCCAGCAGGGCTCGACTCTGGCACCGGGGCAGTCGGCGACCTTCGGCTACGTGGTCAACGGCGGAGCGGGCGACCCGTCCGCACCGCACTGCATGCCGCACTGATCGCGGCGCCCGCCCCGCGCGGGCACCGACTGAAGAACTGAAGAGGTGAGGGCGGGTCAGCGGCTGCCGAGGCGGAAGCTGACCTGCCCGAACCGCACATGGTCCCCCGGACGCACGCTCACCGATCCGGTCACCCGGCGGCCGTTGACCCAGGTGCCGTTGGACGAACCCAGATCGCGCAGCGTCCAACCCCGCGCCGAGCTGTGCAGCTGGGCGTGCGTCCGGGACACCGTCTCGTCGCTCAGCCGCAGCACCGAACCGGGCGCACGGCCGATGCTCATCGGATACGGGCCGGGCGCGGGCAGCATCAGCTCCGGCAGCCGGGCCGTCCGCCAGGCCCGCCGCAGCCGCCCCGGCAGCGCCGAGACCGCGCCGACGAACCTGATGAGCGCCGGCTCCGGCGGCCGGGGGCGCAGGTCGTGCACCGCCGCCTCGATCTCGTCGAAGCGGCGGGCGGTGAGGATCAGATCCATCCGGTGCTCGAACGTCCCGTGCGACACCCGTCCCTCGGCCGCGCTCTCGCGCAGCACCTCCAGGGCGCGTTCCCGGTCCTCCTCCGACGGACGCGGCGGGACCGCCCGGGACTCCACAGATGCCATGACCCGTCATTCTCCGGACCCGCACCAGAGCTGTCCAGCCCGCTCCGGGCGAAGCCGCGGGAGGGCCCGGGCGGCTCAGAGCCGGCCGAGGTCGACCTTCACGGGGGAAGGGCGCCGAAACCCTGACCTCGCCGGTGAAGACCTAGCCGTCCCGGTAGGCCCCGGCGGCCGGGCCGGAAAACGCGTGGACGCCCACCTGGCCGCCGGGCTACGGTGCGCTCACGCCCCTGGAGCGGAAGAGGAGGTGAGAGCCGTGCACGCCGTACACACCCCTGCCGTCACGCGCTCCCGCCCCGTCCGCCGGGCGTTCCTTCCCTGACCGGGAGCGCGGCGGTGCCCGTGTCCTCCGCGAAGGAACCACTCCATGACTTCTCCTGCCTCCACGGTCGTCCGCGCGCTCGCCGAGGGCGAGGCGCGCGAGCTGTTCACCTCCCTGTCCGATCCGACCGCCTCCCTGGTCGGCCGCTCCCTGCTGGGGCGCCCGTACGCCACCGTCGCCGAGGGCGGCGAGTACCGTCCCGAGTGGACCTGGGTGGCCCTGCGCGACGGCGAGGTCGTCGCGCGCGCCGCCTTCTGGGGCGGGCCCGGCGACACCGAGCCGGTCGCGCTCGACTGGTTCGACTTCACCGACCGCGACGCCGCGGTGGAGCTGCTGCGGCGCGTCCCGCTGCGCGCCGAGTACGAGCTGATGCTGCCGCCCGACTGGCGCGGCCGGGAGGAGGTGCGGGCCGCCGCCGAGGCCCGTATCGCGGCGGCCGAGGCCGCCGGGTACGCGTTCCTGGTGGAGCGCCTGCGCTACGTCTGGACCCCGGAGTGCGGGCTGCCCGAGCGCCCCGGCAGGCTGGAGTTCCGCCCGGTGCCGGACGGCGACGCGGGCGACGAGACGGTGCTGGAGGTGCTGCGCCGCGTCCACTCCGTCACCCTGGACGCGCACGCCCGCCGCGCGATCGCCGCCGGCGGCGTGGAACTGGCGGCGCGGGAGGAGCTGGACTTCTTCCGCTGGTGCCCCTCGCCGCGTAGCTGGTGGCGGCTGGCGTACACGCCGCGGGGCGAGCCGGTGGGTCTTCAGGTCCCGGCGCGCAACCCGTCCGGCCCCTGCGTCGGGTTCATCGGGGTGGTGCCCGGGCAGCGCGGCCACGGGTACGCCTACGACCTGCTGGTGGAGTGCACCCATCAGCTCGTCGCCGAGGGGGCCGGTGCGATCGCGGCGTCCACCGACGTGGGCAACACCCCGATGGCCGCCCACTTCGCCCGTGCCGGGTATCCGGTGGTGCAGCGCCGCGTCTGCATGGGCCGCGCAGCACGCTGAAACCCGCCGAAACGGGCATGCTGGTCCCCTGAGGTGCCGTCGGCCGAAGGAGATCTGCGGTGTTGTTCGAGGTGTGGGCGCCACACGCGCGACGGGTCGCGCTGCACGCGGGGGGCGAGGAGCACCCCATGCACCGCGACCCGGAGCGCGAGGGGTGGTGGCGGGCCGAGGCGTCCGCCGGTTACGGGACCCGCTACGGCTTCTCGGTCGACGACGGGCCCGTGCTGCCCGACCCCCGCGCCCGCCGGCTGCCCGACGGCCCGGACGGGCTCGCCGCGGTGGTTGACCAGGAGGCGTACGTGTGGCGGCACGACTGGGAGGGGCTCGGCCTGGACGGCGCGGTCCTGTACGAGCTGCACGTCGGCACCTTCACCGAGGCCGGGACCTTCGACGCGGCGGCCGGCCGGCTGGGCCATCTGGCCGAACTGGGCGTCACCCATGTCGAGCTGATGCCGGTCGCCCCCTTCCCCGGCGTCCACGGCTGGGGCTACGACGGGGTGGCGCCCTGGGCGGTGCACGAGCCCTACGGCGGGCCCGAGGGGCTCAAGCGGTTCGTGGACGCCGCGCACGGCCACGGGCTGGGCGTGGTCCTGGACGTGGTCCACAACCATCTGGGGCCGTCGGGCAACCGGCTGCCGGAGTTCGGCCCGTACTTCACCGAGCGCCACCACACCCCGTGGGGGGCGGCGGTCAACCTGGACGCGCCCGGCTCGGACGAGGTGCGGGCGTACTTCGCCGGCAGCGCGCTGGCCCTCCTGCGCGACTACCGGCTGGACGGACTGCGGCTGGACGCGGTGCACGCGCTGATCGACGAGCGGGCCGGGCACTTCCTGGCCGAGCTGTCGGCGGCCGTGGACGGCCTGTCGGCCGAGCTGGGCCGCCCGCTGTTCCTGATCGCCGAGTCCGACCGCAACGACCCGCGCACCACCGCGCCGCGCGGGGAGCACGGGCTGGGCATGGACGCCCAGTGGGACGACGACGTCCACCACGCCCTGCACACCGCGCTGACCGGCGAGGCGCAGGGCTACTACGCCGACTTCGCCCGCGCCCCGATGGCGGCCCTGGCCAAGTCGCTGACCGGCGCCTTCTTCCACGACGGCACCTACTCCTCCTTCCGGGGCCGCCGCCACGGCATGGCGGTGGACCGCGCCGCCACCGAGGCCCACCGCTTCCTCGCCTACGCCCAGACGCACGACCAGATCGGCAACCGGGCCCGCGGCGACCGGCTCGCCTCCCACCTCTCCCCCGGCCTGGCGGCCTGCGCTGCGGCGCTGGTGCTGTGCGGGCCGTACACGCCGATGCTGTTCATGGGCGAGGAGTGGGGGGCGCGCACTCCCTGGCAGTACTTCACCGACCATCAGGATCCGGAGCTGGCCGAGGCGGTGCGGCGGGGGCGGCGGCGGGAGTTCGCCGCGCACGGCTGGTCGGAGGCGGACGTGCCCGATCCGCAGGACCCGGCCACCCGGCTGCGCTCCTGTCTGGACTGGGACGAGCCGCACCGCGAGCCGCACGCCGGCCTGCTGGCCTGGCACCGGGCGCTGATCGCGCTGCGCCGCGCCCATGTCTCGCCCCGCACGCGGCTGGTGGACGTCCACGTCGCCCACGACGAGGAGCGGCGCTGGCTGTGCATGCGCCACGGCGGGCTGCACGTGGCGGTGAACCTGGCCGGGGAGGGCGCCGCCGAGATCCCGCTGTCGGTGCACACCGCCGCCGAGCTGGCCTCCTGGGGCGAGTGCGAGGCCCCGGAGGGCGACGGCCTGCTGCGGCTGGGGCCGCATTCGGCGGCGGTGCTGCGGTAGTCCGCCCCGCCCGGTCCCGAGCCCGCCCCGCCCGGTCCCGAGTCCGCCCCGCCCGGTCCCGAGCCCGCCCCGCCCGGTCCCGAGCCCGCCCCGCGCGGGGCGGGCTCGGGACCGGCTCCGGGCTCGTCAGCCCTCCTCGGGCACCAGCTTCAGGGAGACGGAGTTGATGCAGTAGCGCTCGTCCGTCGGGGTCGGGTAGCCCTCGCCGCGGAAGACGTGGCCCAGGTGGGAGCCGCAGCGTGCGCAGCGCACCTCGGTGCGGACCATGCCGTGGGAGCGGTCCTCCAGCAGTTCCACGGCCGAGGAGTCGGCCGGGTCGAAGAAGCTGGGCCAGCCGCAGTGCGACTCGAACTTGGTGTCGGAGCGGAACAGTTCGGACCCGCAGGCGCGGCACTGGTAGACGCCGGTGGTCTTGGTGTGGTTGTACTCACCGGTGAAGGCCGGCTCGGTGCCCGCCTCGCGCAGCACGTGGTACTCGGCGGGGCTGAGCTCCTGCCGCCACTGCTCGTCGCTCTTGTCGATCTCGTAACCCATGGATCTCTCCTCGGCCCTATCGGTTCGCCGGGCGGGCGGCCAGCCGCTCCAGCACCGTCGCGCCGAGTTCGGTGACGTCGCCCGCTCCCATGGTGAGAACGAGATCGCCGGGCTCGGCCATTCCGGCGATCAGGGCGGCGGCGGCCCGCTTGTCGGACTCGGGCCGCGCGTCCGCGCCCGCGGCCAGGGCGGCGTCGGTGATGACGGCGCTGGTGACGCCCGGGATCGGGTCCTCGCGGGCCGGGTAGACGTCCAGGACGACCGAGGCGTCGGCCAGTGCCAGGGCCTGTCCCATCTCCGCTCCCAGCTCCCGGGTGCGGCTGAACAGGTGCGGCTGGAAGAGGACCAGCACCCGGCCGCCCGCGGCCGCTCCCCGGATGGCCTCGATGTCGGCGGTCATCTCGGTGGGGTGGTGGGCGTAGGAGTCGATGACCCGCACTCCGCGCGCCTCGCCCTTGGGCTGGAGGCGGCGGTTGACGCCGGTGTAGGAGGCCAGCGCAGCGGCCAGGTCACCGGCCGGGACGCCCAGCGCCGCTCCGGCGGCCAGGGCGGCGACGGCGTTGTGGGCGTAGTGGCGGCCGGGGACGGAGACGGTGAAGGTGCGCTGCGCACCGTCGAGGACGGCGGTGACCTCGCTGGTCAGCCCCTGCGGGAGGACCTTGAGGACGCGCACGCCGGCGTCCTCGGCCTCGCCGTAGGTGACGATCCGCAGGTCCCGGGCGTCCTCGGCGACGCGGGCACGCAGGCGGGCGGTGAACTCGCGGGCGCCCTCGTGGTCGGCGCTGACCACCAGGGTGCCGCCGGGGCGGACGCGGTCGGCGAAGGTGAGGAACGACTCGTGGATCTCCTCCATCGAGGCGTAGTTGGCGTGGTGGTCCAGCTCCACGTTGAGGACGATCGCCACCTCGGGGGCGTACTTGTGGAAGCTGCGGTCGCTCTCGTCGGCCTCGGCGACGAAGATCTCCCCGCCGCCGTGCCGGGCGTTGGTGCCGGGGCCGTCGAGGTCTCCGCCGATGGCGTACGAGGGGTCCAGGCCCATCGCGTCCAGGGCGACGGCGAGCATGGAGGTGGTGGTCGTCTTGCCGTGGGTGCCGGCGACGGCGATGGGGCGCAGCCCGTCCATGAGGGCGGCCAGCGCGTCGGAGCGGTGCACGACGGGCACGCCGCGCTCGCGGGCGGCGGCCAGCTCGGGGTTGTCCTCGCGGATGGCGCTGGAGACGACGACGGCGGTGGCGTCGGCGGCGAGGTGGGCGGCGGCGTGGCCGATGTGGACGGTGGCCCCGAGGGCGCGCAGCGCCCCGGCGGTGGCGGAATCCCTGGTGTCGCTGCCGGCGACCTCGGCGCCGCGCTGGGCGAGGATCTTCGCGATACCGGACATTCCGGCTCCGCCGATGCCGATGAAGTGCGGTCGTTCCATCGCGGTCGGCAGGCCGGGCGCCATGCGGTGTCCTTTCGGGGTGCTCCGGGCGGTGCTCCCGCCGGGGCTGCGTTCTGGTGTGTCCTCGGACGTTCTTCGGTGTTCTCGGGTGCTCTCGGACGCTTCCGAGGTGTTCCGGGGTGTCCGCGCGGCGGTGCGGCCGGGCCGCGCACGCCGCCGGCGGGCACCCGGCCCCAGCCTATGCGAGCGGGCCGGGTGCCCGCGGGCGGCGTGCGGCTCCCGGGCCCGGCCTACTCGCCGTGGGCGAACAGCTTGAGCACGGGGACGCCGACCTTGTGGCGGGCCCGGGAGGCCCAGTCGCGGTGGAAGAACTCCTCCACCAGGTGCGGCGCGGTCAGCACGATCACCTCGTCGGCGCCGGTCTCCTCCACCACCGAGGTGAGCACGTCCAGGGGGTGGTCCTGGACGATCTGGCCGACGGCCTCCGCCCCCGCCGCGCGCAGCGCGCCCAGCGAGTGTTCCAGCGCCCGCTCGGCCGGGGAGACCGGGCTGTCGGCCGCCTCCTCCTCGTCCTGCCCGGTGGCCTCGCGGACGGCGTCGTCCAGCTCGCCCAGCGCCACGTCGTCCAGGGCGCGCAGCAGCCGGTCCTGGTCGCCGCGCGGCTGCATGAGCACGACGAACGAGACGGGCTCGTCGCCGTGGAGTGTGGTGACGAGCTCGACATCGGTGGGCACCAGCGGCTTCTCGATCATCAGTACGGATGTGAACACGGCAGGTGCCCTTCCTCCTGACGGGTCGGCGACCCGTACGACGACTATCCCGTCCCACATCGGTGTGGGACTGCACATTTCACTCTGCGTATCTCATTCTGTGCACGTCACACCTTGTTGGCGCGGACAAACAGATCCGGTCATTTCCGGGCCGTCCCCGGGTAGCGGCGGTAGCGCGAGAAGAGGAACCCGTCCTCCTCCAGCAGGGAGGTCAGTTCGTACTCCACGGGGGTCTCGAAGCCGGGGCCGTCCAGGATCCGCGCGGCGTCCCCCGCGGTGATCCGGGGGGAGACGGTCAGGCACAGTTCGTCCAGGACGCCGGCGGCCGCGAAGCGGCCCAGCAGGCGCGGCCCGCCCTCGGTGAGCAGCCGGGTGTGGCCGTGCCCGGCCAGCAGCCCCGGCACCCGCGCCGGGTCCACCTCCGCGCCCTCGCCCGCGTGCACCACCACCGCGCCCGCCTCGCGCGCCGCCTCCTGGCGGCCGGCCGGGGCGGCGGCGCCGGTGATCACCAGGGTGGGCACCAGGGGCTCGGTGAACAGCGGCAGGGAGAAGTCCAGGTCCAGGCTCGCGCTGACGACCGCGATGGCGGCGGCCGGCCCCTGCCCGGCCGCCTCGCGCCGGGCGGCGAAGGCCTCGCGGCGGCGGGCCGGCCGGTATCCCTCCCGGCGTACCGTCTCGGCGCCGACGACCACGGCGTCCGCCAGGGCGCGCAGCACCCCGAAGATCCGCATGTCGGTGTCGCAGGACAGCGGCTGGGAACGTCCGCCGTGGTGGGCGGCGCCGTCGAGGGAGGCGACCATGTTGCCGCGCAGCCAGGGCCGCGCGGCCCGTCCTGCCTCCCCGCCCCCGGCAGCGGTGGCGGGGTAGGCGTACGCGTCGGCGATCTCCTCCAGCGTCCAGGGCCGGCCGGCGGACGGTGACTCCTGCGGCCCGGGGGCCGTGGGTGCCGTGGGTGCCGTGGGTGCCGCGGAGTACTCGGATGGAGGGAACAGGCGTCGCATACGGCGCAGTGTGGCACGTGCCACTGGCGTGTTTCGCGCCCCGCCACGCCACGTACAGTGATAAGGGTGTCGTCCTCCCCCGCCCACAAGCCCGCCCCGAGCGCCGGACCGGAGCGTCCGGCGGCCGACGGGGCCGCTCCGCTGTCCCTGTGCGACCGCGAGCCGCACGTCCCCGCCGACCGCCTGGTCGCGGAGATGGTGCCGCCGCCGCGCTTCGACTCGGTGCGCTTCGACAACTACATCCCCGACCCCTCCCAGCCCAGCCAGTCCGAGGCGGTGAAGGTGCTGAGCGAGTTCGCGGGCGGGCTCGGCGGGGACCGGGCGGACGACGGGGGCGGCGGCATCCGCCGCTGGTTCCGCCGCGGCGGGCGGCGGACGGCGCCCACCGGGCCGCGCGGGGTGTACCTCGACGGCGGCTACGGCGTCGGCAAGACCCATCTGCTGGCCTCCCTGTGGCACGCCACCGAGGCCCCGCCCGAACGCAAGGCGTTCGGCACGTTCGTGGAGCTGACCAATCTGGTGGGCGCGCTCGGCTTCCAGCAGACGGTGGCCACGCTCGGCGGGCACCGGCTGCTGTGCATCGACGAGTTCGAGCTGGACGACCCGGGCGACACCGTGCTGGTCTCCACCCTGCTGAGCCGTCTGGTCGAGGAGGGCGTTGCGCTGGCGGCCACCTCCAACACCCTGCCCGGCAAACTGGGCGAGGGCCGGTTCGCCGCCGCCGACTTCCTGCGGGAGATCCAGGGCCTGTCGGCGCACTTCCGCACGCTGCGCATCGACGGCGAGGACTACCGGCACCGCGGTCTGCCCGAGGCCCCGCCGCCGGCCGGCGACGCCGAGGTGGCCGCCGCCGCGCACCGCACCCCCGGCGCGTCCCTGGACCACTTCCCCTCCCTCCTGGAGCACCTCTCCCGGGTGCACCCCAGCCGCTACGGCGCACTGTGCGACGGCGTTCGGGCGGTCTGTCTCACGGATGTCCAGCCGGTGCCGGACCAATCCACCGCGCTGCGCCTGGTGGTCCTGGCCGACCGCCTCTACGACCGCGAGGTGCCGGTGCTCGCCTCCGGTGTGCCGTTCGACCGGCTCTTCGGCGAGGACATGCTCAAGGGGGGCTACCGCAAGAAGTACTTCCGGGCGATATCCCGGCTGACCGCGCTCGCCCGCGACGCGCGGCGCCTGACCGGGGAGAGCGGCGGGGCCTGAGCGGGAAGGGCGACGGTGGCCGACCGGCGGCGTCCGACCGGGGCGGCGCCTGGCGGAAGCGGGGAACGGCCGGATCCGTACGCCGGGAGGGTCGCGGTGCGCGCGGGCGGGTTCCGTCCGTGCCGTGCCTGGTTCCCGCTGAGCGGACGGCATGCTACACACAAGCGGGTCATCAACCTGTCCGCCAGCAGGGAGTTGCCCATGTCAGCAACGCGACGCCAGATCCTGGGAAGTGCCGCCGCCGTCGGGGCGGGGATCGCCTTCACCGGATCGCTCTCCGAGATCTTCGCCGGTACGGACGCCGCCCACGCGGCCGGCGGCCGGGGCGGATACGGCCCCCTCGTGCCCGACCCCGACGGTCTGCTCGACCTGCCGAAAGGTTTCCGCTACCGGGTGCTGTCGCGTGAGGGCGAGCCCATGCTCTCGGGCCAGGGACCGGTCCCCGGCAGCCACGACGGCATGACCGCCCTGCCCGGCACCCGCCCCGGACACGTACAGCTGGTGCGCAACCACGAGAACCGCCACGACGACCCGTACCGCGTCCCCGCCGTGCGCGGGCTGACGTACGACCCGCAGGGCCTGGGCGGCTGCACGGTGCTGGAGCTCTCCGGCGGCGACCGCGTGCTGGACGAGCGGGTGGGCATCGCGGGCACCGCGGTCAACTGCGCGGGCGGCCCGACCCCCTGGGGCACCTGGCTGACCTGCGAGGAGACCGAGGACAGGGCCGGCTCCAACGGCTACACCAGGGACCACGGCTTCATCTTCGAGGTCGGCCTGCGGCCCGGTCACCGCACCGTCCCCGAGCCGCTCACCGCGATGGGCCGCTTCCAGCACGAGGCCATCGCCGTCGACCCGCGCGAGGGCGTGGTCTACGAGACCGAGGACGCCTTCGACCACCCCTTCGGCCTGTTCTACCGCTTCCTGCCGCACCGGCCCCGCGGCGGCTTCGACTCGCTGCGCGCGGGCGGGAGGCTGGAGGCCATGCGGGTGCCCGGCGTCCCGGACCTGTCGGCCGTCACCGAGCCGGGCACGCACTTCGACGGCGTCCAGTGGCTGCCGGTGCCCGATCCGCCGGCGAAGCGGACGCCCATCCGCCTCCAGGACTTCGGCCCCGGCGGCGTCACCCACGCGCAGAAGCTGGAGGGCTGCTACTGGGGCAGCCACCGGGGCGAGGGCGCGGTGTACTTCGTCTCCAGCTACGCGCGCAGCTCCGAGGGATCGGCGGCCGACCACTTCGGCCAGGTGTGGCGCTACGAACCGGGCCGCCGCCGGCTGACGCTGGCGGTGATCTTCGGGCCGGACACCGGTGTGGACACCCCCGGCGAGTCCCCGGACAACATCTGCCTCGCCCCGGGCGGCGGACTGATGCTCTGCGAGGACGGCGGCGGCGAGCAGCACGTCTACGGCCTCACCCGCCACGGCGAGATCTACGCCCTGGCACGCAACGCCCAGAACACCGGCACCGCGCGGGAGCCGGCGTACGGCGAGTTCGCGGGCGTCACCTTCTCGCCCGACCGCCGCACCATGTACGTCAACTGCTACGACCCGGGGACCACGTTCGCCGTCACCGGGCCGTGGCGCCACTGACGGCGGCTGGACACCGGGACCGACGGGGACCGCACCGGCGGCGGTGGCGGTGAGGGCGGTGGCGGGTGGTTGCCCGACCGGGCGTCACCCGGGCCGGGGGTGGCGGTAGTCCGACAAGAGCAGCAGCCCGCGCGACCGTCACGGATCGTCGTTACGTTCCGATCATGACCGTCTCCGTGCGCCGCACCGCCCGTCCCCTGACCGCTCTCGCCCTGGTCGCCGCCGCGGCGGCGGGCTGCGCGGGCCCGGGTGGCGATACCACCCGGGCCGGCGCCTCCCCGGCCGCGCCCTCCTCACCGGCGGCCTCGGAGGGAGGCTCCGAGAAGGGCGGTTTCTCCGCCTCCCCGCGCTCCTCGGTATCCCGCCCGGACGGCGCCGACCAGGACGTGTCGCCCTCCGACCGGTACGCCACCCTGCCCGCCTCCATCAGCGGCCGGGTGCCCGTCTTCCGGCACGGCCCGCGCGCCGAGGCCCCGCAGGCCACCGACGACGAGGGCGGGAAGCCGGAGGAGGACAAGCAGCGGGAGAAGCCGGCGGAGGACGACGAGAACCAGGAGAAGCGGAAGAAGGCCGAGAAGACCGAGAAGAGCGGTGACCAGGGCGACAAGGTGGTGGCGCTGACCTTCGACGCCGCCCTGTCCGCCGAGGGCCGCGAGCGGGCCGAGGAGGACGGCAAGCGCCACGACAACCCCGCACTGATCGCCGCGCTGCGCCGCGAGAAGGTCCCCGCCACCGTCTTCATGTCGGGCCTGTGGGCGCAGACCTACAAACACCAGGCGCGCTCCATCGGCCGCGACGACCTGTTCGAGGTCGGCAACCTCTCCCACTCGCACCGCGCCTTCACCGACGACTGCCGCGACCTCCCCGCGCTCGCGCCCGACAAGCAGCTCGCGGACGTGCGCAAGGGGCGGAAGGCGATCCGCGCGGCGGGGGTGGAGAACCTGACGCCCTACTTCCGCTTCCCCGGGGGCTGCTTCGACGACCGCTCCCGGCGGAAGATCGCCCCGGCGAAGGTGACGGCGGTGGCCGGCGACGTGGTGGCACCGGACGCCGGGGAGAAGGACCCTGAGAAGGTGGCCGAGCGGGTGCTGAAGGACATCAGGCCTGGCTCGGTGGTGGTGCTGAACTGCGACCGCGAGAAGGCGCCGGCCACCGAGAAGGCCGTCCGCCGGATCGTCCCGGAGCTGAAGGAACGCGGATACCGCATCGTGCACGTCTCGGAGATGATCGCCTCGGCCATGGGCCGGGACTGAGCCCCCGGCCCCGGCGGTTCCGTCCGGCTCCCTCCGGCTCCCCCGGCCCCGTTCAGCAGGAGCAGGCGACGCGCTCGGCCTCGTGCCACTCGCACACCGGGCACAGCGTCGCGCCGCGCGTGCTCGCCGGGTACTCGGTCGGCTCACCGCACTGCACGCACATGGCCCGCTCCTCACGCCCGGCGCCGTCGGGGGCGGCGCCGGCGTCCGGGGCGGCCGTCGTCCCGGGTGCGGTCCAGCCGGATACGAACTCCATGGAGCCGAGGGTACCCCCGGCCCCCACCCGCCCGGGACCTCGCACGTAAACGGGTACGAACGCCCCGGCGGCGGCTGGCACACTGGCCCCGTGAGCACCTCCGACGCCCCCTCCACCGACCCCTCCACCACCCCCGCCGCCCGCGAGGCCGCCGACCGGGACGCGGCCCCGCAGTACGTGCTGCCGCTCGTCGTCCGGATCGAGCGGTCCGCTCCCCCCGGCCCGCCCGCGCGCACCGACGCGCTCGAAACGGCGGCGCGCGCGGTACTGGTGATGCTGTCGGACGAACGCGCGACGGACCCCGGCGGCGACTGGCACCGGGCGGTGCGCGACTGGCAGGACGGGCGCATCCGCAAGGTGGTGCGCCGGGCGCGCGGCGCGGAGTGGCGGCGGGCCTGCGCCCTGCCGGGCGTCACGGTGACCGGCGGCGAGCACCCGGCCGAGGTGCGGGTGTTCCCGCCCGTACCGCTGGACGGCTGGCCGAAGGACCTGGCCCGCCTCCAGGTCTCCGGCACCGACCTGGAGGACCCCGCACCGCCCGCCGCGCCGGAGCCCGGCACGCCCGTGCTGTGGCTCAACCCGGAACTGGAGATGTCCGCCGGCAAGGCGATGGCCCAGGCCGGGCACGGCGCCCAGCTCGCCTGGCTGGCGCTGGACGGCGCGGCGCGGGCCGCCTGGCGTGCGGCCGGCTTCCCGCTGGCGGTCCGCACCGCACCGCGCGGTGAGTGGGAGCGGCTGACGGCGTCGGGCCTGCCGGTGGTACGCGACGCGGGCTTCACCGAGATCGCCCCGGGCTCGGCCACGGTCGTGGCCGAGCACCCCGCGCTTCCGGTGCGGCGCGCCTGAGGCGACTGAGGGGCCGCCGGCGGCCGAGAAGGCTACTGCCCGCCCTCGCGAGCCCCTCCCCCGGTCCCCTCGGCACCTCCGGGGGCCTCCCCCTCACCGCCTTCACCGCCCTCGCCGTCCCGTTTGCCCGCGCCCCACTCCCGCGTCCTGCGCTCCCGCTCCATCCGCCGCCGCAGCGCGGCGGGCGGGCCGGTGAGCTCGGGGAAGTCCGTCCGCATGGCGCGGACCAGCGCGTACATCATCAGGAACGCCAGGACGAAGAACGGCAGACCGAGCACCGTGATCACCTCGGCGAGCGCGTCGAGGCCGCTCTTGCCGGTGGCCGCGATCAGAGTTCCCGCGACCACGCCCTCGGTGATCGCCCAGAACACCCGCTGCCGCGTCGGCCCGCCCTCCTCCCGCTGCCCGGCGCTGAGCATGTCCACCACCAGGGACGCCGAGTCCGAGGAGGTGGTGAAGAAGATGACCACGATCAGCACCGACAGGGCCGAGACGAAGGTGGTGAGCGGGTAGTTCTCCAGGAAGGTGAAGAGCGCGCCGGGGATGTCGCCCTCCTCCACCACGTTCCGCACCAGCCCGCCCGCGCCGTTCATCTCGATGTCGATGGCGGACATCCCGAAGACGCTGAACCACACGATGGTGAAGGCCGTGGGCAGCGCGAGGACGCCGAGGACGAACTCGCGGATCGTGCGGCCCCTGGAGATGCGGGCGATGAAGATGCCCACGAACGGCGACCAGGTGATCGTCCAGGCCCAGTAGAACACCGTCCAGGTGCCCTGCCAGCCGGTGTTGGCGAAGGTGTCGTTCCAGAAGGCCAGCGAGACCAGCGAGGACAGGTAGACGCCGACGTTCTCGATGATCCCCTTGGCCAGGAACAGCGTCGCGCCGGTGGCGAACACGAAGAGCATCAGCCCGACGGCCATGACGATGTTGATGTTCGACAGCCGCCTGATGCCCTTGTCCAGGCCGTAGACCACCGAGGTGGTGGCGATGGCGGTGATCACGATGATCAGCAGGACCTGCACCAGCGAGTTCTCCGGCAGGCCGAACAGCCGCGCCAGCCCGCTGTTGATCTGCATCGTGCCCAGACCGATGGAGACGGCGACGCCGAAGAGCGTGCCCATCACCGCCGCGATGTCCACGATCCGGCCCGCCGTGCCGTACACCCGGTCCCCCAGCAGGGGGTACAGGACCGAGCTGACCCGGAACGGCATCCCTCGCACGTAGACGAAGTAGGCGAACGTCAGCGACGGCAGACAGAAGATCGACCAGGTGTGCAGGCCGAAGTGGTACAGCGAGTAGGCCATCGCCATCCGGGCGGCCTCGGTGCTCTCCGGCTCGACGCCCTGCTGGGGCGGCTCGGCGAAGTGGCTGATCGGCTCGGCGACCCCCCAGAACATCAGGATCGTGCCGATCCCGGCGGCGAACAGCATCGCGAACCAGGTGCGCGTGCTGTACTCCGGGCGGTCGTCCTGGGCGCCCAGGCGGATGTGGCCGTAGCGGCTGACGGCGATCCAGAGCAGATAGACCAGGAAGGTCGTCACGCCCAGGATGTAGAACCAGCCCAGTTGGGTGAGCAGCCATTCCGAGGCCGTGGCGAAGATCCGGTCCACCTGCTCCGTCAACGAGATCGCCGCGACCACGAACAGCACGGTGAGCCCGGCCGAGGTGAAGAAGATGACCGGATCGGTACGGAGCCCCAGTAGGCGCTGCAGCTTTTCCAGCATGTACCTCTCCCTGGAGGACTGGTCCGATTTTCGTCGTTCTCCGGTCCGATACGGGCGCGACACACGGGCGGCGGCCGCGAACGGACCGGGGTGGGGCCCCGGCGAAAGCTCAGGTGAAGCTCTGAACTCCGCCGCGCGGGATTGGTGAACCCTCTGCCCGGAGATGACAACCCCACACGGGGAGGAACCGGGGAGGAACCGTCGAGGGGGGCGGGCGTGACACGACTGGGTACGGGGATCGGCTGGCGGCCGGCGATCGCGGACGCGATCGAGGCCCTGCCGGACGTCGGCTGGGTGGAGGTGGTCGCGGAGAACGTCTGCCCCGACCACCTTCCGCCGGCGCTGGCACGGCTGCGCGAGCGCGGCACCACCGTGGTGCCGCACGGGGTGGGGCTCGGGCTCGGGGGCGCGCAGCGGCCCGACCCCGCCCGGCTGGCGGCGCTGGCGCGCCGGGCCGAGGCGCTGGGGGCGCCGCTGGTCACCGAGCACATCGCGTTCGTACGGGCCGGCGGGCCGGGGACCGGGGCGCCGGGAGCCGGGGCGCCGGGAGCCGAGGGGCCGGTGATGGAGGCCGGGCACCTGCTGCCGGTGCCGCGCACCCGCGACGCGCTGGAGGTGCTCTGCGAGAACGTCATGATCGCCCAGGACGCGCTGCCCGTGCCGCTGGCCCTGGAGAACATCGCGGCCCTGCTGCCCTGGCCCGGCGAGGAGCTGAGCGAGGCGGAGTTTTTGACCGAGCTGGTGGACCGCACCGGCGTCGGCCTGCTCATCGACGTCGCCAACCTCCACACCAACCGCGTCAACCGCGGCGAGGACCCGCTGGCCGTCCTGGACGGCCTGCCGCTGGACGCGCTGGCGTACGTGCACGTGGCGGGCGGTGTGGAGCGCGACGGGGTGTGGCACGACAGCCACGCCCACCCGGTGCCGGAGCCGGTGCTGGAGCTGCTGGCCGAGCTGTGCGCGCGCACCGATCCGCCGGGGGTGCTGCTGGAGCGCGACGACGACTTCCCTCCGGAGGAGGAGCTGACCGCCGAGCTGGCGGCCGTACGGAGCGTGTTCGAGGGCGCGGCGCGGGGCGCGGGAGGCACCCGTGCCTGACACCCGCCCCACCACCGGACCCGTCACCACTCCTGGAACCGGCCCCGACACCGACCCGGACACCGGACCCGACCCTGTCCCCGGCCACCGCATCGGGGCCGGCACCAGCCCTGGCCCCGACCCGGACACCGGCACCGGCACCGAGGCGGCCCGCCATCGGCTCGCCGCCGCCCAGGCCGCCCTGCTGGGCGCACTGGTCGCCGACGGCCCCGCGCCCGCCGGCTTCGACCCCGCGCGGCTGGAGGTCCAGCGCCGGGCGCTGGTCGCCAAGCGGGCCTCGGTCATCGCCGGTATCGCGCCCGAGCTGCCGCGCATCCTGGGCGACCGCTACCGACCGGCCTTCGCCGCCTACGCCCGCGGCCGCCCCATGACCGACGGATACCGCCCGGACGCCATGCGCTTCGTCGCGCACCTGCTGGCCTCCGACCCCTCCCTGTCCCGGTACCAGCGCCGCCGCCTGCGCCGCTGGTACCGCGAACGCTCCGGCCGGGCCCCTCGGGGGTGGGGCCCGGCCGGTCTCCTCCCCCGCCTCCTGCGCCGGGGTACGTAGCGGGCGGGGACGTGGCGGGCGGCCGTCCCGGAGTCCCCGCCCCCGTTGCGGAAGCCCGTCGGTGCTCTCGGCCTGGACGCCTCAGCGTCGGCGGCGGTTGAGCACCCCGATGAGAACGGCGAGGTCGGCGGCGCCGGCCGGGTCGTCCGCGTAGCGGGTGGTCTGGAGAGGACCGACCTCGGGAAGGATGATGCCTTCCCGTGCCAGAACATGGACCAAGGTCAACAGCGCGGCGCGGGCGTTGCCATCGGTGAAAGGATGGAAGAACGCCACATCGAGGTACGCGCGGGCCGCGCGAGCCGCCGGCGGGATGTCCGGGTCGGTCGTCTCGCGCAGGCAGGAATCGAAATCGGCCTGCGTGTCACTGGTCAGGCCGTAGCGCTCGCGGCCGGCCTTCGCGTAGGCGTCGCCCACGCGGAACGGCGCCTCTGTCGCAGCGAGGATCTCACGCTGCCAACCGGAAAGCAGGGCGAAATCCAGCGGGGTACGGCGTGCGGCGTCTTCTCGGGCCAGGGCGTACGCCGCGAGCAGGCGCTCGGCGCGAATCGGGTCGCGCCGGCGCACCGGTCCCTCGCACCAGACCCGGAACCCGTCGCGGCCGGGCGGGACCCGCTGCAGTGTTGGTGCACTTCGCCAGTCGACCTCGCGGCGTACGCGCAGCCAGACCGAGAGGCTGTCAGTAGCGGTCATGGAGATCCTCCAGCACCGCCCTCTCACGGTGGTCCTGGTACGGGGCGTGACCGGTGAGGCCAACGGCCAGGTCCTCGCCGACGGACTCGATCAGCGCCCGCTCCGGGGAGACCCAGCTCTTGAACCTGCCGCCGATCGCGCGCTCCACAGCTCGCGCGGCTTCGGTCCGGTCCATGCCGGTGCTGGTGAGGAACCAGCCCAGGACGATCGAGGCCTGGTTGTGCCAGCCGCCCTCCGCGCCCGAGTCCAGAGTGCGGGTCACCAGCCGGACGCAGGCCCGTTCCAGGTGCCAACTGCGGTCCTCGGGGGAGGCGTCCGGCGGCGGCGCCAGTTCGGCGAAGCGCTGGGCCGTCCGCTCCAGCCACTCCCGCCACTCCAGCAGTGCGGCCACGACGCGCGCCGCGGTCTCGTCGGGGGTCGTCACCGAGCTCGGCCCGCTGACCCAGTTACCGATGGGCCCGCCGTGGCGGTAGCACCAGCTCCACCCCCAGGCCCAGGTGCCGTATCGCTCCCGGATGAGCGCGTTCACCTGGCTCTCGCACCAGTATTCGCCCTGCCACGAGCCGGCCATGCCGGAGAGCACGGGTGGCACCCACTCGCGGACCAGCGAGCGGAGGTGGGCTTCCTCGTCCTCGTCCCAGGCGAACGGGTGGCGGGCCGGATCGTTCTCGTCCCAGTTCCGAATGCCCTCGTAGGTGACGGGGGGCACACGGTTATCAGGGAAGGGCAGGGTGTCGCGGTTGTACGTCAGCGCTGGCCACTCTTCCTGTCCGATGTGGTCGGCCCATCAATTTCGGCCCGCACCCCCGTGCGGGCATCCGTGCAGGGCCTGTAGCCCGCTCTCATCGTCATCGGGCGACGGTTCGCGCAGCGGTCGGCGCCCGGTCTCGGCGGGGCGGAAGAAGACGTACCGGCCGAGGAAGTCGACGTGGTCGAACCGGAGCGGCGAAAGACGGCGAGGAGGCCGCCGACGGTGAGCTGCCTGGCGCCAGGACCCGAACACCCGGGCGCGTCCCCCGAGCCGTACGTGCGGGCACCGCACGCGCTGACGGTGCCCGCTCACGCGCAAGGCCGGCCCGGGCCCGGGTGGCCCGGGCGGGCCTTGCGCTCAGACGCTCACCGCGGAGCCGCCGACGACGTCACCGACGAACGCGGCCCAACTCCGGGCCGAGAAGCAGATCGCGGCCCGCTCGACGTCCTTGGAGTCCCGCACGTACACGGCATCCGGCCCGGCGGCCACCTCCACGCAGTCTCCGCCGTCCGATCCGCTGTGGCTGCTCTTGAACCAGTGCAGCCCATCCACGTCGCCACTCCCTACCTTATGAATGTCACGAACGCGGACCATTGGTCTTGGCCGGTCCGCAGCACCGGTCCGTCGGCCAGGCTCTTGGAGTCCCGTACGTATACGGCGTCGAGGTCAGTGGCCACCTCGACGCAGTCACCACCGCTTGTTCCGCTGTAGCTGCTCTTGAACCAAGCCAGTCCGGCGGGCTGGGCGGCATAGCGTTCGATGCTCATAGCTCCCCTACCATGCGCTCGATGAGGCATGAGGACTCCTCGGTGTTGAGGGCCTGCGTGCGCAGCATCCCATACCGCAGCCAGAACTCGCTGACCTCGTCCTGATCCGACCTGACAGTCACAACATCTTGCGCTTCGACATAGACGTGGCGCCTGCGGTCGATGGACTCCAGCAACACCATGGGGCCGTTGAGCCCACTGTGGGCGCCCCGAACGGTCGGCATGATCTGAAGCTCGACATTCCGTCTCTGGCAGCATGACAACAAGTGATCCAGTTGCTCACGCATCACAGCTTTGCTGCCCACAACTCGTCGGAGCGCCCCCTCCTCCACGATGAACACAAAGATCGTGAAGGGGTTCCTGCGAGTCAGCAGGGCTTGACGTGCGAGGCGGGCCGCAACACGTTGCTCGACGGTCTCCTCGTCCAGCGGAGGAAAGTGGGCTTCCAGCAGCGCCTGTGCGTAGGACTCGGTCTGCAACAACCCGGGAACCAGCAGGGGATCGTACGAGAACCTGCTCAGTGCCTCGGTCTCCAGCAGCGCGGTGTTACGGAAGAAGCGCGGTAGTTTGGCCCGTTCCACGTCGTCCTGGAGGACTTCCAAGGCGCCCCGCGCCTCCAGCGCACGATCCGCCGCGATCGTGAACGCGGCCTTCGCCGGCCGCCGTCCCTGCTCGACCGAGGCGACCTGCTCCAGCGAGTAGCCGATCGCGTCCCCGAGCTTCTGCTGGCTCAACCCGGCCTGTTTGCGGAGGTGCTGGAGCAGTCTGCCGTACGCCGACCACACCCCCGGCGGGTCGCCGCTGTCCTCCTTCACCCGTACCGCACGGCCGTTCCGCGTGTCCCGCACCGCCCTCACGCCCCTTCGTCCCCGAGTCCGTCCCGCTGGTCGGCTCCCCCGGCGGCTTCCGCCGTCCGTCACCGCCGGGGACATGTCCAACGCGGCCCGCGCGGGCCGGGGCACGGTCCGGGACCCGTACAACACCCGTACAAGGTCCGGTTGTACGGGCCGTCGGTGGCCGGCGCAGGCCCGGCCACCGACGGCGCGTGCGGTCAGCGGACCCGCTCGACCGTCCGGTCGTCGGTGCGGGTGAGGTAGTCGTCCGGGTCGAGGCCCATGGCCGTGCGCCGGGGCGAGGCCCAGTACACGGCGTTGCGTTCCTCGAACGTCTCGGGACCGTCGTAGGAGATCAGCCAGACGAACCGGTTGCGCTCCCTGTCCACCCAGGCCCCGTCGATCGTGAAGCCCAGTGCCAGGCGCAGCGGGACGATCTCCTCCCGCCACCGTTCCAGCCACTCGTCCAGCATTCCGTCCCGGACGGTGTACGTACGCAGTTGTGTGGTCTTCGCCAAGGCGGGCGCCTCCTCCGGTCGAGGGCCGCGGCCCACATGGTCAGGGGCGGCCCGGTATCGCGGACTCGCGTCATCGTCCGCCGCCTTCCGCCCTCCGCTTCGCGGGACCGGGAGGAAGGGTGCGGGGCACATACGTCCAGGTCATCACTCATTCGGGGGTGCTGGGAGGCAACCGCCCAGCGTGGGGCCGCACGTTCCGCCAACACCGGCGGCGCGGAACCGTCTTGGCCGGAAAACGCCTGCGTCGCCCGATCGGACCCAGGGAAAGGATCGGCTCGTCACTGAAAGCGACAAGGGGGTTGCGTGGGGTTCGGGCAAGAGTGGAAAGAGCGCTTCGAGAAGAAGCTCGACGCCTACGGCAGGAAGCTCGGCGAGATCGACGAGAGAGTCGCGGCGGTCCGCACGTCGCTCGCCGAGGCGGCCGACAAGTCCGCGTCACCGCAGTCGCAGGTATCGGACCAGGAGCTCTACAAGCTCCGGGAGACCGTCTCCACCGGGACGATGGTCCTGCGGGAGGAGAACCGGGAACTGCGCCGGCGGCAGGAGAGGATGCTCGGCGACCTGAAGGACCTGCGCCTGGAGATCACCGGCGGCCGCACCGGGGCGCAGCCGCCGTCCGTCCCGGTCGCCCCCAGTATCGGGGAATCCGGCGAACCCGGAGACGAAGAGACGCAGGCGGCGGAAGACCCGCCGGTCGAGACCTGCGGAGTACAGGACAACCAACAGCAGGAGAAGTGCGTGGACCAGGGGCAGGGGCAGGAGCGGGAGCCGGACGGCGAGCGGCCGGATACCGGGGACGGCGTACCGGCCGCCCCGACCGGGGCGACTCCCTCCGGGGAGACCGAGGAGACGCCGGAAGAGCGCGTGAGGACGGTGAAGAAGACCGCCGAGCAGACCCTCCGGAACCGCTCCGAGGACTCCCGCGGTCGTACCGACCGCACAGCCGCGCCCCCGGCGGCGGACGGACGGCGGCTCCACGGTGTCCATGCAGACGGCGGAGACGGGCATCGGCCGGGGCGGCGGGACGGCGGCCAGGGGACGCCGCCCGACCCACTGAACGAGCACGCGGAACTGCTTCTGAACGCCGCTGGGGTGTCGCGCGCCGAACTGGTCTGCCACCGCGACACCTGGGAGTTCCTGCTCGTACAGGCCTCGCGTCACCCGCGCTTCCGCGTCCCCGGCACGGTCGAGGAGGACGCCGAAAACGGCCTGGTGTGGACGCACCTGTCCGGGCCGTCCCTCATCGCCGCTCTGATCAGCCTCTGGAAGACCCGGGAGGAGGCGAGCGAGGAGGTGGACGCGGACTGGGCGATGGCCGCCGTGCTCTACGACCGCATCCGCGACCGGCTGACCGAGGCCGGGCCCGGCGACGGACGCCGTACCGTCCGCATCGTCCTGGACGACGGGGACGGGCCGGAGGGGACGGCGGCGGCCGCCGAGCCCTCCGCCGAGCCCTCCGGGGAGGAGTCGGAGGCCGCCTGACCCCGCCCCGCTCGCACCGCTGCGGCCCGGACGGCGTCCGGGCCGCAGCGGTGCGGAACCGGGTTCAGCGCCCGGCCGCGAGCGCGACGAACGCGGCCCACCCGTCGCGGCCGAGCCGCAGCACGGGCCCGTCGGCCGTCTTGGAGTCCCGCACGTACACGGCCTCCGGCCCGGCGGCCACCTCCACGCAGTCCCCGCCGTTCGGGCCGCTGTGGCTGCTCCTGGCCCAGGACAGTTCACCGGGCGCGTCCCCGCCCTGCCGTTCGATGCTCATGTCTCCCCTGCCGCCCGCTTGATGAGATCGGCCGAATCCTCGGCGTTGAGGGCCTACGGCGAACCGCGTCGGTGCCGGGCAGGTCACGGGCGACGGCCGTACGATCGCCGTACAAGGGGTTCGCGCACGGGCGTGTACGGCGGTCCGACCTGGCCGTACGCCCTTGTGTGACGGGACCGTTACGGCATGCGACACCAGAGTTCCGCCGCCGGGCGGTCCGCCACACGCCCCACCGACCGCGCTGCCGACCGCCCCACCGACCGTGCCGCCGAACAGGCCACCGGCGTACCGCGGCTCACCACCCGCCTCAGCGGCACGCGGCGGGGCGCGCGGCTGGCGCGCAGGCTCGCCGTGCAGCAGTTCGCCGAGTGGACCGGCCTGCCGCACGGCTGCGACGCCGCACACGCCGTCGCCCTGGTGACGGCCGAGCTGGCGGCCAACGCCGTCACCCACGGCAGCCTTCCGGGCCGGGACTTCCGGCTGACGCTGCTCCTGCCGTCCGAGCCGGTCGTGCATGAGCCCGCTTCGCCCGAGCCGACCCCGTCCGAACCGGCCGCGCACGGGCCGGCCGTGATGCGGATCGAGGTGACCGACACCCGGCCCGAACGCCTCCCCCGCCACCCCGCCACCGAACCGGGGGTGCCCGAGGAGGTGTCGGGGCGGGGGCTGTTCCTGGTCACGGTGTACGCCCGGCGCTGGGGGTGCGAGGTGCGGGACGCGTTCACCAAGACCGTCTGGGCGGAGGTGCCGCTGCGGGCGCCGAGCGCCACCCGCCCGGCGGAGGACCGGCCGGGCACGCGAGGCGCGGCAGGCCGCCGGCCGCCCCGCCTCTGACGGGCCCGTGAGACAACCGTCACACTGGGTACCGTCGAACAGAACACCCCGCAAAGTCGCCAACCGCCACGAACACGCCGACCGGCAGAGCTGCTTGACAAAGCCGGCGCGAGCCATAGGTTTCCGGTATCGGAACGTGAATTCCCCCGAATTCGGAAATCCCTGCCGAATTCATCCGGCCAAGGCCGGTACGAACATCCCGGACATCACCTACCAGGCCTGTGACCTGCGACTTCACGACGCACGGCACTCATCGGGGCACCCATTCGAAGGAAGTGAGCAGTGGCCGCTTTGTCAACTGCCGTAAAAAGTAAACGAGTTGACAGCGCGATGAACGTACGTGATCTTTAGAGCCCCTCCAGGCCCGGCAAGGCCCGGAGGGGCAGGGAGGCGTGCCCGCCTCCAGACCGCATCATCCGTAACCTGGCTAGGAGCAACAGATATGCGTTCCGCTACCACCATACGCCGTGCCGCACTGGTCGCCGCGGCCATGGCGTCCATAGGTCTGATCAACGCGCCCTCGGCCTCCGCGAACTGGTCCAGCTACATCAGCAGTTGGACCGACGGCGAGGAGTCCCGGCGCTGGGAGGACCAGGGCACCTACTCGCAGGTCCAGTTCCGGGACTGCTTCGCCCAGAACGCGGGCAGCTCCAACCAGAAGGTCACCCTGACGGAGCGGGTGGACATCAGCTTCTCCCCGGACAAGGTCCTGGACTCCAAGACGTTCTCCAACTGCTTCAAGGGCAGCAGCTACTGGAGCAACGGCGAGTGGACGGACGTCCCGTCCGGCACGAACACGCTGTACTTCAGGGCCGACAAGATCGGTCAGGGCGGCTCGTGCTGCCTGCTGTTCGTCTCCGAGGTGTACGTGGACACCTCGAAGGCCGACTGACCGAAGGCCGGACATCTCGGCGGAGCCGGTGCGTGGGTGGTGCCCACGCGCCGGCTCCTTCACTCCCCACTCTCTGGAGAACGAGTGCGACTGCGCACCCTTGTCAGGACGTCGAGCGCGTTGCCGGCCCTGCCGCTGGCCCTCGCTCTCGTGGTCCTGTACTACACCTCCGGGACCAGTGAGCAGATCGCCTTCTGGCCCTACCCGTACGCGCCGACGCTGGTGCAGCAGCCGATCGAGTTGATGTACGCGGTCAGCTACGCGGTGGTCTCGGCCGCCGCCGCGTGGCAGGGCGCCCGGCTGAAGGAAGCCGGTGTGTGGCAGATGGCCGCCTCCCGGCCCACATGGCAGATCATCACGCTCGCGCTGGCCCCCATAGTCGCCCTGGGCTGGCTGATGCTCATCACTCCTGTGGTGATGGCGTTCGTCCAGACCCCCACCTGGCCCACCTGGGACAGTCTCCCCCCTCTGCTGCTGGGCATGGCGCTGTGCTGCGCGCACGCCCTGATCGGGTTCAGCATCGGCCGCTGGGTCAAGCCCCTCATCGCCGCGCCGGCGCTGATGTGCCTGGTGTTCGTCGTCGTGGCGTTCCCCCACTCGATGAATCCCCCGTGGCTGCGGCACATGATGGGCGAGTACTCCGCCCAGCTCGGCTTCGGCGAGACCGCGACCTTCGCGTCCATGGCCGCCCAGTTCCTGCCCACGGCGGGCGTGGCGGCGGCGGTGGGACTGGTCTGGATCCGCCGCGGGCACCTGGCGGTGCGCGCCGGGATCGGCGCGGCGCTGGTGGTGGCCTCCACGGCCGGGGCCTACAACATCGTCGAGGACTGGAACTTCAATCCGTCCCTCAACGCGGGCCGGGTCGCGGTGGTGTGCTCCGGCAGGGCTCCGGAAGTCTGCATGCCCGAACAGGCCCGCGGCGACATCGCGGCCGTGTCCGCCGAGGTGAGGGACACCTACACGAAGCTGAAGGCCTACGGCGTGGTGGAGGACGTTCCGCGGACGGTGCGGGACTCCATCATCTACGGCCGGTTCGAACCGGATCCCTCGCCCACGACCGCCTACATCCCGCTGTCGCTCGCGTGGAAGAGCCACGCCGTGTCGGCGACCATCGTCGACGGGACGCCCAAGTTCGGGTGTGACGCGAGGCCGGAGGCGTCCATCGCGGTGAACATGTGGCTGGGGAGGAAGCTGGGGCACACCATCAGCTTCGAGAGCGTCGCACGCGGCAACCCCTTCTACACCCGCGCCCAGCACGACGAGATCACGCGGACCGTGGACGAGGTCTCGCGCAAACCGGTCGCACGGCAGAAGGCCTGGTACGGGCAGATGCTCGAGGACGGCTGCGAGGAGGCTCCGTGATCTGGTGGCTGAAGGCCCGCCGCGTGCACCCCGTGCTCACCCTGGCGGTCGGCGCGTTCGTCCTGCTGACGTTCGTCTTCCGGGACAACGCCGTCGTTCTGCCGTCGTTCTCCGTCAGCGCGGGCAACAACGTCGTGCTGTCCTTCTTCACCCCCCTGATCGTCGTCGGTGCGATCGGCCAGTGCCTGGACGCGCGGCTGCCCTCGGCCGAGCTGACCGGCCTGCGCCCCGTCGGGTGGATGGACACCGGTCTGGCCCTGGCCGCCGTGAGCGCCGTCCTGGTGGGCTCGGGGGCGGCGTGGTTGTCGCTGGATTCGAGAGCGGCGTTGCAGGCCGGCCGCAACACGCTCTTCCTCACGGGGCTGATGCTGCTCGGCCGGGGCTTCGTCGGCCGCGCGGCGATCGTGCTGCCGCTGGTGTGGGTGTTCGCCGTGGTGTTCTTCGGCCGTAAGACCGGTGCCGCCTACCACGCCTGGGCCGTCACCGGGCTGGAGGCGTCCCACCAGTACGCCGCGGCCCTGGCCGCCGCGACCTTCGTCGTCGGGGTCTCCGTGAACCAATACACCTCAAGGACAGCGCTGTGAGTCTCACCTTCCAGGACTGCACGTACCGTTACGGCCGCAAGCTGCGCCCCGTACTGGACGACTTCTCCTACCGGGTGCCCGGAGGGCTGACGATCCTCCTCGGCCCCAACGGAGCGGGAAAGTCCACCCTCCTGAAACTGGCGGCCTCGGTCAGCCGGCCCCAGGCGGGCCGGATCGACTTCGACAGGATCGGCTCGCGCTCGCGCGCATACCGCCGGCACGTCTCCTGGATGCCCCAGAACGTGGCCGCCATGGCCGGTCTGACCGCCCGGGAGCAGGTCGCCTACAGCGGCTGGCTGAAGGGCATGAACCGCGCCGACGCCTGGCAGCGCGCGCTGGATTCCCTCGCCCTGGTCGATCTGCGCGAGCACGCCGACGACAAGGCGTCCACCCTCTCGGGCGGCCAGCTGCGGCGCATGGGGGTGGCGTCGGCGCTGGTTCACGAATGCCGCGTCCTGCTGCTGGACGAACCGACCGCGGGCATGGACCCCCGCCAGCGGCGCGTGTTCCGCGACCTCCTGCGCAGCCTTTCGGGGGACGTCAGCATCCTGATGTCCACGCACGACGTCGCCGACCTCGCCGAGGAGGCCGACCACGTGACCGTGCTGTACGGCGGCAAGGTCCTCCAGACCGGTTCGACCGGGGCGTTCCTCGCCCACGCTCCCGGCGGAACGGCCCAGGGGCGCGCCGCCGAGGCGGCATACACGGCGCTGCTCACGGAGTACGAGGCGGGTTGACGCCGGCCGCCGGCCGCCCGCCGGGAGGGCTCGGCGGCGCGGCCGGGGTGCGGTGCCGCCACGTGCCGGACTCGGTGCGCGGGGCCTACCGCGCGGCCGCCTTGGTGAGTTCCAGGGTCGGCGGCCCGTCCGGATCGGTGTTGAAGTACACCTTCTCCGGGCCGCTCGTGTAGAGCTGGACGCCGCCGGTCCTGCCGAGTCCGCCGTCCTCGACCGACAGGTAGACGAAGTCGCTGGACGCCTGGTCGTCGAGGAAGTCCCACTCGCCGCTGAAGTCGACGGGGTCGGAGACCCCGTCCATCGACACATCGGTGGCGGAGAACGTCCCGTCGGAACCGAGCACGATCTCGGCGCCGGTCGCCTCGTCGCGGTACACGCCGGGCAGTTCGTCAGGATCGACCGGGGCCGCGCACCCCGAGGCGAGTACCGCGGAGACCGCCAAGGCGGCGGTGAGCCACCGTCCACCCGCCCTTTTGCTCATCACCGTCTCAGCGTAGCGCCGGGTTCGGCGCCACGGGTCTCGGGTGGCGTCGGCCCGTGGTCCGCCGACCACCGCGGACGCGGTTCAGCCGGTGACGGCTTGGCTCAGCACCATGGTGGCCGGCAGCAAGCCCAGCGCTCCCCAGCTGAAGGCGACTTGCCGCCGTCGCCATCCCATGAAGCCGGCCCCGGCGCTCACCCAGGCCGACGTCGTCACCAGCAGGCCGCCGACGGTGAAGCCGCCCGTGAAGACCGCACCGACCAGAGCGGCGAGGAACCCCAGGGCGAAGACGACCCCGGCACCCAGTCCCGCCGCGTGGATCAAGCGGTCCGGATCATCGCTACGTTCCCTGAAACGAGGGTTCTGGTCCCGGAACTGCGGCATGAGGCCAACTTTATCTCCGGGCGCACCGGCGCTGTCGTATTCCGGTCGATCAACTGCTTTGCAGAAGTACAGTATTGGCCGACCAGCCGGGGTGGGAGTCGAACGGGGGTACGGGGTGGAGCTCGTCGGGGAGATAGCCGCGGTGCGTGCGGGGCGGGGGAATCCCCGCGCGATGGTGGGCGAGTTCCGCCGCACGGCGGTGCTGGTGCCGCTGATGGACGGCCTGCTGCTGACGGCCGTGCACGGCGGGATCCGCTGGATCCACACGTTCACCGACGAGGCGGCCATGGCCCGCTTCGCACGGCTCAAGGGCGCCGCGCCCGGTGAGGGGTGGGAGTACGCGGCGCTGCTGGGGGCCCGGCTGCTGGACGTGGTCGTCCCCTCCATGGACGGCCCGGCCGGGGTGGCGGTGAACGCCGCCGACGAGGACGGCTCGATGCTGTTCCCGCCGGTGCGGGGCATCGTGCCGGACGCGGCGGCGGTGGACGCGGATATGGAGATCGGCGGCGTGGAGCGGGACGGGGGCGCGCGGTGAGCGGCGACGGGGACCTGAAGTTCTCCAAGGAGGCCCTGGACCTCATCACCAAGGGCCTCAACGGGGCGATCGACGAGCTGAAGCAGGTGGGCAGCTCGGAGACCGAATCCATCCAGGGCGCGGGCTTCGACTCGATGGTGCTGACGGCCATGGAGGCCGGCCATCCGGGCCTGGCCGGGGAGTTCGAGGGTTTCTGCGAGGACTGGGAGTGGGGCATACGCGCCCTGGTCATGGAGGCCAACAAGCTGGCGGCCCGGCTGGACCTGGCGGCGGGCATGGTCCACGCCGAGGACCAGTACTGGGAGGGCACCTACAAGATCGCGGCCAACTCGTTCGCCGGCAACCCCCACCTGTCCGGGCAGGAGGTCACCCAGCGGGAGTGGGACGAGCTGATCTCGCTGGACAACTACCGGCCCGACTACAGCGCCGAGTCGTTCCGCACCGCCCAGCAGGAGATGGCGCAGACCTGGAAGGACACCGGCCGGAACGTGACCAGTGAGGGCCAGGGCGGCTTCCTGAACGACCTGGCGATGGACGCGGCCGGGGTCGAGGAGCACCAGCGCGAGACGGTGCGGGACGTGATGTTCGGGCCCTCCCCGGAGGAGCGGGCCCAGCAGCAGGCCCAGCAGCAGGCCCAGCAGCGGGCGCAGCAGCAGGGTGACGGGGGCGAGGGCTGATGGGCTGGGACCTCATCCCCGACGACATCGAGGACGGCTTCGAGAAGGGCATGCGCAAGCTCGGCGACGGCGTCGAGTGGCTGGGCGACAAAACCGCCGAGAAGCTGGACAAGGCCGGCTGGGAGTCCGGCGCGGACTGGGTGCGCGACAAATCCCGCTCCACCGCGAACGCGATGGGCGCGGACACCGAAGAACTCCAGCTCGGGCAGACCGAGGACCCCAAGAAGCTGGTCTACGGCAGCGCGGGCAAGCTCCGCTCGACCGCGGGTCACCTGAAGGACTTCGCCGAGTCCTTCGACAACGTCGGCAAGGGCATCAAGGGGCTGGACTCCTCCGGGATCGAGGGCGAGGCCGCCGACGCCTTCCGGACGAAGGCGGCCGAGGAGCCTCCCCGGTGGTTCAAGGCCGCCGACGCCTGCGAGAAGGCCGCGGGCGCCCTGGAGGACTTCGCCGACACCGTGGAGTGGGCGCAGGGCCGGGCCAAGGAGGCGATCACCAAGTACAACGCCGCCGTCAAGGCCTCCGAGGACGCGCGGACGGCCCATAACAAGAAGGTCGACGCGTACAACAAGGCCGTCGACACCTACAACTCCAAGGTGAAGGCGGGCGACGACCCGGGTACGCCGCCGGTGTGCCCGGCCGCCTTCAAGGATCCGGGTCCGGCGAAGGCGGAGGAGGCCGAGGAGATCCTCGCCGAGGCGCGCAAGCAGCGCGACACGGCGGCGGAGAAGGCCCGTTCGGCCGTGAAGGCGGCGCGGGAGAAGGCGCCGCCCAAGCCGTCGTACGGCGAGCAGTTCAAGTACGGCATGGCCGGGATGCACCTGGAGAACTCGCACATGCTGGGCGGGTTCGTCAAGAGCGGCACCGAACTGGTCGCCCTGGCCCGCAGCCTCAACCCCACCGACCCGTACAACCTCGGGCACCCGGGCGAGTACGCCACCACCCTCAACAGCACGGTCGCCGGGCTGCTCCAGGCGGCCAACGACCCGGTGGGCACGGGTCGGCAGATGGTCGCGGGCTTCATGAAGGACCCGGCCGAGGGCGGCGGCCGGCTGATCTTCGACGCGGCGCTGACCGTCCTGACCGGCGGCGCCGGTGCGGGCGTCAAGAGCGTGCGGGTCGCGGCCGACGCCGCGGACGCGGCAGCCGACGCGGGCAAGGCCCGCCGCGCCCTGGACAGCGACGGCCCGGAGCAGCACGGCAGCAAGCCGGAGGAGCGTAACTCCGGCGGCACGGACCCGGTGGACCTGGCCACGGGGAGGATGTTCCTGCCGCAGACGGACGTCTCCCTGCCCGGCGCGATGCCGCTGGTCTTCCGGCGGTACGTGGAGTCCGGGTACACCGCCGGGCGGTGGTTCGGGCCGTCGTGGGCCTCCACCGTCGACCAGCGGCTGGAGGTGGACGCCGAGGGCGTGGTGTTCGTCGCCGAGGACGGGCGGCTGCTGGCGTACCCGCATCCGGCCCCCGGCGTGCCCACGCTGCCGTCGGCCGGCTCGGCGCGGATGCCGCTGGAGCGCACCCCTGACGGCGGCTACACCCTCACCGAGCCGGACACCGGACGGGTGCGGCACTTCGCCCCGCCGCCCGGGGGCGAAGGCGGCGGGGCGGACGGTGTGGCCCGGCTGGAGCAGATCACCGACCGGGCCGGGCACCGGATCCTCTTCGCCTACGACGAGGCCACCGGCGCGCCGCTGCGCATCGAGCACAGCGGCGGCTACACCCTGCACCTGACCGTCGAGGACGGCCGCGTCACCGCCCTGTCGTTGGGCGATCAGGTGGTCAGGCGCTACGGCTACACCGACGGGCACCTCACCGAGGTCGCCGACTCCTCGGGGCGGCCGCTGCGGTTCGAGTACGACGACGAGGCCAGGGTGATCGCCTGGGTCGACTCCAACGGCCGGCGCTACGACTACGTCTACGACAACCTGCACCGGTGCGTCGCCGAGGGCGGCACCGAGGGCCACATGCAGGTCCGCATCGCCTACGACGGGATCGACCCGGACACCGGCCACAAGGTCACCACGCTGACCACCGCAGCCGGGCACGCCACCCGCCATGTGATCGACGACCGCTGCCGCACGGTCGCCACCACCGACCCGAACGGCCACACCACCCGCTACGCCTACGGCGACCACCGGCAGCCGCTGACCGTCACCGATCCCCTGGGCCGTACCACCTCCTTCGCCTACGACGAGCACGGGCGCCTCACCGGCCTGACCCGCCCGGACGGGCGGCGGATCGCCGTCACCCGCGACGGGCTCGGCCTGCCGGCCGAGGTGCGCGAGGCGGACGGGGCGGTGTGGCGGCACACCTACGACGAGCGCGGCCTGCGCACCGCCACCACCGACCCGGCCGGCCACACCACCCGCTACGCCTACGACGGGCACGGCCATCTGGCCTCGGTCACCGACGCCCTGGGCCAGGTCACGTCCGTGCGCTGCGACGCGGCCGGGCTGCCGGTCGAGATCACCGACCCTCCCCCTGCCTCCGGCGGGGGGACCCCCATGGGAGCCGTCACCCGCTACACCCGCGACGCCTTCGGCCGTCCCACCACCATCACCGACCCCCTGGGCGCGGTCACCCGCCTGGAGTGGACGGTCGAGGGCAGGCTCGCCCGCCGCACCGGCCCGGACGGGGCCGAGGAGCGCTGGGAGTACGACGGTGAGGGCAACTGCGTCCGCCACACCGACGCCGCCGGCGGGGTGACCACCTACGAGTACACCCACTTCGACCTGCTGGCCGCCCGCACCGGCCCGGACGGGGTGCGCCACACCTTCGAGCACGACGCCGAGCTGCGTCTGACCCGCGTCACCAACCCCCAGGGGCTGAGCTGGTCGTACGAGTACGACCCGGCCGGGCGTCTGATATCCGAGACCGACTTCGACGACCGCACCCTGGCCTACTCCTACGACGCGGCCGGCCAACTGGCCGCCCGCACCACCCCGCTGGGCGAGACCATCGCCTTCGCCCACGACGAGCTGGGCCGCCTGGTCCGCAAGGAGGCCGGGGGCAGGGTCACCACCTTCGCCTACGACGCGGCCGGACGGCCGGTGGAGGCCGTCGGGCCCGACGCGGAGGTGCGCTGGCACCGCGACCGGCTGGGGCGGGTGAAGACCGAGCTGGTGAACGGCCGGGCCCTGTCGCTGTCCTACGACGCGCTGGGCCGCCGCACCCGCCGCACCACCCCCACCGGGGCAGTGTCCTCCCTCGCCTACGACGCGGCCGGCAACCGCACCGCCCTGACCACCTCCGGCCGCACGCTGGACTTCACCCACGACGCCGCCGGGCGCGAGACCGCCCGCCGCATCGGCGAGCACCTCACCCTGGCCCAGTGGTGGGACCCGGCCGGGCGCCTGACCGGCCAGGCCCTCACCGCCGGCCCGGAGGCGGCCACCGTCCAGCAGCGCACGTACCACTACCGGCCGGACGGCCACCTCACCGCCGTCGACGACCTCCTGTCCGGCCACCGCGCCTTCGACCTCGACCCGGCCGGACGCGTCACCGCCGTCACCGCGGCCGACTGGAGCGAGACCTACGCCTACGACGCGGCCGGCAACCAGACCTCCGCCTCCTGGCCCGCCGGGCACGCCGCCGCCGACGCCACCGGCGAGCGCACCTACACCGGCACCCGCCTCACCCGCGCCGGGCGCTTCCGCTACGAGTACGACGCGGCCGGCCGCACCGTCCTGCGGCAGCGCGTCCGGCTGTCGAAGAAGCCCGACACCTGGCGCTACGAGTGGGACGCCGAGGACCGCCTCACCACCGTCACCACCCCCGACGGCACCCGCTGGCGCTACCTCTACGACCCGCTGGGCCGCCGTATCGCCAAGCAGCGCCTGGCGGCGGACGGGGAGACCGTCACCGAACAGGTGGACTTCACCTGGGACGGCCCGGTCCTCGTCGAGCAGACCACCACCTCACCCGATCTGCCGCACCCGGTCGCCCTCACCTGGGACCACGACGGCCACCGCCCCCTGGCCCAGACCGAACGCCTCCTCGATCCCGCCGACCAGAGCGAGATCGACCGGCGGTTCTTCGCCATCGTCACCGACCTCGTGGGCGCCCCCACCGAACTCGTCGACGAGACGGGCGAGATCGCCTGGCACACCCGCACCACCCTGTGGGGCACCACC
>NZ_PGSG01000092.1 GCF_002843305.1 Streptomyces barkulensis
GCCAGGGAGTACGTCCTGGACAGGGTGGGGTGGATCTTGCCCTTGGCGATCAGGCGGTTGGCCTCCCAGGCCTCGCGGTAGTTGGCGAAGTGGGAGCCGATGATGCGCTTGAGGCTCATCCACAGGTAGCGGTTGTCGTAGCTGTGCATGTAGCCGGAAGTTGAGGCGCAGGTGGTGATGGTGCCGCCCTTGCGGGTGACGTAGACGGAGGCGCCGAAGGTCTCGCGGCCCGGGTGCTCGAAGACGATGTCCACGTCCTCGCCGCCGGTGAGTTCGCGGATGCGCTTGCCGAAGCGCTTCCATTCGCGGGGGTCCTGGGTGTGCTCGTCCTTCCAGAAGCGGTAGTCCTCGGCGTTGCGGTCGATGATCGACTCGGCGCCCATGGCGCGGCAGATGTCGGCCTTCTGAGGGGAGGAGACCACGCAGATGGGGTGGGCGCCGCCGGCCAGGGCCATCTGGGTGGCGTAGGAGCCCAGGCCGCCGCTCGCGCCCCAGATGAGGACGTTGTCGCCCTGTTTCATGGCGGCGCCGTTGCGGGAGACCAGTTGCCGGTAGGCGGTGGAGTTGACCAGGCCGGGGGCGGCGGCTTCCTCCCAGGACAGGTGGGCGGGCTTGGGCATGAGCTGGTTGGATTTGACCAGGGCGATCTCGGCCAGGCCGCCGAAGTTGGTCTCGAAGCCCCAGATGCGCTGTTCGGGGTCGAGCATGGTGTCGTTGTGGCCGTCGGCGTTCTCCAGTTCCACCGACAGGCAGTGGGCGACGACCTCGGCGCCGGGCTGCCAGGCGTTGACGCCGGGGCCGGTGCGCAGCACCACGCCGGCCAGGTCGGAGCCGATGATGTGGTACGGCAGGTCGTGGCGCTTGGCCAGCTCCGAGGTGCGGCCGTAGCGCTCCAGGAAGCCGAAGGTGGGCACCGGTTCGAAGATCGAGGTCCACACCGAGTTGTAGTTCACCGAGGAGGCCATGACCGCCACCAGGGCCTCGCCGGGGCCCAGCTCCGGCAGGGGCACCTCGTCCAGGTGCAGGGACTTGCGCGGGTCCTTCTCCCGGGTGGGCATTCCGGCGAACATGTCGGCCTCGTCCTTGTGTACGGTGACCGCGCGGTAGGACTCGGGCAGCGCCAGGTTGGCGAAGTCGGCGGGCTTGCTGTCCGACGCGAGGACCGCGTCCAGGATCTCCCTCACGCCGTTCCCGCCCTCCCCGGTACCCGGCCGCGGGCGCCGTCGCGGGGTGTCAGGCGCACGTGCGCCGGTTCCGCGGCGCGCAGGGTCATGCCGAGCTGGAGGGCGATCTCGGTCTTCGGAGCGGTGAGGCGGAAGCGCTGGAGCAGGCCGGCCAGGCCGATGACGCCCTCCAGCATGGCGAAGTACTGGCCGATGCAGGCACGGGGGCCGCCGCCGAAGGGGAACCAGGCGTACCGGGGGCGCGCGGCCTCCGGCTCCGGGGCGAACCGGTCGGGGTCGAACCGGTCGGGGTGGTCCCAGTGGCCGGGGTGGCGCTGGGTGACCCACGGGCTCACGTAGACGTCGGAGCCGCCGGGGATGTGGAAGCCGCAGACCTCGCTGTCGGCCACGCTGCGGCGGCCCATGATCGCGACCGAGGGGTACATTCGCAGAGCCTCCTTGAAGACCCGCGTCAGATAGGGCAGTTCGTCCAGGTGCTCCGCGCCGGCCGCACCACCGGACAGCACCGTGTCGACCTCGGCGTGCGCCTTCTCCTGGGCCTCGGGGTGGCACGCGAGCAGGTGCAGGGCGAAGGCGAGCGCGGTCGCCGTCGTCTCGTGCCCGGCGAGGAGGAAGACCAGTACCTGGTCGCGGATCGCGTCGGGGGAGAGGGCCGACCCGTCCTCGTCGCGGGCCAGGATCAGCCGGGAGATCATGTCGTCGGCCTCGCCCGGAGCGGCGGAACGCTCGGCGATGATGCGGTCGCAGATGGCGTACAGCTCCCGCTGGGCCGCCTGCGTCCGGCGGTTGGCCGGAGTCGGCCAGTGGCGGGGCAGGCGCAACGGTGTCACACCGCGTCGCAGGACGCTCTCGCCGATGACCGGGAAATTTCTCCGGACGACGTCCGCGGCGGCATCGATATCGGCTCCGAAAAGAACGCGGGTGACCGTTCTGAGTGCGAACTCGGCCATTTCCTCGGCCGCGTCGACGACTTTTTCGGAAAGCGAGTTCCAGCGGTCGGCAGTGGCGACGGCCTCACCGTACACGGCACTGGCATATGCGTCCACCCGGCGGCGGGTGAAAAGCGGCTGGATCATGCGGCGCTGCCGGATGTAATCATCGTCCTGGCTGGTCAGCAGGCCGTTTCCGATGGACTCCCGGATCTCGGTGTAGACGTCGTTCTCCTTGCGGAAGTTCGACGCCTGGGAGCCGAGCACCTGCTGCACGCCCTCGGGGGAGAAGACCGCGTAGAGGCTGGCGCGCAGCCCCGGCGGGCCGGCGTCGAACCTGACCACGTCACCGTGGTCGCGCCGGGCCCTGAGGTAGGCGCCCAGGGTGTCGTGGCGGAGATCCCGCAGCGACCCGAGCACGGGGTGGGCGGCGACCAGCGGTACTTGTGCGCTCACGGAACTTCCTCCCAGGGGTGACCCGACGACGGCCGAGGCGTTCGTCCAAGGATTCTTGTCACCCGGGACGGGATTTCGCCAGAGGGGCCGGTGAATTTTCCCGCTTTCCGCACTTGATCCGAGGAGTCGGCAGGGGAGAGCCGTTCATGCGGGTACCGCGGTGCTGGTACTCCCAGTACCAGTCCCGGGGCTTTCTGGATGATCCGAAATTCCCGGGTCAGGGTTCGGGTGCGAGATTGGACTCCGAGGCGACCCGAGTAGAGGACATCTTGAATTCATTCGAGTGGGCACCGCTGACGGCATACCAACGTGATATCTGGGTGGCCAACGCCCTGCTTCCGAAGCTCCCCCAGTTCAATCTCTTCGTCTCCCAGCGGCTGACGGGCCCGGTCGACACCGACCGGCTCGCGGCCTGCCTGCTGGAGGCGGTCCGCCGCAACGACGCCCTCCGCCTGCGGTTCACGGAGGAGGACGGGACCCCCCTCCAGCGCGTGGACTCCTCCGGCGAGCCGCGGGTGCGGATGCTGGACTTCACCGGCGAGCCCGACCCCCGGGCGGCCTGCGAGGCGTGGATGGCCGAGTCCTTCGGACGCCCCCTGCCCCTCACCGGGGGCCCGGCGTACGAGCTGGCGGTGCTCAAGGAGAGCGGCACCGCGGCCCACGCCTATGTGAAGGCCCACCACATCCTCACCGACGCCTGGGGTCTGAACCTCCTCCTGGAGCAGGTCCGCGCCCACTACGCGGGGGAGGCCGACGACGCGCCGGCCCCGTCCTGCCTCGCCGCCCTGGAGGACGAGGAGCGCTACCGCGACTCCCCGCAGTACGGCAGGGACCGCGACCACTTCCGCACCGCCCTGGCGGGTGCCGTCCCGCCGCTGTTCACCAGGCGGGCGCCCAGCGGATCACGCGGCAGCGGACGCCACTCCTTCGGGCTGCCGCGCGAGGCCGCCGAGCGGATCCGCGAGCGCGGCGAGTCGCCGTTCGCCTTCGTCACGGCCGCCTTCGCCGCCTACCTCTCCCGCGTCCACCTCGCCGACGACGTGGTCATCGGCGTCCCGCTGTTCAACCGGCGGGGCAGGACGCAGCGGCGCACGGTCGGCCACTTCGCCAACACCCTCCCGCTGCGGGTGCCCGTGGGGGAGGCCGCGACCTTCGCGGAGCTCGTCGCCGCCGTCCAGGCCGGCTCCCGCGAACTCCAGCGCCACGAGCGGCTGCCGCTGGGGGACGTCCTGCGGGACCTCCCGCCCGGCAGCCCCCGCGAGCTGTTCGACGTCACGGTCTCCTACGTCCAGTGGCCGAGCCCCCGGGAGATCCCGGGCCTGCGGCAGGAGTTCGCCGGCGGGACCCGCGCACACGACGGGGACGCCCTCGCGGTCGTGGTCGCCGAGACGGCCGGCACCGGCGACATCACCGTCGAACTCGACTACGCCCGTGACGTCTTCGACGAGGACTTCCCCGCCGCGGCCCTGGGCCGCCACATCCGCAACCTGGTCCTGGACGCCCTGCGCGACCCCGACCGCCCCGTCGGCGCGATCGGGATGCTCGACCCGGACGAGCGCGAGGAGATCGTCCACGGCCTCAACCGGACCGCGGTGGAGTACCCGGCGGACCGGACCCTGCACGGCCTCTTCGAGGAGCAGGCCGCGCGGACCCCCGACCGCACCGCGGTCGTCGGCCCGGGAAGCGGCGACGCCCTCACCTACGCCGAACTGGACGCGCGGGCGGGCCGCCTGGCACGCGCCCTGCGCGCGGACGGCGTGGAGCCCGGCGACCGGGTGGCCGTCGCGCTGGAGCGCTCCACGTCCACGCTGGTGGCCGTCCTCGCCGTGCTGAAGGCCGGCGCCGCGTACGTGCCGGTGGACCCCGCACACCCCGCCGAGCGCATCCGCCTCCTGCTGGAGGACAGCGGCGCCCGGGTGGTCCTGACCGGCCCCGGCACCCCCGCGCCGCCCCGGGGCCCGGCCGTCGTCCGCCGCGCGGACGAACCCCTCACCGGGCCCTTCGGGCCGCTGCCGGACTCCGGCGGACCGCACGACCTGGCGTACGTGCTCTACACCTCGGGCTCCACCGGCCGGCCCAAGGGCGTCATGGTCGAGCACCGCTCGGTCGTCAACCGGCTCACCTGGATGCAGCGCCGCTACGCGGTCGGCGACGGCGACGTGCTGCTGCAGAAGACCCCGATCTCCTTCGACGTGTCGGTGTGGGAGCTGTTCTGGTGGGGACTCGCCGGCGCGCGGCTCGCCCTGCTCGCGCCCGGCGCCGAGAAGGACCCGCGCGAGACGCTGCGCACCATCGGCGAGCGGGGCGTCACCGTCGTCCACTTCGTCCCGTCGATGTTCGGGCCCTTCCTCGACCTGCTGGAGGACCGGCCCGAGCTGCGCGGCGAGGCGGGCTCGCTGCGCCGCGTCTTCTGCAGCGGCGAGGCGCTGCCCCCGGAGCAGGTCGACCGCTTCAACCGGCTCCTCGGCCCGGCCGGCACCCGGCTGGTCAACCTGTACGGCCCGACCGAGGCGACCGTCGACGTCTCCTTCCACGACTGCCCCGGCGACCCCTCCCGGCCCGTCGGCCGGGTGCCCATCGGCCGGCCCATCGACAACATCCGCCTCCACGTCCTGGACCGGCACGGCAATCCCCAGCCCGTCGGCGCCCCCGGCGAGCTGTGCATCGCCGGCGACGGCGTCGCGCGCGGCTACCTCGGCCGCCCGGAGCTGACCGCGCGGAAGTTCACCGACGACCCGTTCACCCCCGGCGGGCGCCTGTACCGCACCGGTGACCTGGCACGCAGGCTCGCGGACGGCGAACTGGAGTACCTGGGCCGCATGGACGGCCAGGTGAAGGTCCGCGGCAACCGGGTGGAGCTCGGCGAGGTCGAGCACCGGCTCTCCCGGGTGCCCGGCGTCCGCGGCGCGGTGGTGGTCGACACGGTCGGCCAGGACCGCTCGGTGCGGCTGGTCGGCTGCTACGTCGCCGACCGCGACCTGGACGCGGCCGGCCTCCGCGCCGCGCTCGCCGAGTCGCTGCCCGACTACATGATCCCGGCGCGGTACGTCCGCGTCGACCGGATCCCGCTGACCCCCAACGGGAAGGCCGACCGCGGCGGCCTGCGGCGGCTGCTCCCCGCGGAGGCGGACCGAGGGGCGGGTTCCGGGCAGGCTCCGCGCAACGCCACGGAGGCGGCGCTCGCGGAGATCTGGTCGAAGGTGCTCGGAGCGGGCCGGGTCGGGCCCCACGACGACTACTTCGCGCTCGGCGGCGACTCGATCCTGATGCTGCGGGTCCGCGCGGAGGCGGAGAAGCGCGGCCTGCGGGTCACCCTCCCGGACCTGGCCCGGTACACCACCGTCGCCGAACTGGCCGCCCGCGTCACCCCCGTGACCGCGGACGACGGCGAGGCCGCCCCCGAGCCGTTCGCCCTGGTGCCCGGGGTGGACCGGGCCCGGCTGCTCGGCACCGGGGCCGAGGACGCCTACCCGGCCACGCGACTCCACCTGGGCATGCTCTACCACAGCAGTGAGGAGAAGACCTCCACCGTCTACCGCGACGTCTTCCACTACCGCCTCGCCTGCGCCTGGGACGAACCGGCCTTCCGCGCCGCCGCGGACCGGCTCGTCGCCCGCCACCCCGCCCTGCGCTCCTCCTTCGCCCTGGCCGGCCACTCCGAGCCGCTGCAGATCGTCCATCCCCGCGTGACGGGCGTGCTGTCGGTCGCCGACCTGCGCGGCACCGACGGGACGGCCGCCGAGAGGGCACTGCGCGAGCACATCGAGGAGCGGCGCCGTCACCCGTACGACCACGAGCGTCCCGGTCTGTACCACCTGCACGCGCACGTCCGCGACGAAGGCCGCCTCGATCTCGTCCTCAGCTTCCACCACGCGATCCTCGACGGCTGGAGCGTCGCCGGCCTGATGTCCGAGCTGCTGCGGGACTACCTGCACGGCCTCGGCGCGGACGTGGCGCCGGTGCCCGGTGCCGCCCTGCCCTCCCCGGCCCTCCACGTGCGCGACGAGCGGCGGCTGCTGGAGTCCCGCGAGACCCGGGAATACTGGCGCGACCTGCTCGACGGCGCCGAGCCCGTACAGCTCGACCCGTTCGTGCCGTACGAGCCCTCGCCGGGCGAGGAGAGCGTGGTGCGCCACGTGGAACTCCCCGCCGACCTCGACGAGGCGCTCAGGGGCTTCGCGCGCGGCCACGCCCTGCCGCTGCGGCTGGTCCTGTTCACCGCGCACTGCCTGACCCTGCGGCTCCTGGCGGGCGCCGACGACGTCACCACGGGCCTGGTGACGCACGGCCGTCCGGAGACGGAGGGGGCCGACCGGATCGCGGGCCTGTTCCTCAACACGATGCCGTTCCGCCTGCGCCCGGGGCAGGAGAGCTGGCTGGAGACCGTCCGCGACGTCGTCCGCCAGGAGCGCGACTCCCACCCCCACCGCGCCTACCCCCTCAGCGCCGTGCAGGACGACCGCGGCGGCGCCCCGCTTCTGGACTCGGCCTTCACCTTCGTGCGGCTGCACACCCTGGAGGAGCTGTTCGCCCGGGCGGACCTGGAGCTGCTGGACCTGACGACCTACGAGGAGACCAACTTCGCGCTGCTGGTGAACGCGATCGTCGACCCCCGCGACGGGCGCACCCGGCTGCGCCTGAACTGCGCGGGCCGGGCGTTCACCGCCGCACAGGCGGACCTGCTGGCCGACACCTACACCGCGATCCTCCGCCGCATCGTCGAACACCCCGAGGAGGCACCGGACTTCCATTTCCTGGTGGAGTCGGACGAACTGCCCGCGAACCCGGCCGCGGAACCCGCCGACGTCATGAGCCTGTTCGCCGCCACGGCCGCCCGGCGGCCGGACGCCGAGGCCGTCGTGCACGGCGGCACCCGGTGGACGTACGCGGAGCTGGAGCGGGCGGCGCGGCAGGTCACCCGGCGCCTGCACGAGCTGGGCGTGGAGCCCGGGGCCGGCGTCGGGATCGCGCTGGACCGCTCCCCCGAGATGATCGCGACCGTGATCGGCGTCCTGCGGGCCGGGGCGGCGTGCGTACCGCTGGACGTCAGCTACCCGCCGGAGCGCATCGCCCGCATGGTGGAGCGGGCCCGGCCGTTCCGGGTCGTCGCCCACGAGCGGCACGCCGGACTCGTCCCCGACCCCGGGCTCGTCCTGCCGGTCGAGTCGATCCCCATGCCCGGCCCGGACGGCGGGACTCCGGAGACCGGGACTCCGGAGACCGGGACTCCGGAGGCCGGGACTCCGGAGGCCGGGGAGCGGGGCGCCGGGGCGCTCCCCCTGGACAGCCTGGCACTGATCCTGTTCACCTCCGGCTCCTCCGGCGAACCCAAGGGCGTCGAGCTCCCGCACCGGCTGTGGGCCAACTACACGCAGTGGCAGCTGCGCGCGGAGACCGCCGCGCCCGGCGCCCGCACCCTTCAGTTCGCCCCGCTCAGCTTCGACGTCTCCTTCCAGGAGATCTTCTCCACCCTGGCCGCGGGCGGCACCCTCCATCTGGTGTCCGAGCCGGACCGCCGCGACCCCTCCGCGCTGCTGCGGCTGATGGACGAGCAGGAGATCGAGCGCTGGTTCATGCCGTTCGTCGCCCTCCAGCAGATCGCCGAGGCGTCACAGCTGCTGGGCGTCCGGCCGCGCGCCCTGCGCGTCCTGATCTCCTCCGGTGAGCAGCTGCGCGTCACCGAGGAGGTACGCCGCTTCTGCGCGGCCCGCCCCGGCACCCTGCTGGAGAACCAGTACGGGCCGACCGAGACCAACATCGCCAGCGCCCACCTGCTCTCGGGCGACCCCGCCGGCTGGCCCGCCCTGCCCCCGATCGGCACCGCCGTCGACGGCGCCGAGATCCATGTGCTCGACTCCCGGCTGCGGCCGGTGCCCGCCGGCGTCCAGGGCGAGATCTACCTCGGCGGCGCCTGCCTGGCGCTCGGCTACCGCGGCCGCCCCGACCTGACCGAGGAGCGCTTCGTCCCGCACCCCGGCGGGAAGCCGGGCGTGCGGCTCTACCGCACCGGCGACCTCGGCCGGGTCCTGCCCGGCGGGGACACCGTCTGGCTGGGCCGCGCCGACAACCAGGTCAAGGTGCGCGGATTCCGCGTCGAGCCGGCCGAGATCGAGATCGCCCTCACCGCGATGTCCGACGACTTCCCCGGCATCCGCGGCGCCGCCGTGGTGGCCCGCGGGCGCGGCGACGGCCTCGACTCCTTCCTCGTGGCCTTCCTCCTCGGCGAGGAGGGCTCCGCCGACCTGGAGGAGGTCCGCAAGCGGCTCCGCGCCGTGCTCCCCGAGTACATGGTCCCCGCGCACCTGGCCTGGCTGCCGCGCCTGCCGCTGACCCCCAGCGGCAAGCGCGACGACGCGGCGCTGCGGCGGATACCGCTGGAGACCCGGCGGGAAGCCGGCTCGGCCCCGCCGCGCGACGCCCACGAGCGGGCGCTGACCGACATCTTCGGCGAGATGCTGGGGCGCCCCGGGTTCGGGATCCACGACGACTTCTTCGAGAGCGGCGGCACGTCGCTGACGGCGATGCGGCTGATCGTCACCATCGAGAAGCGGTTCGGCGTGCGCGTCCCGCTGACGGCCTTCGTCGCCGCCCCCACCGTCGCCCGGCTCGCCGAACTGCTGCGCACCGGGGACGCGGCCGCCGCCTTCGACCCCGTGGTGCCCATCAGGAGCGAGGGGAGCCGGCCGCCCCTGTTCCTCGTCCACCCCCTGGGCGGCAACGTCCTGTGCTACGTGCGCCTGGCCCGGCACCTGCCCGACGACCAGCCGCTGTACGCGCTCCAGGCGGCCGGCGCGGAACCGGGCACCGAGCCGGTCGCCACCATGGAGGGGCTCGCCGGGAGCTACCTGGAGGCCATCCGCGGAGTGCAGCCCGAAGGCCCCTACCACCTGGGCGGCTGGTCCTTCGGGGGCTTCGTCGCCTTCGAGATGGCCCGGCAGCTGAAGCGCTCCGGACGGGACGAGGTGGCCTCCCTGATCCTCCTGGACTCCATCGCCCCCTCGCCCGGGGAACGCCCGGACGTGGCCGAGCGCGCCATGATGGAGTGGTTCTTCTGGGAGCTGATCTGGGTCGACCGCGGAGGCAGCGCCCCCGTCGAACGCATCCCCGACGAGCTCGGGACCGACGACGAGCGGCTCGACTTCATCGCCGAGCGCGCGGCCCGGGCCGGGATCGTGTCCGCCCGCGGCGCCGGCTCGGCCGTCCGCCGGCTCTTCGAGGTCTACAAGGCCAACTGGGCCTCGCTGCGCGACTACCAGCCCGACCCCGACCCCGTCGACGTCACCCTGGTCAAGGCGACCGCGCCGCTGCCCGACGTCCTCAGGCCCATGCACGGAGCGGCCCGCACCCTGCACGACGCCCCGGCCAACGGCTGGGCGACCCTCACCAGCGGCCGGGTGGACGTCGTCGACGTCTCCGGCGACCACCTCCTCCTCCTGGACGAGCCGCACGTGCGGTCCGTCGGCCGGGCCGTCGCCGGGGCGATGGCCGCGGGGACGGAGGAGCCGGACGGCCAAGCGGGCCGGGAACCGGTACTCACCGACGAAGGGGCGGCACAGTGACGACAGGCCGGAACAGGAAGGCGATCGTCGTCGGGGCAGGCATCGGCGGGCTGGCCGCGGCGGCCTGCCTGCGGCGGGTCGGCATGGACGTCGAGGTCTACGAGCGGGCGCGGGAACTGCGGCCCGCCGGCGGGGCGCTGTCCTTCATGACCAACGCGGTGGTGGCGCTGCGCACCCTGGGCATCGACCTCCGGCTGGAGGAGAACGCCGAGATCCTGGAGGAGCTCCACTTCCTCACCGCCCGCGGCAGGGTCATCCGCACGCTGCGGTTCAAGGAGATCTGCGACCGGCTGGGCGCCCCCAGCTTCGGTGTCACCCGCACCCTGCTCCAGCGGCTGCTGCTGGAGCAGGCCGGCGACTGCCCGGTCGTACTCGGCGCGGCGGCCACCGGCTTCACCCCCGACGGCGACGGCGTGCGCGTCCACTTCGAGGACGGCCGCGAGGCCCGCGGCGACGTGCTCATCGGCGCCGACGGCTTCGGCTCGGCGGTCCGGCGGCAGATCGCCGGCCCCGAGACACCGCGCGAGACCGGCTACCTCTGCTGGGTCGCCACCCCCGAGTTCACCCATCCGCGCGTCACCAAGCAGTACGGCGCCCACTACTGGGGCCGCGGGCGGCGCTTCGGACTCGCCAACATCGGCGGCGGCCGGGTCTACTGGTGGGGCACGAAGAACATGCCCGCGGAGCGCGCCCGCGACTGGGACGGCGACAAGGACGAGATCGTCCGCGCCTACGCCGGCTGGGCCGACGAGGTGCGGGCCGCCGTCGCCGCGACCCCGTTCGAGCAGATCACCGCGTTCCCCGCGCGCGACCGCCCGTTCCTGGAGAGCTGGGGGCGGGGACCGGTCACGCTGCTGGGCGACGCGGCCCACCCCATGATGACCAGCCTCGGCCAGGGCGCGTGCATGGCCGTGGAGGACGCCGTCGTCCTCGCCCACCACCTCGCCCGGGAGCCCGGCAGCCCGCAGCGGGCCCTGCGGGCCTACGAGGCGGAACGCCGTCCCCGTACGCGCCGGATCGTCGAGGGGGCGCACGCGCTCAGCGGGCTGGAACAGACCGAGAGCCCACTGCGGCTGATGGGCCGGAATCTCTTCTTCCGCCTGGCGCCCTCCTCGGTGCTCGACAAGCAGAACGCGGAGTACCTGGACTTCCCCGGCACCCGCGCCACAGACGACCACACGATGGAGGTGCAGCCGTGAAGCGGCCCGCCGCGCACACCGAGGCAGAACGCCCGCTGAGCCCACTGGAGCGCTGGTACTGGATCGTCGACCAGATCTCCCCGCTCAACGTCATCTCGCACGCCCGAATCCACGGCGGACTGTCGGAGGAGCTCCTGGCCCAGGCGCTGGACGCCCTGCAACAGCGCCACCCGATGCTCCGCACCGCCATCCGGGCCGACGCCGCGGGCCGCAGACCCCGCTTCACGGCGGCCCCCGGGAACCCGATCCCGCTGCGCTCGGTGACCGCCGGGGCGCCCGGGGAGGCGACCGCCGACGACCGCTGGGAGCGGGAGGTCAACGGACACGAACTGGTCACCCCGGTCGACTGGAGCAGGGGCCCGCTGGCACGCGCCGTCGTGATCAGCGCCTCCGGCGCCGAGCCCGGCGAGCAGGACGTCCACGACCTCCTGCTCACCCTGCCGCACTGCATCGCGGACGGCACCACCGTCCTCACCCTGATGCGGCAGTGGATCGAACTCGCCGCCGAGATCGAGGCGGGCGACCTCGACCCCGACGGACTCACGGTCTGGCCCGAACGCGTCCTGCCCGCACCCGAGGGAATGCTCCCCCCCGACCACCGCGGCCTGTCCGGCCTGCGCCGGATCGCCGCCCAGCAGCTGACCGACCAGGGCGCCGCGCGCCGGCTGAAGCCCCGCCGGATGGAGGCCACCCGGCGGGTGCCGTTCCGGGAGCGCACCACCCGGCTCCTGCACCGCTCGCTCTCCGCCGACCAGCTGGCCGACCTCGCGGAGGCGTGCCGCAGGGAGCAGACCACGGTGCACGGCGCACTGGCGGCGGCCATGGTCCGCGCCGTGGCCGAGGACGCCGGCGCCGGGCCGGGCCCCGTGATGATCGGCTCCCCCATCACCTTCCGCGACGCGCTCGTCCCACAGGTGACCGACCGGGAGATCGGCACCTACGTGGCGACCGTGCCCACCGTCGTCGACTACCGGCCGGACGCCTCCCTGTGGCCGATGGCGCGGACCGTCAGCCGGGACCTGGTACGGCGCCGCCAGCGCGGCGAGCACCTGACCGCCGTGGCGACTTTGGGCCTGGTGTCGCCGAAGTCGGTGGACAGAAGCGCCAGATTCCTCCGCTTCATGGAGGAGAAGGGCCCCATCACCCTCTGCATCTCCAACATCGGCCGCTACGACTTCCCCGGCGGCGTCGGACCGTGGCGGGTCTCGTCCGCCCAGTTCATCGCCGGACTGTCCGTCAACGCCCTGTACTGCGCGACGGTCAACACCAGCCACGGGCGGATGGCCTGGAACTTCACCCACGTCGAGGGAGCCGTGCCGGCGGACCGGGCGGAGCGGATAGCCGCCGGATCCGTCGACGCGGTCCTGGCGGCGAGCAAGTCCTGAGAGAACTCGGAGGAACACGTGTCGAACAGGTCGGGTCTGCTGCCCCCCGACGGGCGGGCCGTCGTCATCACCGGAGCCTCCTCGGGACTGGGGGAGTCCTGCGCGCTGAACCTGGCCCGCGTGGGCTTCCACGTCTTCGCCGGGGTCCGGCGCGCCGAGGACGGCGAGCGGCTGCGCCGCGCGGCGACCGGCCGGCTGACCCCGGTGACGCTCGACGTGACGGACGAGGGCTCGGTCGGCGAGGCCGTGCGCGAGATCGGCGAGCACACCGGCGAGGACGGCCTGTGGGGCCTGGTCAACAACGCGGGCATCGCCGTCACCGCCCCCCTGGAGTGCGTCGGCACCGAGCTGCTGCGCCGCCAGCTCGACACCAACGTCGTCGGCCAGCTCGCCGTCGTCCGGGGCTTCCTGCCGCTGCTGCGCGCCGGCGGCGGGCGCATCGTGAACGTGACCTCGGGCCTGGGGAACGTCGCCATCCCCTACCTCGGGGCCTACGCCGCCGCCCAGTTCGCCAAGGAGGCCCTCAGCGACGCCCTGCGCCGCGAGCTCGCCCCCCAGGGGATCACGGTCTGCGTCGTCCAGCCCGGCGCGATCATGACCCCGATCTGGGACAAGATGTCCACCGAGGCCGGCCGGACGATCGAGGGCGCCGCCGCGCCGCTCCAGGAGCTGTACCGGGACACCTTCCTCCGCTTCGTCGAGACGAACGAGCGGCAGGCCCGCGGCAGCCGCAAGACCCCCGACGACGTCGCCCGGACCGTCTTCCGCGCCCTCGTCGCCAGGCGCCCCAGGACCCGTTACGGCGTCGGCGCCGACGCGACCGGCGGGCGCCTGCTGGCCCGGCTGCTGCCCGACCGGGCCGTCGACCGCGTCTTCGGCTCCGTCGTGCGGCCCTCCCGCTGACCCCCACCCCCCCCGTAACCCCCGTCCGAAAGCCCCGTCCGAGACCTCCGTCCGAGACCTCCGTCCGAAGCCCCGTCCGAAACCGCGCGGAGTCCCGCGCGGAGCCCGCAGAAGGAGAGACGACATGTCCGCAGTCCAGCCGCAGGAACTGAAGCGACTGTTCGCCCACAGCCTGGAGCTGCTGTCCCAGGGGAAGGTCGAGGAGTGGGTCGGCCTGTTCGCCGACGACGGCGTCCTGGAATTCCCCTACCCGGCGCCCGGATTCCCCACCACGATGCGCGGCAGGGACGAGCTCCTCGCCCAGATGCGGATGTTCGCCGAACAGCTCCGGGCCGACTTCTCCGAGCCGGAGTTCTACGCGGTGACCGACGACGGCCTGCTCGTCGCCGCCTACACCGCCGACTGCACCCTGGTCGCCACCGGCGGCCGGTACCGCCAGACGTACCTGTCCGTGGTGCGCTTCGACAACGGCAGGATCACGCTCTTCCGCGACTTCTGGAACCCCTGGTTGGTGATGGAGGCGGCCGGCGGCGAGGTCGCCTGGAAGCAGGCCATCCAGGCACTCGCCGGCCGCTGACCTCCGCGGCGGGAGCCACTCCCGACCGCCGGCCCCCGACACGCCCGGCACCCCGCGACGGTGCCGGGCCCACGGCTTCCCACGCACACACACACCACGAGGGACGGGCACCGTATGACCGAGCAGAGCCGCAGCGACCGCAGCACGCCGGGTGCGCAGACGGACGAGCCGATCGCCGTGATCGGCCTGTCGTGCAGACTGCCCGGAGCGAGCAGCCCCGAGGAGTTCTGGCGGCTGCTGCGCGGCGGCACCGACGCGGTCGGAGAGGTGCCGCCCGGACGCTGGGGTGCCGGGGAGCCGCACACCGGGGACGCCTCCGCCCCCTCGCCCGGCGCGGCCGACATCCGCCGGGGCGGCTTCGTCGACGGCGTCGACGAGTTCGACGCGGCCTTCTTCGGCATCTCGCCCGGCGAGGCCCTCGCCATGGACCCGCAGCAGCGCCTGGTGCTCGAACTGGCCTGGGAGGCCCTGGAGGACGCCCGGATCCTCCCCGGCGGCCTCGACGGCAGCGGCACCGGCATCTTCGTCGGCGCCATCTGGGACGACTACGCGCGCCTGCTGCACGAGTACGGACCCGGCGCCGTCGACCACTACACCCTCACCGGCCTCCAGCGCGGCATCATCGCCAACCGGGTGTCGTACGCGCTCGGACTGCGCGGCCCCAGCATGACCCTCGACAGCGCCCAGTCCTCCTCCCTGGTCGCCGTGCACACCGCCTGCGCCGCCCTGCGCGCCGGGGAGTGCGACGTGGCCCTCGCCGGCGGGGTCAACCTCGACCTCATCCCCGAGAGCGCCCTCGCCCTCGCCCGGGTCGGCGCGCTCTCGCCCGGCGGCCGCGTCCGCGTCCTGGACGCGGAGGCCGACGGGACCGTGCGCGGCGAGGGCGGCGCGCTGGCCGTCCTCAAGCCGCTCTCCGCCGCCCTCGCCGCGGGCGACCCCGTGTACTGCGTGATCCGGGGCAGCGCCGTGAACAACGACGGCGCCACGGACGGTCTGACCACCCCCGGCGCCGAGACGCAGAGCGCCGTGCTCCGCGCGGCCTGCCGCCGCGCCGGAGTCGACCCCACCGACCTCCAGTACGTCGAACTGCACGGCACCGGCACCCCCGTGGGCGACCCGGTCGAGGCCCTGGCCCTGGGGACCGTCGCCGGCCGGGGCCGCCCGGCGGACTCGCCGCTGCTGGTGGGCTCGGTCAAGACGAACATCGGCCACCTGGAGGGCGCCGCGGGCGTCGTGGGCCTGCTCAAGGTCGCCCTCGGCATCCGGCACCGGGAACTCCCGCCCACCCTCCACCACCACACCCCCAGCCCCGCCGTCCCCCTGGACGAACTGCGGCTGCGCGTCCAGCGGGAACTCGGCCCCTGGCCGCGGCAGGACGTCCCGCTGCTCGCCGGCGTCACCTCGCTGGGCGTGGGCGGCACCAACTGCCACATGGTGCTCGCCGAGGCACCGCACCAGGACCGGGAGACGGCGCACGTGCCGGCCCGGGAGGCGGCCCGGGAGGCGGAACGGGAGACGGACCGGGAGACGGACCGGGACGCGGACACCCCCGCCGCCCCTCTGCCCTGGGTGCTCTCCGGCCGCACGGAGGCCGCCCTGCGGGCCCAGGCGGCCCGCCTGGCCGACCACCTCGACTCCCGGCCCGGAACCGGCCCCGCGGAGGTGGGACTCGCCCTCGCCACCACCCGCACGGCCTTCGAGCACCGTGCCGCCGTGGTCGGCACCGGCCGCGGCGAACTCCTGGCCGGACTGCGGGCCCTGGCCGACGGCACACCCTCGGCCCACACCGTCTCCGGCACCCCGGCCGAAGGCCGCCTCGCCGTCCTCTTCGGCGGGGGCGGCAGCCAGCGCGCGGGCATGGGACGCGAGCTGTACGCGGCCCACCCGGTGTACGCGGCGGCCTTCGACGCCGTCTGCGACCAGCTCGACCGGCACCTCGACCGGCCCGTGCGGGAACTGATCCTCGCCGAGCCCGGCTCCCCCGAGGCCGCCCTGCTCGACCGCACCGACTACGCGCTGCCCGCCCTCCTCGCCGTCGAGACCGCCCTGTACCGGCTCTACGAGAGCTGGGGCGTGACCCCCGACCACCTCACCGGCCACTCCATGGGCGAACTCACCGCCGCCCACGTCGCGGGGGTGCTGTCCCTGCCCGACGTGTGCCTGCTGGCCGTCGAGCGGGCCCGGCTCATCCAGTCCGCCGCCGGGGGCGCCATGGCCGCCGTCCAGGCGAGCGAGGAGGAGATCCTCGCCGACCTCGGCCGGTACGCGGACCGCGTCTCGGTCGCGGCGGTCAACTCGCCCGACGGCACGGTCGTCTCCGGCGACGAGGACGCCGTGCTCGACCTGTGCGCCCGGTGGAAGGCCCGGGACCGCAAGACCAAGCGCCTGGCCGTCACCGTCGCCGGCCACTCCCCGCACATGGACGGCATCCTCGACGCCTTCCGCGAGGTCGCCCGGAGCCTGTCGTACGCACCGGCCCGCATCCCGGTGGTGTCGAACGTGACCGGGCGGATCGCCACCGACGAGGAACTCACCTCCCCCGAGTACTGGGTGCGGCACATCAGGGCCACCGTCCGCTTCGCCGACGGCATCCGGACCCTGAGCGAAGAGGGCGTCACCACGTTCCTGGAGCTGTCCCCGACCCCTGTCCTCACCCAGGCCGTCACCACCACCCTCGAAGGCGCCCGGCCCCGTCCGGCCACGGTCTCCGCCCTCCAGCAGGACCGCCCCGAGGCCCGGACCGCCGTGGCCGCCCTCGCACGACTGCACACGGTGGGCGCCGTCTGGGACCCGTCCGCCGTCTTCCCGTCCGGCACCCGCCCGTGCGACCTGCCCACCTACGCCTTCCAGCGGAAGCGCTACTGGCCCGCCCCGGCCGGCCGGCGCCGCGACGGCGCACCGGCCGGAAGCGGCGGACTCAGGGGCGTCGCGTCCGGGACCGCGGCGCCGGACGGCGACAGCGCCTCCGGGGCGCTGCGGCGGCGACTGGCCGGCCTGCCCGGCGCCGAACGGGAACGCGTCCTGCTGGACCTGGTGGACGCGGCCGTCGCGGTCGTCCTCCAGCGGCCCGGCACGGAACCGGCGGACCCCGGCACGCCCTTCAGGGACCTGGGCTTCACCTCGCTGCGCTCGGTCGAACTGCGCAACCACCTGGAGACCGCCACCGGTCTGCGCCTGCCCGCCTCCCTGCTGTTCGACCACCCCACCCCCGAGGCCCTGGCCGGCCGGCTCCTTGACGAGCTGTTGGGCGGATCGGAGGGGGCCGCGGAGGAGCGGTCCTCGGCGCCGGTGGCGGTGGCGGCGGTGGACGAGCCGATCGCGATCGTGGGGATCGGGTGCCGGTTCCCGGGTGGGGTGCGGGGTCCGGAGGACTTGTGGCGTCTGGTGGCCGAGGGGCGGGATGCGGTTTCGGGGTTTCCGGAGAACCGGGGGTGGGATCTGGAGGCGTTGTACGACCCGGATCCGGAGAGTGTGGGGACGTCGTACACGCGGTGGGGCGGGTTTCTGCATGATGCGGACCGGTTCGATGCGGAGTTCTTCGGGATCTCGCCGCGGGAGGCGTTGGCGACCGATCCGCAGCAGCGGTTGCTGCTGGAGACGGCGTGGGAGGCGCTGGAGCGGGCGGGGATCGATCCGGGGTCGCTGCGCGGTTCCCGCACCGGCGTCTTC
>NZ_PGSG01000093.1 GCF_002843305.1 Streptomyces barkulensis
TCCCGGCCGAAGTGCCCGTAGGCGGCCGTGGCGGCGTAGATCGGGCGCAGCAGGTCCAGGTCCCGGATGATGGCGGCCGGGCGCAGGTCGAACACCTCGGAGATGGCCTGCTCGATCCGCCCGGGGTCCACGGTGGCCGTGCCGAAGGTCTCCACGAACAGGCCCACCGGCTCGGCCTTGCCGATGGCGTAGGCCACCTGCACCTCGCAGCGGGCGGCCAGCCCCGCGGCCACCACGTTCTTGGCCACCCAGCGCATGGCGTAGGCCGCCGAGCGGTCCACCTTGGAGGGGTCCTTGCCGGAGAAGGCGCCGCCGCCGTGGCGGGCCATGCCGCCGTAGGTGTCGATGATGATCTTGCGGCCGGTCAGGCCCGCGTCCCCCATCGGGCCGCCGATCTCGAACCGGCCCGTGGGGTTGACCAGCAGCCGGTACCCGTCGGTGTCCAGCTTGACGCCGCTCCGGGCGAGAGCGGTCAGCTCCGGCTCGACGACGAACTCGCGGATGTCCGGGGCCAGCAGCGCGCCGACGTCGATGTCGGAGGCGTGCTGGGAGGAGACCACCACGGTGTCCAGCCGCACCGCCTTGTCCCCGTCGTACTCGACGGTCACCTGCGTCTTGCCGTCCGGGCGCAGGTAGGGGATGGTGCCGTTCTTGCGGACCTCCGACAGCCGGCGCGAGAGCCGGTGGGCCAGGTGGATCGGCAGCGGCATCAGCTCGGGCGTCTCGTCGCAGGCGTAGCCGAACATCAGGCCCTGGTCGCCGGCGCCCTGCCGGTCCAGCTCGTCCTCATCCCCCTCGACGCGGCTCTCGTAGGCGGTGTCCACCCCCTGGGCGATGTCGGGGGACTGCGCCCCGATGGAGACCGACACCCCGCACGAGGCGCCGTCGAAGCCCTTCTTGGAGGAGTCGTAGCCGATGGCGAGGATCTTGTTGCGCACCAGGGTGGGGATGTCGGCGTACGCGGCGGTGGTGACCTCGCCGGCCACATGCACCAGACCGGTGGTGATCAGCGTCTCCACCGCCACCCGGGAGGCGGGATCCTGCTCCAGCAGGGCGTCGAGGATGGTGTCGCTGATCTGGTCGGCGATCTTGTCGGGGTGACCCTCGGTCACGGACTCCGAAGTGAACAGGCGGCGGGACACATCGCTCCCTGGGTTTGCAGCGGCTGCTGGCTGACTTGGTGTGCGGATCCGGTCGTCGGGCTGGCCCGAGCGCGGTCCGCCGTCAGTTTATCCGCAGCTCATCGCGGATCCGCCAGGACGTCTCGCACTCCGACACACGACCAACGTGCCACACGACTCCCGCGAAGGGGAGAGGCCGTGCCCGGCGGGGGCCCGAGGCCCAGGTGGCACGGCCATGCGGACCTCCCGCCTCCGGTCTCACCCGGCGTTCAGCATGTGGACGACCTTGTCCCACACCGTGTCGGCCAGGGCCTCCTTGGGGCCGTGCGGCACGGGTGTCTCGCTGCCGTCGGCGCCCAGGACGACCGCCTCGTTCTCCTCCGCGCCGAAGGTCCTGTCCTCCCCCACCTCGTTGACGACCAGCAGGTCGCATCCCTTGCGGGCGAGCTTGGCCCGTCCGTTGGCCAGGACGTCGTCGGTCTCGGCCGCGAAGCCGACGACCACCTGCCCGGGGCGGGCGGCGGAAAGTTCGGCGAGCTCGGCGAGGACGTCGGGGTTGCGGACCAGGGCGACCGGTTCCGGTTCCCGCCCGTCCCGCTTCTTGATCTTTCCCTGGGCGTATCGGGCGGGCCGGAAGTCGGCCACCGCCGCGGCCATGACCACCGCGTCCGCGTCCTCGGCGGCCTTCAGCACGGCCTCCCGCAGTTGCACGGCGGTACCCACCGGCACCACGTCCGCGCCCGCGGGGTCGGGCAGGGAGGTGTTGGCGGCCACCAGGGTCACCCGCGCGCCGCGCGCCACCGCGGTGCGGGCCAGGGCGTACCCCTGCCGGCCCGAGGAGCGGTTGCCCAGGAAGCGGACCGGGTCCAGTGGTTCGCGGGTGCCGCCCGCGCTGACCACGACGTGCCGGCCGGCCAGGTCGCGCCCGGGCGCGGCGCCGCGGGCCAGGAGCCGGCGGCAGACCTCGAAGATCTCGCCGGGGTCGGGTAGGCGCCCCTTGCCGGTGTCCTTGCCGGTCAGCCGTCCGACCGCGGGCTCGATGACGACCGCGCCGCGGCGGCGCAGGGTGGCCACGTTCTCGGCGGTGGCGGGGTGCTCCCACATCTCGGTGTGCATGGCGGGTGCGAAGACCACCGGGCAGCGGGCGGTGAGCAGGGTGTTGGTCAGCAGGTCGTCGGCGAGGCCGTGGGCGGCCCGGGCGAGGGTGTCGGCGGTGGCGGGCGCGACGACGACCAGATCGGCCTCCTGTCCGATGCGCACGTGCGGGACCTCGTGGACGTCCTCCCACACCCCCGTGGTCACGGGGTTGCCCGACAGCGCCGCCCAGGTGGGCTCGCCGACGAACCTCAGCGCCGAACCGGTCGGTACCACCCGCACGTCGTGGCCGGACTCCGTCAGCCTCCGCAGCAGCTCGCACGCCTTGTAGGCGGCGATGCCGCCGCTGACCCCCAGGACCACCCTGGGCTTGTCGGACCTGTCCATCCCTCGCCTCTCCCCGGCTCGGCGGCCCGTCGGCCGCTCACTCGCTCACTGTCGCGCGTCGGCGGCGGGCACGTCGGGGACGCTTCCGCCGGTACCCATGACACACCACGGGCCCGGCAGCGCGGCTGCCGGGCCCGTGGCGGTGGTGCCGTCGTGCGGCCGGCCGCCATGGGCGGCCGGGGCCTCACTGCGTCGGGTTGTCGACGGCCTCGGAGGTCAGCAGACCCGCGTTGATCTCGCGGAGCGCGATCGACAGCGGCTTCTCGTGGACGTGGGTGTCCACCAGCGGGCCGACGTACTCCAGCAGGCCCTCGCCGAGCTGCGAGTAGTAGGCGTTGATCTGGCGCGCGCGCTTGGCGGCGTAGATCACCAGGCTGTACTTCGAGTCGGTGGCTTCGAGCAGCTCATCGATCGGCGGGTTGATGATGCCCTCGGGCGTGTTGATGGGAGAGGACACGCTCTACCTTCCGCTGCGGTGGATAAGACGGGCAGTGATCCGGCCGGGCCCCGGTACGGGATGCCTCCTGCCGGTGTCCCGGATTCCGGCGGCTGTCCTGCCCGGCCCTCCGGTGACGACTCCGGTGACGATCACGAAACCTTCATCAAGGCTAGCAGCTCGTGGCTGACGTCCTCGACGGAGGTGTTGACCAGGGTCACGTCGAACTCCGACTCGGCGGCCAGTTCGACCCTGGCCGCGGCCAGCCGCCGCTCGATGACCTCGGGGGACTCGGTGCCGCGGCCGGTGAGACGGCGGACCAGCTCCTCCCAGCTGGGCGGGGCCAGGAAGACGAGCTGTGCCTCGGGCATCGACTCGCGGACCAGCCGCGCGCCCTGGAGGTCGATCTCCAGGAGCACCGGCTCTCCCGCCTCCAGCCGCTCCAGCACGGCCCGCCGCGGAGTGCCGTAGCGGTTGCCCGCGAACTCGGCCCACTCCAGCAGCTCGCCGTTGGCGACCAGCTTGTCGAACTCCTCGTCGTCCACGAAGAAGTACTGGACACCGTGCCGCTCGCCGGGGCGCGGTCTGCGGGTGGTGGCGGACACCGAGAGCCAGATCTCCGGATGGACCTTGCGCAGATGAGCGACGACCGTGCTCTTGCCGACCCCGGAGGGGCCGGAGAGCACGGTCAGTCGCGGACGTTCACTCATACGGCGATTATCCCGGTTCCCAGGCAGACCTGGAAACGTCAGGCGGAACCGCCGCCGAACTCACGCTCCAGGGAGGCGATCTGGTTGGATCCCAGGCCGCGCACCCGGCGGCTCTCGGAGATGCCGAGCCGCTCCATGATCTGGCGGGCCCGGACCTTGCCGACGCCGGGCAGGGACTCCAGGAGGGCGGAGACCTTCATCTTGCCGATGACGTCGTTCTCCTGGCCCTGCTTGATGACCTCGTGGAGCGAGGCGCCGGAGTGCTTCAGTCGGTTCTTGACCTCGGCGCGCTCCCGGCGAGCCGCGGCGGCCTTCTCGAGCGCGGCTGCGCGCTGTTCAGGGGTAAGGGGCGGAAGAGCCACGCCTACGTCACCTCGGATGTCGAACTGGTCGGATATTGGTCGGTGAGGAACCTAGTGGCCCCGCACCTGCGGAGCAACGAGCAACACGTCCCCCGGCGCCCCCCGGACCTGCGAGGACCCCGGAATTCGCGGTGCTCTCGTCGGAGACTAGCGGCCCATCGCGCCCGAGTCAGCGAGAACGGGGGAAAAGTCCTGGTCAGACTTGAGCCGACCTGGACATTTCCGGACAAATGGGCGCGACTGAAGGGTTGATTCCGCGGGGTGCCCCGGTTTTTCCGGACCCTCCGGTTCTGCCCCGGCTGATCAGCCCAGGACCTCCCGCAGCGCGTCGGCCTCCCCGGCCGCGGCCTCCCGCAGGGCCCGCGGTGAAGGCCCCCGGCCCAGGACTCCCCGGCTGATGCTCGGCACCACGTTGCGCACCGCACCGCCGAAGACCCTCGGCAGGTCGGCCGCGGTGGCGCCCTGCGCCCCCAGCCCCGGCGCCAGCAGCGGGCCGTTGACCGCCAGGTCCGCGCCGGCCTCCCCCAGCGTCGCCCCGACCACCGCGCCGACCGGGCCGAGCGGATCGGCCCCGGCGTTCTCCCTCGCGATGTGGTCCAGCACCGTCTGGGCGACCGACGCACCGCCCCCGGCGGTGGCCCGCTGCACCTCGGCGCCCTCCGGGTTGGAGGTCAGGGCCAGGACGAAGACGCCCGAACCCGCCGCCCGCGCCGCGTCCAGGGCGGGGCGCAGCGAGCCGAAGCCCAGATAGGGGCTGACGGTGACGGCGTCGGAGAACAGCGGACTGCCCGGATCCAGGTAGGCGGCGGCGTAGGCGGCCATCGTGGAGCCGATGTCGCCGCGCTTGGCGTCGGTGAGCACCAGGGCGCCGGCCGAGCGTGCGTCGGCGATCGCCCTCTCCAGGACGGCGATCCCGCGCGAGCCGAAGCGCTCGAAGAAGGCGGACTGCGGCTTGAGGACGGCGACCCGGTCGGCGAGGGCGTCCACCACCGTGCGGGTGAAGCGCTCCAGGCCCGCCACGTCGTCGTCCAGGCCCCAGGCCGTCAGCAGCGCGGCGTGCGGGTCGATGCCGACGCACAGCGGACCGCGGTCGTCCAGGGCGCGGCGCAGCCGGGCGCCGAACGGCTCCGGGGCGCCTGGGGCCTGCGCGGCCTGGGGGGCTTGGGGAGCCTGCGGGGCTTGGGGAGCGGTCATCGGGGGGTCACCTTCCGGGTGTCGGCGCCGACGGCCTCGGCGAGGGTGGCGTACGGACTCGCGGCCAGGCGCGCGGCCAGGCCCCGGTGGACTCGGCGGCACCACAGCGGTCCCTCGTAGACGAGGGCGCTGTAGCCCTGGACGAGGGTGGCCCCGGCCAGGATGCGCTCCCAGACGTCGTCGGCGGTCCGCACCCCGCCGACGCCGACGAGCGTGACGCGGTCGCCGACGCGGGCGTACAGGCGGCGCAGCACGGCCAGGGAGCGGTCCTTCAGCGGCGCGCCGGACAGCCCGCCCGCGCCGATGGCCTCGATCTCGGCGCGTCCTGTGGCCAGGCCCAGGCCGTCGCGGGCGATGGTGGTGTTGGTGGCGATGATGCCGTCCAGGCCCAGTTCCACGGCGAGGTCGGCGACCGCGTCGACGTCCTCGTCCGCCAGGTCCGGGGCGATCTTGACCAGCAGGGGGACGCGGCGGCCGGGCACCGCCTCGTCGGCGGCGGAGCGCACCGCCGCCAGCAGCGGGCGCAGGTGCTCGGTCGCCTGGAGGTTCCGCAGGCCGGGGGTGTTGGGCGAGGAGACGTTGACGACGAGGTAGTCGGCGTACGGGGCCAGCCGGGAGGCGGAGAGCGCGTAGTCGCCGGCGGCCTCGCTCTCGGGAGTGACCTTGGTCTTGCCGATGTTGACGCCGACCGTGGTGGGGAAGACGGCCCGGCGCCCCGCCAGGCGGGCGGCCACGGCGGCGGAGCCGTCGTTGTTGAAGCCCATGCGGTTGACCAGGGCCCGGTCGGCGACCAGGCGGAACAGCCGGGGCCCCGGGTTGCCGGGCTGGGGGTGGGCGGTGACGGTGCCGATCTCGACGTGGTCGAAGCCGAGCATGGTGAGCCCGTCGACGCCGACCGCGTTCTTGTCGAACCCGGCGGCCAGCCCGAAGGGGCCGCGCATCCGCAGACCGAAGGCCTCGGTGGCCAGGGCGCGCCGCTGTGCCCGGCCGGGGGCCGCGACGGCCGCGACGAGGGCGCGCAGGCCGGGGACGCGGACGGCCGTCCGGATCAGGGCGAACGCCAGGTGGTGCGCCCGCTCGGGGTCCAGGCGCCTGAGGATCAGGTGGAACAGAAGGGGATACATACGGGTCTTCCGTGCGACGGGCCGGTACGGGATCCGGTGGCGGTGCCCGGTGGCGGGGCCCGGTGGCGGGGTGCTGCGGGGCGCTCTCGCGGTGAGGGGGACGCCGCTGCCGGCGTCCCCCTCACCTCCGGTCACTTCCCGCGGGCGGCTGTCAGGTGTTCCGCGTGCTCCTGCAGGGAGCGGACCCCGACCTCCCCTCGCGAGGTGGCCTCGATGCCCTGCACGGCGGCGGCCAGCGCCTGGACCGTGGTCAGGCAGGGCACGGCGCGGGCGACCGCGGCGGTGCGGATGTCGTAGCCGTCCAGGCGGCTCCCGGTGCCGTAGGGGGTGTTGACGATGAGGTCGACCTCGCCGTCGTGGATGAGCTGGACGATGGTCCGCTCCCCGTTCGGCCCCTCGCCCTCGCTCTGCTTGCGCACCACGGTGGCGTCGATGCCGTTGCGGCGCAGCACCTCGGCGGTGCCGGAGGTGGCCAGCAGCTCGAAGCCCATCGCGACCAGCTCACGGGCCGGGAAGATCATCGAGCGCTTGTCGCGGTTGGCCACCGAGACGAAGGCCCGGCCCTTGGTGGGCAGCGCGCCGTACGCGCCCGCCTGCGACTTGGCGTAGGCGGTGCCGAAGACCGAGTCGATGCCCATGACCTCGCCGGTGGAGCGCATCTCCGGGCCGAGCACGGTGTCCACGCCGCGGCCCTGGACGTCGCGGAAGCGGCTCCAGGGCAGCACGGCCTCCTTCACCGAGATCGGCGCGTCCAGCGGCAGGGTGCCGCCGTCGCCGCTCGCCGGCAGCAGGCCCTCGGCCCGCAGTTCGGCGATGGTCGCGCCCAGCGAGATCCGGGCGGCGGCCTTGGCCAGGGGTACGGCGGTGGCCTTGGATGTGAAGGGGACGGTGCGCGAGGCGCGCGGGTTGGCCTCCAGCACGTAGAGGATGTCCCCGGCCAGCGCGAACTGGATGTTGATCAGCCCGCGCACCCCGACGCCGCGCGCGATGGCCTCGGTGGAGGCCCGCAGCCGCTTGACGTCGTAACCGCCCAGGGTGATCGGCGGCAGGGCGCAGGCGGAGTCGCCGGAGTGGATGCCGGCCTCCTCGATGTGCTCCATCACGCCGCCGAGGTAGAGCTCGGTGCCGTCGTAGAGCGCGTCGACGTCGATCTCGATGGCGTCGTCGAGGAAGCGGTCGATCAGCACCGGGTGCTCGGAGATCAGGCCGGCGTGGCGGGTGAGGTAGTCCCCCAGCGAGGCCTCGTCGTAGACGATCTCCATGCCGCGTCCGCCCAGCACGTAGGAGGGGCGGACCATGACCGGGTAGCCGATCCCGGCGGCGATCTCCTTGGCCTCGGCGAAGGAGAAGGCGGTGCCGTACTTGGGCGCGGGCAGCCCGGCCTCGACCAGCACCCGGCCGAAGGAACCGCGGTCCTCGGCGAGGTGGATGGCCTCCGGGGAGGTGCCCACGACGGGGACGCCGTTGTCCTTGAGCGCCTGGGCCAGCCCGAGCGGGGTCTGGCCGCCGAGCTGGACGATGACGCCCGCGACGGGGCCGGCCTGCCGCTCGGCGTGGACGATCTCCAGGACGTCCTCCAGGGTGAGCGGCTCGAAGTACAGCCGGTCGGAGGTGTCGTAGTCGGTGGAGACGGTCTCGGGGTTGCAGTTGACCATCACGGTCTCGAAGCCCGCGTCGCGCAGCGCGAAGGAGGCGTGGACGCAGGAGTAGTCGAACTCGATGCCCTGGCCGATGCGGTTGGGGCCCGAGCCGAGGATGATCACCGCGGGCCTGGTGCGCGGGGCGACCTCGCTCTCCTCGTCGTAGGAGGAGTAGAAGTACGGGGTCCTCGCGGCGAACTCGGCGGCGCAGGTGTCGACCGTCTTGTAGACCGGGCGCACCCCCAGGGTGTGGCGCACCTCGCGGACGACGTCCTCGCGCAGACCCCGGATCGCGGCGATCTGGGCGTCGGAGAAGCCGTACCGCTTGGCCTCGGCCAGCAGTTCGGGATCGAGGCGGCCGGCCTCGGCCAGCTCGTCGGCGATCTCCTTGACCAGGAAGAGCTGGTCGGTGAACCAGGGGTCGATCCTCGTGGCCTCGAAGACCTCCCGCGGGCTCGCGCCGGCCCGGATGGCGGCCATGACGGTGTTGATCCGGCCGTCGGTGGGCCGCCGGGCGGCGGCCAGCAGTTCGTCCTTGTCCCCGAGTCCGGCCACCGGGGTGGCGAAGTCGAACTGGCTGCCCTTCTTCTCCAGCGAGCGCAGCGCCTTGTTCAGCGCCTCGGGGAAGTTGCGGCCGATGGCCATCGCCTCGCCCACCGACTTCATGGTGGTGGTGAGGGTGGAGTCGGCGGCCGGGAACTTCTCGAAGGCGAAGCGCGGGACCTTGACCACCACGTAGTCGAGCGTGGGCTCGAAGGAGGCCGGGGTCTGCTCGGTGATGTCGTTGGGGATCTCGTCGAGGGTGTAGCCCACGGCCAGCTTGGCTGCGATCTTGGCGATCGGGAAGCCGGTGGCCTTGGAGGCCAGCGCCGAGGAGCGCGAGACGCGCGGGTTCATCTCGATGACGATGACCCGGCCGTCTGCGGGGTTGACGGCGAACTGGATGTTGCAGCCGCCGGTGTCGACGCCGACCTCGCGGATGACGGCGATGCCGATGTCGCGCAGGGTCTGGTACTCGCGGTCGGTGAGCGTCATCGCCGGGGCGACGGTGATGGAGTCGCCGGTGTGCACGCCCATCGGGTCGAAGTTCTCGATGGAGCAGACGACCACGACGTTGTCGTTGCGGTCGCGCATCAGCTCCAGCTCGTACTCCTTCCAGCCGAGGATGGACTCCTCCAGGAGCACCTCGGTGGTCGGGGAGAGCGTCAGCCCCTGGCCGGCGATGCGGCGCAGTTCGTCCTCGTCGTGGGCGAAGCCGGAGCCGGCGCCACCCATGGTGAAGGAGGGGCGCACCACGACCGGGTAGCCGCCGAGCTCCTCGACGCCGGCCAGGACCTCCTCCATGGAGTGGCAGATGACCGAGCGGGCGGACTCGCCGTGCCCGATCCTGCCCCGGACCGCCTCCACGACCTCCTTGAACTGGTCGCGGTCCTCGCCCTTGCGGATGGCCTCGACGTTGGCGCCGATCAGCTCCACCCCGTACTTGTCCAGGGTGCCCGCCTCGTGCAGGGAGATGGCGGTGTTGAGCGCGGTCTGGCCGCCCAGGGTGGGCAGCAGGGCGTCGGGGCGCTCCTTGGCGATGATCTTCTCGACGAACTCCGGGGTGATCGGCTCGACGTAGGTGGCGTCGGCGATCTCCGGATCGGTCATGATCGTGGCCGGGTTGGAGTTGACCAGGACCACCCTCAGGCCCTCGGCCTTGAGGACCCGGCACGCCTGGGTGCCGGAGTAGTCGAACTCGGCGGCCTGCCCGATGACGATCGGGCCCGAGCCGATGACCAGGACGCAACGGATATCGGTGCGCTTAGGCACGCTGGCCCTCCATCAGGGAGACGAAGCGGTCGAACAGGTACGCGGCGTCGTGCGGCCCGGCCGCCGCCTCGGGGTGGTACTGGACGCTGAACGCGGGCCGGTCCAGCAGGCGAAGGCCCTCGACCACGCCGTCGTTGAGGCAGACGTGGGAGACCTCGGCGCGCCCGTAGGGGGTGTCGCCGGGGCCGTCGAGGGGGGCGTCCACGGCGAAGCCGTGGTTGTGCGCGGTGACCTCGACCTTGCCGGTCGTACGGTCCTGCACGGGCTGGTTGATGCCGCGGTGGCCGTACTTGAGCTTGTAGGTGCCGAACCCCAGGGCCCGGCCGAGGATCTGGTTGCCGAAGCAGATGCCGAACAGCGGGGTGGAGCGCTCCAGCACCCCTCGCATGAGGGCCACCGGATGGTCTGCGGTGGCGGGGTCGCCGGGGCCGTTGGAGAAGAACACCCCGTCCGGCTCCACCGCGTAGACGTCCTCGATCGTGGCCGTGGCGGGCAGCACGTGGACCTCGATGCCGCGCTCGGCCATCCGGTGCGGGGTCATGCCCTTGATGCCCAGGTCGACGGCCGCGACGGTGAAGCGCCTGGTCCCGATGGCCGGGACGGTGTACGCCTCGGTGGTGGCGACCTCGGCGGACAGGTCGGCGCCGGTCATCTCGGGGGCGGCCTTCACCCTGGCCAGCATCGTGGCCTCGTCGGCGACGGCGTCGCCGGAGAAGATGCCGACCCGCATCGCGCCGCGCTCGCGCAGGTGGCGGGTGAGCGCCCGGGTGTCGACACCGCTGATGCCGACGACGCCCTGGGCGGTCAGCTCCTCGTCCAGGGTGCGCACCGAGCGCCAGTTGGAGGGCACGCGGGCGGGGTCGCGCACCACGTAGCCGGCCACCCAGATCCGCTTCGACTCCGGGTCCTCGTCGTTGACGCCGGTGTTGCCGATGTGCGGGGCGGTCATGACGACCACCTGCCGGTGGTAGGAGGGGTCGGTCAGGGTCTCCTGGTAGCCGGTCATGCCGGTGGAGAACACGGCCTCGCCGAGGGTCTCGCCCATGGCCCCGTAGGCGCGGCCGCGGAAGGTGCGGCCGTCCTCCAGGACGAGTACGGCGGGCACCCTGGAGGCTTTGCGGGCGGAGGTCGTCATCGTGCGCCTTCCTCGTGGTGCGTGGTGGCGGCAGCGTCGGTGGTGCCGTGGGGATCGTCCGCGGCGCCGGTGGCGCCGGGTGCGCCGGCCGTGCCGGAGCCGCCGCCGGACATGGCGCGCAGCTCCTCCAGCCAGGCGGCGTGCTCGGCGGCGCGGTCGGAGCGGAAGCCGGAGTCCAGCAGGCGGTCGCCGTGCTCCCAGGTGATCACCAGCAGGCCGTCCTCGGTGAGGACCTTGCCGGCGATGCCCTTGTCGAGCCGGGCGCCGCGCAGCCTGCCGGCCGGGATGAAGAAGTCGTTCGCTCCGGGCCGCACCACGTGCACACCCTGCTCGGTGAGGGTGAGCTCGGCGCGGCTGCGGGCGCCCAGGCCGTGGGCGACGATCCGCTCCAGCCACTGCCCGGCCGCGGTGGAGCCGTGGTAGCGGCCGGTCATGGTCAGCCTCGGCTCACCGGGGCCGGCGGGCGCCTGGGGCAGTTCGGGGAGGTCGGACTGGAGCACCGAGCGCCACTTCCAGCCCTCCCTCATCAGCCAGTACACCAGGGCGACGACCAGCAGGAGGCCGATCACCCAGGCGATCCGGGGCGCCCAGTCGGTGACCTGCTGCGACTCGGGCGCCGCGGCGTGGCGGATGGCGGTTGGTACCGGTGAGAGGTTCATACGAGCTTTCCGTCCATGACTGTCGCCCTGCCCCGCAGGAACGTGTGTGTGACACGGCCCGGCAGCTCGCGTCCCTGGTAGGGGGTGTTGCGGCTGCGGGAGGCGAAACGTGCGGAATCCACCGTTCCACGGTAGGCCGGATCGACCAGGGTGAGGTTGGCGGGCTCACCAGCCGAGACGGGCCGTCCCTGGCCGGCCAGGCGCCCGATGGCCGCGGGGCGGAAGGACATGCGGTCGGCGACGCCGGCCCAGTCCAGCAGTCCGGTCTCCACCATCGTGTGCTGGACGACGGACAGCGCGGTCTCCAGGCCGACCATGCCCATGGCGGCCGCGCCCCACTCGCAGTCCTTGTCCTCGTGGGGGTGGGGGGCGTGGTCGGTGGCGACGCAGTCGATGGTGCCGTCGGCCAGCGCCTCGCGCAGGGCCCTCACGTCGGCCTCGGTGCGCAGCGGCGGGTTGACCTTGTAGACCGGGTCGTAGGAGCGCACCAGTTCGTCGGTGAGCAGCAGGTGGTGCGGGGTGACCTCGGCGGTGACGTTCCACCCCTTGGACTTGGCCCAGCGCACGATCTCCACCGATCCGGCGGTGGACAGGTGGCAGATGTGCAGCCGGGAACCGACGTGCGCGGCCAGCAGCACGTCGCGGGCGATGATCGACTCCTCGGCGACGGCCGGCCAGCCGCCCAGGCCCAGCTCGGCGGAGACCGTGCCCTCGTTCATCTGTGCGCCCTCGGTCAGGCGGGGTTCCTGGGCGTGCTGGGCGATGACGCCGTCGAAGGCTTTGACGTACTCCAGCGCCCGGCGCATGATCACCGCGTCGTCCACGCACTTGCCGTCGTCGGAGAAGACCCGCACCGAGGCGGCCGACTCGTGCATCGCGCCCAGCTCGGCGAGCTGCTTGCCCTCCAGGCCGACGGTGACGGCGCCGACCGGCTGCACGTCGCAGTAGCCGGACTCCCGCCCCAGCCGCCAGACCTGCTCGACGACGCCGGCGGTGTCGGCGACGGGGAAGGTGTTGGCCATGGCGTGCACGGCGGTGTAACCGCCAAAGGCCGCGGCCCGGGTGCCGGTCAGCACGGTCTCGGAGTCCTCGCGGCCCGGCTCGCGCAGATGCGTGTGCAGGTCCACCAGGCCCGGCAGCAGGATCTGCCCGTCGGCCTCGACCACCTGGGCGCCGTCGGCGTCCAGGCCGGCGCCGACGGCCGCGACGGTCTCGCCGTCGATCAGGACGTCCAGCGCCTGGCCGCCCAGCACCTTCGCGCCGCGGATCAGGGTCTTGCTCATGGGTGTCACTTCTCCTCGGTACGGGCGGTGGTGCCAGTGGTTTCGGCGGTGCCGGCGGTGCCGGTGGTGCCGCTGCCGCCAGCGTGCTCGGAGCCGCCGAGCAGCAGGTACAGGACGGCCATGCGGATCGAGACTCCGTTGGCGACCTGTTCGGTGACGGTGCAGCGGCCGGAGTCGGCGACCTCGGCGGTGATCTCCATGCCCCGGACCATCGGCCCGGGGTGCATCACGACGGAGTGCTCGGGCATCCGCTCCATGCGCTGCACGTCGAGGCCGTAGCGTCGGGAGTACTCGCGCTCGGTGGGGAAGAAGGCGGCGTTCATCCGCTCGCGCTGGACGCGCAGCATCATCACGGCGTCGGACTTCGGCAGCACGGCGTCCAGGTCGTAGGAGACCTCGCAGGGCCAGCCCTCGACGCCGACCGGCAGCAGGGTGGGCGGTGCCACCAGGGTGACCTGGGCGCCCAGGGTGTTCAGCAGGTCGACGTTGGAGCGCGCGACCCGGCTGTGCAGGATGTCGCCGACGATCGTGATCCGCCGGCCGGCCAGGTCCCGGCCGAGTCCGGCGTCCGGGCCGATCAGGCGGCGGCGCATGGTGAACGCGTCGAGCAGCGCCTGGGTGGGGTGCTGGTGGGTGCCGTCGCCGGCGTTGACGACGGCGGCGTCGATCCAGCCGGAGGTGGCCAGGCGGTAGGGGGCTCCGGAGGCCCCGTGCCGGATGACGACGGCGTCCACGCCCATCGCCTCCAGGGTCTGGGCGGTGTCCTTGAGGGACTCGCCCTTGGAGACCGAGGATCCCTTGGCCGCGAAGTTGATGACGTCGGCGGACAGCCGCTTCTCGGCGGCCTCGAACGAGATACGGGTGCGGGTGGAGTCCTCGAAGAAGAGGTTGACGATCGTGCGGCCGCGCAGCGCGGGCAGCTTCTTGATCGGGCGGTCGGCCAGGCGCGCCATCTCCTCGGCGGTGTCGAGGATGCGCACGGCGTCGTCGCGGGTGAGGTCGGCGGCCGAGATCAGGTGACCGGAAGTCCGGGGGTTGCCCCCGGGGAAGAGCGGCATCTGGATGTGCTCCGGTGTGTGGAGGTTTCGAGGCGTGCGGGCGCGCGGACGCGGCCGCGGGGCCGCCGGGCCCGGGAGGACGGGAGCGGCGCAGGGGGTGCGGAGGTGCGGAGGCAGGTCCGGGAAGGGAGTGGAGGGGCGCTACCGCTCGCCGGACGGGGAGGCCCCCGCCTCACGACGCTCGCCCAGGAGCACGCCGTCGCGGCCGTCCTCCTCGGCGAGCCGGACCTTGACCGTCTCCCGCAGCGACGTGGGGAGGTTCTTGCCGACGTAGTCGGCGCGGATCGGCAGTTCGCGGTGGCCGCGGTCGACCAGGACCGCGAGCTGCACGGCGCGGGGCCGGCCGATGTCGCCGAGCGCGTCGAGCGCGGCCCGGATGGTGCGGCCGGAGAAGAGCACGTCGTCGACCAGGACGACCAGGCGCCCGTCGACGCCCTCGGCCGGGATCTCGGTGCGGGCCAGGGTGCGGGCGGGGCGCATCCGCAGATCGTCGCGGTACATGGTGATGTCGAGTGAGCCGACCGGCAGCGGGCGGCCGGTGATCTCCTCCAGCTTGGCCCCCAGCCGCCTGGCCAGGTGCGCGCCGCGGGTGGGGATGCCCAGGAGGACCACGTCGTCGGCGCCCTTGGCGCGCTCGACGATCTCGTGGGCGATGCGGGTGAGGACCCGCGCGATGTCCGGCGCCTCCAGTACGGGGCGGACCGGGGCGGAACCGTTGCCGTCCAGTTCTCCCATGGATGTGTCCACGGTAAACGGACCTCCTTCCCCGCCTCACGGGACGGGCCTTAAAGGACGTCGGATGGTGCGCCGTCAACGGTACCAGCCTGTCCGGGGCTGTTCGGACGGGCTGCCCGGAAGGCTGTCCGGGCGTTCGCTCCGGGCGCCCGCCGGGCCGCCGCGCACCCGGGTGCGCGGGCCCGCGCCTCCCGCGCACCCCCCGGTATGGACCGGCCCGGCTTGACGCCGTACATTACGCTGCGTAACATCACAGTGAGTTACGAAGACGTCCTCCGGGGAGCCATATGTCCAGCGAATACGCCAAACAGCTCGGGGCCAAGCTCCGCGCCATCCGCACCCAGCAGGGGCTCTCCCTCCACGGTGTCGAGGAGAAGTCCCAGGGCCGCTGGAAGGCGGTCGTGGTCGGCTCGTACGAGCGCGGCGACCGTGCCGTGACCGTGCAGCGGCTGGCCGAGCTGGCGGACTTCTACGGCGTCCCGGTGCAGGAGCTGCTGCCGGGCAGTACGCCGGGCGGAGCCGCCGAGCCGCCGCCGAAGCTCGTTCTGGACCTGGAGCGGCTGGCCCACGTGCCTTCCGAGAAGGCGGGCCCGCTGCAGCGGTACGCCGCGACGATCCAGAGCCAGCGCGGCGACTACAACGGCAAGGTGCTGTCGATCCGCCAGGACGACCTGCGCACCCTCGCCGTCATCTACGACCAGTCGCCCTCGGTGCTGACCGAGCAGCTCATCGGCTGGGGTGTGCTGGACGCCGACGCCCGTCGCGCGGTCCAGCACGAGGAGGCCTGAGGCCCCCCCGCGGCACCGGCGCCACCGGGCGGGACCTTCCGTGCGAGGGTTCCGCTCCCGGTGGCGGTCGCGTTCCGCGCCGTTGCCCGGGGGATCCCGGACGGCGAGGGGCCCGGGACACCCGACGGGTGTCCCGGGCCCCTCGCCGCTTCTGGGGACCGTGAGGTCCTTGAGATACGGCCGCCCCGGCCCGAACCGCTCAGACGCGCTTCAGCGTCGGTTTGAGTTCCTTCAGCCGGCCCAGCAGGCCGTTGACGAAGGTCGGGGAGTCGTCGGTGGAGAACTCCTTGGCGAGCTGCACCGCCTCGTCGATCACCACCGCGTCGGGTACCTCGTCCTCCCAGATCAGTTCGTACGCGCCGAGCCGCAGGAGGTTGCGGTCCACCGACGGCATCCGGTCCAGCGTCCAGCCGACGGCGTAGGTGGCGATCAGCTCGTCGATCCGGTCCGCGTGCTCCGCGTACCCCTCGACGAGCTGCATCGTGTACTCACCGACCGGCGGCTGCCGCTCGTCGGTCCGCGCGTGCCGGATCCAGTCCGCCAGCACGGCCGTCACGGCGCTGTCGCGCTGGTCGGCCTCGAACAGGATCTGGAAGGCCCGTTTACGTGCCTTGCTGCGGGCTGCCACGGTTAGCTGTTCACCCGGCCGAGGTACTCGCCGGAGCGGGTGTCGACCTTGATCTTCTCACCGGTGGTGATGAAGAGCGGAACGCCGATCTCGTAGCCGGTCTCCAGCCGGGCGGGCTTGCTGCCGCCGGTGGAGCGGTCGCCCTGGACGCCCGGCTCGGTGTACTCGATGACCAGCTCGACGGCGGCGGGCAGTTCGATGAACAGCGGGTTGCCCTCGTACACGGCGACCGTGCACTCCTGGCCCTCCAGCAGGTAGTTGGCGGCGTCGCCGACGACCTCGGGGGTGATGGGCATCTGGTCGTAGGTCTGGGTGTCCATGAAGACGAAGTCGGCGCCGTCCTTGTAGGAGAACTGCATGCCGCGCCTGTCCACGGTGGCCGTCTCGACCTTGGTGCCGGCGTTGAAGGTCTTGTCGACCACCTTGCCGGAGAGCACGTTCTTGAGCTTGGTGCGGACGAAGGCGCCGCCCTTGCCGGGCTTGACGTGCTGGAACTCGACTACGGACCAGAGCTGGCCCCCGTCGAGCTTGAGCACCATGCCGTTCTTGAGGTCGTTCGTGGTGGCCACGGTCGCGGAATCTCCTGAGACTGCTGCTGCGGAAGACCGAAGGACCACGCCCCCGTGTCACAGGGCGAGCAGTTCCTTGGTCGTGATGGTGAGTAGCTCCGGTCCGCCGTCTGCCTGCGGGCGGACGACGAGCGTGTCGTCGATCCGGACGCCGCCCCGTCCCGGGAGGTGGACCCCCGGTTCGACGGTGACCGGCACACAAGCGTCCAGTTTACCCATGGCCGCGGGCGACAGCCGAGGGTCCTCGCCGATTTCCAGCCCCACGCCGTGCCCGGTGCCCGGTTCCAGGACGTCACCGTACCCGGCCGCCTCCAGCGGATGGCGGGCGGCCCGGTCGACCTCACGGTACTCCGTCCCCGGCAGCAGTGCCTCCCGCCCGGCGCGCTGGGCCGCGAAGACCAGCTCGTACAGCTCGATCTGCCAGTCGGCGGGGGCCGGGCCGATGACGAAGGTGCGGCCGATCTGGCAGCGGTAGCCGCGGTAGCGGGCGCCCAGCCGCACGCTCAGGAAGTCGCCCTCCTCCACCCGCCGGTCCCCGGGCCGGTGGCCGGGCAGGCCGGAGTTGCGGCCGGTGCCGACGCAGGTGGGAAAGGCCGGGCCGTCGGCGCCGTGGTCCATCAGGCGCCTCTCCAGCTCCAGCGCCAGATGGCGTTCGGTGCGGCCCACCAGGATGGACTCCAGCAGCTCGCCGAGTGCGTGGTCGGTGATCTCCGCGGCGACGCGCAGCGCCGCCAGCTCCTCCTCGTCCTTGACCAGGCGCTGCTGCTCCACGGCGCGGCCCAGGCCGGTCAGGCGCAGCCGGGGCGCGGCCGCGGCCAGGGCCCGGTGCCGGGCCACGGTGAGGTCGTGCTCCTCCACCGCCAGCAGGGCCGTTGTGGTCCCGGCAGCCGCCAGTTCGGCGGCGGCGACGGCCGGGTCGGGCGCGTCCCCGGGCAGGACGGTGCAGCGCAGGTCGCCCGTGGTGCACGGCGGCCCGGTGCGTCCGTCGGTGACGGGCGCGGCCGGGCTCAGCAGGGTGTCGCGGCCGTCCGCCCCGAGCAGCAGGACCGCTCCGGGGACGGACCAGCCGGTCAGATAGCGGACGTTGGCGGGCCGGGAGACCAGGGCGGCCTCTCCGCCCGCCGCCGTCCAGCGGTCGCGCAGTCGGCCGCGGCGGGCCACGTACACCTCGGACATGCCCCTGAGCGTACGCAGCGTGACACGCGGTGGCGTCCCGACACGTCCGGACCGCCCGCCGTCCGGACGCCCCTCCGTACCCGCTGCCGGCCCGGCCGTACCCGCTACCAGCTCGGCGGGCTGGTGAGCGCGCGGGCCACGGCCTCGTCCAGCAGCCGTGCGGTGGTGGCCACGTCCTGCCGGGAGTTGTCGATGATCGGCAGCCCGGAGCCGTACCAGCCGGCCATCCGGCCGTGGATGCGGGCGACCTCCTCGTCCGACAGCCGGCGGTTGCCGGTGCGCTCGGCGTTGCGCTCCAGGACGACCTCCAGGCCCGGCAGCAGCACCACCGGGATCAGGCCGGGGCCGACGTGCCGCTTCCAGCCGCCGAGGCCGACGACGGGCCGGTCGGGGAAGACGGCGTCGTCCAGGATGCAGGAGATGCCGTTGGCCAGGAAGTTCCGGGCGGCGAAGCCGCAGGTGCGGCGGGCGAGACGGTACTGCGCCTCGGAGTGCTCGTTCCAGCCGGACTGGGGGTCGGCGAAACCGGAGCGCACCCATTCGCGGACGTCGTCCAGGCTGATGTGCGCGGTGGGCACACGGCGGGTGTCCGCCCAGTACCGGGCGACGGTGGTCTTGCCGGCGCCGGCCGGGCCGATCAGCAGGACGGCGACGGCGGCGGTGTGCACGGCCTCCACCGTGACGGGGCCGGCGGCCGGGTCGGCCGTGTCCGATATCTGCACCGGTGCGCCGGGCGGCAGCCGGAGGTGGCCGGTGGCGTCCGGGGCCTGGGGCGGGGGCGCGGGGGTGGGCGCGGAGGCCGGGGGCGGCCCGGCGGGAGGCGCCGCGGGCGGGGCCGCCGGCGGTGCGGCGGGCGGGGCCGGGCGCGAGGGAGGCGGAGGCGGGGGCGGGGGGACCCGGTGGGGGGCGTTCCAGCCGGGGTGGGCGGCGGACTGCGGGTGCGCGTGGGGGTGTGGCGGGTGTCCCTGCTGGTGTCCCTGTGGGTGTCCTTGCGGGTGTCCTTGCGGGGAGCCCTGGGGGGAGCCCGAGGGCGGGACGGGCCGCTGCGTCCCGTACTGCTGCATCCGGTCCCAACTCCGTTTCCGTCCGGTGTGCCGGCCGGGCGCGGTGGGCCCGGCCGGGCGTCACCTCGTCCGTCCGGCACCGAACGGTACCTTCCCCCGGCCGGCGCCGTGTGAACGGTCGGCGGTTCGAAGTGGTGCCCGCGGCCCGTCCCGGCGCGTCCCGGCCCCTCAGCTGTGCGGCCGGTCGCCCGCCAGGGCGCGCAGGGCCAGCTCGTAGGAGCCGATGCCGAAGCCGGCGATGGTGCCGGAGGCCACGGCCGCCACGACCGAGGTGTGGCGGAACTCCTCGCGGGCGTGGGGGTTGGAGATGTGCACCTCGATCAGCGGAGCGGTGCGCTGGGCGGCGGCGTCGCGCATCCCGTACGAGTAGTGGGTGAACGCGGCGGGGTTGAGGACGACCGGGAGGGACGCGTCGGCGGCCTCGTGGAGCCAGCGGATCATCTCGCCCTCGTCGTTGGTCTCGCGGACCTCGACATCCAGCCCCAGTTCCCCGCCCAGCTCCGTGCACCGCTCGACGAGCCCGGCATAGGAGGTGGAGCCGTAGACGTCCGGCTCACGGGAGCCCAGACGGCCGAGGTTGGGACCGTTGAGGACCAGGACCCTCCGGGGCGCGGCGGCGCTCACGCGGCGATCTCCGCGTGGGCGGCGAGCAGCATCGCCGGGTCCGGCCCCTCCAGCACGGCGGGCCGGGCCAGGCCGTCCAGGACGATGAAGCGCAGCCGGTCGCCGCGGGTCTTCTTGTCGACCTTCATCGTCTCCAGCAGCTTGGGCCACTGGTCGCCCCGGTAGGTGACGGGCAGACCGACGGCGGTGAGGACCGCCCGGTGCCGGTCGGCGGTGGCGTCGTCCAGCCGGCCGGCGATGCGGCCCAGCTCGGCGGCGAAGACCATGCCGACGGCGACGGCCGCGCCGTGCCGCCAGTTGTAGCGCTCGTTCTTCTCGATGGCGTGGGCCAGGGTGTGCCCGTAGTTGAGGATCTCCCGCCGGCCCGACTCCTTCAGATCGGAGGAGACCACCTCGGCCTTGACCCGGATGGAGCGCTCGATCAGCTCGGAGGTGTGCGGGCCCGCGGGGGTGCGGGCGGCCTCGGGATCGGACTCGATCAGGTCCAGGATGACCGGGTCGGCGATGAAGCCCGCCTTGATGATCTCGGCCAGGCCGCTGACGTAGTCGTGCACCGGCAGCGACTCCAGCGCCGCCAGGTCGCACAGCACACCGGCCGGCGGGTGGAAGGCGCCCACCAGGTTCTTGCCCTCAGCGGTGTTGATGCCGGTCTTGCCGCCGACTGCCGCGTCCACCATGCCCAGCACCGTGGTGGGCACCGCGATCCAGCGCACCCCGCGCAGCCAGGTCGCCGCGACGAAGCCCGCCAGGTCGGTGGTCGCTCCCCCGCCGACGCCGACGACGACGTCGGTGCGGGTGAAGCCGGAGGTCCCCAGCGCCTTCCAGCAGTACGCGGCGACCTCGGCGGTCTTGGCCTCCTCGGCGTTGGGCACCTGGATGGCGATGGCCTCGTACCCCTGGCCCGCCAGGTCCTCGCGCAGCACCTCGCCGGTCTCGGTCAGAGCCTCGGGGTGGATCACCGCCACCCGGCGGGCGTCGGGGCCGACCAGGTGCGGCAGTTCGTCCAGGAGCCGCTGTCCGACGAGGACGTCGTAGGGCGCGGTGCCCGCGGTGCCGCCGACGGCGATGCGGGTGGGAGGTGTGGTGGTCATGTGTCCTTCAGCTCGAGTGCGTCCAGGACCGCCTGGGCGGTCTCCTCCGGGTCGCGGCCGGCGGTGTCGACGACCGCGCGGGCCACCTCGGTGTACAGCGGGCGGCGCTGCTCCATCAGGGTGCGCCACTGCTTGCGGGGGTTGACCGCCAGCAGGGGGCGCGGGGCGTCCAGTCCGACGCGTTTGACGGCGTCGGCCAGGGCCACGTCCAGGAAGACCACGGGGAGCCCGGCGAGCAGCTCACGGGTGCCGGCGTCCATGACGGCGCCGCCGCCGAGCGAGAGCACTCCGTCGTGCCCGGCCAGGGCCGCGCGTACCGCCTCCCGCTCCAGCTCGCGGAAGTGCGGCTCCCCGTCGTCGACGAAGATCTCGGCGATGGCCTTGCCCGCCGCCGCCTCGATGTCCGCGTCGGTGTCGCGCAGCGCCACTCCCAGCCTGCGGGCCAGTACGGCGCCCACGGTGGTCTTGCCCGCGCCGGGCGGGCCCACCAGGACCACGGCCGGGCCGGCCTCCCGCGGCCGCCCGGCGCTCACCGGATCTCCAGGTTGTCGAGGAAGCCGGTCACGTTGCGGCGGGTCTCGGCGACCGAGTCGCCGCCGAACTTCTCGGCGACCGCGTCGGCCAGCACCAGCGCGACCATCGCCTCGGCGACGATCCCGGCGGCCGGGACCGCGCACACGTCCGAGCGCTGGTGGTGGGCGCGGGTGGCCTCGCCGGTGGTCACGTCCACGGTGGCCAGCGCCCGCGGCACGGTGGCGATCGGCTTCATCGCCGCCCGCACCCGCAGCACCTCGCCGGTGGACAGCCCGCCCTCGGTGCCGCCCGACCGCCCCGAGGAGCGGCGCACCCCGTCCTCGGTGGGCACGATCTCGTCGTGCGCCCTGGATCCGGGCACCCGGGCCAGCTCGAAACCGTCGCCGACCTCCACGCCCTTGATGGCCTGGATGCCCATCAGCGCTCCGGCCAGCCGGGCGTCCAGCCGGCGGTCCCAGTGCACATGGCTGCCCAGCCCGACCGGCACCCCGTGGGCGACGACCTCGACGACGCCGCCGAGGGTGTCGCCGTCCTTGTGGGCGGCGTCGATCACCTCGACCATCGCCCGGCTCGCCTCCTCATCCAGGCAGCGCACCGGGTCGGCGTCCAGCCGTTCCACGTCCCCGGGCCGCGGCAGCGTGCCGGCCGGGGCCTCGGCGCCGCCCAGCGCGACGACGTGGGAGACGATCTCGATGCCGGCCGTCTGCCTCAGGTACGACCGGGCGACCGTGCCCAGTGCCACGCGGGCGGCCGTCTCCCGTGCCGAGGCCCGCTCCAGGATCGGCCGGGCGTCGCCCACGCCGTACTTCTGCATTCCGGCCAGGTCGGCGTGGCCGGGGCGGGGCCGGGTCAGCGGCGCGTTGCGGGCCAGCTCGGCCAGCTCGGCCTCGTCCACCGGGTCGGCCGCCATGACCTTCTCCCACTTGGGCCACTCGGTGTTGCCGATCATGATCGCGACCGGGGAGCCCAGGGTGAGCCCGTGCCGCACCCCGCCCAGGAAGGTGACCTCGTCCCGCTCGAACTTCATCCGCGCGCCGCGACCGTAGCCCAGCCGCCGTCGCGCCAGCTCGTCCGCCACCATCTCCGTGGTGACCGGCACGCCGTAGGGCAGTCCCTCCAGCGTCGCCACCAGTGCGGGGCCGTGCGACTCCCCCGCGGTCAGCCAGCGCAACCTGCTCAACGGTGCTCCTCAGTCCAGGCCCGTACGTGCTCGGTCCCGATCCTTTCACGATCGCACCGCGGGACCGGCCGTCCGTCCAGCAGGCGGGACGCCCGTCTCGGCTGCCGGGCTCCCGCTCCGGTGTGTCAGGCCGTGCGCGCCGCCAGCGCGGCCTCGCCCGCCGCGCGCATCGCGGCCAGCGGGGCCGGGGAGCGGCCGGTCATCATCTCGACCTGGAGGACCGCCTGGTGGACCAGGAGGTCCAGACCGCCCAGGACCCGCCCGCCGCGCGCGGACCAGGCGGCGGCCAGCGGGGTCGGCCAGGGCTCGTAGAGGACGTCGAAGAGGGTGCCGGGCCGCTCGGGCACAGCACCCGCCAGGGCGTCGGCGGCGCCCGCGGGCGTGGTGGCGATCACCAGTGGCGCGGTCAGCGCCCGTGGCGCGTCCGCCCAGTCGGCGGCCGTCACCGCCACGCCCAGCCGCTCGCCCCAGCCGCGCATCTCCTCGGCCCGCTCCCGGCTGCGGACGTACGCGGTGACCTCTCCGGTGCAGATCCGGGCGAGCGCGGCGAGCGCGGAGGAGGCCGTGGCCCCGGCGCCCAGCACCGCGGCGTGCGGAACGCCGTCCACGCCTCGTTCGCGCAGCGCGGCGATCATGCCGGGGATGTCGGTGTTCTCTCCGAGACGGCGGCCGTCCGCGGTGAAGACCACGGTGTTGACGGCCCCGACCGAGGCCGCGGTGTCGCCGATGTCGTCCAGCAGGGGGATGACGGCCCGCTTGAGCGGCATGGTCAGCGACAGCCCGGCCCACTCCCCGCCGTCCGCGGCGAGCTTCTCCAGGAACGGCGCGATGCCGTCCTCGTCCACCTCGAAGCGGTCGTAGGACCAGCCGGTCAGACCCATCTCCCGGTAGGCGGCCCGGTGGAGCACCGGGGAGAGCGAGTGTGCGATGGGTGACCCCAGGACCGCCGCGCGCCTTCCGGCCGGACTCACTGGCCCTCCCCGTTCTTCTCCTGCTCCGCGTTGTACCTCTCCACGTGCCGGCTGTGCTCCTCGTAGGTGTCGGAGAACACCGTGTTGTCCTCGGTGATCGACACGAAGTAGTACCAGTCCCCCTCGGCCGGCTCCACCGCCGCGTGCAGCGCCTCGGCGCCCGGGCTGTTGATCGGGCCGGGCGGCAGACCCTTCTTGGCGTAGGTGTTGTAGGGGTGGTCGAACTTGGCCATGGCGCTGGGCGAGGGCACGTCCAGCGTGTACTGGTTCTTGGCGTAGTTGTAGGTGGAGTCGAACTGGAGATAGCCGTTGGTCTCGGTGTTGCCCGGCTTCAGCCGGTTGTAGACCACGCGGGAGACCTTCACGAAGTCGTGCTTGTACTTGCCCTCCGCCTGCACCAGGCTGGCGACGGTGAGCACCTGGAGCGGCGACTCCAGCCCGAGCCGCTCCACATGGCCTTCCAGGTCCGCCTTCTCGAACTCCCGGTCGGCCCGCTCCACCATCTTCCTGAGCAGGTCCTCGGGCTCGGTCTTGTCGCCGACCGTGTACTTGGACGGGAAGAGGAAGCCCTCGGGGTTGCCCTCGGCCCACTCGGGCAGGCCCAGGTCGGCCTTCTCGGCGGCCTTCTTCGTGCTGCCCTCCTCCAGGCCGAGCTTCTCGTCGATCAGCGCGTAGATCTCCGAGGCCCGCTTGCCCTCGGCGATGATCAGGGCGTTCTGGCTGGAGGGGTCGAGCATCATCTCGATGGCCGCCGCCGAGGACATCTCCTTGCGGAGCATGTAGACGCCCGGCTGGATGCTCTGCGCCTTGGCGTTGGCCTGGGACGCCTCGACGAACCCCTGCCGGCTCTTGACCACTCCGGCCTTCTCCAGGATGGCGCCCATCCGGGCCAGCGTGCTGCCCTCGGGGATCTCCACCTGGATGTCGCCCTTGCCCTGACCGGAGAAGTCGGGCGCTGCGGCGAAGTGGCTCTGGTAGAAGTCGTAGGCGAAGTAGCCGGCCGTGCCGACGCCGCCGACCAGGACGAGGGCGACGGTCAGACAGGCGACGCCGTTGCGGCCCTTCCGGCCGCCCCTGCCCTTGCCTCTGCGTCCGGACCGGCCGTCGGCCTCGTCGTCGTACTCGTCGTCGCCGCCGTCGCCGTCGTCCGAGAAGAAGGCGTGCTCACCCTGGTCCGGGCCCGGGTCCCAGCCGGTCTCCTCGTCGGGCCCGGGGCCGGGGTCCGGCTCGTCACGGCGCCGTTCCCGCCGGGACCGCGGGGGCTGCTGCCCGTACTCCTCGTGCTGCCCGGGCTGTTCGGGGTGTCCGTGCTGGTCTGGGTGTCCGTGCTGTTCGGGGTACTGCGGGTGGGCGCCCTGGTTTCCGGGGTGACCGCTGTGGTCCGCGTACTGTCCGCCACCGTACGGATCGCCCTGGTGCTGCTCCTGGTGTCGGCCGTAGGGATCGCCCTGCTGCTGGTGCTGCTGGGGGTGGTGCCCGCCGTACGGATCGCCGTACTGCTGCTGGTGCTGGTGACCGTACGGGTCCCCCTGCTGCTGTCCCTGGTGCCGGCCGTAGGGATCGCCCTGCTGCTGGTGCTGCTGGGGGTGGTGCCCGCCGTACGGATCGCCGTACTGCTGCTGGTGACCGTACTGCTGTCCGCCGCCCTGGGTGTCCCAGTCCTGCTGCCCGTAGCCGGGCTGCTGGTGGCCCTGGTGCTGCTGGTGCTGCTGCTGGTGCTGTTGGGGGTGGTACTGCTGCTGTCCGCCGTAGGTGTCCCAGTCGCCGTGCTGGGCCCCCTGCTGGGGTCCGTGGTGGGCTCCGTCGTTCCACCCCTGGTCCCCGTAGAGGGGGTCGTCGGGGTGCCACGGTTCGGAGCCGGTGCCCCGGCCATACTCAGTCATCGATCCCCTAGAGCCGTCGGACGGCAGCCGGTTGCGGTACGCGCGGACGCCGCTGTCCGAACTGCCGTCTCCGGCGTACGGCTCGGTGTTCGAACGGCGCCGTCCGAAGCGGAACGTTACCGTACCGCTATCGGCCGCCCGCCCCGACGCACTCCCCCGGGGCCCGGCCGGACACCCTCTCGGTCTCCAGCGCGCTCTGCAGGATGACCACGGCCGCGGCCTGGTCGATCCGGCTGCGTCCCTTCTTCGAGGAGACGCCCGAGGCGCGCATGGACTGGGCCGCGGTGACGGTGCTCATCCGCTCGTCCACCAGGCGTACCGCCACCGGGGCGACGGCCTCGGCCAGCCCCTGGGCGAAGGCCCGTACCCGGGCCGCGGCCGGGCCCTCGCGCCCGTTGAGGGAGCGGGGGAGCCCGACCACGACCTCCAGCGGCTCGTACTCCGCGACGAGTTCGGCCAGCCGGCGGCGGGCGGCCGGGACGTCGCGCCCCGGCACGGTCTCCACCGGTGTGGCCAGGAGCCCGTCGGGGTCGCAGGAGGCGACCCCGATCCGGGCGTCCCCGACGTCGACGGCCAGCCGCCTGCCGCGCCGCATCAGGCGGCCGCCACCAGGCGCTCGACGGCGGCGACGGCCTCGTCGACGGCCTCGGGGTTCTGGCCACCGCCCTGGGCGACGTCCGGCTTGCCGCCGCCCCCGCCACCGAGGGCCTTGGCGGCGGCGCGGACGAGGTCGCCGGCCTTCAGACCTCGGTCGCGGGCGGCGTCGTTGGCGGCGATGACGGTCAGCGGACGGCCGTTCGCCACCGAGAACAGGGCCACCACGGCCGGGCGTCCGCCCTGGATGCGGCCGCGCACGTCGAGGACGAGCTTGCGCAGGTCGTCGGCGGTCGTGCCGTCGGGGACCCGGGCGCCGACGAACGCGGTCCCGTTGACGTCGCGGGCGGAGGAGGCCAGGCCCGCGGCGGCGGCCAGGACCTTCTCGGCGCGGAAGCGCTCGATCTCCTTCTCGGCGTCCCTCAGCTTGGCGAGCATCCCGGAGATCTTCTCCGGCAGCTCCTCGGGACGGCCCTTGAGCAGGTCGGTGAGCTGGGAGACCACCGTGTGCTCGCGGGCGAGGAAGTTGTAGGCGTCCACGCCGACCAGGGCCTCCACGCGGCGCACGCCGGAGCCGATGGAGGACTCCCCCAGCAGCTTCACCAGACCGAGCTGGGCGGTGTTGTGCACATGGGTGCCGCCGCACAGCTCCTTGGAGAAGTCGCCGATGGTCACCACGCGGACCCGGTCGCCGTACTTCTCGCCGAACTCGGCGATGGCGCCCTGCTTCTTGGCCTCCTCCATGCTCATCACCTCGGCCATGACGTCGAGTTCCCGGGCGAGGACCTCGTTGATCCGCTGCTCGACGTCGGTGAGGACGGCGCCGGGCACGGCGGTCGGCGAGCCGAAGTCGAAGCGGAAACGGCCCGGGGCGTTCTCGGAACCGGCCTGGGCGGCCGTCGGGCCGAGCGCGTCGCGCAGCGCCTGGTGGGTGAGGTGGGTGGCGCTGTGGGCGCGGGCGATGGCCCGGCGGCGCGTGACGTCGATGGCGGCGTACGCCGAGGCTCCGACGGTGACCTCGCCGACCTGGACGGTGCCCTTGTGCACGGTGACGCCGGGAACCGGCTGCTGGACGTCGCGGACCTGGATGACGGCGCCGGAGTCCAGGCGGATGCGGCCGGTGTCGGGCTGCTGTCCGCCGCCCTCGGCGTAGAACGGGGTGCGGTCGAGCACGACCTCCACGTCGTCGCCCTCGGAGGCGGCCGGCGAGGGCAGGCCGTTCACCAGCAGGCCGACGACGGAGGTCTCGCCCTCGGTGTCGGTGTAGCCGGTGAAGACGGTGGCCCCGGCGGTGTCGGCGACCTCGCGGTAGGAGCTGAGGTCGGCGTGGCCGGTCTTCTTGGCCCTGGCGTCGGCCTTGGCGCGCTCCCGCTGCTCCTTCATCAGGCGGCGGAAGCCCTCCTCGTCCACGGACAGGCCCTGTTCGGCGGCCATCTCCAGGGTGAGGTCGATGGGGAAGCCCCAGGTGTCGTGGAGCAGGAAGGCCTTCTCGCCGGGCAGGACGGCCTTGCCCGCGGCCCTGGTCTCGGTGACGGCGGTGTCGAGGATGTTGGTGCCGGCCTTGAGGGTCTTGAGGAAGGCGGCCTCCTCGGCGAGCGCGACGGTCTCGATGCGCTGCCGGTCGGTGAGCAGCTCGGGGTACTGCTCGCCCATGGTGCGCAGCACGGTGTCGACCAGTTCGCCGACGACCGGCCGGTCGGCCCCCAGCAGGCGCATGTTGCGGACGGCGCGGCGCATGATGCGGCGCAGCACGTAGCCGCGGCCCTCGTTGCCGGGGGTGACGCCGTCGCCGATGAGCATCACGGAGGTGCGCATGTGGTCGGCGACCACGCGCAGGGAGACGTCGGTGCCCCCGGCGGCGCCGTAGCGCACGCCGGTCAGCCCGCCGGCCGTGTCGATGACCGCCCGCAGGGTGTCGGTCTCGTACATGTTGCGCACGCCCTGCAGGATCATCGCCAGGCGCTCCAGGCCGAGCCCGGTGTCGATGTTCTTGCTGGGCAGCTCGCCGAGGATCGGGTAGTCCTTGCCCTGGCCCGGTCCGCGCTCGTACTGCATGAAGACCAGGTTCCAGATCTCCACGTAGCGCTCGTCGTTGACGGCCGGGCCGCCCTCGGGGCCGAACTCCGGGCCGCGGTCGTAGTTGATCTCGGAGCAGGGACCGCAGGGGCCGGGCACGCCCATGTCCCAGTAGTTCTCCTCCTTGCCCAGGCGCTGGATCCGCTCGGCGGGGACGCCGACGACGTCGCGCCAGATGCGCTCGGCCTCGTCGTCCTCCTCGTAGACGGTGATCCACAGCTTCTGCGGATCCAGGCCGTAGCCGCCCTTGTCCTGCGGCGTGGTGAGCAGCTCCCAGGCGAGCTTCGCGGCGCCCTCCTTGAAGTAGTCGCCGAAGGAGAAGTTGCCGCACATCTGGAAGAAGGTGCCGTGGCGGGTGGTCTTGCCGACCTCCTCGATGTCCGGGGTGCGCACGCACTTCTGCACGCTGACGGCCCGCTCGTACGGCGGGGTGGCCTCGCCCAGGAAGTACGGTTTGAAGGGCACCATTCCGGCGGGGACCAGCAGCAGCGTCGGGTCGTCCGCGATCAGCGACGCCGACGGCACGACGGTGTGCCCCCGCTCCTCGAAGAAGCGCAGCCAGCGGCGGCGGATTTCAGCCGACTCCATCAGTGGTCCTCATTCCGGTCGTACGGGTGGGTGGCTCCGAGGGCGGGGCGGTGCGGGGCCCGCCCGGCGATCCCCCGGCGTTCTTCCGCCTGGCCGGCGGCCCCGGGGTCGGCGGGGGCCGTCAGTCCCAGTGCGTCGTTCAACTCGATCTCCCGCTGTGCCATTCCGGCGCGGACGTCGAACGCGAAGTCCTTCAGCCGGTGCCCGGCCGCCACGGCCTGGTCCGTCGCTCGTACGGCGAGGCTGTCGGGCGCGAGGCTGCGCAGCTTGCGGTTGACCTTGGTGGTGGCCCAGACGCCGGTGGCGGCGCCGGCACCGAACCAGAAGGCACGGCGGAACACGGTGGGATCAGTCCTTTCCGTCGCGGCGCCGGCCGGTCCCCCGGCGCGCGGCCGGCACGGACCGGCCCACGACCACGGAACGCCTCGACCGCGGCGGGTCGTCCTTGCGGCCGAGGGCGCGGCGCACTCCGTAGCCGAACGCGGCGACCTTCACCAGCGGGCCGCCGAAGGCGGTGGAGACGGTGGAGGAGAGCGCCGAGGCGTTGGCGGTGACCTCCTGGACGTCGGAGGCGATGGCGTCCACCCGGCTGAGCTGGCTCTGTGCCGAGCGGACGGTCTCGGACGCCTCGGTGAGCAGGGGGACCGCACGCTCGGTCACGTCCGTCACCAGTCTGGTCGCCGCCTTGAGCGTCTGCGCGAGCCTCACCAGCACCACGGCGAGGAACGACACCAGGATCGCCCAGAAGACGGCCACCAGGAGGCCGGCCACCTCTCCACCGGACACGCTGCACCGCTTCCCTCGGGTCGTATGGGGGTCGGCCGCCGCGTCCTGCGGTTCGTGGGGGTACCTGCCCACCGATCTCACGGGTGCGACGGCGGATACCGACCTTATCGCGCCGCGGGCCGTCGCCCGTACCGCATTCCCTCCGGCCCGGCGGGCCGGGGGCGGTACGCCGCGGCCCTCCTGCCGCGGGGCGCGTCAGGAGGGCCGGGGACCGGGAGGTCCGAAGTGTCCGCGCCGCCGGAGCCGGGCGGTACGGGCGCGGCAGGTGGCCGGCGGGGATCAGCGGGCGTAGTACTCGACGACGAGCTGCTCGTCGCAGACGACCGGGATCTCCTTGCGGTTCGGGTCGCGGTCCAGGCGGAAGGCCAGCGCCTGGAGGTTGACCTGGAGGTAGCGCGGGGTCTCGCCGTCGGGCGCGTAGCCGCCCTCGCGCGCCACCAGGAAGGGGTGCTTGGTGCGGCTGCGCTCGCGGACGGACACCACGTCGTCCGGGCGGACGCGGAAGGAGGGCTTGTCGACCTTGCGGCCGTTGACCTCGATGTGGCCGTGCACGACCATCTGGCGGGCCTGGTAGACGGTGCGGGCGATCCCCGAGCGCAGGACGAGCGCGTCCAGGCGGCGCTCCAGCTCGACGACCAGGGCCTCGCCCGTCTTGCCCTCGGCCTTGCGGGCGCGGTCGTAGGCGCGGACCATCTGGCGCTCGCTGATGTCGTACTGGGCGCGCAGCCGCTGCTTCTCCAGCAGCCGGACCTTGTAGTCGCTGTTCTGCTTGCGGCCCCGGCCGTGCTCGCCCGGCGGGTACGGGCGCTGCTCGAAGTACTTCACGGCCTTCGGGGTCAGCGCGATGCCGAGCGCACGCGACTTCTTGACCTTGGGACGCGACTGGTTCACGTTGAACGGACCTCCGTGTAATTTAGGTGAGCCTAACCTTAGCGGAGGAGAACGCATGTTTCGACCTGGGAGCCCCCTGCCCCGCACCGGTTCCGCACACGGCGGCGGTGCCGGCGCCGGCACCGCCGCCGGAGCGGAGAGCGTGAGGAGGGGTCAGCCGCGTCCCGGGGCTGAGCCTGACACACGGCGGCCGGGAGCCGCCGAGCGGATGCGTACCCTCGTCGAGTCGAACGCCTCCGCCTCACTGGTCATTCCCGGTACGGACCTGGGCGATCCGCAGTGGCCGGGCCAGGGCTGCTGCGAGGCCCGTGCCGTCACCGGCGAGGGGGACGTGCTCCTGCTGGTCCCGGCCGGCTCCCCGGCCGCCCGGGCCGCGGCCCACGCCCGGGACGGCGATCTGGCCGCCGTGATGGAGATCACGGACGTGGCGCCCGTCGCGGTGCCCCACCGCATCCGCGGCCGGGCCGAGGTGGCGGGCTGGCTCACCCCCGTGACCGGCGGCGAGCGGGCGGCCTGCGCCCGGCTGCTGGCCGAGCGGCATCCCTCGGGGCCCTTCCCGGGCGCCGCGTGGACACCGCTGCGGCTGGAGGTCGGCGAGGGGTGGATCGGCGACCTGCACGGCGAGGGGCACGTCGAACCGGACGAGTTCGCCGCCGCCTCGCCCGACCCCCTGGCACGCCACGAGGCCGAACTCCTGCAGCACCTCGCCGCCGCCCACGACGACCTGCTGCGCGGACTGTGCTCGCTGCTGGGCGAGCGGCGGCGGGCCTGCGGCGCCTGGGAGGCGGTGGTGCCCGTGGCCCTGGACCGCTTCGGACTGCGGGTGCGGTTCCGCGCGGACGGGCAGAGCTTCGACGCCCTCTTCGACTTCCCCCGGCCGGTGCGGAACGCCTCCGGGCTGCGCCACGCGATCCGGGCCCTGTTCGAGGCGGGCTCCGCGCCCTGACCGGGCCGGGCCGGTCAGGGCCAGTCAGGGCCGGTCAGGGCCGGTCAGGGCCGGTCAGGGCCGACGTGGAAACCGCGGACCGGCGGGGCCTCAGGGCCTGTCCGGCGGCGCCCCCTCCTCCCGCGGCTCCTCCCGCAGCCGGGCCCGCACCCGCTCCGCCACCTCGGCGTACCGGGCCTCCGCCCCGTACCGCGTCGGCTCGTAGTAGCGCCTGCCGTGGACGCCGTCCGGGGCGTACTGCTGCGCGGCGATGCCGCCGGGCATGTCGTGCGGGTACCGGTACCCCTCGCCGTGGCCCATCTTCCTCGCGCCCTGGTAGTGGCCGTCGCGCAGATGCCGCGGCACGGGACCGGCCAGGCCCGCCCGTACGTCCGCCAGGGCCGCGTCGATCGCCAGATAGGCGGCGTTGGACTTCGGTGCGAGGGCCAGGGCCACGGTCGCCTGGGCCAGGGTGATCCGCGCCTCGGGGAAGCCGATCATCGCCACCGCCTGGGCCGCGGCCACGGCGGTCTGCAGTGCGGTGGGGTCGGCCAGGCCGATGTCCTCGCTGGCGGAGATCATCAGCCGCCGGGCGATGAACCGCGGGTCCTCCCCCGCCTCGATCATCCGGGCCAGGTAGTGCAGGGCCGCGTCCACGTCCGAGCCGCGGATGGACTTGATCAGGGCGCTGGCCACGTCGTAGTGCTGGTCGCCGTCGCGGTCGTACTTCACCGCGGCCCGGTCGACGGCCTCCTCCAGCGTCGCCAGGGTGATCTCCCGCTCGCCCTTGTCCAGGGCCGCGCCCGCGCCCGCCTCCAGCGCGGTGAGCGCACGGCGCGCGTCGCCGCCGGCTATCCGCAGCAGATGCGCCTCGGCGTCCCCCGGCAGCTCCACCGACCCGCCCAGCCCGCGCTCGTCGGCGACCGCGCGGCGCAGCAGCCCGCGCAGGTCGTCGTCGGTCAGCGGCTCCAGGGTGAGCAGCAGCGAGCGGGACAGCAGCGGGGAGATCACCGAGAAGTACGGGTTCTCCGTCGTCGCGGCGATGAGGGTGACCCAGCGGTTCTCCACCGCCGGCAGCAGCGAGTCCTGCTGCGCCTTGCTGAAGCGGTGGATCTCGTCCAGGAACAGCACGGTGTCCTTGCCGTAGGCGCCCGACGAACGCCGCGCGCCGTCGATGACGGCCCGGACCTCCTTGACCCCGGCGGTGATGGCCGACAGTTCCGTGAACCGCTTGTCGGTGGCCTTGCTGACGACGTGGGCCAGAGTCGTCTTGCCGGTGCCCGGCGGCCCCCACAGGATCACCGACGACGGCCCCGCGGGCCCCTTCCCGCCCTCGCCGACCAGGCGGCGCAGCGGGGAGCCGGGGCGCAGCAGGTGCTGCTGGCCGACGACCTCGTCGAGGGTGCGCGGGCGCATCCGGACCGCCAGGGGGGAGGCTGACGGGTCCTTCTCCTGGCGCTCCTCGGCTGCGGCGGTGAACAGATCCGGTTCCACGGAACGCAACCCTAAGTCACGCCGCCGACAGCCGTGCCGACGACCGTCCCGCCCCCGGGGCGGGACGGCCGGAGGGCCGCCGCACACCGGTGCCGGTGTGCGGCGGCCCTCCGGCCGTCTCACGGTTCAGCTCGTCCAGAAGTTCCACCAGCGGGTCAGGATCAGCATGCCGATGATGCCGATGTGGACCGCCGGGATCACCCAGTGGAACTCCCGCACGCCCTCGCGCAGCCAGGCCGGGGCGGGCAGGAAGCCGTTGTGGATGTTGCGGAAGGTCGTGTACCAGAACATCAGCAGGGTGGCGACCCAGGCCAGGTTGCACCACAGGCACAGCGCGTTGATGTTGTACAGCGACTGGTACATCAGCCAGGTGCAGAAGCCGACGCCGAAGAGCATGCCGGCGTTCATGGTCAGCCAGTACCAGCGGGGGAAGCGCGCCCCGGCCAGCAGGCCCATGCCGACGGCGACGATCATGCCGTAGGTGACCAGGCCGAGCACCGGGTTGGGGAAGCCGAACACCTCGGCCTGCGCGCTGTCCATCACATCGGCGCAGGAGACCACCGGATTCAGGTTGCACGCCGTGTCGAACGCCTCTCCGGCGATCTCGGCCTCCAGCATCCGGTACTTGTCGACCGTGATCACCCACGCGGCGAGCACCCCGGCCAGGCCGGTGATCACCAGCAGCAGGGCGTAGGCGCGGCCCGCGCCCACGGGGCCCCGCGCGGGCGGCCCGTCGCCGTCGCCGCCGGTGCGGGTCGCTTCGTCTCGTGGCGCCGTGGTCGTCGTCATGGTCGAGTCATCCCGTCGTCTCAGGTGGGGTTCTTCATTGTGCACAACGCACAACGAGTCAGGCGAGCTTCCGTCGCAGTTCCGCCACCACACCGTCCAGCGGCACCGGGACCTGCTCGCCGCTGTCGAGGTCCTTCACCTGGACGACCCCCTCGGCCAGGTCCCGCTCCCCGGCCACGACGGCGTACGCCGCCCCCGAGCGGTTGGCCGACTTCATGCCGTTCTTCAGACCGCGGCCGCCGTACGCGAAGTCCGCGGCGATCCCCTGCCTGCGCAGTTCGGTGACCACGCCGAACAGCGCGCGCCGCGCCTCCTCCCCCAGCGGTACGGCGAAGACCTGGGTGCGCGAGGGAGCCGGGAGCTCCACCCCTTCGGCCCGCAGCGCCAGGACCGTGCGGTCCACGCCCAGCGCCCAGCCCACCGAGGGCAGCGGCGGGCCGCCGAGCATCTCCGACAGGCCGTCGTAACGGCCGCCGCCGCCGACGGCGGACTGCGAGCCGAGCCCGTCGTGGACGAACTCGAAGGTGGTGCGGGTGTAGTAGTCCAGGCCGCGCACCAGCTTCTGGTCGTCCTCGAACTCCACCCCGGCCGCCATCAGCAGCCCGCGCACCTGCTCGTGGTACTCCTTGCACGCCTCGCACAGGTGGTCGGGCATCATCGGCGCGCCGGTGAGCTGCTTCTGCACGGCCTCGCGCTTGTCGTCCAGCACGCGCAGCGGGTTGATCTCGACGCGGGCTCGGGTGTCCTCGTCCAGGTCGAGTCCGCGCAGGAAGTCCTGGAGTGCCGCGCGGTAGACCGGGCGGCACTCGCGGTCGCCCAGGGAGTTCAGCAGCAGCCGGAAGTTCCTCAGCCCCAGCGAGCGGTAGGCGTCCACGGCCAGGATGATCAGCTCGGCGTCCAGGGCCGGGTCCTCGGCGCCCAGGGCCTCGGCACCGACCTGGGAGAAGTGCCGGTAGCGGCCGGCCTGGGGGCGCTCGTAACGGTACTGCGAGCCGGAGTACCAGACCTTCACCGGCAGCGCGCCGCGGTGCAGGTTGTGCTCCAGCACCGCGCGGACGACCGGCGCGGTGCCCTCGGGGCGCAGCGCCAGGCGGCTGCCGCCCTTGGTGGTGAGGGTGTACATCTCCTTGGTCACGATGTCGGTGGACTCGCCGACACCGCGGGCGAACAGCTCGACGTTCTCGAAGCCGGGCGTCTCGATGTAGCCGTAGCCGGCGCGCCGCAGCGGCGCGGAGATCGCCTCGCGCACCGCCAGGTAGTCGGCCGACTCCGGGGGGATCAGGTCGTAGGTGCCCCTGGGGGCGGAGAAGGTGCTCACGTCTTCTTCGTCGTCACATTCCTCGTCGCGGGGCGGCGGTGCCGCCTCCCGTTCCGAACGGGCCGCCGGCGGCCACCTCCCGCAGGAACGGGTTGGTGGCGCGTTCGCGGCCGATGGTGGTCTGGGGGCCGTGGCCGGACAGCACCACGGTCGAGTCGTCCAGGGGCAGGCACACACGTGCCAGCGACCGCAGGATCTCGGCGTGGTCACCGCCGGGCAGGTCGGTGCGTCCGATGGAGCCGGCGAACAGCAGGTCGCCCGAGAACAGCACCGGCGGGACGTCGGCCTGCTCGGGCATCCGGAAGGTCACCGACCCCCTGGTATGGCCCGGCGCGTGCGAGACGGTCAGCTCCAGCCCGGCCAGGGACAGCACGGCGCCGTCGGCCAGCTCCTCCACGTCGTCCGGCTCCCCCACGGAGAGCTCGCCCATCAGCGGCTGCCCGATGGAGCGGCCCAGCCACTTCTCGGGGTCGCTCATCATCTCCCGGTCCTCCGGGTGGATCCAGGCGGGCACGTCGTGCGCGCCGCACACCGGGACCACGGAGGCCACGTGGTCGATATGGCCGTGGGTGAGGACGACGGCGACCGGCTTGAGGCGGTGTTTGGCCATGGCCTCCTCGACGCCTTCGGCGGCCTGGTGGCCCGGGTCGATGATCACGCACTCCTCGCCCGCGGCGGGGGCGACCAGATAGCAGTTGGTCCCCCAGGCCCCGGCGGGGAACCCGGCAATGAGCACGATCGTCCTTCGGTCGTCCGGCAGGGGATGCCGCGGCCGTCTCACCGGCCGCCGGCAGCGGTTACAGAGCCTACCGGCGACGGGACGGAGCCTGCGAACCCGTATCCCGTATACCGTACGGCCCAAGCTGTGGCACACGTGTGCGTACGCACGCCTCGTACAGACGCCCCGAAGGATTCGAAGGAGACGATCCGTGGTCAGCAGTGAGCAGCGGCGCAAGCAGCTCGCCCGCGAGAAGTACCTGCGTCAGCAGCAGAGGCGGGCCGAGGCACGGCGCAAGGGGCGGATCCGCAACGCCTCCATCGCGGGCGGCCTGGCCCTGGTCCTGGCCGCCGGCGGCGCCTACGCGGCCGCGGGCGGCCTGGCGGCGGACGACGAGAAGACCGACAAGGCCGCCTCCGAACCCTCCGCCCCGCCCACCAGCAAGGCCCCGGACCCGTGCGAGAAGCCGGCGAAGGGCGAGCCGAGCGAGAAGCACTGGAAGAAGGAGCCGAAGATGTCGATCGACACCTCGGCCACCTACACGATGAAGCTGGAGACCACCTGCGGCGACATCGAGATCGAGATGGACGCCGCCAAGACGCCCCGCACCGTGAACTCCTTCGAGTTCCTGGCCGGTGAGGGCTATCTCGACCACTCCCCGTGCCACCGCCTGGTCAACCAGGGCATCTACGTGCTGCAGTGCGGCGACCCGACCGGCACCGGCACCGGCATGTCGAAGGACGGCAAGGTCCAGCAGCCCGGTTACACCATCCCGGACGAGAACCTCGACGACCCGAAGGTGAAGAAGGGCACCTACCCGGCGGGCACGGTCGCCATGGCCAACCGGTACAACGCCCAGACCGGGGAGAACCGGGACAGCGGCGGCAGCCAGTTCTTCCTGGTCTACCAGGACAGCCAGCTCCCCCCGGACTACACCCCCTTCGGCACCGTCACCGAGGGCATGGACGTGCTGAAGAAGATCGCCGACGCCGGTATGACCCCGGACCCGCAGACGGGCAACACCAAGCCGAACGCGACCGTGGTGATCGACAAGGCGACGGTGCGCAAGAGCTGACCCCCGGCGGCCGGTGCCGCGTCCGCGCCCGGCGGCCGCTCCGGGCGGCCCCGAGCCCGGATTTCGGTCGCCCGGGATGCGGACAGGGCGGGCACCGGTCGCCTATGTTGGGCGTTGTACGGGGTGCCTGCGCCGACGGTCGGGCAAACCCCTCGGCCGGGCCGGTCACATCCGGCCGCCGGCCGTATGACAACTGTGGACGATGCCGGGGAGCGCACGCCTCCCGTCGGCATCATGTGGAGGAGGCGCTGTGAGCAGCGACCCGTGGGGCCGCGTCGATGAGACGGGGACCGTTTACGTGCGTACCGCCGACGGCGAGAAGGCCGTCGGCTCGTGGCAGGCCGGAGCCCCCGAGGAGGCCCTGGCCTACTTCGAGCGCAAGTACGACGGCCTGGTCGTGGAGATCGACCTCCTTGAGCGCCGGGTGAAGACCACCGACCTGTCGGCCAAGGACGCCCTGGCCGCCGTCGGGCACCTGCGGCAGCAGGTCGATCAGGCACACGCGGTGGGCGACCTGGAGGCCCTGGGCAGGCGGCTGGACCAGCTCACCGAGCTGATCGAGACCCGCCGGGAGGAGCGCAGGGCGGCCCGGGCCCGGCAGGCCGAGGAGGCGCGCAAGGCCAAGGAGGCGCTGGTCGCCGAGGCCGAGGAACTCGCCGCCAGCGACCAGTGGCGGGCCGCCGGGGAGCGGCTGCGCGCCCTGGTCGACACCTGGAAGGGCCTGCCCCGGCTGGACCGCAAGTCCGACGACGAGCTGTGGCACCGCTTCTCGCACGCCCGCTCGGCCTTCTCCAAGCGGCGCAAGGCCCACTTCGCGTCGCTGGACGCGCAGCGCGAGGAGGCCCGGCGGCGCAAGGAGAAGCTGGTCGCCGAGGCCGAGGCCCTGTCCGGCTCGACCGACTGGGGCCCGACGGCCGCCCGCTACCGCGAGCTGATGCAGGACTGGAAGGCCGCGGGCCGGGCCCAGCGCGAGCACGAGGACAAGCTGTGGCAGCGCTTCCGCGGCGCCCAGGACGTCTTCTTCGCCGCCCGCGGCGAGGTCTTCGCCGAGCGGGACGCCGAGCAGCGGGAGAATCTGGCCCGCAAGGAGGAGCTGGCCGCCGAGGCTGAGAAGCTGCTCCCGGTCACCGACCTGAAGGCGGCCCGCGTGGCCTTCCGCGCCATCAACGAGCGCTGGGACGCCATCGGCCACGTTCCCCGGGACTCCCGGGCCGGGATCGAGGGCCGGATGCACGCGGTGGAGCGGGCGATCCAGGAGGCCGAGGAGGCCGAGTGGCGCCGCACCAACCCCGAGGCCCGGGCGCGGGCGGAAGGGCTGACCGGCCAGCTCCAGGACGCCGTGGACAAGCTCCGCGCGCAGATCGACAAGGCCCACGCAGCCGGCAACACCGCCAAGGCCCAGAAGCTGGAGCGGGAGCTCGAGGGCCGTCAGGCCCTGCTGGACCAGGCCCTCAAGGGGCTGCGGGAGTTCAGCGGCTGAGGAAGCGGCCCGCGCACGGGGACGGCCCCGGCACCTTCACTTCCGAAGGTGCCGGGGCCGTCCCCGTGCGCGGGCCGGGCTACGACCGGCGGGCCGAGGTGACGCGGTAGACGTCGTAGACGCCCTCCACCCCGCGTACCGCCTTCAGCACGTGTCCCAGGTGCTTGGGGTCGCCCATCTCGAAGGTGAAGCGGGAGATGGCCACCCGGTCCCGGGAGGTCTGGACGGCCGCGGAGAGGATGTTGACGTGCTGGTCGGACAGCACGCGGGTGACGTCCGACAGCAGCCGGGAGCGGTCCAGCGCCTCGACCTGGATGGCGACCAGGAAGACCGAGGACTGGGTCGGCGCCCACTCGACCTCCAGCATCCGCTCCGGCTCACGCGAGAGCGAGTCGACGTTGACGCAGTCCGCGCGGTGGACGGAGACCCCGTTGCCGCGGGTGACGAACCCGAGGATCGGGTCGCCGGGCACGGGGGTACAGCAGCGGGCCAGCTTGACCCACACGTCCTCCACGCCCTTGACGATCACACCCGGGTCCGTGCTGGAGCGCCGCTTGGTGCGCCGGCGCATGGGCGGGGCGGTCTCGGCGATGTCCTCGTTGGCGGCCTCCTCGCCGCCGATGGCCTGGATCAGCTTCTGGACGACGTTCTGCGCGGAGACATGGCCCTCGCCGATGGCGGCGTAGAGCGCCGAGATGTCGGGGTAGCGCATCTCATGGGCCTGGGTGACCAGGGAGTCGCCGGTGAGGATGCGCTGGATCGGCAGGTTCTGCTTGCGCATGGCCCGCACGATGGCGTCCTTGCCCTGCTCGATGGCCTCCTCGCGGCGCTCCTTGGAGAACCAGGCACGGATCTTGTTGCGGGCGCGCGGGGACTTGACGAAGCTCAGCCAGTCGCGGGAGGGACCGGCGCCGGGCGACTTGGAGGTGAAGACCTCCACCAGATCACCGTTGTCCAAAGTGGACTCCAGCGGCACCAGGCGGCCGTTGACACGGGCGCCGATGGTGCGGTGGCCGACCTCGGTGTGGACGGCGTAGGCGAAGTCCACGGGGGTGGCGCCCGCCGGGAGCGCTATGACGTCGCCCTTGGGCGTGAAGACGAAGACCTCGTTGCGCGAGAGGTCGAAGCGCAGCGACTCCAGGAACTCGCCCGGGTCCTCGGTCTCCTTCTGCCAGTCCAGCAGCTGCCGCAGCCACGCCATGTCGTTGACGGCGTCGCCCTTCTTCGCGGGCGCGTCGGTGCGGATCTTGGAGGCGCCGGCGACGGCCTCCTGCTTGTACTTCCAGTGCGCGGCGATGCCGTACTCGGCGCGGCGGTGCATGTCGTAGGTGCGGATCTGCAGCTCGACCGGTTTGCCGCCGGGCCCGATGACCGTCGTGTGCAGCGACTGGTACATGTTGAACTTGGGCATCGCGATGTAGTCCTTGAACCGCCCCGGCACCGGGTTCCACCGGGCGTGGACGGTCCCCAGCGCCGCGTAGCAGTCGCGGACGGTGTCGACCAGGACGCGGATGCCCACCAGGTCGTAGATCTCGGCGAAGTCGCGGCCCCGCACGATCATCTTCTGGTAGACGCTGTAGTAGTGCTTGGGGCGGCCGGTGACGGTCGCCTTGATGCGGGCGCCGCGCAGGTCGGCCTGGACCTCGTCGATGACGGTCGCCAGATACTCGTCGCGCTTGGGCGCGCGCTCGGCGACCAGGCGGACGATCTCGTCGTACATCTTGGGGTAGAGGATCGCGAAGGCGAGGTCCTCCAGCTCCCACTTGATGGTGTTCATGCCCAGGCGGTGGGCGAGCGGGGCGTAGATCTCCAGCGTCTCGCGGGCCTTCTGCTCCTGCTTCTCCCGCTTGAGGTAGCGCATGGTGCGCATGTTGTGCAGGCGGTCGGCGAGCTTGATGACCAGCACCCGCGGATCCTTGGCCATGGCGACGACCATCTTGCGGACCGTCTCGGCCTGGGCCGCCTCGCCGAACTTCACCTTGTCCAGCTTGGTGACGCCGTCCACCAGCAGGGCCACCTGGTCGCCGAAGTCGCGGCGCAGGGTGTCCAGGCCGTACTCGGTGTCCTCGACCGTGTCGTGCAGCAGGCCCGCCATCAGGGTGGCCGGGTCCATTCCCAGCTCGGCGAGGATGGTGGTGACGGCCAGCGGATGGGTGATGTACGGATCGCCGCTCTTGCGCTTCTGCCCGCGGTGCCACCGCTCGGCGACCTGGTAGGCGCGCTCGATCTGCCGCAGCGTGGCGGTGTCGGCCTTGGGGTCGTTGCCCCGGACGATCCGCAGCAGCGGCTCCAGCACCGGGTTGTAGGGACTGGAGCGCTGGACGCCCAGGCGGGCCAGGCGGGCGCGGACGCGGTTGGAGGAGCCCGAGCGCCCGGAGACGCCCGAGACGGCGCGGGTGGCCGAGGCCTTCTCGCGGGAGGCCGCGTCGTCGCGCCTGCCGCCCGCCGGCGCGGCGGTGGACGGCGACGGTTTCGGAGTACCGCCGCGTTTCCCGGCCGCGGTGGCGCCCGCAGTGGAGGGCTTCGCCGGCCTGCCGGCGTCCTGCTGCTGCGCTGCGGTGAGCGGCTTGGCCTCGTCTGGCAAGGGCAACTCCTCGGTGGGCCCCTCCTCGCCGGCAGCGGCGTGCGGAGGGCGGTTCCGGCCGGGAACAGGCCGGACTGCCATGGTATCCACCCCCGCCCCGGAACGAACCGGGCGCCGGTGCGGGGCGGCGCCGGGTGTCGGGGCGGGCGCCGGATGTCTTCGAGGGTGTCACAGGCCGCGGGCCCGACGCGACGGAGGGGACGGCCCGGAGTGCTCCGGGCCGTCCCCTCCGCGAAATCGGTGCCTCGGTGGCACCGGCTGCTCTCAGACGGTGATCACCACGTCCAGCGGAGCGCCCTCCAGCGCGGCCTCCAGCCTGGTCCGGCCGGGCAGGAAGCCCAGCTCCATCAGGACCGCGACCCCGGCGACCTGCGCCCCGGAGCGGCGGATCAGGCGCAGCGACGCCTCGGCGGTGCCGCCGGTGGCCAGCACGTCGTCGATCACCAGCACCCGGTCCTCGGGGCTGAGGTCCTCGGCGTGGATCTCGATCTCGGCGCTGCCGTACTCCAGCTCGTACGCCTGCGCCAGGGTGGCGCCGGGCAGCTTGCCCGCCTTGCGCACGGGGATGAAGCCGACGCCCGCCCGTACCGCCGCCGGGGCGGCCAGGATGAAGCCGCGTGCCTCCAGGCCCACCACCTTGGTGGCGCCGCGCTCGCGGGCGAGGCCGGCCAGCGCGTCGGTGAGGGCGGTGAAGGCCTCGGGGTCGGCCAGGAGCGGGGTGATGTCCTTGAACAGCACTCCCGGCTTGGGGTAGTCGGGCACGTCGCGGATCCTGCTGAGCAGCAGGCCGCGCAGCGACTCGAAGTCGGCGGTGACGGAGATCATCGGATCAACGCCGCCTTCCGGAGGGGCGCCCGCGGCTGCCGGACTCCGGCGAGCGGGGCCCGCCGACGGATCCGGCCGCCGCGGCGGTGGGCTCCGCGGACGGACGCGCACCGGCGCCCGCGCTCCCGCCCGCCTCCCCGGCGTCCTCCGCCCCGTCGCCGCCCTTGGCCCGCTTGGCCAGCGTCCGCCGGTCGTGGGCCTTGATCTCCGGCGAGCGGAGCTTGAGGTCCACCACGATCGGGGTGGCGATGAAGATGGAGGAGAACGTACCGGCGGTGAGGCCGATGAACAGCGACAGCGAGATGTCCTTGAGCATGCCGCCGCCGAGCAGGCCGGTGCCGATGAACAGCAGTCCGGCCACCGGCAGCAGGGCGACCACCGAGGTGTTGACGGAGCGGACCACGGTGGCGTTGATGCCGAGGTTGGCCAGCTCGCCGTAGGTGTGGCGGTTCTGCTTGAGCAGGCCCCGGGTCTTCTCCTTGACCTTGTCGAAGACCACCACCGTGTCGTACAGCGAGTAGCTGAGGATCGTCAGGATGCCGACCACCGTGCCCGGGGTCACCTCGAAGCCGACGATGGCGTAGACGCCGATGGTGACCACCAGGTCGTGCATCAGGGCGCCCATGGCGCCCACCGCCATCCGCCACTCGAAGGCGATGGCCAGGTAGACGCTGACCAGGATCAGGAAGACGACCAGACCCTGGATCGCCTTGCTGCTCATCTGGTCGCCCCAGCTGGGACCCACCAGCTCGGTGTCCAGCTGCTGGGTCTTGAGGCCGAGCTCCTCGGCGAGGGCCGCGCGGGTCTTCTCCGACTGCTCGTTGTCCAGCCCGGTGACCTGGATGCGCAGCGCGCCGCTGCCCAGCTCCTGGATGCGGGGCTCGGTCCCGGAGACCTCCTGGGCGGTCTCGCGTGCGTCCTCGACCGACATCTGGGTGGGCGGGGTGGTGAAGACGGCGCCGCCCTGGAACTCGATGCCCATGTACAGGCCGCGGGCCCCCAGGCCCACCAGGGAGATCAGCATCAGCAGCAGCGTGACGCCGTACCAGAGCTTCCGCTTTCCGACGAAGTCGTAGCTGGCCTCGCCGCGGTACAGCTTGCCGCCGAGGTTGCCGAATCGCGACATCTCAGGCCTCCTTCGGTTCGGCGGGGGCGGCGACCGCGGCGCGGCGGCCCCGGTACAGCGGCGGGGTGACTCCGAGCCGCTTCGGGTCGAGTCCGGACCACGGATGGCCGCTGGTGAAGAACTTCCGGCCGGCCATGATCGACATCATCGGCTTGGTGAGCAGGAAGACGATGGCCAGGTCCAGCGCCGTCGTCAGGCCGAGCACGAAGGCGAAGCCCTGGACGGAACCGATCGAGACGATGAACAGCACGATCGCGGCGATGATCGAGACCACGTCGGAGACCAGGATGGTCCGGCGGGCGCTGGGCCAGGCCCGCTCGAAGGCGGCCCGGACGGAGCGGCCCTCGCGGATCTCGTCGCGGATCCTCTCGAAGTAGACGATGAAGGAGTCCGTGGTGATGCCGATGGCCACGATGGCGCCGCAGATCGCCGGCAGGCTCAGCGCGAAGCCGATGGCCGGGCCGAGCAGGGTCATGACGACGTAGGTGAGGATGGCCGCGGCCACCAGGCTGGAGATCGCCACCAGCGCCAGCACCCGGTAGTAGAAGACCAGGTAGACGATGACCAGCGCCAGGCCGATGGCTCCAGCGATCAGGCCCGCCTTGAGCTGCTCGGAGCCGAGCGTGGGCGAGATGGTGGTCACGTTGCTCTCCTCGAAGGAGAGCGGCAGGGCGCCGTAGGAGAGGATGTTGGCCAGTTCCTCGGCGGACTGCTGGTTGAAGCTGCCGGAGATCTCGGCGCTGCCGCCGCCGAGCCGCTCGGAGACGCGGGGGGCGGAGACGACCTCGCCGTCCAGCACGATCGCGAACTGGTTGCGCGGCTCGGCCTGGGTGGAGAGCTCCTCGGTGATGTCGGCGAACTTCTCGGCGCCGTCGGAGTCGAACTCCATGGTGACGATCCAGCCCTGGGCCCGCTGGTCGTCGAAGAGGGCGGCGGCGTCGGTGACGTCGGTGCCGGGGACGGCGACGGGGCCGAGCCCGTACTTGTACAGCCCGCTCTCGTCGCAGGAGGCGACGGACTCGGAGTTCTCCGCCTGGGCGGCGGCCCGGCCGGCCTCGGAGCGGCCCTCGGCGGTGGTGCAGTCCAGCGCGTCGAGCTTCTTCTGCAGATCGGCCGGGACACCGGCGTCCGGCGCGGGGGCCGGCTGCGAGGGCTCGGGGGCTGCGGGCTCGGGGGCTGCGGACTCGTCGGTCTTCTCGTCCCCGGACGCCGAGGCCGAGGGTGTGGGCGACTGGGAGCCGTCGGCCAGCAGGTCCTCGGTGATGGCCCGGCCCTGGGTGGAGGCCTCGGGCGAGGGGGTCGCGGAGGAGTCGCCGGACTTCTCGCCGTCCGTCGCCTCCTCGGCCTTCTCGGCGTCCTGTGCCTTCTCGTCCTTCTCGCCGGCGTCACCGGACGGGCTCACCGAGGGGTCCGGCTGGGGCGGGGCTCCGGACGCTACGGTCAGGACCGGGCGGAACGCGAGCTGAGCGGTGGTGCCGACCTGCTCGCGGGCCTGCTTCTCGTCGGTACCCCGCGGGATGTTGATGACGATGTTCTCGGCACCCTGCGTCCGCACCTCGGCCTCGGCGACGCCCAGACCGTTGACCCGCCGCTCGATGATGGAGACGGCGGTGTTCATGTTGGTCTCGTTGATCGCCTCCTCCTTGCCGGGCTGGGCCTTGGCCGTGAGCGTGATGCTCGTGCCGCCGGCGAGGTCGATGCCCAGGCGGGGCGTGGTGTGCCCGGAGAGGAACATGCCTCCGGTGAGCGCCACCATCGCCACCAGGATGAGCGCCAGGGAGCGCCACGGCCGTCCCTGGGTGCCCGGTGATCTGCGACCTTTCTTCGGTGCTGCCACCTTCTCGTATCTCCCTGTCCAACCGCCCGCGCTCGAATGGTCGCCGCGCGGCGCGCGAAGTGGTCGTAAGGACGTGCGGCGCCGCCGGGCCCGTCGGGGCCGGCGGCGGGGCGACTCACCTGGAGTCGGTGTCGCCCTTCCGATTGGCGTCCCCGGTCTCCGCGTCGTCGGCGGAGGAGTCCGTCTTGCTCAGGTCCGTCTTGTCCGCGCCGCCGTCGGAGACCAGCGAGGAGGCGTCGTCCGGGACGACGGGGGCGTCCGCGTCGTGGTCCGGCTCGCCGTTGACGATGCGCTCGTACTCGTCGGCCTCCAGCACCGCGCCGACGGCGTTCTTGGCGTAGACCGCCTGCACGCCCGGCGCGACCTCCAGGAGGACCGTGTCGGAGTGGACCTCCTTCACCAACGCGTACATGCCACCGATCGTACGGATGCCGGTGCCTGGCTCCATCCGGTCGCGCATCTGCACGGCCTGCTGCTGCTTCTTCTTGGCCGAGCGCGTCATCAGGAGCATGGCCCCGATGAGGATGATGAAGGGGAGGAGAAGTCCAATATCCACGGCGGAAGGTTTCCTTCACACGACCGCTGGGAAGCGGCCTGGTATTCGGGGGTGGTCGTGCCCTCCGGGACGGAGGGCGTCGGCGGAGTCTAAGCGAGCCCGCGCCTGGGGAACAACGTCAAGCATCGCACTGAGGTTCCGCGAAGGGCGAGTTCGCACGCCGTCACGATCCGAAGAGACCGGGTTGGCCGGGCCCTCCCGGAGCGGACGCCGGCGGCTGCCGGGGCGGGGTGAGTCCCATGTGCTCCCACGCGGCGGGAGTGGCGATCCGGCCCCGGGGGGTGCGGGCCAGCAGCCCCTCCCGGACGAGGAACGGCTCGGCGACCTCCTCCACCGTCTCGCGCTCCTCCCCCACCGCGACGGCCAGCGTGGACAGACCGACCGGGCCACCGCCGAACAGCCTGAGCAGGGCGTCCAGCACTCCCCGGTCCAGTCGGTCCAGGCCGCGGTCGTCCACCTCGTAGACCGCCAGGGCCTGGCCGGCGATCTCCCTGGTGATCAGGCCGTCGGCCCTGACCTGGGCGTAGTCGCGCACCCGGCGCAGCAGCCGGTTGGCGATACGGGGGGTGCCGCGGGAGCGGCCGGCGATCTCGGCGGCGCCCTCGGCGTCTATCTCCACGTCCAGCAGCCGGGCGGAGCGGTGGATGACCTGCTCCAGCTCGGCCGGCTCGTAGAACTCCATGTGGGCGGTGAAGCCGAAACGGTCGCGCAGCGGCGGCGGCAGCAGACCGGCCCGTGTGGTGGCGCCGACCAGGGTGAAGGGCGGCAGCTCCAGGGGAATGGCGGTGGCGCCGGGGCCCTTGCCGACGATGACGTCGACGCGGAAGTCCTCCATCGCCATGTAGAGCATCTCCTCGGCGGGCCGCGACATGCGGTGGATCTCGTCGAGAAAGAGGACCTCTCCTTCCGTGAGGGAGGACAGGATCGCGGCCAGGTCCCCGGCGTGCTGGATGGCCGGGCCGGAGGTGATGCGGATGGGGGCGCCCATCTCCGCCGCGATGATCATGGACAGGGTGGTCTTGCCCAGGCCGGGGGCGCCGGAGAGCAGTACATGGTCGGCGGTGCCGCCGCGGGCGCGAGCGGCGCGCAGCACCAGGTCGAGCTGCTCGCGCACTTTGGACTGCCCGACGAACTCCGCCAGGTCCTTGGGGCGCAGTGCGGCCTCGACGGCGGTGTCCTCGCCGTCGGCGGTGGCTCCGACCAGGCGCTCGGCGCTTTCGCCGGCGTGGCCGGGGTGGCCGGGGTGGCCAGCGTGGTCGTCCCGGGTCATGACGGCCTCCCCGGGCTGCCGGCCGCAGCACTGGCCGCCGGGGCGGTGGCGAGGACGGTGGCCGGGGCGGGGATCCGGTCCGTGGTACGGGGGCGGGGCGGGGAGTGCGGCGTCATCGTCGGTCTCTCGTCGGTCCGTCGCCGGTCCCCGCCGCGGCGGCGGGGACCGGCGTCTCAGCGTGCGCGGTTGAGGGTCTGCAGGGCGGCGCGGAGGAGCTGGGGCACCGGCGGCCGGCCGCCCTCGGCCAGCACCGCCTCGGCCTGCGGGGTGACTGCGGCGACCGCGTCCTCGGCCTCGCGGGGTGCGTAGCCCAGGCCCACCAGGGCGGCGTGCAGCTGCTCCCGCCAGCCGGGCTCGCCCGCGGCGGGGCCGGGGCCCCGTCCGGCCGCGGCGGTCCCGGCGCCCAGCGGCTCGCCGAGCCTGTCCTTCAACTCCAGCAGCAGCTTCTGCGCCCCCTTCTTCCCGATGCCCGGCACGGCGGTGAGTGCCTTCTCGTCCCCGGTGGAGACCGCCAGCCGCAGCGCGTCGGGGCTGTGGACGGCGAGCATGGCCTGGGCCAGCCTCGGGCCGACGCCACTGGCGGTCTGGAGCAGTTCGAAGACCTGCCGCTCGTCGTCGTCGGCGAAGCCGTAGAGCGTCAGGGAGTCCTCGCGGACCACCAGCGAGGTGGCCAGCCTGGTGTGCTCACCGACACGCAGATCGGCGAGGGTGGCGGGGGTGCAGTGGAGGGCCATGCCCACCCCGCCGACCTCGATCACGGCGGTGTCCGGGGAGAGGGCGGCGACCGGTCCGGATACGAAGGCGATCATCGGCTGTCCTCCGGAGTGCGCTGGGTCGGCCGGGTGGACGCGGCCCGGGCGGCGCGGGCCTGCCGGCGGTGGATCTGCTGGTGCCCGGCCTGCTGGAGCCTGGCCTGCCGGAGCCGGTCCTGGGCGGGCGCGCGCCAGATGTGGCAGATGGCCAGTGCCAGTGCGTCGGCGGCGTCGGCGGGCCTGGGCGGGGCGTCCAGCCGCAGCAGTCTGGTGACCATCGCGCCGACCTGGGCCTTGTCCGCCCGGCCGGTGCCGGTGACGGCGGCCTTGACCTCGCTGGGGGTGTGCAGGGCGACCGGGAGGCCGCGCCGGGCCGCGCAGAGCATGGCGACCGCGCTGGCCTGCGCGGTGCCCATCACGGTGCGGACGTTGTGCTGGCTGAACACGCGCTCCACGGCGACGACGTCGGGACGGTACTCCTCCAGCCACTCCTCCATGCCGCGCTCGACGAGCACCAGCCGCTCGGGCACCTCCGCGTCGGCGGGGGTCCGCACGACGCCGACCCCGCCCATCCGCAGCGGCCGGCCGGCCGTCCCCTCCACCACGCCGATGCCGCAGCGGGTCAGCCCCGGGTCCACGCCGAGCACGCGCACCGCGGCCCCCTTCCGTCCACTGGTCGTTCGATCACCTGTTCCCGCAGGCTATCGGCTGCCACCGACAACGCCGGAGGGCGACACGGAAGAGGACCGGCGCCGGGCCCCGCGCCGGACCCGGACCGGCTCCGGTCCGGGCGCCCGGGAGGTGAGGTCAGGCCTCGACCTTGGCCATGACGTCGTCGGACACGTCGAAGTTGGCGAAGACGTTCTGCACGTCGTCGCTGTCCTCCAGCGCGTCGATCAGCTTGAAGATCTTGCGGGCGCCCTCCTCGTCCAGCTCCACCTGCATGGTGGGGACGAAGTTCGCGTCCGCCGAGTCGTAGTCGACGCCCGCCTTCTGCAGCGCGGTGCGCACCTCGACCAGATCACTCGCCTCGCTGATGACCTCGAAGGACTCGCCGAGGTCGTTGACCTCCTCGGCGCCCGCCTCCAGAACGGCGGCCAGCACATCGTCCTCGGTCAGGTCGCCCTTGGGGACGATCACGACGCCCTTGCGGTTGAACAGGTACGACACCGATCCGGGGTCGGCCATGGAGCCGCCGTTGCGGGTCATGGCGACGCGCACGTCGGAGGCCGCGCGGTTGCGGTTGTCGGTGAGGCACTCGATCAGGACCGCGACGCCGTTGGGGCCGTAGCCCTCGTACATGATCGTCTGGTAGTCGGCGCCGCCCGCCTCCAGGCCCGCGCCCCGCTTGACCGCACGGTCGATGTTGTTGTTGGGGACGGAGCTCTTCTTCGCCTTCTGGATGGCGTCGTAGAGGGTGGGGTTGCCGTCGGGGTCGGCGCCGCCCATCCGGGCCGCGACCTCGATGTTCTTGATCAGCTTGGCGAAGAGCTTGCCGCGCTTGGCATCGATCACGGCCTTCTTGTGCTTGGTGGTTGCCCACTTGGAGTGGCCGGACACAGCCTCGCTCCTTCATGTCGCCAACAGGGGAATCAACGGGCCGATACTACAGCCGGTGACACCGGCGGATCACCGTGCTGCCGAGCGCACCATCGCGGTGAAGAGCCGGTGCACGCGGTGGTCCCCGGTGAGTTCGGGGTGGAAGGCGGTGGCCAGCAGGGAGCCCTGCCGCACGGCGACGGGGTGGCCGTCGAAGACCGCCAGCACCTCCACGTCCGCACCGGTGGACTCCACCCAGGGCGCGCGGATGAAGACGCCCTCGACCGGTCCGCCCCCGACCCCGGCGACGTCGACGGACGCCTCGAACGACTCGTTCTGCCGCCCGAAGGCGTTGCGGCGCACGATCATGTCGATCCCGCCGACCGTCTCCTGGCCGGACCGGGGGTCGAGGATCTTGTCGGCGAGCATGATCATGCCCGCGCAGGACCCGTAGGCGGGCATGCCCGAGCGGACCCGCTCGCGCAGCGGCTCCATCAGGCCGAAGGCGGTGGCCAGCTTGGAGATGGTGGTGGACTCGCCACCGGGGATCACCAGGCCGTCGACCCCGGCCAGCTCCTCGGGGCGGCGGACGGTACGGGCCGCGGCGCCGGCCGCCTCCAGCGCGGCGAGGTGTTCGCGGACGTCGCCCTGGAGGGCGAGGACTCCGATGGCGGGGGTGGTCACGGGGCGCACCTCTTCGGGGACGTACGGAAACGGCGTGGGACACGGGCGGGCGGGGCGGGACGGCCGGGGGCGGCCCGCGGTCCGCGGGCCGCCCGGCGCGATGGGCGCTGTGGGGGGGCGCGGTGCGCCCCGCGGGTCACCAGCCGCGGCCGGCGAACCTCTCGGCCTCGGTCAGGGTGTCGCAGTTGATGCCGACCATGGCCTCTCCCAGGCCGCGGGAGGCGTCCGCGACGACCTTGGGGTCGTCGTAGAAGGTGGTGGCCTTCACGATGGCGGCGGCGCGCTTGACCGGGTCGCCGGACTTGAAGATGCCCGAGCCGACGAAGACGCCCTCGGCGCCGAGCTGGCGCATCAGCGCGGCGTCGGCCGGGGTGGCCACACCGCCGGCGGAGAACAGCACGACCGGCAGCTTGCCCAGCTCGGCGACCTCGCGGACCAGCTCGTAGGGGGCGCGCAGCTCCTTGGCGGCGGCGTACAGCTCGTTGTTGTCGTAGCCGCGCAGGCGGGCGATCTCGTTCTTGATCTGGCGCAGGTGGCGGACGGCCTCGACGACGTTGCCGGTGCCGGCCTCGCCCTTGGAGCGGATCATGGCCGCGCCCTCGGCGATCCGGCGCAGGGCCTCGCCCAGGTTGGTGGCGCCGCAGACGAAGGGCGTGGTGAAGGCCCACTTGTCGCTGTGGTTGACCTCGTCGGCCGGGGTGAGGACCTCGGACTCGTCGATGTAGTCCACGCCGAGCGCCTGGAGCACCTGGGCCTCGACGAAGTGGCCGATGCGGGACTTGGCCATCACCGGGATGGAGACGGCGTCGATGATCCCCTCGATCATGTCCGGGTCGGACATGCGGGCCACACCGCCGTCCTTGCGGATGTCGGCGGGCACCCTTTCCAGGGCCATGACCGCGACGGCGCCGGCGTCCTCGGCGATCTTCGCCTGCTCCGGCGTGACCACGTCCATGATCACACCGCCCTTGAGCTGCTCGGCCATGCCGCGCTTGACGCGCGCGGTGCCGGTCTCGGGGGTCGGTGCGGAGGCGGTCTCGGGCGTGCTGGAAGGCGTGGTGGACAAGGTGTGACCTCACTCGGCGACGGTGACAGTGGCTAGGACGGGCCGGGACCGGCCGGGACGGTGAACGGCGGCGGACGGCACCGGCCGGAGAACGGCCCGGACTGCCGGCGCGAACGGGCGCGGCAGCCGTACGGTGAACCCATCGTAGGCCAGTTCGATTCCCCGGCGATCCCACCGCCCGGTCCAGTTCACGGTGATCCCTGCTACAGGACCCGATGAAACGGGACAACCGGCCCCCGTGAAAGGGCCAATCGGAAGTCAGTGGCCTTCCCCCAGCGAGCCCGTCCGGTCCGCCAGAACCGCCGGCGGCTCGTCGTCCATCTCGAAGGCCAGCGGAAAGGGGGCGTGCCCGGCCAGCCGGAACCAGCGCACCTTGCGATGGCGGCGCAGTGCGCGGGCGGCCCGCACCGCGTCGTTGTGGAAACGCCGCGCCATCGGCACCCGGCGCACCGAGGCGGCCAGTTCCTCGGCGGTCGCCTCGCCCCCGGGCGCCGCCCGTACCGCCTCCAGTTGCGCGCCCTCGGCGAACACCGCGCGCAGGGCCTGGCTGAGCTCGCTCTCGGCGACCTCCCGCTGCTCCTCCTCGGCCTGCCGGGCGTCGTGGGCGGCCTGGTACAGGACGATGGAGGCGGCCGGATCCAGCACCCCCGCGGTGGCCAGTTCCTGCGCAACGGAGGCACGCCGCAGCAGCTGCGCGTCCAGGGCGGCGCGGGCCGCGTCGATCCGGGCGTGCAGCCGGTCCAGGCGTCCGGCGGTCCAGCTCAGGTAGACGGCGACGAGCAGCAGCGCCGCCGCGATCCAGACGATCGTGGTGGTCACGGTCGGAAGGTTCCCCTCGGTTCAGTCGCGGGCCAGGCCCAGCCGGGCCCGCAGCCCCACCCGCTCGTCCGGCGCGACCGAGGCGGCGCCGTCGGTGACGGTCTCGTAGACGGACAGGACGTCCGCTCCGACGGTGGACCAGTCGAAGCGGCGTACGTGGCGGCCGCCGCGCTCGCGCAGCGCCGCGCGGCGGCGCGGGTCGCCCAGCAGGCGCACCGCGGCGGCGGCCAGCGCGCCGGCGTCCTCGTTGGCGTACAGCTCGCCGGCCTCTCCCCCGTCGAGCACCTGGGCGAAGGCGTCCAGATCGCTGGCGAGCACCGGGGCCCCGGCCGACATCGCCTCCACCAGGATGATGCCGAATGACTCACCGCCGGTGTTGGGGGCGATGTACAGGTCCACGCTGCGCAGCAGCCGTGCCTTGTCCTCGTCGCTGACCATGCCCAGGAACTCCACGCGGTCGCGCAGCTCGCGCGGCAGGTCGGCGACGGCCTCCTCCTCGTCACCGCGCCCGGCCACCAGCAGGCGGGTGCCGGGGCGCTCGGCGAGGATGCGCGGCAGCGCTCTCATCAGCACCGGCAGGCCTTTGCGGGGCTCGTCGATGCGCCCGATGAAGCCGATGGTGTTCCCGCCGTCGCGGCCCTGCCACTCGGCCTTGGGCTCGGCGTCCGCGAAGAAACCCACGTCCACGCCGTTGGGGATGACGACCGCGTCCCCGCCCAGGTGCTCGACCAGGGTGCGGCGGGCGTACTCGCTGACCGCGATCCGCGCGCTGATCTTCTCCAGCGCGGGCTGCAGGATCGGATAGGCGGCGATCATCGCCCGCGAGCGCGGGTTGGAGGTGTGGAAGGTGGCCACGATCGGCCCCTGCGCCGCCCAGCAGGCGAGCAGGGAGAGCGAGGGCGTGGCGGGCTCGTGGATGTGCAGCACGTCGAAGGCGCCCTCGTGCACCCAGCGGCGCACCCTCGCAGCCGACAGGAAGCCGAAGTTCAGCCGGGCGACCGAGCCGTTGTACGGGACGGGGACGGCCCGCCCGGCCGGCACGACGTACGGCGGCAGGGGGGTCTCCTCCTCGGCCGGGGCGAGGACGGACACCTCGTGCCCGAGACCGGTGAGGTGCTGGGCCAGGTCCCGGATGTGGAACTGGACGCCGCCGGGGACGTCCCAGGAGTAGGGGCAGACGATGCCGATCCTCACCGCTTCCCCGCCTCCCCGCCGGCCGGGCCGGGGCCGGCCGGCCCCGGTTCCGTCCCGGCTCCGGTCTCCGTCCCGGCTCCGGTCTCCGTCCCGGTCGGCGGTGCGATGTCCGCCGACCACAGTCTCTGCAGCATGTGCCAGTCCTCGGGGTGCTCGGCGATGCCCGCCGCGAAGCCGTCCGCCACCGCCTGGGTCATGGCGGCGGCCTTCTCCCTGCGGGTGCCTTCGGCGGGCGCCTGGACCGGCGGCAGGACGCGCCCCTTCATCACGGGCGTCTCGTCGAACCACAGGTACGCCGGCAGCAGTACGGCCCCGGTCTGCATCGCCAGCATGGCGGGACCGGCGGGCATCCGGGCAGGCTCCCCGAAGAAGTCGACCTCGACGCCGGAGGAGGACAGGTCCCGGTCGGCCACCAGTGCCACCAGCCCGCCCGCGCGCAGCCGCCGGGCCAGGGTGCCGAAGGCCGCGCCGCCGGTGTGCGGCAGCACCTCCATGCCCAGGCCCTCGCGGTAGGCGACGAAGCGGTCGTACAGGGTCTCGGGCCTGAGGCGCTCGGCGACGGTGGTGAACGGGATGCCCAGGCCGGTGGTGAGGTAGGCGCCGGCCAGGTCCCAGTTGCCCATGTGCGGCAGCGCCAGGATCACACCGCGGCCGGAGCCGAGCGTGTCGGTGAGCCGGTGCAGGTCGGTGACCTCGACTCCGTCGCGGATGCGCGCCGCGTCCCACACCGGCAGCCGGAAGGACTCCATCCAGTAGCGCAGGTACGAGCGCATGCCCGCGCGGGACAGCTCGGCCAGCCGCTCGGGGCCCGCGCCGGGGACCACCCGGGCGTAGTTGGCCTCCAGGCGCAGCACCCCCTGGCCCCGGCGTCGCCAGGCGGCGTCGGCGATGGTGCGGCCCAGGACCGCGGCCGCGGGTTCGGGGAGGCGCTTGACCGCGCCCCAGCCCAGCCCGTACAGGGCGTCGGTCATCCGCTCCCTCATGAGCTGCCGCCTCCCTGCTCGGTCGCGGCGGCCCCGTCGCGTCCCGGCCCCGTGGCCTTCCCCCCGGCGGAGGCGGCGCCTCCCCCGGCCCGGCCGGCGTCGGCCTCGGCGGCCTCCCGCCGGACCGTCACCATCCGCTGCAGGATCGTCACCAGGCTGCCCACGGCCACCGCCCACAGGGCGACGGGCAGCAGGATCCCGATGTAGGGGACGCCGAAGGTGGTCTCGAATCCGGCGAGCCCGGCGCACACCAGGGTGATCACCAGCCGCTCGGCGCGCTCGACCAGGCCGTTGACGTTCACCGGCAGGCCGATGCTCTCGCCGCGCGCCTTGGTGTACGACACGACCTGGCCACTGGCCAGGCAGAAGATGGCCACCGCGCACAGCACCGGGTCGCCGCCCCCGCCCGCGTACCACAGCGCGATGCCGCCGAAGACGGCCGCGTCGGCGACGCGGTCGAGGGTGGAGTCGAGAAAGGCGCCCCAGCGGCTGGAGCGGCCCGACTGCCGCGCCATGGTGCCGTCGACCAGGTCGGAGAAGACGAACAGGGTGATGACGACGGTGCCCCAGAAGAACTCGCCGCGGGGGAAGAAGGCCAGCGCCCCCGCCATGACTCCACCGGTGCCGATGAGCGTGACCGTGTCGGGGCTGACCCCCAGCCGGAGGAGCAGAGCGGCGAACGGTGTGAGAACACGCGTGAAGAACGCACGCGCGTACTTGTTCAGCATGGCCTTCCCGGAGGTCGAGGTGGGCCGGCGGCCGGGGGGCCGTCGGCGCGCCCATCGTAGCCAGCCGCCCCCCGAGCACCGCCGGTGCGTCACGGCGCCCGCGACCGCGGCCGCGCGAGGGTGGGCGAGGACGGGCGAAGAGTCCGCTTTCTTCCCCATGGGCAGGTTTCGTCACTGAAGATTCCCTTCTCCCGAGTGCTCCTGGTGGCGGTTAATGCCACGTATGGACGGACTCCGGTAGCGGTGGAAAGCTCGAAGGAGCACCTGTGGTGCGATCCGGCACACCACCATCCGACCCAGCCGCGCGGACCGGGAGGCGGAGGACATGGGCGACAGGACGAGTACGCGCACTGGGGCCGCGGGAAGGGCGCCGGTGGCCGACCGGCCCGGCTCCATACGGAACGTGGTGCTGGTCGGCCACAGCGGCGCGGGGAAGACGACACTGGTCGAGGCGCTCGCCCAGACCTCGGGCGCGCTGCTCCGGGCGGGCCGGGTCGAGGACGGCACCACCGTCTCCGACCACGACGGGATCGAGCACCGGCAGCAGCGCTCGGTCCAGCTCTCCCTGGTCCCCGTGGAGTGGGACGGCGTCAAGGTCAACCTCCTGGACACCCCCGGCTACGCCGACTTCACCGGGGAACTGCGGGCCGGTCTGCGGGCGGCGGACGCGGCCCTCTTCGTCGTCTCGGCCGCCGACGGCGTGGACGGGTCGACCCGGCTGGTGTGGGAGGAGTGCGCCGCGGTCGGGATGCCGCGCGCCATCGTCGTCACCCATCTGGAGGCGTCGCGCGCCGACTTCGGGGAGATGACCGACATCTGCCGGCGGGTCTTCGGCGGCGACGACCCCGACGCCGTGCTCCCGCTGTACCTGCCCCTGCACGGGGATCCGCCGGAAGGGCGGTCCGACGGGCACGCGCCGGTCGCCGGGCTGATCGGGCTGCTGTCGCAAGGGATCCGCGACTACTCCGGCGGCGAGCGGGCCGAGCGCGACCCGGATCCCGAGCACCTTCCGCTGATCGCCGGCGCCCGGGCCCGGCTGATCGAGGGCATCATCGCCGAGAGCGAGGACGAGACTCTGATGGACCGCTACCTCGGTGGCGCGGACGTCGAGGTGGAGACGCTGGTGCGGGACCTGGAGAAGGCCGTCGCCCGCGGTGTGTTCCACCCCGTCCTGGCCGCGGCCCCCGCCGCGGAGGGGGCCCGGCAGGGCCTGGGCACGGTGGAGCTGCTGGAGCTGGTCACCCGCGGCTTCCCCACCCCTGAGGAACGCGAGGTCCCCCCGGTCACCGCCCCCGACGGCCGGCCCCGGCCCCCGCTGGAGTGCGACCCCGAGGGTCCGCTGGCCGCCGAGGTGATCAGGACCTCCTCCGACCCCTATGTCGGGCGGATGTCCCTGGTGCGGGTCTTCTCCGGCACCCTGCGCCCGGACGCCCCCGTGCACGTGTGCGGCCACGGCCTGACCGACCGCGAGGGCGCCCCCACCGGGCAGCCCCATGACGCGGACGAGCGCGTCGGCGCCCTGACCAGCCCCTTCGGCGGGCAGCAGCGGCATCTGCCGAAGGCCGTGGCGGGCGATCTGGCCTGTGTCGCCAAACTCTCCCGCGCCGAGACCGGCGACACCCTGTCGGACAGGGGCGACCCGCTGGTGATGGAGCCGTGGGTGATGCCCGACCCGCTGCTGCCGGTGGCCGTCGAGGCGCACGCCAGGAGCGACGAGGACAGGCTCTCCCAGGGGCTGGCCCGGCTGACCGCCGAGGATCCCACCCTGCGCCTGGAGCAGAACCCCGACACCCGTCAGCTGGTGCTGTGGTGCATGGGCGAGGCCCACCGGGACGTGGCCCTGGAGCGGCTGCGCACCCGCTACGGCGTACGGGTCGACGCCGTGCCCCACCGGGTGGCTCTGCGCGAGACCTTCGCCGAACGGGCCGCCGCGCGCGGCCGGCACGTCAAGCAGTCCGGCGGCCACGGCCAGTACGCCGTCTGCGAGATCACCGTGGAGCCGCTGCCGGCCGGCTCGGGCATCGAGTTCGCCGACGAGGTGGTGGGAGGCGCGGTGCCGCGTCAGTTCATCCCTTCGGTGGAGAAGGGCGTGCGGGCCCAGGCCGCGCGCGGGGTGGCCACCGGTCACCCGCTGGTGGACGTGCGCGTCACCCTCGTCGACGGCAAGGCGCACTCGGTGGACTCCTCCGACGCCGCCTTCCAGACGGCGGGCGCCCTGGCCCTGCGCGAGGCCGCCGCCGGCGCGCGGATCCACCTGCTGGAGCCGGTCGACGAGGTGCGGGTGACGGTCGCCGACGAGTACGTGGGCGCGGTGATGAGCGATCTGTCGGGGCGGCGCGGCCGGGTGGTGGGCACCGAACAGGTCCCCGGCGGCAGCACCCTGGTGCGCGCGGAGGTCCCCCAGTCGGAGATCGGCCGCTACGCGGTGGATCTGCGCTCCCTCTCGCACGGCACGGGCCGCTTCTCCCGCTCCTTCCTCCGGCACGAACCGGTGCCGCGGCAGGTCGCGGAGCGGATCCGCGGGCAGGCCGAAAGCCGCGTGGCGTGACCCCCCGGTGACGGTACGCTGAGCGCTGCGGCGTCGGGCGCGGCACGGGCGGGCACCAACAGGTGTGCGGCGGGCCGTGGTTGGGAACGGTCGGTACGAGCCTGACGTCGGACGGCGCGAGCGGAGTGGGGGCACCATTGGCGGGCTTCGATGACGTCGAGGGCGGCGCGTACGACTTCAGTCCCGGCGCGCAGGTCCCGTTGACCGGCGCGGGCGGCGGGCAGACCGCCCCCACCCAGGCGCTGGCCTCGGCCGCCTACCGCGACGGCCCGGTGACGGACCTGCTCGCGGCGAACGAGGGCGCCAAGGTCTCCGCGCCCCGCTTCTCGCTGTTCGAGCCGAATCTGGGCGAGGCGTTCTCCCGCGCGGTCCAGTCGCGGATGCTCGGCGGTGCGCGCAAGGCGATGATCCAGTCCTTCGGCTGCGAGCCTCAGGTCGTGGTCGAGCACTGCCTGGCGGCCAACCGCATCCGCCGGGAGCGCGACGCCCGGCTGACGGCGGTGATGGTGCTCTTCGGGGTGCTCTTCCTGCCCGGTGTCCTGCTCTGGCTCGGGGGCTTCCAGCTGCGCCGGACGCTGGCGGGCTCGCAGGACCGCCGGGCCGGGGCGCTGGGCATGGGTGTGCTCGTGGCGCTCGGCGTGCTGGCGGCGGTCTTCGTGCTGAGGCTGCCGTTCACCGGTTTCTGGGCGATCTACCTGCGTGTGATGCTGGTCGCCCCGGTCGTGGGCTGGCTGCTGGCCAAGCAGATCTGCGAGCGCTACGCCAAGGACCTGCGCTCCCGCTGGGAGGGCCTGCTGTCGGGCGGCGGCGTCGGCGCCAAGATCCCCGAGGCGGTGCCGCACGCCCCCGGCGACGCCGGCGCGGAGAGCATCAGGCTGAATCTGGCCAAGCTGGCGGCCGAGCAGCGCAGCAACGTGGTCTTCTACGCCGGCCCCAAGGGAATACTCGGCATGGGCCCGCGCTGGGGCAGCTGGCAGCTGGCCGAGGAGCTGGTACCGGCCTCCCCCGGCACCGAGATCAACCCCTTCCGCAGCTGGGACGTGGCGCGCGCGATCCACGACCAGCTGCGGATGCTGGAGCGCACCCCGCTGCACACCGGCGGTTTCCCCAAGCCCTCCGTCCGGCACTGGGTGGTCGTCCATGTCGGGGAGGGCGCCTCGGAGGTCTCCCGGCCCGACGGCCAGAACGTCGAGGCGTACAGCGTCAAGGAGTTCGAGGTCCAGCGGATCTGCAACGAGCAGCAGTTCGACAGCGGCAACCGCCACTACCTCGGCGTCCAGTTCGTGCTGTGGGACGGCCAGCTCGTGCTCAACCTGCTGATCAGCGTCACCGTGCTGCACCACACCCTGCGCATCGAGGTCACCGGCCACGCGCTCGGCCCGGTCAGCTCGGTGTTCTTCTCCAAGCCGTCGCCGAGGAAGAAGACCGTCTCCAAGACCGTCCGCTTCTGGGAGACCAAGGACATCGAACTGCCGCTGATCCAACCCGGCGAGGTGGTGCGGCTGGCGGTGCGCGCCCCGCTGACGTGGTTCCCGCCGGTGCTGGACTTCCTGGGCGGCAAGCTGAGCCTTCCCGAGCCCTTCGGGCTGCGGCACGTGTGGGCCGACAAGCCCTGGCGTCACCGCTTCATGGCCGACGACGCCCTGCGCGCGGCCACCCCGGTGCTGCGGGTGGTGCACGCGGCGGCCCTGAAGGTGCTCAAGGAGAACAACGTGGACATCGAGAAGTTCAACGCCCGTTCCCTGAACCTCAGCGGCCAGGTGCAGTCGGCCGAGCCGGGCAACGCGGACGTGTACAACGCCTGATCGACCCGCCCGCGCCCCCGAGGGGCGCGGGCGGCGGCCCGGGCTCAGGCCCCGGCGGGCCACTTCCCGGCCAGCATGCGCCGGGTGTCGGCCAGCAGCTGCGGCAGCACCTTGGTGTGGCCCACCACCGGCATGAAGTTGGTGTCGCCTCCCCAGCGCGGCACGATGTGCTGGTGGAGGTGGGCGGCGATCCCGGCGCCCGCGACCTCGCCCTGGTTCATGCCGATGTTGAACCCCTGCGCCCCGGAGGCCGCGCGCAGCGCCTTCATGGCCCGCTTGGTGTAGTCGCCCAGTTCCACCGTCTCCTGATCGGTGAGGTCGGTGTAGTCGGCGACGTGCCGGAAGGGCACCACCATCAGATGGCCGCCGTTGTACGGATAGAGGTTGAGCACCGCGTACACCAGCTCGCCGCGGGCGATCACCAGCCCGTCCTCGTCGGACTTGGCCGGGATCGTGCAGAACGGGCAGCCGTCACCGGCGCCCGGGCCGCTCGGCTTGTTCTCCCCCTGGATGTAGGCCATCCGGTGGGGCGTCCACAGGCGCTGGAAGGCGTCCGGCGACCCCACTCCGATCTGCTGCTCCGGCTCGCTGCTCATGCGGGCCAGCATAGGACTTCACCGGTCCGCGGCGGGCCGGTGGGGCCGGATGACGACACAGGGCGTGCCTGCGGGGCGGCGGCGCCCCACAGGCACGCCCTGCGTGCGGTGCTCAGACCTGGACGCGGTCCTCGACGGCCTTGGCGATCTCCGCGATCGCCTCGTCGACCGGCACTCCGTTCTTCTGCGAGCCGTCGCGGTAGCGGAAGCTGACCGCGCCCGCCGCCATGTCGTCGTCACCGGCGATGACCATGAACGGCACCTTGCTCTTCTGCGCGTTCCTGATCTTCTTCTGCATCCGGTCCGAGGAGGAGTCCACCTCCACCCGCAGCCCCTTCGCCTTCGCCCGGGCCGCGAACTCCTCCAGGTAGGGCACATGGGTGTCGCCGATCGGGATGCCGACCGCCTGGACCGGGGCCAGCCAGGCCGGGAAGGCGCCCGCGTAGTGCTCCAGCAGCACGGCGAAGAACCGCTCGATGGAGCCGAACAGCGCGCGGTGGATCATCACCGGCCGCTGCCGGGAGCCGTCGGGGGCGGTGTACTCCAGGTCGAAGAGCTCGGGGAGGTTGAAGTCGACCTGGATGGTCGACATCTGCCAGGTCCGGCCGATGGCGTCACGTGCCTGCACCGAGATCTTCGGCCCGTAGAAGGCGGCGCCGCCCGGGTCCATGACCAGATCCAGGCCCTGCTTCCCGGCGGCCCGGCGCAGGATCTCGGTGGCCTCCTCCCAGTTCTCGTCCGTCCCGACGAACTTCTCCGGGTCCTTGGTGGACAGCTCCAGGTAGAAGTCCTCCAGGCCGTAGTCGCGCAGCAGGTTCAGCACGAAGGTCAGCAGCGAGTCGAGCTCGTCCGCCATCTGCTCCCTGGTGCAGTAGATGTGCGCGTCGTCCTGGGTGAAGCCCCGCGCCCGGGTCAGGCCGTGGACGACGCCCGACTTCTCGTAGCGGTACACGGTGCCGAACTCGAACAGCCGCAGCGGCAGTTCGCGGTAGGAGCGCCCCCGCGCGTCGAAGATCAGATTGTGCATGGGGCAGTTCATGGGCTTGAGGTAGTAGTCCACGCCCTCGTCGAGCTGCATGGGCGGGTACATGCCGTCGGCGTACCAGTCCAGGTGGCCCGACTTCTCGAACAGCTTCCCCTTGGTGGCGTGCGGGGTGTAGACGAACTCGTAGCCCGCCTCCTCGTGCCGCCTGCGCGAGTAGTCCTCCATGGTGCGGCGGACGATGCCGCCCCTGGGATGGAAGACCGCCAGACCGGAGCCGATCTCCTCCGGAATGGAGAACAGGTCCAGCTCCGCGCCGAGCCTGCGGTGGTCGCGCTTCTCGGCCTCGGCCAGGAACTCCAGGTACGCCTTCAGCTCGTCCTTCGACGGCCAGGCGGTGCCGTAGATCCGCTGGAGCTGCGGGTTCTTCTCGCTGCCCCGCCAGTACGCGGCGGCCGACCGCATCAGCCTGAACGCCGGGATGGTGCGGGTGGTGGGCAGGTGCGGACCGCGGCACAGGTCCTTCCAGCACAGCTCGCCGGTCTTGGCGTCGAGGTTGTCGTAGATGGTCAGCTCACCGGCGCCGACCTCGGCCGACGCGCCCTCGGCGGCCTCGGCCGCGTTGCCCTTGAGCCCGATCAGCTCCAGCTTGTACGGCTCGCCGGCCAGTTCCTCGCGGGCCGCCTCGTCGTCGGTCACGCGGCGGGAGAAGCGCTGGCCGCGCTTGACGATCTCCTGCATCCGCTTCTCGATGCGCTTGAGGTCGTCCGGGGTGAACGGCTCGGCGACGTCGAAGTCGTAGTAGAAGCCGTCCTTGACCGGCGGGCCGATGCCGAGCTTGGCCTCGGGGAAGAGGTCCTGCACGGCCTGGGCCATGACGTGCGCGGTGGAGTGCCGCAGGATGTTCAGCCCGTCCTCGGAGGAGATCCCCACGGGCTCGACCTCGTCGCCGTCGGCGACGGCGTACGCCAGGTCCTTCAGCTGCCCGCCGACGCGGGCGGCGACGACCGAGCGGTCGCCGGCGAAGAGATCGGCGGCCGTGGTGCCCGTGGTCACCACGCGTTCTTCCCGCTCGGAATCGCGTTGGATGATCACACGGACGTCCGTCACCGGTCTCTCCTGACTGCTGTCGTCTCGGGTCTCCCCGTCTCGGGATCGGCCCGAGGCGCGGACGATCGCCGCGCAACGTGAATCGTACCGAGCCGGACGCCCCCGCCGCGAAACGGTTACGGCACGGTCCAGGGACGCCGGGGTTGGCCGCGAGCGGGGTGAGGTATCAAGACGGGCGACGGGCGTACGCGCCGCCGTGTGCGCCCGCCCGCCGGGACGGTCCCGGTCTCGACACGGAGGGGAAGCAGAACATGACGGTGTGGTACGAGGGACCGCTCGCCGCATTCGACACCGAGACCACGGGGGTGGACCCGGAGCGGGACCGGATCGTCTCGGCCGCGCTGGTGGTGCAGGACGCGCCGGGGGCCGAGGTGCGCGCCGTGCGCTGGCTGGTGGACCCGGGGGTGCCGGTGCCCGAGGGGGCGGCGGCGGTGCACGGCCTGACCGGGGAGCATCTGCGCGAGCACGGCCGCCGCCCGGCGGACGCGGTCGGGGAGATCGTGCGGGCCCTGGCGGAGCGCGCGTCCGGGGGGCTGCCGCTGGTGGTGATGAACGCGCCGTTCGATCTGACGCTGCTGGACCGGGAGCTGCGGCGGCATCACGGCACCTCGCTGACCGATGCCGTCGCCTCCCCCGCGCTGTGCGTGCTGGACCCGCGGGTGCTGGACAAGCATCTGGACCGCTACCGCAAGGGCCGCCGCACCCTGGCCGCGCTGTGCGAGCACTACGGCGTGGAACTGGCCGAGGCCCATGACGCGGCCGCCGACGCCGCGGCGGCGCTCGAGGTCGTACGGGAGGTGGGGCGACGCCACGCGCGGCGGCTGTCCTCGTTGTCGCCGGCCGAGCTGCACACCCTGCAGTCGGTCTGGCACGCGGCCCAGGCACGCGGGCTGCAGGCGTGGTTCGCCCGCAACGGATCCGACGAGACGGTCGATCCGGCGTGGCCGCTGCGGACGGAGATCCCGGCCGCGGTCTGAGAACGGCCCGGGGCTGTTCCGGATCGCTTCGGGAAGGCGGCCGGGAACACGGGCGCGAAACGCGGGAGGCCGGTTCTGTCGGACGGAACCGGCCTCCCGGGCGGTGGGCGATACTGGGTTCGAACCAGTGACCTCTTCGGTGTGAACGAAGCGCTCTCCCACTGAGCTAATCGCCCCTGCGGTGCCCTGCGGCACGACGAGAACCATACAGGGATCGCGGGTGTTCATCCAAACTCCTTCCGGCTCCCTCCCACCGGACGGCCTCGCGCACCCGCGGCCACCACCGGGGGTACTGCCCGGCCCACCGCATCCCCCTCCCCCCACACCGGGCCCGGTGGTACTCATACGGCCCTGAGTACCACCGCGCATGCCCGCCCGCCCTCGCACGCGTCACACTCCGCTCATGCCGAACCTCCCGCCGCCCGCCTACTGCCCCGGCTGTTCCCTGCCGCTCGCCCCCGGCGCTCCGGGGGCCGTCTGCCCACGGTGCGCGCTGCCGCTCACCGGTCCGGTGCCGCAGCGGGTGCTGGAGATCGACGCGGAGCTGTGGCGGCTGGAGGCCCGGCGCACCGGACTGCTCGCCACGCGCCAGGAGTTGCTGGCCGGGCTGCGCGCTTCCGGTCCCGGGGGCCGCGGCCGGGCGGACGCCGCTCCGGTCCCCCCGTTCCCCCCGGTCGCCCCGCCGGCCGCGCGGAACGTGCTGCTGGCCCTCGGCGGGGCGCTGCTGGCGGTCGCGGTGACCGCCTTCACGCTGGTGAGCTGGGGCCGGCTGGGCATCGGAGGGCGCTCCGCGGTACTGGGCGCGCTGACGCTGCTGGCGCTCGGCGTGCCCGTGGCACTGCTCCGCCGCAAACTGACCGCGACGGCCGAGGCGGTGGCGTCGCTGGGACTGGTCCTGCTGCTGCTCGACGCCTACGCGCTGCACCGGGTGGCGCTGCCGGAGGCCGGCGGCGTCGGCTACGCGGCGGTGGCGGCGGCGGTGACCGCCGCGCTCTGGGCGGGGTACGGGGCGGCGCTGCCGCGGCTGCGCGGCCCGCTGCCCGTCGCCCTGTGCCTGGCCCAACTCCCGCTGCCGCTGTGGGTTCTGAGCGCGGACGGCGGCCCGTACGCGCTCTCCTGGGCGCTGCTGGCCACGGCGGCCGGCGACGCGGCGGTGGCGCTGTGGTGTGCCGGGCGGCGCGCCGGGCGCGGACGGCGGGCGGTGGTGGTGACGGCGCTCGCCGCGGGCTGTGCGCTGGGGGCTCCGGGGCTGCTGACCTCCGCCGTGCTGGCCCTGACGGCGGCGGGGTGGGCCGAGTCGGCGCACGCCGCGGCGCTGCTCGCGGCGGCCGCGGCGGTGCTGCTGTACGCGGCCCGCCGTCTCGCCCGTGGTGCCGGCCGCGCGGATACGGCGGCCCCCGCGGCAGTGGCACCGGCCGCCGTGGTGCCGGCGGCCGTGGTGCCGGCGGCCGTGGTGCCGGCGGCGGTGGCTGGACTGGCCGTGCTGGTCGCCGGCGGCGGCGCGCTGTGGAGGGTGGGGGCGCTGCCGGAGCCGGGGTGGCCGGTGTTGGGCTTCCTGCTGTGCGCGCTGGCGCTGGGTGCGGTCCCGGTGGGGGAACGGTCCGTGGCGGCGGGGCTGCGGCTGGCGGCCGCCGCGGTGTGCGCCGGCGCGGCGCTGTGGGCGCTGCCCGCCGTGGCACGGCTGGTGCTGGGGCCGTTGGGCTGGGTGTTCAGGGTGTGGGACGGTGCGCCGCGGGGCGCCCGGGCCGCGGTCGCTCCGGGGCTGGGCTGGCCGTACGGGATGGCGCTGCCGGTGGTGCTGGGCACGCTGGCGGCGGCGTCGGCCGCGGTGGGCCGGGGCCTGGGGGCGGGGGCGCGGGTGCCGCGGGCATGGCGTGTGAGGGCCCGCGGGGGCTCGCTGGTGGCGGCGGGCGCGGCGGCGGCCGTGCTGCCGGTGGTGCTGGACCTGCCGTACCGGGTGGCCGTGGTGCTGCTGGTGGCGCTGGTGGTGCTGCTGCTGGCGGTCCCGGTGGGCCCGTCCCTGACGGGCGCGGCCGGGGCGTCTGCGGTGACCGCCCTGGCGGCGGCGGTGGTGGTGGCGGCCGTGGCGGTGAGCGGCTGGTCCCTGGCGGAACCGGCGATGACGGTGGCCGTCCTGGGCGCGCTGGCCGCCGCCTTCGCCGGTGCCGCGGTGGTCGCGCGTGCCGACGCGGCGGTGGGTCCGGTGGCGGCCGTGGCGGCGGTTGGGTGGTCGGGCGCGTTCGCGGCCGCCGTGCCCCTGGCCCTGGACGTACCGCCGCACCGGACGGCGTTCGCGGTGCTGGGCGTCGCGGTCGCCACGGTGCCCCTGGCGGCCCGGCTGCGGGTGCGTCCGGCCGGGGTGCCGGTGGAGTGCGCCGGGTACGCCGTCGCCGCCGCGGCCGTCGCGCTGACGGTCGCGGAGCCCGTCGCGCTCTCCCTGGCCCTGGCCCTGTGCGGGGTGGCCGCGGGGGGCGTGGCGCTGCGCGCGGAGCGCCGGCCGGTCGCGGCGTACGCGGGGGGCGCGCTGCTGGTGCTGGCCTGGTGGGTGCGGCTGGGGAGCTGGGAGGTGACCTCGCCGGAGGCGTACACCCTGCCGGTCACCGTCCCGGCGCTGGCCGTCGGCCATCTGCACCGGATCCGCCCGGAGGTCTCCTCCTGGGCGGCGTACGGTCCCGGGCTGGCGACGACGCTGGTGCCGAGCCTGGTGGCGGTCTGGGTGGACGCGCACTGGCCGCGCCCGCTGCTGCTGGGCGCCGCCGCGCTGGTCCTGACCGTGCTGGGCGCACGGTCGCGGCTGAAGGCCCCGCTGCTGATGGGCGGGTGCACCGCCGCGCTGGTCGCCGTGCACGAACTGGCCCCCCATGTCGTCCAGGTGGCCGGGCTCCTGCCCCGCTGGGTGCCGCCGGCCGCCGCGGGCGTGCTGCTCCTGCTCGTCGGCGCGACCTACGAGCGGCGGCTGCGGGAGGCCCGGCGGCTGCGCCGCGCGGTGGGCCGGATGCGCTGACCGGCGCGCCGTACCGGGACACGGAAGGCCGGGAGGGGCGGACGGGAGCCTGGACCGTCCGCCCCGGTCCGGTACGGCCTCATCCCCGGGGGCGGAGCCGACCAGGGCCAGACGCCCGGGGCCGTGCCGCCGCGGCCGGACGGATGACCGGCCCGGGGACTCGGTCAGGTGCGGCCGTGCCGCCGCTCGGCGGCGACCGCGCAGGCGGCCAGGCAACCGAGCGCCGGGGCGGCCAGGGGCGGCAGCATCCAGGCGGCGACGGCGACCACGGCCAGCCCTCCGGCCAGCAGCAGCGAGCCGCCCGGTTCGGTGCGCAGGGTGCGCCGGGCCGCGGCCCGGCCGGTACGGGCCCAGTCGTCGCCGGGCCGCCAGGCGGCGGCGGTGCGCAGCCCGGCCACCACCACGGCCACCGCGGCCACCGCCGCGGTGGCGCCGACCGCGGCCACCGCGGGGCCACCGGGCAGCAGCCCGGAGGAGACCACCCGCAGATCGAAGGCGAGCAGCGCCAGGGCGGCCCACCACAGCAGCGAGAACCGCCAGCCGGTGCGTACGGCGGCCGCCCACTCGGCGGCGAACTCCCGCCATCCGGCCCGCTCGGCGTCCAGGTGGCGCCGCAGATGCCCGCAGGCGGCGGCGAACGCGGGCAGTGCCGTCACCAGCGCGAGCGCGGCGAGCAGCAGCCACACCCCGGCCAGCAGACACTCGGCGAAGAGCGCGAACCGGACGGCGAGGGGCCTCCGGTCCGCGCCGGCGGCGGTGTCCGAAGAGGTGCCCGTGGCGGTGTCCGTGGCGGTGTCCGCAAAAGCCCGCGCCGCGGCGCTCGTCCCGCTCATCCCTTGAGCCCCGAGGTGGCCGCGCCCTCGACGAGGTGGCGCTGGAAGGCGAGAAAGAACAGCAGCACCGGCAGCAGGGCCGCGACCGACATGGCGATCATGCCGCCGTAGTCGGCGAGGCTGTCCTGGTCCATGAACATCTTCAGACCGAGCGAGACGGTGTACTTGTCGGGCTCGTTGAGGTAGATCAGCGGCCCGAGGAAGTCGTTCCAGGCCCAGATGAAGCTGAAGATGGCACTGGTGATCAGCGCCGGGCGGCACAGCGGCAGCACGATCGTCCAGTAGATCCGCCAGTGGCCGCAGCCGTCGATGCGGGCCGCCTCGTCCAGTTCCCCGGGGAGGTTGCGCATGAACTGCACCATCAGGAAGACGAAGAAGGCGTCCACCGCGAGGAACTTGCCCAGCAGCAGCGGCACATAGGTGTTGACCAGTTCCATCTTCTGGAACAGCACGTACTGCGGCACCAGCAGCACGTGGACCGGCAGCAGCAGGGTGCCGATCATCAGCGCGAACAGCACGTTGCGGCCCGCGAAGCGGATCCGGGCGAAGGCGTACGCGGCCAGGGAGCAGGAGATCAGCACACCGGCCACCGAACCCAGCGCGACCAGCAGCGAGTTCACGAAGAACGTCTCGATGCCGATGCCCGCGATCCCGTCGGCGAGCCGCTCGTAGTTGTCGGTGATCGGGTCGGTGGGCAGCAACTCCAGGCTGCCCACGATCTCGTCGCCCGGTTTGAGGGAGCCGCCCAGCACCCAGACGACCGGGTAGAGCACCACGGCCAGGAGGGCCAGCGCCCCCAGGTGCCACAGGAGCGACCGCGCCCTGCGGCGTGCCGAGGCGTTGGCCCCGCTGCGCGAGGGGCGGGCGGGACGGACGGGACGGACGGGACGGACGGTGCCGGTGGGCGCGCTCATCGGCCCCCCTCCTCGTAGTGCACCCAGCGGCGCTGGGACCAGAACAGCACGGCGGTCACCACGGCGATCCCGGCGAGCAGCATCCAGGCCATCGCGGAGGCGTAGCCCATGCGCAGGTTGGAGAAGCCCTGCTCGTACAGGTACCAGGTGTAGACGAGCAGCGAGTCGCCGGGGCCGCCCGCGCGCCCGCCGGGTCCGGCGATCACGAGCGCGGAGGTGAAGATCTGGAAGGAGTGGATGATCTCCAGCAGCAGGTTGAAGAAGAGCACCGGGGAGATCATCGGCAGGGTGATGGAGCGAAACCGCCGCCAGGCGCCGGCGCCGTCCACCTCCGCCGCCTCGTACAGCTCGCGCGGCACCTGCTTGAGGCCGGCCAGGAAGATCACCATCGGCGCGCCGAACTGCCAGGCCGACAGGGCGATCAGGGTGGGTATCGACCAGTCCGGGTCGCCGACCCAGCCGCCGCCGTCCCAGCCGAACAGGCTCAGGGAGCGGTCGACGACCGCGTCGTCCTGGAACAGTGCCCGCCAGACGATGCCGATGCTCACGCTCGCCCCGATCAGCGAGGGGGCGTAGAACGCCGAGCGGTAGAAGCCCTGCCCCTTGCGGGGCCGGACCAGCAGCATCGCCACGCCGAGCGCGACCGCGAGCTTGAGCGGGGTGGCGACCAGCACGAACACGGCCGTGACCCGCACCGACGTCCACCAGCGGTCGTCGGAGAACATCTCGGAGAAGTTCTCCAGGCCCACCCAGCGGGGCGAGTCGAAGAGGTTGTAGTCGGTGAAGGCCAGATAGAGGGAGACGAGCATCGGCCCCAGCGTCAGCAGCAGGATGCCGACGCACCACGGGGAGAGGAACAGGTAGCCGGCCAGGGTCTCCCGGCGGGCCCGCCGCCGCGCGGTGGCGGCGGGCCGGGAGGCGGGGGCGGAGGGAGCGGGGCGGCGGGGGCTCCCCGCCGCCCGCTCCTCCTCCGTCCCGGCCGGTGCGGGGGTTTCGGTACGCATCACGGGACGTTCTCCCCGGGTCAGGAGCCGAGGGCGGTCTTGGCCTCGTCGAAGAACTGGGACACCGCTTCGTCGACGGACACGGAGCCCTGCGCCATCGAGCGGTAGATGCTCAGGAAGGCGGCCTCGACGGTGTCGGTCCCGGCCGGGTGGGGCGTGATCGGTTCCAGGTAGTCGGTGACGCTCTCCTCGTATTCGGCGATCTTGGCGTCGGGCCCCTCGGGCTCGTAGGCCTCGAACTGCGCGTTGGTCGGCAGCACCCCGCGGTTGTAGCCCATGATCTTCCCGACCTCGGGGTCGTTGACCATGAAGTCGATGAACTCGGCGACCTCCTCCGGATGCCCGGTCCGGGCGGAGGCGCTGAGCATCAGCGAGGAGAGGTACTGCGCGGTGCGCTCGCCGTCCACGGTCGGGATCGGCGCCAGGGCGAGTTCCCTGTCCGTCTCGGAGGCGTAGCGCGCCAGGAAGTTGTCCCAGGTGAACTCGGCGGCCGACAGACCGGCGCTGACCTCGGACTTGGGCAGGACCTGTGCGGCCTGCTTGGCCGGGACGAGCAGCCCGTCGTCGAGCTTGGCGCGGTGGTCGCCCCACCACTTCCTCAGGTCGGCCTCGGTGAAGCCGAGCCCGTCCTCGGTGAAGAACGCCTTGCCCTGCTGGCGCAGGTAGAGGTCGTACAGGTACATCACGCCGCCGTTGCTGCTGGCGCCCCAGAACTCCTCTCCGGGCTCGCTGATCTTCTCCACGGCCGCGTCGAAGTCCTTCCACGTCCAGCCGTGCTCGGGGGTGACGCCGGCCTCCTCGAACGCCTTGACGTCGTAGACGAGGGTGAAGGTGTTGGCCCCCACCGGCACGCCCAGCAGCTTCCCGTCGATCTCGCCGGCCCTGCCGAGCCCCTGACGGAAGTCGTCCAGGTTCAGATTGCCCGCCTTCACCTGGGCGTTGAGGTCCAGCAGCAGGTTCTTCTGTCCGTACTTGCGCAGGAAGGCATAGGAGTTCTGGAAGACGTCCGGCGGATTGCCGCCCGCGGCCTGGGTGTTGAACTTCGTCCAGAAGTCGCCGTACTCCTGGAAGTCGGTCTTGACCTCGATGCCGGGATTCTCCTTCTCGAACAGGTCTATGGTCCTGTTGATCAGGTCGGCCCGGTCCTGCGCACCCCACCAGGAGTAGCGGATGGTCACCTTGCCGTCCGCACCTGTGTCACCGCCGCCGCATCCGGAGGCGAGCAGCCCCAGCGCGGCCAGACCGGCCCCCATGGCCCGCAGACCCGTGACCCTGCTCCGTCGAGAACTCATCGAAACGCCCCTCCCGGGCGGGTTCGTCCCGCCACCCCGGTTGTTTGAAACGTTTTAGGCAAGCGCTTGCCGGGCCAACTTAGGGACGCGAGGCAGGGGCGTCAACGGTTCGGACGGAATTCACCGCCGGGCATCCGGAGCGTGTGCGGGCCGACACGAAGAGGCCGGGGTCCCGGCAGGCTCCAAGCCTGCCGGGACCCCGGCCTTCGGTGGGCGATACTGGGATCGAACCAGTGACCTCTTCGGTGTGAACGAAGCGCTCTCCCGCTGAGCTAATCGCCCGGGTGCGGCGACAACATTACCGCATGTCAGCGACTGCTCGTGACCCCCTCGCGCACCCCGGAGGGGCCTCGCCGGCTCAGCCCGCGACGTCCCACGGCATCGCCAGCCCGTACCGGGCCAGATACAGACCCACCAGGACCGCGGCGACGGCCGCACCGAGCGCCGTGAGCGTCATGTTGCGGCGCCGCACCTTCGGGTCGAGCGCACGCCTGGCCGCCTCGGACACCTTCCGCCGCGTCCACCGCAGGACGATCTGGGCCCAGACGAACTCCGTCGCCCAGACCGCCAGCCCCGTGAAGATCACCAGCCAGCCCGGCCCCGGCAGCGCCAGCATCAGCACTCCGGCGAACACGATGGCGAGCCCGACCAGGAAGACCCCCACCTGCCAGCTCAGATGGAGCGCCCGGGACGCCTTGATGAAGTGCGGCGCCCGTGAACCGAGGGCCCGTTCCTTACTCTCGGTTTCCACCTGCCCCAGATTACCCGAGGCCTCCACACCGTTCGCCCGAACAGACCACCGGCCAAATCCCCATTCCTCCATCTGAATGATGTGAAGGGAAACAAAAGGGGCAGAGGGGTTTACACCCCTCCCGTAGGTGGCATGTCGATTTCGCCGACGTGCGAATCCCCGAGCGCACACTGAGCGAAAGGCCCTGGCGCTTATGAACACCACGGTCAGCTGCGAGCTGCACCTGCGCCTCGTTGTATCGAGCGAGTCCTCCCTGCCTGTACCCGCGGGCCTGCGGTATGACACGGCCGATCCCTACGCCGTGCACGCCACCTTCCACACCGGCGCCGAGGAGACCGTCGAGTGGGTCTTCGCCCGCGACCTCCTCGCCGAAGGCCTGCACCGTCCCACAGGCACCGGCGACGTCCGTGTCTGGCCGTCCCGCAGCCACGGTCAGGGCGTCGTCTGCATCGCTCTCAGCTCGCCGGAGGGCGAGGCGCTGCTGGAGGCCCCCGCGCGGGCCCTGGAATCCTTCCTCAAGCGAACGGACGCCGCCGTCCCCCCCGGCACCGAGCACCGGCACTTCGACCTCGACACCGAGCTCTCCCACATCCTCGCGGAGAGCTGACAGACGCCGGCACCCCGCTGCCGTCCGACTCGGGGCGACGGCTCGGGGCCCGGCCCTCACCACCCAGCGACGGCGACGCCGCCGCCACGTACCCACCGTGGCGGCGGCGTCGCCGTTTCCGGGAGGGGCTAGAGTCTCACCGCAGCAAGGCCCGCAGGGCTGCCGACGAGAAACCGGCCAGGGAGCGACGACCGTGCTGATCAACCACGACACCCGGTGCGCTCTCGACACCGTTGTCGACCTCCTGAACACCGCGCCCGACGAACACACCCCCGACACGCTCACCGACACCGGTGCGCTGCGCGCCTTCGTCGAACGCAACGCCGTCAGCGACGTGGGCGCCCTGGACGAGACGGACCTGGCCGCCGTACGGGACGTGCGCGATCAGTTCGGGCGGGTCTTCGAGGCCTCCGACGCGCACCGCGCGGCCGAGCTGGTGAACACGCTGGTGGCCGCCGCCGGCACCACGCCCCGGCTCACCGACCACGACGGCTACGACTGGCACATCCACTACTTCGCCCCCGGCGCCTCCCTCGCCGACCACCTCGCCGCGGACGGCGGCATGGCGCTGGCCTTCCTGGTCGTCGCCGGGGAGCGCGAGCGGCTGCGCCGCTGCGCCGCCCCCGACTGCCGCCGCGCCTTCGTCGACCTGTCCCGCAACCGCTCGCGCCGCTACTGCGACAGCCGCACCTGCGGCAACCGTCTGCACGTGGCCGCCTACCGGGCGCGGCAGCGCGAGGCCTCCGGGAACTGACCGGCCCCACAGGCGGCGGTCAGAGCAGGAAAAGGTCGTGCACCGCCGCCAGGAGGACCAGCGCGCCGATGACGGTCAGGAAGAGCATCAGCGGCGGCTGGGACAGGGCGAACAGGCAGCCGCGGGGCTCGGGCAGTTCGGCGGGGAGGCCGCCCGGCCGGACGCCGGAGCCGGTCCCGCGCGGGGAGCCGGGAGCACGGTCCTCGGGTGTTTCGGTGGTGTCGCGCATCTCGCCGCGATGATGGCGCAGACCGGAGCGCCGCACGGTTCAACACACCATCGCGCGGGCACGGTTCACCGGATTCAGATGCCGTGTTTCTTCAGAATCGCTTCGATGTCCGAGAAGTCGTCCGCGTCGGTCGCCCCCGCCGCGGGCCGCTCCTCACGGCCCCCGCCTCCCCCGGCGCCCTCGCCTTTGAGGGCCGGCCGGGAGGCGCCGGACTCCGCCGCGCGGCGCGCGCCGCGCCCGGACCCGGTACCGCCCTCGCGGGCACGCGTACGCCTCCCGGCGGCGCGGCCCACCACATAGAGGACGAAGGCCGCGGCGAGCACCCCGAAGCCGGCCCAGACCGTGGGCTTGAACACCAGGTCCGAGGCCCAGGCCGCCACCGCCCCTCCGATCTCGCCGAACATTCCCAGCAGGCCGGACATCGCCAGCCCGACGGGCACCAGGGACAGGGCCGCTATGCGGGTGGCCGCGGCGAAGCGGCGGCGGTAGGCCGTCAGGAAGGCGACGGCCAGTCCCGCCGCGGAGAGCGCCGCGCAGACGGTCGTGGTCAGCATGTATCCATCGTGCCGCTCCTCACCCCGGATGTGCCACGTTCCGCCCCGCGATATCGGGGGGATTCCCGGGCCCTCTCCTCCTTTGGGCCCCCTCGCGCACCTCCCGCTCTCCTCCCGGAGCCGGGCTGGGAGACTTGTCCGCATGAACGACACCCGCCCCGCCCGCCCCGTCCTGGACGTCTGGTGCGAGCTGCAGTGCCCGGACTGCGACCGGGCCATGGCCGACCTGCGCGCGCTGCGCGAGCGGTACGGCGACGCCCTGGAGATCCGGCTGCGCCACTTCCCCCTGGACAAGCACCGTCACTCCTACGCCGCCGCCCAGGCCGCCGAGGAGGCGTACGCGCAGGGCCGCGGCGACGAGTACGCCGGGGCGGTCCTGGCCCGTGCCGGGGAGTTGGGAAAGCGTGGCGAGGAGCTGCTGCTGGAGGTGGCCCGGGAGCTGGGCCTGGACGCCGAGGAGATGGACACCGCCCTGATCGACGGGCGGCATCTGCTGGTCGTCGACGCCGACCAGGCCGAGGGCCGGGCGATCGGGGTCACCGGCACCCCGACCTATGTGATCGGCGGTGAGCGGCTGGACGGCGGGAAGAGCCAGGAGGGCCTGCGCGAGCGGATCGAGGAGATCGCCGACCGGCTGCTGGCCTGAGCCGGAGAGGGAACCGGGCGGTACGGCTAGAGCAGCGGCTTGTGCAGATGGTGGGCGGTCGGCCGGTGGCCGAGCGACTGGTACAGCCGCAGGGCCGCGGTGTTGTCCGTGAAGACGTTCAGCCCCAGCGTGCGCACCCCGGCCGCCAGGCACTCGCGCTCGGCGGCGAGCATCAGCGTCCGGCCGTGGCCCCGGCCGCGGTGTGCCGGGGCCACCTCGACGTCGAAGACCCAGGCGCCGGATCCGCGCGCACGGGCCGTCGCCAGCCAGAGCGTGCCGACGTCCGCTCCCCCGTGGACGAGGACCCGCAGGGCGGTGCCGGTGGTGTCCGGTCCGCCGGGCAGCAGCTCGGCGTGGTCCGCCCCGGCCCTGAGGCGGGCCCGCCCGGGGTCCATGCCCCAGCCGGTCCAGAGGCGGACGTAGGCCTCCCGGCGGCTCTCCAGCCACGCCGGGTACTCGTCCGCCTCCAGGGGGCGCACCGTGCTGCCACCGGGCAACACGGGCGCCCCGGACAGTTCCTTGGCCATGCTCCGGCTGCGCTCGGTGTAGCCCAGGGCCGCGGCCAGCCGCAGGGCGTGGCCGGCGTCCGCCGGGACGCTCGCCTCGATCCGGCGGCAGCCCCAGCCGCGCAGCACCTCCTCGGCCGCGAGCGCGGCGACGGTGGCCCGGCCCCGGCGGCGGTCGGGTCCGTGGACGGCGAGCTCCTCGACGCGGCCGGCCGACGGGCCGAAGCGTTCGTCCGTGGCCAGCCGCAGACGGCCGACGGGGCGGCCGTTGACGCAGATGTCGTACGAGCGGGAGCGGGCGCCGTCCGCGGCGCGCCGCTCGGGTCCGGTGGGGCGCAGGGTGGTGGTCATCGCCTGGGTTCTACCCACCGCGGCGCCCCGCTGTCACCCGGGTTCGGGGAGGACCGGGGGATCCGGAGGTACCGGGGGTGCGTCCGCCGGCTCACGGGTCGATGTCGGCCGCCGATCGCTCGGCGAAGATCCGCATCGCCTTGGCCGTGACCGGCCCGGGCGCGGAGGGCAGTTCGCGTCCGTCGATCCGGTGGACGGCCTGGACGTCGCGCAGGGTGGAGGTGAGGAAGACCTCCTCGGCCCGCTCCAGGACGTCCATCGGCAGGTCGGTCTCCCGCGCCCCCGTCCACTCGGCCACCAGTGCGCGGGTGATCCCGGCGAGACAGCCGGAGGCGAGCGGCGGGGTGTGCGTCTCGCCGTCGAGGACGACGAAGACGTTGGAGCCGGTGCCCTCGCACAGCTGCCCGACGGTGTTGCCGAACAGGGCCTCCGAGGCGCCCTGCCGGCGGGCGTGGGCCAGCGCGACGACGTTCTCGGCGTACGAGGTGGTCTTCAGGCCGGCCAGCGCGCCGCGCTCGTTGCGGACCCAGGGGACGGTGACGGCGGCGGTGGTGTCGGGACGGGGCTTGGCCTCTCCGAGGGCGACGACCAGGGTGGGGCCGGCGTCGCCGCGGTCGGAGCCGAGGGGGGAGAGCCCGCCGGTGTAGGTGATCCGCAGCCTGCCCAGCGGCACGGGGTTGGCCTCCACCACGGCGGCGCAGGCGCGGCGCACCTCGTCCCGGTCCGGCTCGGGCAGGCCCAGGCCGCGGGCGGAGGCGGCCAGCCGCTCCAGGTGGCGGGTGAGGGCGAAGGTGCGTCCGCCGACGGCCTTGACCGTCTCGAAGACCCCGTCGCCGACGGTCAGTCCGTGGTCGAGCACGGACACCCGCGCGGCGTCGGCGTCCCGCAGTTCTCCGTCCACCCAGATCAGCGTCATGCCCCAGCTCCTCCGGTCCCGCCTGTCGTGCCCGCCGCGCCGGTGGTCCGGATCGCGCCGCTCGCAGGAGACGTCCTCGCGTACTCCCCCGACGCTACCGTGAGCAGCCGCTCCGCCTTGAGCTCGGTCTCCTCCCACTCCCGCTCCGGGTCCGATCCCCAGGTGATCCCGGCGCCGGTGCCGAAGCACAGCGCCGGGCCGCCGGGCGCGGCGCGGTCGATCCAGAAGGTGCGGATGCCCACCGCCAGTTCACCGGTGCCGCGGTCGGCGTCCACCCAGCCGATGCCGCCGCAGTACGGGCCCCGCGCGGCGGTCTCCAGGGAGCGGATGACGCGCAGGGCGCTGGACTTGGGGGCGCCGGTGACCGATCCGGGCGGGAAGGTGTGCTCCAGCAGTTCGGCCCAGCCGGCCCCGGGCGCCAGTTCGCCGCGGACGGTGGAGACCAGGTGGACGAGTCCGGGGTGCGGCTCGACGGCGCACAGGGCGGGGACGGTGACCGATCCGGTGGCGCTGACGCGGCCGAGGTCGTTGCGGACCAGGTCCACGATCATCACGTTCTCGGCGTGGTCCTTGTCCAGCAGGTCGGCGGCCGTGCGTCCGGTGCCCTTGATGGGGCGGGACTCCACGGTGCGTCCGCGGCGGGCGAGGTACAGCTCGGGCGAGGCCGTGGCGATCTCGACCCCGTGGGCGGGGAGGCGGACGGTGCCGGCGTGGGGAGCCGGGTTGCCGCGCGCCAGGAGCGCGGTCAGTTCGTCGGGGTCGGCGGCGGCCGGGTCCGGCAGCGGCGCGGTGAGCACACGGCAGAGGTTGGCCTGGTAGACCTCGCCGGCCGCTATGTGCTCGCGTATGCGCCGCACGCCCGCGGTGTAGGCGGCGCGGTCCAGGGACGACGTCCAGGCGCCGGCGCCCGGTCCGCGCCAGCGTCCCGGCCGGGGGCGGGGCACGGGGGCGGGCCGCACATCACCGAAGCGGGCGCAGACCAGGTGCCCCTCGAAGGAGGCGACCACCGCCCACCAGCCCGTGGAGTCCAGGGCGGTGGGGTCGCTGGTGACGTCGCGCAGGTCGGTCGCGACAAGGCCGCCGAAGCGGGCTACAGGGGCCGGATCGTGCACGCGGCGAGTCTATGGCGGGCACGCTGGGGAAACGGAATTTGAGCTGGCCCGGGAATCCGCTAGAGTTCATGTCGTCACCGAGCGCGGCAGCGGGAGGTGGCGGCAGCTCCCGAGCAGCGCCCCGGGAGAGGCACTGCGGACGTAGCTCAGTTGGTAGAGCACCACCTTGCCAAGGTGGATGTCGCGAGTTCGAGTCTCGTCGTCCGCTCGATGGGGGCCTTGCGGCCCCCGCGCTGGTGGAGTGGCCGAGAGGCGAGGCAACGGCCTGCAAAGCCGTCTACACGGGTTCAAATCCCGTCTCCACCTCGGACGATTAGCTCAGCGGGAGAGCGCTTCCCTGACACGGAAGAGGTCACTGGTTCAATCCCAGTATCGTCCACTGAGGGCCCCTCGGGGTCCTTGTCCCGCGCGATTAGCTCAGCGGGAGAGCGCTTCCCTGACACGGAAGAGGTCACTGGTTCAATCCCAGTATCGCGCACGCGGCACACCGCACTGCGGACGATTAGCTCAGCGGGAGAGCGCTTCCCTGACACGGAAGAGGTCACTGGTTCAATCCCAGTATCGTCCACACCCCGAAGGGCCGGAGCCTGTTGCTCCGGCCCTTCGTCATGTTCCGGATCCCCCTGGGGCCGGAGCGCGGTCAGGAGGAGAACAGCATCCGGCTGAAGCTCTTGTGGCGGCCGTGATGACCGTGGTGGCCGTGGTGCTGGGCGCCCCAGGCGGGAGGAGGAGCCGGGTAGGACTGGGCGGGAGGAGCCGGGTAGGACTGGGCGGCCGGGCCCGGCGGGGGCGGCGCCGGCTGCGACCACTGCGACTCGAGGCGGGTGAGCGCCTCCAGCTCCCCGTAGTCGAGGAAGACCCCCCGGCAGCCGCCGCACTGCTCGATCTGGACTCCGCTGCGGTTGTAGGTCTGCATGTGCGCTCGGCACTTGGGGCACTGCATCGTGTCTCGCCTCCGTGGCGGTAGGGACTGTGTGGTTGTACAGACGCGCCGCGGGGCGTTCCGGATGCGTCCGCGTACCGGTCGGATCGGTGGGGCGGGCCGTCCGGGCGCGACCAGCGTAGGGCTCGTGGGCTCCTTCAGGACCCCGCGATGCGGGAACAGGCGTCGACCAGGGCACGGTCGGTCTCGTCCGGTGCGCGGCCCTCGGCCTCGGCCCTGACCAGTGCGCGGGCCGCCAGTTGGACGGTCAGCGCCCGCGCGGGCGTGTCCAGCCGGGGCCAGGGGTCGAAGGGACGGCCGTCCGCGCCGCCGGGGAGCGCGGGGCCGCCCGCGGCCCGGTAGGCGCCCAGGAAGCGGCCGAAGTCCGCGGAGGCCAGCAGTCCGGTGGCGAACCAGGCGGCGGGCCGGGCCAGGTCCCAGGCCGGGTCGCCCAGGCCCAGGTCATCCACGTCGATGAGGTGCCAGGGGCCGTCGGGCGCCGGGTGCCGGACGAGTTGGCCCAGGTGGAGGTCGCCGTGGCACAGGGAGTCCGCGCGCGGCGGCGGCGCCTCGTCGCGCGTCCACGCGGGCAGGCCGGCCCAGGCCGCCTCGACGGCCCGTACCGCGGCGGTGCGGCGGGCCGTGCGGCGCAGGGACTCCAGGGCACGGGCGGCCTTGGCGGGGCCGCGCATCGGCGGGAGCGGTCCGGGCAGCGCGGCGGGCGGTACGGCGTGCAGGCGGGCGAGCAGCGCCCCGACCGCCTCCCAGGGGGCGGCCTCGGGTGCGCCGGGGTCCACGGGGGTGCCGTAGGGCCACAGGCTCACCGGGCGGCCGTCGGGCAGGGTGTCCAGAAGCCGCCTCCCCGGCCCCGTCCCCGTCTCCGGGGGCCCGGTCCACGGGCCTTCGGCGGCGGGCAGCGGCGCGAGCAGGACGTGACTCAGCAGCGGATGGGCGGCGATGTCCAGCCGGAGCGCGAGCCGCCCGGGGTCGTCGCCGGGGGCGTGCGCCTTGGCCACGACACTCCCGCCGCGTACGACGGTGGCGTCGGCCCGCTCGGCCAGCACCACGGGCCGGCCGGCGCCGTCGGCGGCCGCGAGCCGGGCGGAGGCCGCCCGGTGGGCGAGATGTGCGATGAGCGGTGCGTGCGCCACGGTGTCCTCGGCCCCTCCCGGGCCCGCGGACGCGGGCCGTGCGGCGGATCGTACGGCCCAAGGCGGCGCGATGCCCGGGCAGTTCCCCAACTGCCCGGGCCTCACGCCGTCCGCCGTACCCCCGTCCCCACGGGGTTGGGTGACCGGATCTCCCGGCTCGGGCCGCTCTCCCGAGCCCGGGCCCTGTGTCAGAGCCCCAGCAGTCCGGCCACGGACGACGCCTGTGTGATCACCGCTTCCGCCCCGCCGAAGACGACGGCCAGCAGGACGGCCAGCGGAAGGACCATGACGGCGGCCACCAGCGGGTGGCGGCGACCGCCCGGCCGGGTGCCGGGAGCGGCGAGGTCCGCCAGGCGCCCCTGCGTCCGGGACGCCGGGCGCTGTGCTGTGTGCGCCATGGTTCCGCTCCTGTCGTGGTACGGGGCGGCGGGCGTCTGGCCTCGGGGGACGAGTGCTGCACCCGCCGCTTGAGAACAACACTAGAAGTGAGGGGCGCCCTCGGCGTCATGCCCGCGTACCGAACCAGGGCCTCCCGCAGGATGACTCCTCTCCACCCCGGGTACTCCCCAGGGTGGAGAGGCGCCCTCCGGGGCCCGGGACTTCCCGGAGGGGAAGGGCTTGCCGGAGGGGAGGGGCGCGGGCCCGCGCCGCCGGTCAGCGCGCCGGCTCCTGCGCGGCGTCCTCCCGCGGCACCGGGTGCTCGACCAGGGCCAGCACCCGGTTGGCCATGAAGCGCGCGGTGCGCACCACCGTGCCGCTGCGGGTGATCTCGCTCACCTCCACCACTCCCCTGCGCACCTGCGTCTCCACCCGCCGGCCCGCACGCGTGGCCGCCATCTCATAGGTACGGGTGGTGTCTCCGGCGTCCACCACGATCTCCACCCAGTCGCCCTTCATCGTGCGATCCCCCTTCCGGGAAGGCCTGTCGGACGCCCCCTGAGCAGGGTTTCTCCCGCCCCTGACTGCCGCGCGCCCACTCCTCCAGTCTCCCACCGGGCACTGACAACCGGGGTGTTCCGCATGCGCGGCCTGTCGGCGGGAGGGGGCCGCAGTCCGTAAGCTGTGGCACGTCAGAGGGACCGGGCAGTGCGGGGCCGCCCCACCGGGGCGGGACGGGCTCCCGGCCGGAGGTAGGGGAAGGACATGGCGATGATGCGGCTCCGGCGCGAGGACCCGCGAGTCGTCGGCTCGTTCAGGCTCCACCGGCGGCTGGGCGCGGGCGGCATGGGCGTGGTGTACCTCGGCTCCGACCGGCGCGGGCAGCGGGTGGCGCTGAAGGTGATCCGGCCGGATCTCGCGGAGGATCCCGAGTTCCGCTCGCGCTTCGCGCGCGAGGTGTCGGCCGCCCGCCGGATCCGCGGCGGGTGCACGGCCCGGCTGGTGGCGGCGGATCTGGAGGCGGACCGCCCGTGGTTCGCCACCCAGTACGTACCGGGCCCGTCGCTGCACGACAAGGTGAACGAGGAGGGCCCGCTGCCCGCCGCGCAGGTCGCCTCGATCGGCGCGGCGCTGGCCGAGGGGCTGGTGGCGGTGCACGAGGCCGGTGTGGTGCACCGGGACCTGAAGCCGTCGAACATCCTGCTGTCGCCCAAGGGCCCGCGCATCATCGACTTCGGCATCGCCTGGGCGACCGGCGCCAGCACCCTCACGCACGTCGGCACGGCGGTGGGCTCCCCGGGCTTCCTGGCGCCCGAGCAGGTGCGGGGCGCGGCGGTGACCCCGGCGACGGACGTGTTCTCGCTGGGCGCGACGCTGGCGTACGCGGCGACCGCGGACTCGCCTTTCGGGCAGGGCAGTTCGGAGGTGATGCTGTACCGGGTGGTGCACGAGGAGCCCCAGCTGCACGGTGTGCACGCGGCGTTGGCGCCGCTGGTGCGGGCGTGCCTGGCGAAGGATCCGGAGGACCGGCCCAGCACGCTGCAGCTGTCGCTGCGGTTGCGGGAGATCGCCGCCCGGGAGGCGCGCGGGCTGCCGGAGGGCGCGGCCACGGGGGCGGCCGTACGCCCGGCACGGCCGACCGGGAAGCGGGCCGAGCAGTACCTGCGGCAGCGCACCTCGCGCGACGGCGACCGCCCCTCGGGCGGCCGCGGCTCCCGGGGGGCCTCCGGTCGCGCGGACCCCGCCGACCGGGACGGGACGGGCACGTCCCGGGCCCCGGCACCTCGCACACCGGTCCGGAACACCGTCCGGCCGTCCGCCGGCGGGCGGACGGGCGGCACGGCGGGAGGGGCGTCTGGAGGGGCGTCTGGAGGGGCGTCGGCACGGCGTCCGGTGCGCACCGCGGGCGGCGCCCGGCCGGGACCTCGGCGGCCGGCGAACCCCCGTCTGCTGCGCCAGCGCCTGGTCGTGTTCGTGACGGTGACGCTGCTGGTGGCGCTCGGCATCGCGGCGGCACAGGGCTGTCAGGGGCCGGCGCGGGGGCTGGGACGTCCCGCGGGTCCGGCTGTCGGCGCCGGGGACGCGGACACGGCTGCCGGCGCGACCGGGGCCGGGGGGCCGGGCTCCGCCGGTCCGGTGGCGCGCCCGGCTCGCTGACGCCTGCTCACTTCCGGTGCCTACAGCGCGCCGAGTGCGGACAGGACGGTCAGGCACAGCGGGAGGGTCGCCGCGAAGGCGCCGCCCGCGTGCAGCGCGGCTTCGGGGAGGGCACTGCCCGCGGCGCCGGAGAGGATGCCCGCGACCAGGGCGACGAGGGCGGAGAACAGGACGGCGACCAGGACCCACAGGGCTCTGACCACCGGGGGGTGGGAGACGGGCTGGGTGCTCATCGGTCGTCTTCCTTCCCTTCGGGAGGACGGCCGGGGCGAGCACGGACAGCCCCGACCCGACCGCCCTCTGGATGGGGCAAAGTCGAGATCTGCACCCCCAGTACAGATCTGCGTTTCATCGACGTGAGCGGGCCGGGCGGCGGTTGGCCCGCCGTCGGCCGCGCCGACCGAGTACTGGCGCGCTCACTTTATCACCCAGTGTCACCAAATGCCCGCTTTGGCGGACAGGAGGCACACGGACGGACTCACCCCGCGGCGGGGCCGGTCGCGTAGAAGGCCACGGCCGCGGCCGCGGCGACGTTGAGGGAGTCGACGCCCGCGCTCATGGGGATCCGCACGGTCACGTCGGCGGCCGCGACCGTGGACGGGCGCAGGCCGTCCCCCTCCGAGCCGAGGATCAGGGCGGTCCTGGGGTGCCGGCGGGCCGCGAACTCGCCGAGGCCGACCGCGTTCCCGTCCAGGGCGAGCGCCGCCGTGACGTACCCCGCCTCCCGCAGCACCCCCACGTCCCCGGGCCAGGACTCCAGCCTGGTCCACGGCACCTGGAGGACCGCGCCCATGGAGACCTTGACCGAACGCCGGTAGAGGGGGTCGGCGCAGTCCGGTGAGAGCAGCACCGCGTCCACGCCCAGCGCCGCCGCGCTGCGGAACAGGGCGCCGATGTTGGTGTGGTCGTTCACGGCCTCCAGCACCGCCACCCGGCGCGCGCCGGCCAGCAGGTCCGCCGGGCCCGGAAGGGGCTTTCGGCGCATCGAGGCCAGGGCCCCGCGGTGCACGTGGTAGCCCGTCACCCGCTCGGCCACCTCCGGGCCGACGCTGTAGACGGGCGCCCGGGCCGCGGCGACCACGTCGCGCATCGCCTCGGCCCACTTGGGCGTCAGCAGCATCGACCGCATCTCGTAGCCTGCCGCGAGGGCGCGCCGGATGACCTTCTCGCCCTCGGCGATGAACAGGCCCTCCGCCGGTTCGCGTACGCGCCGCAGCCGGACGTCGGTCAGGCCGGTGTAGTCGCCCAGGCGCGGATCGCCGGGGTCCTCGACGGTGACCGGGCCCCGGACGTCCCCGCTCCCGCCTTCGGCCCTCCGCTCCGTCACCGGCCGGCCCCGGCCCGGTTCACGCCGACCACCTCGCCGACGACGATCACCGCGGGCGGGCGTACGCCCTCCTCCTCGACCGTGCGCGCCGCGGTCGCCAGGGTGGCGTCCACCCGGCGCTGGCCGGCCATGGTGCCCTCCTGGACCACGGCGACGGGCGTGTCCGGGGCCCGCCCGTGCTCGACGAGGGCCTCGGCGATGGCGCCGATGCGCTCCACCGCCATCAGCATCACCAGGGTGCCGCGCAGCTTCGCCAGGGCCGCCCAGTCCACCAGCGAACGCGGGTCACCGGGGGCGACATGGCCGCTGACGACGGTGAACTCGTGGGCCACCCCGCGGTGTGTGACCGGAATGCCCGCGGCGCCGGGCACGCTGACGGAACTGGAGATGCCGGGCACCACCGTGACCGGGATCCCGGCCTCGGCCAGCGCCTGCGCCTCCTCCATGCCGCGGCCGAAGACATAGGGGTCGCCGCCCTTGAGGCGTACGACGAACCTCCCGGCCCCGGCGTGCTCCACGAGGGCCGCGTTGATGGCCTCCTGGGCCATCGCCCGGCCGTAGGGGATCTTGGCGGCGTCGATCACCTCGACGTGCGGCGGCAGTTCGTCCAGCAGGTCGCGCGGGCCGAGCCGGTCGGCGATCACCACGTCCGCCTCGGCCAGCAGCCGGCGGCCGCGCACCGTGATCAGGTCCGGGTCGCCCGGGCCTCCGCCGACCAGGGCGACACCGGCCCTGCGGGCACGGTGCCGGGGGGCGGTCAGGGTGCCGTCGCGCAGCCCCTCGACCACGGCGTCGCGCACGGCGGCCGAGCGGCGCGGATCGCGTCCGGTGAGGACCGCGACGGTGACGCCCTCGCTGCGTCCGGTGGCCGGGGTCCAGGCGGTGGCGGCGTCGGCGTCGTCGCTGCGGACGCACCACACCCGGCGCTCCTCGGCCTCGGCGGAGGCGGCCTCGTTCGCCCCGGCGTCGTCGGTGGCGACGACCGCGTACCAGGCGCCGTCCAGATCGCCCGGGCGGTAGGCGCGGCGCTCCCAGCGCAGCTCGCCCGCCTCGGCCATGGCCTCCACCGAGGGGGTGGCCGAGGGCGCGATCACCAGGACGTCGGCGCCCGCGGCCAGCAGCGCGGGCAGCCGCCGCTGGGCGACGGTCCCGCCGCCGAGGACGACCACACGGCGCCCGGTCAGACGCAGGCCCACGGGGTAGGCGGGGTGCGCGAAGTGGTCGGACATGGCGGTGCGGCTCCTCAAAGGATCGCGGGCCGCTGCGACGGTGGAGCGGCGAAGACGGGACTGGCTGCGGAGGGCAGCGGGTGCGGGCAGCGTACGACGCGGCGGCCCGGACCCGCTGTGCCGCAGGTCACCGGAGGGGATCCGGGGCCTTCCGGTGGCCTGCGGGCGGTACGGCGGCGGGGCGCGTCAGTTCTTCTCGGTGACGCCCGCCGAGTCGAAGGTGGCGACCTCGTGCATGGCCCGGGCCGCGCTCTGCACCACCGGCAGGGCCAGCAGGGCGCCCGTCCCCTCGCCGAGCCTCAGGTCGAGGTCGATCAGGGGGCGCAGGCCCAGCTTGGTCAGTGCCGCGACATGGCCGGGCTCCGCGCTGCGGTGACCCGCGATGCAGGCCGCCAGCGCCTCGGGGGCGATGGCCCGCGCGACCAGGGCCGCCGCCCCCGCGCTCACCCCGTCGAGGACGACGGGGGTGCGCAGCGAGGCGCCGCCGAGGATCAGCCCGGTCAGCGCGGCGTGCTCCAGCCCGCCGACCGCCGCCAGGACGCCGAGGGGGTCGGCCGCGTCGGGCCGGTGCAGCTCCAGGGCGCGGCGGACCACCTCGACCTTGCGGGCGTGCATCTCGTCGCTGACGCCGGTGCCGCGACCGGTGACCTCGGCCGGGTCGGCGCCGGTGAAGACCGCGATCAGCGCGGCGGAGGCGGTGGTGTTGGCGATGCCCATCTCACCGGTCAGCAGCGCCTTGTTGCCCGCCGCCACCAGATCGCGGGCGGTCTCGATGCCCACCTCGACCGCGCGCAGCACCTCCTCGCGGGTGAGCGCGGGCCCGGCGGTGAAGTCCGCCGTGCCCGGCCGCACCTTGCGCGGCAGCAGACCGGGCGCGGACGGCAGGTCGGCCGCCACGCCCACGTCCACCACACAGACCTCGGCGCCCACCTGGTTCGCGAAGGCGTTGCAGACCGCGCCGCCGCCCAGGAAGTTGGCGACCATCTGCGCCGTGACCTCCTGCGGCCAGGCGGTGACGCCCTGGGCGTGCACCCCGTGGTCCCCGGCGAAGACGGCGACGGCCGCGGGCTCGGGGATCGGCGGGGGGCACTGCCGGGCCAGGCCGCTGAGCTGTGCGGAGATGATCTCCAGCATGCCGAGCGCGCCGGACGGCTTGGTCATCCGCTTCTGGCGCTCCCACGCCTCGCCGAGCGCCTTGGCGTCCAGCGGGCGGATGCCCGCCAGGGTCTCGGTGAGCAGGTCGTGCGGCTCCTCCGCACCGGGCAGGACCCGGCGGCCGTAGGACTCCTCGTGGACGACCCAGGACAGCGGGCGGCGCCTGGACCAGCCCGCCTGCACCAGCTCGGGCTCGTCCGGGAAGGCGTCCACGTACCCGATGCAGAGATAGGCGACGACCTCCAGGTGCTCGGGCAGGCCGAGGACCCGGACCATCTCGCGCTCGTCGAAGAAGCTGACCCAGCCCACGCCCAGGCCCTCCGCGCGGGCCGCGAGCCAGAGGTTCTCCACCGCCAGGGCCGAGGAGTAGGGCGCCATCTTCGGCTGGGTGTGGCGGCCGAGGGTGTGGCGGCCGCCGCGGGTGGGATCGGCGGTGACGACGATGTTGACCGGGGTGTCGAGGATCGCCTCGACCTTCAGCTCCTTGAACTGCTTGGCGCGGGCCCGGGGCAGCGACCGGGCGTACGCGTCGCGCTGGCGCATGGCCAGCTCGTGCATCGTCCTGCGGGTCTCCTCGGAGCGGATGAGGACGAAGTCCCACGGCTGGGAGTGGCCGACGCTGGGAGCGGTGTGGGCCGCCTCCAGGACGCGCAACAGCACGTCGTCGGGGATCGGGTCGGAGCGGAAGCCGTTGCGGATGTCCCGCCTCTCGCGCATGAGGCGGTGCAGCGTCTCGCGTTCGGCCTCGTCGTAGCCCGGGGCGGCGGGGGCGGCGGGGGCGGGGGCGGCGCCGGTCTCAGCGTCCTCCGCGGCTCCATCGGTCTCGTCGGCGGCAGCCGCTCCGGCGGTGCCGGCCGCGTCCGGCGTCTCGGTCCCGGGCTCCTGCTCGGCGACGGGTACGGCCGGCCCGCCGTCGGCGGGCGGCTGTGCGTCGTCCTGTCGAGGGGACTCGGCGGTGACCGCCACGGCCTCCATCACCTGTGGTCCGGCGCCGGGCACCGCGGCCACGGCGAGCTGCTGCTCGGGGGCCGGCGCGGGGGCCTCGTCCGCCGGCGCCGGAACGGGCTCCGGAGCCGGGGCCTCGGCCCCGGCGGACACGGGCTCGGAGGGGGCGGACTCGGAGGGGGCGGACTCGGAGGGGGCGGACTCGGAGGGGGCCTGGACGGACGCGGGTTCGGCCGCCGCGGGTTCGGCCGCCGCGGGTTCGGCCGCCGCGGGTTCGGGGGCGGGCGCCTCGGCCACCTCCGCGGGAGCGGCTTCGGCGGGAGCGGCTTCGGCAGGGGCGGGGCCGACAGGAGCCGCCTCGGCCGAAGCGCTCGCCGGGGCCTCCGCCGCGACGGGCTCCCCGGCGTTCTCCGGGCCTTCCGGGGTCTTCGGCGCCCCGGGCACGGACTCCGGCCCGGCGGCGGGCCGGGGCTGCTCCGGTTCCGCGTCCTGTGTCTCGTGGACGGTCTGCGGGCCGGGACCGGCCACGGCGGGTTCGGGCGCTACGGGTTCGGCGACAGGGGCCGCGGCCGCGGACGGCTCGACCGCCTCGGGCGCGGGCTCCGGCTCCGGCTCCGGGGCAGGGGCAGGGGCAGGGGCGGAAACTTCGTCCGCCGGCGCCGGAACGGGCTCCTGGGAGAGTTGCGGCTCGGCCTCCTCCGCCTCGGGCGCGGACTCAGCCTCGGGCGCGGGCTCCGGCTCCGGGGCGGGAGCGGGGGCCTGGGCCTTTGCGGTCGGCGCCTCACCGGTCTCCGGGACGGGAGGCATCGCGGCGAGGTCCGGGCCGGGCAGCGGCTCGGCCGGCCATCCGGCCGCCGGCTGCACGGGAGCGGGCCCGGGTTCCGCCGCCGGGGCCGGCGCCGGAGGCTGTGGCGCCCAGGCACCGGGCTGCACCGGGTCGGACGGAAGCGTGCCGGGCTGCGCGGCAGGAGCGGGCGCGACGGCCTCGGGTGCGGCCGCCTCGGGTGCGACGGCCTCGGGTGCCTCCGGAGAGGGAGCGGCCTGCGCCGCGGGCTCCTCGTGGGCGACGTCGAAGTACTCGGGCCCCGTGGTCGGCGGTCCCGGCTGCCGTACGGGCACGCCCTGCGGGGGCGTGGGCGCCGGAGCCACCGGGGCGCTGCTGCGGTCGGCGAGCGTGCGCACCACGCCGGACTGCTCGGGCACGGGCGGCCCCAGGTGCGGCGGCCGGGGAGGCGTCGCGGCGGCCTGGGGCGCCTGCCCGTGGGCCGTCTGCGCGGGCGGTACGGGGCGCTGCCCGTAGCCGTCCGACTCGCGCGGGCCGGGCACGGAGGCGGGCGCGGACGCCTGAGGCTGCGCGGACGCCGCCTCGCCCCATCCGTGGGAGCCGGGCAGCAGCAGATCGTCCTCGTAGCCCGACGCCACACCTTCGACCGGGCCCGCGAAGGTGTACGTGCCGGGTGCCGGTGTACCCGGCTGCTCCGGCTGTCCGCCTGCGTTCTCCGGCTGCCCCTCGCCCGGGACCCGGCCGGTGTCAGTCATGCGTACCCCTCGCCCATCGGTAGTGCTCCTTCCAGCCCCAGCGGGCGCCCGCCGTGCCCCCGCCTGAACCATCCGGACATCGACAGACAAAGTGTCAATACCGGCTGGCGGCACAACGGTCCATCAGCCTACCCGCCGCCGCACTCCCCGGGGGGCGGGGGTGGACGACTGACCCCGGTTGGTCCGGTTCGTCTCGGACGAGATCACATCCGGCTGCCGGACAGCAGGAAGACGACCGCGCGTTCGCGTTCCGTCCACTCCCGGGTGTCCAGTTCCAGGGACTGGAGCAGGGCGCACTCCACGGCGTATCCGCCGTCCGCCAGCACCCGCCCGACGGCCTCGGCCTCGTCGCGGGTGGAGGCGTGTGTGACGATCCTCTCGGGTCTGCGGTCGGCGCAGGCGGCGACCGTACGCACCCCTCCCCCGCCGACGCGCACCACGTCGGGTTCGGGCAGTGCCTCCAGCACCAGGGGCGCGATGCCGTGCACGACCTGGAGCTGGACGCCGAAGTGCCGTGCGGCGGCGGACATCCGCGCGCAGGCGGCCGCGTCGCGCTCGACCGCGAGGACCGCGGCGCCGAAGCGGGCGGCCTCCACGGCGACGGCTCCGCTGCCCGCGCCGATGTCCCACAGCAGGTCGCCGGGCCTGGGGCCGAGCCGGGCGAGCTGGGCGGCGCGCAGTTGCGCGAAATCCGCGGTCCCCGCCGCGGCGGCCCGGACGTCCTGTCCGGTGTACTCGGCGGCCGGCAGGGCCCAGCCCCGCACGGCGGGCGGGTAGTTCGGATCGCGGCCGGCCAGCCATCCGCCCTGGCCGGCCGCGCCGGGCCCGGCCGCGGTCGCCGAACCGCCCACCACGATCACGACGTTGGGGTCGCGCCAGACGTGGTCGGCGACCTTGTCGGAGGTCAGTACGGTGACCCGCTCGCGGTCGGTGCCCAGTGCCTCGCAGATGAAGAAGGTGCGGTGCACCCCCTCCAGCAGCAGGGCCAGTTCGGCGGGCCCGGCGCCGGGCGAGGTGAGGACGGCGACCTTGGTGTGGGCGCGGCAGACGTTGACGGCGCGGCGCAGGGTGCGGGCGTGGGCGACGACGATCTGGGCGTCGTCCCAGGGCATCCCCGCACGGGCGAAGGCCGCGGCGACGGACGAGACGGCGGGTACGACCTCGACCTCCAGGCCGTACTCGGGTGCGCGCAGGGTGCGGACGACGCCGAAGAAGCCCGGGTCGCCGTCGGCGAGGACCACCGCGGTGCCGCGGTGCCCGGCGATACGGCGGGCAGCCAGCGCCGCACTGCCCAGCCGGATGCGCTCGGCCCCGGGCGGGACCTCGGGGAGGGCGAGATGGTGGGCGGCGCCGGCGACGAGGGTGGCGGCTCCGAGGGCGGCGCGGGCGGCCTCGGTCAGCGGCGAGCCGTCCCACCCGATCACGGTGACACGGTCGGCCATCGTCGGCTCTCTCCTGGCGCGTCGCGGGGCGGGGACGGAAGGTGGTGCGGGGATGTGCGCGGGTGCGGGGTGCGGTGCCGGTGGGGCGGCGGGGTCGCCGCAGTGAGGTTACCGCGCCCGGCGCGGGGGGCCGGCCGGGGCTTCACGGCTCGGGCTTCACGGCTCGGGCTTCACGGCTCGGGCTTCACGGCCCCGGGGTTCCGGGCCGTCAGCGCCAGTCGGGGTAGGCGGAGTAGCTTCCGGCCTCGGGGTAGGCGGAGTAGCCGCCGGCGTCGGCCGCCCCGCCCGGCCCGTCCTCCAGGTCCTCCGGCAGCAGGCTCCACACGATCAGGTCGGTGCGGATGTCGGTCCAGCTCCCGTCCTCGGTGCGGGTCCGGGCTATCCAGGCGTTGCGCAGCACGCCCTCGCTGACGCAGCCCACCTTCTGCGCGACCTGCTGGGAGGCGGTGTTGCCGGCCGGGGTGCGGATCTCCAGCCGTTCGAACTTCCGGTCCTGGAACAGCCACTGGACGGCGGCGAGCAGCGACTCGGCGGCGTACCCCTCGCCCCGTGCCCAGGGGGCGGTCACATACGCGGCCTCGGCGGACAGCACCCGCCAGTCGGTCTTGCGCAGATGGACGGCGCCGACCAGGCGCTGGGTGAGGAACTCGGTGACGGCGAAGACGATGCCGCGCCCCTCGGTCCGCTCCGCGGGCGCCCCCCGCGCGATCCACTCCCGGGCGTGCTCCTCGGTGTAGGGGGCGGGTACGGAGGTCCAGGCGGTGACCAGTTCGTCGTTCATCATCTCGGTGAACGCCGGGGCGTCCTCGGTCTCGAGGGGACGCAGCACGAGCCGTTCCGTGCTGATCGAGATCTCCGGGAAGATGGATGTCATGCGCCGCTCCAGCCTGACGGGGTCGAGTGCACAGCATGCAGCATCACCCCGGCGGCGTGCAGCGCGGGCCCCGGCGGTGGGCCGTGCCCCTGGAAACCCCCGCCGGGGCCCGGCCCACCGCCGTACCGGTGTCAGGAGGCGTCGGAGGCGGCCACCACCGAGCCCCGGTACTCCTTCTCGATGAAGCCGGCGACCTCCTCGGAGGCCAGCAGGCCGGCCAGCTTCCTCACCCGCGGGTCGTCCTCGTTGCCCTCCTTGACGACGAGGAGGTTGACGTAGGGGTTGCCCTCGGCCTCTTCCAGGGCCAGGGCGTCCTCGGCGGGCTCCAGACCGGCCTCGATGGCGTAGTTGCCGTTGACGACGGCGGCGTCCACGTCTTCGAGGGAGCGGGGCAGAGCGGCCGCCTCCAGCTCCTTGAACTCCAGTCCCCTGGCGTCGGCGATGTCGGCCAGGGTGGCGTCCTGCCCGGCGCCGTCCTTCAGCTCGATCAGGCCGTGGTCGTCCAGGAGCCTCAGGGCGCGGCCCTCGTTGGTGGTGTCGTTGGGCACCGCGACGGTGTCGCCCGCGCCGAGTTCGGAGGCCTTCTTCAGGGTGGAGGAGTACAGGCCCAGCGGTTCCAGGTGGACGCCCGTCACGGGCACCAGGTGGGTGCCCTGCTTGGCGTTGACGTCGTCCAGGTAGGGCTTGTGCTGGAAGTAGTTGGCGTCGACCTCGCCGTTCTCGGTGGCGGTGTTGGGCAGGACGTAGTCGGTGAACTCCCTGATCTCCAGATCCAGTCCGGCCTCCTCGGCCAGGTTGTCCCTGACGAAGCCGAGGATGTCGGCGTGCGGGGTCGGGGAGGCGGCGACGGTCAGCGGCGCGTCGGCGCCTTCGGAACCGCCGGAGGCGGCGGGGTCGGAGTCGGTGCCGCAGGCGGTCAGCGACAGGGCCAGCGCGGCGGTGGCCAGGGCGGCGCCGGGCCTGGTGCGGGCGGACCTGGTGATGGCGGACCTGGTGATGGCGGACCTGGTGATGGCGGACTTGGTGATGGTGCGCACGAAGAGTGCCTCTTTCCGTTGTGCGTTCTCCGGGCTCCGGGGTGCCGGGGCTCCGGTCGGTGCCGGACAAGGGGTCCGGCTTCCATGGGTGGGGGGTGGGTCGAGGGTGGTTCAGGTGGTGCGCTCGCGGCGGGAGAGCAGGCGCACCGCGCCGTCGCCCAGGAGCTGCACGGCGGTGACGAGGGCGAGCAGCACGACGACGGTGGCGAACATGAAGCCGGTCTCGAAGCGCTGGTAGCCGTAGGTGATGGCCTTGCTGCCCAGACCTTCGGCGCCCACCGCGCCGGCCATCGCGGAGTAGCCGACGAGGGTGATGACGGTGGTGGTCAGGCCGGCCACGAGGGAGGGCAGGGCCTGTGGCAGCAGCGCCTTGAGGACGACCGTGCCGGTGCCGCCGCCCATGGACAGGACGGCCTCGACCAGTCCGTGGTCCACCTCGCGCACGGCCGTCTCCACCAGGCGGGCGAAGAAGGGGATGGCACCGATGGACAGCGGCACCACGGCGGCCGTCGGGCCGATGGAGGTGCCGACGACCACGCGGGTGAAGGGGATAAGGGCGACGACGAGGATGATGAAGGGCAGGGAGCGCCCGACGTTGACCACGGTGCCGACCGCCTTGTTGACCGCCCTGTTCGCCAGCAGCCCGCCGCGGTCGGTGAGCACCAGCAGCACGCCCAGCGGCAGGCCGCCCAGGACGGTGACGAGGGTGGACCAGCCGACCATGTAGAGGGTGTCGACGGTGCCCTGGAGCAGGATGGGCTGCATCTCCGGCCAGGTCATCGGGGCTTCTCCACGGTCTCGAAGGTCTCGGGTGTCCCGGGGGTCCGGGCGGCTCCGGGGGTACGGGCGGCTCCGGCCGCCCCGGGGAACTCGACGGTCAGTCCCCGCTCGCGCAGGAAGCCGATCGGCACGGCGTTGTCCTCGCGGCGGCCGGGCAGCTCGATCCGCATCCGGCCCACCTGGCGGCCGCCGATGGTGTCCATGGCGGCGCCGAGGATCGACACGTCGATGCCGTGGGCGCGCGAGAGCCGGGAGATCAGCGGCCGTCCGGTGCTCTCGCCGTGGAAGGTGACGTCCACGACGGTGCGCTCCCGGACCGCCCCGTTTCCGGCCTCCGCCTCCCCGGCCTCCGCTTCCCCCGCCGGGGACGCTCCCCCGAGGGGGAACAGCTCGCGGGCCAGCTCCGAGCCCGGGGTGGCCAGCAGCCCGGAGACGGTGCCGGACTCGACGACCTTCCCGTCCCGCATCAGCGCGGCCGAGTCGCAGACGGTCTTGACGACGTCCATCTCGTGCGTGATGAGCAGGACGGTCAGGCCGAGCCGCCGGTTGAGGTCGCGCAGCAGGGCCAGGATGGAGCGGGTGGTCTCCGGGTCGAGGGCGGAGGTCGCCTCGTCCGACAGCAGCACCCTGGGATCGCCCGCCAGCGCCCGGGCGATGCCGACGCGCTGCTTCTGGCCGCCGGAGAGCTGTGCGGGCCAGGAGCGGGCGTGGTCGGCGAGGCCGACCAGGCCGAGCAGTTCCCGGGCCTTGCGGGCGCGCTCGCGGCCGGGGACGCCGAGGATCTCCAGCGGCAGTTCGACGTTGCCCTGGACGGTCCGGGAGGACAGCAGGTTGAAGTGCTGGAAGACCATGCCGATGCGGCTGCGGGCCCGGCGCAGTTCGGCGCCGGCCCGCGGTCCGCGCCCGGCCAGGGCGGTGAGGTCCCGGCCGTCGACGACGACCGTGCCGGAGGTGGGGCGCTCCAGCAGGTTGACGCAGCGGATGAGGGAGGACTTCCCCGCGCCGCTGCGGCCGACGACGCCGAAGACCTCGCCCTCGCGGACATGGAGGTCGACGCCGTCGAGCGCTGTCACGTCGCGGCCTCGGGAGCGGTAGACCTTGGTGAGTCCCGTGGTGGTGATCACTGGGTGTCCATGACTGTCGAGTGCGCGGCGCGGGGGTGCGGCGCCGGGCACGGGATGTTCCTGACGAAGGGGGTGGGAGTCCGCGGTCCGGGCCACGCCTGGTGCGGGCGGACGGCGGGCGAGCGCGGGGCCGGGCACATCCGGCGCCCTCACGGCGGACTGCCGGGAGGCGGAAGGCTCAGGTCTCGCTTCGGGGCGCGAGGCGGCTCAGGCGGGGGCCCTCAGCGGTCACACATTCGACACATGCGGCGAGCACCGGGCGTCGTGGTCGCCTCGGTCGCACGGATGCGGCAGCTCGTCGCGGTCATGCGGATGAGTAAAGCAGACCCCTGCCCGCTACACGTAAAAAACGGACGCCCATGTCCGGATATTGGACAGCCGAGTGTGCGACGGCCGGCCCGTCCACCCTCGCCGAGAAGTCGCCGCACCCGCTTCCACCTGCGTGGACGCCGTTCGCGAGCTGTACGGAAAGCTGCCCGGTATGTGGTCAACGCCACGGTGGGCGAGGACTTCCGGAGGGGCCGTTTCGTCCGCGATGACGGGCTCGAATACAGTGCCGACATGCTCACCCCGCTGACGGTCGCGGTCGCCGTGGCCGCGCTCGCCCTGGCCGCCTGGTGCGGCTTCGCGGCCTACCGGGACCAGCCGACCAAGGACTGGCACTTCGCCGGCATGGCCGTGGTGACCGTGCTCGCCCTGGTGCAGCTGGCCGTCGGCGTCGTACAGCTGGCGCGCGGCGAGAAGCCGGACGGCGGCACGGTGGTCTTCGTCTCCTATCTGCTCGGCGTGGCGGCCTGCGTGCCCGCGGTCGGCTTCATGTCGCTGGCCGAGCGCACCCGCTGGGGCTCGGCGACGGTCGCCGCGGGCGCGGTGGTGATGGCCGTGCTCCAGGTGCGGCTGTACGACGTGTGGGGAGGCGGGCATGGCTGAGCCCTCGGGAGCCCCGGCGCGGCCGGGTCTGAACCGCGGGCCGGGCCGGCTGCTGGTCACGTTGTACGCGGTCTTCGCGATCGGCGCGACCTCCCGCTCGGTCTACCAGCTCTCCACCCGCTTCGACGAGGCGCCGCTGGCGTACGTCCTGTCGGCGGTTGCCGCGGCCGTCTACGTGGTGATCACCGTCGCCCTGGTCCGCGGCGGCAGGGGCGCCCGCCGGGTGGCGCTGGTGTGCTGCGCGGCCGAGCTGGCCGGGGTGCTGACGGTCGGCACCTGGACGGTGCTGGACCCGTCGGCATTCCCCGACGCGACCGTCTGGTCGGACTACGGCCTGGGATATCTGCTGCTCCCGCTGGTTCTGCCGGTGATCGGCCTGCTGTGGCTGCGCCGCTCGCCCGCCGGGGCCGGCGCGGCCTGACCGGCCCCGGCATACGTACGGCCGCCCCGGTGGAACCCCCACCGGGGCGGCCGTACGCGCACGGGACGCGCAATGCGTACGGGGCGCGGTCAGGCGCTGGCGGCATACCTCCGGGAGACGTCCCCGCCCGTCGGCGAGGGCTCCGGCGCCTTCTCCAGGGTCACCATGTCCAGCCGGGAGGAGACCCGCTCGGTGGCCACCGGGGTGTAGCCGAGCCTGCGGTAGAGGCGGATGCCGCTCTCGCTGCGGTGGCCGGTGGACAGCCGGTAGCGCCGGGCGGACCGCTCCCGCGCCAGCCGCTCCTCGACCGCGGACAGCAGCCTCCCGCCGAGCCCGTGCCGCTGCATGCGGGGGTGGACGATCAGCTTGCCGATCACGGCCGTGCCGTCGTCCTCGACGCGGCCGCGTACCGAGCCGACGACCTCCGCGCCGAGCCGGGCCACGAGCACGCAACCGCGGGCCAGTTCGGCGCGGAGGCCGTCGAGGGTCTGGGTGAGCGGCTCGATGCCGTAGTCGCCGTACAGCGCGGCCTCGGACTGGTAGCACAGGTACTGCAGTTTGAGGATCTGCTCGGCGTCTTCGTCCGTCGCCGCCGAGATGGTCACGCTCGTTCCCATGTGCGCACGTCTCCCCATGTCTCGTCATGTCCGGGCGCGCGCGTCGAACGAGGGTCGCGCGCCCGAACTGTCTGCCCTGATGACGCCGGTGGTTCACCGCACCTTTCCCCTGGTTCGGGGGGCGCAACCTCCGTCGTGAGCATTCTGCGCGGGCAATCGATGCAAGGGGAACGAATCGGTCCGGGACCGCCCTGTGAGATTCCCAACTCGCGGGCCTCTTCCCCGCGGCGGGGTCCCCGGCGGGAGGGCCGTCCCGCGTCGCGGCCGCCGTGCGGGCCGCGGCGCGAAACGGTCGCGCGGGCCGGGCCGGCCGGAGCTGACGGCCGGCCCGGGCCGGCCGTCAGCTCCGGCGGAAGTCCTCGGCGGCCAGCAGGGCGGTGTCCGGCTGGTCGGTGAAGATGCCGTCGATGCCCGTTCCGAAGTACGCCCGCAGGGCGCCGAAGGCGTCCCCGTAGGCGTCCGGGTCGGTGCCGCGGCGGAATTCCGCGGGCAGGAACCGGTTCTCGTTGCGCATGGTGTACGGGTGGAGCAGCAGCCCGCGGGCATGGGCGTCGCGCACCAGGGTGGTGGGCTCGCCCAGCCGCCCGTCCGCCCGCCGGGGGACGACGAGGTCGAGCACCGGGCCGACGCCCTGGGCGAAGCCGGAGATCCACTCCAGTCCCCCGGGAGTGACGAGGTCCGCCACGGTACGCGGGTCGCCGGCCTGTTCGAAGTCCCAGGGACGGGAGTCGGCGGTCCACAGCAGCACCATGCGCGGAGTCCTCACCAGCCGGCTCATCCGCTCCATGCTGGTCGGCTCGAAGGACTGCAGGAACGTGGGGGAGTTCGCGCGGTCCCGCCCGTACCGGCGCAGCAGCTTCGCCAGCCGCTCCTCCAGGCCCAGGCCCAGTGCGCGGAAGTGGCTGGGGTGCTTGGTCTCGACGTGAAGCCAGACCGGGCGTCCGCGCCGGCGGCCCTCGCGCTCGGCCCAGCGCAGCACCTCCTCGAAGGACGGGACCGTCCAGCGGCCGTCGTAGAGGGTGTTGTCGGGGCGGGTGCCGGGGATGCGCTCGGTGGCGCGCAGCGTCCTGAGCTCGGCGAGGGTGAAGTCCTCGGTGAACCAGCCGGTGATCTCGGTTCCGTCCACCGTCTTGGTGGCCTTGCGGTCGGCGAACTCCGGGTGGTCGGCCACGTCCGTGGTGCCGGTGATGTCGTTCTCGTGACGGCAGACCAGATGGCCGTCCCGGGTGGGCACGAGATCCTGCTCGATGACGTCGGCGCCCATGTCGAGGGCGAGTTGGTAGGCCCCCAGAGTGTGCTCGGGCCGGTAGCCGCTGGCACCGCGATGGGCGATGACGGCGGGCGCCGGCAGGGCCGCGCGCCCCCGGCCCGCGCCTCTCCCCCGGCCGCCGTCGGCCGCGGCCGCCGCGGCGGCCGGTCCCAGCGCCGCCGCGCCCGCGCCCAGCACCGCCGCGCCCAGCACGGTCCTGCGGTCCGGCCTCTGCGCCTGTCCCATGGGCACTCCTCTCCCCTTCACACGCCTGTGACTGTCCCGCACCCGGCAGGCAACGGAACCCGCGCATGGTAGGTGCGCGTCACTTCACTGCGGGAGACCGCGCACGAAACGAGGCGTGAACGGCTGACAAATCGCGCCGTCACGGGGTATCCGTGGGACGAACCCGGCGCGCACCCGCCGGTGACCGGCGAGTACCGTACTGATCTGCGCGGGTGCGCGCGCCGACCATCACGACCGGAGGGCACGTTGTCCCGTTTCCTGCTCATCAAGGCGCTGCTCGGCCCGCTCCTGCGCGTGCTGTTCCGTCCGCAGGTCGAGGGAGCGGAGCGGATTCCCGGCAACGGCCCGGTGATCCTGGCCGGCAACCACCTGACCTTCATCGACTCGATGATCCTCCCCCTCGTCGTCGACCGGCAGGTCTTCTTCATCGGCAAGGACGAGTACGTCACCGGGAAGAGCCTCAAGGGCCGTCTGATGGCGTGGTTCTTCACCGGCGTCGGCATGATCCCGGTGGACCGCGACGGCGGGCGCGGCGGTGTCGCGGCGCTGATGACCGGCCGCCGGGTGCTGGAGGAGGGCAACGTCTTCGGCATCTACCCGGAGGGCACCCGCTCCCCCGACGGCCGCCTGTACCGGGGCCGCACCGGCATCGCCCGGCTGACGCTGATGACCGGCGCGCCGGTCGTCCCGTTCGCGATGATCGGCACCGACCGTGTGCAGCCGGGCGGCAGCGGGCTGCCCCGGGTCGGACCGGGACGCCGGGTCACCGTCCGCTTCGGTGAGCCGCTGGACTTCTCGCGCTACGACGGCATGGACCGCGACCGCTATGTGCTGCGGGCCGTGACCGACGAGGTGATGAGCCATGTGATGCGCCTGTCGGGCCAGGAGTACGTGGACGTGTACGCCACCAAGGCCAAGGCTGCCTGAAGCGCCGTCCGGCCCCCGGGGCCCGGTACCGCCCGCGGGCGGTACCGGGCCCCGTCCTCTCTCCGCCGGCGGGCGACTCACCGGGCGGACGGCTCACCGGGGCGGGCGCCCGCGCGGCCCGGCCGGCGCGGCGGCTCCTTCGGGAACACCGTGCGCGAGGACCAGCTTGAGCAGCAGCACCACGGGCAGCCAGGCCATTCCACCGGGTGCGGTGACCAGCGGCGCGACCATGGCCCCCAGGCCGACGGCCCCCAGCGCCACCGGGCGCCGGAGGGATTCGCGGACCCGGGCCACCAGTACGGCGCCGGCCAGCGCCCAGAGGTACCACAGGGGGCCCCACCACCAGGGCCCGCCGTCGAAGGCGAGGCCGGCCGCGACCGGCTGGACGTGCGCGGCGGTGAAGCCCACCGGATGGTGCAGGAAGCGCCCCACCGTCCCCGTTCCCAAAGGCGGCGGCGAGTGGTAGAAGCGCTTGGCCGTGTCCAGCCCGTTGGCCACCACGCCCCCCGCCAGGTCCCACACGAGCAGCAGGCCCAGCACCCACTGCCACCAGGTCCAGCCCTCGTCCCGGCCGTACACCGCGAGGACCGCGCACCCGGCCGCCGCCACGGCGTGGGCCAGACCCTTCTGCGCGGGTGTCGCGCCCGTGCCGAAGAGCCAGTCCGGTCTGCCGGTCCTCCCGGGCTCCCGCACCTTCTCCGCTCCTTCTCGTCGCCACCGCCTCGCCACCACCTCGCCACCGCCGCGGATGAGCGGCGCGGCCCACGGTGCCCCGGACGGGTGTCCGGGCGGACGGTCACTCCCGCGGGTGACCGCGTCCTCTTTGGCACACCCGGGTTCACTCCTTCCGGCGGCATGCCCGGGCCCGGGACCGTCCATGCTTCCCAGGACGACGGCAGACCCGGAGGAACACGTGCCGCGCTCTTCGACGAACCACCGCCGGACAGCACCGCGCAAAGCCGCCCTCCCGCCCGGCGGCGCCGCGCGGGAGGGCCGGCCGGACTGCGTGGAGGGCGCGGGCGCCGGCCCGGGAGAGGCGCGAGGGGCGCGAGGAGGGGAGGCGGCGGGTGCTCCGCCGCCCCGCGCCCCGTCGCCGCCGTTCCGGCGGCATGTGTGTGGACTGCCCGGTGCCTCCGGCAGACGCTGTCCGGGCGGACGTCCCGCTCAGCGCCGAGCACGGGCCGGTGGCGCCGGGCGTGCCGCTGGTGGTCGCCCTGGGACACGAGCGCTGCGGAGCGGTGGCCGCGGCGCTGGAGTCGCGTACGGCGGGCACCCGGCCGCCGGCCCGTCCGGCCGTGGCCACCGCCCGTTGGCGGCGGTCCGGTTGGCGGCGGTCCGGCGGATGGTCAGCCCACGGCGCCCGGACGGGTCTGCCCGGCCCATTCCCGCTGCCGGGCCAGGTCCTCCTTGACCTCCGCGAGCTGGACGGCGACGGCGGACGGCGCGGTGCCGCCCCGTCCGTCGCGGGAGGCCAGGGCACCGGGAACGCTCAGCACGGTGCGGACCTCGGGGGTCAGGTGGGGCGAGATCCTCGCGAACTGCTCGTCGGTCAGTTCGTCCAGCTCGATCCCGGCGGCCTCGCAGACCTTGACGCATTCCCCCGCGATCTCGTGCGCGTCCCGGAACGGCACACCCCGCTTCACCAGCCACTCGGCCACGTCGGTGGCCAGCGAGAAGCCGGCCGGGGCCAGCTCGGCCATCCGCTCGCGGTTGACGGTGAGGGTGGCCATCATCCCGGTGAACGCCGGCAGCAGGATCTCCAGCTGGTCGCAGGAGTCGAAGACCGGCTCCTTGTCCTCCTGCAGGTCGCGGTTGTACGCCAGCGGCAGCGCCTTGAGGGTGGCCAGCAGCCCCGTGAGGTTGCCGATGAGCCGGCCGGACTTGCCGCGCGCCAGCTCGGCGATGTCCGGGTTCTTCTTCTGCGGCATGATCGACGAGCCGGTGGAGAAGGCGTCGTGGAGGGTGACGAAGGAGAACTCCTTGGTGTTCCAGATGATCACCTCCTCCGCGATCCGGGAGAGGTCCACGCCGATCATCGCGGTGATGAAGGCGAACTCGGCTACGAAGTCGCGCGAGGCGGTGCCGTCGATGGAGTTGGCGGCCGAGCCGTGCTCGAAGCCGAGGTCGGCGGCGACCGCGCGGGGGTCCAGGCCGAGCGAGGAACCGGCCAGCGCCCCCGATCCGTAGGGCGAGACGGCGGTGCGCGCGTCCCACTGCCTCAGCCGCTCGGCGTCCCGGGACAGCGCCTGGACGTGGGCGAGGACATGGTGGGCGAAGAGGACCGGCTGGGCGTGCTGGAGGTGGGTGCGGCCGGGCATCGCCACATCCGGGTGCGCCTCGGCCAGGGCCACCAGGGCCTCGTTCAGATCGGCGAGCAGACCGCCGATGATCCGGGCGTGGTCGCGCAGGTACATCCGGAACAGTGTGGCGACCTGGTCGTTGCGGGAGCGCCCGGCGCGCAGCTTGCCGCCGAGCTCGGGGCCGAGGCGCTCCAGCAGTCCGCGCTCCAGGGCGGTGTGCACGTCCTCGTCGGCGACGGTGCCGGTGAAGGTGCCGTCGGCGACGTCGGCGGCCAGCCGGTCGAGGCCGGCGAGCATCTTCTCCAGCTCGTCGGCGGTCAGCAGGCCGGCCCGGTGGAGCACCCGGGCGTGGGCGCGCGACCCGGCGATGTCGTAGGGGGCCAGCCGCCAGTCGAAGTGGACGGAGGCCGAGAGGGCGGCCAGCGCCTCGGCCGGCCCGTCGGCGAACCGGCCGCCCCACAGCCGTACGTCGCCGCCTGCGGCGGGGGGCGGGGTCTGGGGGGCGTTGGTCATCGGTGCTCCTCGTGCGCTTACCGGTCGTGCTGGGCGTGCCGGGCGGTATCGGGCGGCATCGGACTGCCGGGCCCGGCTGGGACGGGAAGGCGCCCGCCTCCCCCACCACAGGGCGGAGGAGGCGGGCGGTGTGCGGTGTGCGGTGTGCGGCTGCCGCGGGGGCAGGTTACTGCGCGAGGTCCCGCTTGGCGGCGATCTTGCTGCTCATGCCGAAGATCTCGATGAAGCCCCTGGACATCGACTGGTCGAAGGTGTCGCCGGTGTCGTAGGTGGCCAGGTTGAAGTCGTACAGCGACGTGTGGGAGCGCCGGCCGGTGACGGTGGCCCGGCCGCCGTGCAGGGTCATCCGGATGTCGCCTGACACATGCTCGTTGGCCTCCTCGACGAAGCCGTCCAGGGCGCGCTTGAGCGGGGAGAACCACAGGCCGTCGTAGACCAGTTCGCTCCAGCGCTGCTCGACCTGCCGCTTGTAGCGGGCCAGTTCGCGCTCGACGGTGACGTTCTCCAGCTCCTGGTGGGCGGTGATCAGCGCGATGGCGCCCGGCGCCTCGTAGACCTCGCGGGACTTGATGCCCACCAGACGGTCCTCGACCATGTCGATCCGGCCCACGCCCTGGGCCCCGGCCCGCTCGTTGAGCTGCTGGATGGCCTGCAGGACGGTGACGGGCCTGCCGTCGAGGGCCACGGGGACGCCCTTGTCGAAGGTGATGACCACCTCGTCGGCCTCGCGTGCGGCGGCCGGGTTCCGGGTGTAGTCGTAGACGTCCTCGGTCGGCGCGTTCCAGATGTCCTCCAGGAAGCCGGTCTCCACGGCCCGCCCGAAGACGTTCTGGTCGATGGAGTAGGGCGACTTCTTGGTGGTGGCGATCGGCAGGCCCTTGTCCTCGGCGAAGGCGATCGCCTTGTCGCGCGTCATGGCGTAGTCCCGCACCGGCGCGATGCACTTCAGCTCGGGGGCCAGGGAGGAGATGCCGGCCTCGAAGCGTACCTGGTCGTTGCCCTTTCCGGTGCAGCCGTGGGCGACGGTGGTGGCGCCGTGCTTCCTGGCGGCGGCCACCAGGTGCTTGACGATGGTCGGCCGGGAGAGGGCGGAGACCAGCGGGTAGCGGTCCATGTAGAGCGCGTTCGCCTTGATCGCGGGGAGGCAGTACTCCTCGGCGAACTCGTCCTTGGCGTCGGCGACCTCGGCCTCGACGGCGCCGCAGGCGAGCGCGCGCTTGCGGATGACGTCCAGGTCCTCTCCGCCCTGGCCGACGTCCACGGCGACGGCGATGACCTCGGCGCCCGTCTCCTCGGCGATCCAGCCGATGCAGACGGAAGTGTCCAGGCCACCGGAGTAGGCGAGTACGACGCGCTCGGTCACGGGGGGCTCCTTACGATGCATACGGTGACTGGTATAAGTATGCACTCCTCCGCATGGTTCGTCAAAGAGCGGTCACCCATCAGGAAAATCGCAGGTAGACCGCCTTCCGGTGATCGGCGGCGCACCGCATGCGTCAGTCGGGGACGCCCCGGGCGGTCTCCCGCAGCACCTCGGCCAGTACGGCCGCGTGGCTGCGTTCCGAGTCCCTGGTGGCCGTCAGCAGCGTCAGCGTCCCCTCCCCGGCCGACTCCCGCAGCCGCTCCACCGCCTCGTGCCGCCCCGCCTCCTCCAGCTCGGCACGGTAGCGCCCGGCGAACTCCGCGTACCGCTCCGGGTCGTGGCCGTACCAGCGGCGCAGCCCGTCCGACGGGGCGGCGTCCTTGCACCACTCGTCCAGTTCCGCCGCGTCCCGGCTCAGACCGCGCGGCCAGATCCGGTCCACCAGCACCCGCCGGCCGTCCCCGGGGCCGGCCTCCTCGTACACACGGCGCACCCGCACCTCGGGGCCCCCGCTCCCGCGCCGGCTCCTGTCCCCGCCTGTTCCCCTGCCTTCGGCCATGTGTCCAGCCTGCGCCGGAAACACCGAGCGCGCACGCGCACACGGCGGCATGATGCCCGTGTGGGAAAGACATACGAACGCATCGACGGACGGCTGCGGGACTTCATCGAGGCCCAGCCCGTCTTCTTCACCGCCACCGCGCCGCTGTCCGGCGACGGCACCGTCAACCTCTCCCCCAAGGGGCTGAGGGGTTCCTTCGCCGTCCTCGACGAGCGCACCGTCGCCTATCTCGACTTCGCCGGCTCCAACGCCGAGACCGTCGCCCATCTGCGGGAGAACGGCCGGATCACCCTGATGTGGTGCGCCTTCACCGGCCCGCCGAACATCGTGCGCGTCCACGGCCGAGGAGAGCCCGTCTTCCGCGACGACCCGCGCTGGGGAGAGCTGATCGCCCGCTTCCCCGGCATCGACCACTCCCGGCACGGCCTGCGCGCGATCATCGTGGTCACCGCCGAGCTGATCCGCGACACCTGCGGCTACGCCGTGCCGCTGATGACCTACGACAGTGACCGCCCCCTGCACGGCTCGCGCTTCGCGCGCGAGACGGACGAGTCACTGGACGCGTACTTCCACAAGAAGGAGCATGTCGCCACCAGCATCGACGGCCTCCCGGGGCTGCCGCTCCCCCTGCCGCCCACACCCGCCTGAACACCCGCCCGCCTGGCGGAACGTCCTTGCGGCCGGAGCCCCGGAAGGGGTTCCATCGGGCGGTGCGAACCGAACACATCAGCAGTGCCGCGCCGGTGATCACCCGTCTGCCGGCCACCGGGATCCCCGCCGCGGCCCGGGATCTGGCCGCCCTGCTCCGCGACGCCGTCGAGGGCGGCTCCTCGATCGGCTTCCTCGCCCCGCTCGACCCCGCCGAGGCGACGGCCTGGTGGGAAGGGCTGGCGCCCGAGGTCGCCGACGGCGGGACGGCGGTGTGGGTCGCCCGGAGCGGCGGCCGGATCCTGGGGACGGTGCAGCTGAGGTTCTGCGGTATGCCCAACGGCCGCCACCGTGCGGAGATGGCCAAGCTGATCGTGCACCGGGACGCCCGGGGCCGGGGGCTGGGCCGGCGGCTGCTGGCGACGGCCGAACGGGAGGCCGCCGCCTCGGGGGTCCGCCTGCTGGTGCTGGACACCCAGACCGGCAGCCCGGCCGAGCACCTCTACCGCTCGGCCGGCTGGACCGAGGCCGGCACGATCCCCGACTACGCCGCCGACACCGAGGGCGTGCTCCGGCCCACGACCCTCTTCCACAAGAAACCGCTCTGAGCAGGCGGGCGGCGGGCGCCGCCGGTGTGACGGCGGACTCGGTCATGGCGGCCACCGGGAGCGGCGGGACCGCCGCGACCACCCCCCTCACCGACACCGGCAAGCGACCCCTCGAGGAGTCCCCATGTTCAGCACCCCTCTCGGCGACGGTGCACAGCTGTGCCCCCTGGAGCCGTGGCAGGCGCCGGAGCTGGCCGCCTGCACCGACCGGGTGCGTGAGCATCTGACGCCCTGGCTGCCGTGGGCGCACACCGTCACCGACACCGCCTCGGCCCGGGCCTTCCTCCAGCGGTACGCGGACATGCAGGCCGCGGACGAGGGCCGGATCTGCGGCATCCGGCGGGGCGGCGAACTGGTGGGCGGCATGCTCTTCCGGAGGTTCAGCGCCTCCGAGGGCTCCTGCGAGCTGGGGGCCTGGCTGGCGCCCGAGGCCCAGGGACGCGGACTGGTCACCACCGCCGCCCGGCACATGATCGACTGGGCGGTCGGGGAGCGCGGTCTGACACGGGTGGAGTGGATGGTCTCCCCCGACAACGGCCCCAGCATCGCGGTGGCCGGGCGGCTGGGCATGACGCACGAGGGCACCCTGCGCAGCGTGTTCCCCATGGGCGGCCGCCGCCACGACCTCCAGGTCTGGGCTGTGCTGGCCCACGAGTGGCAGGCCGCCGACGGGAACGGCGCGCACGGCTGACGGGGGGCAACGGCGCCTGAGGCCGGGGCCCGGCCGGGCTCCGGGCCTCAGGCGCCGTTGCCCTGGTGGGAGTTCTTCTGCGCCAGCCGCAGCAGGTGGTCGGCCAGGGCCTGCCCGCCGGTGGGGTGACGGCTGATCAGCAGCAGGGTGTCGTCGCCGGCGATGGTGCCGATGATGTCGTGCACCTCCGCCTGGTCGATGGCCGAGGCGAGGAACTGGGCGGCGCCGGGCGGGGTGCGCAGCACCACCAGATTGGCCGACGCCTCGGCGGAGATCAGCAGCTCGCCCGCCAGCCGCGCCATCCTCGCCTCGCTCGCGGACTCCCCCAGCGGGGCCCGGGGCGTGCGGTCGCCGCCCTCGCCGGGGACGGCGTAGATCAGCTCGCCCCCGGTGTTGCGGATCTTCACCGCGCCCAGCTCGTCCAGATCCCGGCTGAGGGTCGCCTGGGTGACGCTCAGCCCGTCGTCGGCGAGCAGCTTGGCGAGCTGACTCTGGGACCGGACCGGCTCGCGGTTCAGGATCTCCACGATCCGGCGGTGCCGGGCCGTACGCGTGTGGGGTACGGCCGGGCCGCCGTGGTTGCCGCCCTGCGCCTGCGCCTCGGTCATCTTCTCGTCAGTCTCCGGCTCGTCGGGGCCCGCCGGCGGCGTCGAGGACGGCGGGGAGGGACCGGACCAGCGCGTCCGCCTCGGCTTCGCCGATGATCAGCGGCGGGGCCAGCCGGACGACGTCCGGGGCGCACGCGTTCACCAGGAAGCCCGCGTCCTGGGCAGCCTGCTGCACCTGGGGTGCGACGGGTTCGGTCAGTACGATACCCAGCAGCAGCCCGGCGCCGCGGACGTGGTCGACCAGCGGGTGCCCCAGCGCCCGGACACCGTCGCGCAGCCGGCCGCCGATCCGCTCGACGTGGCCGAGGAGGCCCTCGGAGGCGATGGTGTCCAGAACGGCGAGCGCCGCCGCGCAGGAGACCGGGTTGCCGCCGAAGGTGGAGCCGTGGTGTCCGGGGCCCAGCAGCTCGGCGGCCTCGCCGAAGGCGACCGTGGCGCCGATGGGCAGTCCGGTTCCCAGCCCCTTGGCGAGGGTGACGACGTCGGGCCGCACCCCCTGCGCCTGGCAGGCGAACCAGTGCCCGGTGCGGCCGATGCCCGTCTGGACCTCGTCGAGCACCAGCAGGGTGCCGGTGGCGGCGGTGATCTCGCGGGCCGCGGCCAGATAGCCCTCGGGCGGGACGACGACGCCGTTCTCGCCCTGGATCGGTTCGACGATCACCAGGGCGGTCTCCTCGGTGACGGCCGCCCGCAGCGCGTCGGCGTCGCCGTAGGGGACATGGGTGACCTCGCCGGGCAGCGGGAGGAAGGGGTCGCGTTTGGCGGGCTGGCCGGTCAGCGCGAGGGCGCCCATGGTGCGGCCGTGGAAGCCGCCTTCGGTGGCGACCATGTGCCTCCGGCCGGTCCGGCGGCCGATCTTGAACGCCGCCTCGACGGCCTCCGCACCGGAGTTGGAGAAGTAGACGCGCCCGGTGCGGCCGAAGAGCCGGAGCAGCCGTTCGGCCAGGGCGACCGGGGGTTCGGCGACGAAGAGGTTGGAGACGTGGCCGAGGGTGGCGATCTGCCCGGAGACCGCGCGGACGACCGCCGGGTGGGCGGTGCCGAGCGAGTTGACGGCGATTCCGCCGACGAAGTCCAGGTACTCCCTGCCGTCGGCGTCCCACAGCCGGGCGCCCTCGCCGTGGGTGATCGGGATGCGGGGGGTGCCGTAGTTGTCCATCAGCGAGCCCTGCCAGCGCCGGGTGAGACCGGCGTTGCCGGGCGCGGGGGCGGCGGGTGCGGCGGCGGTGGCGGCGCCCGTGGTGGTGGCGGTGTCGTTCATGCCCGCTTCTCCTTCTCCGGCGCGGCGCCGTCCGGTACGACCATGGTTCCGATCCCCTCGTCGGTGAAGATCTCCAGCAGGATGGAGTGCTGGACGCGCCCGTCGATGACCCGGGCGGTGTTGACGCCGTTGCGCACGGCGTACAGGCAGCCCTCCATCTTGGGCACCATGCCGCTGGCCAGGTCCGGCAGCAGCCTCTCCAGCTCGCTCGCGGTCAGCCGGCTGATCACGTCGTCGCTGTTGGGCCAGTCCTCGTAGAGTCCCTCGACGTCGGTGAGCACCATCAGCGTCTCGGCGCCGAGCGCCGCCGCGAGGGCCGCGGCGGCGGTGTCGGCGTTGATGTTGTAGACGTGCCCGTCGTCGGCGCTGCGGGCGATGGAGGAGATCACCGGGATACGGCCGTCGTCCAGCAGGGCCTGGACGGCTCCCGCGTCCACCTCGGTGATCTCGCCGACGCGGCCGATGTCCACCTTCTCGCCGTCGATGTGCGCGTAGCGCTTGGTGGCGGTCAGGGTGTGCGCGTCCTCGCCGGTCATGCCGACGGCGAGCGGGCCGTGCCGGTTGAGCAGGCCGACCAGTTCGCGCTGCACCTGGCCGGCCAGCACCATCCGCACGACGTCCATCGCCTCGTCGGTGGTGACCCGCAGCCCGGCCTTGAACTCGCTGACCAGGCCGAGCCGGTCCAGGTGGGCGCTGATCTGCGGACCGCCGCCGTGGACGACGACGGGCTTGAGACCCGCGTGCCGCAGGAAGACCACGTCCTGGGCGAACGCGGCCTTCAGCTCCTCGTCCACCATGGCGTTGCCACCGAACTTGACGACCACGGTCTTCCCGTGGTGGCGGGTCAGCCAGGGCAGCGCCTCGATGAGGATCTGGGCCTTGGGCAGGGCGGTGTGCCTACGTGTGCTCATGACGAATAAGCGCTGTTCTCGTGGACGTAGTCGGCGGTGAGGTCGTTGGTCCAGATGACGGCGGACTTCTCGCCCGCCGCCAGGTCGGCGGTGATGCGGACCTCGCGGTAGCGCATGTCCACCAGTTCGCGGTCCTCGCCCACCGACCCGTCGCGGCAGACCCACACGCCGTTGATGGCGACGTTCAGCCGGTCGGGCTCGAAGGCGGCGGAGGTGGTGCCGATGGCGGACAGGACCCGGCCCCAGTTGGGGTCCTCGCCGTGGACGGCGCACTTGAGGAGGTTGTTGCGGGCGATGGAACGGCCCACCTCGACGGCGTCGTCCTCGCTGGCGGCGTTCACCACCTCGATCCGGATGTCCTTGGAGGCCCCCTCGGCGTCCCGGATCAGCTGCTGCGCCAGGTCGTCACAGACGGCCCGCACGGCCTCGGCGAACTCCTTCGCCTCCGGGGCGACCCCCGAGGCTCCGGAGGCCAGCAGCAGCACGGTGTCGTTGGTGGACATGCAGCCGTCGGAGTCGACGCGGTCGAAGGTGGTGCGGGTGGCCTCGCGCAGCGCGGCGTCCAGCCCGGGGGTGTCCACGTCGGCGTCGGTGGTGAGGACCACCAGCATCGTCGCCAGCCCGGGGGCGAGCATGCCCGCGCCCTTGGCCATGCCGCCCACGACCCAGCCGGAGGAACCCTCGGCGACGGCGGTCTTGTGCACGGTGTCGGTGGTCTTGATGGCGATGGCGGCCCTGTCGCCGCCGTGCGGGGAGAGCGCCTCGGCGGCCTTCCCGATCCCCGGCAGCAGCCGGTCCATCGGCAGCCGGACGCCGATCAGGCCGGTGGAGCAGACGGCGACCTCGCCGGCGCTGTGACCGAGTACCTCGGCGGTCCTCTCGGCGGTGGCGTGGGTGTCCTGGAAGCCGAGCGGGCCGGTACAGGCGTTGGCGCCGCCGGAGTTGAGGACGACGGCCGAGACCTGTCCGCCCCTGAGGACCTGCTCGGACCAGAGCACGGGCGCGGCCTTGACGCGGTTGGAGGTGAACACACCGGCCGCGGCCAGGCGCGGCCCGTTGTTGACGACCAGAGCCAGGTCGGGGTTGCCGTTCTCCTTGATCCCGGCGGCGATCCCCGCCGCGGTGAATCCCTTCGCAGCGGTCACACTCATGGTGTTCTTCCGCTCCCTTCTCCGCCCGCGCGGCACAGCGCGGGCATCGTCGTCGACAGCCGGTCGGCAGCCGCGCGTGCGCCCCCGGCCGGCACCGGCAGGCGCCTCCGGCTCACGGAGCGACCCCGGTCACGGGCAGGCCGGTCTCCTCGGGAAGGCCGAGGGCGATGTTCATGCTCTGCACCGCGCCGCCCGCGGTGCCCTTGGTGAGGTTGTCGATGGCGCTGACGACGACCACGCGGTCGGCCGCCTCGTCGTACGCGACCTGGACCAGCGCACTGTTGGAGCCGTACACGGCGGCGGTGGACGGCCACTGCCCCTCGGGCAGCAGATGGACGAACGGCTCGGCGGCCAGCGCCTTGTCGTACACCTCACGCAGCCGGTCGGCGGTCAGGCCCGGCCGGGCCCTGGCGGTGCAGGTGGCCAGGATGCCCCGGGACATCGGGGCGAGGGTGGGGGTGAAGGAGACGGTGACCGGCTCGTCCGCGACGGCCGAGAGGTTCTGCGCCATCTCGGGGGTGTGCCGGTGGACACCGCCGACGCCGTAGGGGCTCATCGAGCCCATCACCTCACTGCCCAGCAGATGGGGCTTGGGCGCCTTGCCCGCACCCGAGGTGCCGGTGGCCGCGACCACCACCACGTCGGACTCGACCAGACCGGCCCCGAAGGCCGGGAAGAGCGCGAGCGTCACGGCCGTCGGATAGCAGCCGGGGACCGCGACGCGCCGGGACCCCGTCAGCGCGTCGCGTGCCCCCGGCAACTCGGGGAGGCCGTACGGCCAGGTGCCGGCGTGCGGCGTGCCGTAGAAGCGCTCCCAGTCTCCTGGGTCCCTCAGCCGGAAGTCGGCCCCGCAGTCGATGACCAGCGCCTCGTCCCCGAGCCGCTCGGCGACGGCCGCGGACTGGCCGTGCGGCAGGGCGAGGAACACCACGTCGTGGCCGGTCAGCGCCTCCACCGTGGTGACCTCCAGGACACGGTCGGCAAGCGGCGGCAGGTGCGGCTGGAGTGCGCCCAGGCGCTGCCCGGCGTTGGAGTTGCCCGTCAGCGCCCCGATCTCGACCTCGGGGTGCCCGGTCAGCAGGCGCAGGATCTCGCCCCCCGCGTAGCCGCTCGCTCCCGCCACTGCCGCTCGCACTGCCATGGAATCCTCCTCATCGACAGCATGACTATACGCAGTGCGGCAGTTTTATGCAATGAGTGCACAAGACGGCACGGCGGCGCCGGGGGCCGGAAAGGCGGGGCGGGGAAGACGACCGGCCCGCCGACCGGTCGGGGGACCGGAAAGGCGGGCCGGACAGGGCCGCGGCTGCGGCCGCGGCGGTGAGCGCCGCGTCACACGGACGCCGCGCGGTGGCGGCAGGGGGCGGGGGTCAGGGGCTGGGGCGGTCGCCCTGCTCCGCCTTCCGCTCCTTCAGGCGTACCGCCTCCTTGCGGACCTCGGCCTGAGTGGCGCGCTCCTTCCGCAGCCACTCGGGGTTCTCCGCCTTGAGCGCCTCGATCTGCGCGGTGGTCAGGGGCTCGGTGATCCCGCCGCGCGCGAGTCCCGAGTTGGAGACACCCAGCTTCGCCGCCACCACCGGGCGGGGATGCGGTCCGTTGCGCCGCAGTTCCCGCAGCCACTCGGGCGGGTCGGTCTGCAGCGCGTTCAGTTCCGCGCGCGAGACGACGCCCTCCCGGAACTCGGCGGGGGTGGCCTCGAGGTACACACCCAGTTTCTTCGCCGCGGTGGCGGGCTTCATCGTCTGGGCGGTCTGCTGCGACTTCATGGGGTCCAGGGTATCGAGCGCCCACGGCTCCTCCCGCCACCCGGTTCCCCGGCCGCCCGGTAGCCTGGCTCGGTGAACGGCTCGGAAGCACCCCCCTCGTTCCGGCTCGCGTACGTCCCGGGAGTGACACCCACCAAGTGGGTGCGGATCTGGAACGAGCGTCTGCCCGGCATCCCGCTCGACCTCGTCCAGGTGCCCGCCGCCGAGGCGTCCGGTGTACTGCGCGACGGCGGCGCCGACGCGGGTTTCCTGCGCCTGCCCACCGACCGGACGGACCTCAGCGCCATCCCCCTCTACACCGAGACCACGGTGGTCGTGGTCCCCAGGGACCACCTCGTGACGGCGGCCGAGGAGGTGTCCGCCGGGGAACTGGCCGACGAGATCGTGCTGCACCCCCTCGACGACACCCTGGACTGGGAGCGCCCGCCGGGGCGGCCCGCCCTCGAGCGCCCCGCCACCACGGCGGACGCGATCGAGCTGGTGGCGGCGGGGGTGGGGCTGCTCGTCGTACCGCAGTCGCTCGCCCGGCTGCACCACCGCAGGGACCTCACCTACCGGCCCGTCACGGACACCCCCCAGTCGCGCGTCGCGCTGTCGTGGCGCGAGGACCGGACCACCGATCTCGTGGAGGACTTCATCGGGATCGTCCGGGGGCGGACCGTCAACAGCACCCGGGGCCGGCGCCCCGCCGCCGAGGAGGCCGGGCCGGGCAGGCCGGACAAGCAGAGCAAGCAGGGCAAGGCGAAGCCGCAGCGCTCGGACGGGGGCGGAGCGCGGCGGAAGTCCGCGGCAGGCGGGCAGACCGGCCGGGCCGGACGGCGCGGCTCCGGCGGCGCCAAGGGCTCCGGGGGCGGCCGGCGCGGCAGGCCCCGCCGCAGGTCGTAGCGTCCCGGAGCATCCCCGCCGCGCCTCCGCGGCGCCTCCGCGGCGCCTCCGCGGCCTCCGCGGCCTCCGGGACGAGCCGGAACTCCGGGCTTGTGGTTGACGCTGCGTAAACCCCTAGCGTCGTCAGCACCGACCAGATCACCGAGGACCGGAGGCGGCAGGCGATGGAATGGCCCATTCAGGAGATCGCCCGCTCGGCCGGGACCACCAGCCGCACCCTGCGCCACTACGACGCCGTGGGGCTGCTGCGTCCCAGCCGGGTCGGGCACGGCGGAATCCGCTACTACGACGAGCACGCGCTGGTGCGGCTCCAGCGGATCCTGCTGCTGCGCGAACTCGGCCTGGGGCTGGCCGCCATCTCCGAGGCGCTCGACGGGCAGCGGGACGCGGCCGCCGCGCTGCACACCCATCTGGAACTGCTCGAGCGGGAGCGGGAGCGCCTGGGCCGGCAGATCGAGTCGGTACAAAAGACGCTGACCAGGATCAAAGGAGGCGAGCCCCTGATGCCCGATGAGGCTCTCGACGGTTTCGACCACACCAGGTACAAGGACGAGGTGATCGAACGCTGGGGCCGCGACGCCTTCGAGCGTGGCGACCGCTGGTGGCGCTCGCTGACGGAGGACGACAGGAAGTCCCTCCAGCAGCGCCAGACCGACATCTCCACCGACTACGCCCGCGCCCACCGGGCCGGTCTCGCGCCGGACAGTGAGGAGGTGCTCGCGATCACCCGGCGGCACTACGAGTGGGTGTCCGCCGGCTGGCAGGGCAGGCGCCCCGGTGCGGAGCAGTTCGCCGGGCTCGGGCAGATGTACGTCGACGACCCCCGCTTCACCGCCGCCTACGACCGGTACGGCGAGGGCACGGCGGCCTTCGTCCGGGACGCCATGGCCGCCTACGCCGAGTGCGAGCTGTAGCGCTCTCCGAAGCCGGCACGGCCAGGCGCCGCGGAAGTGCGGCGGAGGTGCGGCAGGGGGTACGGCCGGAAACACCGCGCCCCGCCGCACGTCAGTGGTCCATGGCCAGTGTCCAGTCCCCCGCCCACCCGGCCAGGGTGACCGACGACAGCGGCCGGACGTCCACACGCCAGTAGGTGTGCGGCGGCGCCTTCAGCGCGTACACCGCGGCCGCGCGCAGCACCGTCGGTTCGACGACCGCGGCGATCAGGGTGTCGTCCTCGCCGCCCGGCCGGGTGTCCAGCCAGTCGCCCACCCGCAGGATGAAGGAGAGCAGCGACTCGCCGCCGTGCGGGGTGGCGTGGGGGTCGGCGAGCCAGGCGTCCACGGCCCGCGGCTCGACCGCGGCGACCTCCCTGAGGGTGCGCCCGCGCCACCGGCCCATGTCGCACTCACGCAGCGCGGGCTGGGCCAGCGGCCGTATCCCCAGGACGTCCCCGGTCTCGCGGCAGCGCATGGTCGGCGAGCAGTAGCGCAGTTCGGCGCCCGCCAGATGCCCGTACGCCGGGACGGCCCGCTCGGCCTCCCGCCACCCGGCGGCGTCCAGGGGGCGGTCGTCCTCGAAGCGCACGTCCAGCAGGGATGAGCTGCGGGCGGCGGCGAGCAGCGTGATCCGCAGATGCATTACCGGATGGTAGAACCGTGAACCGGATTGTTCGACGGTCGGGCACGGACTGTTTTCGGACGTATGCCCGGATCACTCGGGGATCAGCGCCATCAGCCGCCCGGGGTCCGCCGGCGGACGGAAGCCGAACCCATCGTAGAGGCCGTGCGCGTCCTCGGTGGCCAGCAGCACCCGTCCGAGCCCGTACGGCTCGAGCTCCGCGAGCGCGGCTTTCACCAGCGCCTTCCCCAAACCCCGGCCGCGGGCGGCGGGGGCGACGTAGACGTCGCACAGCCAGGCGAAGGTGGCCCGGTCGGTGACCACCCGCGCATAGCCGAGCTGCTCGCCGGTGACGCTGTCGTACGCCCCGAGGTTGAGCGAGCCCGCGATGGCCCTGTCCTGTTTGCCGCGGCTGCGGCCGAGCGCCCAGTAGGCGTCGGTGGACAGCCAGTGGTGGACGCGGGCGGCGTCGAGGCGGGCGGGGTCGGTGGAGATCTCGTACGGGGTGCTCATGGCGGGAGAGCCTGGCAGCCGGGGCGCGGTCCGTCGACCGGTTTTGCCCCTACCCCGCTTTCCCCGGCCTTCCCGCTTTCCCCGGCCTTCCCACCTCCCCGGTCTCCCCGGTCTCCCCGCCGTCCCCTCCGCTTCCGCGCTCGCGGGCGCCCGGCCGCCCTCCACCCCTAGAATCGGGGTCAAAAGGATTTTCTTCCCGATACGGACAGGAGACCGCCGATGCAGGCGAACGCGGGCGACCTGCTGCTGGTCCACGGCAGGTTCGTGGGGCAGCACGAGAGGGTCGCGGAGATCATCGAGGTACTCGGGACGAACGGCGAGCCGCCGTACCGGGTCCGCTTCGAGGACGGGCACGAGACCGTCATGTCACCGGGGCCCGACTCCGTGGTGCGGCACCACGGCGAGCCCCTGCTGGAGCACGGCGAACCCCGGCGCCGCTGACGCCGGGGCCGCGCACCGGACGAAAGGAACAAAAGGAGGCGGGGCCGCCGCGGGGACCGGCTAGCGGGGCGCCCGCACCGGTCGGTCGTAGTGGTCCTCCACCACCCGGCTCATCGCCCCGATCGGGTCCGCGGCGACGTGCTTCGCCGAGAAGTAGACGTTGCCGCGGACCTCGGGGTGACGGCCGCAGAGCGTCAGATGGCGGGAGAGCTCGGCCGGGTCGTGCCAGGCCGGCCCCTGGGCCGGATCGCCCGCCTTGTACAGCGCCTCGCCGATGTGGAGTTCGACGCCGGTGCCCCGCACCACATCGGCCCACCAGGGCACCAGCTTCGCGTAGTCGGCGGCGGCGAAACCGATGTTCCAGTACACCTGCGGCACGATGTGGTCGACCCAGCGCTCGCGCACCCACTTGCGGGTGTCGGCGTACAGGTCGTCGTAGGTCTCCACGCCCGCGCGGGTGTCGGAGCCCTCCGGGTCGGTGCCCGCGTTGCGCCACACGGCGAAGGGGCTGATCCCGAAGCGCACGCGCGGCTTGGTCCGCCTCAGGCGCAGCGCGGTCTCCCGCACCAGCCGGTCGATGTTGTCGCGCCGCCAGTCGGCCCGGTCGGCGAAGGCGCCGCCGTACCGCTCGTAGGCCTCGTCGTCGTCGAAGACCTCCCCCGCCACCGGGTACGGGTAGAAGTAGTCGTCCCAGTGCACACCGTCGATGTCGTAGCGCTCCACCGCGTCGAACATCGCGTCCTGGACGAAGGCGCGCACCTCGGGCAACCCGGGGTTGTAGTAGAGCTTGCCGCCGTAGGCCACCACCCACTCCGGGCGGCGGCGCGCGGGGTGGGAGTCGGCCAGCCGCCCGGGATCGTCGTGGTTGGCCACCCGGTAGGGGTTGAACCAGGCGTGCAGCTCCAGCCCGCGACGGTGCGCCTCGCACACGGCGAAACCCAGCGGGTCCCAGCCGGGGTCCTCGCCCTGGGTGCCGGTGAGGTACTGCGCCCAGGGCTCGTAGGGCGAGGGCCACAGGGCGTCCGCGGTGGGCCGCACCTGGAGGAACACCGTGTTGAGGCGGCGCTCGACCGCCGTGTCCAGATGCGCCAGCAGTTGTCCTCGCTGCTCGGCCGCGGCGAGCCCGGGCCTGGTCGGCCAGTCGATGTTGGCGACGGTGGCCACCCACATCCCGCGCAGCTGCGGGCGCCGCCGGTACCGGCCGTCCCCGCCGCCCGCCTCCGCGGCCGACGCCGTACCCGCCCCCGGGCCGGTCAGCAGCGAGCCGGAGAGCACCCCGACCGCCGCCGCACCGAAGGTTCTCCTGGAGAAAAGCCCCATGCTGCCTCCTCTGACGACGACTCACCCGATCATCCCGGCCGGGTAGCGACATGGCAACTGCGCGTGACGAAACGAGTGCGCGTCCGCTCGTGCCACGCCGCCCTCCCGGCACACCCGACACGGCCGCCGACGGCTGGGAGGCGGTCTGTTCCTTCGGACGGCCAGAGGGCCGGGCCGGCCAGGTGCGGAACGCCTCCCTCACCGAGAGTGGTGCCACGGTGACGGTCTCCTCGGTGGGCTGGAACGCGCGGCTGGAGCCGGGCGCCTCGGCGTCCTTCGGCTTCACCTGTTCCTGGTCGGGCGCCAACGGCCTTCCCGACTCCTTCGAGCTCAACGGGGCGGCCCGCACCACGAGCTGACCGCGCGGGCGGCCGCGCGGACCGCCGTACGGACGGCCGGTCGGCCGGGGCCGCGAAGCCCCGGCCGACCGTTTCCCCGGCGCGACGCGGTAACGTCGGTCGGCGAGGCGCTGCGGCCGGAACCGTACGGGGGCGGCGTCACGGACCAGTGGATCAGCGAAAGGCACGATGTGACCGACATCGAACGCGTCGGAGTGGTTGGCTGCGGCCAGATGGGCTCGGGTATCGCCGAGGTCTGCGCACGGGCCGGCCTGGACGTCATGGTCGCCGAGACCACCGGCGAAGCCCTGGAGATAGGCCGTACCCGGCTGGTGACCTCCCTGGACAAGGCCGCCGCACGAGGCAAGATCAGCGAGGCGGAGCGCGACGCCACCCTGGAGCGCCTCTCCTTCACCACCGACCTCGGCGAGTTCGCCGACCGCGATCTGGTGGTCGAGGCGGTCGTGGAGAACGAGCAGGTCAAGACCGAGATCTTCCAGATCCTCGATCAGGTGGTGACCAGCCCGGACGCGATCCTGGCCTCCAACACCTCCTCCATCCCGCTGGTGAAGCTGGCCGTGGCGACCTCCCGCCCGGACCGGGTGATCGGCATCCACTTCTTCAACCCCGCGCCGGTGCAGCGGCTGGTGGAGCTGATCCCCGCGCTGACCACCTCCGACGACACCATCGCGCGCGCCGAGGCCGCGGTCGTCAAGCTGCTGGGCAAGCACGCCATCCGCGCCCAGGACCGCTCGGGCTTCGTGGTCAACGCGCTGCTGATCCCGTACCTGCTCTCGGCGATCCGGATGTTCGAGACGGGCATCGCCAGCCGCGAGGACATCGACAACGGCATGGAGATGGGCTGCGCGCACCCCATGGGGCCGCTCAAGCTCGCCGACCTCATCGGCCTGGACACCGTCGCCTCGGTCGCGTACTCGATGTACGAGGAGTACAAGGAGCCCCTGTACGCCGCCCCGCCGCTGCTGCAGCGGATGGTCGACGCCGGCCGCCTGGGCCGCAAGACCGGCGCGGGCTTCTACACGTACTGAGATCCGCCGAACCGCACGGCGCCGGCCGGGCCGCGCGGAGGCGGGAACGCCGACGGCGGGGCGCCCCCTTCGGTAGGGGCGCCCCGCCGTCGGCGTTCCGCGTTCCCCGTCGCCGGCACCGGGCGGGCCGGCCGCGGCGGACGGGAGACGGTTACGCGCCGCGCAGCACCGCGCCGGTGCGCGCGACCGCGGCGGCCACCGCGGCCTCGCGGGCGGCCGTGGCCTCCTCGGCCGTCAGCGTGCGGTCGGGCGCGCGGAAGCGCAGGGCGTAGGCCAGGGACTTCTTCCCCTCGCCGAGCTGCTCGCCGGTGAAGACGTCGAACAGCCGCAGCGACTCCAGCAGCTCGCCCGCGCCGTCCCGCAGCGCCGACTCGACCTCGGCCGCCGGGACGGAGGCGTCCACCACCAGGGCGACGTCCTGCGTGGCCACCGGGAAGGTGGACACGTGCGGGGCCTGCGGAGCGCCCGAGGAGGAACGCTCCAGCAGATCGAGGTCGATCTCCATGGCGCAGGTACGGGCGGGCAGCTGCATCGCCTTGATCACGCGCGGGTGCAGCTCGCCGGCGTGCCCGACCAGGGTGCGCTCGCCGCCGGCGCCCGCGTACAGCGCGGCGCAGCGTCCCGGGTGCCAGGGAGCGTGCCGGTCGGCCTCCACCTCCAGCTCCACACCGGCCTCGCGGGCGACACCGCGGGCCGCCTCGACCGCGTCGGCCCAGGTCGCCGGGCGGCCCTTGCCCCACCAGCCGGCCTGCTCGCGCGCCCCGGCCAGTACGACCGCGGCCCGGCGCGGCTGCGCGGGCAGCGCGGCGGTGAGAGAGGCGAGCTCCTCGTCGGTGGGGCGGCGGTCGACCGGCAGCCGGACGGCGGCGGTCTCCTGCCCGGTGGGGCGGAAGACCAGGCCGGTCTCGAAGAGCGCCAGATCGTGCGATCCCCGGCCGTCGTTGCGGCGCAGCGCGGCGAGCAGCCCGGGCAGCAGCGTGGTGCGCAGTGCCGGCTCCTCGTCGGAGAGCGGGTTGACCAGCCGTACGGTGCGGCGGCGGGGGTCGTCCGCCTCCAGGCCCAGCCGGTCGAAGGCGGCGTCCCCGACGAACGGGTAGTTCGGCGCCTCGACGTACCCCGCTCCGGCCAGCGCCCGCCCGACCCGGCGGCGCAGCCGCTGCCGTTCGGTCAGACCGCGGCCCGAGGGCAGGCGCGGCAGGGTGGAGGGCAGTGCCTCGTAGCCCTCCAGCCGCATGACCTCCTCGGCCAGGTCGTTGGGGTCGGTCAGGTCCGGCCGCCACGACGGCACGGTCACGGTCAGCTCGTCGGTGCCGTAGACGTCGCAGCCCACGTCCTGCAGCCGGCGCGCCACGGTCTCGCGGCCGTAGGCCACGCCCGCGACCCGGTCCGGATGGTCGGCGCGCATCCTGACGGTGTGCGGGCCGCTGGGCGAGACGATCTCGGTCACGCCCGCCTCGGCGGTGCCGCCCGCCAGCAGGACCAGCAGGTCCACGGTGCGCTGGGCGGCGGCGGAGGCGGCCTGCGGGTCGACGCCGCGCTCGAAGCGCCTGGACGCCTCGGAGGACAGCTTGTGACGGCGGGCGGTGCGGGCGATGGAGACCGGGTCGAAGTGCGCGGCCTCGATCACCACCTCGGTGGTGCCGGCCGTGTCGCGGGCATCGGCGATCTCGGTGTCGGCTCCGCCCATCACCCCGGCCAGGCCGATCGGACCGCTGTCGTCGGTGATGACCAGGTCCTCGGGGTGCAGCTCGCGCTTGGTGCCGTCGAGGGTGGTGAGCTTCTCCCCCGGCCGGGCCCGGCGCACGCCGATCGCCCCGCTGACGCGGGAGCGGTCGTAGGCGTGCAGGGGCTGGCCGAGTTCGAGCATCACGTAGTTGGTGATGTCCACGGCCAGCGAGATCGGGCGCATGCCGGCCTTCTGCAGCCGCCGCTGGAGCCAGATCGGGGAGCGCGCGTCGGGCCGCACACCGGTGACCGTGCGAGCGGTGAAGCGGTCGCAGCCGCGCCGGTCCTCGACGTTCACCGGGTGGCCGTGCTCGTTGGGCACGGGGACGTCCAGCAGCGCCGGGTCGCGCAGCGGCAGGCCGTAGGCGGTGGCCGCCTCGCGGGCGACGCCGCGCATGGACAGGCAGTAGCCGCGGTCGGGTGTGACGGCGATGTCGAGGACCTCGTCGACCAGTTCCAGCAGCTCGATCGCGTCGGCGCCCACCTCGTGCTCGGGCGGGAGCACGATGATGCCCTCGTGGTCGTCGCTCATGCCCAGCTCGCCGGCCGAGCAGATCATGCCCTCCGACAGCTTGCCGTAGGTCTTGCGGGCGCCGATCCGGAAGTCGCCGGGCAGCACGCCGCCGGGCAGGATCACCACGACCTTGTCGCCGACGGCGAAGTTGGTGGCGCCGCAGACGATGTTCTGCGGCTCGCCGGTGCCTCCCCCGGAGCCTCCGGCCCGGGAGGCACCCCCAGCCTCGCCGACGTCGACCTGGCAGTAGCGGATCGGCTTCTTGAAGCCGGTCAGCTCCTCGATCGCCAGGACCCGGCCGACGACCAGCGGCCCGGTGATGCCGGCGCCGAGCCGCTCGACGGTCTCGACCTCCAGCCCGGCCGCGATCAGCTTCGCCGCGACGTCGCGGCCGGTCTCACCGGCCGGCAGGTCGACGTACTCCCGCAGCCACGAAAGCGGGACCCGCATCAGATCTCCATCCCGAACGGCCGGGTGAACCGGACGTCACCCTCGACCATGTCTCGCATGTCCTCGACGTTGTGGCGGAACATCAGCATCCGCTCGATGCCGAACCCGAAGGCGAAGCCGCTGTAGCGCTCCGGGTCCACACCGCAGGCGGTCAGCACCCGCGGGTTGACCATGCCGCAGCCGCCCAGCTCGATCCAGCCTTCGGAGGAGCAGGTGCGGCAGGGACGGCCGGGGTTGCCGACGGACTCCCCGCGGCAGGCGAAGCACACCATGTCCATCTCGGCGGACGGCTCGGTGAAGGGGAAGTACGACGGGCGCAGCCTGGTGCGCAGGTCCTCGCCGAACAGGGACCTGACCATGTGGTCCAGGGTGCCCTTGAGGTCGGCCATGGTCAGGCCCTCGTCCACGGCGAGCAGCTCGACCTGGTGGAAGACCGGGGTGTGGGTCGCGTCCAGCTCGTCGGTGCGGTAGACCCGGCCGGGGCAGATCACGTACACCGGCGGCTTCCGCTCCAGCAGGGAGCGGATCTGCACCGGCGAGGTGTGGGTGCGCAGCACGACGCCCGACTCCCCCTCGCCGGAGCCGCCGGAGCCGCCTGATTCGCCGGGGCCCTGGACGAAGAAGGTGTCCTGCATGGTGCGGGCCGGGTGGTCCGGGGCGATGTTGAGGGCGTCGAAGTTGAACCACTCGGCCTCGGCCTCGGGTCCCTCGGCGACCTCGTAGCCCATCGCCACGAAGACGTCCTCGATCCGCTCGGACAGCGTGGTCAGCGGATGGCGGGCGCCCGCGGGGACGCGGTCGAAGGGCAGGGTGACGTCCACCGCCTCCTCGACCAGCACGCGCTCGTCGCGCTCGGCCTCCAGTTCCTCCTGGCGCCGCTTGAGGGCCTGGCCCACCGCGCCGCGCGCCTGGCCGACACGCCGGCCGGCCTCGGCCTTGGCGTGCGGCGGCAGGGCGCCGATCTCGCGGTTGGCCAGCGCCAGCGGCGAGCGGTCGCCCGCGTGGGCGGCCTTCACCTCGCGCAGCGCCTCCAGATCACCGGCGGCGGCGATCGCGGCGAGGGCCGCGTCCCGTGCCCGGTCGATCTCTTCCGGTTTCAGTGCCTCGACCTCTACGGGGTCGTACGACTTGTTGGGTGCGGACATCTCTTCCCGTGCTTTTCGGTTGGCCCGTGGTTTCGGTTGGTTGCTTCGCCCCGCTCCGGCGCTTCGGCACCCTTCGTCTCTCGGCTGGTTTCTCGGCTGGTTTCTCGGCGGAGCCGGTTCCCGGGCCGCTCGAAGGTACCGGTTGTCGAGTCTACGGGGCGAGGAAGATCGCTACTGACCCGGAGGAGCCCGCGGGCGCCCGCTCAGGCCATGAAGGCCGGGACGCCCGCGGGCAGGGTGAATCGGAACTCGGCGCCGCCCGCGGACGAGCGGCCGACCGTGATCATCCCGCCGTGGGCCTCGACGATGCCCTTGACGATGTACAGGCCCAGGCCGGTGCCGCCGCGCTTGCTGCCGCGCCAGAAGCGGGTGAAGACGCGGCTCATCGACTCCTCGGGGATGCCGGGGCCCTCGTCGCTCACCGTGACCGCCGTTCCTTCGTCGCCCGTCTTCGTCCGTGCCGGTGCCACCTCTATGGTGACCGTTCCCTCGCCGTGGCGCACGGCGTTTTCCAGCAGGTTGCCGAGCACCTGGTCGATCTTGTCGGGGTCCGCCCACAGCGGCGGGAGCGGAGTGACGATCCTGCGGGCGAAGCGCTCCTCGGGGCGGCCCGCGGCGATGTGGGCGTGGACGTGCCGCTCCACGGCGGCGGCCATGTCGACGGGCTGGCGGTGGATCTCCAGCCGCCCGGAGTCGATGCGCGAGATGTCCAGCAGTTCGGTGATGAGCCGGGTGACGCGGTCGGCGTCGGCGTCCACCGTCTCCAGCATCAGCCGCTTCTGGTCGTCGGTGAACCTCTCCCACTTGGCCAGCAGCGTCGCGGTGAAGCCCTTCACCGAGGTCAGGGGCGAGCGCAGTTCGTGGGCGACGGTGGCGATCAGCTCGGCGTCGCTGCGCTCGGTGCGCCGCCGGGCCTCGGTGCCGCGCAGGGTGACCACCAGGCGCTGCACGGGGCCGGCGGGACGGGCCCGGACGTACCGGGCGGAGACCAGGACCTCCCGGCCTCCGGGGAGTAAGAGGTTGCGTTCGGGCTGGCCGGTGCGGATGGCCAGGCCCCCGTAGGGGTCGGTGACCTTCCACCAGCGCCGCCCCTTCAGGTCCTCCAGGGGCAGGACCTGCTCGACGGGGCGGCCCAGCGCGTCCTCGCGCGGCAGCGCGGTGATGCGGGCGGCGGCGGCGTTGAAGCAGACGACCCGGCCGCGGGCGTCGGCGACGACCAGCCCGTCGGGCAGGTCGTCGGGGAGCACCCCCGCGCCGTCGGGCCGCGGCGGCTCCCGCCGCGCGGGAAGGCCGCGGGGTGTACGGGGCGCGCCGGGCGCCTCGGGCGGCACACCGTCCTGCCCGCCGGACGTCCTCACGTCCACTCCCGTTCACCCCCTTCGGTCCCCGGGGCCGCCACCCTACTAGCCCGGAGTCACGCTGCGGCACCCTCCGGGTGCGCGCTGCGCACGGGCCGAGGCGTAGAGGCACACCGCGGCGGCGGTCGCGAGGTTCAGGCTCTCCGCGCGTCCGTGGATGGGGACGCGCACCACCTCGTCGGCCAGCGCGCGGGTCTCCTCGGGCAGCCCCCATGCCTCGTTGCCGAAGACCCAGGCGGTGGGGCCGCCCATGCGGCCCTCGTCCAGTTCGGTGTCCAGGTCGTGCTCGCCCGCGCCGTCGGCGGCCAGCACCCGCACACCCGCCTCGCGCAGCCCGGCCACGGCCCGCTCGACGGGAACCCCGACCGCGACGGGGAGGTGGAAGAGGCTGCCGACCGAGGCCCGCACCGACTTGGGGTTGTACAGATCCACCGAGGCGTCGGTGAGCACCACCGCGTCGGCGCCGGCCGCGTCCGCGCAGCGCAGCACCGTCCCGGCGTTCCCGGGGTCGCGCACATTGGCGAGGACGGCCACCAGCTTCGGGCGGGCGGCCAGCACCCGGTCGAAGGGCAGGTCGAGGAAGCGGCAGACTCCGACCAGTCCCTGCGGGGTGACGGTCTGCGACAGCTCCGCGATCACCTCGTCGGTGGCGGTGCGGATGCGGGCCCCGGCGGCGCGGGCGGCGGCGACGACGCCGGCGTGCCGCTCGGCGGCCTCGGGGGTGGTGAACAGCTCGGTGAGCGTGGGCTCGCCGCCGCTGCGGTGGCCGACCGCCTCGCGCACGGCCTGGGGTCCCTCGGCGAGGAAGCGGCGCTCCTTGCCGCGGGTGTTGCGGCGGGCCAGCCGCCGGGCGGCGGTGACGCGCGGGGAGCGCGGGGAGGTCAGTTCCGGGGCGGCGGCCATGGCGCGGCGTTCTCGCTTCTCGGGTTTCTCGGGGCTTCTCGGGGCTTCTCGGCGGGCGGAGGGACTGGACGGCCGACCGGCCGGGCGGGCCGGCCGGGGCAAACGACCGGACCCGCGGGCTCGATGGCCCGCGGGTCCGGTGGCGTCCCGTGCCGTCGTCAGGCGGCCTTGGGTGCGTTGACGTCGCTCGGCAGCGCCTTCTTGGCCACCTCGACCAGCGCGGCGAACGCGTTCGGGTCGTTGACCGCGAGGTCGGCCAGGATCTTGCGGTCCACCTCGATCTCGGCGGCCTTCAGCCCCTGGATGAAGCGGTTGTAGGTCATGCCGTTGGCGCGGGCGCCGGCGTTGATCCGCTGGATCCACAGCTGCCGGAAGTCGCCCTTGCGGCGCTTGCGGTCGTTGTAGTTGTAGACCAGGGAGTGGGTGACCTGCTCCTTCGCCTTGCGGTAGAGGCGGGAGCGCTGGCCGCGGTAACCGCTGGCCTGCTCGAGGATCGCCCGGCGCTTCTTGTGGGCGTTGACCGCCCGCTTGACGCGTGCCACGTGAATTACTCCTTGTCGCGGGGCCGGTGTGGTGGTCCGGCTGCCGTGCTACGGCGCCGTCGGCCCGAAGGTTCGATGGGGTCCCGGTGTCCGGTGTCCTGCGCCCGGCCGGTCGGGGGGGCCGGCGGGCGGCGGGCTCACTTGCCGAGAAGCTTCTTGATCTTCTTGGCGTCGGCCGGAGCCATCTCGGTCTTGCCGGCAAGGCGGCGCGTCAGCGTGGACGGCTTGTGCTCGAGAAGGTGGCGGCGGCCGGCGCGCTGGCGCATCACCTTGCCGGAGCCGGTGATCTTGAAGCGCTTGCTCGCACCACTGTGCGTCTTGTTCTTCGGCATGTCGCCGTTCTCTCCTCGTCGGTGGCGCCGCCGGAGCCGGCCGTGGGCCGGCGTGCGGCAGCGTCAGCTGTTCGGTTGCTGTCCGGGCCCGGGAAGGGCCCGTGCGATCCGGCGGCCGGCTCCGCGGCCGCCGGATCATGCCTCGGCGCGCTCCTCGGCAGGGGCTTCGTTCCCCTGCTGCTGGCGCTCCGCCTTGCGGGCGGCCTGCGCCTCACGGGCTTCGGCCATCGCCTCGGTCTTCTTCTTGTGCGGACCGAGGACCATGATCATGTTCCGGCCGTCCTGCTTGGGGTTCGACTCGACGAAGCCCAGGTCCTGGACGTCGTCCGCGAGGCGCTGGAGCAGCCGGTAGCCCAGCTCGGGACGGGACTGCTCACGACCGCGGAACATGATCGTGATCTTGACCTTGTCCCCCTGCTTGAGGAACCGGACGACGTGACCCTTCTTGGTGTCGTAGTCGTGCGGATCGATCTTCGGCCGGAGCTTCATCTCCTTGATGACCGTGTGCGCCTGGTTCTTGCGCGCCTCACGGGCCTTCATGGCCGACTCGTACTTGAACTTTCCGTAGTCCATGAGCTTGCACACCGGCGGACGGGCGTTCGCCGCGACCTCGACCAGGTCGAGGTCGTACTCCTGGGCAAGCTCCAGGGCCTTGGCAAGCGGCACGATGCCGACCTGCTCGCCACTGGGACCGACGAGTCGCACCTCGGGGACGCGAATCCGGTCGTTGATGCGGGGCTCGGCGCTGATGGGGCCTCCTCGGTTGCGCCACGCGGATGCCTGGCGGACAGCCGCGCACGGTTGCGTTCGGTACGACCACCGAACCGGAACGCGAAAACGCCCCGGACGGGACGCAGGCGGGGCTCCTCATTGACCGGGAGCACCGCCGCGATACACCGCGGGGCGCAGCCTGACCTGTGACCCGCCGACCCGGAGGTCGATCGGGTGGGAGCTTCGGAGCCTCCACTTGCGGGCCGGAGCGCGCTCTGCGCGGATCGCTCGGGTGCATCATCTGGATGATCCACCCGGGTGGTCACAGCGGGAGCATGGTCCGGCCGGTCGATTTCCCAGCATAGCAGGGTCGCGGGGAACTTCCTCCCCGCCCGCCGCACGCGCGCGCGACGGGCGGAGCCTAGGCTGGAGCGCACCCGACCAGCAGGAAGCGGAGAACGATGAGCGACGACAGCGGCACCCCCACCCCCTCCCCCGGCGCGGCCGGAGGGGCCGGAGGGGCAGCCGACTTCGAGACGATGACCCGCGACATCGCGGACGTGCCCGCGGTCGAGGTGATCACCACGGTCGCGGTCCATCTGATGAGTTCGGCCGCGGTCAACCTCGGCCTGGCCGAGGGCGGCGAGGACCACAAGGACCTGGACGAGGCCCGCAAGCTGATCCAGGCGCTGGCCGGGCTGGTGACCGCCGCCGCCACCGAGATCGGTTCCTACCACGCCGCTCCGCTGCGCGACGGGCTGAAGTCGCTCCAGCTCGCCTTCCGCGAGGCGTCGGCGGTGCCGGACGAGCCGGGTCAGGGGCCGGGCGAGAAGTTCACCGGCCCGGTCATCGGCTGAGGGCCGCAGGCCCCGGGCTCCCGGCGGCCGTCCCGTCCGCCCCGTCCGTCCTGTCCGTCACGAACGGTCCCGTCCGGCACGGACGTTCGGCCGCGGCCGCTCAGTCGCGGTCGTACAGCGGGCGCCCCGGCAGGGCTCCCTCCGGCGGCAGCAGGGCCAGATTCAGACCGCGCACCAGGCGCGCGCGGAGCGTCTCGTCCGCCGCGAGCGCGGCGGCCACCCGCCCGGCGGTCTCGCGCGGCGGCGCGGCCGGGTCCAGGCGCAGGGCCAGCACGCCGTCGGTGCCGCGGCCGGGCCCCAGCCGGGCGGCGCTCACCGCGGGTTCGGCGGCCAGCACCGTGCGCAGTGCCTCGGTGACGGCCGGGTCCTCCAGCGGATCGGCGGTCTCCGCGCGGCCCTCGGCGAGGGCCAGCAGCGCGGGGCCGGTGAGCTGGTAGGTCACCGGCCCGGCGAGATCCAGCACGAGGGTGTCGGCGCCCTCCTGGGCGAGGGCCTGGAGGGCTTGGCGCAGGGGGACGGCGACCGGACGGGCCTGAGGGCGCCAGCGGGCCAGACTGTCGGTGGAGGTGAAGGCCGGCAGGGCCTTCCGCCCGCCCGGCGCGTTGAGCGTGGGCACCGCCATGTCGCTGGTCTTCTCCCGGCGCAGACCGTCCTCGCCGGTCTCCACCTCGCCGAGGACCGCGACCACGGGCACCAGCAGCCGGGCCCTGGCCAGGGCGGCCAGCACCTCCGGCTCGGCGGTGCGGTCCTGTGCCCAGGCGGCCAGCGCCCGGGCGAGTGCGGGGTCGGCCGAGCCGTCGTCGCCGGAGAAGCCGGGATCGGGGATGTTCTTGAGCGCCACGTCTCGAGGGTATCCGCCCGGATCAGACGGTCCGCCCCCCGGCCCGCTCCCCGCTCCGCTTCGCCGGCCGGCCGCCCCGGTACAGCAGTACGGCGCAGAGCACCAGCAGCAGGCCGGCGACCGCGGCGGCGGGCGCCAGCCTGCCGCCGTACCCGCGCTCGGCGGCCGGACCGGCGCCGAAGTACTCCTTCGGATAGGCCTCGGCCACCGGCTGCTGCCGCCGCGGCTCGATCTTCGCGCCCAGCTCGATGGCGGCGGCCGGGTCGACGATTCCGCTGCCCAGGTCGTCGCTGCGCCCGCCGGGCGGGGTGTTCCGGGCGGTCTGCGCGATCAGCTCCTTGATCTGCGCCGGACTGAGATCGGGGTGGGCGGCCCGCACCAGTGCCACGCAGCCGGAGACGAAGGCGGCCGCGGCACTGGTCCCCCATCCCTCGTAGTACTTGCGGTCGGGATAGGTGATGATCACGTCGTCGCCGGGGGCGCTGACGGTCGCGTACCAGCGGCGCGTGGAGAAGGGGGCGCGCCGGCCCGTGCGGTCCACCGCGGTCACGGCGATCACGCCGGGGTAGGCGGCCGGATAGGAGGCCCGGTCGCCCCTCTCCCCTCCGTTGCCGGCGGAGGCGACCACCACCGAGCCCTTGCCCAGCGCGTAGCGGACGGCGGCGTCCTCGGACGGGTCGGGGTGAGCGGAGGCGCTGTCGTCGCCCAGGGAGAGGTTGATGACGTCGGCGCCCTGGTCGGCGGCCCAGCGGATGCCCTCGGCCAGCGCCTCGCCGCGCTCCTCGCGGGCCTTCTTCCGCTGCGGGTCGCCGTCCTCCAGCAGGACGCGCACGGGCAGGATCCGCGCCTCGGGGGCGACTCCGAGGACTCCTTGCGAGTCGCCGGGGCCATGGCCGCGTCCGGCGATGATCCCGGCCATCGCGGTGCCGTGGCGGGCCCAGTGCTCGTCGCCCCGGCGGGCCCCGAAGCCGATGAGGTCCCTGCCCTTCAGCACCCGGCCGCGCAGGTCGGGGTGGCCGGCGTCGACCCCCGTGTCGAGCACGGCGACGGTGATGCCCTGCCCCCTGGTGGTGCTCCAGGCGTCGCGCGCGCCCACCGCGTCCAGGCCCCACTGCCGGTCGCGCACCTCGTCGGCGTGCGCGGCGGGCGCGGTCAGCAGGAGGCAGGCGCAGAGCACCACGAACGCCGACAGCGCGGAGAGCGGCCCGGCGGCACGGCGGAAAAGGCGGGAACTGCGGGCGTGCGGGGGGTTCGCGGTGGCGGGGAGGCCCGTCGTGTTCATCGGTCCTGTCCGGTTCCCTGGGCGACGATGCGGCGCAGGCCGCGCTCGATGCGGTCGGCGATACCGCGGGCGTCGTGGCCGAGGCCCGCCTGGGCGGGTGCGGTGGTCTGGTCCTCCAGGACCGCCTCGGAGGCCGGCTGCGGGTCGCCGACGGTGCGGCCGTCGGCGAAGCCGGAGACGGTGTAGACCACCACGGGGGCGTCGATGAGCGGCCGGACCGTCCAGCTCGCGCGCTGGGAGTCGCCGAAGCGGGCCGCGGCGGTGCCGCGCGCCGCGTACGGACGGGGCATCAGATCGGCGCGCAGTTCCAGGTTCTCCTCGTCGAACCGCTCGCGCAGTGCGCGCATGCCCTTCTCGTCGGACTCGGTGAACAGCAGCCCGACCGTGGTGACGCCGCTGCCGGTCTCGTCCGTGTACGTGGCGCGCAGCAGCCGCTCGCAGCCGGCCGGCGCGAGGATCCCGGCCAGCGGAGGGTCGAAGGCGTCGCGGCAGCCGGCGTCGGGGGCGACCGCCACCCGGGTCCAGCGCCGGTCGGCGCGGCCCGGTCCGGCGCCTCTGCCGCGCAGGGTGCGGGGGAAGAGCGTGTCGACGGGTATCTCGCGCCACAGCGAGCGCGTCTCGGCGTAGTCGGCCGCGGGGTGTTCGCCGGAGTCGCCGGTGAGCCAGACCCCGGCGGCGGCCCCGCCCAGCAGCCCGAAGCCCAGGACGAGGCAGACGGCCGCCGCGGCGGTGCGGCCCGGCCCGCGCACGCGCCGCCCCGGCCCCGGGGCGGCGACCGGTGCGTCCGGGTACACCAGGGGGCCGGTGAACCGCGGTGGCGGCGGCCCCGTCGCTATCGGGGGCGCGGCGGCCGCGACCCGAGGAGCTCTCGGCGGCACGGCGGGCCGCGGTGGTACGACGGGTGGGAGCGGAGCCCGGACCGGGTCGGCCTCAGTGCTCACCGGCACCCCCTCGTGTTCTGTGCCGCCCCGTCGAATCCCTTTCGGGGCAGGCCGGTCGGTATCGGGACATCACACCGCTGACCAGCGGCCGACGGTGATGTGCGCGTCACTCTACGGGGATCCGGCACGGTGGCGGCAACCCGAGTCCCGGCCTCCGCGCGGGGTTCCGGTCCCGTGTGCGGGGCCGAGCCGCCGCCACCGGGTCTGTCGCGGGCACGGTGGACTCTGGCAAGCTGCCGGGGTGTTCGACGCGACCGCTGATCCCGCAGCCGACCGGGCCCGCTACGACCGGGCCACCGCCCATCTCGACGCACCGCTCGCCGTCGTCGATCTGGCGGCGTTCGACGCCAACGCCGCCGGTCTGGTACGCCGCGCCGGCGGCAAGCCCGTCCGCGTGGCCAGCAAGTCCGTACGCTGCCGCGCCCTGCTGGAGCGCGTGCTGGCGCGGGACGGGTTCGCCGGGGTCATGAGCTTCACGCTCGCCGAGTCGCTGTGGCTGGCCCGCTGCGGGTTCGACGACGTCCTGCTCGCCTATCCGTCGGCGGACCGGGCCGGTTACGCCGAGCTGGCCTCCGACCCGAAGCTGGCCGCGGCCGTGACGGTGATGGTCGACGACCCCGCGCAGCTCGCCCTGATCGACGCGGCCCGCGGCGGCGGACGCGAGGAGATACGGGTCTGCCTGGAACTGGACGCCTCGCTGTGGCTGCTGGGGGGCCGGGTGCGGATCGGCGCGCGGCGCTCGCCGCTGCACTCCCCCGCCCAACTGGCCGAGCTGGCCCGGTCGGTGGCGCGCCGGCCCGGCTTCCGGCTGGTGGGCCTGATGGCGTACGAGGGGCACATCGCGGGCGTGGGCGACGCCCCGCCCGGCCGCCCGCTGCGCGCACGGGCGGTACGGCTGATGCAGTCGGCCGCGCGGCGCGAGCTGGTCCGGCGGCGCGCGGCGGCGGTACGCGCGGTGCGGGCGGTGGCGCCGGACCTGGAGTTCGTCAACGGCGGCGGGACCGGGAGCGTGCAGCACACCGCCGCCGAGGAGGCGGTCACCGAGATCGCCGCGGGTTCGGGGCTGCTGATGCCCCGCCTGTTCGACCACTACACCTCGTTCTCCGGCCGTCCCGCGGCGCTGTTCGCGCAGCCGGTGGTGCGGCGCCCCGGAGTGGGCGTGGTGACGGTGCTCGGCGGCGGCTATCCGGCCTCCGGCGCGGCGGGCCGGGACCGGCTGCCGGTGCCGTATCTGCCGGCCGGGCTGCGCTACGACCCGGCGGAGGGGCCGGGCGAGGTGCAGACGCCGCTGCTGGGGCCGCCCGCCGACGACCTGCTGATCGGCGACAAGGTGTGGTTCCGGCACGCCAAGGCCGGGGAACTGTGCGAGCGCTTCGCGGCACTGCACCTGATCGAGGACGACCGGGTGGCGGCGACGGTGCCGACCTACCGCGGCGAGGGCCGCACCTTCCTCTGAGCCTCCCCGGCCCCCGGGCTTCCCGGCCCCCGGCCTGCCCCCGTGCGGGGCGGGCCGGGGGCCGGGGCGGGTCTCAGACCTCCATGCCGGGGCCGCCGGCGGCGCGGACGCCGGCCACGATCCGGTCCATCTCGCCGGGGTCCGGGGCGTCGGCGTGGATGTCGAAGCCCAGCCGCATCACCAGCATCCGGCCGCTGCCGTCGGGCGCGGGGAAGACGACGGACTCCACGTACGCGTCGGGTTCCAGCTCGTTGGCGATCCGCCAGCGCACCCGGTGGCCCTTCTGCCCCGCCACGGTGACCTCGCCAAAGGAGACCACCTCGTGCTCCTCGATTCCGCCGTAGCCCCTGGTGTCGTAGGACTCCTCGGCGTGACGGGCGATGTCCGCCTCGGCCATCGCCCGCGGGCCCGCACCGGCGGGGTCGCCGGAGGCCCGCAGGGAGACCCCGGCGCGGACGCAGGTGAGGGAGGCGTCCCCGGGACAGGGGTAGGAGCCGGAGGACAGCCAGATCCCGCTGTCGGTCTCCGACTCGTTCCAGCCCTCGGGGACGGGGACGCTGACGCCGTTGACCCGGTCGACCGCGGTGCCGGGGGTTCCGTCGTCCTCCTCGCCCCCGGGGTCTCTGTCCGGCTCGTCCTCCTCCGGCCCGCCGGAGGGCGCTCCGCTCGGCTTCCCGTCCTCGCCGGCGGTGGCGCCCGGCCGCGCCCGCCGGTCGTCGGAGCCGCCGGAGCCGCCGGAGCCGCCGGAGCCGCCGAGCAGGAGCAGTCCCCCCGCCAGGAGCGCGCTCACCACGACCGCGGCGGCTACGACGGCGGCCACCAGCGGCCCGCGCGACGGCCCCGCCTCCGGTTCCCGTGGGAGGGCGGCCGGCTGTCCGTACGGGGTGTGCGTGTCCTGGGCGCCGTACACGTTGTGGACCTCGGGTGCGCCGGAGCCTGCGGTCCGGGTGTGTCCGGTCCAGGCCGAACCGTCCCACCAGCGCTCCGGCGCCGGGCCGGGGCCCGTGTGCCCGGGGTCCGCGTACCAGCCGGGCGGTGTCATCATGCTCACGGCGAGCACAGTAGCGGCAACCGGCGCCCGGGAGGACCGGTGCGCCCCCATCGGCCGCGACGGTGCGGGGTACGCCCCGGCATGCCGCGGTCCGCCGGGAGTCCGGCGCCGGCGGGCCGGGAGCCGCGGCGGCGCGCGCCGGTCAGGACGGCGGATCGGCCGGGCGGTCGGTCGGCGGGCCGGACGGTGCGGCGGCCAGCGCCGCGCCGAGCACGGCCGGCGCCTCGGTCAGCGAGGGCCCGTACCAGGTCAGATGCCGTCCGCTGACGAGGGCCGCGGGCAGGTTGGGGAACGCCTCGGGGCCGTCGTCGGCGGTGAAGCGGTACGGCTCGTCGGGCAGCACCACGAGATCGGCCCGGCCCGGCTCGTTCAGCTCCCCGATCCCGGTGCGCGGATAGCGCTCGGCGTGGCCGGCGTAGGCGTTGCGCACCCCGAGGCGGGCCAGGAGGTCGCCCGCGAAGGTGTCCCGCCCCAGCACCATCCACGGCCGCCGCCAGACCGGCACCACGGCGGTGGCCTCGACCGCGGGCCGCAGCGCGCCCCAGGCGTCCTCGGCCTCGTCCAGCCAGGCGGGCCGGGGCAGTCCGCATCCGGTGGTGAGCACCCGGTCCAGTTCGGCGAACGCCTGCGGGAGCGTGCGGATCTCGGTGACCAGTACCTCGATGCCCGCGCCGCGCAGCGCGGCGAGGTCGGCGGGGCGGTTCTCCTCCTCGTTGGCGACGACCAGGTCGGGGCGGAGGGCCGCGATCCGCTCCAGGTCGGGATTCTTGGTGCCCCGCACCCGCGCCACGTCCAGGCCGGGCGGATGGCTGCACCAGTCGGTGGCCCCGACCAGCAGTTCCGGGCCGGTGGCGGCGACCGCCTCGGTCAGCGACGGCACCAGCGAGACGACGCGGCGGACGGTGCCACGGCTTTGGGGCCGGGTCCGGCTCCGGGCCCGGGGCGAGGGGGGCTGGTGTCGTCGTGCGGTCGCCATGCGGTCAGCCTAGGCCCGGCCCCGCCGCGGGGAGGGCCCGGCTGTCGGACCGGTGCGGCATGATCGGTGCGTGACCACGCGACGCCTGATGCTCCTCGATACCGCATCCCTCTACTACCGCGCCTACTTCGGGGTTCCCGAGTCGGTCAGGGCGCCCGACGGCACCCCGGTCAACGCGGTGCGCGGGCTGCTGGACTTCATCGCCCGCCTGGTGCGCGACCATCGCCCCGGCGATCTGGTCGCCTGTATGGACAACGACTGGCGGCCGCACTGGCGGGTCGAGCTGATCCCGTCCTACAAGGCGCACCGGGTGGCGGAGGAGTCCGGCCGGGGCCCGGACGTGGTGGGTGCCTCCCCGGCGAAGCCGGAGGAAGAGACGCCCGACACCCTCTCCCCCCAGATCCCGGTGATCGAGGAGGTGCTGGACGCGGTCGGCATCGCCCGGGTCGGCGCGGACGGCTACGAGGCCGACGACGTCATCGGCACCCTCGTCCGCCGGGCCGGCGGCCCGGTGGACGTCGTCACCGGCGACCGCGACCTGTTCCAGCTCGTCGACGACGCGCGCGGGGTGCGGGTGCTCTACCCCGTCAAGGGCATGGGCGACCCCGTGGTCGTCGACGAGGCGGCCCTGCGGGAGAAGTACGGGGTGGCGAGCGGGGCGGCGTACGCGGACCTGGCCCTGCTGCGCGGCGACCCGAGCGACGGGCTGCCGGGCGTGGCCGGCGTCGGTGAGAAGACCGCGGCCCGGCTGCTTCAGTCGTACGGCGATCTGGCCGGGATCCTGGCCGCCGTCGGCGATCCCGCCTCCGGGCTGACCCCGGCGCAGCGGCGGAAGCTGGAGGCGGCGCGGGAGTATCTGGCCGTGGCGCCGAAGGTGGTGCGGGTGGCCGGGGACGTGGCGCTGCCGGAGTTCGACCCGGCGCTTCCGTCCGAGCCGCTGCACGCCCAGGAGCTGGAGGAGCTGGCCGGGCGGTGGGGGCTGGGCGGCTCGCTGCGGCGGCTGCTGGACGCCCTGGCGGGCTGAGGTCCCTCATGGCCCGGACGGCCGTGACGGCCCGGCGCACATCTCGTAAGGTTAGGTATACCTAACCCCATGAGGAGAGTGCCGTGGCAGACCGACCGACCCGTCGCACACCCCGCCTGAACCGGGCCCGGGTGGTGCGCACCCGGCGCCTGTCGCCCGGCATGGTCCGTGTGGTGCTCGGCGGCGAGTCCCTGGCCGGCTTCCCGGCCGGCGCGTACACCGACCACTACGTCAAGCTGCTGTTCCCGGCCAAGGGCGTGCGCTACCCCGAGCCCTTCGACCTCGCCGACATCCGCGCCCGTCTGCCGCGCGACCAGTGGCCCGTCACCCGCACCTACACCGTGCGCGCCTGGGACGCGCAGGCGCGCGAGCTGACCGTGGACTTCGTCGTCCACGGCGACGAGGGGCTGGCCGGGCCCTGGGCGGCGCGCGCCGAGCCGGGCGAGGAGGTCCTCTTCCTCGGCCCCGGCGGCGGCTACCGTCCCTCCCCCGAGGCCGACTGGCACCTGCTGGTGGCCGACGAGAGCGCGCTGCCCGCCGTCGCGGCGTCGCTGGAGTCGGTCCCCGGCGGGGCTCCGGTACACGCCTTCGTCGAGGTCGCGGGCCCGGAGGAGGAGCAGGACCTCGCCCTGCCGCCGAACGCCGGACTGCGCTGGCTGCACCGCGGCACCGGGCGGGTCGGCGCCCGTCTGGTCGAGGCGGTGCGCGCGCTGGACTTCCCGCCCGGCGACGTGCAGGCGTTCGTCCACGGCGAGGCGGGCTGGGTGAGGGAGTTGCGCCGCCATCTGCGCACCGAGCGGGGTGTGCCGCGCGAGCGGCTGTCGGTCTCCGGCTACTGGCGCCTGGGCCATGACGAGGACGGCTGGCAGGAGTCGAAGCGGGAGTGGAACGCGCGGGTGGAGGCGGAGCAGGAGGAAGCACCCGGCGCCCCCGCTTCCCCCGCCGGAGCGGCCGGGGCGGGGGCCCGGGCGGAGGAGGGCGCGCGCACACGCTGACCGCACGGGGAGCCGTGCCCCGGCCCCGGCGCGTACACCTCCGTCAGCCGACGGAGGTGTACGCCACCACGCCGCGCACCACCTTCTCGGACGCCCTGCGGGCGTTGCGCGCCACCGTGCCGCCCTCGGGCGCCGCCGCGGCGATCTGGCCGAGTACGTCGACCAGTTGCTTGCACCAGCGCACGAAGTCGCCGGCGGGCATCTCGGCCTCCCTCAGCACCGAGTCCAGGCTGTCGCCCTCCGCCCAGCGGTAGGCGGCCCAGGCGAAGCCGAGGTCGGGCTCGCGCTGGCCCACGCCCTCGGACTGGTTGATCCGGTGTTCCTCCTCCAGCGCGTCCAGCCGGCCCCAGATGCGGACCATCTCGCCCATCGCGTCCTTGGCCTTCCCCCCGGGCAGCACCGGCTGGAGGGCGTCGTCGGCCGAGCGCGCCTCGTACACCAGGGCCGAGGCGCAGGCGGCCAGTTCGGTCGGGGACAGCCCCTCCCAGACGCCCTCGCGCAGGCACTCGCTCGCCAGCAGGTCCAGCTCGCCGTAGAGCCGGGCCAGCCGCCTGCCGTCCTCGGTCACCTCGTCGCCGCGCAGATAGCCCAGGTCGGACAGGAGCGCGTAGACGCGGTCGAAGGTGCGGGCGATGGTGTTGGTGCGGCCCTCGATGCGGCGCTCCAGCTGCCGGGTGTCGCGCTTGAGGCGGTGGTAGCGCTCGGCCCAGCGCGCGTGCGCCTCGCGCTCGTCACAGCCGTGGCAGGGGTGGGCGCGGAGGGCCTTGCGCAGCCGTGCGATCTCGGCGTCGTCGGCGGCCTCCGAGCGCTGCCTGCGGCGGGTGCGCCCCGGCTCGTGGTGGCCGGCCCTGGTACGCAGCGCGGAGGCCAGGTCCCTGCGGGACTGCGGGCTGCGCGGGTTGAACGACTTGGGGATCCGCATCCGCTCCAGCGGCTCGACGGGCACGGGGAAGTCCATCGAGGCCAGCCGCTTGACCTGCCGGGCGGCGGTCAGCACCAGCGGGCGGGGGCCGTCGTGGTGGTCCCAGCCGCGGTGGCCGTGGCTGCGCCCGGCCGGAACGCCCGGGTCCAGTACGAGCGCCAGGCCGGCGAACTTGCCGGTGGGCACGTGGATCACATCGCCCGGCCGCAGCTTCTCCAGCGAGTCGGCCGCCGCCGCGCGCCGCTGGAGGGCGCCCTGCCGGGCCAGTTCGGTCTCACGGTCCTTCAGCTCGCGCCGCAGCCGCGCGTACTCCTCGAAGTCCCCCAGATGGCAGGTCATCGCCTCGCGGTAGCCCTCCAGGCCCTCCTCGTTGCGCTGCACCTTCCGGGAGATGCCGACGACCGCGCGATCGGCCTGGAACTGCGCGAAGGATGTCTCCAGCAGTTCGCGCGAGCGGTGCCGCCCGAACTGCGAGACCAGGTTGACCGCCATGTTGTACGACGGGCGGAAGGAGGAGCGCAGCGGATAGGTGCGGGTGCCGGCGAGCCCGGCCAGCGCGCCCGGGTCCATGCCGCGCTGCCACAGCACCACCGCGTGGCCCTCGATATCGATGCCGCGCCGTCCCGCGCGTCCGGTGAGCTGGGTGTACTCGCCGGGGGTGATGTCGACGTGCTGCTCGCCGTTCCACTTGACCAGCTTCTCCAGCACCACCGACCGGGCGGGCATGTTGATGCCCAGGGCGAGGGTCTCGGTGGCGAAGACGGCCTTGACCAGGCCGCGGACGAACAGCTCCTCCACGACCTCCTTGAAGGTCGGCAGCATGCCCGCGTGGTGCGCGGCGATGCCCCGCTCCAGGCCCTCCAGCCACTCGAAGTAGCCCAGCACGTGCAGGTCCTCGTCGGGGATGGATGCGGTGCGCTCCTCCACCAGCTCGCGCACCCGCGCCCGTTCCCCGGCATCGTTCAGCCGCAGCCCGGCGTACAGGCACTGCTGTACGGCCGCCTCGCAGCCGGCACGGCTGAAGATGAAGGTGATCGCCGGAAGCAGCCCCTGGGAGTCGAGCCGGTCGATCACCTCGGGGCGGCCGGGCGTCCAGACCCGGTTGCGCTGGCGCCGCTCGCGCTCCCGGTCGGCCTCCCGCACCGGTTTGCCGCGGCGCCTCTCGCGGGCGGAGGGCAGGCGGCTGTTCTCCATCTGGGCCATGCGGAGCAGGTCCGGGTTGACCTCGCGGCGGCCGTTCTTCTCCTCGAACAGGTCGTACATCCGCCGCCCGGCCAGCACGTGCTGCCACAGCGGCACGGGCCGGTGTTCGGAGACGATCACCTCGGTGTCGCCGCGGACGGTGTCCAGCCAGTCGCCGAACTCCTCGGCGTTGGAGACGGTGGCCGACAGCGACACCAGCGTCACCGAGTCGGGGAGGTGGATGATGACCTCCTCCCAGACCGCGCCGCGGAACCGGTCGGAGAGGTAGTGCACCTCGTCCATCACCACGTAGCCCAGGCCCGCCAGCGCCTGCGAGCCGGCGTAGAGCATGTTCCGCAGGACCTCGGTGGTCATCACGATCACCGGCGCGCCGGAGTTGATGCTGTTGTCGCCCGTCAGCAGGCCGACGTTCCGCGCGCCGTGGCGTTTGACCAGGTCGTTGTACTTCTGGTTGGACAGCGCCTTGATGGGCGTGGTGTAGAAGCACTTGCGGCCCCGGGTGAGGGCCAGGTGGACGGCGAACTCGCCCACGATCGTCTTGCCGGATCCGGTGGGCGCGGCGACCAGCACGCCCTTACCGGCCTCCAGTGCCCTGCACGCCTCGATCTGGAACGGATCCAGCTCGAAGTCGTACATCTCGCGGAAGGGAGCCAGAGCGGTGGCCTGCTCGGCGGCGCGGACCCGGGCGGCGGCGTAACGCTCTGCTGGGGACATGTCCTCGGTCATCGTACTTACGAGCCTACCGGCCGCCACCGACACAGCACCCGGTCTTTACGGCCCGGCGGGCCCCGCGGGCTCCGGGACGAGTACCCGCACCGCCGCGGGGACCGCCTCGACCGTGAGCGGCAGAGGTCCCAGCGGCTCGCCGTCGGCGTAGCCGGTCACCTTCTCCCCGGGCGTGGCGGCCTCCAGGGTCACCTTCGCCGCCCGGTGCACGGTGACCGCGGGGTGGGCGAGGTGGGTGCCGCGGTAGACGCGCGGGAAGACCCGCAGCAGGGTGGTGCGGTCGCACTCCCCCACCACCGTGACGTCCAGCAGGCCGTCGTCGAGGCGGGCGTCCGCGCAGATTCTCATGCCTCCGCCGTAGGAGGGGCCGTTGCCGACCGCGACCAGTGTCGCGTCGGTCTCCAGCGGCGGGCCGTCGTCGAGTGCGATGCGGTACGGGACCGTCCGCAGCCCGGCCAGTTCGGCGAGTATCGCCGCGTCGTAGCGCAGACGTCCGGCGGGCCACCGCATGCGGTTGGCCCGGTCGTTGACGCGGGAGTCGAAGCCGGAGGCCAGCACGCTGCCGTACCAGCGTCCGCCGACCCGGCCGAGGTCGATGCTCCGGCTCCGCCCCTCCCCGAGCGCCCGCGCGATCACCCGTCCCGCCCCGGCCGGGTCGCGCACGGGCAGGCCCAGGGAACGGGCGATGTCGTTGCCGGTGCCGACGGCGACCACGCCCAGCGGGGTGTCGGTGCCGGCCACCGCCTGGAGGGCGAGGGAGGTCATCCCGTCCCCGCCGACGGCGATCAGCGCGCCGGTGCCGCCGCGCACGGCCCGGCGTGCCCGGGTGAGCGCGTCGTCGGCGTCCGTGCCGACGACCGTGCGCACCGGGAAGCCCGCCGCGCGCAGGGCGCGTGCGGCGGGCTGGGCGGCTCCCGCACCGCGGCCACCGCCCGCGGTGGGGTTGACGAACAGGGTGATCTCACCGGTCACGCGCGGACCATACCGGCTCAGGTGGCGTCGTCGTAACCGTTGCGCCTGGTCGGACCGTCTTCGGGCGAGCCCTCGGGCAGGGCGGAGGGGCCGTCGACGGACTCGATCGCGCCGACCTTCTCCGGGGCGTGGTCGAGCGGGGACGCCTCGTCGTCGCTCAGCCCGGCATAGGGGTCCTTGCGGCTGCGGCGGCGGTCGTTGAACAGGGCGATGCCGACGGCTCCGAAGTACAGCAGAACGATCGGCGCTGCCAGGGCGCCCATGGTCAGCGGGTCGCCGCTGGGGGTGGCGACGGCCGCGAAGAGGGTGATGGAGATGACCATGACCCGCCACCAGCCCAGCAGCCTGCGGCCGGTGACGATGCCGCCGAAGTTCAGCATCACCAGCACCAGGGGCAGCTCGAAGGCCAGCCCGAAGACGATCACCATCCGCGTGATGATGTCGAGGAGTTCGTCCAGGGGTACGAGGTTGCCGGTGCCCTCGGGGGTGAACTCGATCAGGGTGGCGGCCATCGTCGGCAGGACGATGTAGGCGAGGTAGGCGCCGCCGAGGAAGAGCGGCACGCCGGCCGCGACGAAGGAGCGGGCGTACTTCTTCTCGTGGCTGTGCAGACCGGGTGCGAGGAAGGCCCACAGCTGGTAGAGCCAGACCGGGCAGGCCAGCACCATGCCGGTGGTGAGCCCCACCTTGAGCATGAGGGTGAAGGGCGCGATCACACCGCTGATGGTGATCTCGGCACAGGCCTCGCCCTTCTCCGCGGCCCGGCCGAAGCCCGCGGTGCAGCCGACGGCGTCGCGGAGCGGCTCGGTGAGGAAGTCGGCGATCTGCTTGTAGTACACCAGCCCGACGACGGTGACGGCCAGGATGGCCAGCACCGACTTCATCAGGCGGTTGCGCAGCTCCCGCAGGTGCTCCGCGAGCGGCATGCGCCCCTCGGGATCCCTCTGCGGCTTCCCCTGTCTGCGGGCGGACTTGAGCAACCCACGTCCTCGGTGTCAGTGGCGGTGTGCCGGGTGTCTTGGCTCGGACGGCACCGGGCCCGTCGCCGGGCCTGGGTCCGGGTCAGTTCTTGGTGGTCTGCTGGCCGGGCTCGTTCACCGGACGGGAGCTGGTGACGTCGCCGGGCGCGGCCTGGATCGTCCTGGGCGCGGTCTGCTGCGCCGAGGCGTCCTGCTGGGCGGAGGTGTCCTGCTGGGCGGCCTCGTTCTCCTTCTTCATGGCCTTGGCCTCGCTCTTGAGGATGCGGGCCGACTTGCCGAGGGACCGGGCCATGTCGGGGAGCTTCTTGGCGCCGAACAGCAGCAGGACGACGAGGAGGATCAGTACGATCTCCATGGGCCTGAGGTTGCCGATCATGTGCCACTACCTTCTCGCCGGGGCGGCGGTGTCCGTGCCTGCCCTACTGATTCGGACGGGCTTCCTCGTACTGGTGCGCTGGCAGCGATCGTAACCCCGGGGGGTGAACGCGGGGCAATGCCTCCGCGTCATCCCGGTGCCGGTCACGGACACCACGTCCACACCGTCTTGAAGGGTACCGCCCCGGCGTCCGGACATGGAGGGGGCGACGCCCGGCGGTGCCCCGGGGGCACACCGTCGGGCAGTCGGCATGCGGTCGGCACACCGCCGGCGCCCCGTTCAGCGCTCGATCCGCGCCCGTGCGGCCAGGGGGGTCGCGGCCCGCTCCAGGTCCTCGGCCGCCCGGGCGAGATGCTCGCAGCCGTCGCCGACCGCCCGGGCGAAGCGCCGTACCTCCAGCCCCACCCGGACGGCGAGGACGCCGAGCACGGCGATTCCGCAGAAGGCGAGCGTGAGGAAGAACATGGGCCAGAGCATGGGGCGAGCGTAGTGGACGGTCCCGTCCGGTCCGGGCAGGCCCGGGTCTGCCCGGACCTCAGTCGCCGTACGCCGCCAGCGCGGCCCGCGCCGCGTCCCGGGCGCTGTCGGCCAGCTCGCCCGGGGAGACGATCCGGCCGTCGCGGCCCAGCCGCAGGGCCAGGCGGCGCAGGGAGGCCGGGTCGGGGGCGCGCAGGGTGATGCGCAGACCGCCCTCGGGCAGCTCCTCGGCGCTGTCGTGCGGGTAGTACTCGGCCACCCAGCGCCCGCCCGGACCCACCTCGATCACCACCTGCGGGTCCTCGGCGGAGGGCTGGACCAGCCCCTCCGACAGGTCGCGCAGCTCCACCGGCGGCGGGTCGGAGGGCTCGTCCAGCAACCTGATCTCGGCCACCCGGTCCAGCCGGAAGGTGCGGTGCGCCTCGGACAGGCGGCACCAGGCCTCGACGTAGGTGTGGCCGACGGCGAACAGCCGGATCGGGTCGATCTCCCGCTCGGTCAGCGTGTCGCGCGTCGGCGAGTAGTAGCGGATCCACAGCCTGCGGCGCTCGGCGATGGCCCGGTCGACGTCCGCGAAGACCCCGCCCTCGGACTCGAAGCTGACCGACAGCCGGGAACTGGCCCCGGCGCTCTCGCCCGCCGCCGCCTCGATCTTGGCGGTGGCGCGCTGGAGGGCCTCGCGATCGCTCTCGCGCAGCCCCGGCAGGGTGGCGACGGCCCGCGCGGCCACCAGCAGCGCGGTGGCCTCGTCGGCGGCCAGCCGCAGCGGCTCGCCGGTGCTGGAGCCCACCGCGTCGGCGTTGTGCCACCAGATGCGCTCGCCGTCGGTGTCGATGTCCAGCAGGTCCCCGCCGCGGAAGCTGGTGCCGCACATCGGCAGGACGTGGAGGTCGGAGATCAGCTCGTCGGTGGTGATGCCGAAGGCGCGGGCGACGTCCTCGACGCGGGCGCCGGGCCGCTCGCGCAGATACGTCACCAGGGACAGCATCCGGCGGGTCTGGTCGATGGCGTTGGTGGCCATGTCGGTGGTGCCTCTTCCCCTGAGTTCCCTCAAGCCCTTGACGGCCCCGTGCCGGGCCGGTCGGTCCTGTACGGCCCCCTGCCGGGGCCGGTCATCCCTTGGCCACGGCGCGCAGCCGGTCCACCACGTCGGTCCGCAGTTCGGCGGGCTCCAGCACGACCACGTCCGGCCCGAACTCCACCAGCCAGGCGTCCAGCCCGTGGCCGTAGGGGATCTCCAGCTCGTCCCAGCCGTCCCCGGCCTCGCGCGTCTGGAGGGCCCTGGCCCGCAGCGGGTAGCCGGCGCCCTGCCGCAGCCGGATGCGGGCGGTGGCGGTGGCGATCTCCCCGGCCCACCGCTCGACGGTCTCGCGGACGGTGACGTGGTCGGGCACCTCGGCGGTGTAGGCCCCGGCGCGGGAGCGGACCGGTCCGGTGATGCGGGAGAGCCGGAAGACCCGCTCCGCGCCCCGGTCGCGGTCGTGGCCGGCCAGGTACCAGTGGCCGCGCCAGCACTCCAGCGTCCACGGCTCCACATGCCGGGTCCCGGGGCTGGCGGCGTTGGACTTGCGGTAGGCGAAGGTGACCGGGCGCCGGTCGCGGCAGGCGAGCATCAGCGGCTCGAAGGCGGCCTCGCGCACGGGGATGCGCGGCTCCAGGGCGCTGTGGCCGCCGTACGGGTCCTCCGCACCGCTGTCGGCCAGCGGCATCCCGGCGGCGCGCAGCTTCTGCAGGGCGCCACTGGCGGCCCCGGCCAGCCGGGCCTGCTGCCAGACCTTGGCGGCCAGGGTGAGGGCGGCGGCCTCCTCGGCGTCCAGGGCGACGGGCGGGAGGCGGTTGCTGTCGCGGCGGGCCTGGTAGGCGATCTCGCCCTCCAGGTTCTCCACCGTCTCGATCACCAGGCCGAGCTCGCGCAGATCGTCCTTGTCGCGCTCGAACATCCGGTTGAAGGCGTCTTCTCCGCCCCTGCCCGAACCTCCGCCGACCTCCAGGTACGCCTCGATCGAGGCCCGCAGCTCGCGCTTGGTCAGCGGACGCCGCGTCCCCAGCAGGCACAGCGCCAGATTCATCAGCCGCTCGGCCTTGGCAATGGCCATCGACGCCCTCTCTCGTACTTGTCCCGATCGTCGACCGTACCGCTCCGGGCGTGCCCGGTACAAAGCCCGGGCCCCCGCCGTACGGCGGGGGCCCGGGCGGGTGCTTCGGCGGCCTCAGACGGAGACCAGGTCGCAGACGAAGATGAGCGTCTCGCCCGGCTTGATCCGGCCGCCGGCGCCGCGGTCGCCGTACGCCATGTGCGGCGGGATGATCAGCTGGCGGCGCCCGCCGACCTTCATGCCCTGCACGCCCTGGTCCCAGCCGGAGATGACCTGGCCGACGCCGAGCTGGAAGCTCAGCGGGGTGCCGCGGTTCCAGCTGGCGTCGAACTCCTCGCCGGTGGAGAAGGCGACGCCCACGTAGTGCACGGAGACGGTGTCGCCGGCCTTGGCGACCGGTCCGTCGCCCTCCCAGATGTCCTTGATCTCCAGGTCGGCCGGGGGCTCGCCGCCCGGGAAGTCGATCTCGGGCTTGTCGATGCTCACGAAGTTGCTCCTACGAACGTTTCCATCGGTCAACCGGGACAGTCTCGCAGACCCGGCGGGCCGCCGCCGAGGAAGATCGTCAGACCTTGCCGACGATGTCCACGACGAACACCAGCGTGTTCTCGGCCAGCTCCGACTGCGGGTTGCTCGCGTAGGCGAGGTCCGGCGGGATGACCAGCAGGACGCGGTCCCCGACCTTCTTGCCGACCAGGGCGTCGTCCCAGCCCTTGACGACCTTGCCGGTGCCGATCTGGAAGGCGGTGGCGCCGCCGTGGTCCCAGGAGGAGTCGAACTTCTCGCCGTCCTCCCACTTGACCCCGGTGTACTGGGCGATCAGGCCGTCGCCGGCCTTCACCTCGGGCCCGTCGCCCTCGATCAGCACCTGCTCCCTCAGCTTCTCGGGAGCCTTCTCGCCCTTGGGAACGGTGATGGTGGCGGCCTTCTGCTCGTTGGCCTTCACCTCGGGCATGCCCTCGTCGGTGGCCGCCTGCTCACCCTCTGCCTCGGCCTTGGCGTCGGTCCTGGCGGAGGCGACGGCGTCGACCACCCAGACCATGCTGTCGGCTCCGTCGATCCCCAGCTGCGGGTTGATCGAGTCGCCCATGATCGCCTCGGCGGTGCCCTCGATCAGGACGCGGCTGCCGGCCCGCTCGCCGATCAGGGACTGGGCGACCGGCTCGGGAAGCCCCTGTGCCTCACCGAGACGGAGGACCTCCTGGCGGTGGGCGTCGCCCTCGGAGGCACCTTCCGGCCGCTGCTTCCAGGTGTTGATCAGCTCCTGGCCGTTGCTGGTCATCAGGATGTCGATGCGGACGAAGTCGCCCTCGGCGAGCTTGTCGCCCTTGCCCTCGGTGACCGTCCGCACGGCGGCCTCGTCGGGAGCCTCGGCGTCCTCGGCGACGGTGAGCTTGGGCTCCTCGCCGATCTTGCCGGATACCTTCGTGGCGGCTTCGGAGGAGCCCTCGGACCCGTCGGAGCCGCACGCCGCGGTGAACAGCATGGCGGGCACGACCAGGGCCGCGGCGACGCGGCGGCCGACCTTCGCCAGGGAGCGGGGGTGTGGGGGGCGTCCCCCTCGAGATTGCAGCATCAGTCCAACTCGTGGTGTAGGAGGTGTCCGGGCGTTCCGGGCGTGCCGGCCACTCTACGGGCCGCCCGGCCCACCTCCCACAACTCACGGAAGGGCCGATTTCGTTCCCGGACCGGGTGCGGATCCGGGCCCGGGTCCGCGCCCGGGGCCGTGACGGTGTGCCACGGCCCCGGGCGCGCCGCCGTCCGGGCTCACATGCCGGAGATGAGCTTCTCCACGCGCTCGTCCACCGAACGGAACGGGTCCTTGCACAGCACCGTGCGCTGGGCCTGGTCGTTCAGCTTCAGGTGCACCCAGTCCACCGTGAAGTCGCGGCGCTGCTCCTGGGCCCGGCGGATGAAGTCGCCGCGCAGCCGGGCACGGGTGGTCTGCGGCGGCACGGACTTGCCCTCGAAGATCTTCACGTCGTTGCAGATCCGGGCGGCCTGCCCCTTCCGCTCCAGCAGGTAGTACAGCCCCCGGCGGCGGTGGATGTCGTGGTACGCGAGGTCTATCTGGGCGATCCGGGGGTGGGACATGGTGATGTTGTTCTTGGCCCGGTACCGCTCGATGAGCTGGTACTTCATCACCCAGTCGATCTCGGTGTTGACCTTGTCGAGCTCCTGGGTGCGCACCGCCTCCAGGGTACGGCCCCACAGCTCCAGCACCTGGTCCACCACGCCCGTGCGGATGCCCCGGCGCTCGCAGAAGTCGGCGGCCTTCTCGTAGTACTCCTGCTGCACCTCCAGCGCGGACGCCTCGCGCCCGTTGGCCAGCCGGACCTTGCGCCGGCCGGTGATGTCGTGGCTGACCTCGCGGATCGCCCGGATCGGGTTCTCCAGGGTGAGGTCGCGCATGACCGTGCCGGCCTCGATCATGCGCAGCACCAGGTCGGTGGCGCCGACCTTGAGCAGCATGGTCGTCTCGGACATGTTGGAGTCGCCGACGATGACGTGGAGGCGGCGGTAGCGCTCGGCGTCGGCGTGCGGCTCGTCGCGGGTGTTGATGATCGGCCGGGAGCGGGTGGTGGCGGAGCTGACGCCCTCCCAGATGTGCTCGGCGCGCTGGCTGACGCAGTAGACCGCGCCGCGCGGGGTCTGGAGCACCTTGCCCGCGCCGCAGACGAGCTGCCTGGTCACCAGGAACGGAATGAGGACGTCCGCCAGACGCGAGAACTCCCCGTGCCGGGCCACGAGGTAGTTCTCGTGGCAGCCGTAGGAGTTGCCGGCCGAGTCGGTGTTGTTCTTGAACAGGTAGACGTCGCCCGCGATGCCCTCCTCGTGGAGGCGTCGCTCGGCGTCGACGAGGAGTCCTTCGAGGATGCGCTCGCCCGCCTTGTCGTGGGTGACCAGCTCGGTCACGTTGTCGCACTCCGGAGTGGCGTACTCCGGATGCGATCCCACGTCCAGGTAGAGGCGGGCGCCGTTGCGGAGGAAGACGTTGCTGCTGCGGCCCCATGACACGACACGGCGGAAGAGGTACCGCGCCACTTCGTCAGGAGACAGGCGCCGCTGTCCCCGAAACGTACACGTGACGCCGTACTCGTTCTCCAGCCCGAAGATTCGGCGGTCCATGAATGAACTTTACGCCTGATGCCCGGTTTTGAAACCGGCTCCGGCGCCCCCGTTCCGATCACTTTCCATCCGGGCGACGGCACCGGAGGACGGGGCGGGAGACGGGTGCGGGGTCGGGGCGGGAGCCGCCAGAACACGCCGGGTGGCCAGCAGGACCAGCAGCGCGGCCAGGCCGCCCGCACCGGCGACGAGGAAGCCCGCCGGCGCCCCGCCCCGTTCGATGACCGGGCCCACCACGGCCGTCCCCGCCGCGGCTCCGACGCCGAAGGACGTCACCAGCCAGGAGAACGCCTCCGTGACCGTGCCGACCGGCGCGTGCCGGTCCACCACCACGAAGGCGCAGGCCAGCGCGGGGGCCAGGAAGAGGCCCGCGACCCCGGCCAGGAGGGTCATCGCCACGGGGCCGGGCGCCAGCGCCAGCGGCAGATAGCCGGCCGCCAGGGCGGCCACCAGGACACGCAGCCGGGTCTCGGGGGCTCCCGCCCAGGTGCGGGCTCCGTAGGCCAGGCCGCCGACCAGGGCGCCGGCGCCCAGCGCCGAGAGCAGATAGCTGGAGATCAGCTCGTCGCCGTGGCCGTCGGCGTAGGCGACCGCGGCCACCGCGATCGTCCCCAGGGCGAGGCCGACGAAGAAGAACGAGCCGAGCAGGGCGAGCAGGCCGCCGGAGCGCAGAGCCCCCAGCCAGTGCGCCTCGCGCGGTTCGGAGCGCCAGCGGCGGGAGGGCGGCGAGAGCACCACCGACAGGGCGCCGAGCACTCCCAGGGCGTTGATCACCAGCAGGGCCGCGGCCTCGCTCCAGAGGGCCACCAGCACCGTGACGGCCAGCGGCCCCAGGGTGAACATCACCTCCTGGGCCACCGCGTCCAGCGCGTAGGCGGCGTGCACCCGGTCGGGGTGCTTCAGGACGGACGGCCACAGGGCGCGCAGGCCGCCTTCCAGGGGCGGGGTGAACAGGCCCGCGACGGCCGTCGCGGTGTAGGCGACGGGCAGGGGTTCGACGCCTGCGAGGGCGAGGGCGGCCATGCCGAGGCCGGAGAGCAGCGCGGCGGGCAGCATCACCGGTGGCTGGCCCCACAGGTCCACCGCGCGGCCCAGCAGCGGCTGGCCGACGGCGTTGGACAGCCCGTAGACGGCCGACAGCACGCCCGCCAGGGTGTAGCTGCCGCCTTCCGCGCGGACGAACAGCACGATCGCCAGGGCGGCGGTGGCGTTCGGCAGTCGGCCGAGCAGGGTGCCGGTGAGCAGCCGCGCGGCGTGTCTGACGCGCAGCAGTTCGGCGTAGCCCGTCGCCATGGGTCACGGCTCCTCTTCCCCGGAGTCCTCCGGCGGCCTGTGGAAGTGTTACGTATAACCTGCTCCGTCATACGTACCATGAACCAGCTCCCGGGTCCATGCGGACCGGGCGCCGCCCGTACCACCCGTACCGTCCGTCCACTCCGGGAGCCGGCCAGTGACCACCGACCGACCCCGGCCCACGAGCCGGGATGTGGCGCGCGCCGCCGGGGTCTCGCAGGCGGCCGTCTCCCTGGTGCTGGGCGGCAAGTGGCGCGGCCGGGTCTCGCCGGGCAAGGCGACGGCGGTGCGGGAGGCGGCACGGGAACTGGGCTACCGGCCGAATCTGGCCGCGCGCAGTCTGCGGCTGGGGCGCACCCGCACCGCGCTGCTGGTGGTCCCGGCGCTCACCAACGAGTTCTTCGCCCGGCTCCACGCGGGCGCCGCGCGGGTGGCCGCCGAGCACGGCTTCGGGGTGGTGCTCTACCCCTCTCCGGAGGGCGTCGGGCCCGCCCGGGACCCCTTCGACTCCGCCGGCGCCGCCCTGGACGGCGTGATCGCCTCCTCGATGGCCTCCGAGGCGCTGGCCGCCCTGCGCTCCGGCGGCGAGCTGCCGCTGGTGATGCTCGACAGCGAGCCGGAGAACACCCAGGCGGCGGCCACCGTCAACCTCGACATCGCCGACGGCATGCGGCAGACGGTGGGGCACCTGCTGGAGCTGGGCCACCGCCGGGTGGCCCACATCGCCGCGGCGGTGGACTCCTGGACCTTCGAGGTGCGGGCCGCGGCACTGGCCGAGGCTCTGGAGGCGGCCGGCTGCCCGCCACCGGCGACCTGGACGGCCGGCCTGGACGTGGCCGCCGGGACGCGTGCCGCCGCACAGGCGCTGGCGGCGGCCCCCCGGCCGACCGCGCTGGTGTGCGACGACGATGTGCTCGCCGCGGGCGCGTGCAAGGCGGTACGGCGGCTGGGGCTGCGGGTGCCGCAGGACGTCTCGGTGACCGGCTTCGACGATCTGACGCTCGCCCGGGCGGTCGAGCCGGAGCTGACGACGGTGCGGCTGCCCGCCGAAGAGGCGGGGGCGGCCGGGATGCGGGCTCTGCTGGCCGTGCTGGACGGCCGGACGGAAGGCGCCGTGCTGGACGGCCGGACGGAAGGCGCCGTGCCGGACGGCCGGACGGAAGGCGCCGTGCCGGACGGCCGGACGCGGGAGACCGGCGGCTCCGGCTCCCCCGCCCGGGTGACCACCCTGCCGGTGCGGCTGACCGTGCGGGGCTCCACCGCCCCTCCCCCGGGTACGCCCGTGGGCCCCGGCGGGCGCTGAGCGCCGCCGGGGCCCACGGGACGGCCGACAGAGCGGGAGGGGGCGCGCAGGCTACTCCTCGGAGGCGGAGGACTCCCCCGAGGAGGCCCCGCCCGGCGAGTCGCCGGACGAGTCGTCCGACGACTCGCCGGGGGACGCGGACGTACCGCCCTCCTCCAGCAGCCGGGAGAGCTGCCCGCCGAGCACGCGCTTGAACTTGCGCTGCTGGGGCCTGGTGCGGTCCAGGACGGCGACCTCCAGCTGGTCGGCCGTGAGGGTGCGCTCGCCGCCGTTGCTGTCCCGGCTCAGGGACTCCACCGCCAGCTTGAGGACCTCGGCCAGGGTCATCCCGTCCCGGTGACGCTGTTCGAGGTAGCTTCCGATCTGGTCGGAGTTGCCGCCGACCGCCACCGAGCCGTGCTCGTCGACGATGGAGCCGTCGTGCGGCAGCCGGTAGATCTGGTCGTCCTCGGGGCCCTCCCCGACCTCGGCGACGATCAGCTCCACCTCGTACGGCTTCTCCGCCGCGCTGGAGAAGATGGTGCCCAGGGTCTGGGCGTAGACGTTGGCCAGGCCCCGCGCGGTGACGTCCGTGCGGGCGTAGGTGTAGCCGCGCAGGTCGGCGTAGCGGACGCCGCCGATGCGCAGGTTCTCGAACTCGTTGTACTTGCCCACCGCCGCGAAGGCGATCCGGTCGTAGATCTCGCTGACCTTGTGCAGTGCCCGAGAGGGGTTCTCGGCGACGAACACGATGCCGTCGGCGTACTGCAACACGACCACGCTGCGGCCGCGCGCGATGCCCTTGCGGGCGTACTCGGCGCGGTCCGCCATGGCCTGCTGGGGTGAGACATAGAACGGCGTCGACACCGGCTATCGGTCCCTTCCTGATCTAGAGCACAGGGGCCTGGGGCCCGTTGGGCGACTGGAGCCGGCCGTCGTGCACCGAGCGGGCGATCTCGGCGACCTCCTCCTCGGTGATCCTGCGGAAGCCGTCCTCGGTGATCACCGTGACGACGGGGTAGATCCGGCGCACCAGGTCGGGGCCGCCGGTGGCGGAGTCGTCGTCGGCGGCGTCGTAGAGGGCCTGGACGACGACCGTGGCCGCCTGCCGCTCGCCGAGGTCGTCGCGGTACAGCTTCTTGAGCGAACCGCGGGCGAAGACCGAGCCGGAGCCGACCGCCGCGAAGCCCTGCTCCTCGGAGCGCCCGCCGGTCACGTCGTAGGAGAAGATGCGGCCCCTGCCCAGGCCCACGTCGTACCCGGCGAACAGCGGGATCACCGCCAGGCCCTGCATGGCCATGCCGAGGTTGCCGCGGATCATCGTGGACAGGCGGTTGGCCTTGCCCTCCAGGGACAGCTGGGTGCCCTCGACCTTCTCGAAGTGCTCCAGCTCCAGCTGGAAGAGCCTGACCATCTCCACGGCGAGCCCGGCGGTCCCGGCGATGCCGACGGCGCTGTACTCGTCGGCCGGGAAGACCTTCTCGATGTCGCGCTGGGCGATCATGTTGCCCATCGTCGCGCGCCGGTCGCCGGCCAGCACCACGCCGCCGGGGAAGGTGACCGCGACGATCGTCGTGCCGTGCGGCGCCTCGACGGCGCCCTTCACGGGCGGGAGCGGACGGTTGCCGGGGAGCTGCTCGGGCGCGTGCTCGGACAGGAAGTCCATGAACGAGGACGAGCCCGGCGTCAGGAAGGCAGCAGGCAGACGCCCTGTGCTACGGGTGTTGGCTTCCACACGTTTCCTTCCACCAGATCGTGAGACCGGATCTTGAGAATTCTGCACGGACCTTACCCGTGGCGGCGGATGTCATCCGTCCCGCACCCCCGCCGTCGCGGGGGTGCGGGACGGATGTGCACGCCTTACTCCCCGCCCTTCTGCACGAAGGAGCGCACGAAGTCCTCGGCGTTCTCCTCGAGCACGTCGTCGATCTCGTCCAGCACGGAGTCCACCTCGTCCGACAGCGCCTCCTGGCGCTCCTTGAGGTCCTCCGAGACCTGCGCGTCCTGCGCCTGCTCGTCGGTCTCCTCGGTGGAGCGTGCCGCCTTCTGCTGACCGCCGCCGGTGTCCTTGGTCGCCATATACCTCACCCCGCTCGGTTGGACGGTACAAGATCAGACCCTACAAGCCGGGCCTGACATCGGCCCTTCTCCTGCCAGTGGCTCTTTCCCGCTTCCCGCCGTATCGCTGTCACTCCGCCGTCGCGGACGTCCGGAAGCCATCTCCATGATTCCCGCCTCCGGAGACGTTCAGCCGTCCCTTCTCCTCCCGGTTCACTTCCCGGAAAGCGCCCTGACCAGCTCCTCCGCCGTACCGCAGCGGTCGAGCAGCTCGCTGACGTGGGCGCGCGTGCCGCGCAGCGGCTCCAGGGTGGGTACCCGCTGGAGGGAGTCCCGACCCGGCAGATCGAAGATCACCGAGTCCCAGGAGGCCGCGGCCACCGCGTCGGCGTACCGCTCCAGACACTGGCCGCGGAAGTAGGCGCGGGTGTCCTCCGGGGGCTGGGAGCGGGCCCGCTCCACCTCCGCCTCGTCCAGCAGCCGCTTCATCCGGCCGCGGGCCGCCAGGCGGTTGTACAGCCCCTTGTCGGGGCGCACGTCGGCGTACTGCAGGTCCACCAGGTGCAGCCGGGCCGCGTCCCAGTCCAGGCCGTCGCGGCGCCGGTAGCCCTCCATCAGCTCCCGCTTGGCGACCCAGTCCAGCTCGCCCGCCAGACTCATCGGATCGCTCTCCAGGCGCCCCAGAACGTCCTCCCAGCGGGCCAGCACGTCCCTGGTCTGCTCGTCCGCGTCCTGCCCCCAGCGCTCCTCCACGTACTTGCGGGCCAGCTCGTAGTACTCCATCTGGAGCTGTACGGCGGTGAGCGTCCGTCCGCTGCGCAGCGTGATCGGCCGGCGCAGCGACGGGTCGTGGCTGACCTGGTGGAGGGTGCGCACGGGCTGGTCGACGGCCAGGTCGACGGCGATGAAGCCGTCCTCGATCATGGACAGCACCAGGGAGGTGGTGCCGAGTTTGAGGTAGGTGGAGATCTCCGACAGGTTGGCGTCGCCGACGATCACATGCAGCCGGCGGTACTTCTCGGCGTCGGCGTGCGGCTCGTCGCGGGTGTTGATGATCGGCCGTTTGAGGGTGGTCTCCAGGCCGACCTCCACCTCGAAGTAGTCGGCCCGCTGGCTGATCTGGAAGCCGTGCTCGGAGCCGTCCTGTCCGATCCCGACGCGTCCGGCCCCGGTGACGACCTGGCGGGAGACGAAGAAGGGCGTCAGATGGCGCACGATCTCCGGGAAGGGGGTCTCCCGCTTCATCAGGTAGTTCTCGTGGCAGCCGTAGGAGGCGCCCTTGTTGTCGGTGTTGTTCTTGTACAGGTGGATCGGCTGGGTGCCGGGCACCTCGGCGGCGCGCCGGGCGGCCTCCGCCATGATCCGCTCACCGGCCTTGTCCCACAGCACGGCGTCCCTCGGGTTGGTGACCTCCGGGGCGCTGTACTCGGGGTGCGCGTGGTCCACGTACAGCCGCGCGCCGTTGGTGAGGATCACGTTGGCCAGGCCGATGTCCTCGTCCGTGAGCTGGCTGGAGTCGGCGGCCTCGCGCGCGAGGTCGAAACCCCGGGCGTCCCGCAGCGGGTTCTCCTCCTCGAAGTCCCAGCGGGCGCGGCGCGCCCGGTGCATCGCCGCCGCGTAGGCGTTGACGACCTGGGACGAGGTGAGCATGGCATTGGCGTTCGGGTGACCGGGGACGGAGATCCCGTACTCCGTCTCGATGCCCATCACTCGCCGTACGGTCATGCGGCCCTCCTTGCCCGGCGGCGGCCCGCCTTTGGGCCACCGCTCAAGTCCCGCTGCGCATCCGGCCCGCTCGCGGCCCCTGGCCCCGCGCTCCGCATGGCGGCGGTACGGACGAGCCTAGGGCGCTCGGGCCCCGGTTGGGAGATCGCTGCGGACTTCCCGTGTTTCCTCGGTGGAGATCGGTCCGAAAAGATCCGGCTGCGGACGCCCGCCCCGCCTGTCGACGGGGACACGGGCATCCGCAGCCGGACGGTGTCTTCTACAGGTACTGACCGGTGTTGGCCACCGTGTCGATGGAGCGTCCGGTGTCCGCGCCCTGCTTTCCGGTGACGAGGGTGCGGATGAAGACGATCCGCTCGCCCTTCTTGCCGGAGATACGGGCCCAGTCGTCGGGGTTGGTGGTGTTGGGCAGGTCCTCGTTCTCCTTGAACTCGTCCACGCACGCGGCCAGCAGGTGGGAGACCCGCAGGCCCTTCTGGTTGTGGTCGAGGAAGGCCTTGATCGCCATCTTCTTGGCCCGGTCGACGATGTTCTGGATCATCGCGCCGGAGTTGAAGTCCTTGAAGTACAGGACCTCCTTGTCACCGTTGGCGTAGGTGACCTCCAGGAAGCGGTTCTCCTCGGACTCGGCGTACATCTGCTCGACGACCGACTGGATCATCCCGGCGACGGTGGCCTCGGGGTCCTTGTTGTGCTCCGCGAGGTCGTCCGCGTGCAGCGGGAGGTTCGGGGTCAGGTACTTCGAGAAGATGTCCTTGGCGGCCTCGGCGTCCGGACGCTCGATCTTGATCTTCACATCGAGGCGTCCCGGGCGCAGGATCGCCGGGTCGATCATGTCCTCACGGTTGGAGGCGCCGATGACGATGACGTTCTCCAGCCCCTCCACACCGTCGATCTCCGACAGCAGCTGCGGGACGATGGTGTTCTCCACGTCCGAGCTGACGCCGGAGCCGCGGGTGCGGAACAGGGAGTCCATCTCGTCGAAGAAGACGATGACGGGCGTGCCCTCGCTCGCCTTCTCCCGGGCCCGCTGGAAGACCAGGCGGATGTGCCGCTCGGTCTCGCCGACGTACTTGTTCAGCAGCTCGGGGCCCTTGATGTTGAGGAAGTAGCTCTTCCCCTGGGGCTGCCCGGTCACCTCGGCGACCTTCTTGGCAAGGGAGTTGGCCACGGCCTTGGCGATCAGGGTCTTGCCGCAGCCGGGGGGGCCGTAGAGCAGCACGCCCTTGGGCGGGCGGAGTTCGTGCTCCTTGAACAGGTCCGGATAGAGGTAGGGGAGCTCCACCGCGTCGCGGATCAGCTCGATCTGCCCGCCCAGGCCACCGATCTTGTTGTAGTCGATGTCCGGGACCTCTTCGAGGACGAGCTCCTCCACCTCGCTCTTGGGCACGACCTCGTAGACGTACCCCGAGCGCGGCTCCAGCAGCAGCGCGTCACCGGCCCGGAGCGTGGCCTTCATAAGGGGCTCGGCGAGCCTGACCACGCGCTCCTCGTCGGTGTGCCCGATCACCAGGGCGCGCTCGCCGTCCTCCAGGACCTCCTTGAGGGTGACGATGTCCCCGGCGCGTTCGAACTCCATGGCCTCGACCACATTGAGCGCCTCGTTCAGCATGACCTCCTGGCCACGCCTGAGCTCACCGAGATCGAGACTGGGGCTGACGTTCACCCGGAGCTTGCGTCCGCCGGTGAAGATGTCGGCCGTACCGTCCTCGTTCGCCTGCAGAAAAACCCCGAAGCCGGCCGGTGGCTGGGCCAGCCGGTCGACCTCCTCCTTGAGGGCCACGATCTGGTCACGGGCCTCACGGAGGGTGCCTGCGAGCCGCTCGTTCTGTGCGGACACACCGGCCAGGTTCGTCTGCAGCTCGACGATCCGCTCCTCGAGAATCCGAGTGTGGCGCGGAGAGTCGGCGAGCTTGCGGCGCAGGACGGCGATCTCCTGCTCGAGATGGGCAACCTGGCCTGCCGGGTCGTCGGAACCCCGTTCGGGCCGGATGCCGCGGTTGATGTCGTCGTCGTGGGCTGCCACGGTCCTCACCTCCTCCAAGGGGAGCTGGACGCTTCCTGACCCTACCTGGACCCGTGGGGGTTGAAACCCCTAGATCACAAACACGGTCGGGGTGTGTCTGATCTTCACCCTTGCGCACTCCCTTACCCCGGGTGAATACCCACCCAACCTCTCCGGAAAGCGGCCGGTTGTATCGTCTGAAGCGTCAACCCCCGTCACGGGTGGCTCTATTCCGCCAAGATCACACCGACAATCCGTCACACGGTCCGGTCACGAGCGCAGGAACGGCAGGCAGCAACATGGGCTCGCACAACGAGCAGACCGCAGAACTGGAAGTCTGGATCGACCAGGAACTCTGCACCGGCGACGGGATCTGCGCGCAGTACGCGCCCGAGGTCTTCGAGCTGGACATCGACGGGCTCGCCTACGTGAAGGGCCCAGCACCGGCGGGCGAGGAGGCGGAGCTGCGCACCGAGCCGGGCGCCACCGCCCCCGTCCCCCTCCCGCTGCTGGGCGACGTGGTGGACTCGGCCAAGGAGTGTCCGGGCGAGTGCATCCACGTGCGCCGGGCGGCCGACGGTGTCGAGGTGTACGGTCCCGACGCCGGGCGGTAGTACGGCGGCGCTCCGGTCTCCGGCGGCGCCGGACCTCGCGTGACCGCTCAGACACTCCGGGCGGTCGGCGCCGCCTCCAGCACGAACTTCCCGCCCCGCCACTCCCATTCGACGTCCCGCGCCTGGTCGGGACAGCAGCGGGGCACGTCCGGCGACGAGTAGCCCAGCAGCCTGGCGGACACCGTGCGGTCGCGGACGGTCAGGTCCTGCACCGTCATCCCCTCCCCCGGGTCCACCAGGGTCTCGGCGATCCGGGGCCCGCCTCCCTCGCTCGCGGGGTGTGCCAGGACGTACACCCCGCTGGGCGGGGTGCCGATCCCCGCGGCGCAGCGGACCACCGCGACGGTCTCGGCGCGGCCGTCGCCGTCGAAGTCCACGGCCGCCCTGTCGATCACCTCGGCCTCCACGGGGCCGCATTCCAGCGGGTAGCGGGCCGCGTCCGCGTCCGGTCCGGGAGCCACCGCGGTGGTCTCCCCCGGCTGGGTGGCGTCGGCGCCGGCGGGCTCCAGCAGCGCGACCGAGCCCAGCAGCGCGCCCAGCGCCGCGGCGGTGGCGAACCAGTGCGGTGCGCGGGCCCGGGTGTGGGCGGGGGCGGCAGGGGAAGGCGCGGGGGAGGACGGTGCCCGCTCCGCCCCGCGGGTCCCGGCCGGACCGGGCTGGGGCGGGACGGCGGGAGCGGCGGCTGGACGGGGCGAGGCGGAGGGCGCGGGAGCGGAGTCTGCCGGAAGCTGCACGCGGGACGGCTCCTGTGAGGTGCGGGCGGCCGGGGGTGCCCAGCATCGTGCCATACGTCACACCGCGGCGGAACGGCCGGGTGCGCTTCGCCGCCGCTCCGTCCCCGCCCGGCCCGCACCGGCGACGCATACGCCGCAGGCCGCTGCCCGGCCCCCGAGGGGGCCGGGCAGCGGCCTGCGGCGTATGCGGGTCGCGCCGGACGTGAGCGCGAGTGGCGGAAAAGGGCTGCCTCAGCCGCGGCCCGAGCCGCTGCCCGGGCCGCTGTAGTCCTCCCCGTACGCGCCCTTGGCCGGGCGGCGGCGGCGCATCGGGGGCTCCACCCCGTCGGCGAGCCGGCGGGCGGTGAGCAGGAAGCCGGTGTGCCCGATCATGCGGTGGTCGGGACGGACGGCCAGGCCCTCCACGTGCCAGGTGCGCACCATGGTCTCCCAGGCGGCCGGCTCGTTGAAGGTGCCGTGCTCGCGGATGGACTCCACGGTGCGGGCGAGCTGGGTGGTGGTGGCGACGTAGGCGCACAGGATGCCGCCGGGGACGAGGGCCTTGGAGACGGCCTCCAGGCACTCCCAGGGGGCGAGCATGTCCAGGATGACCCGGTCGACCTCGGTGTCGGACAGGTTGTCCTGGAGGTCTCCGACGGTCAGCCGCCAGGCCGGGTGCGGGCCGCCGAAGTACCGCTCGACGTTCCCCTGCGCGATCTCGGCGAAGTCGGCGCGGCGCTCGTAGGAGTGCAGCATGCCATGGTCGCCCACGGCCCGCAGCAGGAAGGCGCTCAGCGAGCCGGAGCCGACGCCCGCCTCGACGACGCGCGCGCCGGGGAAGATGTCGGCCATCGCGAGGATCTGCCCCGCGTCCTTGGGGTAGACGACGGCAGCGCCGCGCGGCATGGACAGGACGTAGTCGGGGAGCAGGGGACGCAGCGCGAGATAGGCGACGTTTCCCGTGGTACGGACGACCGTGCCCTCGGGAGCACCGATCAGCTCGTCGTGGGGGAAGGCTCCCTTGTGGGTGTGGAAGCTCTTCCCCGCCTCGAGCGTGAAGGTGTAGTGGCGTCCCTTGGGATCGGTGAGCTGGACCTGGTCCCCGACCTGGAAGGGCCCGCGACGGCGGGCGGCACCGGTCGGTTCGGACATGGGGGCAAGGGTAGTCCAGGCACGCCCTCCGGCCGTAATCGAGGCCCGCCCCTCCCGCACGCCCCCGCCCGGGGACGGGGGCGTGCGGGAGGGCGGGGACGGGTTCGCGAGGTCTCGTGGGTCAGGAGGCGGGCTTGGCCATGGCCGCCACGAACGCCCGCTCCACGTCCCCGGCCGACAGCACCCCGTAGATCTCGCCGCTGCCCTCCACCACCAGGTACTCGCTGGCGGGGGTGGCGCGCAGGTGCTCCAGCAGCTCCTCCCCGGCCAGCTCGGCCCACACCCGCATGCCCTCGGTGAGGTCCTGGGCCAGGGTGCTCACCGCCACCCAGGGGCGCCGGTGCTCGGGCACCCCGGCGATGGCCGCCTCGCGGACGACGGCGACCGCCTCCCCCTGGCCGTCCACGACCACCAGGGCCCTGGCCCCGGCCTCGTTGGCGCGGCGCAACCCCTCCGACAGGGGGGTGTCGGCGGAGACGGGGACGGCGCGGCGGGTCAGGGCCCGGGCGCTCAGCTCGGGCAGACGCTCGCGCAGCCTGGCCATGCGCAGGCTGTTGCCGGCGCCGGTCCAGATGATCGCGGCGAGGATCGCGGCGAGCAGGGCGTCGGTGATGGAGTCCACCCCACCGAAGCCCTCCTCGGCGCCGTAGCCACCCGCGTAGCTGAGCAGCGGCATCCCGACCAGGACGGCGACGGCGAGCGCACGGCCGGTCCAGGCGGCGGCGACGGTGCCGGTCATCGGCTTGCCGCTGATCTTCCACACCACCGCGCGCAGCATCCGGCCGCCGTCCAGGGGCAGGCCCGGCAGCAGGTTGAAGATCGCGACGATGAGGTTGGAGACCATCAGCCCGGCCAGCAGCACCGCGGGCACGGTGCCGGGTTCGACGGCGAACAGCCCCAGATAGAACACACCCGACAGCACCAGGGAGAGCAGCGGGCCGACGAAGGCCAGGACGAACTCCCGGCCCGGGGTCTCGCTCTCCTTCTCGATCTCCGACACCCCGCCGAAGAACTGGAGCTGGATGCGGCGCACCGGGAGTTTGAAGCGCAGCGCGGCGACGGTGTGGGCCAGCTCGTGGACCAGCACCGAGGCGTAGAAGGCGACCGCGAAGAACAGGGACACCAGATAGCGGGCGCCGCCCAGTTCCGGGAGCACGCGCTCCAGCTGGCCTCCGAAGACCCAGGTGATCAGCGCGGCGACGACGAACCAGCTCGGCGCCACGTACACGGGCACGCCGAAGGGGCGGCCCATGAGAATGCCGCCGCCGCTCTCCCGCGGGCGCTTCGGCCTGCCGTCCGCCGATTCGCCGGGGCCGGGCTCCGGCCGCCCGCCGTTGTCCGTGTCCGCCACGGGTTCCCCTCGTAGAAGATGCCCTCGCACCCGGTGGTCGGTCCCCGCGGCCGTGCGGTACGGGGGAGGGTGCGAAGGGGTACGCCATCGATGGTAAGCGGCGGTGTGTCGGTGGCGGGCCGTAGGGTCGGGTCCATGGTCTCCCATCCGGCGTCCGGCAAGGCGCCCTCACCCGCCTCGCCGCCCAACTCCCTGTCACCGTCGCGGGCCGCCGACTTCATGCAGTGCCCGCTGCTGTACCGCTTCCGGGTGATCGACAGGCTGCCCGAGAAACCGACGCCTGCGGCCACCCGGGGCACGGTGGTGCACGCGGTGCTGGAGCGGCTGTTCGACGCCCCGGCCGCCGAGCGCAGCGTGCGCCGGGCTCGCTCGCTGGTGGTGCGTGAGTGGGAGCGGCTGCTGGCGAAGCGGCCGGAGCTGGCGGAGCTGTTCACGGAGGACGGCCGGGCGGCCCCGGGCGAGGGCCCGGGCGAGGGCCCGGCCGACGGCGCCGAGCTGGCGCGGTGGCTGGCCGGGGCGGAGGAGCTGGTCGAACGGTGGTTCTCCCTGGAGGACCCCACCAGGCTGGAGCCGGCCGAGCGCGAGCTGTTCGTGGAGGCCCGCCTGGAGTCCGGGCTGCGGCTGCGCGGCATCATCGACCGGGTGGACGTGGCGCCCACCGGCGAGGTCCGCATCGTCGACTACAAGACCGGCAAGGCGCCCCGGCCTCAGTACACGGCCGAGGCGCTGTTCCAGATGAAGTTCTACGCCCTGGTGCTGTGGCGGCTGCGCGGCACGATCCCGCGCCGGCTGCAGCTGGTCTACCTGGGCAGCGCGGACGTGCTCACCTACGACCCGGACGAGAACGACCTGCGCGGCGTGGAGCGCAAGCTGCTGGCCCTGTGGGAGGCGATCCGGCAGGCGACCGAGACCGGCGACTGGCGGCCCAGGCCGGGCCCGCTGTGCGGCTGGTGCGCCCACCAGGCGCTGTGCCCGGAGTTCGGGGGCACTCCCCCGCCGTATCCGCTGATGATCCAGCCTCGGCTGCCGCTGGAGCCGGACGGCGGGAGCGGCGGCACGGGCAGCGGCACGGGCGGCGGCGGGAAGGACGGCGGGGACTCCTGACGGAGGCGGCTCCCGGAGTACCCTCCCGGCGGCCGAGGGCACGGCCGGCTGAGTGAGAATGGGCCTGCCAAGCCCCGTTCCCGTTAGGAGTTCCCGTGGCAATCCGCGTCCTGCTGGTCGACGACCAGCCGCTGCTGCGCACCGGCTTCCGGATGATCCTGGAGGCCGAGGGGGACATCGCCGTGGTGGGCGAGGCCGGGGACGGCCTGCAGGCGCTGGAACAAGTGCGGGCGCTCCAGCCCGACGTGGTTCTGATGGACATCCGGATGCCTCGGATGGACGGCGTGGAGGCGACCCGGCAGATCACCGGCCCGGAGCGGGACGGCCCCGCCAAGGTGCTGGTGCTCACCACGTTCGACCTGGACGAGTACGTGGTGGAGGCGCTGCGCGCGGGCGCGTCCGGCTTCCTGCTCAAGGACGCGCCGGCCGCCGAGCTGGTGCAGGCGATCCGGGTGGTGGCGGCCGGCGAGGCGATGCTCGCCCCCAGCATCACCCGGCGCCTGCTGGACAAGTACGCCGGAAAGCTGCCCTCGGGCGAGGAGGAGGTGCCCGACGCGCTGGGTACGCTCACCGACCGCGAGGTCGAGGTGCTCAAACTGGTGGCGCGCGGCCTGTCGAACGCCGAGATCGCCGCGGACCTCTTCGTCAGCGAGACGACGGTGAAGACCCATGTCGGCCATGTGCTGACCAAGCTGAGCCTGCGCGACCGGGTGCAGGCGGCGGTGTACGCCTACGAGAGCGGGCTGGTCCGCCCCGGCGACCGGTAGGGCGCTCGCCGGGGCCGGTGTCGCCGGGACGCCGCGGAACCGGCGCCGGTTCCGCGGCGCCGGTTCCGGGGAGGGAACGGGATCAGCCCGCGGTGCCCTTGCCGATCTCCCAGAAGCGGAAGACGGTGGAGGCGTCCAGCGTCCACTCCAGCCCGGAGATGTCCTCGTGCGCCACGGCGTACTGCTTGCCCTGCCAGACGGGCAGGATCGGCAGGTCCCGGGCGACGATGTCCTGGATCTCGCCGAAGTCCCCGACGGTGGCGGCGCGGTCGCTCACCGCGGCCGTGCTCGGCAGCAGCTCGGAGGTGATCCGTCCGGCGTCGTAGCCATTGCCCAGCACGTTGTCCTCACCGAAGAAGGGCGCGGTGAAGTTGTCGGCGTCGGGGTAGTCGGGCACCCAGCCCTTGACGTACACCCCGTACTCGCCGGCCTCGATGCCCTTCTCGTACTCCTCCAGCTCCACGCTCTCGACCTTGGCGTCGAACAGACCGCTGGCGTTGAGCTGCTGGGCGATCTCCTCGAACTCCCGGACGGTGGCGGGGCCGTAGCGTACGGGAGTGGCCCACAGGGTCAGCTCCACCTTCTCCGTGATGCCCTCGTCGCGCAGGGCCGCCTTGGCCTTGGCCGGCTGCGGGCGGCTGCCGTAGGTGTCGAAGAAGGCCGTGTTGTGGCCGGTGATCCCGGCGGGCACGATCGAGTACAGCGGCTCGGCGGTGCGCCGGTAGACGTCGCGGATCAGCGTGGAGCGGTCCAGCAGGTACGCGACGGCCTTGCGCACCCCCGGCTTGCCGGTGACCGGGTGCTCCATGTTGAAGACCAGGTGGTGCACCTCGGCGCTGCTGCCCTCGACGACCTCCACCCCGTTCTCGGCGCTCGCCGCCGCGTCCAGGTCCGCGATGTCGTCCATGGCCAGACCGCGGTAGGCCAGATCCACCTCACCGCTGCTCAGAGCCTTCTTCAGCGCCGCCTGGTCGCCGTGGAAGAGTTTCATGGTCATCCCGGAGTTCCGCACCTCGGCGGGCCCGACGTAGTCCGGGTTGACGGAGAAGGCGGCCTCCTTGTCGCCGTAGGAGTCCAGCCGGTACACGCCCGAGCCGACGGCCTTGCCGTCGGTGCGCAGTTCGTCGGCCGGGTAGGCGCGGTGGTCGACGATCGAGCCGGCGCCGGAGGCGATCTTCTGCGGGAAGGTGGCGTCGGGCGAGGCGAGGCGGAAGACGACCGTCTTGGCGTCCGGGGTCTCGATCTCCTCGATGCCCGACAGCATCACGGCGGGGCCGTCGGGGTCGTCGATGCGCAGGGTCCGCTCGAAGGAGAACTTCACGTCCTTCGAGGTGAGCGCGTTGCCGTTGGTGAACTTCAGCCCGTCCTTCAGGACGCACCGGAAGACCTGGCTGCCGTCGTCGGTGAACTCGCAGCTCCGCGCGGCCTCCGGCTGGGGCTCCGTCCCGTTCCTGGGGAAGCTGAGCAGCGACTGGAAGACGTTGTTGAAGACCAGCCAGGACCCCGGGTCGTATCCGGAGGCGGGGTCGACGGCCATGACCTCGTCGGTCATGCCCATCACGATCCGTTCTCCCTCCCCGGCGCTCGTCCCCCGCTCGTCACCGCAGCCGGCGAGCAGTGCGGCGACCAGGGTCGTACCTACCGCAAGCGCCCGGAAGCGGGCCCTTTTCCTCACGTTCGCATCCTCAATCAGTGGTGTGCCGTTCTCCGAACCCCCGTTCGCACAGCCCCGCGCCGCCCCCGGAACCGGGGGCGGCGCGGGGGAAAGCTCAGTCCTGGACGCTTCTGCCCAGCTCCCACAGCTGGAGCACGGAGGAGGAGTTGAGCGCCCACTCCACCCCGGTGACACCGTCGCGGGCGGCGACGTACTGCTTGCCCTGCCACAGCGGCAGCACGGGCACCTCCTTGGCGACGATGTCCTGGACCCGGACGAAGTCGTCGACCGCCTCGTCGCGCTGCTCCTCGACCCGCGTGCGCGGGATGAGCTGCTCACGGATCTCGTTGTTCTCGTAGGGGGAGTTCAGGAAGTTGTCCTCGGCGAAGAAGGGCGCCACGAAGTTGTCCGGGTCGGGGAAGTCCGGGAACCAGCCCATGCCGTAGACCGCGTACTCCTGCTCGGTCGAGGCGGGCCGGTAGGTCTTCCACGGCACGCCCTTGACCGTCGCCCTGAACAGCCCGGAGTCGTTGAGCTGCCCGGCCAGCGCCTTGAACTCCTCGGCCGTGGCGGGTCCGTAGTGGTCGGTGGTGTAGGTCAGCTCCACCTCGACCGGGATGTCGACGTCGGCGCGTTCGAGGGTGGCGCGGGCCTCCTTGACGTCGGGCCCGCCGTAGACGTTGAAGAAGGAGTTGTGGTGGCCGGTCAGTCCGCTGGGGACGATGGAGTACAGGGGCTCGGCGGTCCGTGCGTACACATCGCGCACCAGCTCGCCGCGGTCCACGGTCTGGGCGATGGCCTGGCGCACGGCCCGGCGGCCGACGACCGGGTCGTCGGTGGCGAAGACGAGGTAGCGGATCTCCTGGCCGGACATCTCGACGACGTCGATGCCGTCGCCCTTGTCGCTCCCCAGCCGGTCGATCTGCTCGGGCGACAGACTCCGGTTCATCACGTCGATGCCGCCGTCGCGCATGGCCTTCTCCATGGCCTTGGAGTCGTCGAAGAAGCGCACCTCGACGCGGCCGTTCCGCAGCTCCAGATCGCCCTTGTAGGACTTGTTGCGGGCGAGAACCACCCGGCCGCCCTCGGCATCGAAGGACTCCAGGACGTAGGGGCCGGAACCGGTGACCGAGTACTCCTTGTGGAGCTTGTCGGCCGGATAGACCTCGCTGTCCAGGATCGCCGCCGCGGGGGTGGCGAGCTTGTGGGGGAAGGTGGCGTCGGGCTTCTTGAGGTGGAAGACCACCTCGTCCCCGGAGGGCGCCTCGATCCGGTCGAGGTTGCTCAGCAGTGACGCGGGGCCGCCGGGGTCGGCGATGCCGACCATGCGGTTGACGGAGAACACCACGTCCTCGGCGGTCAGCTCGTGGCCGTTGGAGAACGTGAGTCCCTCGCGGAGGGTGCAGCGGTACTGCGTGCTGCGCTGGTCGGCGAATCCGCACTCCTGTGCGGCCTCCGGCTCCGGCTGGGTGCCCGCGCGAGGCAGGCGCAGCAGGGTCTGGAAGGTGTTGCGGAAGATGTTCCACGTGCCGACGTCGTAGACCGCCGCGGGGTCGAGCGGAGCGGGCGCCTTCGCGGTGGCCTCGATCCGGTCGGTGGTACCGACAACGATCGTTCCACCGTTTTCGCCGCCGGCGCTGTCGTTGCCGCATGCAACGACCAGTGGTGCCAGCAGGCCCGCGAGGGCGGGCAGCAGCAGCGTCTTGCGGTTCATCGGTGACGGTCTCCTCATCCAGCCGGGTTGTCGCCGAATTCTCCGGCCGGGAGACAGACATTAGTAGCCGTGGAGTCCGTCACTTCCCCCGGCCACCGACGTGGAATTATCACGCTCCGATAACTCCGTCGCACGATCCGATAACCGGACGCCGGAGCGATCGGCGCAAGTGGGCATCAAAGGAGACAAACCGGCGTACAGAAAAGGGGCAGGTCGCCCTCGCCGCCGCTCCCGTCCCCGCCCCGCGGCCCGGAGCCACGTGATGAACATCACGCATTCAACCACCAGGTGAAAAGCGGGAATTCGGCCACCGCATTCGTCACCGATAATGAACGGTCCGCTGCTCACGGTTTTCGATGCATTCATCGTGCAGCGAACGGCGTACGCTCAGTACGCGGAAGCGATCAGGGAGTGCAGAAAAGGCAGATCCACTTCCTCCAGGGACGGCACGACCGTGCGCCGGTGCGCGGGCTCGATCCGCGTCACCGACGGCACCGCCACCACATGACAGCCCGCGGCCTCCGCCGAGGCCACACCGGTCGCGGTGTCCTCCACCACCACACAGCGCCCCGGATGCGCCCCCAGCCGCGAGGCGGCCGTCAGATACGGGTCCGGGTGCGGCTTGGTCCTCTCCACCTCGTCGCCCGCCAGGGTCAGCGCGAAGTGGTCCGGCCCCAGCGAGACCAGCATCCGGTCGATCACCCGCCGGTGCGAGGCCGACACCAGGGCGGCGGGCACGTCGTGCGCGGCCAGCTCCGTCAGCAGCCGCCGGGCACCGGGCATCAGGGACACCCCGCGCTCGACCCGCTCGATGAACCTGGAGTTGAGCAGCACCGTCAGGTCCCCCAGGGAGATGTCCGCCCCGGTGGCCTGAATCAGATAGGTCGCGCTCCGGGACATCGGCCCGCCGACCACCACCTCACGGTGCTCGTCGGCCAGCTCGTACCCCAGCTCGGCGAACACCTCGACCTCGGTCTCCCACCAGAAGCCCTCGGTGTCCACCAGCGTGCCGTCCATGTCCAGCAGGACGGCCTGAAGACCGGCCGCGGTGACCCCGGACACGGCGGACGCGGACCCGGCCGCCGCCGGTCTCCCCCCTCCGCCGGGGACCCTCACGGGCGCGGAGACGGAAGCCGGAGCGCTGCCGCCGAAGGCGGGCGGGACCTCGGCGCGGGAAAGGGGACGAGTCATCCGTGTGCCTCCTACGGGGACGCGAAGGCCGGTCGCCCGCACCTGACGGATGCGGACGACCGGCCTGTACCGGACAGATCAGTCTACGTCGGCCCGCGAACTATCGCGCGTTGAAGTATTTGGCCTCGGGGTGGTGGACGACGATGGCGTCGGTGGACTGTTCGGGATGGAGCTGGAACTCCTCGGACAGCTTCACCCCGATCCGCTCGGGCCGGAGCAGCTCGGCGATCTTGGCGCGGTCGGCCAGCTCCGGACACGCCCCGTACCCCAGCGAGAACCGCGCCCCGCGGTATTTGAGGGCGAACATGTCCTCGATCGCGTCGGGGTCGTCGCCGGCGAAACCGAGCTCGGCACGGACCCGGGCGTGCCAGTACTCGGCCAGCGCCTCGGCCAGCTGCACCGACAGGCCGTGCAGCTCCAGATAGTCGCGGTAGGCGTTGGCGGCGAACAGCTCGGCGGTGGCCTGGCCGATGCGGGAGCCGACGGTGACCACCTGCAGGCCCACCACGTCCGTCTGACCGGACTCCTTGGGGCGGAAGAAGTCCGCCAGGCACAGCCGGCGCCCGCGGCGCTGGCGGGGGAAGGTGAACCGGCACCGCTCGGCACCGTCCTCACCGAGGACCACCAGGTCGTCGCCCTCGGCGTGGCAGGGGAAGTAGCCGTAGACCACCGCGGCCTCCAGCAGGCTGTCGGTGTGCAGCCGCTCCAGCCAGCCCCGCAGCCGCGGCCGGCCCTCGGCCTCGACCAGCTCCCGGTAGGAGGGCCCGTCCCCGGTGCGCGGCGCCTTCAGCCCCCACTGCCCCTTGAACAACGCGTCCTCGTCCAGCCAGGACGCGTACTCCTTGAGCGGAATGCCCTTGACCACCCGCGTGCCGTAGAAGGGCGGGGTGGGCACCGGATGGTCGGTGGCCACGTCCGAGCGCACCGGCCCGCCCGGCTCCGGCTCGGCCACCTGGGCGGCCGCCGCCTTGACCCGCCGCTGCCGCAGCTCGGGCAGCTTCGCCCCCGGCACACCACGCTTGACACCCATCAGCGCGTCCATCAGCCGCAGCCCCTCGAAGGCGTCCCGGGCGTAGCGGACCTCCCCGTCGTAGAGGGCGTGCAGGTCCTGCTCGACGTAGGCGCGGGTCAGCGCGGCCCCGCCCAGGATCACCGGATACTTCCCGGCCAGGGAACGGGCGTTGAGCTCCTGCAGATTCTCCTTCATGATCACGGTGGACTTCACCAGCAGCCCGGACATGCCGATCACATCCGCGGCGTGCTCCTCGGCCGCCTCCACGATCGCCGACACCGGCTGCTTGATCCCGAGGTTGACCACCGTGTAGCCGTTGTTGGACAAGATGATGTCCACCAGGTTCTTGCCGATGTCGTGCACGTCTCCGCGCACCGTGGCCAACACGATGGTGCCCTTGCCCGCCGCGCCCTCGACCCGCTCCATGTGCGGCTCCAGATGGGCCACGGCCGTCTTCATCACCTCCGCCGACTGCAGCACGAACGGCAGCTGCATCTGCCCGGAGCCGAACAGCTCCCCGACCACCTTCATGCCCGCCAGCAGGGTGTCGTTGACGATGTCCAGCGCCGGACGCTCGGTGAGGGCCTCATCCAGATCGGCCTCCAGACCGCCCCGCTCCCCGTCGATGATCCGCCGCTTGAGCCGCTCCTCCAGCGGCAGCGCCGCCAGCTCCTCGGCCCGGGAGGCCTGCACACTCCTGGTGTCCACGCCCTCGAACAGTTCCAGGAACCGCTGCAGCGGGTCATAGCCCTCCGCCCGCCGGTCATAGATCAGATCCAGCGCCACCCGCACCTGCTCGGCGGGAATCCGCGCGATGGGCAGGATCTTGGCCGCGTGCACGATCGCCGAGTCCAGCCCGGCCTTGACGCACTCGTCCAGGAACACGGAGTTGAGCACCATCCGCGCGGCCGGATTCAGACCGAAGGAGATGTTCGACAGCCCCAGCGTGGTCTGCACCCGCGGATGCCGCCGCTTGAGCTCACCGATCGCCTCGATCGTGGCCACCCCGTCCCGGCGGGACTCCTCGGTACCGGTACAGATGGTGAACGTCAGGCAGTCGATGAGGATGTCCTCCTCCCGGATACCCCACCTGCCCGTCAGATCCGCGATCAGCCGCTCGGCCACGGCCACCTTCTGCCCGGCCGTACGCGCCTGCCCCTCCTCATCGATGGTCAACGCGATCAGCGCCGCCCCGTGCTCGGCCGCCAGCGCCGTGATCCGCGCGAACCGGGAGCCGGGCCCGTCACCGTCCTCGTAGTTCACACTGTTGATCACCGCCCGGCCGCCCAGCTTCTCCAGCCCCGCCGCGATCACGGCCGGCTCGGTGGAGTCCAGCACCACCGGCAGCGTGGAGGCCGTCGCCAGCCGCCCGGCCAGCTCGGCCATGTCCGCCACCCCGTCACGGCCCACATAGTCCACACACAGATCCAGCAGGTGCGCGCCCTCGCGGATCTGCTCCCGCGCGATCTCCACGCAGTCCTCCCACCGCCCTTCCAGCATGGCGGTGCGGAACTTCTTCGACCCGTTGGCGTTGGTGCGCTCCCCGATCGCCAGATACGAGGTGTCCTGCCTAAACGGCACCGCCTGGTACAGCGACGCCGCCCCCGGCTCCGGCCGCACCTCCCGCCCCGCCGGCACCACTCCCCGCACCCGCTCGACCACCTGCCGCAGATGCTCCGGCGTCGTCCCGCAGCACCCACCCACCAGCGACAGCCCGTACTCGGCCACGAACGACTCCTGCGCATCCGCCAGCTCACCCGGCGTGAGCGGATAGCGCGCACCGTCGGCGGTCAGCTCCGGCAGCCCCGCGTTCGGCATACAGGACAGCGGGATGCGGGAGTGCCGCGCGAGGTAGCGCAGATGCTCGCTCATCTCCGCCGGACCGGTGGCACAGTTGAGCCCGATCATGTCGATGCCCAGCGGCTCCAGCGCCGTCAGAGCCGCACCGATCTCACTGCCCAGCAGCATCGTGCCGGTCGTCTCCACCGTCACCGAGCAGATCACCGGCACCGACCACCCGGCCGCATCCAGCGCCCGCCGCGCCCCCAGCACCGCCGCCTTGGTCTGCAGCAGGTCCTGGGTCGTCTCCACCAGCAGCGCGTCCGCACCCCCCGCCAGCAAACCCTCGGCATTGGCCTGATAGGCGTCCCGCAGCGTGCGGTACTCGACATGGCCCAGGGTGGGCAGCTTGGTACCCGGCCCCATCGCCCCCAGCACCCACCGCTGCCGCCCCGTGTCCCGCGTGAAGGCGTCGGCCACCTCCCGCGCCACCCGCGCCCCGGCCTCGGACAACTCCTCCACCCGGCCGGCGATGTCGTACTCCGCCAGCGCCGCGAAGTTGGCACCGAAGGTGTTGGTCTCCACACAGTCCACCCCCACCGCCAGATACGCCTCGTGCACCGAGGCCACGATGTCGGGGCGGGTGACGTTGAGAACCTCGTTACAGCCCTCCAACTGCTGGAAGTCCTCCAGCGACGGATCGGCCGCCTGCAGCATCGTGCCCATCGCCCCGTCCGCCACCACCACCCGCGAGGACAACGCCTCACGCAG
>NZ_PGSG01000094.1 GCF_002843305.1 Streptomyces barkulensis
TCCCGGCCGAAGTGCCCGTAGGCGGCCGTGGCGGCGTAGATCGGGCGCAGCAGGTCCAGGTCCCGGATGATGGCGGCCGGGCGCAGGTCGAACACCTCGGAGATGGCCTGCTCGATCCGCCCGGGGTCCACGGTGGCCGTGCCGAAGGTCTCCACGAACAGGCCCACCGGCTCGGCCTTGCCGATGGCGTAGGCCACCTGCACCTCGCAGCGGGCGGCCAGCCCCGCGGCCACCACGTTCTTGGCCACCCAGCGCATGGCGTAGGCCGCCGAGCGGTCCACCTTGGAGGGGTCCTTGCCGGAGAAGGCGCCGCCGCCGTGGCGGGCCATGCCGCCGTAGGTGTCGATGATGATCTTGCGGCCGGTCAGGCCCGCGTCCCCCATCGGGCCGCCGATCTCGAACCGGCCCGTGGGGTTGACCAGCAGCCGGTACCCGTCGGTGTCCAGCTTGACGCCGCTCCGGGCGAGAGCGGTCAGCTCCGGCTCGACGACGAACTCGCGGATGTCCGGGGCCAGCAGCGCGCCGACGTCGATGTCGGAGGCGTGCTGGGAGGAGACCACCACGGTGTCCAGCCGCACCGCCTTGTCCCCGTCGTACTCGACGGTCACCTGCGTCTTGCCGTCCGGGCGCAGGTAGGGCATGGCCCCGTCCTTGCGGACCTGGGCGAGCCGCGAGGACAGCCGGTGGGCGAGAGTGATGGGCAGCGGCATCAGCTCGGGCGTCTCGTCGCAGGCGTAGCCGAACATCAGGCCCTGGTCGCCGGCGCCCTGCCGGTCCAGCTCGTCGCCCTGTCCCTCCGGGGCGGCACCCTCCACCCGGGTCTCGTAGGCGGTGTCCACCCCCTGGGCGATGTCGGGGGACTGCGCCCCGATGGAGACCGACACCCCGCACGAGGCGCCGTCGAAGCCCTTCTTGGAGGAGTCGTAGCCGATCTCCAGGACGGCGTTGCGCACCAGGGTGGGGATGTCGGCGTACGCGGCGGTGGTGACCTCGCCGGCCACATGCACCTGGCCGGTGGTGATCAGCGTCTCCACCGCCACTCTCGCCCCGGGGTCCTGGGCGAGGATGGCGTCGAGGACGGTGTCGCTGATCCGGTCGGCGATCTTGTCGGGGTGCCCCTCGGTCACGGACTCCGAGGTGAACAGTCGGGAGGCCATCTCAGCTCACCCGTGCCTTGAAGAAGGTCCGGTCGATGGCCTCGAGGGTGCGGATCGAGTCGACCTCCAGGGTGTCCATGTCGATGGACCGCCCGCTCACCTGCTCCAGCAGGAAGACGAACTCGACGAAGGACAGGGAGTCGATGAGCCGGTTCTCGATGAGGTCCAGGTCGTGGGCGATGTCGTCACGGTCGGGGTGGCGCTTGACGATCCACGCCTTCACCTGGTCGAGTCCGTCGGTCATGGGGTCTCTCCTTTGGGTTCGGTGATGATGGGCGCGGCCACAGCGACCGCGTAGTCGACGTCGTGGCTGATGCTCACCGTGACCTCCGTGATCCCGGAGGCGGCGGCCATGCGGCGGGCTCCGCCGCGCAGGTGCACCAGGGGCCAGCCGCCGTCGGATCGCCGCACCACGATGTCCAGCCAGGGCAGGAAGCGGTCGCGCACCCGCAGGGTTTTGAAGGCCGCTTCCTTGGCCGCGATACGTCCGCAGAGGCTGAGCACGTCCAGCCCGGTGGAGTTGCGGCAGTCCGCTATTTCGCCGGGGGTGAGCATTCGCTCGAAGAATCCCTCGCCGTATTCGTCGAGGAGGCGTCGGACACGCTTGACGGACACGATGTCCATGCCGAGGTTCGCCCAGCCCGGGCCACTGGGGGCGGGGTGGGCCGGCACGTCAGAGCACCGACCTGGCCCGCGTGACCGCTTCGGTGGCGGCCTCCCAGCCTCCGTGGCGCTGGGTGAGGGCCGACAGCCACCGCTCCAGGCCGAAGGCCACGCAACTGGTGAAGACGGGACCGCCGGTGTCGGCGAGGGTGATGGAGCAGCGGTCCCCGAAGAAGTTGCGATGGGTGTTGACCGAGGAGATGGCGAGGTCCCCGAAGAGGAACTCGTACTTGACGGGCGTCAGGCGCTGCATGAGCGCCTTGGAACCGCCCTTGTCGTAGAAGGGGTCGCAGGCCGCTTCCCTGCGCAGGGGCAGATCGAGCGCCTCGGCGAACGCGGTGATCTTCCCGGCGAACGTCTCCAGATGCCGCTGGGCGTGTTCCCTGCTGCCCATGGCCACGATCTCACGCATCCGGAAACCGAGCTGGCGGCGCAGGTGCTCGTACCGCTCCTCTTTGCGGAAGCACCAGCCGACCACCGTCACCAGGGTGTCGGAGGGCACCGCCTGTCCCTGGTGGTGGAGGTAGACGCCGTAGCAGGAGGCCGAGGGCAGTCCCAGTGCGGCCGGCTGGAGCGCGTCGCAGGGAAAGCAGCCGGTCTCGCAGCAGAAGGGCGCGGACTCCCGGCGTTCCAGGTCCAGCGGGGCGACGACGACCGCTTGGTGGGGGAAGTTGTCGTAGTAGTCCAGCCGGGCCAGATCCGCGGTGGGCAGCAGGGGCGGCAGGGTCATCACACGTGCTCCGGCACCGACGCCCCAGCTCTCGAAGGTCTCGTCGAGCAGACGCAGCAGGGCGGTGCCTTCCGGACCGAGGGCCGGAAGGCCGGCACGGTCGTCGATCGGACCCGGTGGTGTCCGGGTCTCTGTGGGAATGGACATGCGGGCCTCTCAGAGAGGTCGGAACGCGAACGGGACTCGGAAGGGACCGGGGGCTCAGACGGCCGGGAGGACGTCGTCGCTGAAGATCCCGGTCTTGAGGAAGAAGGCCAGCGGCTTGCGGATCGACCTGCGCTCGATCTCGCGCCGCCGCTCGTCTCCGAGGAGCGCGTTGCGCAGGGCCAGTGGGTCGGGGATGCCGGCGTCGCGGTAGACGTGCGGGTTGTAGAGCGAGTTGACGCTGAACACGACATAGCGCTTGAGGTAGGCCTCGACCTCGGCGAGCCGCTCCGGGCCGACGGTCTCGCGCATCCGGGTGTACAGCAGGGAGACGAGTTCCCGTCCGAAGGCGATGTGCCGCGACTCGTCCTGGTGGTGGATGCGGTTGACCTGCCGGATCGTGTCGCAGAGCGTCTCGTCCTGGGCCATGCGGGTGTTGTAGTGGTCGACGAGCTCCTCGAAGAACAGGATCCGCGCGAAGACCAGGAAGTTCTCCACCTCCGGCTCCCAGTCGGAGTCGGCGCGCATCGCGGTGGAGGGGTAGATCTTGTTCCCGTAGCGGCGGCAGAACTCGGCGAAGAACCACATGTGCTCGTTCTCCTCGCCGATGAAGTGGTGGAAGAAGTCCGAGGGGACCTCGAACCCGGGCATGTGGATGCGGTGCACCACCTCGATCAGCAGTTCGCGGATGCCGTGCACATTGAGGCTGTAGAAGTTGATGCTCTCCCACTTCGAGAGCCGGCGCAGGGTCTCCTCGCCGAGTTCGTCGAACAGCGGTGTGCCGTAGGGGGTGAGGAGTTCGGGGCTCATCCACATCCGGTTCTCGTCCAGCCGGTCGGGCCAGGCGAACTCCTGATAGGGGTTGTAGTAGTCCTCGATGGACTTCGTGCTCAGTCTGTCCAGGACTTCCTGGAAGCGGTCCGTGATCGGCAGGGCCGCGGTGGGCATGGTCCCTCCAGTTGTCTTCCGGTGGGTCGTCGGTCGCGGGCGGAGCGGGAAGGCGGGGCGGGCACGGAGACTTCAGGAGGCTTCAGGGCCTGGCCTCGTAGACGGCGTTGACCGGGGTCTCGGTGGCGCGGCGCCACCGGGTGAACCCGCCGGCCTCCGCGATCCTGCGGAACGCCTTCTCCCCGGCGTGGTTGCCCAGGGCGTACGGGCCGCGCTGGGCGACGGCGACCGGCAGGCACATCACGGCGGACAGACTCATGAACATGCGGGCGGCCGGGGTGTCGCCGGTGACGTCCTCGGCGGAGGCGTTGGTCTCCACGAGCATCCAGGTGCCGTCCGCCGCGAGGGTGCCGCGCACATGGGCGGCGGCCGCCTCGGGGTCGCCCATGTCGTGCAGGCAGTTGAAGAACGTCACCAGGTCGTAGTCGCGGCCGGGGTAGTCGTCGGCGGAGGCCGTCTCGAAGACCACCCGGTCGCCCAGTCCGGCGTCGTCGGCGAGCTGGCGGGCGATGGAGATCGCCTCTTCGGAGTAGTCGAAGCCGTACACGGTGGCGTTGGGGAAGGCCTGGGCGATCAGTCGCGTGGTGTGGCCGATGCCGCAGCCCACGTCCGCGACGCGGCCGCCGTTGGCCAGCCTCTCCGTCACTCCGTCCAGGGCCGGCAGCCACTCGGGGACGAGCCGGTGCTGGTAGGAGGGCTGGAAGAGGCTGCCCATGCCGGTGTCCAGGGCGGGGTCGTGTTCGGCCCAGCCCACGCCCTCACCGGTGCGGTAGGCGTCGACGAGCTGTTCCTCGGTGGCGTACAGGGCCTTGAGGGCGGTGAAGAAGCCGGCCGTGAAGGTGACCGCGGAGCTGTCGGCGAGGACGGGGGCGTGTGCCGCCGGCAGGGTGTACTGGTTGGAGCTCGGGTGCCTCTCGACGTAGTCGGCGCTGAGCTGCGCGTGGAGCCACTCCTCCGCGTAGCGGGGGGCGATGCCGGTGTGCTTGGCGAGTTCCTCGGGGGTGAGCGGGCCGTGCTCGGCGAGCGCCCGGTACAGGCCCAGGCGCTCTCCCAGGGCCACGGTCAGTCCGCGGACGGCGGCGGCCGCGTCCGTGATCACCCTGCGGTGGAACTCGTCGGTCGTGGCGCCGGCGGACGCGGTGCCGGCGGGCGTGGCGTTCATGAGGTGGCCTCCTCGGTGGTTCGCAGGTCGCAGGTGAACAGGAAGGAGCGGGGGACGCCGGGAACCTGGCGCGGCGGCACGGAGTAGGGCCAGCGCCCGAAGTCGGCGCCCTCCTCGCCCGGCTGCTTCACCTCGCGCGGCGACCATCCGCCGTCCTCCAGCAGCCGCTCGGGTTCGTCGGTGCCGAACAGCCAGGGGTTGCCGTCCTCGGCAAGGGCGGACAGGAAGGGGCGGGACAGGGGGTTGTCCAGCGCGGCCCGGCTGATCAGGTCTCCGACCAGGACGGAGCCGGCGGCGCTGGAGTCGGACAGGGTGGCCAGCAGGGTCCTCACGGATTCTTCGGCGAGGAAGAACAGCAGGCCCTCGACGACCCACAGGACCGGTTCCTCCGAGCGCCATCCGGCCTCCTTCAGCGCCCCGGTCCACTGGTCGGTGAGGTCGACCGCGACGGCGCGGCGGACGCGTCCGGCCGGATCCGGTTCGCCGGCGAGCATCCGCGCCTTGGCCTCCAGCAGGGCGGGGCGGTCGAGTTCGTAGACGGTGACACCGTCCGGCCAGGGCAGGCGGTAGAAGCGGGTGTCCATGCCGGCGGCGAGGAACACCACCTGGCGTATGCCTCGTTCGGCGACGGTGCGGACGATCGCCTCGTCCATGTACGTGGTGCGGATGGCCAGGAACGGCACGGTGCCGGCGCCCGCGTACCGCTCGAGCAGGTCGAATCCGGTGTCCGCGGCCACGGTGCGGGCGTAGGGGTCGTCGAACAGCCGGTCCTCGCGTTCGGACTCCAGGGCCCGGGCTGCGGCGGTCCACTGGGCTGTGCGGGATACGGCCTCCATGGGAGGTCTCCCTTCGTCTGGTGGTGTGGACGGTCGTGTCCGGCGTCAGCCGCGCAGGCAGGGCGCCGGGTCCATCGCCTCGGGCATCGACACGGGGCGGGCGGCGGAGCGGCGCTTGAAGATGCTGTGCAGGATCATGCTGAACACGACCGTCCCGTCCTCGGCCACCAGCCGGCACCTGGGCTGGACGATGCCGGTGGCGGGATTGCCCAGTGAGGGGCGGGAGCCGAGGATCTCGACCTGTGCGGTGAGCCGGTCGCCGGGGCGCACGGGCCGGTGGAAGCGCACCTCGTCGATGCCCGGCGACCCCACGCACTCGCTGTAGGCCAGCAGCCCGTCCACGTAGCGCCTCATGAACAGCGCCGCGGTGTGGAAGCCGCTGGCGACCAGCCCCTCGAACGGCGACTGCGCGGCACGCCGCGGGTCGGTGTGGAACGGCTGCGGGTCGAAGCGGGCCCCGAACTCCAGCACCTCCTCCTCGGTCACGGTGACCTGGCCCAACTCGTGCACGTCGCCGGCACGGAAGTCCTCGAAGTAGCGCATGCCGTCCCCTCGTCCTCGGTTCATCACTCCTTGGGCAGGACCAAAATATTGATGAGTCGTTTATTTTGTCAACCCAAAAGAACGAACCTCAGGCGGCCTTCAGTGACCGCTCGATGTCGTCCCAGAGGTCGTCCGCGTCCTCGATGCCCACGGACATCCGCACCGTGCCCGGCGCGATCCCCGCCTCCCGGAGCGCCCGGTCGTCCAGTTCCCGGTGCGAGGTACTGGCCGGGTGGGTCACCAGCGTCTCCACGCCTCCCAGCGACAGGGCCAGCCGCGGGATCCGCAGCCCCTCGACGAAGCGGCGGCCGGCCTTCCGCCCTCCTTCCAGCTCGAAGGAGACCATCCCCCCGAAGTCGGACAGAAGCGCGCGGGCCCGCTCGTGGGAGGGATGCCCGGGCAGGCCGGGCCACTGGACCCGCGCCACGGCGGGATGGGCCCCCAGCCGCTCCGCCAGCACCGAGGCGTTGGCACAGTGCCGGCTCATCCGCAGCGGCAGGGTCTGTATGCCCCTCAGCGTCAGCCAGGCCGCGAACGGGTCGACGGTGGAACCGAGTTCGACCGCCTTGGTCCAGACGGTCCGGTGGAGCGCGGAGTCGGCGAAGACGGCGGCGCCGCCGATCACGTCGGAATGGCCGCCGAGGTACTTGGTCGCGGAGTGGACCACGATGTCCGCACCGTGCTCGATGGGCCTGCACAGCACGGGGGAGGCCAGCGAGTTGTCGACCACCGTGACGACCCCCCGCTCCCCGGCCGCGGCCAGGAGACCGGGCAGGTCGGGGACCTGGCCGGTCGGATTGGCGATGGTCTCCAGGAACAGCAGACGGGTGGCGGGGCGGACACGCGCCTCGAAGTCCGCCGCGTCCTCGGTCCGGATCCGCTCGACGACGACACCGAACCTCCGGGCGAGATCGGAGAGCACCGCGTGCGTGCCCCCGTACAGGCAGCTCTGCGCCAGCACATGGTCACCGGGGCGCAGCAGTGCGAGCAGCGTGCCGCTGATCGCGCCCATGCCCGAAGCGGTGGCGATCGCGGCCGCGCCGCCCTCCAGGTCGGCGAGCACGTGTTCCAGCACCTGGACGGTGGGGTTGCCGCGCCTGCCGTAGACGAAGTCGCCACCCGGTTCCGCCATGGCGGCGGCGAGCCTGTCCACGGAGTCGAACGCGAACGCCGAGGAGCGGACGACCGGCACGCTCAGCGGACTTCCGCCCTCCTGCGCCTCGGCGGCCGCGGCGGCCGCGGCGTGCACCGCCCGCGTCCGCAGACGCGGTTCGCCGGTCCGCCGCCCTCCGTGCTGCCTCTGTTCCCTCATGTCACTCGTTCCTTCCGTCGCGGGATGGGAGAGCCGTGGTGAACACGCGGGAGACGGGAACGCCGGAGTCCGGTCCGGCCGGAGGCGGCTCCGGAAAGCGGGAAAGGCGTTCTTCGGCGCGGCGGATCGCGCCCCACGGCGCGGCGCGGACGGCCTGCGCGGCCGGTCGCGCCCTCCACGTCACGGCCGGTGCCGCGCAGCCGTCCCGGACCTCGGCGGAACACACCCGTGCCCGCATACCCCGTAGGGGTATGCGGGCACGCTAGCTCACCCCGGGGGGGTATGTGAAGAACCGCTTTCCCCGGCACCGGAAGCAGAAGGCGGACGACGACGGCGGGGGGTTCCGCCCATGCCGCGGCCGGCAGCGGCACGCGGGTGCGGCCGGGGCCACCGGCCCCGGCCGCACCGCTCACGTCGCGGACCGCCGGCACAACTCCTCGTACTCCTCCCGCCCCACGGCCTCCCCCGAGGACGGAAGCAGCCGCGGAACGCCGTCCACGATCGGACAGCGGCGGCGCAGCCGCGGGTTGTAGAGCACGTCCCCGGACGCCGACAGCGTCAGCGGCCCCTTGTCGATCGGGCGGGGACACCGACGGCGGCGGGCAGGTGCCGGGCACACGGGCACGGGCGAGGGCGTCCGGACCAGGAGCGCCAGCACCGGTACGGCCGCCGCGACCGGGCCCGTGGCCACGGCCACGACCGCCGTCGGGGCGACCACGCCCAGCAGCCGTCCCGGTGGCGGGACCGGAACCGGGACCGGGACGGGGGCCGTGCGCCGTACTCGGAACAGGGCCGGTGCGGCCCGGCCCGGCCCGGAAAGCCTGCACGGCCCCCGCTCACGGCCCGCAGCCCGTCCTGTCGTCGGTCAGGTCCGCGCCACCGGCGCGTTCACGGGCCCGCCTCCGGCTCCGCAGGCCGGGTCCGGCGTGTGCGTCGCGCCCGGTGGCCGGGCGGTGCGCCCGGCGGTCAGGCGGTGAGGCCCTTCTTGAGGGCGGTGGCGATCTTCACGACGCGCTCGGCCTGTATGCGGGCGGCGGTGCGGGTGGTGTCGTCGACGGGGTTGTTGCCCTGGGCGTCCACGTGGGAGGTGCCGTAGGGGTTGCCGTCGGCGAACTTGGCCGGGTCGGTGTAGCCGGGGGCCACGAGGATGCCGCCGAAGTGGTGGATGGTGTTGTACAGCGCCAGCAGGGTGGACTCCTGGCCGCCGTGGGCGGTGGCGGAGGAGGTGAAGCCGCTGTAGACCTTGTCGGCCAGCTTGCCCTGGGCCCACAGGCCGCCGAGGGTGTCGATGAACTGCTTGAGCTGGCTGGCGATGTTGCCGTAGCGGGTGGGGGAGCCGAAGATCACCGCGTCGGCCCACTCCATGTCCTCGGGGGTGGCGTGGGGGATGTCGGCGGTGGCGTTGGCGTTGGCGGCCCAGGCCGGGTTGGAGTCGATCGCGGCCTGCGGGGCGAGTTCGGCGGCCTTGAGCAGGCGGACCTCGGCGCCGGCCTTCTCCGCGGCCTGGGCGATCTCCTTGGCGATCTCGGCGATGGTGCCGGTGGAGGAGTAGTAGACGACGGCGAGCTTGACGGGGGTGCTCACGGTTGCGGTCTCCGTTCCGTAGGTGTCGTGTGTGCGATTGCGGCTGAAGATGCCCATGACAGGTCTCGTCCTTGCGTTGTACACCCGTCGACCGGGCTTGCTTGAACGTTAAACAATCACACGGGCGTCCAGATTCCCCGCATCGGGGGAATTAATCAAGTCCGCACCCCGGGGCGGCCTCGGCCGGCCGGCGGACGGGGCGGCCGACGCGCCCCGGGGGCTCAGCCGCTCAGGAGGAGGCGGCGGGCTCGGCCGCCTCGATCCGGGCGTCGGCCAGCCCCAGGCGCAGATGCTCCACGTGGTAGAGGGCCTGGTCGAGGAGTTCGGCGACATGGTCGTCGTGCAGGGCGTAGACGACGCTGCGGCCCCGGCGGGTGCCGGTGACCAGGCCGAGGGTGCGCAGGACACGCAACTGGTGGGAGCAGGCGGACTGCTCCATGCCGACGGCGGCGGCCAGCTCGGTGGCCGCGCAGGGGCCTTCGCGCAGCCGGGCCAGGATCAGCAGCCGGGAGGGGGTGGCCAGGGCCTGGAGGGTCTCGGCGACCCTGGGCGCGTTCTGCGCGGTCAGCCGGGCACGCGGAACCGCACTGCCGCTCTCGGGGGGTTTCGCTCCATGGCCCATGCCCTCATCCTACGGAAACCAATACATGAAAGAATGTTCAATCATTCCTGTATGGTGTGGGGCCCGGACCCCACGTCTCCCGAAGGCCGTAGCCCATGACCTCGACACTGACCACCCCGGCGCTGCCGGGAGAACGCACCACCAACACCGCCGCGCCGCGCGGGCGCACCCGGCTCCTGGCACTGCCCGAGGCCCGCTGGGCCCTCGCCGCCCTGACCCTCTTCCTGGCAGCCCTCCCCCCATACCTGCTGGAAGCCCCCGCCTGGCTGTGGGGCCCGCTGTTCGCCGCCGTCTACGTCACCGGCGGCTGGGAACCGGGCTGGGAGGGCCTGAAAGCCCTGCGGGACAGGACCCTGGACGTGGACCTGCTGATGGTGGTGGCCGCCCTCGGCGCCGCCGCCGTCGGCCAGGTCCTCGACGGGGCGCTGCTGATCGTCATCTTCGCCACCTCCGGCGCCCTGGAGGCGGTAGCGACCGCCCGCACCGCGGACTCGGTGCGCGGCCTGCTCGACCTCGCCCCGGCCACCGCGGCCCGGCTGCTGCCCGACGGGAGCGAGGAGACCGTCCCGGCCGCGGAGTTGGCGATCGCCGACACCGTCCTGGTCCGCCCCGGCGAGCGGGTCGGCGCCGACGGCACGGTCCTCGCCGGCGAGAGCGAGGTGGACCAGGCCACCATCACCGGCGAACCGCTGCCGGCCGCCAAGCGGCCCGGGGACGAGGTGTTCGCCGGCACGGTGAACGGCACGGGCGCCCTCACGGTGCGGGTGGCACGGGACCCGTCGAAGACGGTGATCGCGAAGATCGTGGCGATGGTCGAGGAGGCCTCGAAGACCAAGGCCCCCACCCAGCTGTTCATCGAGAAGGTCGAACAGCGGTACTCCGTCGGCATGGTGATCGCGACCCTGGCGGTGTTCGCCGTCCCGCTGGCCTTCGGCGACGACCTGCGGTCCGCGCTGCTGCGCGCGATGACGTTCATGATCGTGGCCTCGCCGTGCGCGGTGGTGCTCTCCACGATGCCTCCGCTGCTGTCCGCGATCGCCAACGCCGGCCGCCACGGCGTACTCGCCAAGTCCGCCGTCGTCATGGAACGCCTCGGGCGGATCGACACGGTCGCCCTCGACAAGACCGGCACCCTCACCGAGGGCACCCCGCACCTCACCGAGCTGCGCCCGCTGCCCGGCAGCGGGCTGACCGGGGACGGGTTGCTGGCCCTGGCGGCCGCGGCCGAGCACCCCAGCGAACACCCGCTGGCCCGTGCCGTCGTCGACGCCGCCCGCGAGCGCGGCCTCCCCCTCGCCGCCGCGTCCGGCTTCGCCTCCGCCCCCGGCCGGGGTGTGAGCGCCACCGTCGGCGGCCATGCCGTCCAGGTCGGCTCCCCCGGCCGGCTCCTGCCCGACGACGCCGAGCAGGCCCGTTCCGCGGCGGAGGAGCTGGAGGAAGCCGGGCACACCGCCGTCGTGGTGCTCCGCGACGGGACCCCGGTCGGCGTACTGGGCGTCACCGACCGGCTGCGGCCGGACGCCGCCGCCACCGTCACCGCCCTGGCCGAGCTGACCGGGCGGCCACCGGTACTGCTGACCGGCGACAACGAGCGCGCCGCCAGGCGCCTGGCCGCCGAGGCCGGCATCACCGACGTCCGCGCCGGGCTCCTGCCCCAGGACAAGGCCGCGGCCGTCCGGGCGTGGGAGCGGCAGGGCCGGAAGGTGCTGGTCGTCGGCGACGGCGTCAACGACGCCCCCGCGCTGGCTGCCGCGCACTGCGGCGTCGCGATGGGCGAAGCCGGCTCCGACCTCGCCCTGGAGACCGCCGACGCCGTCGTGGTCCGCGACGAACTCGCCACCGTCCCCGCCGTGATGAGGCTGTCGCGAAGAGCTCGCCGGCTGGTGGTCCAGAACCTCGCCGTCGCCGGGGTGTTCATCGCCGTCCTGGTGGCCTGGGATCTGATCGGGACCCTGCCGCTGCCGCTCGGCGTCGCCGGGCACGAGGGCTCCACCGTCGTCGTCGGCCTCAACGGCCTGCGCCTGCTGCGCGAGGCAGCGTGGCGCGGCGTCCCCGCGGGAGGCACCGAGTGAGCAGGCGCTCCCGGTCCGCCGGCTCCACCCCGCCGCCGGGTGCGGCACGGTGCACGGTCACCGTCTGCCGCGGCTGCTGCTGCGGCAGCGCCAAGATCCCCGGCCTCGACCACGCCGCCCAACTGCGCGGTCTGCGCCGGGCCCTGGACGGTGTCGCGGCCGTCCGCGCCACCGACTGCCTGGACGCCTGCGAGCACGCGAACGTCATCGTCGTCCAGCCCTCCCCCGCCGGACGTGCGGCGGGCGGGCGGCCGGTCTGGCTCGGCCTGGTCAACGACCTCGATGCCACCGCCGACATCACCGCCTGGGTCGAACGGGGCGGCCCCGGCCTCGCCGAGCCGCCCGGCATCCTCGACCTCTACACCTTCACCCCCTCCCGCCGGATACGCGGGCAGTTGGAGGAGTGAGGCCCTCCGCCCGCCGCCCCGCACCACCGCCGTCACCGTCCCCGGCGGCTCCCCCGGCTGAAGGGGCCGGACCGACGCCGCCTCGGACAGCCACCGGGCAGCCCATGCCGGTGCCGGAGTGCCCGGAAACGACGTGCCGCCCCCACCGGGGCCCGGTGGGGGCGGCACGTCGCGGGACTCGCGGAGTCCTCAGGGCGCGGTGGCGGCGAGGCTGCGGTTGAGTGCGCTGCCGGTGCGTGCGGTGAGTTCCTCCCAGGTGCCCTCCTCGGCGATGCGTCCGTCTTCGAGGACGGCGATGCGGTCGGCGCGGCGGATGGTGGCGCGACGGTGCGCGATGACGATGGTGGTGCGGCCCTCCTCCTCCAGCGCGGCGGCGAGCCGGGCCTCGCCGGCGTTGTCCAGATGGGCGGTGGACTCGTCGAGCACCAGGACCCTGGGCCGGATCAGGAGCGCGCGGGCCAGGGCGATGCGGGCCCGCTGGCCGCCCGACAGGGTGGCGCCCCGTTCGCCGACCGGCGTGTCCATCGGTGCGATGCGGTCCACGCCGCACAGCCGGGCCGTCTTGTCGAGAAGGCCGTCGTCCGCCCCGGGTGCGGCCAGCCGCAGGTTCTCGGCGAGGGTGCCGTGGAAGAGGGGGGTCTCCTGGCCCACCAGCGCGACGGCGCGCCGGAGTTCGGCGTCGTCCACCTCGCGTATGTCGACCGGATCGCCGTCGGCGGGTATCAGCTGGACCTCTCCCCGGGACGGGTCCCAGAACCGGGCCAGCAGATGGGCGCAGGTCGACTTGCCGGCCCCCGAGGCGCCGACCAGCGCGAGGGTCTGCCCGGGAGGGACGGTCAGCTCGACGCCGTCCAGCACCGGCCCGCCGCCGTAGTCGAAGCTCACCCGGTGCAGCCGGACGCCCAGCGGGCCGGGGGGCAGGGGGCGGGGCGAGGCGGGCGGCGGGGCGAGGGCGGGGGCGCCCGCCGCCGCGCCGACCCGGGCGGCCGCCGCCCGCAGCGCCACGGCCTGGCTCAGCGTCCTGGCCGACTCCGCGACGGGGCCCAGGACCGACAGGGCCAGTGCCATCGCCGCCGGGGCCCACGCGCCGTGCAGCCGGCCCGAGGTCACCGACTGCGCGGCCGCGGCGACCACGCCGAGGACCGCCGCCACGATGAGGAGGTCGCGGACCGCCGCGGCCACGGCCTCCCGGGTGGCCTCGGCGCGCTGGGCCTCGCCCACCTGCCGTCCCCTGCCGGCCAGCAGGCGGCGGCGTCCGGGCAGGGCCCCGAAGGCGAGCAGTTCGCGCAGCCCGTCGACGGTCTCCACGGTGTCGGCCGACAGTCTCGCGGCGGCCGCCCGGGTGCGGCCGCCGCGCGCCGCGCGTCGGCGCGCGTCGGCGAAGGGCGCGGCGGCCAGCAGCGCCGCGACCGGCAGTACGGCCGCCGGCAGCCACGGGTCCACCGTGGCGAGGACCGCCGTGCCGCCGGTGAGGACCGTTCCCGCCGCCAGGAGTTGGGCGGTGGTGTGGGCGTAGAAGAACTCCAGCGCCTCCACGTCCGCCATGGCGGTCGCGGCGAGGTCGCCGCTGCGCCGGCCCGCGACGCGGGCGGGGGCGCTGCGGGCGAGCCCGTCGAAGACCCTCACGCGCAGTGCGGCCAGCACCCGGTAGGCCAGGTCGTGGGAGAGGTCCATCTCGCGCCAGGTCGCCAGGGCGCGCACCAGAACGAGGGCGGCGAGCGCGGTGACGGTGACGGCCGAGGGGGCGCGTCCTTCGATGACGGCCGCCCCCACGGTGTGTGCGGCCAGGGTCAGCAGCGCGACCAGCGAGCCCTGTTCGACGAGCGCGGCGGCGCAGGTGCGCGCCGCCATGGCGCGGTGCCCGGCGAGGGCGGGGAGCAGGGCGCGCAGCGATCCCCGCGCGGGCGCGGGCGCGCCGTCGGCGCTGGTGGTGGTGTCACCGTCGGCGGTACCGGTCGCGGTGCTCATGCGGCGACTCCTCCCCGGTGGGCGCGGCCGGCCTCGACCAGCCGCGTGTAGACGCCCCCGGCCGCGGCCAGGCCGGCGTGCTCGCCGACGGCGTCCACCCGCCCGTGGTCGAGGACGACGATGCGGTCGGCGTGCCGGACGGCCGATAGCCGGTGGGCGACCACCAGGACGGTCCGGCCGCGCGCGGCGTTCACCAGTTCGCGGACGATCTGTGTCTCCCGGCGTTCGTCGACCGAGCTGGTGGCCTCGTCGAGGACCAGTACCGGAGCGTCGGCCAGCAGGGCCCGGGCCAGCGCCAGCCGCTGGCGCTGGCCGCCGGACAGGGTGGCGCCGCGCTCGCCGAGGACGGTGGCGTAGCCGTCGGGGAGGGCGGCGATCTCGTCGTGGACGCCGGCGGCGCGCGCCGCGTCCGCCAGTTCGCCGTCCGTGGCGTCCGGCCGGGCCAGGCGCAGGTTGGCGGCGATGGTGTCGTGGAAGAGGTAGGTCTCCTGGGAGACCACGGCGATGCCCTGCCGCAGCGAGTCCAGCGCGTATGCGGTCGTGGGGGTCCCGTCGAGGGTGATCCGGCCCGTCTGCGGGTCGTGGTGGCGCAGGAGCAGGGCCAGGAGCGTGGACTTGCCGGCGCCGGAGGGGCCGACGATCGCGGTGGTCCGTCCGGCCGGCGCGGTGAAGGAGACACCGCGCAGAACGGGTTCCTTCGCACCGCCGTAGGTGAACTCGACCCTCTCGAAGCGCAGTTCGGGGGGCTCCGGCCAGCGTGCGGGGGCCGTTCCGGTGTCGCGGACGGCCGGCTCGGCGGTACGCAGCGCCGCGATCCCGTCCGCGGCCGAGGCCCCCAGGTATCCGGCATGCCACTCGCGGGCCAGGTCCCGCACCGGCCGGAAGCACTCGGAGGCCAGCAGCAGCGCCAGATAGGTGCCGGTCGCCGCGGTGGATCCGGTGACGGCCGACCAGCACGCCAGGAGCGCGGCGGCCGCTGTGCCGCCCTGGACGGCCAGGTCGGTGATGCCGGTGTCGGCCAGGGACACCCGCAGTTTGGCGACCGTCGCCCGGTGCAGCGCCGCCGAGCGCTCCTCCAGCCGCTCGCGGGTGCGGCCGACCGCGCCGGCGGCGCGCAGGGCGGGCATGCCCTGGAGGGCTTCCAGGTAGTCGGCGCCCAGCCCTTCGTAGGTGTCCCAGTGCTCCCTGCCGCGCCGGGCCAGCGTCCGGTCCCAGGCGCGCGGCCCGAGCAGGGCGAGCAGCAGGGCGGGGACGAGGCCGAGGAGCGCCGCCGGTTCCACCGCGGCCAGGACGGCGAGCACCAGGGGCGGCACGGTGAAGGTGACCAGGAGCTGGGGCAGATAGCGGGAGACGTAGGCGTCGACGCCCTCCACCCCGTCGACGAGGGTGGTGCGCACCGCCCCGGCGCGGGCCGTGGTCAGGTGCGCGGGCCCCAGCCGGCCGAGGCGGCACAGGAGTTCGTCCCGCAGGGCCACCCTCACCCGGGCTCCGGCGCGGGTGGCGGTGCGCCGCTGCCGTACGGCGAGCCCGGCGCGGACGGCGACGGCGGCCAGTACGGCGGCCGGCAGCCACAGGAGCCTGCCGGTCTGCCCGCGGGCCAGGTCGGCGAGCGCGGCGGCCAGCAGCGCGGCCTGCGCCAGATGGGTGAGGGTGACGGCGCCCTGCAGGAGGGTGGCCACCAGCAGGGGGCGCCGCGCGCGCAGCGCGGCACGGCGCAGTTCGGGGTGGACGATCACGTGGTGTTCTCCTCGTCGGCGTGGCGGGTGCCGAGGGCCAGTGCGTGGACGATCCAGTCCCGGCCCGGCGCGCCGCCGAGGGCGGCGCCGAGGTCCGCCTGCTGCCAGGAGCCGACGGGCCGGGCGGCCAGTCCGTGGCGCGAGGCGGTCAGTTGGGCCAGGTGGACGGCGAATCCGGCCCGCAGATGGGTGCGGCGGATGTGCGGCGCGTCGGCGTCCGCGGGGCAGCCGTGGGCGAGCAGGACGGCGCCGGCGCCGGCGATCCACGCCTGGCCCGCGGCCCAGGCCGCCAGTGTCGGGCGGGCCTCTCCGGCGGCGTACCGGCGCACCTCCGTGCCGTCGGCGGCCGGCTCGACCAGGCCGGGGTCCGGTGATCCGACGGCGGCGCACCAGCGCAGTTCGCCGCCTCCCGCCCGGGAGGCGGCGGCCAGGACGGCCCGCAGCGCGTCGGGGGGCGGGGCGCCCGTCAGCGGCTGTGGGTCACTGCGGCGGGCCCGCAGTTCGGCGGGGGTGTGTGCGTCCGGCGGCGGCGGTGTGCCGCCGGACGGAGGGATGCGCACGGTGGCCAGTGGGTTCTCGGCGAGTCCGTCCATACGGACCTCGGGCTCGCCCGTACCCAGCGCGCGGGCGGCGAGGAACAGCGCCGCGGCGGTGTGCCCGGTGTCCAGCAGCAGCAGCGGCCAGGCCCGGTGACCGTAGTGGGAGACGGTGCGCCGTGCGGTGACGGACAGTTCGGCGGTCACGCCCGGTGGGGTGCCGTCCGGGAGCCGTCCGAGGCGGTGCACGCGGTGGCGCAGCGGGTCGTAGCCGTAGCGGCCGGGCGGCAGGGAGCAGCCGGCGCCCACGGCCAGTTCGGCGTCCACCGGGTGCAGCGCGCCGGCGGAGGGAGCGGGCCGCAGGCGCCCGGAGCCGTCCGAGGCCGCCAGGGACAGGCGCAGTACGGCGTCCAGGTCGACTTCCCCCGGGGCCGCGTCCGGGATGGGCAGCGGTGGCCCGGGCCAGGCCCGGGCGGCGGGGCCGGCGGGCGCGGCGGGGCCGGGTGGCTCGGGGGACCGGGCGAGGGCGAGGGCTGCGACGAGGTCCACCGGGCGGTTGTCGGAGGTGTGTTCTGCGGAGGTGTGTTCCATGGGCCGACCCTCACATGTGGGGCGGGGGCGCCAGGGTGAAGTCCTCCGGCGCGGTGGGGGCGGTCGTGCGCCAGCCCCGTCCGACGGCGGCGTCGGCCAGGCGCGGGCAGCCGAAGTAGCCGAAGGCGGCCGGGGCGTTGGGCAGGATTCCGGAGACCAGGACGCGGGCGACGCGCAGCGGGGTCTGGGCCACGTCCTCGGTGGTGAGGTCGAACGTCATGACGCGGTGGCCGCGTTCGCGCAGCGCGCGCTCCAGCCTCTCCCGGCTGCCGGGCTCGACCGCGTCCACGGGCACGGTGCCGAGCGCGGGTTCGGTGAAGCGCCGGGCCTCGGGAGCCATCCGCTCGTCCAGCCACACCTGTACGTGCGCCCCCAGGTCCCGTACGTGCTCGAACTCCTCGCCGCACACGTCGAGGTAGCGGCGGTCGGCGCGGTGGTCCAGGTAGAGCCCGCGGGCGAGCAGGCCGGCCTCGACGGCCTGGAACACCCAGCCGCCGGGGTCGGTCAGGCCCTGGGTGAAGACCCAGGTGTGCACGGCCTCCAGCACGGCCTTGCGGGCGGCCTCGGCCGGGTCGTACCTGCAGGCGAATCCGGCCGCGTACAGGCCGAGGCGGGGGTCGTGGACGAGCGCGGCCACGCAGGGGGCGAACTCCGAGGGCATCTCGACGAGGTGGAGGTCGAGCGCGGATCCGGCGAGGTCGTCGGTGAGGCCGGGCACGCCGGCCGGGTCGATGCCGCGCGCCGGCCCGTCGAGGTGCCACCACAGCTCCAGGGCGTCGCGTTCGACGATCTCCAGCAGGCCGCGTTCGGCCGCGTCGTCCAGGCCCTGGCCGGTGGCGATGCCCGCGTAGTTGAGGTGGTGGGTGCGGGGCAGCGAGCGCAGGCCCCCCTGGCGCCAGTTGAGGTGGGTGAGCGCGACGGGCGCCCAGACCTCGGCGGTCGTGCCGTCGGGCAGGCGCTCGGCGCCGCGCGTCCACAGGGCCGGGGTGTCGTCGGTGAGAGGACGGTAGGGGAACCTCTCCCGGGCGTACTGCCAGGGCGCGTAGGCCGGCAGGTCTCCCGGTCCGTACAGCCGCAGCCCCCTGCCGGCCAGTTCGGCGGCCGTGGCGTGCAGCGGGGCGTCCGGGTGGCCGGGCGGCGGTACGCGGTTGCCGCAGTAACGTTCCACCCCCTCGGCCACCGCGGCGAGGTGGGCCTGTTCGGGGTCGCCGAAGGTGGTGCCCAGGGAGACCCGGTCGGCGGGCCACAGGCCGAGTCTGCGTGCGTCGGATATCTCGGCCGTGAACGCGGTGTAGCGGGGCGGCGCGCCCGCGGGGTGCTCGACGGGCTTGACCTTGCGGACGATGCCGCAGACGGGATCGACCAGGGTCTGGAGCGGCAGCGCGGTCATCGCAGGATCTCCTCGGCGGGTTCGGTGCCGGCGGGTTCGGTGGGAGTGGGGCGGGAGGGCAGTACGTGCAGCACCAGCGCCACGCCGCCGGGGTCGGTCTCCCGGCGGGAGGGGAGCAGCCGATCGGCGGTCATCGGGTCCTCCCCGGTGTGCGGGTTGCGGGCGTGGGCCGGGAAGTGGTGTCCGGCGATCTCCAGGCGCAGCCGGGTGCCCGCCCGCAGCCGGCGCGCGATCCGGCCCAGATCGATGGTGAACTCGGTTTTCCGGCCGGGTGGTTCCTCGCGCCGGACGATGCCGGTGGCCAGTCGCTCGGCCCTCCCCTCGGGGGTGAGGGCGACGAGCCGGGCGGCCCAGTCGGCGGACGGGGTGTCGGCCGCGGCCCGCAGCCGTACCCGCGCGGGGCCGACCGCGTCGAGCGGGCGGGGCAGCGGTGGGGTGGCCAGCAGGCACCGGTCGGGCGTTCCGGTGGCGGGGACGGTGAGGTCGTCGGAGCGGACGGGGCGTTCGGGGTCGGCGGTGAAGGCGCGGCCGTGCAGGAGCCGCAGCCGCTGGGCGCGCGGCTCGCCCTCGGTGCCGGCGGGCAGCCACCGGTCGGCGCCGCCCAGCGCCAGTGCGCCGCGGTGTCCGGGGGCGAGTTCGCCGGTGAGGGCGCGGTGGGCCCAGCCGGCGTACAGCTCACCGAGGTTCACCCGGTGGGCGGGGCCGGCGCCGGGGCCGGGCGCGGCGGTCAGACCGTGTCCCCAGGGACCCGTCAGCAGCCGCGCCGAGGGGCCGCCCCAGGCGCGCCACAGTGCGCCGGTGTCCTCGGCGAAGGGGTCGTGGAGGCCGCCCACCGCGAGCAGGGGCACCGCCGCGTGCGCCGCCCGCGACACCGGGCGGCCCCGGTCGCGGTGGTGCCACAGTCCCTCCCAGGAGGGCAGGTCGCGGCCCAGCCGCCGAGGCAGGCCGGTCAGCGGCAGATGGCCGAGCAGGCCGGGGTCGGCGGCGAGGGCCTTCCCCAGGGCTCTCTCGTCGGAGTCGCTCCGGTCGCCGTGGGCGGCCCACCATCCGGCGCGGGCCAGCAGCCGCTCCGCACCGGAGGGTTCGCGCGCCGTCTCGGCGGCGCCGAGGGCGGGTACGGCGGCGAGGACGGCGTCGGGGCGGGCGTCCCCGGGCGCGTCGAGGGCGAGGACGAGTGCGCAGTGGGCGGCGTAGGAGGCGCCGGCCGCCACCAGCCGGCCGTCGCTCCAGGGCTGCCGCCGGATCCAGCGGACGGCCGCCGCCCCGTCGGCGGTCTCGTTCTCGTACGGCCGCCAGCGCCCCGGCGAGGCGAACCGGCCGCGTACGTCCTGGACGACGGCGGCGAATCCGCGGCGGGCCCAGCCTCTCGCCTCGGCCCGGTGGCGAAGGCGGTCGTAGGGGGTGCGCAGGAGGACCGCGGGGAAGGGGCCCCGTCCTGCGGGGAGGTGGATGTCGGTGGCCAGTCCCCCGACGGTGGCGCCGGAGGGCGTCATCCGTTCTCCCCCGGCGCCGGAGCGGCCATCGGCTCCCGGGCGGTCCCCGGCATCGGGGCGACCGCGGGCACGGGGAGGACGGGATGCGCGGTGACCGTGAGGGTGCGCAGGTCCACGCGCCTGAGCCGCCGCCGCGCCGGCAGGCCGGTCTCCTCGGGGAGTTCGGCGGCCCACCGCAGCAGGTCGTCGGCGAGCAGTGCCGCGAGCAGGCCGGCCGCGGGAGCGGTGAGTCCGGCCGGGGCGCCGCAGGCGCGGGGTCCGCTCCAGTAGGCGGCCAGTTCCCGGTGGGCGGGGGTGGCCGCCAGCCGGCGGGCCCTGACATGGGCCGAGGTGACGTCCGCGGGAGCGGCGGCGAGCGGCTCGACGTACGCCTGCCGTCCCTCGCGGTGGCAGCGCAGCCAGGCGACGCCGTGCGCGGGCAGTCGGTCCGCGGCGTCCCACAGCCCGTCGGGCACAGGCCCGTCCAGGCACCACACGACGGCGGCGGGGTCGTCGTGGAGCAGGTCTTCGAGACCGCCCGGCGACGCGCCGGGAGCGGTGGCCCGGACGGTGCGCGGCCGGGCGCCCAGAGCGGTCAGCTGCGCGGCGAGCGGCTCGGTGAGCACCGGGTCGCCCAGCAGGCGGACGCTTCGGCGGGCGGCGGGCCACTCCGGGCTCGGCGGGCCGTCCGTCAGATAGCCGGCGTCCTCGAACGCCCCGATGACACGGCGCTGTTCGGCGTCCGCCGGTTCTTTGGCGGCGCCGGACAGGAGACGGAACAGGGCTTCCTCGTCGGCGCCCCGTGTCCGGACGCCGAGGAACTCCCCCTCGGCGGTGCGGACGGCGAGGCCCCGCCCGGGTACGGCGACGACCTCGACACCGGGTGCGAGCTGACTGCGGGACACGGCTGTACTCCTGTGAGCGGGTCGGCGGGAGCCGGCGGTGGACTGGGCGGCGGGGCGGGCGACGGAGCCCGGGACGGGCGTGGGCCCGCCCGGATGGCGCCGGGCGGACCCACGTTCGAGAGCGGCTGGGCCCCCGCTTACTCCTCGGTGTCCTCGAAGGGGTTCTCGACGAGGGCGTTGGAGTGGGAGGCCGAGTCGTGGGCCAGCTGGCCCGGGTCGGCGATCGGCGTGAAGACCTGCTCGTTGTCCATGAACTCTCCTTGTTCGCAAAGGGATACGGCGTTCGAACGAGCGCCGCACTCACACCCTAGTGAATATGATTTTCATATTCCATAGCTGGGAGAGGGTGATCTGGGTAACACACCGGCCAGCCCCCCTCGGGGTCCCGGCCGACCCGGCCGGCCACCCTCAGCACATCCGCCAGCAGCCCCGGCGTGACCACGTCCTTCGGCGCCCCGTCGGCCGCCACCCGGCCGTCCCGCAGCGCGACGATCCGCTCGGCGAAACGGGCCGCGTGGGCCAGGTCGTGCAGCACCATCACCACGGTGAGCCCGCGCTCCTCGCGCAGCCGGACCACCGTCCGCAGCACGTCGAGCTGGTGGTGCAGATCCAGATAGGTGGTCGGCTCGTCCAGCAGCAGGACGCGGGTGTCCTGGGCGAGCGCCATCGCCAGCCGCACCCGCTGCCGCTCGCCCCCCGACAGGGCGTCCACATCGCGGTCGGCCCACCGCTCCACGCCCACGTCCCGCAGCGCCCGACGCACGACGGGGTCGTCGCCCTCGCGCAGCATGCCCAGCGGGCCGCGGGCCGCGTACCGCCCCTGGCGCACCAGATGACGCACCGTCATCCCCGGCACCGCGGGCGCGGACTGATGCAGCAGCGCCACTCTCCGGGCCGTGGCGCGCCGGGACAGCCGGGCCAGGTCGTCCCCGCCCAGCAGCACGCGCCCCTCGTCCGGCCGCAGCAGCCCGGCGGCCAGCCGCAGCAGGGTCGACTTGCCGCAGCCGTTGAGCCCGACGAGGGCGGTCAGCTCGCCCGGCCGGACGGTCATGTCGACCCCCCGCAGCACGGGCCGCTCCGGATACCCGAAGCGGACCCCCTCGATACGGATCCCCACGGATTCGGTGCCGGTGTCTGGTCCGGTGCCGGTGTCTGGTCCGGTGTCGGTGTCTGGTCCGGTGTCGGTCAACGGGCTTTCTCCCTCGACTTCAGAACGTACGGTCCGGCGTGCGGCGCACGACGGCCAGCAGCAGCACGGCGCCCAGGCAGGCGGTGAGGGCCCCGACCGGCAGCGTGAGCCCTCCGGTCTCCAGCGCCGCCGCCAGCAGCCGCGAGGAGAGCTGCGCCACCGCGTCCGCACCGCACACCACGACCGCGCCCACCACGGCGGCGCCGGGAAGGCCCACCCGCAGGTCGGCGCCGAAGAGGGCCACGGCCAGATGCGGTACGAGCAGTCCCACGAAGCCCAGCGCCCCGACGGCGGCCACCGCGCCCGCGGTCAGGGCCACCGCGCACAGCAGGGCCAGGGTCCGGGCCCGCCGGGCGGGGAGGCCGGCGGCCAGGGCGGTCTCGTCCCCGCAGCGCAGCAGGGTCAGTGGTCCGGCCAGCAGCCAGGCGGCCGCCCCCCACAGCAGCGCCCACGGCCACAGCAGGTGCCAGTGCTGCCACACCCGGCCCTCCGTGGTGCCCACCAGCCACTGCACGACGCTGCCGAGCTCGCCCGGCTCCACCAGCAGCACCATGGCGGTGAGCCCGCCGAGCACCGCGGAGACCAGCACCCCGTGCACGGCGGTGGCCGCGGGATCGCCGCGGCCGCGGCCGGCCAGCAGCCACAGCAGCGCCGCTCCGGCGCATCCGCCCGTGCACGCGGCGAGGACGACGGCCAGCGGGGAGTCCCACCCGGCCAGCCCCAGGGCCGTCGCGGTGACGGCTCCGAGCACCGCTCCCGGCGTCACGCCCGTCACCTCGGGCCCGGCCAGGGGGTTGCGCAGCGCGGACTGCAGGACCAGCCCCGCCACGGCCAGGCTCGCGCCCGCGCCGAGGGCCACCAGCAGCCTGGGCAGACGCAGTCGCAGCAGGATGTGGCGTTCGGTCGCGTCACCGCCGCCGCCGAGTACGTCCCATGCCGTGGCCGGGGACATGCCGCGCCCGGCCACCAGTTCCAGTGCGGCGCACACCGCGGCCAGCGCCATGAGCACCGCGAAACGCCGGCTCACCGCGCCCCCTCCGCTCCGGCCGCTCCGGCCCTCCCGCGCCGGGAACGGCCGCGCCCGCGACCGCCCGACCGCGTCAGGACGATCCCGGCCGGCACGCCCAGCAGGGCGGTCCAGGCGCCGACCGGCGTCTCCACGGGCGCCAGCGCCAGCCGGGCCGGCACATCGGCGACGGCGACGACGACGGCGCCCCACGCGGCGGACCAGGGCAGCCGGCGCACCGCCCCGGCCCCGGGGGTGAACCACCGGGCCAGGTGCGGCGCCAGGAAGCCCACCCAGGCCACGGGCCCGCACACGGCCGTCACGGGGGCGATCAGCACCACGGCCACGGCCAGCGCGGCCAGCCGCGCCCGGTGGGCGCGCACGCCCAGCGCCTCGGCGTCCTCGTCGCCCAGCCGCATCACCGACAGCACCGGTGCGCACAGCACGAGGGCGGGGGCGACCACGAGCAGCCACGGCCACAGGCCCGCCACGTCGTCCCAGGTCCGGGCGGACAGGGAGCCGAGCAGGTAGCGGTAGACGAGCTGGAGGTCGAGCTGGTCGGCCATGACCATCAGGACCAGCAGCGCGGCCTGCAGCGCGGCCGCGACCGCCGCGCCGGTCAGCAGCACGGCGGACGGGCTGCGGCCCAGCCCGGCCGCGAGCAGTGTGAGCCCGCCGCCGAGCGCGGCGCCGCCGATGGCCGGCAGGGGCTGGACGGCGGCGGGCAGGGACAGCGCCAGCACCAGGGGCGCGGCCACCCCCAGCGCGGCCCCGGAGGAGACGCCCAGCATCTCCGGCACCGCCAGGGGGTTGCGCAGCGCCTCCTGGAGCACGAGCCCCGCCGCCCCCAGGCAGGCGCCGGCGAGGAGCGCCAGCACCAGGCGGGGTACGCGCAGTTCGGTGACGACGATCCCGGCGAGCGTGGCCTCGCCCTCCAGCACCGCGCCGGCGAGCCGGTGCGGCGGGACGTGGGGGGTGCCCAGGCTCAGCGCGCAGACCGACGAGACGGCCAGCAGTACGGCCACCAGGACCGGTTGTCGCCACCGTGCCCGGTACGGGGCGCGCCGGTCCTTCGCCGCCGCGTCTCCCGCCCCGGTGTCCTCCACCCCGGTTTCCTCCGCCGCGGTGGGCGCGGGGACGGGCGCCCTCACCGCAGCGCGGCCGTGGCCTCGTCGAGGACGATGCCCAGCGAGCGGGTGCCGCGGCCCTTGGCCCACACCTCCGGGTCGACCTCGTGGACGTCGCCGTCGCGCACCGCCGGGATCTTCCCCCACAGAGGGTTGTCCGCCAGCTTCTCCGAGAGCCTGCCGTCCGCGTCGCCGAAGCTCATCGTCTCGACGAACAGCACGTCGACGCCCTCGGCGAGGATCTCCTCGAGACTGTAACTTCCCTCCACACCACGGGACTTCCACGGGTATTCGGCGATCTTGGGGAACAGGCTGGCGGCCACGTCGGTCTCCGGGGTGGCGACGCCGAAGTTCTCGTCGCTGCCGTAGATGACGAGCGCGGTCTTGTCGCTCGGGGTCTTCTCGGCCTCGGCGAGCTTGGTGCGGAAGGCCTTCTCGGCCTTCTCTCCCTGGTCGGTGCGGCCGGTGAGCGCGGCGACGTCGCGCAGATAGCCGACGCTGTCCTGCCAGGTCTCGGGCTGCATGGCCCAGAAGGTGGTGGCGCCCTTCAGCGCGGGGGCGAGCTTGCCGTGGGTGTCCCCCAGGCCGATCACGAGGTCGGGCTTGTGGGAGAGGATCGCCTCCACCTCCGGGGCTATGAAGCCGCCGGGTATGACGTCGACCTCCTTCGCCCTCTCCTTCCCCAGGAAGCCGGGGTGGGCCAGCAGCGCGCTGTTGGTGGCCGCGGGGACGATGCCCAGTTCGGTCAGGATGTCGTCGCAGAGGGCGAACAGGCAGACGATCCGCCGCGGTTCACCGTCCAGGGAGATCCTGGTGCCGTTGGTGTCGGTCAACTCCGTTGCGGCCTCGATGGGTTCGACGGTGACCTCGGTCCTCGCCCTGGGCTCGGCCCTGCCGTCAGCGGTCTCCTCCGGCGGCGATCCGCAGCCGGCCAGGACGGAACCCAGCACCGCTGCGGTGATCCAACCGCGGGCGGATCTCGACGGTGAACGCAGCATTGACGCCCTCTTCTTCTTCTCGGGAAAGCCGGAACACGCCGAAGATACATGATAATCGTTTTCATTACACCGGCTCACTGGAGGACCCCCATGCCCGCCACCGACCTCACGCTGCTCGTCTCCGACCACGTGGACGGCGCCCTGTACACGCTGACCGTGCCGGACGGCACCGTCACGCACCGCCTGACCGGCCGGCACATCTCCGAGCACGCCGGGTTCCTGGCGCTCCCGGGAGGCCGGGTGGCCTGTGTCGACGACCGCCGGGGGGAGCTGCTGGTGCTCGACCCCTTCGGCGGCGAACTCGTGGAACTGGCCGTCCCGGTCGCCGTACCGGCCGAGCACCTCGCCTGCGACCCGTCCGGCCGCCGACTGGCCGTGACCACCGGGACGGGGAAGAACAGCGAGCCGTGGTCGGACCTGCTGACGGTCGTCGACCTCGCCACCGAGGAGACCTCCAGGGTCCGCACCCGCGCCGGCGAACCGGGAGTGACGGTGCCGGGCGGCGGCGATCCGCTGGTCGTCCTGCGGCACCGGGAACCCGGTGCGCTGGCCGTCCACCGGTTCGCGGACCTCCTCGCGGCGCCGCCCGGCTGTCCGCCGGCCACGCCCCACACACTCCTGCCGCTGCCGGACGACGGGCACGGGGACGCGTACGCGCCCGGCCCGGGGCGGGTGTTCGCGGCCACGGGCGAGGGGGTGCACCGGGCCCGGAGGGCGGGCGGCGCGCTCACGGCCGAGCCGGTGATCCCGTGGGGGTCGCCCGGCCGGGGCTGGTATCTGCGCCTGGACACCCGCCGGCAGGCGCTGTGGAGCACGCTGCGCGGCGGGGCACCCGACCCGGCGGGGTGGCCGGAGTGGACCAACCGGGCATGGCGCCACGACCTGGGGACGGGCCGCACACATCTCACCGATCTCGGCCCCGGCCTGGTCTTCCGCCTGGCCCTCTCCCGGCGCCACGCGGCCTTCGCCCGCATCCACCCCGACGGCGACGAGCTGGTCCTGCTGGACGCGGACCGCCCGGACGGCACCGTCCGCCGCCTCCCCCTGGCCGCCATGGACGGCGCCCCGCGCCGCGGCGGCACCCCCTGGGAGGGGGTCCAGCGCAGGGCGGTGGCCGCCTCGCCGGGCTCCGGCTGGATCGCCGTCACCCGCGGCGGCCACGGCGAGGTGCACATCGTCGACGCGGAGACGGGCCGCGAGGCGGCCCGCCCGCGACTGGACACCCCGCTGCACCACGGCGGCCATATGACGCTGCGCGCACGGGGCGACGGCGCCGAGGGCGACCCCGTGGGCCGCTGACCCCGGCGGAGGGGGCGGGACCGCCGTCTCCGCTCCCGTCGCGGCCCGGCCGCCCGGCCGCCCGGGCCCCGCTCCCCCGCTCAGTCCTCGCCGAACACCGTCCGCAGCAGGAGCAGGGCGATGTCGTCGGTGCGCTGCCGGGTGGGGCGGGCCCTCCGGACGACGGCGTCGACGAGGCGCTCCAGGTCCCCGTCGGGGGCTTCGGCCAGATGGCGGGCGAGACCGGCGGTGGCCTCGTCGGGATCGCTGCCCGGGGTCTCGACAAGGCCGTCGGTGTAGAGGGCTAGGACCGCGCCGGCCGGCAGGGGGGTGTCGAAGACCCGGTAGTCGGCGTCCGGCTCGACGCCCAGCAGCAGGCCGGGCGGGACGTCCAGAGGGCGGGTACGGCCGCCGGGCAGGCGCAGCAGCGGGGAAGGATGTCCGGCGCTGGCGATGCTCGCGCACCGCCGCGCCAGATCGAGGTGGACGTAGAGGCAGCTGGTGAACAGTCCGGGGTCGAGATCGGTCAGGAGCCGGTTGGTGCGCGCGAGCACCTGGTCCGGGGGGACTCCGGCGGTGGCGTGGGCGTGGATGGCGGTGCGGACCTGGCCCATGAGCGCCGCGGCCGCGACGTTGTGTCCCTGGACGTCGCCGATGACGGCGGCCGCGGTGCTGTCGCTGAGCCGGATGAGGTCGTAGAAGTCGCCGCCGATCTCCATGCCCCGGGTGGCCGGCAGGTAGCGGGCCGCCACCCGCAGCCCGGGAACGGCGGGCAGGGTGTGGGGCAGCAGCGCCTGCTGGAGACCGTGGGCGATCCGGTGCTTGGTGTCGTACAGGCGCGCCCGGTCCAGCGCCTGGGCGATGAGCCCGGCCAGGGAGGTGAGCACCGCGCGTTCCTCGGCGGTGAACGCGTGCGGCCGGTCGTAGGACAGGGTGCAGCAGCCCACGGGCCGCCCCGAGATACTCAGCGGCAGATACGCCCACGCCTGCTTCCCCGTCGTCCGCGGCAGGCCGGGGTACTCGCGCTCCATCTCCTCCGGGGAGGAGTAGAACAGCGGTGCGGCCTCGGCGAGCACCCGCCCGGCCGGGGTGAGGGCGGTGTCCAGCGACACGCCCTCGAGCCGCTCGATGGCCGCCGTGGCGTAGCCGCGGTGGCCGATGATGCGCAGCCGGCCGTCCTCCAGAACGGACAGGACCACTCCCTGGGCGTCGAAGGCGGGCATGATCTGGTCGGCGATGAGGTCGACCACGTCCCGCACCCCCACGGTCTCGGTCAGTGCCGCGGCCAGGTGCATCAGCTGGTAGAGCTGTCCGGCCCTGGCCGGAGGGCTCCCCTCGGCCCGCTCGTCCTGGGGGGGCGCGGGGCGGGGGCCGGTGCCCGCGGGTTCGATGCGTACGCTGATGCCGCTGGCGTCCGGGTAGAGCCGGAAGTCGAGCCACCGGCCGGGCGGGCGGCGGGCGGCGAAGGAGACGGGTTCGCGGCTGACGACAGCGGCACGGTAGCGGTCCTCGTAGACCGGGTCGTCCAGCCAGGGCAGCGTGTGCCAGGGGCGGGTGCCCAGCAGTTCGGCGGCACCGCGGCCCAGCAGCTCGGCGCCGCCGGAGCTGACGAAGGTGATGCGGCCCTCCAGATCCAGCGCGCAGCTTCCGCCGGGCAGGCGCTCGGCGAAGTCCTCGGCGGCCAGCGTCGACTGCGACCTGCCGGTGCGCACCGTGCGGGTGCTCAGCAGCCGGGGCCGGGCCGGGTTCGGGGCCTGCCGGCCCGCGTCCTCCTCCTCTTCCAGCAGCCGTGCCAGCCTCCGGCAGCCGAAGACGATGTTGTCGCGCCGCCGTCCGGAGATCCGCGGCGGGTGGGTGCCGGGCCACAGCAGCAGCAGCGCTCCCCAGGAGCGGTCCGCGGCGACGGGGGCGGCGGCCAGGGCGAAGTGGTAGGGCGCGGTCAGCGCCGCGCGCGGATAGGCCCGGGCCATGTCCTCCTGGCCGCCCACCCACACCAGGCGGTTCTCGCGCACCGCGTCGGCCGCCGGGACCGGTGCGGCCAGCCCGACGCTCTTCCACGGTTCGACGAAGCCGGGCGGCGCCCCGCACATCATCGCCAGCCGCAGCGTGTCCCCGTCCGGGGTCAGCAGGTACAGGCCGGCGGCGGACGCGCCGGTGCCGCGCACCACCTCCAGGAACTCCGTCTCCAGCCGGTCCTGCGCGGCCGTCGTGTCATCGGGCCCGGCCACCGTGCGCTCCCCTCCGGCCCCGCTCGGGGGCCCGGCCGCCGGGTGTGGCTCCGGCCGCCCCGGTCGCCCCGCCCGCGGCGCCGCGCGGTGCGGGGCGACGGTGCGCCGCCCCCGTCCGTCCCGGTTGCGGCACTCCACGGCAGGCATGCCAGAGATATCCCATACAAGAAGATTATGGCGCTTTTGAAGCAGTGGCGCGCTGCCGCCCCGCCCGAGGGGTCCGGCGTACGGCGCACCGCGTGCGGTCAGGCGGTCTCGTCGACGGCGCGTGCCAGGATGCGCAGGCCCTCGTCCAGCTCGTCCGGGGTCGCGGTGAGCGGCGGGAGCAGCTTGACGACCTCGCTCTCGGGGCCGGAGGTCTCCACCAGCAGCCCCAGCTCGAAGGCGCGGGCGCACACCCGGGCAGCGCGCCCGGCGTCGGCGAAGGTCAGCCCCCGGGCCAGGCCGCGGCCCCGGTGTCCGGCCCCGCTGCGGCGGTGCTCGCGGGCGATCTCGTCCAGGGCGGCCTCGACCTGCTCGCCGCGGGCGAGCGTCTGCTTCTCCGTTCCGCTGTCGGCCCAGTAGGCGTCCAGAGCCGCGGTGGCGGTGACGAAGGCGGGGTTGTTGCCGCGGAAGGTGCCGTTGTGCTCGCCGGGCTCCCACACGTCCAGCTCGGGCCGGAACAGGGTCAGCGCCATCGGCATCCCGTAGCCGCTGATGGACTTGGAGACGGTGATGATGTCGGGGGTGATGCCCGCCTCCTCGAAGGAGAAGAAGGCACCGGTGCGGCCGCAGCCCATCTGGATGTCGTCGACGATCAGCAGCATGTCCTGCCGCTTGCACAGGTCGGCCAGGGCGCGCAGCCACTCGGCCCGGGCGACGTTGATGCCGCCCTCGCCCTGGACCGTCTCGACGATCACGGCGGCCGGCCGGTTCAGACCCGAGCCGGAGTCCTCCAGCAGCCGCTCGAACCACAGGAAGTCCTCGACCTTGCCGTCGAGGTAGCGGTCGAAGGGCATCGGGGTGCCGTGGACCAGGGGGACGCCGGCGCCGGCGCGCTTGAAGGCGTTGCCGGTGACGGCCAGGGATCCCAGCGACATGCCGTGGAAGGCGTTGGTGAAGGAGACGATCGACTCCCGGCCCTTGACCTTGCGGGCCAGCTTCAGGGCCGCCTCGACGGCGTTGGTGCCGGTCGGGCCGGGGAACATCACCTTGTGGTCCAGGCCGCGCGGCCGCAGGACCACGTCCCGGAAGGTCTCCAGGAAGGCGCGCTTGGCCGTGGTGGACATGTCCAGGCCGTGGGTGACGCCGTCGCGCTCGAGGTAGTCCAGCAGGGCGCGTTTGAGCACCGGGTTGTTGTGGCCGTAGTT
>NZ_PGSG01000095.1 GCF_002843305.1 Streptomyces barkulensis
CAGGGTCTTTGAGAAGTGCCGAGGTGGGCGGTTCGCCTGCTGAGCTCCGGATGTGGCGGCTTGTCGACTTCTGCCAGCGGTGACCCTGGACACAGAACAGGCATGGACGCTGGTGATCATGTGGGTGTCGAGTCCGTATGAGCACCGAGCGAGTCCATGCCTGCGCACCCATCTTCCCGCATGCCGTCATGCCTTCGGCAACTGGGGGACACCCCCGACCCGATCCCGCTGCAGACAGTCGCTGACCTGCGGGGTTTTCTGGCCACGGTGCCCGACCCGCGGGCCCGTCGCGGCATCCGCTCCCCCTGGACGGCCCTTCTCACCGCCGCGGCTGCCGCCGTTCTGGCCGGTGCCGCCTCCATCACGGCGATCGGCGAGTGGATCGCCGACGCCCCCCCAGCACGTCCTGGCCCTGCTCGGATCCCGCCCCGACCCTCCCCCAGCCTCCGGCCGGGAGGTACCCCCACCGGACTGATCCGCCCGCCCCATGCCACCACCGTCCGCCTCGTCCTCGCCGCTGCGGACGGCGACGCCCTCGACCGCGCCATTGGCGACTTCCTCCGGGCACGCAAGGCCCCGAACTCGAAACGGAAGGTCATCGCCGTCGATGGCAAGACCCTCCGCGGTTCCCGCACCACCCGCCGGACGGCCACCGCACTGATCGCCGCGATGACCCACAGCGGCGAGGTCCTTGCGCAACGACAGATCGACGGCAGGAGCAACGAGATCCCGGCCTTCGCCCCGCTCCTGGACGGCGTCGACCTGACCGACGCCGTCATCACGGCGGACGCCTTGCACACCCAGCACGACCACGCCGCCTACCTGCACGAACGAGGAGCGCACTACCTGGCCGTCGTGAAGCGGAACCACCCCGGACTGCATGAGCGCCTCCGCCGCCTGCCCTGGCGCGACATCCGCCTCGACCACGTCGAGCGCACCCGGGCCCGTCACCGCGACGAGATCCGACGCCTGAAGACCGCCGCCTTCGCTCACCTCGACCACCCGCACGCCCGCCAAGCCCTCCAGGTCGTGCGCTGGAGACGCGATCTTGGCACGGGAAAGCTGACGATCGAGCGGATCTACCTGGTCACCAGCCTGCCGCCCGGTGCGGCCGGCGGCCACGAGCCCGCAGCCTGGATCCGCGGCCACTGGCGCATTGAGAACCAGCTGCACCACGTCCGCGACCGCACCTTCCACGAGGACGCCCCGCACATCCGCACCCGGCACCTGCCCCGCATCATGGCCGGCCTGGGGGCACCTCCCGGCCGAAGGCTGGGGGAGCAACCTCGCCATCGGCGTCCACCGCCAGGACGGTCACACCAACATCGCAGCCGCCCTCCGCCGTACCGCCCGCGACCACCTGCGGCCCCTCACCGCCCTCGGACTGGCATGACGAACCCGGACACAAGATCACTTCTCAAAGCCCCTGGGGTGCGGCGGCCCGCCGATGCGGCACGGGAACGCGTCCCGTGGCCCCTCCGGGACCGGCACCCGGTTGCCGGAGAGGACGGCAGCGCGCTTCCCCCGCTTCCTGCCCATCGACGCCAAGTACAAGACGTACACCGAAAAGGCCGTGAACTCCGAGGACCGGGATCGCGGTGCGGTTCCTGCAGTTCGCGCGGGATATCGCGCGGGCTCTGGAGGGAGCCGGGATCGCGGCGTGCGTACTGGGCCGCGAACGCGGCGGCCCCGGGGTGCGGGTCGCGACCATGCACCGGATGAAGGGGCTGGAGTTCCGGTGCGTGGCCGTGGCCGGCGTGAACGACGGCACCGTGCCGATGAAGTCGGCGGTCACTCCGGCGGAGGTCGACGCACAGCAGCACCAACAGGACACGAACAGCGAGCTGAGCCTGCTGTTCGTAGCGTGCACACGGGCACGGGAGGCGCTCCGGGTGTCCTGACACGGCACGCCGAGCCCGTTCCTGGCGCCCGTCATGGGCAGGGACTCCCCCTAGCCCGGCCGGACGGACCTCGTGCGAGGAGTGTGGTGAGCACACGAGGTCCGTCCGGCCCCTGTTCTCAGTACGTGCCGGGATCGTCGTCCAGCATGCGACGGGCCTCCGAGAGGGCGACCGTGTGCGCGAACCACTCCAGCACGACGCAGATCTCCTCCCCGTGCTCCGCGAAGACCTCGACCGGGAAGGAGGGCCGCAGGTCGAGCTCGGCCTCCTCGGCGAACAGGTCGTACCACTGCTGGGCAGACCACTGCGGCCACCTCGCTCGGGACGGTCCGGCACCTCGCCGCCAAGCACCCCCTGACCCGCCGCCTCCAGCGTTCTGTCGCCCGCCCGAGTCCCCTCACCTCACCCGGTGTTCACCGCGGACGGAGAACAACGGCTGCTGCCCCACCCCCTACCCGGGTATCACCGCCGACTTGGCTCCCCGGAGTGACGCCCCGCTCCCCGCCGCCTTCCTACCTTCCCGCCGTCACCACGGACGAGACGGAGGAGAGGGACGGATGCGCCGCTTCAGGAGGACTCTTATCACCGCCCTGCTGACCGCACTGCTGGCCGGCGGCACGGCGGGCCGGGCCGCGGCGAGCGCCCAGAGCCCACCGATCGGTCCGCTCCCCGGCACCGCCGCCTGGCTGGCGGACGGCTTCCCGGGCAAGGAGCCACCGGACCCCGCCACGGCCGGCCCGCACGAGGTCGCGGCCTTCTTCGCCGGTCTGACCGGCGCCCAGCAGCGCGGACTCGTCAGGGACCACCCCACCGTGGTGGGCAACCTCGACGGCGCTCCCGTAGACCTCCGTTACGAGGCCAACGCCCATGCGGGCGACCAGGTCCTGGCGTACGACCCGCGCGGCCGCGGCATGATCGCGCAGGTCGCGGGCGACCTGGAGAACGCCGCCCACATCGCGGTGATCGTCCCCGGCTCGGACACCGACCTCGCCGCGTTCGGCGCCACAGCGCGGCAGGCCGCCGACCTCCAGAAGGAAGCGGGCGACGACACGGCCGTCATCGCCTGGGCCGGCTACACCACCCCCTCCGGTATCGGCCCGGACCTGGCGACGGGCCGGCTCGCCGAGACCGGTGCCGAGCGCCTCACCCGTTTCACCGGCGGCCTGGACGCGGCGGGCCTCCCCGATCCCTCCCTCTTCTGTCACAGCTACGGTTCGGTGGTCTGCGGCCTCGCCGCCTCCGACACCGACGCGAGCGACATCGTCGTCATGGGCTCGCCCGGCATGCGCGCCGACGACGTCACCGCACTCGGCACCGATGCCCGCGTCTGGGCGGCGAAGTCCCCGAAGGACTGGATCGACCGCGTCCCCAACGTCGAGGTCCTGGGCCTGGGTCACGGCGCGGACCCCACCTCGCCCGGCTTCGGCGCGACCGTCCTGCCCGCCGACGACGTCCCGGCACACGACGGGTACCTCACCCCCGGCACCTCCACTCTGACCGCGTTCGCGGCGATCGCCCGCGGAGACCTGCGGTGAAGGCCCCCGCGAAGCTCGTGAAGCTCACCACCGGGATCGACGAACGGACCCCCGCCCACCGCGACCGCGCCGTCGACGGCCTGCGCGCGCTGGCGCTCCTGACCGTCCCGGCCGGGCACTGGCTGCTGGGCGGCTTCACCCTCGACAACGGCGGCGGCCTGCACAACGCCAGCCCGCTGTCCGCGTTCGGCTCGCTGGCCCCCGCCAGCTGGATTCTCCAGATGCTGGGCGTCTTCTTCCTGGTAGGCGGCTACTCCTCGTACCTGTCCTTCCGCCGCCGCACGGGCTCGGTCCGCCGGTGGACCGCCGGCCGCCTCAAGCGGCTGGGCCGCCCGGTCCTCGGCGTCACCGCCGTGTGGGCGCTGCTCCTGCCCACCCTGCACTACGGCCTCGGCGTCCCGACCGCCACACTGCGCACCGCGTCGACCCTGGTCGTCCAGCCCCTGTGGTTCGTCGGCGTCTACGCGGTGATCACCGCCCTCACCCCGTACTGCGCCCGGGCCTCGCGGCGTCTGGGCTTCTGGGCCGCGGCCCCGCTGCTCGGCTGCGTCGCGGTGGTCGACTTCCTCCGCTACGGGCCCTGCGCGGACGCCGTGCCGTCCTGGCTGAGTCTGCTCAACCTGCTCCCGGGCTGGATGTTCGCCTACCAGCTGGGCGTCTCCTGGGCGGACAGGCGGCTGGGCCGGCGCGAGGCGTGGCTGCTGCTCGCGGGCGGCGCGGCCCTGTTCGCCACCCTGCTGCTCGCCTTCCACTACCCGGCGTCGATGGTGGGCGTGCCCGGCCGGTCCCGCACCAACTCCCATCCGCCGTCCCTGCTGGTCCTCGCGCTGGCGGCCGTCCAGTCCGGCGCGGCGATCGCGCTGCGCGACCGGCTGGCCCGGCTGCTCCGTCGCCCCGCCCTGTGGGGCCCGGTGGTGGTCGTCAACCTGTCGGCGATGACGATCCTGTGCTGGCACCAGACGGCGATGCTCGCCGCCGCTGTCCCCGCCTCGCACTTCGGTGAGGTCCCCGGTCTGACCACCGCGCCGGACACGGCCGGATGGATCCTGGCGCGGTCGGCCTGGCTGCCGCTCTTCGCGGGGCTGCTCGTAGTGATCGCGAGGCTCGCCCGGCCCCTGGAGGCCCCGTGGGACCGCGCCGGCACGGTCCTGCGCGCGGCGGCGGGCGTGCTCGCGGCGGGCTTCTTCTACTTCGCCCTCGCGTCGTGAACGAAGTGAACGGCATGAGCGGCGTGTCCGCGCCGCCGTGTCACCGCGGGCCGGGGCCTGCGCGTCCCGCCCCTTGCCCACCGGCTGCGCCGAGCACCTCGGGGAGCCGGACGGAACCGAGCACCACGACACCCTTCACCGAACACCGGAGTGCAACCGTGTCCACAACCGACGAAACCGCTCCGTCACGCCCCGCGAAGGCCGCCGCGAGGCAGCCTTCACCGGAAACCGGCAGCGAGTTCACACCCCTGTTGCGCGGCGTCAGGGAGCAGAAACTGCTCGACCGGCGTACCGGCTGGTACGCACGCACCATAACGGCCAACGCACTCGGCCTGGCCGCCGTCGTCACCGGCATGGCACTCATCGGCGACTCCTGGTGGGTACTCGTTCTCGCCCCCGTCCTCGCCGTCCTGTGTGCCCGCACCGCGTTCATCGGCCACGACGCGGGCCACGCCCAGATCAGCGGCGACCGGGCCACCAACCGCCGCATCGGACTCGTCCACGCCAACCTGCTGCTCGGCATGAGCTACGGCTGGTGGAACGACAAGCACAACCGCCACCACGCCAACCCCAACCACATCGACAAGGACCCCGATGTCGCCGCCGACGTCCTGGTCTTCACCGGCGGGCAGGCCGCCACCCGCACGGGCTTCCGCAACTGGGTCACCCGCCACCAGGCCCGGCTCTTCTTCCCGCTCACCCTCCTCGAGGGCCTCGCCCTGAAGTTCTACGGCTTCCGGGACCTGCGCCGCCGCACCGGCCGCGAACGCCTGGTCGAGGGTGCGCTCCTGACCGCCCATATCGCCGGATACACCGCTCTGCTCCTGACGACCATGCCGCCTGCGCGGGCGCTCGTCTTCGCCGCACTCCACCAGGCCCTGTTCGGGCTGCACCTGGGCATGGCCTTCGCGCCCAACCACAAGGGGATGGACATGCCCGACCCCGACGGCGAGAAGTGGGGCCACCTGCGACGCCAGGTCCTCACGTCCCGCAACATCGAAGGCGGCGTCCTCACCGACTGGTTCCTCGGAGGCCTCAACTACCAGATCGAGCACCACCTGTTCCCCAGCATGCCCCGACCCCACCTGAGGCTCGCCCGGCCCATGGTGAAGGCCCACTGCCGCGATCTCGGCCTGCCCTACGCGGAGACCGGCCTCATCGACTCCTACCGCCAGGCCCTGCGGCATCTGCACGAGGTGGGAGAGCCGCTCCGTGCCGGAACCGGAGGCGTTCGGCGCGCACCGGCCCACGGCCCGGCGCACGGCCCGGCGCACAGCCCGGCACGCGGCCGGGCGCGGCAGTGGCCGCGCGACCGGCACGGGCAGCCCGGCAAGCCCCGCCGCCGCCGTCACGGGAACCGGTGACCGTGGCCGCGCCGAGCCCGCCCGGCGGCCGCGCGCCCAGCCCCCGTCCCGCCGCGCCTAAGCTGGGGCCCATGAACTCAGGGGGAGGGCAGCGCCCGCGTGCGCTGCTCGCCGGCGCGCCGCGCCGGTGGGTGCGGCTACTGCCGTGGGGCGTGGCGTTCGTGCTGTGCGTCGCCCTGCTGCCCACCACCATCCATGTGCTCGGCAACGACTACGGACTGAACGGCGGTGTGGCGAGCACGCTGGCCGTCGCGCAGACGGCGCCGCTGCTGCTCGCCGTCGTCCGTCCGCTGCGCGCCTGGTACGTGATCTTCACCGCGGACGTGGCCGGGGCGCTCGCCATGCTCGCCGTCGGCCTCGAGGAGCGGCTCCTGTGGCCGTTCCCGCCCATGGAGATCGTCGGGTACGTCGGCCTCTGCATCGCCCTCGGCCTGCGCGAGCCGCGCCGGACACTGGTGCTGGTGTGGCTGGCGACGGTGGGCGCGGGCATCGGCCTGGCCTCCGCCGCGCCCCACGACACCAGCGGCAGCACCACCCTGCTCATCGTGCTCAGCGGCGCCGTGCTCGTACTCTGCGGTGCGCTCCGCGAACGGTACGAGGCGCAGCGCAGACTGGCCGAGCAGGAGACGATCAGCGAGGCCGAACGCGGCCGACGGACGCTGCTGGAGGAGCGCGCCCGCATCGCGCGCGAACTGCACGACGTGGTGGCGCACCACATGTCCGTCATCACGGTGCAGGCGGACACCGCGGCGTACCGCCTCGACGGTCTGCCGCCGGACGTGCGGGAGGAGTTCACCTCCATCGCGGCGACCGCGCGCGAGTCGCTCGGGGAGATGCGACGGCTCCTCGGCGTGCTGCGGAGCGAGGAGACGCGCGGCGAGCTCGCGCCCCAGCCGGGCCTGGAACGGATCGGGCAGCTGGTGGAGGCGACGGTGAGGGCGGGCGTACCGGTGGAGTTCACCCCCTGCGACGCCGATGTGCCCGAGGTGGTGGGCCTGGCCGCGTACCGCATCGTCCAGGAAGCCCTCGCGAACGTCGTGCGGCACGCGCCGGGCGCTCCGGCACAGGTGTCGGTGTCGGGGTCCACACCGGAGGCCGCTTCGGGGGACGGCGCGCGGCTCACCGTCCTCGTCGTCAACGGGCCGCCGCCCGCCCCGCCCGCCGCGCCGTTCGAGGAGGACCGCACCGGGCACGGCCTGGTCGGCATGCGGGAGCGGGTGCGGCTGCTGGGCGGCGAACTGGACACCGGGCCACTGCCGGACGGCGGCTTCCGGGTGGCCGCGCGGTTGCCGGTGACGCTGCCGGTGACGCTGCCGGTGACGTCGCCGGTGACGGGGAACGACAGCGAGGGAGCGGCATGACGATCCGGGTCATCGTCGTCGACGACCAGGCCATGGTGCGGGCCGGCTTCGCCGCGCTGCTGGCCGCCCAGAGCGACATCGACGTGGTGGGCGAGGCCCCCGACGGCGCGCAGGGCGTCGAGCTGAGCCGGCGCACCCACCCCGACGTGGTGCTGATGGACGTCCGCATGCCCGAGATGGACGGCCTCCGGGCCGCGCACCACATCCTGGCGCCCCCACCGGGCGTGACACACCGGCCACGTGTCCTGATGCTCACCACGTTCGACGTCGACGACTACGTCTACGAGGCACTGCGGGCGGGCGCGAGCGGTTTCCTGCTCAAGGACGCGCCGCCGGCCGACCTCATCGCGGCGGTACGCGTCGTGGCCTCGGGCGACGCGCTGCTCGCCCCCTCCGTGACACGCCGCCTCATCGCGGACTTCGCCCGGCAGCGTCCCGCCGCCCGGGGCAGGCCCGCGCTGCGGCTCAAGGCTCTGACGGAACGCGAGACCGAGGTCCTCACCCTGGTGGCCCGCGGCCGGTCCAACGCGGAGATCGCGCAGACGCTGGTGCTGGCCGAGCAGACGGTCAAGACGCACGTGAGCCGCGTCCTGAACAAGCTCGGCCTGCGCGACCGCGCCCAGGCGGTGGTCTTCGCCTACGAGTCGGGGCTGGTGGCCCCGGGTGAATAGCCCGGCCCCGGTCGCCTCCGCCGGCAACAGACGGTGCCGGCGGAGGCGATCGGGAAGGAGCGCCGGAAAACCGGGGTGCACAAGGGCACATGCGCCCCGGACAACAGCACCCGCCGCAGACTGCGGACACGGGCCGCGCCGGGTGCGCCCCGCCGCTCCCCGCCGCACCGGCCCCCCTCACCGGCATCCGAACACCGTTGCCACGCACTAGAGTTGCCGCTGAGCACCCGGCCCCCCTCACCGGCATCCGAACACCGTTGCCACGCACTAGAGTTGCCGCTGAGCACAGCGACGGGAGGGTGGGGCATGCTGCCGGAGACATTGACGGCGCTCGCCGCGGCGGGCGGCACCGCGGTGGTCCAGGCCGCCGGGACGGACGCCTGGCAGGAGTTCCGGCAGCGGGTGGCCGCGTGGTTCGGCCGCGGGGAGCAGGAGCGGGAGAGCACCGAGCTCGAACGGCTCGACCGCACCGCCTCCGAGCTCCGTCCGGCGGCGCCACCGGACGGCGGGCAACCGGACACCGTCGCGTCGCAGCAGGCCCGTATCCGGCAGGAGGCGCTCTGGCAGGCCCGTTTCGAGGCGCTGCTGGAGAACCTGCCCGACACCGAGCGGGACCGTGCCGCCGGAGAGCTGCGCGACCTGCTGGCCGACCCACCGGCCCCGGGTGTGTCGGCCGGAGCGGGCGGTCAGGCCGTCGGTGGCGACCTGCACGTGCGCGCCGAGGGCGGATCGGTCGCCGCCGGCGTCATCCACGGAGGTGTCCAGATGGGCCACCCTCCGCAGCCGGATCCGTCCCGGGGCTGAACGGACCGGCGCACCACAGCCCGCCTCCCCCCGCACCACCGTCCCCACCCCCGCCCGCGTACGGCGTGTGGGCCAGTGACCACAGTCTGGCCGTCGGTCACGCCGACCAGGTCACCCACTACGCCGCCGCTCGCCCGCCGGCCACCTGGCCGCACCGGGTGGGTGTCGTGCCCCCGCTGGCACGCCGCTTCCGGGAACGGCCCGGGCTCGCGCCCGAGCTGCCCGGCGACGGCGCCCCGCGCACCCAGGTGCTGGTCGGCGCGCCCGGCACGGGCAAGACCCAGCTGGCCGCGCGGCACGCCCACACCGCCTGGCAGCACAAGAGGCTGGACCTTCTCGTCTGGGCCACCGCGTCCCGCCGTTCCTCGGTGGTCTCCGCGTACGCACAGGCGTACGGCGACATCACCGGAACCGACCCGGTCGACGCGGAGCGGGCCGCGCAGGCGTTCCTGGCCTGGCTGCGGCCGGACGGAGCGGGAGCCGCCTGCCGGTGGCTGGTGGTGCTGGACGACGCCGCCGACTTCTCCGCCCTGGGCGATCTGTGGCCGCCGCAGGACCGGCCCACCGGGCAGACCGTGGTCACCACCCGGCGCAGGGACGCGGCCCGTGAGTCCCCGGGCCGGCGGCTGATCGCCGTCGGCCCGTTCGCGCCCGGCGAGGGCGCCGCCCACCTCGCCGAACTGCTGGCCGGGTACGGTCGGCAGGAGGACCCGGCCGAGACCGCCGCGCTGGCGGCCGAGCTGGGCCACTCCCCGCTGGCCCTGTCCCAGGCCGCGGCGAGGCTGGCGGCCGGCGACCTGGACTGCGCCCGCTACCGCCGGTTGCTCACCGGCGGCGGACGGCCGCTGTCCGAGCTGGTGCCCGGGCCCGGAGCCCTGCCCGACGGTCAGCCCGCCGGGATGCACGAGGTGTGGCAGCATCTGACCGAGCAGGCCGTACGGTCCGATCCGGATGGGCCGGCCCGCCCGCTGACGGCGCTGCTGTCGGTGTTCGACGCCGCCGGTGTCCCCGAGGAGGTCTTCGACACCGTGCCCGCGCGGGCCTGCTTCGACGCGCTGCGCACGGTGCCCCGCCCCGAACGGGCGGACCACCGGCAGCAGGTGGTCTCCGCCCTGGAGCTGCTGCACCGGCAGGGGCTGGTCGAGCGCACGACCGCGGAGGGGCGGCAGGTCGTACGCTGCGACCGGGTCATGCAGCGGGCGCTGCGTGACTGGCTGTCGCAACGGGAGGCGGACGAGCTCGCCCGGACGGCCGCCGACTGCCTGGTGGCGGTGGCGGCGGCCGACGGGACGGACGCCGGGCTCGCCCGGCTGCTGTACGCCAACTGCCGCGAGCTGGTGCGCCGTCACGAGACCGCCCTGCTCGGCCGGCCCTCGGCGCGGCAGCAGGCCGCGGCGGCCGGCGGCCTGGACCGGCTGTTCGGTCCCCCGCCGGACACGCGGGTGCACGACATCCTGATCGTCGTGCCCCGGCTACTGGGGCGGCACGGCGACGCGGATGCCGCGCGCCGCCACTTCACCTGGCTGGCCGGCGAGGCCGGCCGCCGTCACGGGTCCCGTGCGCATACGGCCCTCCTCGCCCGGGGAGAGGCCGCCCACTGGCGGGGAGTGGCCGGGGACGCGCCGGGGGCCGCGGCGGAACTGGCCGCGGTGGCGGCCGAGCAGCGGGCAGCTCATGCCCCGGGTGACGACGTCCTCGCGTCCTTCGAGACGCGATCACGGCTGGCACACTGGCGGGGCGAGGCGGGCGACCCGGCCGGGGCCGCCGCGGTGCTGGCCGAACTCCTCCATGATCAGGCGCAGCTGTACGGCCGCGACCCCCGGGGCCAGAGTCTGGTGGGCCTGTTCACCACGCGCCGCGAGCTGGCACACCGGCGCGGGGAGGCCGGTGACCCGGCCGGGGCCGCCGCGGCACTGGGCGAGCTGCTGCGTGACCAGCTGCGCGAGCTGCACCGGCAGAAGGCCGAGTCCTTCACCCCGTACGACGATCCGCTGGTCCACCCGCTGCACGGACCGGACCACCTCGGGGTCTTCACCACCCACGGCCGGCAGGCCTACTGGCTGGGGCGGTCGGGCGACGCGGCGGGCGCCGTGGCCGAGCTGACGCATCTGCTGGCGGAGCAGAGGCGGGTGCTGGGCGAGGCCCACCCCGACACACTCGCCACCGGGCGATCGCTCGACCGGTGGCGGAGCGGCGCCTGACCCGCGGCGGTGCGGTGGGGCACCCCCCACCCCGCCGGGCGGCCGGGCGGCCGGGCCGCGCGGCACAAGTGGGCCACCGCTACCCTGGGTAGCGGTGGCCTCCTCCACGAGGTGTCGCGGTGGAGGGGACACGCCTCCATCAGGGTCACGGCGGACCGCTACGGCCCCGAGCGCCTGCCGGCAGGTGCCCGGGGCCGTCTTCGACGGTGGCGGGTCAGCGGATGCCGAGGCTCCGTAGGGCGCGGTGCTGACTCGGTGCTGACCCCCGTTGCCGTCCGTTCCGATCCGCTCGGGCCCGTCGTGCTGGTTCGGTGCTGACCTCCGCCAACCGTCCCGGGGCACCGGTGCCCTCCCCGCACCACTCTCCCCATCCAGAGGGCCGCCTCTCACCGAGGGTGACCGCCTACCAGAGGAACGGACAACGCCTTTGGCGCGGCCGCTCCTCCTCCATACCTTCGTCCTCGCAAGAGGATCAAGTCATCCGGAGGCATCATGACCGAGCCGCTCCGGGATGTCGCCACCCTGGCCGAGTTCCTCGGGAAACCCGTCTCCTGGGTCTACGACAACCACGCCAAAGAAGCCATCCCCGGCTTCCGCATCGGCCGGCAACTGCGCTTCTCCCCCGTCGAAGTCCGGGAGTGGATGGAGCGCAAGTGCCGCACAACGGCATGAGCAACACACACTCCACTCCATGAGCATCTTCCAACCTGACGGTGATTGGAAAATGCTCAATTATCTCGGAAAATCAACCCCCCACCCAACCGCTAGTGCCGTGACCAGGAACGTTCACCGGGGTGAGGTTGTGGTTGAAGTTTCCCCGTGATCTCGGACACGTCGTCGTTACGCCGCGAGGGCCTGATCCTGCTGGTAGCGCAGGCGTGTCTCGTGGGGTGTGAGGTAGCCCCAGTGGACGTGCTTGCGCAGGCGGCGTCTGTTGTAGAAGGTCTCGATGAAGTCGAAGATGCCGGCGCGGGCGGTCGCGCGGTCGGGCCAGAAGCGGGTGCCGATCTCCTCTTTGAGTACAGCCCAGAAGCTCTCCGCGGCGGCGTTGTCGAAGCAGCTCCCGGTCCGGCCCATGCTTTGCCTGTGCCCCGACATGGCGATTCTGTCGCGTAGTTGGCGGGAGGTGTATTCCGGTCCGCGGTCGCTGTGGATCACGCAGCCGGGTTCCAGGCGGCCCAGGGCTGCGGCCATGTCGAGCGCGCCGACGACGAGTTCGGCGCGGTGGTGGTCGGCCATCGAGTAGCCGATGACCTCGCGCGTGGCCAGGTCCAGCCACGAGGCGAGGTAGAGCCAGCCCTCGGCGGTGGGGATGTAGGTGATGTCCCCGACGATCTTCGTGCCGGGGCGGGTGGCGTTGAAGTCCCGGCCGATCAGGTCCGGCGACGGGGCGGCTTTGGTGTCGGCCTTGGTCAGGCTGCGACGGCCGGTGCGCCGGCTGTTCCCGGCGATGCCGTGCTCCCGCATGACCCGTGCCACCCGCTTGCGGTTGACCAGCCGGTCCTGCCGGCGCAGTTCGGCGGTGACGCGCGGGACGCCGTAGTTCCGCCGGGAGGCGAGGTGGATCACCGTGATCTCGTGTGCCAGGGCCTCATCGGCCCGCCGCCGCGCTTCGCGGGCTTCGGCTCCGGCCACCCACGCGTAGTACGTGGACCGCGCGGTCTTCATCACCTTGCACAGCAGCGTGACCGGGTAGTTCGCCTTCTCCGCGTGGATGAACCGGCATATCGCGCTCACCGGTCGCTCTCCTTCGCGAAGAAGGCCGTCGCTTTTTTCAGGATCTCGATCGTCTTCGCCTGCTCAGCGGTCAGCTTCCGCAGCCGCTTCAGCTCCTCGTCCCGGTCGTCGGCACTCTGCCCGGCCCGCCCGGCCACGGGACCGGATCCGGTGTCCTGAGCGGCGCGGGCCTTCTTCACCCAGCCCCGCAGGGACTCCGAGCTGACCCCGAGCTCCCGGGCGACCTCGGTCACCGTCCGGCCCGACGACCGCACGAGCTCGATCGCGTCCCGCTTGTACTCGTCCGAGTACCGCTTCGTGTACTTGCTTCCCACCTGGCACTGCTTCCTCTGGGCTCTCACGTCCCAGTTTCCAGGTGTCCAAGA
>NZ_PGSG01000096.1 GCF_002843305.1 Streptomyces barkulensis
CCAAGACCGTGCTGACCGACGTGGGGCCGGTGGAGATCGTCGTGCCCCGCGACCGGAACGGCTCCTTTGAGCCGAAGATCGTCAAGAAGCGGCAGAAGCGCCTGACCGGGGTCGACGAGATGGTGATCTCGCTGGCCGCGAAGGGCCTGACCACCGGCGAGGTGCAGGCCCACCTGGCCGAGGTCTACGGCGCTGACGTCTCCCGCCAGACCGTCTCCACCATCACCGACAAGGTGCTCGAGGGCATGGCCGAGTGACAGAACCGGCCCCTCGACCCGGTCTATCCGGTGGTCTTCATCGACGCCATCCACGTGAAGATCCGCGACGGTGCGGTGGCCAACCGGCCGATCTATGTGGCCCTGGCGGTCACGGTCGAGGGCCGGCGGGAGATCCTGGGCCTGTGGGCCGGTGACGGCGGCGAGGGCGCCAAGCACTGGCTGCACATCCTCACCGAGCTCAAGAACCGCGGCGTCAGCGACGTGCTGATGCTGGTCTGCGACGGGCTCAAGGGCCTGCCCGAGGCAGTGGACGCGGTCTGGCCGAAGACGATCGTGCAGACCTGCGTGGTGCATCTGCTGCGGAAGTCCTTCCGCTATGCCGCCCGCCAGGACTGGGACAAGATCGCCAAGCTTCTCAAGCCCGTCTACACCGCACCGACCGAGGAGGCCGCCCTGGACCGGTTCGCCGAGTTCGCCGACGCCCGGGGCCGGAAGTATCCGGCGATCGTGAAGCTGTGGGAGAACGCCTGGGTGGGGGTGCCCCCGGACGGAGTCTGGGGGAGAGTTCACTCCGTTCCTGCGGTTCGATGCCGAGATCCGCCGCATCGTCTGCACCACCAACGCGATCGAGTCGGTGAACGTGCGGATCCGGCGGGCGGTCAAGGCCCGTGGACACTTTCCCAACGAGCAGGCCGCTCTGAAGAAGTGCGTCTACATGGCGATCATGTCCCTTGGCCCCACCGGCAAGGGCCAGGCCCGCTGGACCATGCGCTGGAAGACCGCGCTGAACGCCTTCGACGGCCGCCTGTCGACGGCCCGCCAGTAACCTCAACCACCCCCGTTACACCGAACGTTTGACAGACCCCTGCCCGGGCCGATCGACGACACCGAGGCCCGCCTGGCCTACGTCGCGGTCACCCGCGCCCGCCACGGCCTGGACCTGGGCGGCCTGTCCTGGATCGAGCACCACCCCGCCGGACAGTCAAGCGGTGCGCCTGCCGCCTCACATGCACCAGCCACTGAACAACCTGGAGAGGCGAGCCATCGTTGAGCTGTGCTGTTCATGGGCTGGAGGGCGGCCCCCAGTCGAGGACATGGAGGCCGGCGGCTTTGACAAGGTCGGTGTCCAGGCGGAGGAGCTGGACGGGGGAGTGGCCGTGGCGGTGTAGCCACTGGCGGCGGCGGCGTTGTTCTGCCTGGCTGAGCTCGTGCCACCGGTCGTAGTGGACTCCGGGTTCCTTGCCGGGGTTCTCGCCGGCCCAGGCATGCACGAAGCCGACTTCGTCGGGGGCGCGGCGCAGGGTGATCAAGGCCCATGCGGTCTCGTACGGCAGGGTCGGCCCGTGCTGGGCCATGAGCCGGTGGGTCCGTAGCTGCCGCAGGGGGGTCAGAAGCCATCGTGCGGTGTGCGGGTTCATGCCGGTGTACTCCCGGGCTCGTGTTGGGTCTGCCATTGGGCGGCCGTGGTCTTCAAGTCGTGGTGGCCGAGCACGTGGAGGGCGTGGATGAGGGCTTTGAGGAAGAGGTCCCGCTGCTCGGGGGTGTCCGTGGCGGTGACGAGTTGGTCGATGAAGCGTCTGATGTCGCCGCGGGTGCCGTCGTCCTCGCGCTCGCACGGGGCAGGCAGATCACCCAGCTCCTTAACCAGGTCCGACAGCTGATCGAAACGGTCGGGGAATTGGTTGATCCACCACATCCGGCGCAGGTTCGGATCGGCGAGCACGCGCTGCAGGTGGGTCAGGCGGCGCATCTCCGCCTCGTGCTCGAGGTCGATGTTCTGGTGTCGGCGTGTGTGCTCCTCGGCCAGTTCGCGATCCTGGGCCGAGACGGCCAGTTGCACCGAGCCGATGACCTCCAGCCCGGCTGCGGGGCTGTGCCATCGGGCCATGGCGGTGTTGGCCGCGTCCTGAGCTGCGGCGCGGTCGAGAACGGAGTACGAGCTCAGGACGCGGTCGGCGCCGTGGCGCAGATGGTGACGGGCGAGGGTGGCAGGGTCGTGATGACCGGGCATTTCGTCCTGCCTTGGACGCCACGCGCCGTCGATGCGCACGGTGAAGAACACACTGGGGATGCGGCTGGGCATCCGCTCGCCGCTCATGACGAGCGGATGCGCCGTTTCGCTATCGGAGAGGAGCAGTGCCGGCCGGGCGGTTCGGCGCCAGGGCAGGATGCTCACGCTGCCGAACGGGTCTCTTCACCGGTGGGCTCGCGCCCGGTGCCGAGTTCAGCTGGAGGCGCTGCTTGCGTGTAGATCAACTGGTCGACCAGCTTGTGGCGTCGGGCCCGTCCCAGTTCGGTGCTGTTCGAGGAACCCACCAGCAGCCTGGCGACCCCCTGCTGGCCGAGGTGTCCGCGGATCACCGCTGCCACCACAGGCAGGACCGTGTCATCCGGCAGCTCGGAGGAGTCCAGCCAGGCTGCCAGGCTGGTGAGGGCCGCTTCGGCCACAGCGGGCTCCAAGAGCGCCGCACGCCAGCCGCGGACGAGGAGCTGCCTGGCCGGCGTGCTGGCCGAGTCGTCCGGGGTCTCCCCAGCCATATGCAAGAGGAGATCCTGATCGGTGATATCGGTCAGTGCCAGGAAGATGCTCGCTCCGGCTTGGCGCACGGTGCCGTCGGCGGAACTCGACCAGTCGATGATTTCCGACAGCACCAGAACTCGCTGCTGGGGACGGCCGACAAGGGTACGCACCGCGCTGGTTACCGCTTCGCGCGCTTTGCCGTCGGACCGCGAGGCCAATAGACGCAGCCGGGTCAATGCCACCCGCGGGTACTCCCGGCCCAGCCTGCCGGCGCAGATCTCGGCCACCGCCGCAGCCAATGCCTCGCTGGTGTTCTTCTGGTGAGCCCAGTCGTACAGCTGCTTGCGGACACCAGCCCCCGTGGCCGGATGGAGCGCCATGCTCTCCAGAATCTCCACGGCCAGCCGCCGGTGCCGGGTGTGCCCCTTGTCGATCCAGTCGCTCACCACGGACCGCACCGTCGCGCCGCCGGGGAGCAGAGACAGGCGGACAAGGGATTCCGCGATGCGTCGCAGATGGCGCTCGGCAACTCCGTTCGGAGCGCTGATCTTCGAGGCCCATTCCAGCAGTGCCTGCCGCAGCTGCGGCCGCTGCTGCCACACATGCGTCAAGACGGCCCCGGGCAACCCGTGCCTCTTGGCTTCCAACGAGATGTTCTCACCGATCTGGGAGGCCTCGATGGTTTCCAGGCGCTGGCACAAGTCCCGGCCGGCCAGTGCGCCGCCAGGAGGCAGGACGCCCCCGACCTCTTTGAAGAACTGATCGGCCGCTTCCATCACGACATCGGCCGGCACATCCTCCAGCAAGGCGGCGGCCACCAGGAGCGCCCGCTCGCGCAGGTCCTCCGCGCTGGAGTGCTTCTCGAACCAGCCCTGCAGGTGCCTTTTCCAGCCGGTGAACTCCTCCTTGACCGTGTCCCTGTCGTCGCTTTCGGACTCGGCGACGAGCCGGGCCAGACGAGCCGCGTCGGAGGCGTGCGTCGCCGCCGCGAGTAGTTCCTCAAGGGGAGTGCCTGACAGCCAGTCCACTCTGTCGGGGGCCAGGCGGCTCAGGTGAGCCCTGGCGACTTCCATCGCTGCTGGCCGGACCAGGCATACATGGGGCACAGAGGCCAGATGTCCAGGATCCCAGGCACCCGGCGTCGCCAAGATGATCAGAACGGCTTCCTTCTCCCCGGCTTCCTTCTGGTAGCCGGACAGCCCCGAGTAGAAGCTTTCGGGCAGCGACCCGTGGTCCGTCAGGTCGAGGATGAAACCGTGCTTCCTGGTGGCGGGGATTTGTTCGATGCGTGGCTGCTCCCAGTCCGGTACCAGCCAGCGGATGCGCTCGCGAGGAACACCCATCCCATGAAGTGCTCGCAGCGCAGCTGTCCGGCGCCCTGTGCCCGCCTCACCGAGAAGGACCAGCACACTGCGTCGCTGGTCGAACCGGCGTAGCGCGCCCACAGCCTCAGCCACCCGGCCCGGTCGGCCATCGACCGATGCGTCAACGAAAGCATGTTGCACGAGATCCATTTCGCGCTTGCCCACGCTGACGCCGTGCAGGTGCTCCCAGCCGCGCACTGAGCTGCCCCGAGTTTCGTAGAGTCCGCGATCGTGTGATCAAGCGGTCTGCGGGACTTCCTCCAGGTACGCCCAGTACGTCTGCTCGTACTCGTCGGGCGGCACGTAGCCCAGGGCGGAGTGGAGTCGTTCACCGTTGTACCACGCGACCCACTGGAAGACGGCCCGCTCGACCTGGTCGAAGTCCCGCCATGGCCCCTGATGTTCGATCAGTTCGGCTTTGAACGTGCCGTTGAGGGCCTCGGCCATCGCGTTGTCATAACTGTCCGCGACGGACCCGACCGACGCCGAGGCACCGACCTCGGCGAGACGTTCCGTGTACCGAATGGATACGTACTGCGACCCGCGGTCGCTGTGATGGATGAGATCGGCGTCCTTCTTGATCCTCTGCCGCCACAGCGCCATCTCCAGTGCGTCCAGCGGCAGGTCCGTGCGCAGGTGCGTGGCGGCCTGCCAGCCCACGATCCGGCGTGAGTACGCGTCCAGGACGAACGCGACGTAGACCCACCCCGACCAGGTGCGGATGTAGGTCAGGTCCGCCAGCCACAGCTGGTTGGGCCGCTCGGCGGTGAAACGGCGGTTGACCAGGTCCGGCGGGCGCGGCGCGGCCGGCTCGGGGACCGTGGTGCGGCGGCGCTGCCCGCGGATGACGCCCTCGATGCCGAGCTCGCCCATCAGCCGCTCGACCGTGCAGCGGGCCACCGTGTGTCCGGCGCGGACCAGGGCGCGGGTGACGCGGCGTGCGCCGTAGGTGCGCCCGGAGTCCTCCCACGCGGCTGTGACCAGCGGGATCAGTTCTTCGTCGCGCAGGCGTCGGGCCGACTTCGGCCGCGTCTTGCGCGCGAAGTACGTCGACGGCGACACATCCAGCACCCGGCAGACGGGATCGACCCCGAGGCCCTTGTCGCGCAGGTGGTCGATCACCTGCTCGGCCTCGTCCGGGGACGGTCGATCTCCTGGGCAAAAAACACCGAGGCGGCCTTCAGGATCTCGTTGGCCCGCCTCAACTCGGCGTTCTCCTTGCGGAGTTCCTTCAACTCGTCGCGCTCGGCGGTCGTCAGCCGGTCGTCACGCTCGCCGGCGTCCGCCTCGGCCTGGCGGACCCAGGACCGCAGGGCTTCCTTGTGGATGCCGAGGTCGCGGGCGACGTGGGCCACAGGGCGGCCGGTCGCGCGGACCTCGCGCACCGCCCGCTCACGCAGCTCATCGGGGTACTTACGGGGTGCTGGCATTGCTCGTGGTTCTCCTTACGCCTGGAAGCGTAACCCAGGCTTGAGGGACTCCACGAAGATCAGTACAGCTCA
>NZ_PGSG01000097.1 GCF_002843305.1 Streptomyces barkulensis
GTGGTGCAGACGATGCGGCGGATCTCGGCATCGAACCGCAGGAACGGAGTGAACTCTCCCCCAGACTCCGTCCGGGGGCACCCCCACCCAGGCGTTCTCCCACAGCTTCACGATCGCCGGATACTTCCGGCCCCGGGCGTCGGCGAACTCGGCGAACCGGTCCAGGGCGGCCTCCTCGGTCGGTGCGGTGTAGACGGGCTTGAGAAGCTTGGCGATCTTGTCCCAGTCCTGGCGGGCGGCATAGCGGAAGGACTTCCGCAGCAGATGCACCACGCAGGTCTGCACGATCGTCTTCGGCCAGACCGCGTCCACTGCCTCGGGCAGGCCCTTGAGCCCGTCGCAGACCAGCATCAGCACGTCGCTGACGCCGCGGTTCTTGAGCTCGGTGAGGATGTGCAGCCAGTGCTTGGCGCCCTCGCCGCCGTCACCGGCCCACAGGCCCAGGATCTCCCGCCGGCCCTCGACCGTGACCGCCAGGGCCACATAGATCGGCCGGTTGGCCACCGCACCGTCGCGGATCTTCACGTGGATGGCGTCGATGAAGACCACCGGATAGACCGGGTCGAGGGGCCGGTTCTGTCACTCGGCCATGCCCTCGAGCACCTTGTCGGTGATGGTGGAGACGGTCTGGCGGGAGACGTCAGCGCCGTAGACCTCGGCCAGGTGGGCCTGCACCTCGCCGGTGGTCAGGCCCTTCGCGGCCAGCGAGATCACCATCTCGTCGACCCCGGTCAGGCGCTTCTGCCGCTTCTTGACGATCTTCGGCTCAAAGGAGCCGTTCCGGTCGCGGGGCACGACGATCTCCACCGGCCCCACGTCGGTCAGCACGGTCTTGGCGCGGGTGCCGTTGCGCGAGTTGCCGCCGTTCTTGCCCGCCGGGTCGTGCTTGTCGTAGCCGAGGTGGTCGGTGATCTCACCCTCCAGGGCGGACTCCAGCAGCCGCCTGGTCAGCTGCTGCCGGGGGTTGCCCCCTGCGGGGACAGCCCGCCCTCGCCGGTCAACTGCAGGCCCTCGGCCTGGGCCCGGCTCACCAGCTCGTCGATCAGCCGGTCGTCCACGGCCTTCGCCGACACAGCCGCTGCCGACTCGACAGCGTCCTGCTCAGCCACGTTCTCACTGGTCATCGATGCATCCTCCATGATCGGGAGTTACACCGAACGATTTACAGTCCCGGGCTTCCAGGGCCCGGCGCTGTTCGTGGACGGCCGCCAGGGAACGGGCCAGGGACGGGACCACGATGCCGAGGGTGCCTGTCCCCGGGACGACGACGGTTTGTTCATCGAGCGCGCCGAAGATGTCCTGGACCAGCCGGTCGGCCATACGCGGGGTCTTGGGCCGGATCACTTCGAGGAGTCTGCGGCGGTCGGCTTTCCGGTGCGTGGCCTGCAGTGTGCCGGGGTCTGCCGCGGCCAGGGCGTGGTCGTCTGGATGCACCTGCGCAAAGAACCCCGGGGACGGCGCATCGCCGTCCACTTTCCAACGGCGGGTTGGAGCAGGCTGCCTGGACCCGCTGGGGGTGCTGGTGTCAGGGGCGGGGCAGGTCGACCAGAGTGCCGGTCAACGGGGCCGTCTCCAGCAGTCCGCGGGTGACCTGCACCCCGGTGAGGCGCTCGGCGAGTGCGAATGCCGCCTGTGTGGGCAGGCCGATGTCCCGCTCGGCGCCGGCGCGCAGGTCGAAGCCGGCCGCCCGCATCTGCTCCACCGCCACCTCCGGGGTGCTGCCGCCGCGCCGGTAGGGAGACAGCGGATCGAACGGCAACCGCTCGACGCCGTCCTGGTACCAGCGGAAGCGGTCGGCGGCTTCGATGGTGCGGGAGTGCGAGACCACCGTGGTGCCCCGCGACAGCGGCTCGGCCACCGACCGGGTCACGCCGAGGAAACCAACGGGCTCGACCATCAGCCGTCGGCGGTCGCGCCGCGGCCCGGTTCGCCCCTTCGACGGCTGTCCGAGGAAGGTCAGCCGCACCTGACGGCCGGGGTTGTCGTTGTTCGTGTCCGCGAGACTCCGCTGAGGTTGTCCCGTAGACGTTCTGGGACACACTGACCGACCTGCCGGCTTGCGCCTCATCCGGCGAGGGCGAGGTTGTGCAGGCGGGCGATGCCGGGCATGGCCTCCACCCTCGACGGACTGGGGCACCGCAGGGGACCGCGACCTGTCCTGGGGGTACTGGGACCAGGCTCCCAGCCGCTCGGGAGCCTAGCCTGAGCAACATGGACACCTCGAAACTGGGCGACTACCTGCGGGGCCGGCGTGCGCAGGTGACGCCGTCCGACGTCGGGCTGCCCGAGGACGGGCGGCGACGGGTTCCCGGCCTGCGGCGCGAAGAGGTCGCGATGCTGGCCCGCATCAGCGTCGACTACTACGTGCGCCTGGAGCAGGGACGTGAGCGGCGCCCGTCGCCGCAGGTCCTGGACGCCCTGAGCGACGCGCTGCTGCTGGACGACGACGGCCGGCTGCACCTGTACCGGATCGCGGGCCTGACCCCGCTCCCGCACAACGAAGGCGGCATCGAGCGGGCGGATGCCCAGTTGCTGGCCCTGGTCGAGCTGTGGGACCGCACGCCGGCCCTGCTGCTGGGGCGGGCCTACGACGTCCTGGCCGCGAACACGCTGGGGCGGGCCGCCTTCCCTCACCTGCAACCCGGCGCGAACGTGCTGCTCACGATGTTCCTCGACCCGTCGGTCCGCGCGTTCCACGCGGACTGGGAGAGGGCCGCGGCCAACGCGGTCGCGGGATTTCGCTTCCTGGAGGGTGCCCGGCCGAACGACCCGCGGATCCAGGAGGTACTGCAGACCGTCTCAGAGCGCAGCCGCGAGTTCGCCGACCTCTGGCGGAGGCGGGACGCGCGGGGCAAGAGTGACGCCGCGAAGGTGCTGCTGCACCCCGACGTCGGTGAACTCACCCTGCGCATGCAGACCTTCGACGTGCGCTCCGCCCCGGGGCAGCAGCTGATCGTCTACCACGCCCAGGAGGGCACCGGGACCACGGACGCGCTCCGCCTGCTCGGCTCGCTGGCGGTGACCACCCACCCAGGGCACCAGGACGACTGACCGAGGCGGGCCGTGTGAGGGCCCGCTCCGCGACCATGGCCTGCGTCACACGCGTCATCCTCCTCATCGTGGGAGGTCTCACCGCGTGCACCGCGGCACCGGACAGCGGGAGCCTCCCCGGTTCCGGCGAGGCCGCACAGCGCAGTCCGCAGCAGCTCCCACCGGCCGCGGCACCACCGCCCACACCAACGCTCCCGGCCGAGGTCGCCAACGCCTCGCCGCACCCGTACGTCGGGATGTGGGTGACGGCCGACGGGCACGTCCGTCAGGAACTGCTCGCGAACGGCCGCTACGACGAGGCGCGCGGCGACCGGGAGAGCGCCTACACGGGTCCCCACCAGGTCTCCGGTACCCGGATCGAGTACGTCGACGAAACGGCCCGGAGTGAGGCCGCCTGGTCGTCTCGGACAAGCAACTGCCGCCCGGTGGTCCGGCGAGTCCGCCGCTCAGGCGCAATCAGCAGTACACCACCCTGGGACCGCAGGTCGCGTCAGCCGAGAACCTGAGTCCCGATGGTGTTCAGCAGGGCGAACCGGTCGGCTGCGGCGGTGCCTGCCGGTGCGGAGCAGACGGCGATGCGCAGGTCGTTGCCGGGGACGGTGAGGGTGTCGCAGTCGACGGCGACCGGCCCGAGGCCGGGATGGTGGACGGTCTTTCTGTCGGTGGTGTGGAAGCCGACCGTGTGGGAGTTCCAGAGGTCGTCGAAGCGGTCGCTGACACCGCGCAGGTCGTTGATCAGCGCGGTGAGCCGGGTGTCCCGGGGGTATCGGGCGGCGGAGGAGCGCAGGTCGGAGACGAGGGCGGTCTCGAAGCGGTCCTGCTGGTCGGGGTCGTGGGTGACGCGGGTGGGCCGGCCGGTGAAGTGCCGCCAGGCGATGTTGCGGTCCCTGCCGCGCCAGGGGGACGGATCCCCCATCAGGGCGGCCCACAGGGGGTTCCACGAAATGAGGTTCCACGCGGCGTCGTGGACGCTGAGTGGGCTGCCGTTGAGCTGGTCGAGCAGGCGCTGGACGCTCGGCGGAACGTGCGGGGAGACCTGGCCACTGGTGGGCGGAGCCTGACCGGCCAGCAGGTAGAGGTGGTCGCGTTCGGTCTCGGTCAGGCGCAGGGCGCGGGCGAGGGAGGCCAGGACCTGCGGGGAGGGCGAGGTGGCCCGGCCCCGCTCCAAGCGGACGACGTAGTCCACGGAGAGGCCGGCGAGCTGCGCGAGCTCTTCGCGGCGCAGTCCGGGCGCCCGGCGCACCCCGCCGCGGGGCAGGCCCAGGTCGTCAGGGCTCGTGCGGTCGCGCCAGTGGCGCAGGGCCTGGCCGAGGGCCGCGGGATCGTCGTTCACCCATCCATTGTCCGCCGCTTGCCGAGGAACAGCCTGGTACTGGCCGACCCCCCGCTGAGGAGGGCTCTCCCTGTCCCTCGTCGCGGCGCGCAGGGTGAATGGCATGGCAACAGTCACCGTGATCACAGGGGCCAACAAGGGCCTCGGATTCGAAACGGCCCGACGCCTCGTCGCAGCCGGTCACACCGTCTACGCCGGTGCCCGCGACGCCCACCGCGGCGAGTCGGCGGCCAAGGCCCTGGGAGCCCGTCCGCTGCTGATCGACGTCACCGACGAGGCGTCCGTCGCCGCGGCCGCCGACCGGGTGCGCGCCGAGGCGGGCCGGGTGGACGTCCTGGTCAACAACGCCGGCATCGCCGGCCCGGCCGCCCCGGCCGGCGAGCTGACCGCCACTGACCTGCTGCAGGTCTTCGACACCAACGTCTTCGGCGCAGTGCGCACCACCCGCGCCTTCCTGCCCCTGCTCCAGCAGGCGGCCCGGCCCGCGATCGTCAACGTCTCCAGCGCGCTGGGCTCCCTGGCGATCAACGCCGACCCGGCCGCCCACACCGAACTGCTCCCCGCATGGGCGCCGCTGCTGGCCTACAACTCCTCCAAGGCCGCGCTGAACATGCTCACCGCCGTCTACGCGCAGTCCTTCCCGCAGATCAGCGTGGTCTCGGTCGACCCCGGATTCACCGCGACCGACCTCAACGGCCACCAGGGCACCCAGAGCGTCGCGGAAGGCGCCTCGGCGATCGTCGCCGCCGCCACCGCCGGGCCCGGTACGCCGAGCCCCGCCTTCGTCGGCGCCACCGGCCCCGTGCCCTGGTAGCCCCTTGGCTGTCCCCCGGCGACCGCGCGCCGCGGCCGTATCGCACCACCACGAGAGAATGATCGTGGACAGCGTGCGGCCGAAGCCGCCGCCCAGGCCGCCTGCCCCGCGGATCCGGACAGCCGCCCGCCCCTCCGGCAGGCAGGACGCTGTCGGTTGACTGCGCCCCGCTGGATCTCGTCCAGCGGGGCGCAGTGCCGCGAAGAGGTGAGACGCGGGTGCGGGCGAGGCCGATCGCGGCGCGGGTGACGTGGTGTCGCGGCCCGGTCTCGGCGAGTCCGCGTCGGTGGGCGTCCAGCAGGCACGAGGGGGCCGGCGGTGGTGCCGAGGCTTCCCCCGGGTCGGCCGACAACGGCCTTCCCGGAGGAAAAGTGATCACGGCGCCGCGCGAGGGATCAGCCCAGGTGCATGATGTAGCCGACGTGGTGCAGTTCGTCACCGCGGAAGTACCCCACGGCCCAGAAACCGAGGTCGTCGAGGTAGTCGATCCGGTCGCCGTCGATCCAGTACCGGCCCTGGTAGGCGTGCGGGCGGCCGCCCCGCGTCTCGTCGTAGCGGCCGTCGGCGGTGAGTTCCTGGTGCAGGAAGTCGTCCTGGTCGATCCAGACGCCGACCCGCGGGTTGCCGGTCAGGTCCGGTGAGGCAGGGATGCCCGTTTCGGGGGCGGTGGCCCGGCCGGGGGCGTCGGCGCCGGCCCACAGCACGGGCCGGCCGGCCGCGATCAGCGCGCGGACCTGCTCGGGCCGGGAGATGAGCGTGGCCAGGGCGCTCGGTACGTCGGCGGCGAGTTCGTCGGGCAGCACCAGCAGGTCGCTGGTGTTGCCCGGGGTCAGCGTCGCGACGTACTCCGAGCGTTCGCCGCGGCCGCCGGCCAGCGCGACGGTGTCCACGACGGCGGGGACGACGGTCGTGCCCGTGGCGTCGACGACGATGGCGTTGTCGTCCTCCGCCGCGGTGAACAGGGACGGGCCGACCGCGACGATCAGGGAGCCGACGAACAGGATGTCGGCACCGGTCATGGTCCCGATCAGCGGGTCCATCGTCAGGATGCGGGCGTTGGTGAACAGGACGGGACGTCCCGCGTCGTTCGAGAGGATCTCGTCGAGGGCCTTGGAGTTCCAGCCCGCGATGTCCGTGTCGGTAGCGCTCATTGCTCGTTCCTCGGTGGGTTCGGGGTGATCGGTGTGTGCGATGCGCGAAGTGCGCTGCCGGGAGCCGGGCGGGCGGTGGATGACGCCGGGCGGCTTCCGCTCCATCAGCTTCGAAGGGTTCGGTCATCGGAACCAGGCCGCCCTGCCCCCAGGTCCGCCGCACCCACAATGGGTGCCGCCCGCTGCGGTGGTGCGTAAGGAGCGCTTGCGAAGGGCCTGTTCAGCGAACCGGGCGGTGATCACGGCAGCCGTGCCGCGGGGAGCGGCCGGGCCCGCGCGGGCCGGCACCGCTGCCGGGTGCCGACGACGAGAGCTCCGCATCCGATCCGCGGAGCGGCGTGCCGCGAGGGCCCCGGCCGAGGCGGACGCCCCCACCGCGCCGCTGCCGTACGGCCCTGCCGCTCGTGACGGTGGGTGCGCGGCACCCAGGAAGCCCTCACCCAGGAGGACGGCGGCCTGGTCGCTTCCCGCCGCGGGGCCGAGGGTGGAGCCATGACCAGCAACGACACGACACGCGATGAACACGAGTACGTCGGGATGTGGGTGACCGCGGACGGCTTCATCCGCCAGGAACTGCTGCCGGACGGCCGCTACGACGAGGCCCGGGGCGACCGCCGGAGCGCCTACACCGGCCGCTACACCGTCACCGGCAGCCACCTCGACTACGTCGACGACACCGGCTTCACCGCCACCGGCGACGTCCGCGACGGCGTTCTCTTCCACGAGCACCTCGTGCTCTACCGCGAGGGCGACCCGCGCGCCCGGCGGGGATCCCGGCCATGACCGGGATCCGGTTGCGGGCGGCCTGAGCCGCCACCCCCGACTCGTGAGCGCCCGCCCACCGCGTCGGCCGCTCCACTCCGAAGAAGTTCTTCGCCCATGACCCCCTCCACCAGCCAGAAGGTCGTCCTCATCACCGGCGCCAGCAGCGGCATCGGCTCGGCGACCGCCAAACTGCTCGCCGAGCGAGGCCACCACGTCGTACTCGGCGCCCGCCGTACCGAACGGCTCGAAGAACTCACCGAGAACATCCGGGCGGCCGGCGGCAGCGCCGAACACCACCGTCTGGACGTAACCGACGCCGAACAGGTACGGGTCTTCGTCGACGCCGCCCACAGCGGGCACGGTCGCGTCGACGTCCTGGTCAACAACGCCGGTGTGATGCCGTTGTCCAAGCTGGAGGCGCTCCGGCTCGACGAGTGGAACAGCATGATCGATGTGAACGTCCGCGGCGTCCTGCACGGCATCGCGGCCGCACTGCCGGTCATGCAGGCCCAGCGCCACGGCCAGTTCGTCAACGTCGCCTCCATCGGAGCCCACCAGGTCTCCCCGACCGCGGCCGTCTACTGCGCCACCAAGTACGCCGTATGGGCCGTCTCGGAGGGCCTGCGGCAGGAGGTCGGCGGCGACATCCGGGTCACCACCGTCTGCCCGGGCGTCACCGAGTCCGAACTGGCGGAGTCCATCTCGGACCCGGTGGGCCGCGAGGAGATGCGCACCTACCGCAGCGTCGCCATCCCGGCCTCGTCCGTCGGCACGGCCATCGCGTTCGCCATCGACCAGCCCGCCGAGGTCGACGTCAGCGAGATCATCGTCCGCCCCACCGCCGGCCACGCCTGAGCCGGTCACCCGCCCCGCCCCCACCGCTCACGGCGGGAGCGGGGCGTCGTCGTCCGCACCAGGGGGCGCGGCCGCCGGGTCCAACCCGCTGCCGCCTTGGCCCACGACGCGCAATCAGGAGAGAACGGCCCTCCTCGGGGGTGCTGGGCCACACCACCGAACGGTCTCACCTCGCGCGACTCACGAGACGGGCGGCCTCCCCTGGGTGGGGGTCGTCCAGCTCCTTCCTGCCCGACTCTCGCGGATCTGAGCGGCGGACCACCCCGGCTGAACCGCTCCGGGTTCGTTGGAGGCTCGGGGCTGCGCCTGCGGCCTGGGTTTCTTGGGTGCTCCGGAGGTGGAGGGCTTCGTGTTCGGCGGGCGGGACGTGTCCTACCCCACCGTGGAGGCGGCTGTACGTCTCGCGGTCAGCGGGCCGGGTAGGCGGTGACGCGTTCCTGGTGGCGGGGGCGCGGGCCTGGCCGGGATCATCGAGGGGCCGGCCGGGGAGAAGGCGGCCTCCTGGGACGCCGCCGGTCAGGAGAGCAACTCGATGTAGCCGTCGGTGCCGTGGACGCGGATTCGCCGGCCGTCCTGGATCAGGCGGGTGGCCCGTTCCACGCCCACGACCGCCGGCAGGCCGTACTCCCGGGCGATGACCGCGCCATGGGTCATCAGGCCGCCCACCTCCGTCACCAGGCCCGCGATCCCGACGAACAGCGGCGACCAGCTCGGGTCCGTGTAGGCCGTGACCAGGATGTCGTCCTCTTCGAGATCGGCCTGCGCCATGTCCAGGACTACGCGGGCCCGCCCTTCGACGGTCCCGGCGGAGACCGGCAGGCCCAGCAGGGCGCCGGCCGGTGCGTCGTCGCGTCGGTACGCCCCGTTGACGGCTTCACCGTCCGAGGTGAGCACCCGGGGCGGGGTCAGCGCCTGGTACGCACGGAACGCGTCCTTGCGCTGCCGGATCAGCCCGGCGTCCACCCGATGCGAGCACGCGGCCTCGTGCAGTTCCTCGAAGGTGAGGTAGAAGGCGTCCTCCTTCTCGACGAGCACGTCGGCCCGCACGAGCCGTTCGGCTTCGGCAAGCAGGGCCCGCTTGTAGACGAAGTATCGGCTGACGATGCCGTACTTCGGGTACTCCCGGTACCCGATGAAGGTGCGCATCCGGTCGATCATCCGCTTGGTCTCGCCGGCCTTCCGCTCCCCGTCCGGCAGGGCCCGCAGGCGGGACAGTACGTCCTGCTCCTTTCGCAGCGCCTTCTGCCGGCCTTCCTCGAAACGACGTGCGGCGGCGCCCGGCTCGAAGTTGCGGACGTTGTCGAGGATCGCGGGCACGAGGGCGGCGGGCCGTTCCCGCCAGCGCGGCCTGGTGATGTCGATCTCGCCGACGCAGCGCATCCCGTAGCGGTCGAGGTAGGTCTCGACGGCGTCGCGCGCTTCGGATCCGCCCGGGAGTTTCGCCAGGTCATCGAGGAAGTCGTCGTCCTCGACGCCCTGCAGGAACGCCACCACCTCCGGATGCGGGCGGACGGCGTCCGCGACGTCCATCAGCGCCAGTCCCATCTCCGAGGTGACGTTGCCGGGGGCGGACAGCGTGAGCGTGTCGGCCGCGTTCTTCTCCCCCAGCCAGTCCCGCAAGCGGTCGTTGAGCCACCAGGTGGCCTCCATGCCCGCCATGATCACCTGCATGCTCAGCGGATCACCGAGGACGCGTTTGTGGTCCTCGAAGGCCTCCAGCAGGAAGTCGAACAGCTCCGGTCCGGTCTTCGTGCGGATGTCGCGCTCCAGCGCGGCGACGGACGCCTGGCTACGCCCGACCAGTTCGGTGACGAGGGCCGGATCGGTGTCGATCGGGGCGGGGGCGCCGCCGGCCGGTGGCCCGCCGGGTTTCGTGTCGGGGAGCGACGGGACGAAGTCGCCGCGGCCGAGGAGCGTCTGCAGCGCGTCCGTGATCAGCGGGTCTTCCCGCCCCATCATGTCCAGGAGGGCGGCGCGGCTCGCGGGTGCGGCCAGGTGCGGGGTGACGTCCACGAACAGCCGCCCGCCGGCCTCCTGCATGGGGGCCATGGCCGTCATCCGCCACAGTGAGAGGCCGAGGGGCTTCATGGCGTCGGTCATCATCTGCTGGTGCCCGACGGAGACGTAGACGTGGTTCTCCCGGTCGTCGGCCTCGGGGACGGGGAACAGCGTGGTGATGGGCCGGCTCTGCACGATGTGGAAGTCGTCGCCGTCCAGGCACCATTCGATGTCCTGGGGGCGGCCGAAGTGCGCTTCGATCCGCCGCCCGAGCTGTACGAGCCGCAAGACCTGGGCATCCGTCAGCGCCGGCTGCTCCTGCCGCCGGGCGTCGACGGCGACATCCCGCGTGCCGCCTGCCGGCAGGGCGTGGACGGCGCGCTGTTTGGCGACGATCGTCTTGTCGACGATCTCGCCGTCCCGCACCTTGAAGACGTCCGGGTTCACCAGTCCGGAGACCAGGGCCTCGCCGAGGCCGAACCCGGCGTCCACGGTGGCGGTCTTCCGATGCCCCGTGACGGGGTCGGCCGTGAACAGGATGCCGGACGCATCCGGGAAGACCATCCGCTGCACGACCACGGCCATGCGGACGGTGCGGTGGTCGATGCCTTTTCTGAGCCGGTAGGTGACGGCCCGTTCGGTGAACAGCGAGGCCCAGCACCGGCTCACGTGCTCCAGGACCGCCGCCGGCCCCACGACGTTCAGGTAGGTGTCCTGCTGGCCGGCGAAGGAGGCCGTCGGCAGGTCCTCCGCCGTCGCGCTGGAGCGGACGGCGTAGGCGGCCCACTCGCCGAATCGGGCGAGGGCGCGGGTGATGGCCTCCGCGACGTCGCCCGGAACGGCTGCTCCCTCGACGGCACGGCGGAGCCGCGCACCGAGCGTGCGGATCGTCTCCCTGTCGTCCGGGGCGGCCCGCGCCAGCTCGTCGAGCTGCTCGTCGATCGACGGCACGTGCGCCACGACCCGCCGGAAGGCGTCCGTCGTCACGCAGAAGCCAGCCGGCACCCGGATCCCCTCGATCCGTGACAACTCACCCAGGTGCGCCGCCTTGCCGCCGACGGCCGCGACCTGGATCCCGGCGACCTCTGCGAGGTCCACCACGTACTGCTCGTTCATCGCGCCGCCTTCCGGGACCACCGCACCGCCGCTTCCCCGCACGTCGACCACCGCACGCACACGTCGCGCCCCTCATTTCCGCAGGTTGTCGGGCATCGGCCGCCGATTCTCCGCTCTGATGGGGGTCTTGTGGCAAGCCCCCCGGTGCGCTATAAGTTGGGTGTGGCGAGGAGAGCGATCTCCTCGCCTTCCGGATTTCCCGGGGAGGTTGCGTCTCAGACGGTGCCGCCCGGGCCCGTTGCCGCCACCGAGGCGCTGCCGGTACCGGCCGATAGCCTGACCGGCATGAGTGGCGGCATCGCGTGGATGGGCGCACACCACCACACCCCTTCGTCGGCCGTGCCCGGCATGCTCGGCGGCATCTCGCTGACCTGCGCCCGAGGCGTGGAGACGGACGAGTTCCTCATCAACCTGGGCGCCGACCTCGACGAGCTGGCCGCGCGCACCCCATACAGGGAGTTACGCGTACCGGCCGGGCAGCCGGACCGGCCCTCCTCCCACCTCAATCGCGCCATGTACGGCATAGGCGGTGAGTGGACGTACGTGCTGGAGGACTGGGGCATGGCGACCTGGGCGACCGGCTACCAGGGCAAGGTGGAGTCGATGCTTCCCCGCGAGGGCGAGGAGATCCTCTGCCTGACCGCCAACCGTTTCAGCCCCCCGGCCCAGATCATCCACGCACCCGGTGCCCGCGCGTACCGGGCTGACTTCGGCACCGGCACCGGGCAGGGCTCGGCCCTCGACGCCGCCCTCGGCGCCGCGGGCGCGGTGTTCCCGTCGATGCCCGAGGCCAGTGAGGCCGAAGTCGTCGCGTACTTCGAGGAGCATGGCGAGCGCCTGCCCGAGCTGGTGTTCACCGCCGTGGGCGCCTACACGGGCGTGGCCATCGACCGGGACGCCGTGGAGGCCGGTGAGCTTCCCGGCGTCCTCGTCGCCCCGGCATGACCGTCCGCCGCGCACATGAGACCGGCCCCACCCTGATCAGTTCCATTCAAACGTGTTGCAGAAGGCCGTGAGCAGGCAGGCTGAGCTATGGTTAGGGCCTCGCGTTGATCATGCGTCGAGGGCGAGGTTGTGCAGGCGGGCGACGGCCTGGCCGGTGTCGCCGATGTACTCGCGGTGTCCAAGGCAGCGGGCCGGGGCCCGCCAGTTCTTCATATGGGCGATGCCGTGCTCGACCCGGACGCGCCGCGAGGAGTGCGCAGCGCGCTGCCGCCGGTACATCTCCTCGTACTAGGCCGTGTCTCTCAACTCCGTAGCCAGGCGATGATCGCCGCCAGCACGGCTGCAGAGCGGTAGATGATCGCGAGTTTGTCGTAACGGGTGGCCAGACCCCGCCACTGCTTGAGCAGGCTGAACGATCGTTCCACGGTGTTCCTGCGCTTGTAGGTTTCGGTGTCCAGAGTCCGGGGCCGTCCACCGCTGCGGCCCTTCCTCTTGCGGTTGGCCTGTTGATCGGCGCGCTCGGGGATCACCGTGCGAATGCCACGGACCGCGAGGTCTGCGCGGACCTGTTTGGAGGAGTACGCCTTGTCGGCGAGCAGCGCGTCCGGTGTGGTGCGCGGCCTGCCGCGGCCGAGTCGCGGGACTCGGATGTCGCCCAGCAAGAGGGGGAGGACCTGCACGTCGTGGACCTGGCCAGGGGTGACTACGACGGCCAGCGGGCGGCCGTTGCCGTCCACGGCGTGATGAATCTTGGTCGTCAGACCGCCACGGGATCGGCCTATAGCGTGGCCGGCGGGCTCACCCCTAGTGGCAGGAGTTTCGTCCTTGCTGTGGCGGGTGGCGGCGCTGGTGTCCTTCTCCGGCCGGGCGGTGTTCGTGGCGTGCTGGTGGGCCCGGTTGATCGTCGAGTCGACCGATACCGTCCAGTCGATCCCGTCGGTCGAGTCCGCCTGGGCGGTCAGCTGGGCCAGAGCCGTGTCCCAGGTGCCGTCAGCCGCCCATCTGCGATGACGCTTCCACACCGTCTGCCAGGGACCGAATGTTTCGCGGGGCAGATCTCTCCAGGGGATGCCGGTGCGGTACCGGTAGATGATCCCTTCGATGATGCGACGGTGGTCGGCGAACGGACGCCCTGCCTTCCCGGCGTTGTCGGGAAGGCAGGGCGCCAGGCGCGCCCATTGCTCGTCGGTCAGCAGGCGCATGCGTCCGCTCGTGGTCACCGAGGCCGGTAGGCGGTGGCCAGCACGGAGACAGTGACCTGATCGGGCAGTAGGCCGTCACCGTCCAGCTCGGCGCGGCTCACGTGGCGTGCGCTCGGCGTCATCGCCACCAGATCCACGGCATCCAGCCTGGTCAGAGGCACGGAGTACTGCACCTGTTCGGTGACGACGGCCTCGAAGAAGGGGGCCAGCGCCCGGTGCAGACGCTGCTCCTTGGCCGGGTCGACTATGACCATCGCAGGCACCCGGCCGCGCAGCTCGGCCAGATGCCGCACGGTGGGGCGGACCACGATCAGCCGGCCAGTCGGGCGCAGAACGCGGTGGAACTCGGCCGGGTTGCGTGGGGCGAACACGTCCAGCACGACATCGGCCGCCCCGTCAGCCAGCGGGAAGGGACGGAAGACGTCCCAGGCCACCGCGGCGGCCCGGTCGTGGGCACGGGCCGCCGAGCGCAGCGCGCGCACCGATGTGTCCAGCCCCAGACCACGGGCGCCGGGCAGCGCAGCAGGTCGAGGAACAGTTCAAGAGCAGGGGGAAGCGACACGGGCACGAGGCACTCCAGGCAAGGGGCGAAGGGAAGGGGGCCGTGCCTGCACGCGCGCTCAGAGCGTCACTGCCTCAGGAAGGACGGGCAGCACCGGGAAAGTAGTTACGCAGCAGGCACACCAAGGAGGGCGACGCCGGACGGCATCGCCCTCAGCGCCTTCCGATCACAGGAAGCAGCAGTGCGGAGTGCTCATGAATGCCACATCATGAGTCTACGAGCACGGCGAGGCCCTTCATGCCTCCATGCCCGAGAGTTGGGAGACACGGCCTAGTCCGAGGTGTTTGAGCTGCCCCGAGTTTCGTAGAGTCCGCGATCGTGTGATCAAGCGGTCTGCGGGACTTCCTCCAGGTACGCCCAGTACGTCTGCTCGTACTCGTCGGGCGGCACGTAGCCCAGGGCGGAGTGGAGTCGTTCACCGTTGTACCACGCGACCCACTGGAAGACGGCCCGCTCGACCTGGTCGAAGTCCCGCCATGGCCCCTGATGTTCGATCAGTTCGGCTTTGAACGTGCCGTTGAGGGCCTCGGCCATCGCGTTGTCATAACTGTCCGCGACGGACCCGACCGACGCCGAGGCACCGACCTCGGCGAGACGTTCCGTGTACCGAATGGATACGTACTGCGACCCGCGGTCGCTGTGATGGATGAGATCGGCGTCCTTCTTGATCCTCTGCCGCCACAGCGCCATCTCCAGTGCGTCCAGCGGCAGGTCCGTGCGCAGGTGCGTGGCGGCCTGCCAGCCCACGATCCGGCGTGAGTACGCGTCCAGGACGAACGCGACGTAGACCCACCCCGACCAGGTGCGGATGTAGGTCAGGTCCGCCAGCCACAGCTGGTTGGGCCGCTCGGCGGTGAAACGGCGGTTGACCAGGTCCGGCGGGCGCGGCGCGGCCGGCTCGGGGACCGTGGTGCGGCGGCGCTGCCCGCGGATGACGCCCTCGATGCCGAGCTCGCCCATCAGCCGCTCGACCGTGCAGCGGGCCACCGTGTGTCCGGCGCGGACCAGGGCGCGGGTGACGCGGCGTGCGCCGTAGGTGCGCCCGGAGTCCTCCCACGCGGCTGTGACCAGCGGGATCAGTTCTTCGTCGCGCAGGCGTCGGGCCGACTTCGGCCGCGTCTTGCGCGCGAAGTACGTCGACGGCGACACATCCAGCACCCGGCAGACGGGATCGACCCCGAGGCCCTTGTCGCGCAGGTGGTCGATCACCTGCTCGGCCTCGTCCGGGGACGGTCGATCTCCTGGGCAAAAAACACCGAGGCGGCCTTCAGGATCTCGTTGGCCCGCCTCAACTCGGCGTTCTCCTTGCGGAGTTCCTTCAACTCGTCGCGCTCGGCGGTCGTCAGCCGGTCGTCACGCTCGCCGGCGTCCGCCTCGGCCTGGCGGACCCAGGACCGCAGGGCTTCCTTGTGGATGCCGAGGTCGCGGGCGACGTGGGCCACAGGGCGGCCGGTCGCGCGGACCTCGCGCACCGCCCGCTCACGCAGCTCATCGGGGTACTTACGGGGTGCTGGCATTGCTCGTGGTTCTCCTTACGCCTGGAAGCGTAACCCAGGCTTGAGGGACTCCACGAAGATCAGTACAGCTCA
>NZ_PGSG01000098.1 GCF_002843305.1 Streptomyces barkulensis
GTGGTGCAGACGATGCGGCGGATCTCGGCATCGAACCGCAGGAACGGAGTGAACTCTCCCCCAGACTCCGTCCGGGGGCACCCCCACCCAGGCGTTCTCCCACAGCTTCACGATCGCCGGATACTTCCGGCCCCGGGCGTCGGCGAACTCGGCGAACCGGTCCAGGGCGGCCTCCTCGGTCGGTGCGGTGTAGACGGGCTTGAGAAGCTTGGCGATCTTGTCCCAGTCCTGGCGGGCGGCATAGCGGAAGGACTTCCGCAGCAGATGCACCACGCAGGTCTGCACGATCGTCTTCGGCCAGACCGCGTCCACTGCCTCGGGCAGGCCCTTGAGCCCGTCGCAGACCAGCATCAGCACGTCGCTGACGCCGCGGTTCTTGAGCTCGGTGAGGATGTGCAGCCAGTGCTTGGCGCCCTCGCCGCCGTCACCGGCCCACAGGCCCAGGATCTCCCGCCGGCCCTCGACCGTGACCGCCAGGGCCACATAGATCGGCCGGTTGGCCACCGCACCGTCGCGGATCTTCACGTGGATGGCGTCGATGAAGACCACCGGATAGACCGGGTCGAGGGGCCGGTTCTGTCACTCGGCCATGCCCTCGAGCACCTTGTCGGTGATGGTGGAGACGGTCTGGCGGGAGACGTCAGCGCCGTAGACCTCGGCCAGGTGGGCCTGCACCTCGCCGGTGGTCAGGCCCTTCGCGGCCAGCGAGATCACCATCTCGTCGACCCCGGTCAGGCGCTTCTGCCGCTTCTTGACGATCTTCGGCTCAAAGGAGCCGTTCCGGTCGCGGGGCACGACGATCTCCACCGGCCCCACGTCGGTCAGCACGGTCTTGGAGCGTGTGCCGTTGCGCGAGTTGCCGCCGTTCTTGCCCGCCGGATCGTGCTTGTCATAGCCGAGGTGGTCGGTGATCTCGCCCTCCAGGGCGGACTCCAGCAGCCGCTTGGTCAGCTGCTGCAACAGCCCGCCCTCGCCGGTCAACTGCAGGCTCTCGGCCTGGGCGCGGCTCACCAGCTCGTCGATCAGCTGGTCGTCCACGGCCTTCGCCGACGCAGCCGCTGCCGACTCGACAGCGTCCTGCTCAGCCACGTTCTCACTGGTCATCGATGCATCCTCCATGATCGGGAGTTACACCGAACGATTTACAGTCCCGCAGGTGCCGACATCGCGCAAGTCTGGGCCATCGCGGGCTTCGCGGGAGGGCATTGAGGGCCCGAGGGGGCGCCGTGTCACAGGGCTTCGAAGCACAGGTCGGTGAAGCGCGTCGTGAATCCCTTTCCGTCGGGGGAGGCGCACATGATGCCCGCCTGGGCCGGCAGGCCCGGCGGGAAGTAGGCGAGGCGGAGCAGGGTCGCGGGGGTCTCCCCGGTGGTGCCGTAGCGGAGGATGACGTGGTCGCCTTCGCGGCGCATCTCAACGGTGATGTGCGCGGAGGTGCTGGTGATCCGGTCCAGGGGAACGACGTTCCAGTCGGAGACGTCTCGGGTGACGACGGCGCTGAGTTGCTGGTGTCCGTCGACGTACTCGATACCGGTCTTGATCCAGTTCTTGTCGTCCAGGCGCGTTCATCACCAACGAGGACAACGCCCGTAAAAACCTGGAAATCGGATCCAACGCCCCGGTCTACGAAACCCTGTACGACGAGCCATCCGCCTTCACCAGCCACCCCTACCTACCCGTGCTGAGGGAGTCGATCATCTACGCGATGCCCCGGCCGCACGTGGCGGAGTACGGCAAGGTGACCTCCGCCATCCAAAAAGAGGTGCACGCCGCGCTCAGGGGTGACAAGACCAGCGAGCAAGCACTGGCGGACCTGCAACAGGCCTTGCGGAGTCACACCAAGCGACAACCCTGAGACCGGGACCACCGATGTCTCCCTCACCCGCCACGGACATCGGCTGACGCGGCCCAAGCCCGGCCGTTGGTCGCCGGTCGCCGGTCGCCGGTCGCCGGAGCCCAAGCCCAAGGCACCTCCCCAGCTCTCACTCGGAGCGCCCGCATGTCCTCCGGCGGCTGTGGGTGAAGCCGCCGGCCTGCCGGGGGCTGTAGCAGATCGGCCCCGTGGAGCAGGCGAACTGCGCAGCGCGGGCCGCGCGGCCTCCACACCGCGGCCGGGCTGACCGTAGAGGTCAGCGCACCGCCGCGGAGGCCGGTGGCAGTCCCGCAGGAGGTCGGCCCAGGACTCGGTCGACTCGCGCAGGCCCTCGGCGAGCGCGATCAGCTCCTTACTGCCGTCGGTGCGTATGCCCATGAGGACCAGGACGCAGGAACGGGCCTGGTCCAGGCGGACCTTGGGGTGGGCGCCGTCGGCTCACACGTACACGTAGTCGGATCCGGACAGGTCCCGGTCCTGAAAGGCGGCGTGGTCGTCGCTCCACTGCTTGGTCAGCCGGGTCACCGTGGCTGGCGAGAGCCCAGCGGCTGAGCCGAGGAACTGCTCCATCGCGGGCACGAAGTCGCCGGAGGACAGACCGTGCAGGTAGAGCAGGGGCAGGACCTCGCTGATTTTCGGGGACTTCCGGCACCAGGGGGCGAGGATCTTCGACGAGAACCGCTTGCGCCCGCCCGTCTGGCCGTCGACCCGCTTGTCGTTCACCCGCGGCGCCTTCACCGCAATTGGCCCGGCGGTGGTGGTCACCGTCCGCTCGCGGTGGTGGCCGTTGCGGACCACCAGATGGCGACCGGCCTCGTCCCGCTCGCCCGCCAATTCGGCTATGTACTGGTTGACTTCGGCTTCCAGGGCCGCGGCGAGCATCCGATGGGCGCCCTCACGGACGATGTCGTCCATCAGGGAGCCGCTCTGAGTGGTGCCGTCCTCATTGACTACGCTCAGCACGGGCCTGCCTTCCCGACCCGCGCTGCAACGTGGGCCTACTCGATGACCAGAAGTCGATCACTCGGGAAGGTGCGCCCTCCGCGTTCCGCGAGGCATCCCTCCCGAGTCCGATCCACAAGTCTTGAGCATTGCTCGCCAGGCCCAACTGCCCTGCCCAGGTACGCAAACAGCGTGACCGTCTACAGCGCTAACCTTCTTGTTGCACAAAGAGATCAGGGGAGATCGAGCAGTGGTGCAGCATGACGAATTCGAAGTCTGGTACACAGCGGAAGACTTCCCCGACACCTTCCACCGGACCGGCCGGATGGTCTTCACCGTCGACGCTCTGGCGCACGCTCTGTTTGTCACCGGCAGGGCACCGCAGGACCAGGCGGCCTACGGTTGGACGTCCGTCTACGAGTGGCTTCACCGGGTCGCACTGATCCCGGCCTACGTTCGCCGCGCGCCCACAGGCCGCCTCACCCGGTCGGACCTCGCACGCGCCTTGGACCGGTCGGAGAAGGTGGCGCTCTCCTATGCTTTGGGACAAGCCATGACTGGTGTCTTCAGCCGGCAAGTGGTCTCGGTCCGCTTCCTGATGCACGTAGACCGGTACGCCGCCCGCTACGGCATTCGTTTCGCCGCCAACACCAGACAACGTGCTGACCTCTTCGGAGAGAGGGAGGCAGGCGGGTGGGTCGTGGCCGAAGCCAAGGGCCGCTCCGGGAACATCGATGATGAACTCAAGGGCACGATGCGGGCGCAGAAGCGAACGATCAGGTCGGTCGGCGGGGCGCCCCCTGCCCTGGCATTCGGGTGCGCTGCCCACTTCCCGCAATACAAGGGGGTTCCGGACCACCTGAAGCTGCATGCAGTGGATCCGGTCGAGGAAGAGCTGGAGGCCGTCGACCTGCCGGTAGACCGTGACCGATTCATCCTGGCCTACTACGAGCCCTTCCTGGCCGCGCTCGATGCCGGCAAGGAGGAACCGGTCCTCGACGGGTATGCACTTGCCTCCTTCGGCCCCTTCAACGTCAGTGTCGGGATCCTGGCGACGGTGGCCCGGCGGGTCCGACGGGCCCGGCAGGGCCGTCTGGACCACCTCTACCAAGACGTAGTCAGTATTCTCGACACCCAACTGACCACCCCCGGTCCCAACCGCTTCAGCGATGGGACTGCCGTCATGAGCAAGTGGCAGCAGGCCCTTGACCAGGATGATTGGAGCAGCGAGTCGGACGAGACTTATCCAGACTGGTGGACGGGCCCGGACCGCTAGTGCTGTGACCGGATAGGTTCGCCGGAAGCTCGCGGTGTTCGGCGTGGACGGGCCTCGCCTCCCTCCGTAGGGTGGTGATCACCTATGAAGGGGGCGGGGTGAACGGCAATCCGCTGTACCACTGGATAGCGCTGGCAGTGTCCACGGCGCTCATGCTGCCGGTGCCGGTGGCGATACTGGCGGGGTGGACACCGCCGTGGATGCGGAAGCGACAGGCCGGGATGCGGCTTCGCGCCTACGGCATTCTGTGCATCTACGCCCTCATGCTCGTCAACGGCATCCCCCGGATCGCCGACGCCTCATTCGAGACGGTCATGGTCTGCATGAACGTCGGCTTCGGCTTCACCGCCGCCGCTGCGGTCCTGTTCCTGCTCTCGGCACGCAAGGATTCAGGCGCCCGGACAGCTGGCCCAGTCGAACCTCGGGAAGGCTGAGAGACGGCTTGCCGCGCCTGCCGTCACGGGGTCGGTCAGGCTGCCGGTGCGAGAGGGCGTCCGCCCCAGCGGATGCCTTTCTCGCTGCGGATGCGGGCGCGTTCCCTGCGCTGGGCAGCGAGTATGTCGGGGTGGCGGGCGTTGGCGTTGCGCCAGCGGAGGTAGCGGTGCAGGGCCTGGGTCTGCACCGGGTGGTTGGGGTGGTGGGAGTTGGCCAGGGTGAACTGTCGCAGCGGGCCGAAGGAGGCCTCGACCGGGTTGGCCCAGGAGGCGTAGGTCGGGGTGAAGCACAGTTCGACCTTGTTCTTCTTCGCCCAGCGGCGGATGTCCGCTCCCGTGTGGGCGGAGAGGTCGTCCAGGATGATGTAGATCGGGGCGCCGTCGGGCCGGGCGGCGCGGATCGACTTCAGCGCGGCCAAGGTGTTGGCGGTGCCCTTGCGACGGCGGTTGACGCCCCATAGCCGGTCGTCGCCGACGGAGTAGCAGCCGTGCTCGATGCGGTCGAGCTTGGCGTCGCGATCGGGGTCGGGGGACTCCTTCCAGGTCTTGGTGCGCTGGAACGTGATGCCGCGGCGGAGGAGCAGGCACTGTAAGGCTTGCGGCCGATGCGGATTACGCGTCCGTGGGCGCGGCGCAGGTAGTCGGCGAGTTCGCGGATCGACCAGCGGGTGAAGGGCTGGCCGAGCTTGGTCGGGCGGATGGTGGCCGTCTGGATGACGAAGCCCTCATCGTCAGGGGTGAGCAGGCAGGACGGCCTCCCGCCCACTGAGGGGCCAGGCAGGCCAGGCCGATCTCGTTGAACCGGCGGATCACCCCCCGCACCGTGTCCTCGTCGGCCTGCACGAATGGTTCTCCGAGCAGGGCAGCCCGGTACCCCGCTTCCTTATCCTCGACCAGCCCTCCCAGGTCTACTTCCCCGAGGACGAACCGGAAGACGGCACGCTCGCAGGATCGGACCGCATCGCCCTGCTGAACCTCTACAAAGCCATCCAGCGCACCATCGACGCCCTCGACGGCGACTTCCAGGTCATCGTGATGGAACACGCCGACCTCACCGACGAGCCGTTCCACAGCTCCGTTCAAGACCGCTGGAGGCGCAACAACGGCAAGGCACTGGTCCCGGACGACTGGATCACCGACGAGCTCGACGACCAATAACCGGAAGGCACCCCATTGAGGGGCAAACGAACGGTTAAGGGACTGTAAATCGTTCGGTGTAACTCCCGATCATGGAGGATGCATCGATGACCAGTGAGAACGTGGCTGAGCAGGACGCTGTCGAGTCGGCAGCGGCTGTGTCGGCGAAGGCCGTGGACGACCAGCTGATCGACGAGCTGGTGAGCCGCGCCCAGGCCGAGGGCCTGCAGCTGACCGGCGAGGGCGGGCTGTTGCAGCAGCTGACGAAGCGGCTGCTGGAGTCCGCCCTGGAGGGCGAGATCACCTGTCGGCGTACTCGCGGAAGTACTCAGGTAAGTACGGGGAAACGTGCTCGTTCGGATGTTCGTCTGGGTGCTTGAGAGAGGTGGGGCGTGCGACGATTGTGGTGTGGGGAGTCCTGGTCCTTCGTTCCGTCGGCGTCTACTGATCGAGTCGCTGGCCGTGTTGGCAGCTGACGCTCGGGCTCAGGCTACCTGGCTGGACAGACATGGCGTGGTGACGGACGAGATCGCTCTGGACTTCAATCATGCCTTCCGCATGGCGGACGTATTGGTGGCCGATGGGCAGATCGCCGGCGGAGTCATGGCCGACCTGCAGAAGATCGACGTGATCCTTGGCGGGATGAGCGACGGCGACAGCGCTGATCGGTGGACATGGGATGCCCTGTCCACCGATGAGGGATGGGGCCAGGCCCGGCGGCTGGCCCGCCGGGTTCTCGTCGCGGAACTGGGCGAATGGCAGCAGCCCCTTCCAAAGATCACTGTCATCCAGTGACGAGCTGCGCTGTTTCTGCCGGTCAGGCCACCTGGGTGTCTCGCTCGATGGCGGCGAGCCGGTTCTTGAGCCGGTAGCTGGGGCCATTGATCGGGATCACGTCGCAGTGATGGAGGAGTCGGTCAAGGATCGCGGTGGCCAGGACCTCGTCGCCGAAGACCTGGCCCCACTCGCTGAAGGTCTTGTTCGAGATCAGGATGATCGAGCCCTTCTCGTAGCGCTTGGAAATCACCTGAAAGACCAGGTTCACCTCCGCTCGTTCCAGGGGCTGGTAGCCGACCTCGTCGACCACCAAGACGGCTGGGCCGCAGGTAGGTGCCGAGCTTGTTCGTCAGACGGCCGGCGGCTTCGGCGGCTTTGAGGTGGCGGACCATGTCGTCGAGGCTGGTGAAGTAGACCGAGCAGCCGGCCCGGCAGGCCGCGAGCGCGACGGCGATGTGCGTCTTGCCGACCCCGGGCGACCCCAGCAGGGGGCTGCGTTCGCCTTGGCCTCGACGAACGACAGAGTGGCCAGGCCCTTGACCTTGCGCGGATCGAGGTCGGGCTGGAAGGAGAAGTCGTACTTGTCGAGCGTCTTGTGGTGCGGCAGCTTCCCCCACCTCACTAACTGAGCACGTTCACCCGTACGTGACTGGGCGCGTTCACGTGTACGCCGACATCACCGAACACCTCGGCTACGAAAAGCGTAATCCGGCCGGGGAGAACGGCGGCGACAGTCGTGACGGCACCCGTGCCAAGACCGTGCTGACCGACGTCGGACTGGTGGAGATATTCGCGCCACGCGACCGCGACGGATCCTTCGATCCGAAGATCGTCAAGAAGCGGCAGAAGCGTCTGACCGGCGTGGACGAGACCGTCATCTCCCTGTCCGGGAAGGACCTGAGCACCGGCGAGGTGCAGGCCCGCCTCGTGGAGGTCTATGGTGCTGAGACTCCCGCCAGACGATCTCCACCATCACCGACGAGGTCATGGACTGCATGGCCTGGTACTCCAGTCTGACTTCGCGATCTTGTTGCGGACCCGGCCGGGAACGAGCGCGGCCACCGCGTGATCATCGGTTGGTGTGTGGACAAACGAAGATCGTGTGGTGGTTGCGGGCCGTCAGGCCCGAACTATTCGGTTCATAGCGGGCGGTGTGCGGTACGGTCACCTGAAGGTATCCAGCGGAGGATGTCGAAAGTGGCAGGCATGGAAGAACGCCGGAACGGCAGGCACGGAAACCTACGGAAGGCTTGCGTTGCGATTCTGCTGACAGGGGGCGTCGCGGCGGCCGTCGCGGGCGCCGCGACGGCCTACACCGCGAACCGCGATCCCAGTGACCGCATCGTCGAGCACCGGGTGCCCGAGGGGGAGAGGGAGCGTGCCCGGGAGTACTGGACCGAGGAACGCATCCGGAACGCCGATCCCGCTGGACCACTCGGTATCGAGCCCGACTGACCCGACGGGTGGAGCGGGCTGAGGAGAGCCCGCTCCACCCGTCGGGTCGCGGCATCGAGTGGTGGCTTGCAGATCAGCTGTTGACGAGGTCGATTACGGCGGCGGCGTTGGCACTGTGTTCCGACGAGAACAAGTAGTTGTCGGCCCAGTTACCTGCACTATCCACGTTGCGGTGGCTGTTGGCGCCGATGATCTGAATGTTGCCTGCCCCCACACCGATGACCATGGGACCGCCACTGGCCCCGCCGCCCATATCGCAGTTCATCCTCAAGCGGTCGTCGAGAGGGTTCCAGTTGGCCGCGTCGACCGTGCTACCGCTGCAGTACATCTGGTACTCGGCTCCGGCGAAGTCTGAGTCCGGCCGGTTGTAGCCGTTTGCCGGGTAGCCGAAGGAGTGGGCGTTGCTATGGTCGGCGTTGCCGAAGGTGTATCCGAACGCTCCCACGTAGTCCTGCAGGTTGCCGTAGCTGCTGTTCGGCTGCAGGACGAGGGCGCCCATGTCGGCGTCGTAGACATCCTGGTTCTGGGCCCAGTCGGCGGGAACGATGACGCGGGCAGCGAACCAGAACCCCGGGTACCACCCGTTGTCGTACGCGGGCAGGAAGATGAACGATGTGTTGAAGTCGTCTTCGTTGCGGCCGCTGTGCAGGCAGTGAGCCGCGGTCCAGATGGCGTTCCTCGTCGTGGAGGTGATTGACGCCGCACTGCACATGCGGTCCACACCGTCAGCCGTTCTGAACAGCAGTTTCCCCACAGCGCTGTTCGGCCATGCAGTGGTATCGGTGACACGCACCGACCGGGAGACTGAGGTCGCGGCAAGAGTGCTGGACGTCCGCGCGGCTTTGGATGCGGGCGGTACCGCGTCGGCGGATACCACCGTGGAAGATCCGGTGCCCTCGAGTTCCGCGGCCCGCGGTGCGGAAGCTGACGCCTTCGCGGGCGAGTCCATCGGGTTGGCGAGAGCCTGCTCGATGCGTTCCGGGGTCCAGTACTCGCGGAGTTCTTCTGGGCTGTCCTCCATAGTCTTTGCAAGGACTGGTGGTGTCGCACCACGGCTCTCCTGAGCCGTGGCTGGTGCCGTGAGCGCACCTAAGCCGAGAGGCAGGGCAATGATCAGTACCCCAGCGACACGTCGAATCCGGTGTAGGGGTCTTGACCTCATTCAACGCTCCTTCCATGTGCGGGTGTCGGTGGGACACTGGCCCATCGCGTGGCGCGCCATTCATGAAAGGATTCGATGAGGTGCAAGTCACACTAGTGAACTTGATTGGGTGACGTCGGGTCATCGGTCTGACGGTTGAGTGAGCCTCTTCCAACCTGACGGGTGGTTGGACCAGCGACCCCGGTGGCGGGCATGAAGAAAGCTCCTGGTAGACGGGTTCACGACCAAGATCACCAGTCCGCCAGGAGCTCTCGTGCTTGTCTACCCGTCCGCCATCGATCTGTCCAGCCGCGCCCTGCAGCACCTCTCCGGCCTTCTCGCAGTTCACCGACGCCGCATCGGCTCCCGATGGCGTCGCCTCACCTGCAGCCGGCAGGCCCTGCTCGTCCTGGCCCACCTGCGCTGCGGTGACACCTACGCCCGCCTCGCCGCGGGTTTCCGCATCGGGATCGCCACGGCCTACCGCTACATACGCGAGGCCGTCGACCTCCTGGCTGCTCTCGCGCCCACGCTGGAGCAGGCCATGGCGACCGCACGCAAGAAGGCGTACGTGATTCTCGACGGCACCGTGCTGCCGATCGACCGTATCGCCGCCGACCGCCCTTTCTACTCGGGCAAGAAGAAGCACCACGGGATGAACGTGCAAGTCCTCGCCGATCCAGCCGGGCGCCTGATCTGGGCCTCGGACGCGTTGCCGGGAGGCACTCACGACCTGACCGCGGCCCGGACCCACGGCATTCCAGCTGTCCTCGCCGCCGATGACGTCAAGTGCTGGGCCGACAAGGCGTATCAGGGCGCCGGTCCCGCGATCCGTGTCCCGATCCGGGGCAAGCATCTTCGCGGCTGGCGCCGGCGTCACAACCGGGATCACGCCAAGATCCGCAGCTTGGGTGAACGCGCCATGGCGACTCTCAAGTACTGGCGGCTCCTGCGGAAGCTCCGCTGCAGCACCACCCGGACCACCGCCGTCGTCCGTGCCGTCGTCGCCCTCGAACTCGCCAGCTGATCAAGACGGAAAAGGTTCACTGTGACGCAAGACACACACTCGGCATGTTTACCTCTCATATAACAACCGCCCCCCGCACTACACCCACAGTGAAGTCAAGGCCAACGAAAGCCACTTCCTTCACCGCTGGCCTCCCCACCGAAGGCCCCCCGCACGACCGGTGACAAACAGCTGGTCTCCGGCAGCCGAGAGCCGACCGTGCAACGAGGCTGGCCGCGCAGGTGGTCTGCTGCGCGTTGGGGTCAGGTCCGGCGACGGAACAGGCCACGGAGCCTGCCCGACTCCTGGCCGCGGTCGCCCGCCGGCTCCGACGGTGCGGCAGCCTGGCGACGGGCTGCTTCGGCCGCGGCTTCCTTGCGGGCAACGTCATCGGCGTAGCAACTCCCGCACACGGATGGATTGCACCTCGCATCCCAGCGCGCTGCGCGACCTCATGAGCTGTCACAGCCATCCCCAGCCGATGTCACCGTTCATTCTCCCCGCTTGCGAGAATGTGGACATCGAAATGCGAGGCAGAACCGACGCCGAAGTGCGAGTTGGCATGGGGTCCGTTGCTGTGTACGCCGGGCGATGTTCTGGCAGGTCAGGAGTGCAACGTGCCCTGTGTTGCACAGCTGTGTTGCAGGCCGTGGTGGTCACTGGTGTCGCTCATCCACGCGGGTTACCAGCGGCGCAGGTCCTTGGTGAGTTCGCTGTGCCACTCGGTGCGGCGTGGCACGTACTCGTCGGGCGCCGGTCCGAGCGCGACGACCTGGTCCGTGATCCCGTAGGTGACCCGGTAGGCCAGGACCTGGGTGGCGAGGTCCATCCACTCCTGCGTCTTGTGCGCCGGCGGCACGGGACCGAGTACGGTCACGAACCACATGGGCAGCAGGGCGCGGTTGCGGATGGCGTCGGCCAGACGGCCGCGCAGCAGCCAGTTCAGCTTCCGCTCCGCCTTGTCGCCCTGCTCGATCAGCGACGCCTTCGCCTGCCTGAGAGTGTCGTCCTGGGCCAGTGCGGCCTGGGCGGCGCGGGCAGGGCCGGCGAGTTGCCGGGCCCGCTGATCGTGACTCTCGGCGAGGGTGCGGGACATGCCGAAGTCCATGACGGCCTGCTTGAAATCGCGGGACGTGCGCGGCTGAGTGGCCAGGATGCCGGCGGCCTCCACCACTTTGTCGCGGTGCTCATCGCGTTCGGCGATCGCGCCTTCGTACTCGCGAACCTTGAAGCGGTGGGCCTCACGCTGGTGTCTGGGGAGCAGGCCGGAGCGTACGTGCCAGCCGTGGTTGGCGTTCCTGGCCAGCTTCTTCCACTCTGGGTCAATGGTGTCGAGGTCGGCGAGTGGGGCGCCGCCCGCGGCGAGCAGGTGGGCTTCGAGGGCCTGGAGGCGGCCGGTCAGCCGCTTGAGGGACTGATCGGTGTCCTGGATGTGGCCGCGTACGTCGTCGTCCAGCTCGGTGAGATCGTTGCGGACGGTGCTGATGTCGTCCTCGAGGTTGCGGATGCCGCTGCGGATGTCGCGCAGCTCGTAGTCGAGGTCTTCAACCTCCCCCAGCTTCGAACGCAGCGAGTGCAGCTCGTGCTCCATCCCGCCGGGCCGGGTCTCCAGACGGCGGACCTGGTAGCCGTAGTCGTCGCTCACCGCCGTGCCCCCTTCGGGTCCGCGTCCGTGCTGCCCATCGAGGACCCGGCGACAAGCATCCAGCCCACAGCGGCGGCGATGATGAACCACCGGCTGATCACGCTCAGGCTGATGAGGGCCACCAGGAGCGCGACCACGTGCAGTCCGACGGCCCCGAAGCGGCGGTCACGGTGCTGTTCGACATCGACCTTCTGGAAGCAACCGGCCACCGTTCCCACGAAGTGCGGGACCAGCAGGGCCAGCCACCAGGTCGAGCGGTCGAGGACGAAGACGAGCGCGATGAACACCGCGCCGACGGCTGCCTGGCCGCGCCAGGACCACGTCACGATGCGCTCACTGCGTCTGCGATCGGGTTCGGCCAGACGCTCGGGGATCGTCTTCTCGAACTCCACCAGCTTGCTGGTGGAGTTCACCAGGCGGGCGTACTCCACCGCGAACTGGTCACTGTCGGCATGCTTCAGCACCTCGGCATGGCGAGCGCCGACCTTCTGCTGAAGCTGCGCGAACTGCTCCTCGATCTGCTGCTCGGTGCTGTCCACCGAACCACCTCCACCCGCGATGCGACGACGCGCCGACCGGACACTTCCCAACGGCAGCCACCGCCAGCCGTCAAACTGATCGACCGTATCCGCACCTGTCCGGGCCCCGCCGTGCAATCAGATGCAGTGGCCGAAACCATGCCGATCAACCCCGTGCATCGGTGCCTGCCCGGGGGTGTCACGTTGACGGCAGATACGGGGGGTTGAGGGGCGTTTCCCCGGTTCAGAGCGTGTGGCGGCCGGAGCGTGACAGGGGTGCGTGACACCTCGATTCCGGGCGCAGCCTGCCGGAACACGCCCTCACAGTGCAACATGTCCCCTGACGCTGAACCTGGACCGATTGCCAGGAAAGTTGGACGACCGCTGCGTTCCTGCCATTGATGTCGGACCGAGAGGGCTGGGGCAAGGCGGGGGCACCGGCTCTTGCGTACGGGGACGCCGCGTTACTTCGCACAGTTCGCTAGATTCTGTCCGCCCGACCAGCGGGGCCCAGCCGCACCCGGTGGCGCTGAAGGTCGACCGCGGCGACCTTCACTGTGATCAGCTCGCCTTCATCGACAAGCCGATCCGGGGTCTCGACCGATTCGTCAGTCAGCTCCGAGAGGTTCAGGAACCCCACGACGTCGCGAGCAAGCTGCACAAACACACCAAATGGAACGATCTTGATGATCGGCCCGGTGAGAACGCAGCCGACCTGATCCGCGAACCGGATGAGTGGATTTTCCTGCAGAGCCTTCAATGAGAGCGTGACCTGTCCGGAGCGCGTCTCGGTGACGACCACCTCAGCGGTGATCCGCTGGCCGGCTTCGACCACCTCGGAGGGGTGGTTGATCCAGCCCCACGTCAGGTCCGGCACCCGGATGAAGCCGGTGCAGAAGCCGTTCGGCTCGCCATCGATGTGAACGAAGACCCCGAAGTTGTGAACCTCGGCGACCGTTCCAGTCACGACCTGCCCTCGTTCGACCGCGAGGAGGAAGGACCTCAGGGCCGGAATCTCGCACGCCCTGGCGGAGAGGTGAAGCTCACCTTCGCGCCAACGGCCGATCTCTTCGGCGTCGATCTCCTGGCCGACCTCGAACAGCTCGGATGGATGCTCCACCCGACGCATCGACGCCTCATGGCCAGGAATCCGGCCGGTCTCGGCCTTCTCCCCTGCGGCATCTACGAGCTGCACCAGGACGTCCGCCCCGTCGAACCCGGTGACCTTCACCGTTCTCACGGCCCCTGGCCGGAGCTGGTTGATCAAGGACTGCAGGCGGGGGTCAGAAGCTGGCTCGGACACGGAGGTGAGCCTAGTCGGCGCCGGTCGCACTTCTTCCAACTCTCGTGACCAGGTGCGTGTCATCGCTCGGGATAGCCGCCTGACCGGTCCAACTTCGCCAGCAAGCCGTCCAACTTCATTGTCAGAGGACACAACAGCAACGGGCCGCCAGGAGAGCCAGCGGGCCCGTGTCTGTCCCGGACGAAACGGCGCAGCTGGCCCGCGCGCAGCAGTTTGCGGTCCTTGGGCCGGGGTCTGCGCACGGCGGCCGCCCGGTGGGCCGCGTAGGGCCGGTAGCCCTCGGTGCCCGAGTTGGTGTCGATCTCTCGCTTGACCGTGCTCGCCGGCCGCCCCAGGGCCCGTCCGATCGCCCGCAGCGACCACCCCGCCGCACGCAGATCGCGGATCCGTTCGCGTTCGGCGAGCGTCAGGAAACGCGGGTGAAGCTGCTTCTCCAGGGCCGTCAGGCCCACCGGTGCCGTGGTCACACCGCACATCGTGACGGTCCCCGCCGCGTAGTCGATGCGGCTCCCGTCCGCATAGGTGCGCGTGGTGCCGGTCTTCTTGACGCCCCAGTCCCAGTCCTTGGCGGTGCGCTCGTTCACGCCGACCTGCCGGGCAGCTGCCCGGCCCGTGGCGCCTGCGGCCCGAAGCCGCTGGTAATCCTCCCGCCCGGGATGTCGGCGCGGCAGGCGCATCGAGATCCGTCCGGCCTTCCGGGCCCAGCCGAAGGCGGTGTTCGGGTTCACCCCCAGCTCACGCGCCACCACGGTCACATTCCCCACGACATCCAGCCGCGCAAGGAAACGCTCCCGCAACCCCGCAAGATCACCCCGCTCAACGTCCACGTCCTTGCAGCTCCCACAGATCGCGGGTGTCGCGAGGACCGTTACTGAGCTTGTCGGCGTGGTGTCGTCAGGGTGAGTCCGGTTGCGGCGAGGCATCCGTCGATGGTTTCACTGCGGTACTGGAGTTCGCGGAGGGTGCGACGCAGGACGTGCATCAAGTGGTCGGGGTCGGCGAAGGCGGTGTTGTTCTGGCCTGCGCGTCGGACCAGTGACCAGATGCCTTCGACCGGGTTCAGGTCGGGTGCGTAAGGCGGTAGCTGGTAGGCGGTGATCCAGTCGTGGGTGTCGATGAAGGCCCGCAGCCGGGCGTCCCGGTGCACGTTGAGGTTGTCCCAGACGAGGACGAAGGGAGCGCCGAGTTGCTGGTGGGCGGCGGTCAACAGGCCGCGGTAGTCGGTCCAGACGAGGACGAAGGGAGCGCCGAGTTGCTGGTGGGCGGCGGTCAACAGGCCGCGGTAGTCGGTCCAGGTGAAGCTGCGCCGGCCGCCGCGCTTGTGGTCGATGTGCCGCTTGGGCCGGAAGACCAGGCGTGAGCGCTCGCCCTGCTTGTAGCAGGCCAGGGCGGCGATCGAGAACCGGCGCTGGGAGCGTCCCCTCACTCGGATCACGGGCGTGTGCCCGCGCTTGGCCCAGGTGCGGGAGGTGGGCGGCGTCATCGAGAAGCCGGCTTCGTCCTCGAAGACGATCCAGCCGTCGAGCGCCGCCGCGGTCCTTTTGCCCGGGGCCAGGTCTCCTTCACCCAGCCGGTGACCGCGTCCTCGTCGCGCTCCAGTGCCCGCCGGGCGGGAACCTGGTGGCTCCACCCGTGACGCCGGAGCATCCGCGCGATGGCTGAGAGTGTGAGAGTCCGGTGGAACCGGCGCCCGATCAACGTCTTGATCCTGGCCAGGGTCCAGGTCTGGTCCGGCCAGCCGTGCGCGACCGGCCCCTTGGCCAGCTCCTGCTCCAGAACGGCGAACAGTGCCTCGTTCAGCTTGGGACGGGCGGCCGATCCCTTGGAGTGCAGGGTCTGCCGGCCGCCTTCCTGCCAGGAACGGCGCCAGCGCTGCACCGAGCGCACGCTGACCCGCAGCTCCCTCGCCACTGTCGCAGTGTCCTGTCCCTCGGCGAACATCTCGGCCGCCTCCATGCGGATGCGTTCGCGAAACGCCCGCCGTTCGGCGGTCAGGCCGCCGCCTTGCGGATACCTCATACTTCCGGCATACCGCTACAACCGTCACTTGTCAGCCTCGCGACATCACGCCGACAAGCTCAGTAGAACCCTGTGGCGAGGGCCCAAGAGGGGACGAAACCCTGTTGGCCGGGGCGGGGCGGGCAGCAAGCACCATCTGGTCGCCGACGGCAGCGGGATTCCACTCGTCTGCGCGCTCACCGGCGGTAACCGCAGCGACGTCGCCCAGCTCGTCCCGCTGCAGGAGGCGGTGCCGCCAGTGCGCGGCGAGCGTGGAAGACCCCTTCGGCGACTGGATACGGTGCTCGCCGACTGCGGCTACGACCATGACAAGCATCGGTGCCTGTGCGCGAGCTGGGCATCAAACCGTGATTGCCCGTCGTGGCACTCGACACGGCTCCGGCCTGGGCCCTCGGAGGTGAAGGGTTGAGCGCGCGTTCGTACTGCTGCACCACTTCCGCCGGCTGCGGATCTGCTGGGAGGCCCGCGACGACGTCTGCGAAGCCTTTCTCGTCCTGGGGTGTGCATTGACCTGCTCGCGATGCCTGACGGCGTGGGTCAGAAGAGGGTCTCGCCCTCACGTAGCAACCACTCCCTGACGCTGGGCGCGCTGTCCAGGAGCCGCCCGACCTCCATTCCCTCGTCGCGCGAGGTCACCCTCGGCAGTGAGGCGAAGTCACCGGGGAGCACGTCCAGCAGGCTCCTGACGCGTTCTCCGGTATACAGGGCAATCAGTAGCTCGCACCGCAGGTGAGCGGGAACATCTGGGCGGTGGGACAGGTCGTGCCACAGGACCGGCCACAGGTAATGGACTCCTGCGGGAGCAGCGTTCACCGCCACCCACGAGGGGTCCAGACGTTGACTGAGACCGAGATCGAGAGCGCGCTCCTCCAACTCCAGTAGCGAGGCCGTGGCTATGGCCTTGAGTTCACGAGGCAGCGACTGGTCCGAGTTCACGGACTCATGCTCCCGCAGGGCCCCGGCAACGGCGCAGCAGGTCAGGTGCGGCATTCCGTTAGGAGTTCTACGTGGACCACAGCCCTTCGGCACGACCGTCGCCGCCCGGAGGGGACGGTCAGCTGGACTCCATGCCGAAGTACGGGTCGGGGTCGCCTGTGTAGGGGTCGATGCCGGACTCCCACCGTCGTTGTTCCTCGCGCCAGTGGAGGAAGTGCGGAGAGGGCTCTCCCCAGAGGGAGGCGTCGCTGAGCGGGCACTCCTCGAAGCCCTTGGCGAACAGACGCCGGAGGAACTCCGTCATTCCGCAGTCGTAGACCTTCCAGTGGGGCCAGCCGTGCCGCTCCCACACGACGACGGGCCACTTGTCGGGTTCAGGGTCGACAGTGAGCCAGCCGAGCATGTCGGCTCCGCAGCTGACGCCCCAGGCGAGGACGGAGGCGGGGCCGGCATCGATCCCTTCCGGCCCGCCGTCGGATTCCCACATGTGCCGCATGTTGGCCGTCTCGCCCGCCATGCTCCCGAATCCCGGGCCCTCTGGTGGTTGTGCGCTCGCTTCGGGCACGAGGATGCTCAGCACGTCGTCGATGCCTCCGGCTCCGTACGTGCTCATGAAGGCGACGTAGTCGGACGGGAAGTCCACCCCCCACGTTCGCCGCATCGCGTCCCAGTCCACCTGCTCGTCGGCGCCGTCATGCGACGGCATCACCGCCCTGAGCGCGGCAAGAACTGTCTCCTGAGACGGCATGTCCCCTCCAAGTGTGGTGCTCGTCGGACGCACCGTACCGGGCACCACCGACACCGAGGAGGGCGCTCCCCGACCGACCAGCGCGACACGGAAGACTCTGCTTGCCCGAACCCCTCGACACCTCGACCGAGCCGGGCCGAGGGACCGAGGACCCGTTCCGCTGAAGGCGGGACGCGGAACACGGCCGGGGATCGCCGGTTGGCCAGACCGGCGACCCCGCGGACCATTGACCGTCCCGCCGCCGAGGAGCCATCCGGGGCATGACTTCAAGGTGGGGCAGGCTGTGCTGGTGGGCGGAGTTGCTACCCCGGCCGTTCGGCGTGCCCAGAACTGGCCGTCAGCCCGGCTCCGGTGTACAAGCCACATCAGCCTGGCCCTGAGCCTTCTCCCCTGGTGACGCTGAGGGCGATGTCCTGGTCACGTCTCACTGGGTGCGTGACCTTGATGCTCGCCTCGGTATTCCGGCAGGTGTTGGCGAGATATCGCCGCACTCGCGTGTGAGCCGACCGCAGGGGATGTGCCGCGGTTGCCTGTGCCGCGGGTTATCTGCGCCGCGCTGTCTTACGTTTGCCGCCCCTGCTTCTTTGAAGAGGGCTGAGCGCGGCCGGAGGGTGCTCGGCTGGGCCCTGCGAGGAGGCGGGCGGTGGGTGTGGGGTCACTGCAGCCCTTGCCTCCGGTGCCCAGGGAGCTGGTGGCCTGGTTGGCGCGGGTCGGGCTGGAAGTGCTTGCGCGGTGGCGTGGTGGAGGGTGGGGGCTCGGTGCGGGTGAGGGCGGTGCGAATCCGTATCTGTTCCAGCCGGCGCTCGATGCGGGCCCGGGTGTACAGGTCGATTGCGTCGGTCAGGTGGTCCCATTCCTCGCCGGCGAGGCCTGCGGGGCGCGGGCCGAGGATGTCGGGGGTGGTGAGCTGGTGACGGCGCCGGTAGTCGTTGATGGCGGTGATCAGTTGCGTGTAGGTGCGGTGTTCGGTTTCGTCGTCCTTGGCGGGGGCGGTGATTTCTTCTATCCATGGTTCGGGCATGGCTTTGCCGGTAAGGACTGCGGTCAGTGCGCTCCGGGCCAGGCGGGCATTGTGGGCAGCGTGGCTGGTGGGGGCGATTCCGTACGGGTCACGTGGGGCAGGGTGGTCGGGCAGCGCCCCGCTGAGGGGCAGGTCGTTCAGGTGTGCGTCGGCGGCAGCCAGGATGCCGGCGGCTGTCGCATCCGGTGGTGGGGTGTGCCGGGCGGGGCGGCTGCGGCCGCGCAGGACCCGGATGCGGGCGGCCAGGTCTTCCCAGGCTGCTGCGCCGTCCGGATCGTCGGGGCGGGGGCCGATCCCGGGCACTGCGGTGATGGCGCGGCGGGTGCGCCACAGCTCGACCAGGGCGCAGGTGTGGGCCCAGGCGGCGCGGCGACGGGGGGCAGTGGCCGGCGGTACGGGACCCAGGGGTCGGGCCCAGGCGGGCGGGTGGCCGGCCAGGGTGTGGCCGCGGTCTTTGAGGGAGCGGGTCAGGATGCGGTGGCGTTCGGCCAGGTGGGTGCGCCAATGGTCGGGGGTTGCGGGGTGGACCAGGGCGTGGCGATCGGCGACCCAGTCGGGGATGTCGCCGTGGTGGTTGGGGCGGTGCGGGGGGTGGTCGGGCAGCGTGTCGCGTAGCCGTAGTTCGGCATTGACCCGGGCGGTGGTGGCATCGGCGTGGGCGAGGGCGGCTTTGGCGTTGTTCAGGCGGTCGGCGGTGGCGGCACGGCGGTCGTTGATGGTGCGGCGCGTTGCCGACAGGGGTTGTGTGTCCGCTGGTGTGTTGTTGGCGGCTTGGTCGCGTTGGTAGTCCTCGCGGGCCCGTTCTCGCCAGGGCAGGGCGCGGCGCAGTGTGGTCTCGTGGTGAAGGTCGGTGAGGGTATGGCGGGCCGTCTGGGATAGGGGTGCGCCGATGCTCTGGGCGTGGCGGAGGGCGGCGCGGGCTGTGGCTGTCTGTGCGGCGAGTTCGGTGGTGGTGAGCGGGCCGAGGGGCCGGTCGGGCCAGGCTGGGTGGGTGCGGCCGTCGGGGGTGGTGACCGGGGTGGGCAGGTGAGTGGTGGCCGCGTCCGCGGCGTGGAGTGCTTCTTGGGCGGCGGCCCGGTGTGTGGACGCCAGGTGGGCCATTGTTTCGAGTCGCTTCAGTGACAGGCGGGCCAGGGGGTCGTGCCGGGCGCTGGTCTGGGCGCGCTTGGCGTCGGCCAGTAGGTGGCGCAGCCGCCAGGCCAAGAGTGCGGCGGGGTCGTCGGCGCCGTCCAGGTTGAGGGGGCTGGCGGTGGCGCGGTCGATCAGGCGGGGCAGGTCGAATCCGGCGCGTTCGGCGTCGGCCAGGGCGCGGGTCAGGGCGGGATAGGCGTCGGCGGCCAGGAACGCCGCGGCGCGGTCGGCTCCGAGGGTGTGCTCGAGGACGCCGGTGAGGCGGGCGGTGGTGGCGCGCTCGGACGCGTCGGCGAACTCGGCGGCCAGCTGTCCCGGTGCGGCGACCGCCTGCTGCAGGGCGGCGATGGTTTCGGTGGCCGACAGGTGGGTGCGGCGGCGCGCGGCGATGGTGGTCAGGACGTCGTCGAGGCGGTCGCCGTCGTCGAGGGCGACGTAGAGGCGGTTGGTGCGCGCGCCGCGGGTGAGCTGGACGTAGACGCCCTCGCGGGTGGAGGCGGGTGTGGCCAGGGCGTGGGAGGTGTCCACGGTCATGCCCTGGGCGCGGTGGGCGGTGGAGGCGTAGCCGAGTTCGCCGTGGTCGGCGAGGTAGTCGGCTGGCAGGCGGATGCGGCCGCGGTGGGTGGTGTGGCGTATGACCGCGTCGCCGCCGGGCAGGATCTTCTCGACCGTCCAGGTGTCGCCGTTTTTGACGAAGTCCTTCCCGCCGCGCACGGTCATCCGCCGCCGGTTCAGGCGGGTGACGATCACGTCGCCCACGTGGGCGCGTGCTCCGGCGCGCAGGGCGGTCGCCTGGCGGGGGTCGACGGCGCCGGTGGCGATGCGGTGGGCCTGGGCGCGGGTGTTGAGGTCGGCCACGGCGGTGTGGTCGGCGGCCGTCATCAGCGCGGTCCGCCCGCGGGCGGTGTCGCGCTGCCAGCCGGTGAATACCGCGTCGCGCATCGCGCGGTGGGATCCGGCGGTGACGCGGCCCTTGTTGCGGTACCAGGTGAACGCCTCCTGGGGGGTGTCGCTGTCGCGCAGCAGGAGGGAGGCGTCGGCCTCGCCGGGGGTGCGGAAGCGGTGCAGGCGGTCGAGTTCGACGGCCCCGCCGGCGCGGGCGATCAGCCGCAGCGCTCCCCCGGCCTCCACCGCGGCGAGCTGGTGGACATCGCCCAGCAGCCGCACCACCGCCCCGGCCGCGGCGGCGTCGGCGAGGACCGCGTCCAGCAGGCGGGTGCCGGCCATGCCCGCTTCGTCGATGAGAACGATGTCGCCTCGGCGTAGCCGGAAGCCGTTCTTTGCTGTCTGGCGGCCGTTGGTGGCCTGCTGGCGCTGGTGGAGCCAGGCGTGCAGGGTGTGGGCTCGCTGCCCCAGGTCCTGGCCGAGGGCTTGGGCGGCGCGGGCGGAGGGTGCGAGCGGGATCAGGGTGCTGCCGGCTGCGTCTGCTGCGGCGGCCACCAGTTTCATCGCTGTGGTCTTCCCTGCGCCTGCGGGGCCGAGCCCGGCCAGCAGGAGCTGGTCGGACAGGGCGAAGGATCGGGCCAGGGCGCGTTGCCTGGTGTCCAGCGGGCCGCGGTGCAGGGCGGCGACGCGGTGGAAGGTGCTGTGCGCGACGGGCGGGATGACGCGGGTGCGGGTGGCAGCCAGCAGCCGGTTCTCCGCCGCCAGCAGGGACCTGGTGGTGTAGGTGGTCGAGCCGATCGGCCGGTGGGTGCCGGTGCTGCCTGAGGGGACTGGCTCCGGGTATGGAGGGTTGAGCTGGGGCGGGGTGATGTCCAGGCAGTCGGCGTGGGCCAGGGCTTGGTCGGTGATGGCGTCTGCCATCTGCGGTGAGGCTGTGGTGCCGCCGAGGGTGCGCATCAGGTGGCGGCGTGCTTCGGCCAGGATGTGGCGGCGGTGGAAGGTGGTGCGGCGCTCGGATACTGCGGCGAGAACTTCTTCGGCCGCCGCGGACGGGTCGATGTCTGCGGCAGGAGCTCGGCGGGAAGCTGCGGCCTGCGCAGTGGCAAGGAGGTGGTCGACTGTGGCGCGGTCGGTTGAGGTGATCGCCCGGCTGCGCCAGGAGGCCAGCAGTTCGTCGAGGGAACGGGCGGTGCGTTTGGCCGGGCGGGTCATCAAGGTGGCCTGGCCCTGCAGGCGTATCCGCATCGAGGTGTTCGGCTCCCGGCCATGGCGGTGCCGGTGGTCGGTCAGCAGCCGGTCGGCCATGGTGCGTACCGCGGTGGCCCGCTGCGCGAAGAGTGCGCGGATCCGGGGGTCGATGCCGGCGATTTGCATCACCGGCTTCTTCTCGGGGGTAGCCTCGACCGTCTCGGTGGCCAGGCCCAGGCGGGCACAGAGCAGTTCCAGGGCTCGCTGGTTGAACAGTTCGCTGGCGGCGACCACTTCCCTGTACAGCAGCCTCGAGTCCAGGTTGCGCCATCGTCCGTCCGGGCCCTGTACGCGGGGGCTGATGACCACGTGTTCGTGCAGCATCGGGTCACCGGCGCGGGATTCGTAGTGCAGGTACACCGTGGCCAGCAGGCCCGGTTCGGCTCGCTGCTGGGTCACGCCGCCGGGGCCGGTGCGCACCGCGAGCGCGCTGTTCTCCAGCCAGGCCACCGTCTCCGCTCTCGCCTGTTTCAGGACCTCCAAGGCGACCTGCCGTACCTCGGGGCTCCCCAAAGCGAACAAGATCGACAGCTCCTCGCAGGAGAATGTCAGGTCGAAGCCGGTGCGGGCCTGCCGCTGCGGTCCGGTGCGCGTGGCGAGGAAGCGTTTCAGTTCGGCACCATCGGCTGGATCCCGGTGGTGTTCGGCCATGAACGCGTGGGCAGCGGTACGCATCCGCAGGTCCTTGGTCTCGGCCTTCGTCAGCGGTCGGCACAGCTGCCCGGCCGCGTACTCGAGCACCTCCTCGACCGCACGGTCCAGCGGCGAGAGCTCCGACAACTGCGGCAGTGCGGGACCGAGCTTGGCCGCCTTCATGGCCTGTTTGAGCGAAGCGCCTCGGGCCAGCTCCCGGTCCACGATCGCTTCCGCGTCCGGATGCAGGCCTTTACCGAACAGAGCGTTCATCTGCGGCTCGCTGACCTCTCCGGCAAGCCCCAGGACGCGGGCCGCCTGCCCGTGCCACTCCCCCGGCGGCACCCCCGGCACGCTCGAGGACGTGGTCGGCTCGCTGCCCCGAGCGCCATCGCCGGCGGCGATGTTGCGCTGGTAGTAGCTGTGCCCCTTGGCCGTGATTCCCTTCACTGTCATTCCCATCAGGCCAGTCGAGCACTACCGACCGCGCCCATGCGGCCTCCGTCGGTGTGCGCCCAGCGAACTTCCCAGGGTCCTGGAGAGAATCTTGGAAAGCGTCCCGCTACCCGGGAAAAGCACCCTCCAGCAGGCGGCGCGTCAAAGGTGCCAGAGGTGTGGCAGGTCCGCTCCCCAGGCGGGGTGTCACCTCCTCCCCGCCGCGGCAAATCTTCCTCCCTCTGCCTCACGACCACCGCCAGCGGGTGCCCTCCAGCACGGCACCACCGTCTATCCGCCGGAGTGAAGCCGGTGCCCGATATGGGCCGCCGATCGGTGGCCGTCCTTCACGCAGCTGCCCGGCCCCACCCTGGTTCGCTCCTGCACGGGAGCGTGGTCGACCGCCTATTCGCCTGCTGAAATCACTTCGCTCGTCATGTGGTCGAGCCGGATTGACGTGCCGGTGGGTCGGTGGAAGGGGCATGCCGAAATCGACCAGTTGTGGCCAACCGTCGGCCCGAGCCTGGCTGAGGCTGTTGAGCTTGGCGGTGACGGCGTCGAGGCTGACCTGGAGTCCTTCGACTTCGCCGAGCCAACCGTTGTCACGTGCTCTGCGGATGCGCTCGCAGAGGTTGTAGGTGGTTTTGTTGAGCTGGCCGTGCTGGCGTGGGTCGATCTGGGGTACGGGGCAGCGGTCGGCCCTGCACTCGCGTGCATGGTCCTGTATCCAAGGTTGAGGTGGCTGAGTACCGGGGACCAGAGGGCAACGTCGTCGGAGCAGTAGTCGTCCTGGTATTCATGGTGCCTCGCTGCAGGGACCGGTGGTTTCAGCCGCCCTATCAGCGTCGCTCGATTCGGTCGGTGAGCTGAGCTGGGCTGTTGTGGCGTGTTCGGTACGGGCGACCTTGTCAGGTGCGAGTTCTTGTAGTCCTTGCGGGAGCGGGACGCCTCTTTGTGCATGACCGGCTCCTTGAGCCGTTCGGACAGCGACAGGTGCGGCGCCTGATGAGGATGAGGATCTTTGGGAAACGGCCGGGGCTGCTCCTCGCCTTACTTGCCTGACCTTTGAACTGTGCGAGGAGGGTGGGATCGAAGAGCGGTCCTTGATCACCGGGATGTAGGTTCTGGGCATGACGGGTGACTGGCGGATGGATCGGATCGGGGCCGCGCTGAGAGGCGAGAACCCGACCGTGCTGCGACGGTTGGCATCGGGGTTCGCGGTGATCGGAGATGTTCAGTTCCTGCCGGGCTACTCGGTTCTGCTCGTGGACGAACCGGATGTGCAGCGGCTGTCTGACCTGCCGAGGGCGAAGCGGCTGTCGTTCCTGTCCGACATGGATCAGCTCGGTGAAGCGGTCGAGCGTGCCTGTCGGCGGCTGGACCCGGCTTTCCGCCGGGTCAACCTGGAGATCCTGGGGAACACGGATCCGTTCTTGCACGCGCATGTCTGGCCGCGGTTCGAGTGGGAGCCGACCGATGTGGTGGGCAAGCCGGTGTGGCTCTATCCGCGGAAACGGTGGAGCGAGGAGCAGTTCAGGCTTGGTCCGCAGCATGACGTGCTGCGGGATGCGATCGGCAGCGAGTTGGACTGGCTGCGGTCGGTGATGTGACTGCTGCGGGCCCGGTGATCGGTGACGGTCAGCCGATGCTTGCTGGAGACGTCTGAGCGGGACGATGTCGGCGACGTGGTTGGGTACCAGGCCGTAGCCGACTACCGCGACCAACTCGCCCGCGAACGCCGCAAGAAGCTCCGCGTCGCCTGACCCAGAGGACGCGGCAAGACAAGCTGTCCACGGGCAGTCGTGTGGCATGGGCGAAGTGCCCCTGGGCCAAGAGCATGCAAGCCGACCGATCGCAGCATGGGTGGCCGTTCGGCTTCAGGGCCGGATGCGCGCGGGTGTGGAAGTCGCTCGAGGCATTGCGGTTACCGCCCGCGGGCGTTCCGCGGTTTCCATGAACCGGCCGACGGCCCGCCGGAACAAGGGGGAGCATCGTGATCTCGGACTACCAGCAGCGGTTGCGTGAACGCTTCCTGTCCGTCCCCGAGATACCCCCGCCCCTCCCCTGGCGCCCGGTCCTGGACCGGCGGAATCCGATCGGTGGCCTGCTCGGCATCGGCTTCGCTACCGCTCCTGGTACCGGGGGCGATCTGGTCATGGTGGTCTCCATCGACGGGCACGGGCTCTTCGACGCCGCTACCGGGGAGAAGATCGCCCGGGACCGCGACCCCGACCCCGACGGCAGTACCCCCGACGCGGTGGCGGATCTGTCCTGCCCCGGCCTCGGCCCGATCGCCGGGACCCGGGTGCGTATCGCCGGGCTCTTCGGCGGCGGCCTGCACACCACCACCCTCGACGGCTGGAGCCTGGAGGTTGTCAGCCCCGCCTGGCCCCACCACCGCGTGCTGCTCTCCACAGGCGGAGGGATGCCTCACGACGGGCCGCACGGCGAACGCTGGTGGCACATCTTCGACTCCCACTACTCCGAGCTGCGGGCCGCCGGATTCTCGCCGTCCGGACGCACCCTGGCCGTCGCCACCAGCAGCGACCTGACGCTCTGGACCCGCCCGGCCCCCGACACCGGCCCGGCCGGCGCATGACCCGCGACGGCCTCGCTGCGCTGCTCGGCGAGCAGACGACAGCATGCGGACCGGCCCGCGACGCCCTGCACGCCGGCGGTGCCTTCACCGTCTGGGACGGCCGGTCCCCGCCCATCAGCTCGCCCACATCTACCGGTCCCGGCTCCGTCGCACCCGCAAGCGCGGCCAGCCGACGCTGGCCCTCGCCGCCACCGTCGACCTCCTCGAACAGGCCGGGGAAGAACTCCTGCGCATCGGCCGCATCGACGCGCCGGACACCCCGTGGACGTTCCTGCTCTTCCTCGATGCCGCGGCCACCACGGTGGTGGCCTGCACCGGCGTGGCCCCACGAGAGAACAGCTGACCAGCCCATGCCAGGCGGACCTCCCGCAAAAGGCAGGATGCTTGCCCGGCATGGCAGCAAGCCACCCAGGCGACAGCTGCCGTGCCCCGGCTCACTCGGTCTGAGCCGAAGCACGGCAGTTGTCACCGGCTCCGGCGCTCCGTCGGCCGCCTGAGCTGTACGCAACTCCGTCGGCCGACCCTGCGCGCTCCGCCCCGTGATCATGCTTCGGCGAGCATCGCTGCGGACGCCTCGGGTTGGCCGGGTAGTCGGTCGGCGTTCACCAGACCGAGCAGTGGCCTCGTCGCCGGCCGCAAAGGGGCCACACCGACGCCTGCGTTGCCGAACCGGATGTCGCGATCGCCGCAGCCTGCCTCCGCCTTCCCCGCTCCGGGTGCCTCGGCCAGGCCTGCCCCCCGGCTGACGCCCACGCGCCACTACCTCCGCGAGTGTCGGCACCCACCCACGTGATGGTGGGTCCCGCCGGGCAGGGCACGTCGACAGGGGGCGGTGTGCAGGGCTCGTGCGGGCAGGGGGCGTCACCTTGCGGGGCGAGCGGTCGCGTCCGTGTTCACGGACGCGGGCTTGCGCTCGGGGAGCAGGGCTGCGGCGGGCCGGCGGGGGTGGGGGCGAGGCCCAGGAGCGTTTCGATCCGGTCGACGAAGTCCGGGTCCGGCAGCGGTAGGTCGACGTCGTTGTCGAGGTAGCCGACGGCGGCCGGAACGTAGGCCAGGACCGCGGCGAGCGGCTCGGGCAGGCCCTGGTGCTCCTTGAGCGTGCGCAGTGCTCGCAGTGCCACGGTCCGTTCCACCTCGGTGAGGACTTGGCGCATTGGTGCGACGGTGAGGTCGGCCTGGGTGTACCACCAGTGGGCCTGGCCTTCCTCGCCCAGGGCCTGGTGGTGGAGGTAGAGGCAGTAGGCGGCCCGGGGGTCGCCGGCGCCGGCGGCGTACTGCCACCAGAACTGGGCGCTGTCTGCGGCGCCGGCCAGATACAGGATGCTGCCCAGGACGGCGGCGGCCCTCGGTTGGGGGAAGGACTGCTCGAGGAAGTCGTGCAGTTCGTTCATCGCGTCCGGCCGGGTGATGACGATCTCGCACAGGGCACGCAGGTCCGCGGCGAAGTCGTGCGCGTTGCGGCGCTGCCGCCCCTGCGGCCGGGGAAGCGGTGTGCCGCTGGTGCGTCGCTCTGGCGGGCACTGCCGGTAGGCGAGCCGTGCGGCCAGGCGTTCCTCGGCGGCGTCGAGGTCGGCGGAAGTGTACGGGGCGGTCGGCTCCAACCGGGCCTTGGCCAGGAGGCGGTGCACGTCGGTCACGGCTGCTCATGCCTTTCTTCGGTGAGTGCGTCGCGCAGGCGGCGCCGGGCATAGCGTTCGGTCGAGCGCACGCCGGCTTCGGTGATGCCCAGGTGTCCGGCGATCTCGCGGTTGCTGTAGCCCTCGTAGTAGCGCAGCACGATCACGTCACGCTGCCGGTCGGAGAGGGCGGCCACCGCGCGGGCCAGGGCGAGGCTGTCCTCCAACTCGCCGATCGGGTCGACGGCGTCTCGCAGGGCCGTGGTCTCGAAGGCCAGGGTGTTGATCAGAGTGGAGCGGCGGCCCCGGGCGCGGGCGTAGTCGATGGTGCGGTGCTTCATCACTTGCCAGGCGTAGCCGGCCGGGTTGTCCGTGGCCAGGACCGTGCTCCAGGAGTCGTGGAGTTTCTCTATGGCCTCGTCCACGGCCTCTTCCGCGTCCGCCCGGTTGCCCAGGTACCGTTCCGACCAGCGCACGTATACCTCGCGGTGCAGTCGGTGGAATGCGGAGAAGTCCAGCGGGATCAAGGCCATCGGGGCTGGGCTGTGCTGTTCGTCTGTCACCGCGTCCCCCCGGTGCGCTCACGGCTGAGCTCGGTGACGCCCGCCCTCACCCCCGCCGCGGCGGCGCGGCGCAGCAGCACCAGCACGTCGCGGCCGAACGTCCGCACCAGGAGTGCGGCGATCGCCAGATCCCTCGCGTTGTCGAATGTCACGGGACCGTCAGGTCCTTTCCGATCGATGTGCCCGGGACCGCCCCCCTCGTCCCCGGGAGGGCACTGGTGTGCCCTCTGTCACCCATAGCGTTCACGGACGGTGGTGTGTGCATCACACGAAACGAATAACTACGGAACGAAATCGATCCGTTACTTTGAATAGTCCGACCGCATATGGACCACGCCGCGCCCGGAGAGGCTCCGCAAGCCCTCACGAACACGGCACGCGAGGGATGGAAACTTCGAACAGCCGGAGAGCGGGCACCAAGCCCACCGCGCGCCTGACCGCCCTGACCGTTCGCGGCCACCTCACGTCCCTCCGCGATCGGCACGAGCCGACCGGCAGGAGGCCATCCCACGACCCGCGCCAGGCGCGCACCCCTGCCCAAGTCGCCTAGGGCGTTTCTTTCCGATCATCGGATCGTTGGTCTGGTCGTGCCGTTGACCGACGCGCAGTGGGCGCGGATAGAACCGTTGTTGCCTGATCGGACGCCGCGACGGGGCGGTCGGTGGCGTGATCACCGCCAGGTGATCGATGCGATTGCCTGGAAGTTCCAGACCGGGTCTCAGTGGGTGCACCTCCCCGCCGAGTACGGCTCGTGGAAGGGCGTCTATACGAGGCTGAGGAACTGGGCCATCGATGGCACCTGGGAACGTGTCTTCACCGCGTTGCTCGCTCAAGCGGATGCCGACGGTGACCTGGACTGGGTCGTCGCGGTCGACTCCACGATCGTGCGCGTCCACCAGAACGGCGCCGGGGCCCGCAAAAAGGGGCTCCGGCCGCTGAGCCCGCCGACAACGCGATCGGACGCTCGCGTGGCGGGTTGACCACGAAGGTCCATCTCGCCGCTGACAGTCGCTGTCGTCCGTTGTGCTTCGTGCTCACGCCCGGCCAGGCCGGAGACGCGCCGGCATTCGAGCACGTGATGGCTGCCATCCGGGTCCCGCGTCGAGTTGGTAGGCCCAAGACCAGGCCCTTCGCGGTGCTGGCGGACAAGGCATACTCGTCGCGAGCCATCCGGGACCATTTGCGACGACGCGGAGTACGGGCTGTGATCCCGCAGCCTGCCGACCAGATCGCCAACCGCAAACGCAAGGGCCGCGGCGGCGGGCGCCCGCCCGGATTCGACCGCGATGCCTACAAGCAGCGCAACACCGTCGAACGCTGCATCAACCGCCTCAAGCAATGGCGCGGCCTGGCCACCCGCTACGAGAAGACCTCCACCGTCTACCGTGCCGGTCTCCTCATCGCGGGCATCTTCCTCTGGTCCGCCCGCTGAAGAACATGCAGCTCACGACCGAAGGCACTCTCCCTGTGGATCGAAGCAGACGAGGCCGTGCTCGCGGGCCAGTGCAGCGGCGAACTCGGATACTTCCTCGGCTTTGCCATAGGACATGAGCAGGTACACGATCGGGCCCGATGCCTCGTCGATGACCGGGGGCGACGCCCACACGACACTGTGGTCGACGTCGTCCGGGTATCGCGCGACGAGGGCTTCCACGTACGCCACGATGCGCGGCGCCGGAGGCACGGCGACATCGTCCGACTCCAGGTAACGCTCGTAGAGCTCGTCATACGTCGAGCTCGCAGCACGGTTGTCGAATGGACGGTCGCCGTCCCACACAGCAAGGTCGTAGCTCACAGGCGCATCGTCGCAGGCAACACTGTCGCTGCCATCAGCAGGTCCTGCGATCTCTCTGTCAGTGATCCGTAAGAGAGCTCCTAGGCAGTTTCGTTTGGATCAGTCGGTCGTTGGTCCGGGTGTGCCATTGACCGACGCGCAGTGGGCGCGGATCGAGCCGTTGCTCCCGGACCGGACACCGAAGCGGGGTGGCCGCTGGCGGGACCACCGCGAGGTGATCGACGCGATCGCCTACAAGTTCCAGACCGGAACGCAATGGGTGCATCTGCCGGAGAGGTACGGCAACTGGCGCGGTGTCTACAACCGGCTGCGGATGTGGGCCGTCGACGGCACCTGGGAGCGGGTCTTCACCGCGCTGGTGGCCCAGGCCGACGCGGACGAGGACCTGAGCTGGGCCATCTCGGTGGACTGAAACCATCGTGCGGGCCCACCAGCACGCGGCCGGGGCCCGCAAAAAGGGGCCCCGGCCGGGGAGCCGGACGATCACGCCATCGGCCGGTCCCGCGGCGGACCGACCACGAAGATCCACCTCGCTGCCGACGGCCGCTGGCGTTCCACCTCACCGCCGGCCAGGCCGGTGACGCGCCCGCCTTCCCCGAAGTCATGGCCCGCCTGCGCGTGCCCCGCCGCCGTGGACGGCCCCGCACCAGGCCGGAGGTGGTCCTGGCCGACACGGCGTACTCCTCCCGCGCGATCCGCGAACACCTGCGCAGACGCGGCATCCGCGCGGTGATCCCCGTCCCGGCAGACCAGCAACGTCACCGACTACGTCGGGGCAGCCGGGGCGGCAGGCCACCGGCCTTCGACCGCGAGGCTTACCGGCAGCGCAACACCGTCGAGCGGTGCATCAACCGCCTCAAGCAGTGGCGCGGAATCGCCACCCGCTACGAGAAGACCGCCACCATCTACCTGGCCGGACTCCACATCGCAGGCACCTTCCTCTGGTCCGCCCGATGATCCAAACGAAACCGCCTAGTAGTGCTTCGTTACGTCGGGTGATCTCGGCTGGCGGTGGGCACCTTCCTGTGCATGAAGCTGGGAGAGGTGGAACGGCTCCGTGATGAGTTAGCGGAGTTCGTTGCCGACGTGTTCGCCTCGCTGCCGCGGCGGGACCAGCGGCAGTGGGGCGCCTGTTATCTGCGGGGCCTGATGCTGGACGGGCGGCGCAAGTCGATCCAGCCGATGGCCCAGCGGCTGCCGGACGGAAACATGCAGGCCCTGCAGCAGTTCGTGAACCAGTCGCCATGGGACCCGCTGCCGGCCAGACAGCGGATCGCCGAGCGGCTGTCCGAGGCGATCACACCCGAGGCGTGGGTGGTCGACGACGTGTCGTTTCCCGAGTGCGGCACCGCGTCGGTCGGGGTGGCCCGTCAGTACTGCGGAGCCGTCGGCAAGCGGGCGAACTGCCAGGTCGCGGTCAGCGTCCATGCCGCCACCGACACCGCCTCCTGTCCGCCGGACTGGGAGTTAGTTGTACCTGCCGCGCGAGTGGACGGACGAACCGGACCGCTGCCGCGGGGCAGGAGTGCCCGACGACGTCGTGCACCAGGAGAAGTGGCGTCTCGCCCTCGGCCTGCTCGACACGCTCACCGGCTGGCAACTGAAGGCGCCGGTCGTGGTCGCCGATGCCGGCTACGGCGTCAGCACCCCCTTCCGGCTCGGTCTCCAGCAACGGGGGCCGTCCTACGTGGTGGCGCTGGCCGGGAAAGAAGTCGCCCACCCGGCGGACGCCCGGCCGCACCAGCCCGCCTACGGCGGGCTCGGCCCACCCACGCTGCCGCGCTACCGCACCCCGCCGCGCACCGTCTCCGCCCTCGCGGCCGAGATCACCGCGGACCGGTTCACCGAGGTGACCTGGCGCCACGGCAGCAAAGGCGCGATGACCTCACGGTTCGCGGTGCTGACCGTGCGGCCGGCGGGTAAGCAGTCCCTGGCCGCGGCCCAGAAGGCGGGCGGCGGCCGCAGCCGGTGGAACGGAGCCCTGCCCACCCAGACCCTCCTGGTTGAGTGGCCGGACGGTCAGGACGCACCGACGAGCTACTGGGCATCGAACCTGCCCGCCACCACTCCGGTCGCTGACCTGGTGCGGTGGGCGAAGATGCGCTGGCGGATCGAGCACGACTACCGCGAACTCAAGCACGGCCTCGGAGTGGACCACTTCGAAGGCCGCACCTGGCGCGGCTGGCACCACCACGTCACCCTTGTCACCGCCGCCCAGGCCTTCCTTACCCTGCGGCGGCTCGACCCCAAAGTCCTCACACCGGCCTGACCTTCTACGGGGTCCTCGATGTTCTTCAGGGCCTGCTGAGGTGCTGGGCCGGTATCTGCACCACCTGCGGACGACCGCTACCCGCCCAACAAAGCCGCCGCAGACAGCACAGAACCTAACGAAGCACTACTAGGGGGTGCGGACTCGCGGGATGCGCCGGTGCCTGTCCTCGCGGGGAGACGGCATCGTAGGGGTCGCTTACGGGGGTGGGGCGCGAGGCGAGTTGGGGGTGACTGGCCACGGTCCGGTTCGGGGCCGGGTGAGCGGTGGCCAGTGCCGTAGCTGTGCACTGGTTGTTTCGGTACCGGCCCGCGGGGTCTGCCTGCGTTGGCCTATAACAGCCCTGGTCCTGTGGTCCCTTCTGGCGGGGAGTTCCGGGTTCTTTGGCTCTGCGGCTCGCGACTTGGATGTTCTTGGGGTGGTGCGCGGCCGCTGCCGCAAGAGGGGGATGGTGGCCCCTCGGAACTGCTTGGTCTTGGCCGAGCGCACCGGATGCCGGCCTGCAGTGGGGATGTGTCGTTTGCCCTGCTGCCGGCCTCGCTGGCCGGGGCTGCCGTGTGGCCGTGGCGCCGGGAAGGGCCGCATGGCGCATTGGCGAGGGCCGACTGGCGGGCTCTGGCAGGTAGTCCAACGACGGCAGGTCCCGCTGGCCGTTCTCTTGAACTTTGAACCGTTCGGCCAGTTCAGCCCGCGTCGTTTTGCGGCCATTCCAGGGGACATTCCGGCGGCTGGTGTTAGAAATGGCCGTGCTCTACGGTTCTGAGACCATTGGCCGACTGTGTTCGGTGGCGTTATCGCCCCTTCCTGTCGCCGAGTCTTGCTTCTTGGCCTGTTTCACCAGTCGGCTTGCTGTGCGGTTGGGGATCTGCAGGCGTCTTCCTGCTTCTGCTCCGGTGAGGTCGGGCTGGGCGCGGAGCAGTTCTTGTATTTTACGGTATCGCTCATCTCTTTCTTTTTTGGGGATGTTCCCTCGCTTGTGGCGATTTGAAGTTTCTCCTGTCTCTTCGCGTGGTTTGCTTACCGCTTTCTCCGCATGGTAGGGCTCGGGCACGGGGGCGCTGCACCTGTGAGTTTGCGCTTTCGGTGCGGGGCTGTGGGGGAAGTTTTGTGTTTTGTTGGGAGCGGTGGCCTGCTCGCCGGAATGGGGCTGGTGATCGCCGTCCTGGACGCCGCGGTTGTTTGGCGTGGTGTCGGGTCGGGGCGTGAGGGGCTTCGGTGGTTCGCCGCGTTGTTCGTGGTTGTCAAAGCTGTGGGGGCGGGTGGCTTGAGCAGCCGGGGTGCCTTCATGTACGGGCGGCGTGGCCGGCGCCTGGGGCTGGCTTGCTATGCGTACCTGTCTGGGCGGTGCCGAGGCATGTTGGTTCTCTGTGGAGGCTTGCTTGTTCCCCATGAAGACCACGGGTTCGATGCCCGCGGCGGCCAGCCCGGCCGGGCCGGTCTCCGCCAGCGGCACCCCGTACCGGGCCAGCCGCAGCGGCATCAGCGCCTTCACCGGCGCCCGCCGCTTCCAGCCGCGCCCGTAGCGCGCCCGCAGCCGCGCCTCGTAGATGAGGCGGTCCTGCTCCATGCGGATCACCTGGTCGTAGGAGCGCAGCTCCCACAACTTCATCCGGCGCCACAGCCGGAAGGTGGAGGGGAAGGCCAGCAGCCAGCGCGAGATCCGCACGCCCTCCATGTGCTTGTCGGCGGTGATGTCGGCGATCCGGCCGACCGCGTGCCGCGCGGCCTCGACCGCGACGACGAACAGCACCGGGATCACCGCGTGCATCCCGACCCCCAGCGGGTCGGGCCAGGCGGCGGCGCCGTTGAAGGCGATGGTGGCGGCCGTCAGCAGCCAGGCGGTCTGCCGCAGCATCGGGAAGGGGATGCGGATCCAGGTCAGCAGCAGGTCCAGGGCGAGCAGCACCACGATCCCGGCGTCGATGCCGATGGGGAAGAACGGCGCGAAGCCGCCGAA
>NZ_PGSG01000099.1 GCF_002843305.1 Streptomyces barkulensis
GTGACCGGGCTGCGGGCGCGGGAGTGGGAGAACGTCTTCAACGGCGAGAAGCGGCAGGGCATCTCCTTCCGCGCGGTGGCCATCACCCCGATGGTCCCGGCGACGGTGCAGGGCTGAGCGGCATGTCGAACCTGACCGCTGTGGTGCTGGTGGTCGCCGTGGTGGCCGGTGGCGGGCTGCTCGCTCGCCGCCGGTTCCCGGCCCTGTTTTGGCTGCTGGCCGGGCTGCCGGTCGCCTGGGTGCGGCTGCACCTGAGCTATGCGGCCACGATGGAGGTGTGCGGGCTGACCGTCACCCCGTCGCGGGCGCGGGCCTTCCTGACCCGGACGGTGACCCGCCGGGAGGTCCGCCCGGTGGCTCCCCGGATCGTGCGGGTGCGGCCCAGCGCGACGGGGCTGCGGGTGCGGCTGCGGCTTCCGGCCGGGCTGGAACCGGCCGATGTGGCGGCGGCCTCGGTGCGGCTGCGCCACGCCTGGGGCGTGCACGCCGTCCACGTGGCCGAGGTCAAGCCCGGTGTGGTGGAGCTGCGGATGACCGGCTACGACGTCCTCAAGCGGGTGCGGATGCCGCGCCGGGGCCTGCCCACCGGTGCGCTGGTGGTGCCGGTGGCGCTGCGCGAGGACGGCACCGCGTTCGTGCGCGATTACCGGGCCATTCCGCACGCGCTGACGCTGGGCGCGAATCAGTCGGGCAAGTCGATGTATCTGCGCAACCTGATCACCGCACTGGCCGGGCGGCCGGTGGCGCTGGTCGGCATCGACTGCAAGCGCGGGGTGGAGCAGCGCCGCTTCTCCCCGCGGCTCTCGGCCCTGGCCACCACCCCGGATGAGGCCTCCGGCCTGCTGGCCGCCCTGGTCGGGGTGATGGAGGAGCGCTTCGGCCTGCTCAGCGAGCACGGGGCCTCGGACCTGTGGGACCTGCCCGCCGAATTGCGGCCGGTGCCGGTGGTGGTGCTGGTGGATGAGGTGGCCGAGCTGTTCCTGGTCGCGGCCAAGAAGGACGAAGCGCGGCGGGATGAGATGGTCACGTCCCTGGTGCGGCTGGCGCAGATGGCCCGCGCGGTCGGCATCTATCTGGAGATCTGCGGCCAGCGCTTCGGCTCGGACCTGGGCAAGGGCGCCACCCTGCTGCGCGCGCAGCTCACCGGGCGGGTGGTGCACCGGGTCAACGACAAGCAGACCGCCGAGATGGGGCTGAACGACATCGCCCCCGAGGCCATTCCGGTGGCCACCACCATCGCCCCGGACCGGCCCGGCCTGGCCGTGGCCGGGGACGCCTCCGGCGCCTGGTCCCGCATCCGCACCGTGGAGATCGCCCCGGACGCGGCGGCGGCCGTCTGCCGCACCTTCGTCCACCTCACCCCCGACCTTCCGGCCCTCGCTGCCTGGCGGCCCGCCGCCCCGGCCGTGCCGGATGCGGATGAGCGGCCGTCGCTGGTCAAACCGGCCCCGGTCACCGACTAACCCCCTCTCCCCACCGGTGGGCGCGGCCGTCTTCGCGCCGTGTCCCTACCCCTGCCATGTCTGAAAGGAGGTGTTCCCCGTGCGCACCAAACTCCGCCTCGACGCCGTGCTGATCCAGGCCGTCATCGCCGGTGCCCTGTCGTTTGCCCACCTGCACGACCTGGCGGCGGCGGCCGGGCAGGACGGCTGGAAAGCCTGGGCCTACCCCATCTCGGTGGATCTGCTGCTGGTCGCCGCCTGGCACCGCATCCGCACCCTGCAAGCCGCCGACCGTCCGGCGGGCTCGGCCTGGTGCTGGTTCGTCATCGCCCTGGCGGCCTCGCTGGGTGCGAACGTCGCCACCGCCGGGCTCCTCGACCTCGGTGACGTGCCCGCCTGGCTGCGGATCCTGGTGGCCGGATGGCCCGCGCTGGCCTTCTTCGGCGGCACCCTGCTGGCCCACACCACCCCCGACACCGACCCGGCCCCGGAGCAGGAGCCGGATGCGCCGGCCACTGCATCGGAGCCCTCGGCTGCCCCGGTCGTCGAACGCGCACCGGAACCGGCCGCCCCGGCCGTCGAGCCGGACCCGGTCCTCGAACTCGACCCCGCCCCGGCCGCGCCCGAACCGGCCCCGGTTGCCGACCCGGCTCCGGCTGCTCCGCCGGTTCCGGCCGCGCTGGTCGAGCACGCCCGCAAGGTCGCCGACGCCCACCGCGCCCGCACCGGCACACCCATCGACCCCGACACCCTGCGCGCCCGCCTCGGGGTGCCCGCCCCGATGGCCGACGCCATCGCCACCCAGCTCGCCTGACAGGAGGACTGATCCGCCATGGCCGGACGTGAACCCGACCGCTCCGACTTCCTCGACGCCGCCCGCGAGATGGCCGACACCGGCCGCCCCGAGCTGGCCCGGTGGCTCGCCGAGGAAGCCGCCGACCGCACCACCGACCCCGACGAGGTGGCCTACATCCTGGCCCGCTACCCCGACCCCACCGCCCACCGGAAGGAGTGATCATGCCGCGCCCGAACCGCTTCCGCGACGTGCTCCGCGTCGGCCCGGTCCAGGTCGGCACCTACTACGACGGCCGGGGCCGCGACAAGCACACCGCCGCCTGCACCGCCCCGCGCTGCGGCTTCTCCGCCGACTACCACAGCCGCTCGGCCGCCGAGCTGGCCGCCCGCACCCACCGCTGCACCGCCTGACCCGAGAGGAGAACCTGCGATGTCGATGTTCCGCCCCACCTACCCGCCGCCCGACACCTACACGGCCACGCCCGCGGCCCCGTCCCCGGCTGTGTCGCTGGTCCCCGCCGACCCGGACCCGACTCCGGCCACCGCGCCCGCCCCGGTTCCGGTGCCGTCCCGGCCGGTCCTCCAGCTCACCCCCGGCGCCCTGGTCGCCGTCGCCGCCGGTGGCACCGCCGCCGTCCTGGTCGTCGGCACGGTGCTGGTCTCGCTGCTCCTGGCCGTCGCCGTCACCGCCACTTCCGTGGCGGTGTGCGCGGTCGTCCTGCGCTCCCTGCTCAACAACCAGCACCGCCGCTGAACGGCCTCCGGGGCGGCCTCAACCGCCAAGTTTCCGCCGCCCCGGACGCCTCCTTTCCCTTCCAGATCCGCAGATCCGAAAGAGAGGACCTCATCATGCCCCAGCACGCTCCGCACCGGCCGATCTGCCGCGACTGCGACGGCTTCCCGGCCGTGGCCATCACCACCGGCACCCGCCACCGCGACGGCACCCGCGTGACCGTCCGCGTGGTCTGCCCGGCCTGCCGAGGCACCGGCCACGCCCCCCGCGCCACCGTCCTGATCCGCGCCGGGCGGTGACCGCGCCCATGACCGACGCCGCCACGCTGGCGGGAGTGGACCCGATCACCTGGCAGGACTTCCTGCGGGTGGCCGGGTCCCCCGGCTTTGACCGCTGGCAAGAGCAGGTGCGCCGCACCGGCGGCTGCGCCGACCCCATCCACCTGACCGGCTCCACCAAGACCCTCGACCGCACCACCGGCACCGTCCTGCACGCCTACTCCACCGACGGTGAGCCCGGCGGACGCCTGCGGGTGGCCTGCGGCAACCGCCGCGCCTCGCGCTGCCCGTCCTGCGCCTGGACCTACGCCGGAGACACCTTTCACCTCATCCGCGCCGGACTGACCGGCGACCGCTCCAAGGGCGTGGCCGAGGCCGTCCGCGACCACCCCCGCGTCTTCGCCACCCTCACCGCACCGTCCTTCGGCCCGGTGCACAACCGTCCCGCCCGCGGCCGGTGCCGCTGCGGTGCCCGCCACCGCGAGAACGCGCCCGAGCTGGGCACCCCGCTCGACCCCGACACCTACGACTACGCGGGCGCGGTGCTGTGGAACAACCACGCCTCCGAGCTGTGGCGGTACTTCACCATCTACCTGCGCCGGGAAGTCGCCCGCCAGACCGGACGGACCCAGAAAGCCTGCCACCAGGTGCTCCGGGTGGCCTTCGGCAAGGTCGCCGAGTACCAGCGCCGGGGCGCGGTCCACTTCCACGCCGTCATCCGCTTCGACGGCCCCGACGGACCCGACTCCGCCCCGCCCCAGTGGGCCACCGTGGAGCTGCTGACCAACGCCATCCGCGCCGCCGCCGCCCGCGTCGCCGTCACCGTGCCCGCCGCCGGCACCCAGCCCGCCCGAACCTTGCGCTGGGGCACCCAGCTCGACATCCAGCCCATCAGCGCCTTCGACGGCGGGGAGATCACCGAACAGGCCGTCGCCTCCTACGTCGCCAAGTACGCCACCAAAGCCGCCGAGACCACCGGCACGGTAGACCACCGGATCGGCAACACCGAAGCCCTCGATCTGCTGGACATTCCCGAGCATCCCAAGCGGCTGATCGCGGCCTGCCTCGACCTGCACCGGCTCTACCCGGACCGCAAGCTGCGCCAGTGGGCGCACATGCTCGGCTTCCGCGGCCACTTCTCCACCAAATCCCGCCGCTACTCCACCACCCTCGGCGCGCTGCGCCAAGTCCGCGCCGACTACCGCGCCGCCGAACAACGCGCCGCCCTCGGCCTGCCCGACCCCGACGCCCACCCCGAGGCGACCGTGCTGACCGTCGCCCACTGGGCCTACGCCGGGCACGGCCACACCGC
>NZ_PGSG01000100.1 GCF_002843305.1 Streptomyces barkulensis
TCCCCGTGGCCGAGCTGGCCGTCGGGGACCGCTTCCTGGTCCGCCCCGGCGAGAAGATCGCCACCGACGGCACCGTGGTCGAGGGCTCCTCGGCCGTGGACGCCTCGATGCTGACCGGCGAGTCGGTGCCGGTGGACGTCTCGGCCGGTGACGCGGTCACCGGCGCGACCGTCAACACCTCCGGCCGGCTGGTCGTGCGGGCCACCCGTGTCGGCTCCGACACCCAGCTCGCCCGGATGGCCAAGCTGGTCGAGGACGCCCAGAGCGGCAAGGCCGAGGTGCAGCGGCTGGCCGACCAGGTCTCGGCCGTCTTCGTGCCGGTGGTGCTGCTGATCTCGCTGGGCACCCTGGGCTTCTGGCTCGGCACCGGCGGAGGGCCGGCCGCGGCCTTCACCGCGGCCGTCGCCGTCCTGATCATCGCCTGCCCCTGCGCCCTGGGCCTGGCCACCCCCACCGCCCTGATGGTCGGCACCGGACGCGGCGCCCAGCTCGGCATCCTCATCAAGGGCCCCGAGGTGCTGGAGACCACCCGGCGTGCGGACACCGTCGTCCTGGACAAGACCGGCACCGTCACCACCGGGAGGATGGAGCTGCGGGACGTCGTCGCCGCCGGGGGCGAGGACGAGAGCGAGGTGCTGCGCCTGGCCGGCGCCCTGGAGCACGCCTCCGAACACCCCGTCGCACGGGCGATCGCGGCCGGGGCCGCCGAGCGCGTCGGCACCCTGCCCGCGGTCGAGGGCTTCGAGAACACCGCCGGGCTCGGCGTCCGGGGCACCGTCGAGGGCCGCGAGGTGGCCGTGGGCCGGGAGCGGCTGCTGGCCGAGAGCGCCCTGGAGCTTCCCCCGGAGCTGGCCGGGGCACGGGCCGCCGCGGAGGCGGAGGGCCGCACCGCGGTCGCCGTCGCCTGGGACGGGAAGGTGCGGGGGCTGCTGGCGGTGGCGGACGCCGTCAAGCCCACCAGCGCCGAGGCCATCACCCGGCTGCGCGCCCTCGGACTCACCCCCGTCCTGCTCACCGGCGACAACCGGGCGGTGGCCGAATCCGTCGCCCGCGAGGTCGGGATCGACGAGGTGATCGCCGAGGTCATGCCCCAGGACAAGGTCGATGTCGTCAAGCGCCTCCAGAGCGAGGGCCGCTCCGTGGCCATGGTCGGCGACGGCGTCAACGACGCGGCCGCCCTCGCCCAGGCCGACCTCGGCCTGGCCATGGGCACCGGCACCGACGCCGCCATCGAGGCCGGCGACCTGACCCTGGTCCGCGGCGACCTGCGC
>NZ_PGSG01000101.1 GCF_002843305.1 Streptomyces barkulensis
TCCCCGTGGCCGAGCTGGCCGTCGGGGACCGCTTCCTGGTCCGCCCCGGCGAGAAGATCGCCACCGACGGCACCGTGGTCGAGGGCTCCTCGGCCGTGGACGCCTCGATGCTGACCGGCGAGTCGGTGCCGGTGGACGTCTCGGCCGGTGACGCGGTCACCGGCGCGACCGTCAACACCTCCGGCCGGCTGGTCGTGCGGGCCACCCGTGTCGGCTCCGACACCCAGCTCGCCCGGATGGCCAAGCTGGTCGAGGACGCCCAGAGCGGCAAGGCCGAGGTGCAGCGGCTGGCCGACCAGGTCTCGGCCGTCTTCGTGCCGGTGGTGCTGCTGATCTCGCTGGGCACCCTGGGCTTCTGGCTCGGCACCGGCGGAGGGCCGGCCGCGGCCTTCACCGCGGCCGTCGCCGTCCTGATCATCGCCTGCCCCTGCGCCCTGGGCCTGGCCACCCCCACCGCCCTGATGGTCGGCACCGGACGCGGCGCCCAGCTCGGCATCCTCATCAAGGGCCCCGAGGTGCTGGAGACCACCCGGCGTGTGGACACCGTCGTCCTGGACAAGACCGGCACCGTCACCACCGGGAAGATGACCCTCCTGTCCGTCCACACCGCCGGGGGCGAGGACGAGAGCGAGGTGCTGCGCCTGGCCGGCGCCCTGGAGCACGCCTCCGAACACCCCATCGCCCAGGCCGTCGCGGCCGGCGCCGCCGAGCGCGTCGGCACCCTGCCCGCTCCGGAGGACTTCGCGAACATCCCCGGCCTCGGAGTCCAGGGCATCGTCGACGGTCACGCCGTCCTCGTCGGCCGCACCCAGCTCCTGGACCAGTGGGCCATCGACCTGCCCGCCGACCTCGCCCGCGCACGGAACGACGCCGAGGCCTCCGGCCGCACCGCCATCGCCGTCGCCTGGGACGGAGCCGCCCGCGCCGTCCTGGAGGTCGCCGACGCCGTCAAGCCCACCAGCGCCGAGGCCATCACCCGGCTGCGCGCCCTCGGACTCACCCCCGTCCTGCTCACCGGCGACAACCGGGCGGTGGCCGAATCCGTCGCCCGCGAGGTCGGGATCGACGAGGTGATCGCCGAGGTCATGCCCCAGGACAAGGTCGATGTCGTCAAGCGCCTCCAGAGCGAGGGCCGCTCCGTGGCCATGGTCGGCGACGGCGTCAACGACGCGGCCGCCCTCGCCCAGGCCGACCTCGGCCTGGCCATGGGCACCGGCACCGACGCCGCCATCGAGGCCGGCGACCTGACCCTGGTCCGCGGCGACCTGCGC
>NZ_PGSG01000102.1 GCF_002843305.1 Streptomyces barkulensis
CACGCCGGGTGGTCTCCAGCACCTCGGGGCCCTTGATGAGGATGCCGAGCTGGGCGCCGCGTCCGGTGCCGACCATCAGGGCGGTGGGGGTGGCCAGGCCCAGGGCGCAGGGGCAGGCGATGATCAGGACGGCGACGGCCGCGGTGAAGGCCGCGGCCGGCCCTCCGCCGGTGCCGAGCCAGAAGCCCAGGGTGCCCAGCGAGATCAGCAGCACCACCGGCACGAAGACGGCCGAGACCTGGTCGGCCAGCCGCTGCACCTCGGCCTTGCCGCTCTGGGCGTCCTCGACCAGCTTGGCCATCCGGGCGAGCTGGGTGTCGGAGCCGACACGGGTGGCCCGCACGACCAGCCGGCCGGAGGTGTTGACGGTCGCGCCGGTGACCGCGTCACCGGCCGAGACGTCCACCGGCACCGACTCGCCGGTCAGCATCGAGGCGTCCACGGCCGAGGAGCCCTCGACCACGGTGCCGTCGGTGGCGATCTTCTCGCCGGGGCGGACCAGGAAGCGGTCCCCGACGGCCAGCTCGGCCACGGGGATGAGCTCCTCGCGTCCGTCGCGCAGGACGGTGACCTCCTTGGCGCCCAGCTCCAGCAGGGCACGCAGGGCGGCGCCGGCCTTGCGCTTGGAGCGGGCCTCGAAGTAGCGGCCGGCCAGGATGAAGGCGGTCACTCCGGCGGCGGCCTCCAGATAGATGTTGGCGGCGCCGTCGGTCCGGGCGATGGTCAGTTCGAAGGGGTGGGTCATGCCGGGCGTTCCGGCGGTGCCGAAGAACAGTGCCCACAGGGACCAGAGGAAAGCGGCCGAGGTGCCCACCGAGATCAGGGTGTCCATGGTGGCCGCGCCGTGCCGGGCGTTGGTGAAGGCCGCCTTGTGGAAGGGCCAGGCGGCGTAGGTGATCACCGGGGCGGCCAGGGTCAGCGACAGCCACTGCCAGTAGGTGAACTGCCAGGCCGGGACCATGGCCAGCGCGATGACGGGCACGGCCAGGATCACGGCGGTGGCCAGGCGCTGCCGCAGCGGCCGCAGCTCGTCCCCCTCCTCCGCGGCGGGGGCCGCCTCGCCGGAGCCCCCGCCGGCCGCCTCGCGCTCGGGGGCGGGGGGCGTGGCGGTGTAGCCGGTGGCCTCGACGGTGGCGATCAGGTCCTCCACGCCGACGCCCTCGCCGAAGGCGACCTTGGCCTTCTCGGTGGCGTAGTTGACGGTGGCGCTCACACCGTCCATCCGGTTGAGCTTCTTCTCGATACGGGCGGCGCAGGAGGCGCAGGTCATGCCGCCGATGGCGAGTTCGACCTCAGCTGCTTCGCTGGCGGTGGTGGTCATCACTGCTCCTCGGGCAGAAGTGACAGGTGCTGGGTGTGGTGCGGGTGCGCAAGAGAGGCCGGGCGGCTCGGCCGGGAGTTCGCGGCCGGTGATCTCACCGGCCGCGGTCGCGCTCCTCGTCCCCGCCGGACGGGAGGGACGGGTGCCGGGCCCGCCGGACAGGGGGCCCGGCACGGGGGCGCGTGGAGAGGACGGGTCAGGCGGCCCGGCCGGTGAGCTCGTATCCGGCCTCGTCGACGACCTCGGCGATCCGGGCGTCGTCGGGCGCGCCGGCGGTGGTGACGGTGACCCGGCCGGCCGCGACGTCGACCTCGACGTCCAGTACGCCGTCCAGTTCGCCGATGACCTTGGTGAGGGTGGCCTTGCAGTGGCCGCAGGTCATGCCGGCGACCGCGTAGACCGTGGCGGTGCCCTCGGCGGTGGCGGTCTGGGTGGCGGTGGTCGAGCAGCTTCCGTCAGGGGTGCAGCAGGACGACATGGTGTTCCTCCGGGAGATCTCGTTCATACCCCAGGGGGGTATCCCTGGTGTCGTCATGTATACCCCCCGCCCCTATGTTTGGCAAGTCCTCGCCATCTGCTTGCGCATACCCCTCGGGGGTATATGCTTCCGTGTCGAGACCTGTTAGGGCAGGGCACGTCCAAGGAGGGTGAGAGCACCATGAACACCGCGCTGAAGATCACCGCGTTCACCGCCGCGCTCGCGGCCGCGTTCGGGGCCGCGTACGGCGTGGGGAACGCCGTGGACCCCGTCTCCGCCGAACCCGCCCCCGCGGCGCACGCCGGCCACGGGGCGGACACGGGACGCGAGGACGCCGCGCCGGGGCACGGGGGAGAGGAGGTCGGCCACGGGGAGGCGCAGGCGGGCGGCCTGCAGATCTCCGAGGGCGGCTACACCCTGGACCTGGACACCCCGCGTGTGAAGGCGGGCGAGGAGACGGAGCTGAGCTTCACCGTCCGGGACGAGGACGGGCGACCGCTCACCTCCTACCGCACCGAGCACGGCAAGCAGCTCCATCTGATCCTCGCCTCGCGGGACCTGGCGGTCTACCGCCACCTGCACCCGAAGCGGGCGGCCGACGGATCCTGGAGCGTCCCGGTGGACCTCCCCGCCGCCGGCGACTACCGCGTCTTCGCCGACTTCGTCCCGGCCGCCGAGGGCGCGAAGCCCCTCACCCTGGGTGCCGACCTCGCCGCCGTCGGCGAGTACGAGCCGAAGAAGCTCCCCGATCCCTCCCGCACCGCCACCGTCGACGGCTACACCGTCACCCTCGACGGCACCCTGCGCCCCGGCGCGACCGGAACCCTCGACCTGAAGGTCGCCAAGGACGGCCGCCCCGTCACCGACCTCCAGCCCTATCTCGGCGCCTACGGCCATCTGGTCGCCCTGCGCGCCGGCGACCTCGCCTACCTCCACGTCCACCCGAACGGTGAGCCCGGCGACGGCGCCACCGAACCCGGTCCCACCGTCTCCTTCGCCACCACCGCCCCCAGCGGCGGCTCCTACCGCCTCTTCCTGGACTTCAAGCACGACGGGAAGGTCCGCACCGCCGCCTTCACCGTCGCCGCCGACGGCACGGCGAAGACCGCAGAGGAGAAGGGCGGCAAGGACGCGGGCCACGACGACGGCGCACACCAGCACTGAACCGGTGCCGCCGGCCGCGGGCGGCCGCTCACCGGGTGGCGGCGGGCTCATCGTTGCGGCACCGGGTCCGCCGCCCGGCGGATCCGCCCGGCGGATCCGGCCGGCTCCACCGGCTCCACCGGCTTCCGGGGCGAGTGCTCCACGCGGCCGAGGAACCCCGATTCCGCCGATCGGGTGCCGGAGACCTCGGCGCCCGGTTCGAAGGCCCTCGCACACCCCACGGTGAACACGTGAGGTGACCGGATGAATGCGGTAAGTTCCGGTTTCCGTATGCCCGGGCCGCTCCGGCACCGCGCCTCCCGGACCCCGGCCGAGCGATCACCCCACGGAGGAAGCGTGACCCCTGCTGCCCGCATCCACCTGCCGCGGTGGCGCCCGCACCGCGCGAGGTGGCTGTGGGGCCTCCTGCTGGGCGCCCTTGCGCTGATGGCTTTCGACTGCCCGGCCCCCGTCCACTTCGCCGGTCATCAGTCCGGTACGCCGCAGGGAGGCGTGACGGGGTATCACACCCGGAACGGCGAGGTGGCCCGGGACGTGCCGGCCACGCCCCGGCACGCCCACTCCGGCGCCGGCTGCGCCGACCTCCTGCGCCCCCGGGCGGGCGCGCCGCTCCCGCAGCCCCCCGTCCACGCGCCGCCGCCCGCCCTGCCCTTCGACGCAGAGCCCGTGACCGCGCAGGCCGTCCGGCCTTTGGCGGCGCGGGGGAGACGGGCCATAACCGCCGGGCCGACGGGCCGGCAGACGCTCACAGCCGTCTGCAGATGGCGGATCTAGACCGCTTCGGTGCGGCCGGTGTGCACCGGCCGCCGCACGGCGCGCACGGACGCGGGACCTCCTCCGTTCCCGCGCACCGCCGCGGTGCGAGATCGAACCTCCGTGTTCAGACCCACCGATCGGAAGCGATCCCATGCACTCCACGACCATCACGGTCCCCACCCCCGCCGGGCGGCCGCGGACCGGCACGGCCTTCCCGGGCCTCGGCCGGACCGCCGACCGCATGTCCGGACTGGTCGGCAACACGCCTCTGCTGTACGTCTCCGAGCCGCTCGCCCCGGCCGGGCGCGGTTTCTGGGCCAAGCTCGAGGGCTTCAACCCCGGCGGCATCAAGGACCGCCCGGCTCTGCACATGGTCGAGCGGGCGCGCACCCGCGGCGATCTGCGTCCCGGCGGAACGGTCATCGAGTCCACCAGCGGCACCCTCGGCCTGGGGCTGGCACTGGCCGGAATGGTCCACGGCCATCCGGTCACCCTGGTCACCGACCCCGGACTGGAACCGTCCATGGCGCGACTGCTGACCGCCCACGGCGCCCGGATCGAGGTCGTCCCCGAACCGCACCCGACCGGCGGCTGGCAGCAGGCCCGCCGCGACCGGGTGGCCCGGCTGCTGGCGCGCCACCCGGGCTCCTGGAGCCCGGACCAGTACAACAACCCGGACAACGTCGCCGCCTACACGCCGCTCGCCCTGGAACTGGCGTCCCAGCTGGGCCACATCGACATCCTGGTGTGCAGCGTGGGCACCGGCGGCCACTCCGCGGGCATCTCCCGGACTCTGCGCCGGCTCTACCCGCAACTGCGGATGGTCGGCGTGGACACCGTCGGCTCCACCATCTTCGGCCAGCCGGCCCGCAACCGGATCATGCGGGGCCTGGGGTCGAGCATCCACCCCCGCAACGTCGCCTACGACCACTTCGCCGAGGTCCACTGGGTCGCCCCGGCCGAGGCGGTCTGGACCTGCCGGCGGCTGGCCGCCTCCCACTACGCGACCGGGGGATGGAGCGTGGGGGCGGTGGCCCTGGTCGCGGGCTGGCTGGCCCGCAGCCGGCCCGAGGGAACCCGCATCGCGGCGGTCTTCCCCGACGGGCCGCAGCGGTATCTCGGGACCGTCTACGACGACGACTACTGCACCGCCCACGGCCTGCTGGGCGTCAGGCCCGCGGAGGAGCCCGACGAGATCGCCCACCCCCGGGTCCGCGAAGTGGGCCGCTGGACCAGGTGCACCACCGTCGTCGACCCCATGACGGCCCCGACCGCACAGGCGGCACAGGCGGCCCCGACCGCACAGGCGGCACAGGCGGCACAGGGCCACGGTGGCGGGGGCCAGCGATGAACAACCTCCTGGCCCGGACCCGCACCTTCGACCGCGGCGTACGGCTGCTGATGGTCAACCAGTTCACCATCAACCTCGGCTTCTACATGCTCATGCCCTACCTGGCCCAGCACCTGTCCGGAACCCTCGGGCTGGCCGCCTGGGCCGTCGGCCTGGTCCTGGGGGTACGCAACTTCAGCCAGCAGGGCATGTTCTTCTTCGGCGGCACCCTGGCCGACCGGCTCGGCCACAAGCCGATGATCATCGCCGGCCTGGTGCTGAGGATCGCCGCCTTCGCCGTACTGGGGCTGGTCGACTCCCTGCCCGCCCTGCTGGCCGCGTCGGCGGCCGTCGGCCTGGCCGGCGCCCTGTTCAACCCGGCGTCCCGGGCCTACCTGGCCCATGACGCCGGTGAGCGGCGCGTCGAGGCGTTCGCCCTGTTCAACGTCTACTACCAGGCCGGAATCCTGTTCGGTCCCCTGGTGGGCGTGGCCCTCACCGGGGTGAGCTTCCGCCTGACCTGCCTGGTGGCAGCCGGTGTGTTCGCCGTGCTGTCGGCCGTGCAGATCGTCGCGCTGCCCGCCCGTACCGCCCGGCACGGCGGCGGGCAACCGGTGGCCGGGGTGCTGTCCCAGTGGCGCACGGTGCTGGCCAACCGGCCGTTCCTGCTGTTCTCCGCAGCGATGATCGGTTCCTACGCGCTGTCCTTCCAGGTCTATCTGGCACTGCCGCTGGAGGTGCGCCGGGTGGCCGGGGACGAGCGGGTCGGCACCATCGGAGTCGGGTTGCTGTTCGCCGCCTCGGGTCTGGCCACCATCGCCGGGCAGACCCGGCTGACCGCCTGGTGCGGGAAGCGACTCGGGGCCGGGCGGTCCATCGTGGCCGGACTGGCCTGTCTGGGAGCCGCCTTCCTGCCGCCGGCGGCCGCCACCGCGATCACGGCGCCCGCCGACGGGCCTGCCCGCTGGCTCCTGGCCGTCCTGCCACCGCTGATGTCGGCCCTGCTGCTGGCCCTGGGGACGATGCTGGCCTATCCGTTCGAGATGGACACCGTCGTGGCCCTGGCGGGCGACCGGTACGTGGCCACCCACTACGGCCTGTACAACACCATCTGCGGGATCGGCATCGCCGTGGGCAACCTGCTCACCGGCGCGGCCCTGGACACCGCGCGTGCCGCCGGTGCGCCGGCTCTGCCGTGGGCCGTCCTCGGCGCCGTCGGCGGAGGCTGCGCACTGGCCGTGCTCCGCCTGCACCGCACGGGCCGTCTGGCTCCGGAGGCCGTGCGGGCGCAGCCCGTCACGGCCTGAGCGGTCGCGCCCCACCTGCCCGGGGGCGGGCACCGGCCGGTGCCCGCCCCCGGGCTTACAGGCGTGCGGCACGGTCGATTCCCCCGCCGTGTCGTGCCGCTTCCGGCCGGCTGGTTCCTGCCCCGGTGTGGCGCGCCCGGCGCCGTCATCCGGACCTGCTCGCGGTGGTCGGCCGCCCGTCCTCCGAGTACGACGCGGTGATCGCCGAGCACGACACCCCGGCCGTCCACCGCCTGCCCGGGCGGTCCCGCCGGGTGGCCGTCACCCGAGGGGCGATCAGGGCGCTCTCCCGGGAACAGCTCCAGGCCGTACTGCCGTACTCGCGCACGGGCGCGCCCACATCGCCGGGCGGTACCGGTCCTGGGCCGACCGGGTGCGGCGGCCGGGACCATCGGCCCCTGCGCCGCGGTCGGCGCGGAGGCATCCTGGCAGTAGGCGGAACGCCGGAACGGACGCGACGACCGCGTCGGCCGGCCCGGGAGGTGACGGACGATGATGTTCTGGAACGGCCACGGCGTCAGCGGCTGGGAGTGGTTCGCGATGTCGGCCGGCATGATCCTGTTCTGGGTGCTGGTCATCACCGCGGCGGTCCTGCTCTTCCGCGCCCTTGACCGCCCCCGGCAGAGCCCCCGCGCACCCCAGGGGCCCGGCACGCCCGGGGGGTCCTCCGCCGAGCGGCTTCTGGCCGAGAGGTTCGCCCGCGGCGAGATCGACGAGGAGGAGTACCGAGGCCGTCTGGCCGTCCTGCACTCCTCCGGCCCACCCGCCAAATCCTGACCGGGGCGGTGACCCGCTCTCCGGATTCCGGCCCGGCCGGCGGCGGTTCTCCCGCCGCCGGCCGGGCCGGCTCAGCGGGACGCGGAGGCCGGACGGGCGGTCGAGGGCCCGTCGTGGCAAGGGATCGCGCGGCCGGCCGCCGACCGCGCCCGGACCTCCGGGCGGCACCGCCCGCACCGCCGGCTCCCCTACCGCCGCCGGCCACCGGCCGTGCGGGAGCGGTCGCCGTACGGAATGAATCACTCCTCGCGGGGTACCGGCGTGCAAGCGCCCCGTGCGAGCCGGGGCGGACGACTCCGGACGGACGTTGGGCGAGGAGAACATGCGCGAGTTCCTGGACCTGGGGGCGATGCTGCTGCTCGCGGCCGGTGCGGTCGCCGCACTGCGCCTGCTCCACCGGCTGACGGCCGTCCGGGGGGAGCCGCTGCTCGCCGCGCCCTTCCTCTCCGGGAACACTCCCGGCGAGCACGCGCTGTCGCGTTTCCACGCCCGCTGGTACGCGCTGACGCTGCTGTTCCTCGCCTTCGACGTCGAGATGCTCTTCATGTATCCCTGGGCGGTCGTCGTCGCCGAGGTCGGGATGGCGGCGGTGGTGGAGATGTTCGTCTTCCTCGGCCTGCTGATGTGCGGCGTGGTGTACGCCTGGCGCGAGGGGGCCCTGCGATGGGCCTGAGCACCGCTCTGCGGAACCTGTCGGAGCGCCTGGCCGCACCGGCCGCCCGCAGCCCTCGCGTCCTGCTGGTGGCCTGTCCCGGGGCCACGGCCGTACGGCTGGCGGCGGAGGCGGCCGTGGCCGGGCTCGGCGGCCGTCCGGCCGGCTCGCCCGCGGAGGCGGACGTCCTGCTCGTGGCGGGAGAACCGTCCGAGGAGATGCGGGCCGCCGTCGACACGGTGTGGGGACAGATGCCGGAACCGCGCGTGCGGGGGGAGGTGTCGCGGCCCCGGGACGCCGGGGCGGTACTGCGCGGCCTCCTGCCCGCGCTCACCGGCCCGGGGCAGGAGGCGGAGGCCGCGCGGCGGGACGACGAGTGGGGGATGAGTGGAGGAGAGGACGGCCACGGCGGGCACGGTGGCGGTGGTCACGAGGGCGGCCACGAAGGCCACGGTGGTGGTCACGAGGGCGGTCACGAAGGCCACGGTGAACACGGGGGTGGTGACGGCGGTGGTCACGGAGACCACGGCGGGATGCGGATGCCCGGCGGACTGATGATGGCCGACCGCGCCGAGGACCGCGACGGCCTGAAACTGGACGTGCTGCACGTACCGCTGGGGCCGGTGCTGCCCGGCTGGCCCGCCGGTCTGGTCGTCGACACCGTCCTGCAGGGGGACGTCGTACAGCGGGCCGGGGGCCGGGCGCTCCCCTTCGCTGGGCCGGGCGGTCCGCCGTTCTGGCAGGCCGACGGCGATCACCCCGTGCCTCCCGGGGCCCGTACGGCCGCCTGTCATCTGGACTCGCTGGGACGGCTGCTCACTCTGGCCGAATGGGAGGACGCCGCGGCCGGGGCCCGCCGACTGCGCGACCGGCTGCTCGCGGGCGAGCCGGCGGAGGCGGTCCGCACGGACTTCGGACCGTGGCGGCGGCGGGTGGAGCGCTCGCGCACGCTGCGGTGGGCGACGGACGGCATCGGCGTGCTCACCCCGGCCGACGCGGTACGGCTGGGTGTGAGCGGTCCCGCCGTACGGTCCCGGCCGCCCCATGACGCGACCGCGCGGTGGCTGCGGTGGCTGGCGGAGACGGACGAGGCGCTGGCCGGTGGGCAGGCGCCCGGCGGAGGCCCGCGCGGCCACCGGGCCCCGGACGGCTCCCCGCCCTCGCGCGGTCTGCTGGACGCGGCCGTCGAGCTGATGCCGGGTCTGGAGCTGTTCACCGCCCGGCTGCTGGTGGCGAGCCTCGACCCCGACCCGGACGAGCTGGCCGGGCCGGAGCACGGGTCGGAGCACGGGGAGGACGAGGCGCGGGGCGAGGGGACGGAGGAGGGCTCGCACCGGGACCACCACGGCAGCGGCGGGCACGGCAGCGGCGAGCACGGCCACGACGGGCACGGCCACGACGGGCACGGCAGCGGCGGGGGTGGTGAGCGGTGACCGTCACCGGAGCACCGGTGTGGGCGGTGGTGCCCGCGGCCGGGGTGCTGCTGGCGATGGCGCTGGCCGCCGCCGTGCTCGACGCCCTCCTCGGCACGGCCGGGACCGGCGGAGGCGGCGGAACCGCAGCGGCGGCTCGCGGCCGGAGGTGGTCCCGCCCGCTGACCGAGTCGGCGCGGCTGATGCGGCAGCGCGGCCGGACCACGGTGGCGCCGGACCGGCTGCTGTGGCGGATCGGCACGGCCGGACCGCTGGTGGCGGCCCTGCTGATGGCGGCGGTGGTGCCCGTGGGCGGGACGGTGGTGGCCGACCTGCCGGTGGGCATCGTCTGGTTCAACGCGGTGGACGTCACCCTCTGGGCGGTGGTGTGGCTGGCGGGCTGGGGGCCGAACAGCGTGTATCCGCTGGTGGGCGGTTACCGGTTCGTCGCCCAGGCGCTCGGTTACGAGCTGCCGCTGATGTTCGCGCTGACCGCGCCCGCGGTGGCGGCGCGGAGCCTGAGCGTGGGCGAGGTGGTCCAGGCCCAGCGGGGGCTGTGGTTCGCGGTGTGGATGCCGGTGGCGTTCGTGGTGTTCCTGGGGGCTGTGGCCGCCTTCGGCATGTGGGGGCCGTTCTCCTCCCCGGTGGGCCGTGACGCGGCCGGGGGAGTGCTGGCGGAGGCGGCCGGGGTGGACCGGCTGCTGCTGCTGGCCGGGCGGTACGCGCTGCCGGCGGCCGGGTCGGGGATGGCGGTCGCGCTGTTCCTGGGCGGCGGCGCGGGGCCGTGGCTGCCGGGCTGGCTGTGGTCGCTGATCAAGACGCTGGCCGTTCTCGCGCTGCTGGTGGTGCTTCGGCGCCGGCTGCCGGTGCTCAGCCCCGAGCGGATCGCCCGGATCGGCTGGCTGGTGGCGCTTCCTGCGGTGCTGCTGCAGGTCCTGGTTGTGTCCGCCGTCGTGGTGGCGAAGGGGTGAGGTGAGGTGCAGACCGCGCTGTTCTGTGTGCTGGCGGTGGTGGCCGTCGCGTCGGGTGTCGCGGTGTTCACGGTGGACTCCATGGCCCGGGCCACCTACGCCCTGGCCCTGTCGTTCGTCGCCGCCGGTGTCTCGCTGCTGCTGCTGGACCTGGCCTATCTCGGTGTGGTGACGATCCTGATGATGGTCATGGAGATGGCGATCATGGCTGTCTTCATGGTCATGTTCATGATGAACCCGGCCGGTCTCATGCCGATGTCGATGCTGCACAACAAGCGCGGAGCGGTGGTCATCTCCGGCGGGGTCTTCCTGGCCCTGGGCGCTGTCGCGCTGCTCGTCCCGTGGCCGGAGCGGCGCGGCACCGCGCCCGCCGATCCGACCCGGGCGGCGGGCGAGGCGATCATGGGCTCGAAGATGCTGGTGATGACCGGTGTCGGCGCGGTGCTGTTCACCACCATCGTGTCGGCCCTCGTCCTGGCCGTCTCCCGCGGCCGGTACGGCGACGACGAGGGCGCGCAGGACGGGCACCGCGAAGACCGTGGCCCGCACGGCGGCCACGGCGACGGACACGACACGGATGCCGGCCATACCGATCACGCCGATCACGCCGGCCACGGCACGCACACCTCCCCCTCGCCGCAGGGGGGCGCCGCATGACGCTGGAACTGTTCCTGCTGCTGGCCTCGGCCCTGTTCGCCGTCGGGGTGTACGGGGCGCTGAGCCAGCAGTCCGTGGTGATGGTGATGATGGGCCTGGAACTGATGGTCAACGGCGTCATCGTGGCGGCGGCCGCCTTCTGGTACTTCCTCGCCCCGGCGGCCCCGGACGGACAGGTCCTGGTGCTGGTGGTCATCGCGGCCATGACCGTCGACATGGCCATGGGCTTCGCCGTGGTGACACTGCTGTTCCGCGCGAGGGACGCCGACATGACCGACATGGCCGCGGAGCTGAAACGGTGAGCGGGCCGAGCGCGCTGCTGTGGTCCCTGGTGCTGCTGCCCGCCGCGACCGGAGGCGTCCTCGCCCTGTCCGGCGGCGGACGCCGCACCGCCGGGACGTACGACCGGCCCGGCGGCACCGGCCGTGCCGCGCCCGCCGTCGCGGTGGCCGTCGCGGCGGTCACCCTCGCCCTGGCGGTCGCCGCCGCCCTCGTCCGGCCCACCGCGCGGGCCGGTTTCGTGGCGGGCGGGCCGCTGGAGCTGGCGGTGGACGGGCTGTCGGCCGCGGTGGTCGTGACGGTGGCGGCGGTCGGTCTGCTCGTACTGGTCTTCGCCGCGGGCGGCATCCGCGCCGAGCGGCCCCGCTTCTTCGGCCTGATGCTGCTGTTCGTCGCCGCCGTCCTGGTCACCGCCACCGCCACCACCCTGACCGCCCTGCTGCTGGCCTGGGAGGTGATGGGCGCCACCTCCTACGCGCTGATCGCCTTCCGCTGGCGCGAGGACGCCCCCGCGGCGGCCGGGACGACCGCCTTCCTCACCACCCGCGCGGGCGATCTCGGGCTGTACCTGGCGGCGGGCGCCGCCCTCGCCGCCCCGGCCGGGGAAGCCGGCGCCGGCGACCGGCTCGCCCTGGACGCCCTGGCAGGCCTGGACGGCGCCTGGCCGCACCTGGCCGCCGCCGGGGTGCTGTTGGCCGCCTTCGGCAAGGCCGCCCAACTGCCCTTCTCCTTCTGGCTGTCGAAGGCGATGCTCGGCCCGAGCCCGGTCAGCGCCCTGCTCCACTCGGCCGCCATGGTGGCCATGGGCGGCTATCTGCTGCTGCGGCTGCGCCCGCTGCTGGAGTCCGCCGGCTGGGCGTCCGGCGCCGCCGCCTGGGGAGGTGCGCTCACCGCGCTCGCCCTGGGCGCGGTCGCCCTGGCCCAGCGGGACCTCAAACAGCTCCTGGCCGCGTCCACCGCCGCCCAGCTCGGCTTCGTCGTGCTGGCAGCCGGAGCCGGGAGCGTCGCGGGCGGCACCGCCCACCTCGTCGCCCACGCGGCCGTCAAGTCGCTGCTCTTCCTGGCCGCCGGGGTGTGGCTGGCCACGCTGGGCACCGAGGACCTGGGCGCCCTGCGCGGGGCCGCCCGCCGGGACCGGGCGACCGGTCTGCCGTTCGTGGTGGGCGCGCTCGCCCTGGCAGGGGTGCCGCCGCTGTCTCTGTGGGCCACCAAGGACGAGATCCTGGCCGCCGTGGACTCCCCGGCCCTGTACGGGGTGGTGCTGGCCGCCGCCGTCCTGTCGGCCCTGTACGCGGGCAAGGCGATCGGCCTGCTGCTGGGACCGGGCCCCGAACCGCCCGCCACGGCCGGACGGAAACCGGGGGGAGGGATCTCCGGCCCGCTTCGGAACGCACCCCTGATCCTCCTCGCCGCCGGAGCCGCCGTGCTCGGCGCCCTGGCCCTGCCGCCGCTGGCCGGAGAGCTGAAACGGGCGGTCGGGGCGCCCGGTGAGCCCTCGGCCGGCGCGGCCACCATGGTCGCCACCGCCGTACTCGCCCTGGCCGCGGCCGCCTTCGCGGCCGTCTCGGCGCCCAGGCTGCCGGAGCCGGCCTGGGCCCGCGCCTGGCTGTACCTGGAGACGGCCGCGCACACCGTCGCCGTACGCTCCGCGCTGGCCGCCGCCCGCGCCCTGGCCCGGTTCGACGACAGCGTGCTGGACCGAGCCGTCACGGGGACCGCCGCGGGGGTGCGGCGCCTGGCCTCGTGGGCGTCGGCAGCCGACCGCTCGGGGGTGGACCGGGCCGTCCGGGGCGTCGCCGACGGCGCCCGGTATCTGGGCGAGCTGGCGCGCCGCCCGCAGACCGGACAGCTCCACCAGTACTACGCCCAGGCCCTGGTCCTGCTGACCGCGGCCGCCGTCCTGCTCCTGTTGCTGAGGTGAGCATGCTCTCGCTGACCGTCTTCCTGCCGCTGGCCGCCGCCCTGGTCCTGTCGGCCCGGCGCGGCCTGCCCGACGCGGCCGTGCGGTGGCTGTGGGTGGCGGTCTCGGCAGCGGAACTGGGCCTGGTGGCCGCGCTGTGGGCCACCTACGACGGCCCGGGCATCGGCCACGAGACCGACCGGCCGTGGATCCCCGGCGCGGGCGCGGGCTACCACATCGGCGTCGACGGGCTGTCCCTGCCGCTGCTCGCCCTGACCGCCACCGTCTTCCTCGCCTGCGCGGTGTACTCGCTGCGGGACGGCCGCGCACAACACGGCATCCGCCGCTTCGCCGCCCTCTTCCTGGCCCTTGAGACCACCTGCCTGGGCCTGTTCGCCGCCCTGGACCTGATCCTGTTCTTCCTCTTCTTCGACCTGTCCATCGTCGGCATGTACCTCGTCATCGCCGGCTGGGGGCACGGGGAGCAGGCCGCCCGCTCGGCGCTGAAGTTCTTCCTCTACACCTTCGTCGGCTCCCTCGCGCTGCTGCTGGGCTTCATCGGCCTGTACGCGGCCTCCGACCCGCACACCTTCGACATCACCGAACTGACCGCCGACCCGCCGCTCCAGGGCGGCGGTGCGGCGGGCCCGCTGGTGCTGCTGGCCATCGCGGTCGGACTGGCGGTCAAGACCCCCACCTTCCCCTTCCACACCTGGCTGCCCCCGGCCCACACCGACGCGCCCGCCGCCGGGTCGGCCGTACTGGCGGCGGTCCTGCTGAAGATGGGCACCTACGGCTTCGTGCGCATCGCCATGCCGATCCTGCCGGAGGACTGGCGCACCTACGCGATGGTCTTCGTCGCCGTCGGCGTCGTCTCCGTCCTCTACGGAGCCCTGGTCGCCCTGGCGCAGAGCGACTTCAAACGGATGGTCGCCTACACCAGCGTCAACCACATGGGCTACATCCTGCTGGCCCTGGGCGCGGCCGGAATGGTCGCCGGCACCGACGAGGCCGCCCGCTCCACGGCCGTGACCGGGGCGGTGGTCCAGATGGTCAGTCACGGACTGATCACCGGGGCCCTGTTCCTGCTGGCCGGGGTGCTGATGGAACGCGGCGGCACCTATGAGATGGACGCCTGGGGCGGGCTGGCCGGACCCATGCCGCGGTTCGCCGCACTGACGGCCGTCGCCGCCTTCGCGAGTCTGGGCCTGCCCGGCTTCAGCGGTTTCGTCGCCGAGTTCCAGATCTTCGCCGGGAGCCTGGGGGCCGTACCGGTGGCCACCGCCCTGGCGCTGCTGGGCATCCTGGTCACCGCCGGGCTGTTCCTGTGGGCGCTGCACCGGCTCCTCCTGGGGGTCCGGCGCGAACCGAGGCCGGTCGGCGCGGACCTGCGCCCGGCCGAACTGCTGTCCGTGGCACCGCTGCTGGCGCTGTCCCTGCTCATCGGCGTCCTGCCCCGGTGGCTGCTGGACACGGTCGAGCCCGCCGCCCGCACGGTCGTCGACCTGGTCTCCCGGTGAGCGGCGTGGAGCGGGCGGGATCCTCGGGCAGGGCGCTCCGGGAAGGCGACGGTGACTGACATGCACAAAGAACCGCTGGCCCTCCTCCCGGAGATCCTGCTGCTGCTCGGCGCCGTCGCCGCGCTGCTGGCCGGCTCCTTCCTGCCGCGCCGTCGCCAGTGGGCCGCCCGCGCCGGGGCCGCCGCCGCGCTCGCGGCCTCCCTGGCCGCCGCGGTGGTCCTCGCGCCCGGGGACGACCGCACCGTCTACGCCGGCACCTACGCGCTGGACGGCGCCACCGACGCGGTCCGCGTCATCGTCCCCGCCGCGGCCCTGACCGTCCTGGCACTGGCTTCGGGGCGGGTGCGCGGCGACCGGCGGGAGACCGAGTTCTGCGTCCTGGTGCTGCTCGGCTCGCTCGGCGCCGTGCTCCTGGCGGGCACCTCCGACCTGCTGCTGCTGGCCGTCGCCTACCTGCTGGCCTCCATCCCCCTGTACGCACTGGCCGGCTGGGGGCGCGACGCGCGCGGAGCCGAGGCCGCCCTCAAGCTCTACCTGCTCGGTGTGCTGCTGGGCATCACCATGCTGCTGGGCACCGCCGTCCTGTACGGGCTGGGCGGCGCCACCGACTACGCGGCCCTGGCCGACGGGCTCCCCGGCGCGCCCAAAGCCGCTCTGGCGGTGGGGACGGTGGCGCTGCTGGCCGGTCCGCTGTTCAAGGCCGGTGCCGTCCCCGCCCACTTCTGGGTGCCCGACGCCGCGTCGGGGGCGACGGTGCCGGCCGCCGCGTTCCTCACCACGGTTCCCAAGATCGGCGCGCTGGTCGCCCTGTACCGGGTGCTCACCGTCCTTCCCGAACAGGCCCTGCAGTGGCGGGTGCTGCTGGCCGTTCTGGCGGTGGCGACCATGACGCTGGGCAACCTCGCCGCCTTCGCCCAGAGGGACCCGCTGCGGCTGCTGGGCTACTCCACCATCAGCCAGGCCGGCTATCTGCTGATGGCGGTCGCCGTCGCGGGGCGCGCCGAAGCCCTGCGCTCCCTGCTGCTCTACCTCGCGGCCTACGCCGTCACCAACCTCGGCGCGTTCGCCGTGGCCGCCGCGCTGCCCACCTCGCGCACCCTGGAGGCTTACCGCGGTCTGGGGCGGCGCCGGCCCCTGCTCGCCGCCGCGCTCACCGTCTGCCTCCTGGGCCTGGTGGGCACCCCGCCCACGGCGGTGTTCATGGGCAAGCTGACAATCTTCTCCGCCACCTGGGACGGGGGCATGGCCTGGCTGGCCGTCGTCGCCGCCGTCAACACCGTCGCCAGCCTCTTCTACTACCTGCGCTGGATCGCGCCGGCCCTGTCCATTCGCGGGCCCGGCCCGTCCCCGCGGGACGCCGGGCCGTCCGGAGGGAACGGGCGACAGCGGGAGGCGACGGCGGCCACCGCCGGGCCCGGGCCCGAGCGCTGGGCGGCGGGCACGGCGGTGACCGCCGCCTCGGCCACCCTGGTGCTCGGCGCCGGCGCGGGATGGGTGCTCGGCGCCCTCTCCGACACCCTCGTACGGTGAGGCCGCCGCAAGGGGGCGGCCGGGGCGGCCGGGGCGGCTCGGCGGCTTAGAGGACGGCGGGCCCATGCCGCAGCGGGCGCCCCGGAACGGGGATCCGCCGCCCTGCCGGGCACGGGCGCGCCCAGGGGGCGCTTCTTCACCCGTTCGCATCCTCCGGGAGGGATTTTTCCGCGACCGGACTGGCCAACGCATACCCCTAGGGGGTACCTTTTCGGTGCTCGGATACATACCCCCCTCCCGTATAGGAGTATGTGATGTCCTCTGCCCCGCCCTCACCCAATCCCCGGCGCTGGAAGGCGCTCGGGCTGATCGCGCTGGCCCAGTTCATGGTGATCATGGACACCTCGATCATCGGGGTGGCCCTGCCGCAGATGCAGACCGACCTGGGCTTCTCCCAGGAGAACCTCTCCTGGGTCTTCAACGCCTACGTCATCGCCTTCGGCGGGCTGCTGCTGCTCGGCGGCCGGCTGTCGGACCTGCTCGGAGCCAAGCGCGTCTTCAGCGCCGGATGGGCCGTACTGGCCGTCGGCTCGCTGATCGCCGGCCTGGCCGGCGAGGTGTGGGTCGAGCTGGCCGGCCGCGCCGTACAGGGCGCCGGCGCCGCCCTGATCGCCCCGGCCGCGCTGACCCTGCTGATGATGCTCTTCGGCGGCAACCCCAAGGAACTCACCAAGGCGTTCGCCCTGTACGGGGCCGCGGCGCCGGCGGGCGGCACCGCGGGCGTCTTCCTCGGCGGCGTTCTGACCGAGTACGCCAGCTGGCCGTGGGTGTTCTACGTCAACATCCCCATCGCCGCGCTGGTGCTGGCCCTCACGCCCTCGCTGATGCCCTCCGCCCCGCCCCGCCGCGGCTCCGTCGACCTCCTGGGCGCGACCGCCGTCACCGCGGGACTGGCCGTCGCCGTCTACGCCATCGTCCGGGCTCCCGAGACCGGCTGGGGCGCGGCGCGGACCTGGCTGGTGCTGGGTGCCGGCGCCCTGCTGCTGGTCGCCTTCGTCGCACTCCAGGCACGCCGCAGGGAGCCGCTGATGCCCCTGCGGATCTGGCGCGCCCCCAACCTGGCCGCCGCCAACATCGCCCAGCTGCTGCTGGCCGCAGCCTGGATCCCCATGTGGTTCTTCCTCAACCTCTACCTCCAGCAGGTGCTGGGGCTGGGGGAGTTCGCCGCGGGATCGGCGCTGCTGCCGATGACGGTCGCCATCATGGTCATGATGATCGTGCTGGCGCCCCGGCTGATCGCCCGCTTCGGGCCCAACCCGCTGGTCGTCGCGGGAATGCTGGTGCTCGCGGCCGGTATGTTCTGGCTGTCCCTGGTCCGCCCCGACGGCACCTTCTGGGCGGACGTGCTGCCCGCCTCGCTGGTGGCGGCGGGCGGTATGTCGCTGGCGTTCATCCCCTCGCTGGGCACCGCCGTCTCCAGCGCCCGTCCCGAGGAGGGCGGCCTGGCCTCCGGCATCGTCAACACCAGCTACCAGGTGGGCTCCGCCCTCGGCCTGGCGGCCATGACCGCGGTGGCCGCCTCCCGCGGCGCACAGGAGCTGGGCAACCCGGCCGCCCTCACGGACGGCTTCTCCGCGGCCTTCCTGGGGGCCGCCGCCATCGCCGCGGCCGGAGCCGTCATCGCCTGGTTCACCCTGCGCCCCGCACCCGCGCCCGAGGCGGCCGCCGAGCCCGCCGGATCCGAGCGGGACAAGCCCCGTACGGCGGAGGCCCGCTGACGCACCGTCCCCGTCCGAACCGACCGCCGGTGCCGCCGGACACGGAAGACCCCCGTGCCCGGCGGCGCCCCTGCCCCGGAGGCTCCTGATGCAGCAGATCGAGGTCTACGGCACCGACTGGTGCCCACAGGTGAAAGAGGTCCTGGCCCGGCTCGCCGGCGCCGGCGCCGCCTACCGCTACCACGACATCGACACCGACAAGAAAGCCGCCAAGGCCGTCTACCGCCTGCAGCGCGGGACCCGCCGCGTCCCCACCCTCGTCCTGCCCGACGGCACCGTTCTCGTCGAGCCCACCGACGACCAGCTCCGCGACCACCTCACCGCGGCGCCCGGCCCCGAGCGGAAGGGGGAGACGGAGTGAGGATCCCCCCGACGGCCGCCGACCTGCGCCGGGCGGTGGACCATCCGGCCACCCGCTGCCTGCTGGCCTGCCTCCTGGCCGCCATGGCACGCCGAGTGCAGGAGGCCTCCCCCTCCCCCTCCCCCTCTCCCGCCCGGAAGAACGGCTGTTCCTCCTGACCGCCACCGACCCGAGGGCGGGCACAGGCCGACGGATGCAGCCGGCGGACGTACCTGCGCGACGCCACCGGTCCGCCTGAGCCGGACCGCGGTGATGACGTGATGGTCGACATCCGCGGCCCCGAAGGCCCACCCGGCGATCCCGACACGCTCCCCGGGCCGCCGCGGAACGTGCCCCGGCCCCCGTCAGGAAGGCCGGCCGCGGGCGGGCGGATGCCGATGCGCGACTTCACCGGCGCGCTGTCCGCCCTCCGCCTGCCCGCCCTGTGGTTCGAACGCCATGTCCAGCTCGCCCTCCTGTGGACGCCCCACGCCCGGCGGGAGGACTGGCTGCGAGCCGGCCAGGCCCTGCAGTACGTCCTCCTCACGGCGACCGCCGCCGGCCTGCGCACATCACTCCTGCACCAGGCCACGGAGTGGCCCGACCTGCGGGCCGCGACGGCCCTTCCCCGGCACAGGCGGTGCCACCCCCAGGTGCTGATCCGGTTCGGCTACGGCCCGGACGGCGCCCTCACGCCGCGGGCCCCCGGACACCCGGCGGCCCGCACCGCGACACCGCCCGCGACCGGCACCGGGCCGGGCTGAACGCTGCGCCCCCGAACGTGTTTTGGCCCGCGGCGGTGAGGATCAATAGGATCCGCCGATGATCAGAAAACAACGGTCGGCGATGGGCCTCGGAGCCCTGCTCGCCGTACTCGCCGCCGGGCTGGCGTTCCCGGCCGGGGCGGCCGCCGACGAGACCACCGCGGACGCGCCGAAGGTCAACCTGGTGATCGACGTCAGCGGCTCGATGCGCGAGCGGGACATCGACGGACAGTCGCGCATGGCCGCGGCCAAGCAGGCGTTCAACGAGGTGCTGGACGCCACCCCCGAGGAGGTACGGCTCGGCATCCGCACACTCGGCGCCGACTACCCCGGCGACGACCGGAAGACGGGCTGCAAGGACACCGCGCAGCTGTACCCGGTCGGCCCGCTGGACCGCACCGAGGCCAAGACGGCGGTGGCCACGCTGACGCCGACCGGCTGGACACCGATCGGGCCGGCCCTGCTGAAGGCCGCCGACGACCTCGACGGCGGCACCGGCTCCAAGCGGATCGTGCTGATCAGCGACGGCGAGGACACCTGCGCCCCGCTCGACCCGTGCGAGGTCGCCCGGGAGATCGCGGCCAAGGGCATCGGCCTGACCATCGACACCCTCGGCCTGGTGCCGAACACCAAGATGCGGCGGCAGCTGAGCTGCATCGCCGAGGCCACCGGTGGCACCTACACCTCGGTGGAGCACACCGACGAGCTCACCGAGAAGGTCAACCAGCTGGTGGAACGGGCGGCCGACCCGGTGGTGACGCCGGTGGCCGTGGAGGGCGCGGAGCGGTGCGCCGACGCGCCGGTCCTGAAGTCCGGCCTGTACACCGACCGCGAGGAGTTCGGCCAGGAGCGCTGGTACCGGGTGGACGTGGCGCCCGGCCAGGAGCTGCGCGCCTCGGTGAGCGTGGCGGCGGACCGGGCGGTGAACCCGGACTACGGGGTGCTGCTGCGCGCGGTCACGGTGCACGGCCGGGAGATCGTGCGCGGCGAGGCGGCCGGCAACGGCCGCACCGACGTGATCTCCACGGGTCTGCGCTACCCGAAACCGGAAAGCGACGGCGACGGCGGCGGCGACGACGACGAGGAGGCGGAGGCCGAGGCGGAGACGGTGTGTCTGCGGGTGACGAACTCCTTCTCGGCGGCGTCCGGGGTCAAGACCAGCCCCGGTCTGCCGCTGGAGCTGACCGTGGACGTGGTCGACGGCCCGTCGCAGGCCGCTGACGTGGCCTCCTTCGGGCTCGGCCGCGGCTGGTGGCTGCTCGGTGTCCTGGTGGTGGCCGGTTTCCTCGCGGGCATGGTGTGGGGCTGGCTGTCGCGTTGGCGTGTCGCGGTGTGGAGGACCAACTGATGTGGATCACACGTGTGGTGAGCGCCGCGCTGCTGACGCTCGGCCTCGCGGCGGGGCCCGCCGCGGCCGACTCGACACCGTCGGCGAGCCCGTCCGACGGTGATGCGGCGCCCACGTCGGCGGGCACGTCGTTCCGTACGGCGACGGAGATCGACCAGGGGCGCACGGCGACGGCGAACGCCTCGGCCGGTGACTACCTGTACTGGTCGTTCCCGGCCGACACCGGTCAGCGCCCCACGGTGCGGGCGACGGTGAAACTCCCCGCGCAGCACGCGGCGCAGACCTGGCAGATCGACGTCTACGACGGTCTGAGGCGCCGTCAGGCATGCCAGTACGGCGCGCAGACCCGCACGGCAGCCGCGGGCACCGAGTCGGTGGAGCTGGCGTGCGTGCTGCGCTCGGTGCGGGCCTGGTCGGAGCCGTGGGCCAACGATCCGCTGCCGGGCACGTACTACCTCCGGCTGACGGCGGTGGGCGTACGGACGGCCGACCTCGGGCAGCCGATGGCCGCCGAGGTACGGGTGGAGTCGAAGGACATGGGCGGGGCGGCGGCCGTGGACGGCCGGCTGGCCGAGCCGCTGATACCGGGCGTCGCGATGGAGCGGCGGCAGGCCGAGGCCGGTGCCGGTGCCGGTGCCGCTGACGAGGCCGAGGAGGAGTCCGGGGCTTCGGCGGTGCTGTCGGCCATCGAGCCGGACGACGGCTGGTCGTCGGGTTGGTGGTCCGACCGCTGGGTGTGGACGGCGTCCGGCGCGGTGCTGGCGGCGCTCGCGGGTATCGGGGGACACGCACTGACGCGGGGCTCGGGGCGCCCGCGGCACGTGCCGCCGAACGCCTGAGACCGCCCGGGCCCGCCGCTCACCGGTGGCTCGCGCGTGCGCCCGGCCGGGGTTTCCCGGCCGGGCGTTTCGCACGGGCGGCCGCCGAGCCCGGAGACGACGGGGCGCGGTGAAGTCCGTTTGGCGCCCGAACGGCTGGGAAGCGGGGGCTGGATGGAGAGTTCCGCAACCGAAGCACCTGTGGCCGAGCCGTGGGTCCTGCGTGACTACGCGCTGGTCGCCGACGGGGAGAGGGGGGCCCTGATCGGCCCGCGCGGAGACGTGGCCTGGATGTGCGCCCCCTCCTGGCACAGCGACGCCGTCTTCTCGGGGCTGCTCGGCGGTCCCGGCGGGTTCCGGGTCCGCCCCCGTGACCGGTGGAACGTGTGGGGCGGGTACTACGAGGACGGCACGCTGATCCGCGTCAGCCGGTGGGTGACGCGCGACGCCGTCATCTCCTGCCGGGAGGCGCTGGCCGCCCCGGCCGAACCCGGACGGGCCGTGCTGCTGCGGCAGATCCGCGCGGTACGCGGTGAGGCCCGCGTCCTGATGGACCTGGATGTGCGCGCCGACTACGGGCGGCACTCCATGACCGGTCTGCGCCGCGACGGCGGCGTGTGGCAGGCGGTCAGCGGCCGGTCGTGGCTGCGGCTGACCGGCGCCGGACACGCGAGGGCCTCCTCCGACGGGCTGTGCGCGGAGCTGCGTCTGCCGGAGGGCGGCGTCCACGATCTCGTCCTGGAGATCGGTGCGGGGACGCGGGCGGACGCCGCCCCGCCCGACCCGTCGGCCCTGTGGGAGGCCACCGGCAGGTGGTGGGCGGACGCGGTGCCCGACTGCGCGACCACGGCCGCCCCCCGCGACGCCCGGATGGCGTACGCCGTGCTGAACGGTCTGACCAGCACCACCGGCGGCATGGTCGCGGCGGCCACCACGTCCCTGCCCGAGCGGGCCGACACCGGCCGCGACTACGACTACCGCTACGCGTGGATCCGTGATCAGGCCTACGCCGGAACGGCCGTCGCCGCCCACGGCCCCCATCCACTGCTGGAGCGCACGGTGCGGTTCGTCACCGAGCGGGTGCTGGACGACGGCCCCGACCTGCGCCCCGCCTACACCGTCGACGGCCGGCCGCTCCCGGCGGAGCGGCTCCTGCCGCTCACCGGCTACCCCGGCGGCACGAACCGGGCGGGCAACCACGCCGGACGGCAGTTCCAACTCGACGTCTTCGGCGAGGTGCTGCAGCTCTTCGCCGCGGCGGACCGCCACGGGATGCTGGACGGCCAGGCGGTCCGCGCCGCCCGCGTCGCCGCCCGGGCGGTGAGGGACCGCTGGGAGGAGCCGGACGCGGGCCTGTGGGAGCTGGAGAGGCGCTGGTGGACGCATTCACGGCTGGCCTGCGTCGTCGGCCTGCGCGACCTCGCCCACCGGCTGGGGGACGCCCCGTCCGACGACTGGTCACGGCTGGCCGACCGGATGCTGAGGACCACCCGCCGCCGCTGTCTGCACCGTGACGGCCACTGGCAGCGCGCCGCGGACGACACCGGCGTGGAGGCGGCACTGCTGCTCCCCCTCGCACGGGGAGCCGTGCCGCACGGGGAGGCGAGCCCCGCCCTCACCCGGCAGGCGGTGATGCGGCACCTGACCAAGGACGGCTACGTCTACCGGTTCCGTCACGGCGGGCGGCCGCTGGGAGACGCGGAGGGCTCCTTCCTGCTGTGCGGGTTCATGATGGCCCTGGCCGCCCACGCCGAGGGCGCGCCCGTCGAGGCGATGCGCTGGTTCGAACGCACCCGGTCGGCATGCGGGTCGCCGGGCCTGTTCGCCGAGGAGTGGGACGTCTCCCAGCGGCAGTTGCGCGGCAATCTGCCGCAGGCCTTCGTCCACGCCCTGCTGCTGGAGTGCGCGGCCCGCCTCGGCCCGCCCCTCGGCGGCGATGACGGCCTCGTTCCGGCCGGACGCCCCTGACCGGCGCCCGCGGCGGCACGGCCCCTCCGCCGCGGGCGCCGGTACCGGGTGAACGGAAGCGGGCGATGTTTCGCGCCGGGCGGCACGGTTACCCAAGCGGTTGGCCCGCCGCCCGTGGAACGGACAGGCGCCGGCTCCGCCACCGACCGCGGGGGAAGGGCGTCCACGGCGATGCGGCGGCCGGGCACTTCCACGACACAGGGAACGGAGAGACGAGTGGCGAACATGAAGGTGGCCGACTACGTCCTGCTGCGGTTGCGCGAGTGGGGGGTGGACCATGTCTTCGGCTACGCGGGGGACGGCATCAACGGTCTGCTGGCCGCGTGGGGCCGGGCGGGGGACAAGCCCAAGTTCGTCCAGTCCCGGCACGAGGAGATGTCGGCCTTCCAGGCGGTGGGGTACGCGAAGTTCTCCGGCAGGGTGGGGGTGTGCGCGGCGACCTCCGGCCCCGGGGCGATCCACCTGCTCAACGGCCTGTACGACGCCAAGCTCGACCACGTCCCGGTGGTGGCGATCGTCGGCCAGACCAACCGCAGCGCGATGGGCGGCTCCTACCAGCAGGAAGTCGACCTGAACAGCCTGTACAAGGACGTCGCCTCCGACTTCTGCGAGACGGCGACGGTGCCCGAGCAGCTGCCCAACCTCATCGACCGGGCGATCCGCACCGCCTACGGCCGGCGCACGGTGACCGCGGTCATCATCCCGGCCGACGTGCAGGAACTGGACTACACCCCGCCGGGCCACGAGTTCAAGATGGTGCCCTCCAGCCTCGGCCTGGGCAGGTCCGCGCCGGTCCCGGCGGACGAGGACCTCGCGCGGGCGGCGCAGGTGCTCAACGCCGGCGAGAAGGTCGCCGTGCTGATCGGCCAGGGCGCCCGGGGCGCGCGGAGCGAGGTCGAGCGGACCGCCGACGTGCTCGGCGCCGGGGTGGCCAAGGCGCTGCTGGGCAAGGACGTCCTGCCCGACACGCTGCCCTACGTCACCGGCGCCATCGGCCTGCTCGGCACCCGGCCCAGCCACGAGCTGATGCGCGACTGCGACACCCTGCTGGTGGTCGGTTCCAACTTCCCGTACACCCAGTTCATGCCCGACCTCGACCAGGCGCGCGCGGTGCAGATCGACATCGACCCGCACATGGTCGGCATGCGCTACCCCTTCGAGGTGAACCTCGTCGGTGACGCGCGCGCCACCCTGGAGCGGCTGCTGCCGCTGCTGCACCGCAAGGAGGACCGTTCCTGGCGGCACACCGTCGAGGGGAACGTCTCCCGCTGGTGGGAGGTGATGCAGCGGCGCGCCGCGCTGGAGGCCGACCCGGTCAACCCCGAGTACGTGGTGCACGCGCTGGACGGACTGCTGCCCGAGAACGCCATCGTCACCGCCGACTCCGGCTCGTCCGCCAACTGGTACGCCCGCCACCTGCGGTTCAGGGGCGAGATGCGCGGCTCGCTGTCGGGCACGCTGGCGACCATGGGGCCGGGCGTGCCCTACGCCATCGGGGCGAAGTTCGCCCACCCCGACCGGCCGGTCATCGCCCTGGTCGGTGACGGGGCGATGCAGATGAACGGCCTGATGGAGATGGTCACCGCCGCCAAGTACCACTCCCGGTGGTCCGATCCGCGGCTGATCGTGTGCGTGCTGAACAACCGGGACCTCAACCAGGTCACCTGGGAGATGCGGTCGATGAGCGGCGCTCCGCAGTTCGAGGAGTCCCAGCACATCCCCGACCTGCCCTACGCCGAGATCGCCACCCGGTTCGGCCTGGACGGGGCGCGCGTGGAGAAGCCGGACGACGTCCGGACCGCCTGGGAGCGGGCGCTGGCCGCCGACCGTCCCTTCGTCATCGACGTGCGCACCGACCCCGCCGTGCCGCCGATCCCCCCGCACGCCACCTGGGACCAGATGGAGGCCACCGCCTCCGCGATCCTGCGCGGCGACAGCGACCGGGGCTCGATGGTCCGGCAGGGGGTCAAGGCCAAGGTGCAGGAGTTCCTCCCCGGAGGCAAGCGCCCCGAGGAGGAGCAGGGCGAGTGAGCGCCCCGCCCGCCGCGCTCCACGGCACCGGCACCGGCCCGGCCGTGGAGCGCCTGGAGGTGTCGGTCTTCACCGTCCCCACCGACCTGCCCGGCGGCGACGGCACCCTCACCTGGGACTCCACCACCATGGTGCTGGTCGAGGCGGTCGCCGGCCGGACCACAGGCCTGGGATGGACCTACGGTTCCCCGGCCGCCGCCCGGGTGGTCTCCGGGAAGCTGGCGGGGATCGTGACCGGGCACGACGCCCTCGACGTCCCCGGCGCCAACGAGGCCATGGCACGGGCGGTGCGCAACACCGGCCGCCCGGGCATCGCCGCGTGCGCGATCTCCGCGGTGGACACCGCCCTGTGGGACCTCAAGGCCCGTCTGCTGGGCCTGCCGCTGGTCCGCCTGCTCGGCGCGGTGCGCGCCGGGGTCCCGGTGTACGGCAGCGGCGGGTTCACCACCTACGACGACGAGCGGATGCGGCGGCAGTTGCTCGGCTGGACCCAGGAGCAGGGCATCCCCCGGGTGAAGATCAAGATCGCCGAGTCCTGGGGGCGGCGGGAGGCCCGCGACCTCCAGCGGATCGCCCTGGCCCGGGACACCGTCGGCGACGACACGGAACTGTACGCCGACGCCAACGGCGGCTACGGCCGCAAGCAGGCGGTCCGTGTCGCCGCCGCCTTCGCCGACGCCGGGGTGACCTGGCTGGAGGAACCCGTCTCCTCCGACGACCTCGACGGCCTGCGGGAGGTCCGCGACCTCGTCCTGGCCGACGTCGCGGCGGGCGAGTACGGCTACGACCTGCCGTACTTCGCCCGGATGGCCCGCTCGGGGGCGGTGGACTGCCTCCAGGCGGACGTCACCCGCTGCGGGGGCGTCACCGTGTGGCTGCGCGCCGCGGCCGTCGCCGAGTCCCTCGGCCTGGAGATCTCCGGGCACTGCGCCCCGCACCTGCACGCGCACGCCGCCGCCGCGGTGCCCAATGCGCGGCACCTGGAGTGGTTCCACGACCACGTCCGCATCGAGGAGATGTTCTTCCGCGGCACCCTCGACCCCCGGGGCGGCGCCGTCGCGCCGGGAGCCTCCGGCGCCCCGGGGCACGGGCTGGAGCTGCGCCGGGAGACGGCCGAGACCTACCGGGCCGGCTGACCGGGCCGACCGGCCTCGGGGCACCGCCCCGGGACACGCCCGGACATCACCGCGACATCACCGCGACATCACCGCGGCAGCACCGCGCCCCGGCGGCCCTGCGGCCCCCGGGGCGCGGTGGCGGTCGCCGCCGTCGTGCCCGTGCGTCATCCGCCGCCCCGGCGGCGTCCGCGCCGGACGGCCGTGAGGAGAGCCAGGACAGCCGCCCCGGCCGCAGCGGCGGGCGCGAGCAGCGCCCGCGGGCCCGGCGCCGCCGGGCGCCGCGGCACGGCGTCCTCGCCGCGCAGCGCGGCGGCCAGCACCTCCGCCAGATGCAGCGGGGTACGCCCGGTGCCGGCCTGTTCGACCTGGGTGCGGCAGCTGAACCCGTCGGCCAGCACCAGGGTGCCGGGGCCGGCCTCGCGGACGGCGGGCAGCAGTCCCTGCTCGGCGCAGGCCATGGACACCTCGTAGTGGCCGCGCTCGAAACCGAAGTTGCCGGCCAGTCCGCAGCACCCGGCGTCGAGCACGTCGGTCTCGATACCGGCCCGCTCCATCAGCTCCCGGTCGGCGTCGAAGCCCATGACCGCGTACTGGTGGCAGTGGCGCTGCACCACCGCACGGGCCTCCACGGCCGGCGGCCGCCAGTCCCGCGCACGCTCGGCCAGGAGCTCGGCCAGGGTGCGGGTCTGTTCCCGCAGCCGCTCCACATCCGGGTCGTCCGGCATCAGCTCGACGGCGTCGGCGCGGAAGACGGCGGTGCAGCTGGGCTCCAGGCCGACGACCGGGGTGCCGCGCCGCAGGTCCTCGCGGAGCACGTCCAGGGTGTGCCCCAGCACGCGCCGGGCGACGCCCAGCTGCCCGGTGGAGATCCATGTCAGTCCGCAGCACACGGCGCCCCCGGGCACCTTCACCCGGAAACCGGCGGCCTCCAGGACCTCCACCGCGGCCCGTCCGACCGAGGGGTGGAAGTGGTCGGTGAAGGTGTCCGGCCACACCACCACCTCGCCGCGCCGGCCGTCCCCGCGCGGCCCGCCGCGCTCGCGCCACCAGTCGGTGAAGCGCTGCTCGGCGAAGACCGGCATCTGCCGCTCGGGGGCGATGCCGCCGACGGCCTTGGCGGCCCGGGCCAGGGCCGGAACCCGCAGGAGGGCGTTGACCGTCCGTGCCACCGGCGCGGCCAGCCGGGCGACGGCGGGCAGCCAGCCCATCGAGTAGTGCGCCGCCGGACGCGGCCGGCCCGCGTAGTGGTGGTGGAGGAACTCGGCCTTGTAGGTGGCCATGTCGACACTGACCGGGCAGTCGTTCTTGCAGCCCTTGCAGGCCAGGCACAGATCGAGCGCGTCGTGGACCTCCTTCGAGCGCCAGCCGTCGTCCACCGGGGAGCCGTTGCGGACCATCTCGAACAGCAGCCTGGCCCGGCCGCGCGTGGAGTGCTCCTCCTCGCGGGTGACGCGGTAGCTGGGGCACATCACGCCGCCCTCCAGCGAGCGGCACTTGCCCACCCCGACGCAGCGGGCGGCGGCCTTGCTGAACCTCCCGTCGTCGTGCGGGTAGGCGAAGGCGGTCTCCGGCTCCCAGGGCCGGTAGTCCGCGCCCAGGCGCAGGTTCTCGTCCAGCCGGTAGGGGGCGACGACCTTGCCGGGGTTCATCCGGTTGCCGGGGTCGAAGACGGCCTTCAGCCGCCCGAACGCCTCGACCAGTTCGGGCCCGAACATCTTCCCCAGCAGCTCGCCCCGGGCCTGGCCGTCCCCGTGCTCCCCGGACAGCGAGCCGCCGTAGGAGGTCACCAGATCGGCGGCACGCTCCACGAAAGCCCGCATGCGGGCGACGCCGTCGGCCGAACGCAGGTGGAAGGGGATGCGGGTGTGCACGCAGCCCTGCCCGAAGTGGCCGTAGACGGACGGCCGGCCGTAGCCGAACTCCTCGAACAGCGCCTTCAGATCGCGCAGATAGTCGCCGAGCCTTTCGACGGGGACGGCGGAGTCCTCCCAGCCCGGCCAGGTCTCGTGCTCACCGGGGACGTGGGCGGTGGCGCCCAGGCCGGACTCGCGCACCATCCACAGCTCGCCGATGCGCTCCGGATCGCCGTACCAGGTGTGGCCCACGTTCCCGGGCCCCGCGTCGATGAGGGCGCGGGCCCTGTCCCTCGCCTCCTCGCGGGTGTCGCCGGCGAACTGGACCATCAGATAGGCGTCCCCCTCGGGGAGTTCCTCCAGCGCGTCGGGGTTGAGGTTCTTGACGCGCTGGAAGTGCACCAGCCGGCGGTCCACGCCCTCCAGCGCGAGCGGCTCGTGCCGGAGGACGGCGGGGACGTGGTCGGCGGCCGTGGCGATGTCGGGATAGCCCAGGACGACGAGCGAGGTGTGCGCGGGGGAGGGGACCAGGTCCAGCTCGGCCCGCACCACGGTCACCAGGGTGGACTCCGAGCCGACGAGCAGCCCGGCGACGTCGAAGCCGTGTTCGGGCAGCAGGGAGTCGAGGTTGTAGCCGGACACCCGCCTGGGGATGTCGGGGTAGCGCTCCCGGATCAGGCCGGCGTAGCGGTCGCGCAGCGCGGCCAGCCGCCGGTGGATCTCCGCGGCGCGGCCCTCGCCGGCGGCCGGCCGCTCCGGCCCCTCCTCGCCGGCGGACCCCACCCACATCCGCAGACCGTCGTAGGTGAGCACCTCCAGCCGGCGGACGTTGTCGACCACCTTGCCGTACGCCTGCGCCGTGGACCCGCAGGAGTTGTTGCCGATCATCCCGCCGATCGTGCAGTTCGGGTGGGTCGCCGGCCGGGGGCCGTACTGAAGGCCGTGGGGGGCCAGCCGCCGGTTCAGCTCGTCCAGCACGATGCCCGGCTCCACCACGCAGGTGCGCCGCTCGGGGTCGACGGAGACCAGGCGGTCGCAGTACTTGCTCCAGTCCAGCACGACCGCGGTGTTGCAGCACTCCCCGGCCAGGCTGGTGCCACCGCCGCGCGACAGCAGCGGAGCCCCGAGCTCCCGGCACACCGCCACCGCCTCCTCGGCCGCCTCGGGGGTGCGCGGCAGCACCACCCCGATCGGCACCTGCCGGTAGTTGGAGGCGTCGGTGGAGTAGGCCGCCCGGGTACCGGTGTCGAAGCGGACCTCGCCGTCGACCCGTTCGCGCAGGGCGCTCTCCAGAGCCTGGACGTCGACACCGGGGTCGGGATCGGGCCGGCGGACGACGGGCAGGGGGAGGTCGGTCGGAGCCATGTGACGCCTTTCCGGTTTCCGGAGCTGCTGAACGCGGTGCCGGCCGGCGGTTCCGTACGGTGCGCGGGCGTCCGCCGCCGAGGTGCGGAAGGCGCCCGCCGCTCCACCGGCCGACGGCCGAACTCCGCCCCGGTAACCGGGAGAACGGAAACGAAACCCCCTCCGGCACCGCCATACCGGCCGCCCACGGCCGCGGGGCGCCCTCGCCCCGGCCCCGGTTACCTCCGCGCCGAACCGGTTACCCGCACCCCTGCGGGCCCGCCCGGGCGGGCCGCGTCCCACCGGACCGGGCAGAGCCGCGAAGTGAGGAGCGCATGGTGAACAGGGAACAGACGGTCCTGGTGACGGGGGCGAGCGCGGGCATCGGCCGGGCGACCGCGGTGGCCTTCGCCGCCCGGGGCGCCCGCGTGACGCTCGTTGCCAGGGGCGCCGCCGGCCTGGAGGCCGCGGCACGGGAGGTCCGGGAGGCGGGCGGGCAGGCCCTGACCGTCCGGGCCGACGTCGCGGACCCGGAGCAGACCGAGGAGGCGGCCCGGCGGGCGGAGGAGGAGTTCGGCCCCCTGGACGTATGGGTCAACAACGCCTTCACCTCCGTGTTCGCCAGGTTCACCGACATCACCCCGGATGAGTTCCGGCAGGCGACCCATGCCACCTACCTGGGATACGTCAACGGCACCCGGGCCGCCCTGCGGCGCATGCTGCCGCGCGACCGCGGCACCGTCGTCCAGGTCGGCTCCGCGCTCGCCTACCGCGGCATCCCGCTGCAGAGCGCCTACTGCGGCGCGAAGCACGCCATCCAGGGATTCACCGAGTCGGTGCGCTGCGAACTGCTGCACGACCGATCCCGCGTGCGGATCACCATGGTGCAGATGCCGGCCGTCAACACCCCCCAGTTCGGCTGGCTGCTCTCCCGCCTGCCCCGGCACGCCCAGCCGGTGCCGCCGATCTACCAGCCGGAGGTGGCCGCCCGCGCCGTCCTGCACGCCGCCGACCGCCCCCGGCGCCGGGAGTACTGGGTGGGAACGTCCACCGTGCTCACCCTGCTGGCCAACGCCGTCGCACCGGGCCTGCTGGACCGCTATCTCGCCCGCACCGGATTCGACTCCCAGCAGACCGGCACGCCCACGCGGCCGGGACCGGGAAACCTGTGGGAGCCGGCGGACGAGAGGACCGACCACGGCACCCACGGCGCCTTCGACGGCCAGGCCCACGGCTTCAGCCCCCAGCAGTGGGCCGCCCGCCACCCCGCCGTGACGGCCGGCGCCGCGGCCGGGCTCACCGGCGCCGGGTACGCCCTCCTGCGCCGGGCCACCGGGTGACCGCGGCCCGCCCCTCCTCGTCGGCGAGACCCCGGTACCGGCCGCCGGGGCGGGACTCCGGGCGGCCGAGGGCGCGGACCCGGCCGGTGGTCCCCCGGACGCCCCGTCCGCCGAGATCGCGGCCCCCTCCCGCCGGAACGCCGCGCGTCCGGCGTTTGGCACACGGATCGGCGGGCACTGGCGTGCTTCGCGCGGTGGAGGCGAGAGAGGGCGGTCGATGTTGCTGTCGAGAAGACGAGCGCGGTGGAGGAACGAGGCGCAGGAGGCGGCGCGGTACGGCTACCGCACACTGGACCGGCGGCTGCCGGTGTCCGAGGCCGGCCGCGAACTGCTGCGCAAGGTCTTCCCCGACCACTGGTCGTTCCTGCTGGGCGAGTTGGCCCTGTACAGCTTCGCGGTACTGCTGCTGACCGGTGTCTACCTGACGCTGTTCTTCGAACCGAGCATGGCCCAGACGGTGTACACCGGCTCGTACGCGCCGCTGCGGGGGGCGTCGATGTCCGAGGCGTACGCCTCCACCCTGGACATCAGCTTCGACGTGCGCGGCGGTCTGCTGGTCCGCCAGACGCACCACTGGGCCGCGCTGGTGTTCCTCGCCGCGATCGCCGTGCACATGCTGCGGATCTTCTTCACCGGGGCGTTCCGCAGGCCGCGCGAGGCCAACTGGACGGTCGGGGTCACCCTCTTCCTGCTGGCGACGCTGGAGGGGTTCAGCGGCTACTCCCTCCCCGACGACCTGCTGTCGGGGACGGGACTGCGGATCACCGAGGGCATCATGCTGTCCGTCCCGGTGATCGGTTCCTATCTCGCCTTCTTCGTCTTCGGCGGCGAGTACCCCGGTGAGGACATCGTCCCCCGTCTGTACTCGCTGCACATCCTGCTGGTGCCGGGGCTGCTGGTCGGCCTGATCGTGCTCCACCTGTTCCTGATCGTCTACCACAAGCACACCCAGTGGGCCTCGCCGGGACGCACCAACCGCAACGTGGCGGGGAAGCCGCTGTTCCCCCAGTACACCGCCAAGTCGGTCGGCCTGTTCTTCGCGGTCGCCGGCGTCCTGGTGCTCGCCGGCGGCCTGGTCCAGATCAACCCCGTCTGGGCGTACGGCCCCTACCGCCCCGACAAGGTCTCCTTCGGATCCCAGCCGGACTGGTACGTGGGTTTCCTGGAGGGCTCGCTGCGGCTGATGCCCGGGGCGGAGACGACGGTCGCCGGCCACACCGTGGCGTGGAACCCCCTGGTCCCCGCGCTGCTGCTGCCCGCGGCCATGTTCCTGGTGCTGTACGCCTATCCGTTCTTCGAGCGGTGGATCACCCACGACCCCGGCGAACACCACCTGTGCGACCGGCCCCGCGACCACCCGGTCCGCACCGGACTGGGGGCGGCCGGCGTCACCTTCTACGCGGTCCTGCTGGCGGCGGGCGGCCAGGACGTGCTCTCCCACGTTCTGCACATCCCGCTGAACACACTGCTCTGGTTCTTCCGGACGGCCCTGTTCCTCGCGCCCGTGCTGGTCTTCGCCCTCACCAAGCGGCTGTGCCTGGCCCTGCGGGAGCGGGACACCGAACGCCTGGCCGAGGGCGAGCCGACGGGAGAGGTGCGGCAGTCGGTGGAGGGCGGCTTCCAGCCCTCCCACCGGGAGCTGTCCCCGCACGAGCGCGGTGTGCTGCGGGCCCGGGCACGGCAGGTGCCGCGCCCGCTGGAGCCCGGTCCGCAAGGAAGGCGGGCGCGGCGCGTACGGGCGGCGCTGAGCCGCTGGTACTACCGGGACGCGGCGCGGATGCCCATGCCCGAACGCTCCGGCGAGCCCGGCGACCCCGGTGAACTGGAGCACGCCGGCACCCGGGAGTGACCGGTTCAGCCCCTCCGGGCGTACTGGAGGACGAAGCCGGACACCCCCGCCGCCAGGACGCCGAAGCCGATCAGGAACAACCACATACCCAGCACCACCCCGGCCGCCGTCAGGGTCACGCCGAGCGCGGTGACGGGGGGCCACGGGCTGCCGTCCGGGAAGAAGTCCACCGGGCCGGCGCGGTCGGCGATCTCGCCGTCGCGCCGGTCCTCCGGCCTGCCGCCCGCCCTGCGGTGCTGCACCGCGAGGAAGAAGGCGATCAGCGAGGCCATCAGGAAGGCGACGAGCAGGGCGGCGGTTCCGGCCGGGTCGTCGGCGAAGACGGCGTACACGCTGCCGGTCAGCGCGAAGAACAGCGCCACCCCGCCGAACAGGTAGGTCTCGACCTTCATCGCTTCTCCGGCTCCGGTGGCTCCAGCGGCTTGCGCTGCTCGTGCGGCGTGATCTCCGGGTGGTGCAGGCGGAAGGCCGGGCCCTCGTTGCGGATGCGCGGCAGGGCGGTGAAGTTGTGCCGCGGCGGCGGGCAGGAGGTCGCCCACTCCAGCGAACGGCCGTAACCCCACGGGTCGTTCCCCTCCGCCCTCTTCCCGTACCGGGCGGTCCACCAGAGGTTGTACAGGAACACCAGCGTCGAGATCCCCAGGATCATCGAGCCTGCCGTGGAGACGAGGTGGAGGGCGGTGAAGCCGTCGGCCTCCAGGTAGTCGGCGTAGCGGCGCGGCATGCCGAACTGGCCGAGCCAGTGCTGGACCAGGAAGGTGACCTGGAACCCGACCAGGGTCAGCGCGAAGTGGATCCTCCCCAGCCGCTCGTCGAGCATCTTCCCGGTGAACTTCGGCCACCAGAAGTAGAAACCGCCGAACATCGCGAAGACGACCGTGCCGAACAGCACGTAGTGCAGATGCGCCACCACGAAGTAGGAGTCGGTCACATGCCAGTCCAGCGGCGGGGAGGCCAGGACGACACCGGTCAGACCGCCGAGCAGGAAGGTGACCAGGAAGCCGATCGCCCACAGCATCGGCGTCTCGAAGCTCAGCGAGCCCTTCCACATCGTGCCGATCCAGTTGAAGAACTTCACCCCGGTGGGCACCGCGATCAGGAACGACATCAGGGAGAAGAACGGCAGCAGCACCGCCCCGGTGGCGAACATGTGGTGCGCCCAGACCACCGCCGACAGCACGGTGATGGCGATGGTGGCGCCGATCAGGCCGATGTAGCCGAAGACCGGTTTGCGGCTGAAGACCGGGATGATCTCCGTGATGATGCCGAAGAACGGCAGCGCGACGATGTAGACCTCCGGATGGCCGAAGAACCAGAACAGGTGCTGCCACAGCAGCGCGCCGCCGTTGGAGGCGTCGAAGATGTGGGAGCCGAAGGTGCGGTCGGACTGGAGGGCCAGCAGCGCGGCGCTCAGCGGCGGGAAGGCGATCAGCACCAGGATCGAGGTGAACAGGACGTTCCAGGTGAAGATCGGCATCCGGAACATCGTCATACCGGGTGCGCGCAGACAGATGATCGTGGCGATGAAGTTGACCGCGCCCAGGATCGTGCCGAGCCCCGCCACCACCAGACCCATCGTCCACAGATCGGCGCCCAGACCGGGTGAGTACGCCTCGTTGTTGAGGGGGGCGTAGGCGAACCAGCCGAAGGACGCGGCGCCGGTGGGGGTGAGGAAGCCGGAGACCACCATCAGACCGCCGAGCAGGAACACCCAGTAGGTGAAGGCGTTCAGCCGGGGGAACGCCACGTCGGGCGCGCCGATCTGCAGCGGCATCACCGCGTTGGCGAACCCGGCGAACATCGGGGTCGCGAACAGCAGCATCATGATCGTGCCGTGGATGGTGACGAGCTGGTTGTACTGGTGGTTGTTCACCAGCTGCAGCCCCGGTGCGGCCAGTTCGGCCCGCATCACCAGGGCCAGCGCCCCGGCGGCCAGGAAGAATCCGAAGGCGGTGGCGATGTACAGATTGCCGATCACCTTGTGGTCGGTGGTGGTCAGCCAGCGCAGCAGCGGCCGGCCCAGCCCCGCCCCGCCTCCCGCGGGCGGGGGCGCGCGATGGGCGTGCGACTCCTCGTTCACATCGGTCATGGCGCCAGGCGCCCTCCTGCCCACTCTCGTCACCCGCACGGCCGCGCATGTGGGACACAGGCGGCCTGATACCGCGTAACCGCGCGTGCGGGCGGTGAAACGGGTACGTACGGCGGAGCCGCGCGGAGAGCGGCGCTCCGGCGTCCACGCCGGTGCCTGGTGCCCGGTGCCCGGGAGCGGTCCGGCCGGAGCGAGGCGCCGCAACGCCGGACCGTTTCGAGGGGACACGCACGGCTGTTTCGGCGGTGCGGCCCAGGGCACCCGCGACCCGTTCGGCGTACACGAGCCGATCGAGGACGAGGAGGGCTCATGAAGGCTGTGGTGTGGCACGGCGTCGGCGACATCAGGGTGGACGAGGTGCCGGAACCGAAGATCCACGAACCGTACGACGCGATCGTGCGGATCACCTCCTCGGCGATCTGCGGGACCGACCTGCACTTCGTACGCGGCACGATGCCGGGCATGAAGGAGGGCCGGATCCTGGGCCACGAGGCCGTCGGGGTCGTGGAGGAGGTCGGCGCGGGCGTGCGGAACTTCCGCCCGGGTGACCGGGTGGTGGTGCCCTCCACGGTCGCCTGCGGGACGTGCAGCTACTGCCGGGCCGGCTACTACGCCCAGTGCGACAACGCCAACCCCGGCGGACGCCGGGCGGGCACGGTGTTCTTCGGCGGCCCCGAGGCGGCCGGCGGCCTGGACGGGCTGCAGGCGGAGTACGCCCGGATCCCGTACGCGCACGTCGGGCTGGTGCCGCTGCCGGACACCGTCGACGACGCGCAGGCGATCCTGCTGTCCGACATCTACCCCACGGCGTGGTTCGGCGCGCGGCTGGCGGAGATCGGCTCCGGCGACACGGTCGCGGTCCTCGGCGCCGGCCCCGTGGGCCAGTCCGCGATCGCCTGTGCCCGGCTCCAGGGCGCCGGGCGGATCATCGTGGTGGACGGCGTCTCCGACCGTCTGGACCTGGCCCGCGACCAGCACGCCGAGACGGTCGACTTCAACGCCGAGGAACCCGTCGAGGCGATCCTGGACCTGACCGGCGGGATCGGCGTGGACCGGGTGATCGACGCCGTCGGCGTCGACGCGCAGCGCCCCGCCCACGGCCCGGCCGCCGAATCCCTGGCCGGGCGGGCGGAGGAGTTCGACCGCGAGCGCGACGAGGCCGCCCCCGAGCAGCGGCCCGACGGCGACACCTGGGTCCCCGGCGACGCGCCGTCGCTGGCGGCCCGCTGGGCGGTGCGGATGGCGGCGAAGGCCGGCACGGTGGGAACCATCGGGGTCTATCCGCCGCAGGTGGAGCACTATCCGTTCGGCGAGGCGTTCATGAAGAACCTCACCCTGCGGATGGGCAACTGCAACCACCGCCGCTACCTGCCCCGACTGGTGTCCATGGTCGCCTCCGGCGAGCTGGACCCGACCCCGCTGCTCACCCGCTGGGCCGAGGTGCCGGACGCGGTGGAGGCGTACCGGACGTTCGACCGCCGGGAGTCGGGTTGGACGAAGGCGGCCCTCGGCGTGGAAGGCCGCGGCTCGGTCGCCCCCGGCCTCGGCGAGGCGGCCGGTACCGGGGCGGCCACCACTGCGGGGAGCGGTGGGACCGGGAGGAGGTGACCGCCCTGGCGGCGGGCGTGCCGCCAGACGACGGAAGACGCTCCGAACTGGGTTTTCTCCCGGCCGAAGCACCTTCCGGCCCTGCCGGGACGACAGGGCCGGAAGGTGCGCCCCTCGCCCCCCGGTCCAGCCGAAGGCCGCCGTTTCACAGGGCGTAGTAGACGCCCCCCAGCCGGTGATCCGGGTGATGCAGAGGGCGGGAAGTGCGGGGCCGCGACCGGTCCCCCGATCCGGTCGCGGCCCCGCTGCCGGGAGGGGCGGTCATGCGCCGCAGCAGCCTCCGCCGGTCTGGGTCTGGTCGGCCGGTGCGGCCTGTTCGGTCTGCGCGGCCGGAGCCGGAGCCGGAGCCGGAGCCGTGGCCGGGGTGGCGGCCGCCGCGGTGGCCGTTGCGGCGGTGGCGAGCCGGACGGGCTGCGGTTCGGGTGCGGGGGCACCGCAGCAGCCTCCGCCGGCCTGGTCGTCTTCGGTCGCCTCGGGAGCGTCGAAGAGTCCGGCGCCGCCGCACACCCCGGTCTCCGGCAGCGTCAGTTCCACCCGGTCGGCCGACTCCAGGTCCCCGGCGAGGGCGGCGACGACCGAGCGGACCTGCTCGTAGCCGGTCATGGCCAGGAAGGTCGGGGCGCGGCCGTAGGACTTCATGCCCACCAGGTACACGCCCCGCTCGGGGTGGGACAGCTGGCGGTGGCCGTGGGGGTAGACGGTGCCGCAGGAGTGGACGTTGGGATCGATCAGCGGGGCCAGCTCCACCGGTGCCTGGAGGCGCTCGTCCAGGCCCAGGCGCAGTTCGGACAGGAAGGACAGGTCGGGGCGGAAGCCGGTGAGGACGATGAGCTGGTCGACCGGTTCCAGCCGCCGCCCGTCCTCGCCGACCAGTACCAGGCGCCCGTCGCCGTCGCGTTCGATGGCCTGGGTGCGGAAGCCGGTGACGGCGTCGGCGTAACCGTCGTCCACGGCGGCCTTGGCGGCGAGCCCGAGGGCGCCGCGGGCGGGGAGCTGGTCGGCCTGGCCGCCGCCGAAGGTGGAGCCGGAGATGCCCCGGCGCAGGATCCAGGTGGCGTGGGTGCCCTCGCCGTCGTCGGTGCGGGCGAGGTCGGCCAGGTAGGCCAGCGCGGTGAAGGCGGAGGCGCCCGAGCCGATCACGGCCGTGCGCCTGCCCGCGTAGCGGGCGCGCACGTCCGGGTCGGCGAGGTCGGGGACGCGGTAGGCGATGCGGTCGGCCGCGGCGTGCTCGCCGAGCGCGGGCAGGCCGTCGCCGCCGGCCGGGCCCGGGGCGGTCCAGGTGCCGGAGGCGTCGATGACCGCGCGGGCCGGGGTGCGCTCCTCGCGGCCGTCGGCGTACCGGATGTGGACGGTGAAGGGCTGGTTCTCGCGGTCGGCGTCCACGACGCGGTCGCGCCCCGTCCGGGAGACGCCGGTGACGGTGGCGCCGTAGCGCACCCGCTGGCCGAGGGCGTCGGCCAGCGGCTTCAGGTAGTGCTCGGCCCAGTCGCCGCCGGAGGGGTAGGCCGAGGCGTCGGGCCGGACCCAGCCGGTGGGGGCGAGCAGCTTCTCGGCGGCCGGGTCGACGACCTCGCCCCAGGGGGAGAACAGCCGCACGTGGGCCCACTGGCGTACCGCGCTGCCCGCGGCCAGCCCGGCCTCCAGGACCAGCGGTTCGATGCCGCGTTCGGTCAGATGGGCGGCGGCGGCCAGGCCGACGGGGCCGGCTCCGATGACGACGACGGGCGGTTCGGCGGTGGCGGGCGCGTTCACGGCGGCTCCTCGGGTGTTTCGACATCTGTCGATGGCTTGCGCGGCCAGCATGACACCTGCTTCGACGTCCGTCAACATAGACGATTGTCGAAGCGGGTCGCGTCATCCCGCCACCGGTCGCACACGTCCGCAGGGCCTCTTCCGCGGCCGGGCTCCGAGCTGCCGGGCGAGAGGCTGCTCCGGCAGCCCCTCGCCCTCTGGTTCGACATGTGTCAACATAGATGTATGTCGAATGCGAAGGTGCTGCCGCTGCTGGAGACCGGTTCCGTGGAGCCGTGCTGCCCGCCGCTGACCGAACGCCCCTTCACCGCCGAGGAGGCCGAGCGCGCGGCCAGGATGTTCAAGGCGCTGGGCGACCCGGTCCGGCTGCGACTGTTCTCCGCGGTCGCCTCCCACCCGGGCGGGGAGGCGTGCGTGTGCGACATCTCCGATGTCGGCGTCTCGCAGCCGACCGTCTCCCACCACCTGAAGAAGCTCAGGGAAGCCGGTCTGCTCACCTCCGAGCGGCGCGGCACCTGGGTGTACTACCGCGTCGAGCCGTCCGTGCTCGCCGCGATGAGCCGGCTCCTGACGAGCGCGTCCGCGGTGGCCTGACCGCCGCGGACGCCGGTGAGGTCCCGGCGGCCCGCCGGAAGGCACCGGCGAGGACCGGAAAGCGCGGGTGAGGACCGGCGAGGAAGGTCAGCGCAGCAGGTCCGAGATCTGCCGCGCCGCTTCCCGTGCGGGGCGCCCGACGCCGATGAGGGTGGCCGAGGCGGGCCCGGTCCAGTCGCCGTAGCCGAGCAGGTGCAGGCGTGGTTCCGCCGCCGCCCGGGTGCCGTCGGCGGCGATGCGGCCGCGTGTTCCGCGCAGGGCGAGCGGGGAGAGGTGGGACAGGGCGGGGCGGAAGCCGGTGCACCAGACGACCGCGTCCGCGCCGGCGGTGGTGCCGTCGGCCCAGGCGACACCGCCGGCGGTGAGGCGGGCGAACATCGGGGACGCCTTGAGCAGCCCGGCGTCCCTGGCCTCGCGCACGGGCGGCACGGCGACGATGTCGCCCAGGGAGGCCACACCGCCGGTGTCGGCGCGGCCCTCGTCCAGAGCGCGGCGCCGCGCGGTGGCGGTGTCGAACAGGGCCCGGCCGTCGATGTCGTCGGCCAGGAACCTCGGCGGGCGAGCGGTCACCCACGTCACCTCCACGCCGGCCAGTGCGAGGTCGGCGGCGATCTGGGCGCCGGAGTTGCCGCCGCCGACCACGATGACGCGCCGGCCGGCGAACTGTCCGGGGTTCCGGTAGCCGGTGGTGTGCAACTGCCCGCCCCGGAACGCCTCGTGTCCGGGGACGGCCGGGAGGAAGGGGCGCCACCAGGTGCCGGTGGCCGAGACCACGGCCCGCGCCGACCAGGCACCGGAGTCGGTCTCCACCCGCAGTCGCTCCCCGTCGCGGCGGACGGCGCGAACGCGGACGCCCCGCAGCACGGGCAGGCTGTAGCGCTTCTCGTAGTCGGCGAGGTAGCCCACGACGTGGGCGGCCTCCGGGTATGCCTCGCCGGGCTGTGCGGGCATGGGCCACCCGGGCAGCGAGGAGTACGCGGCGGGGGAGAACAGGCGCAGGGAGTCCCAGGTGTGCCGCCAGGCGCCACCGGGCGCCTCCTGGGCGTCGAGGACGGTGAAGTCCAGGCCCTGGCGGCGCAGGTGGTAGCCGACGGCGAGCCCTGCCTGGCCGCCGCCGACCACCACCACATCCGTGCGCTCCGTCATGACCCCGGCCGTGCCGCGGTGAACTTCCTGCGCCAGGCGAGGGCGACGTAGACCAGGGCGATGAGGACGGGGACCTCGATGAGCGGGCCGACGACGCCGGCCAGGGCCTGGCCGGAGGTGACGCCGAAGGTGGCGATGGCCACCGCGATGGCCAGCTCGAAGTTGTTGCCGGCGGCGGTGAAGGCCAGGGTGGTGGTGCGCTCGTAGGCCAGGCCGATGGCCTTGCCCAGGGCGAAGGTGCCGAAGAACATCAGCGCGAAGTAGACCAGTAGCGGCAGCGCGATGCGGGCGACGTCGAGCGGCTGGGAGGTGATCGTCCTCCCCTGGAGGGCGAAGAGGACGACGATGGTGAACAGCAGCCCGTACAGCGCCCAGGGACCGATCTTCGGCAGGAAGCGCCGCTCGTAGTTCTCGCGGCCCGTCCTCCGCTCGCCCAGGCGGCGGGTGAGGTAGCCGGCCAGCAGGGGGACGCCGAGGAAGACGGCGACGTTGGCGGCGATCTCCCAGGCGGAGACGTCCAGGGCCGCGCCGTCGCCCAGGCCGAGCCAGCCGGGCAGCAGATCGAGGTAGAACCAGCCCAGCAGGCCGAAGGCCAGGACCTGGAAGACGGAGTTCAGCGCGACCAGGACGGCGGCGGCCTCGCGGTCGCCGCAGGCCAGGTCGTTCCAGATGATGACCATGGCGATGCAGCGGGCCAGGCCGACGATGATCAGGCCGGTGCGGTACTCGGGCAGGTCGGGCAGGAAGATCCAGGCCAGGGCGAACATCACCGCCGGACCGACGATCCAGTTGACCACCAGGGAGGAGACCATCAGACGGCGGTCGCCGGTGACGGCGTCCAGGCGGTCGTAGCGGACCTTGGCCAGCACCGGGTACATCATGATCAGCAGACCGAGGGCGATGGGCAGGGAGATGCCGCCGATCTCGACCTTGCTCAGAGTGTCGTTCAGGCCGGGGACCAGCCGGCCCAGACCCAGGCCGGCGGCCATGGCGGCCAGGATCCACACCGCCAGGAAACGGTCGAGTGTGGAGAGTCTTCCGGCGATCGAGTCGTCTGTGGCGGCGGATCCTGCGGCGGGCCCCGCGGCGGGGGGCCGGGGGGTGGGGTCGGTCGCGGTCACGGGCAGGCCCTTTTCGTCTCGGCGGCGCGGGTGGTGCGGGCGGTGCGGGCCAGCTCGGTGAAGGAGCGTCCCAGACACTCGATGACGTCGGGGCGCAGCCGGTAGTAGGTGTACCGGCCGCACGGTTCGGTCTCCACGACGCCGGCCTCGCGCAGCACGCGCAGGTGGTTGGAGAGATTGGTCTGCTTGGCCCCGGTCTCGGCCACCAGGTGGGTGGTGCACAGGGTCTCGGTGGCCAGCAGGGTCACGATGCGCATCCTGAGCGGATCGGCGAGCACCCGGATCAGGTCAGTGTCGACTGACGTCAGCATGCGCTGATACTGTCACATCGGCCCGGGGTGGTACCACCCGGCCCCCTTCGACGAGCCGAAGAGAGAGCCCTCATGTCCGACAAGCCGTCCGTGCTGTTCGTCTGCGTCCACAACGCCGGCCGCTCCCAGATGGCCGCCGCCTGGCTGACCCACCTGGCCGGCGACCGCGTGGAGGTCCGCTCCGCCGGATCCGCACCCGCCGACCGGATCAACCCCGCCGCCGTCGAGGCCATGCGGGAGGCCGGCGTCGACATGTCCGCCGAGGTGCCCAAGGTGCTCACCGTCGAGGCCGTCCGGACTGCCGACTACGTCATCACCATGGGCTGCGGCGACACCTGCCCGGTCTTCCCCGGCAAGAAGTACCTCGACTGGAAGCTGGACGACCCGGCCGGGCAGGGCGTGGACGCCGTCCGCCCCATCCGCGACGAGATCCGCGCCCGGATCGAGGCCCTGATCACCGAGATCGACGCCGGAACCGACACCGGGCGGAAGGCGTGAACGCCCCACGACGGACACCGGCGTCCGCAATATGATCGTCGACGGCTCCGGGCCGGCGGGATACACCGCGGCGCTCCATACCGCCCGCGCCGCCCTGCAGCCGCTGGTCCGCTGGTCTTCGAAGGCTCGGTGACCGCCGGCGGCGCGCTGATGAACACCACCGAGGTGGAGAACTTCCCCGGCTTCTGCGACGGCGTCATGGGCCCGGACCTGATGGACGACATGCGCGCCCAGGCCGAGCGGTCCGGCGCCGAACCGCTCGCCGACGGCGGCAAGCCGTCCGGCTGACCCTGCGCGACACCGCCGCCGACGGCACGGAGGTTCTCCCGGCGAAATGTCCTCGTTGGGTGACTCGGCCCAGGGGATTTTGCGAGCCGCGATGAGTCCTGCGGCGTTCGGCGGTCGTACTGTCGAACCCGTTACCGAGGAGGGCTTCCGATGCGCAGCGTGACCTATTCGATGAGCGTCTCACTTGACGGCTACATCGTCGGGCCGGACGGCGACTTCGACTGGGCGGCACCCGACGAGGAGGTCTTCCGCTTCTGGATCGACGAGATCCGAGAGGTCGGCGTTCACCTGTTGGGGCGGCGACTGTACGAGACGATGCTGTACTGGGAGACCGCCGACCAGGACCCGTCGCTGGACGACTCAATGCTCGAGTGGGCCGCGCTCTGGAAGCCGCTCCCGAAGGTGGTGTTCTCGACCACGCTGTCGGCGGTGCAGGGCAACGCCCGCCTGGCCTCCGGCGGCCTGGCGGGGGAGATCGAGCGGTTGCGCGCCGAGCCGGGGGAGGGTGACATCGCGATCGGCGGCGCGACTCTCGCCGCCGAGGCGGCCGCGTCGGGTCTGATCGACGAGTACCGGACCGTGGTCTACCCGGTGCTGGTCGGCGGTGGCATTCCGTTCTTTCCCCGACGCGAGCGCCGGGTGGACCTCCAACTCGTCGAGACCCGCACCTTCGACTCGGGAGTCGTCCACCTCCGCTATCGCGTGGTGCGTTAGCCGGTTCGTCCGCCGCTCTGGAAACCACGGGTCGCCTCGCGCGGGAACGCGGCCCCGGTCGGCTTCGCTCCCCCTTCCGCTGAGGCCGGCGCCTGCGCACACGTGGTGCGCATGCCTGAGCGTGACGGCTTCACGCCCCCATGCCACGTGGGAAGACCGGGGCAGGGGCGGTGTCCGGTTTCGGGAGGCCGGCGGAAGGCTGCGGGTCTTCCCGCGGGTGCGGCCTCTGTTCGCCCTGCCGCCTCGGCCGCGGCGTCCCCCGGCGGTGCGGCTCGGTCCCGGCCGGTGGGTGCGCCGGCAGCTCAACCACCGCTTCAGCGGTGCGACGGGTATCCGGGGCTGGTCGTACTGGCTGGACACGTTCACCATCGCCCACGGCCCGGTCGAGGCCGATGTGTTCCTCTCCACGCCCACGGTGTTCGTCGGCGAACAAGGGTCGCTCCGGCAACCCCGTGTCCTGACGTCGGCCACGGCCGCGGACGGCGTTGCGTCACCGAGGCGTCGGCTGTCCTGACCGAGTGTTGCCGATTTGTCGGTGCGGAGGGGGCGTACCGGGTGGGCTCGGTGTCAGTGGCGCCGCGTACGGTCTGCGCATGGTGGATCAGAGGTGGACGGGTGTACGTCGGCGCGTCATGGCGTTGGGCGCCCACCCGGCGGCCGGCAGCGAGGTGTTCGGGGCGCACGGGCATGGATGGGCCTTGGAGGAGCCGCTGCGTGAGGACGAGCTCGCCGAGGTCGAGGCGCAGCTGGGTGTGCGGCTGCCGGAGGAGTACCGCACGTTCCTGACCTGTGTCGGCGCGGGCGGTGCGGGCCCCGCGTACGGCCTGTTCCCGGTGCGGCGCGTGCAGGGGCGGTGGTGCTGGGAGGGCGACGGCGCCGATCTGGCGGACCTGTCCGGGCTCGCCCGGCCGTTTCCCGAGCAGGGGCCGGATCCCGAGATCGTCGAGGCTCTCCTCGCCGAGCGTCCCGAGGAGGAGGACTTCGAGGAGATCGAGGAGTTCGACGACGCGTTCGAGGCGTGGGACGAGCGGTGGGGCGCCGTCATGTTCGCTCCCGAGCGCACCGCCGGCGCGATCGTGATCTGCCATCTGGGCTGTGCCCTGCGGCAGTGGCTGGTCGTCAGCGGCGAACACCGCGGCACGGTCTGGTCGGACGAGCGGGCGGACGACGCCGATCTGGCGCCGCTCCTCGGTGCCGACGGGCAGCCGGTGACGTTCGCCCGCTGGTACCTCGACTGGCTGGAGAAGGCCGAACTCGCGGTACACCGGGTGTCCTCGAATGCCTGACACCGGTTCCCGCTCCCGCGCGAGCGCCGGCACCGGCGTCCCGGCGGTGCGCCGGCCGACGGGTCCGGCCGCTTCCGAAACGCTCTGCACGATCACCTGGGACCGCCCCCCGATCACACGGACCGTCCTGGAGGGCCACCTCGGCCCCCTGGCGTGACTTCAGCGGCGGCCCCTGGTGCTGATCGTTGAAACGTCGAGGTGGAGCCGACCAGTTGAGCCGACTCCGCCTGAAGGGGAGGACCCGTTCGTGTGACGAGCCCGCAGCCCGAGCGTGCCTTCGTCTACGCCGCCGACCTCACGCACGAAGATGTTCGCGCCCTGGAGACGTTCATCGACACCCAGCTGGGCCGGACATGGGAGACGGAGGGCGGGCCGTCCGCCGGGCCGTGACCGGGCGGTCCGGGTGGTGCGGCCAGGGGAGCGGTGGTGTCTCCCCCGGCCGCGGTGGTCCGGTGGAGGTCAGGCCGGGGGTGCCGTGTTCCTCACCGGTCCTGGGAGAGGGCGACGAGTTCGGCGAACAGGCCGCCGGAGCCGACCAGTTCCTCGTACCGGCCCTGCTCGATCACGCGCCCCTCGCGCATGACGATGATGCGGTCGGCCAGGCGGGTGTTCTCCAGTTGGTGGGTGACGACGATGGTCATGCGCTCGGCGGCGATGCGTTTGATCTCCAGGAAGATCCGGTGCTCGCCGCGCGCGTCCATCTGGGAGGTCGGTTCGTCCAGGATCAGCAGGGGGGTCTGCCGGTACAGGGCCCGGCCGCAGGCCAGGCGCTGCCACTGGCCACCGGACAGTTCGGCGCCGCCCCACAGCTCCCTGGCCAGGAGGGTGTCGAGCCGGCGGGGCAGTTTCTCGACCGTCTCGCGCATGCCGACGGCGTCGACGGCCTTCCACACGGGGGCGTCGTCGTACGTCCTGGGCTGGCCGAGGGTGATGTTCTCGCGGGTGCGCAGGGGCCAGCAGGCGAAGTTCTGCGGGACGAGGGCGGTGCGTTTCCACACCGCGTCGGGGTCGGCGGCGGCGAGGTCGGTGCCGTCCCACCGGACGTGTCCCTCGTCGGGCAGGAGGATGCCGGTGATGAGCTTGGCCAGGGTGGACTTGCCCGAGCCGTTCTCGCCGACGACGGCCAGGATCTCGCCGCGGCGCAGGGTGAGGGAGACGCCGGCGACGGCCGGCTCGTCCTTGCCGGGGTACTGGTAGCGGACCTCCTCCAGCCGGATCTCCTCCACCCGGTCGGGGATGGTTGCCCGGCCGCGCCGGGGTGCGCGGTCGGCGGCCAGATCGAGGAAGGAGCGCATGTCGGCCAGGTAGAGCGAGGTGTGGAACATCGCGGCGCCGTGGACGACGAACTGGGAGAGCGCGGCCAGGGTGGTCTGGACGGCGACGACCGCGGTGGCGGCGACGGGCAGGGCCACCCGTCCGGTGGTGGCCAGCCAGGCGAGGGCGGCCCAGGTGCCCAACAGGAACACGCCGCCCAGGGCGCTGCTGGCCAGGGTGATGCGCAGCATGCGGGGCGCGGCGGTCAGGGTGCGTCGGTCGATGCGGTCCGACAGGGCGCGGTACCAGTAGACGAGGTAGCCGGTCATGCCGTTGGCGCGGACCTCGTCGCCGTGGCGGGGGTAGGTGGCCCACCAGCGCATCATGGAGCGCACGTTGCGGTCGCCGACGTTGAGGTAGTGGGTCTCGTAGTCGACGCGGGCGGACAGCACGGCGCCGACGCCGGCGGGGACCACGGCCAGCAGGAGCAGGGGCAGCATCATCGGGTGCAGGGCGGTGATGACGCCGCCGGCGGCGGTCATGCGGATGAGGGCGGCCATGAACCGCTGGCCGTCCTGCACCATCAGCCGGGTGCGGGTGACTCCGACCTCGGCGGCCTCCTGCCGGTCGGCGAACCCGTCCTCGCCGTACGCGGAGGCCTCCACGCGGCATACGGCGGCCACCAGCGCGATGTCCGCCTCGGTCATCAGCCGCGGGGTGATCCGTCCGTCGGCGTAGGAGGCCAGGGCGCCGCTGACCCGGCCGAGTCCCGCGGCGGCCGTGACCACGGCCAGGGCGGGCAGCGCGCCGTGCAGGCGTTCGGACGCGGTGCCGGTACCCAGGAGATGGGTCATGGCCTGCGCGGTGAACGCCAGGACGGTCGCGGCCGTGGCGCCGGCCAGCAGCTGGCAGGCCAGCAGGAGTGCGACGCAGGATCTGTCGACGGCCCAGGCCATGCGCGCGGTGTGTCCGAGCACGGCGGGCAGACGCCGGCACATCGCCCCGAAACTGGCCTGGGCCAGGGGGTTCTTGCCGTGCTTGCCCTCGAAGGTGATGGTGGCCGGTGGTGGCGGAGGAGGCGTATCCGTATCCGTGTGCGCGGTCGGGGCGTTGGTCACCGTCATCTGCGTCTCTCCTTGCGGGTCGGCACCGCACCCGGGTGGCTCGGCGATGTACGGCATAACGACGCGGCGACGGAACCGAACGCGCTCGATTCCGGACGTGCCGCACCCCTTGTGCGGCAAGGGGTGCGGCCATGCGACCGCCGTGCAGAAGCCCTCGCCTTGCGGCGGGAGTTGGCCGAATCGCCGGTACCCGAAACGCAAGAGGCCGATGAGGTCCCCGATGGCCGGCGGAGCGCGTCGGCGGCCCGGGCCGAGCCACTCATGCTCCTCACGGGACCGTTCCGGGTGCGCGTGGCGGGCTCTGGTGCTCGCCGCGTGCTTCCGTGCTCGGCCGTCGGGCGCCGGTCCGATTCGGATGACACGGGTGCCTTCGGACCGGGTGGGCACGGTTCCGGTCCGGAAGTGTGTGGCTGCCCACCGCTGACCACGCCCCCGGCCTTTTCGGTCCCTCGGCGAGGACGCGTGTGCGTGTGCCGCTCAGCGGGCCACTTCGGCGTTTCGGCCGGGCGTGGTCGCGGCCCGCGCGGGGAGGGCGATGAGCAGCGCGACCGCGACCAGCAGCCCGCTCGTCCACAGCGGTCCGAGGACCCCGGCGGCGGTGGTGAGGGCGACCGCGGCGATCAGAGGCCCGACGACGGCGCCGGCGTTGAGGGCGGCGGTGGCGTACGCCCCGGCCAGGGTGGGAGCGGCCGCGGCCTCGTACAGAACCCGGGTGATCAAGGTGGCGCCCAGCGTGAACGACAGCGCGCCCTGCACGAACACCAGGGCGAGCAGCACGGCCGGCCGCTCGGCCAGCAGCGCCAGGGTCGGCCAGCCGAGCATCAGCAGTGGGCCGCCGACGGCGAGGACCGGGCCGGGGCGCCGGTCGGCCAGCCGTCCGGCGACGGTGACCCCGGCGAAGGAGCCGGCGCCGAAGAGCACCAGGGCGACCGTTACCCACCACTCGCCCAGCCCGGCGGGACCGGTCACCACCGGGGCGAGGAAGGTGAAACCGGCGAACGTGGCGGCGTTGACCAGCGCGCCCAGCAGCATCGCCCGCAGCAGCGGCACCCCGGTGAGCTGGGCGAACTCCACCCGCAGTGCCGGGCCGTCACCGGTCTGCCGCCGTCCGTGGCCGGCCGGGACGCCGGTGAGGATACCGAGGGCCGCGGGCAGGCAGAGCACGGCCACGGCCCAGAACGCGGCCCGCCAGCCCAGCAGCGTGCCCAGCACCGATCCGCCGGGGACACCGGCGACGGTGGCCAGCGTGGTGCCGGACAGCAGCACGGCCAGCGCCCGCCCCTTCCGGTCGGCCGGGACCAGTGCGGCGGCGGCCGTCAGGGCAACGGCCAGGAATCCGGCGTTCGCCAGCGCGGCGACGATCCGGGTGGCGAACAGCACCGGGAAGCTGGCGGTGACGGCGCCCACGGCGTGGGCCGCCGCGAAGGTGAGGGTGAACCCGAGCAGGGTGGCGCGCCGGGGCCAGGCGCGGGCCAGCGCGGCCATCAGGGGGGCGCCGACGGCCATGCCGACCGCGAAGGCCGAGGTGAGCGTGCCCGCCGCCCCGACCGTGACGCCGAGATCGGCGGCGAGGTCCGGCAGGAGGCCGACGAGCATGAATTCGGAGGTGCCCATGGCGAAGACGGCCAGGGCGAGCAGATACAGCGCGAGAGGCATCGAGTGGCTCCGGGGTGAGGAGAGGTACGAGAGGAGGTCATCTCGTCACCGCGGCCGCCCCCAAGGCACGCGCGCGCCCGGCCGCGGAACGCGGCGGGACGGCGGAGAGCTGCGGACTCAGTGGTGCAGGGGGCTGACGGCGTGACCGAAAGCCCCCACCCTGTCCGACTCAGGACTCGACATGGCCCGCACGTTACCCGGTCGGCGCCCGCCGGAGCACCCCGGTTTCACCGCCGCAGGCCCGTGCCACCGATGTCATGGCCTGCGACAACCAGGGTCTGCTCCAAGTCCGGATCACTGGCCACCACCCAGCGCTGTCCGCACCCGGATCCGCGGTCGATCACCGAGGCGGGCCGCTCGCTCAGCGCCCACCTGTCGGTGGCGGCCGGCCCGCCGAAGCCGCCGGAGGCGGTGCGCCGGGTGTTGCAGGCATCCCACAATCGGCTGGAGAACCCCGGCGATCTTGGTCCCCAAGGAGACGTGCTCTGATCTGCGGTTTCTTCCCGCGAGTGGTCCCCAGGTGGTCCCCGAGGGGGCGGCGGCGCATCGGTCGGTCTGGTGTGCCGTCAGACGACGAAAGGCGCTCCGACCTGGGATTTCTCCCCGGCCGAAGCGCCTTCCGGCACTGTCGGGACGACAGGATTTGAACCTGCGACCCCTTGACCCCCAGTCCAGCCGAAGGCAGCCGTTCTCGGGGCAATCGGTGCTTACCGACCCGGTGCCGCGTGAAGAACGCCCCGGCCGTTCGGGTGCGCGCACACCGTGTGGTCCCCAGGTGGTCCCCAAGAAACCGGCCTGTGGGGCGGTCGGGGCCACATCCCCAGCATGCATCCACCTGCGTGGATTCCACAAATGGCCTCTGCAGCTCGGGAGCGGTATCCCCGTGTCTACAGATCGGTGCCGCTGGCTTCTTTCAAGATGCCGACGCTTTCTGTGTCCTTTGGGGCGGAGCGTCGGTACTGGGGATGGCCGAGGTCCATCTGGAGCGCGGCGTGGAGCGGGGCAGGGTACCGGGTTCGGTCTGACCAGGACAGGGCTTGGTGGCTGAGCCGGGCTGCAGCGACCGCGAGAGTCTCTCGATCGTAGCCGTCCTGCGTGTGCATGGGGGTGATCTCGCGTGTGGTCATGCTGTACCACGGTGCGTTCAGCTCGTTCTCCTTACGTTCGTCGGCATTCTTCGATGCCTTCCCGGGGTCGGCGCGCCAGCGGGTCTTCCACTGCCCGTGGCGTTTCTTGCCGTAGTTGCGAGGTTCGGTGAACAGGAACCAGGGGTGGCCTTCGGGCCGGGCTTCCGGGTAGTAGAGGTCGCTGGAGGTCTTGAGCGGGACGGTCTTGCCGTTCTTTTGTTTCTCGGTGACGGCGACCAGGCGGGGCATTTCCGCCTGCGCGCAGTTCATGCGGATGATGCTGACCGGGTTCCAGGACGGGGGTAGTCCGCTTGCGGGGAGCCAGAGGCGCGGGTCGTCGGGATCTTTTCCGAGGCCCTGCTTGTTGTTGTGAAGGCCAGGCCATACGCGGCGGCTGGCGTGGCCGTCGATCATCAAGACGTAGGGCAGACCGTCGAGTTCGTCGTGGAGGTCTTGGAGGGCGGTGCGGACGTCCTCGCCTGCCTGCGCCCAGCGCTGGATTTCGCCGTCGCCGTTTTCAGTGTGAAGCGGGTAGTTGGCGGCGTGGAAGTTGCTCTGTGCGAGGGCGTAGTGCTCCCACTGCGGGTGGATGTTGCTCCAGCCGATCATGCGCCACGGATCGCCGGGTTCGGGGGAGGGGATGATCACGCTGGCGGTGATGATCCTTTTGGGCTGGCCTTTGTACTTGCGGTCCGTGGCCTGCTTGCGGATGTGGATGCCGCAGAAGGCCATGCGGGGCAGCGGGTAGGGGTTGTCGTCGGGGTAGAGGGCACGCTCGAAGCGGTCGTCCACGACCCCGCAAGAGCGGTAGAGGTCGAGCAGCCCCATGTAGACGCGGTGGTCTTCGAAGGCTTTCGCGGGTTTCTTGATGATGCTGAAGGTCTTGGTGAACGGATCGTACTCGCGACCAATGAGGAATTGGGACGGCACCGCGGCCTTGGCGAGTTCCCGTACGACTTGATGCTTGGCGTCGTTCTCTGCGAGGGCGCTCTTCACTTCGGCGGGCTTCATGCCCTGGTGTTCCTCGCCGCGCACTGGGATCTCTGTTTCGCACCAGGCGGCGAGCAGAACGCCGGGTTCTGCGAACGTGCCGATGATCCTTTGGACGTCGGTGGCGCGCTGAGTTCCGGGGCCGTGCTCCAGTAGGGATTCGGCGTTGCAGAAGACAGCTTCGATGCCGTCCGTGAGTGGGAATGATTGCTTTCCGTCGGGGTCGGGATCGATATCTTCCGGGTCGAGTCCGTAGGGGTGGGCGAGGCCGTGGATCATTCGCGTGAGGGTCGCGTCGCGGTACCACAGGCACAGGATGCGGAGTTTCTTGTATCCGGCCGCTTCGATGGAACGGCGGATACCCTCAGGGGAGGGCTTGCCGATGAGATCGACATATTCGCCATCCTGTTTCTTCTGTTTCTTCTCTTTCTCCTGGGCGGCGGTGGCGGGCTCGTGGGAACGCTTACCGAAGACATTTCCCTTCGACTTCAGGTCGAGCAGAGAGGCGGCCTCACCGAAGACTCGCTGGATATGTTCCCGCAGCAGCGAGAGATGGTAGATACCGGCGCCGGTACCCACAGCGAAGGAGTCCGCCTTCGGCATGGTCGGCCTGATCGCTCCAGGAGGAGGAGTCAGGGTGTCGATCTTCTTGCCATTCTCGTCCCTGGCGTTCAGGCGGCTGCGCTCATCAGCGACGCGTTCTTCGATGGCGTTGAGCGATGACCGGTCGGCGTCCATCTTCGCCAGGATTTCCAGCGCATGCTTGTTCGTCTGTCGCAGACCGCGCCCATTCAAGGTCACAGACATGATCGGCCGGTCTGTTCCCTGGTCGACGAGAACGGTGCTGGCGTGGATCACCGTGTTGTTGATGCGCCGGATGTGGGTGTCAAGGTTCAGGACGGGGTTCGGCTCGGCCGTGTAGGTGGCCATCTTCACCGACAGGCGGGACAGCGCGTACTGGGCTTCACTGCGGGTGGGGTTCTCGGGACGGGCCTTGATCGCTTCGGCGAGGTCGACCGGGTGAGCGAGGGTGGCGAAGACCGGGCCGATGGGCTGTTCCCAGGCGATCAGATCGCCATTACTGATGGGCCGGTACTGCACGGCCGCGACGTTGTCGGAGGGCTGCCAGGCGATGGTCCTGTGTTTCACCTGGCCGTTCGCCGCCTCGTACGCCTCACGGACCGGCTCGACTTCCCGGTCCAGGAAGGGCTTTGACGCCAGCTTCTTGGCGATGTGCCACTTCACCGCCTCATAGGCCCAGCTGTCCGGGCTGGCGGGCTTGCCGTCTTCCTCCTGGAGGATGTTCTTCGCAAGGCTGCGGTGCTCAGGAGCGACGTCCGTGACCAGTCGGGCCAAGGTGGGTGGATCCATGAAGGGGATCTCGTCCAGAGGGACGCGTCGGACGATGCCTTCCAGGTAGGTGAAGACCGTCCTGAGGGTGTCGGGCTCCACAGGGTTGAGCGTCACCATGAAGGCCAGGTTCTTGTCCAGGTAGACGTAGCCATCGGTGATCTGTTGGAGCACGGTGACAGCGATGGAGTAGGGGACCAGGAAGGGGTCGGATTCCTGGACACCCCTGATCCATTTTCCGTTCTGTGAGGCAGTGAGGTTTTCTCAGCGAAATGATCTACGCGAAGCCGGATGAGGCTCTGGTGTCCGGACGATTCGGGCAGCCCTGCCCCGGTGGCGGGCAGACGTAAAGCCCCTGGTAGGACGGTTCTCTCTCACAAGATCGTCCTGCGACACCAGAGGCTTCACGTTGGTCCCCTATGTTGCCATGCTCGACATCCCCCGCCCGGTGGTGGCCTTCCTCGCCCGCCTGCTGGCCGCCCACCGGCGGAAGATCGGCACTCCGCGCGGCTCGCGGGCGCTGGGCCCGTTCCGCCAGGCGGTCCTGGTGCTGCGCTGGTTCCGCCACCGCACCTGCGTGCACTGCCTGGCCCGCGACGCCGGGATCTCCCAGGCCACCGGCTACCGGTATCTGCACGAGGGCATCGACGTCCTCGCCGAGCGCGCCCCGGACCTGCACCAAGTGCTGGAGCGCTGCCGTGAGCAGGGCCTGAGCCATGTGGTCCTGGACGGCACGCTCATCGCCTGCGACCGGGTGGCCGGCACCACCGAGCGGGGCAACGACCTGTGGTACTCCGGCAAGGGACGACGCTTCGCCGGAAACCTGCAGTTCCTCGCCGCTTCCGACGGCTCGCTGCTGTGGGTCTCCGACATCGAGCCCGGCTCGGTGCACGACCTGCGCGCCGCGCGGACCCATGTGCTGCCGGCGCTGTACGCCGCGGCCCGCCACGGGCTGCCGACCCTGGCTGACGCGGGTTACACCGGCGCCGGCAGCGGCGTGCACACCCCCTTCCGCCCGCATCCCGACATCGCCTCACCCCTGGCGGCAGACACCCGCGCCCACAACCGGCTGCTGCGCGGCATCCGCGCGATCGGCGAGCGTGCGGCGGCCGAGCTCAAACAGCGCTGGCGCACGCTGCAGCATGTGACGGTCAGCCCCAGCCGGATCGGAGCCATCGCCCAGGCCGCCCTCGTCCTCAACAATGCATGGCACGAAAGGCGTTGAGAAAACCTCAGTG
>NZ_PGSG01000103.1 GCF_002843305.1 Streptomyces barkulensis
CACGCCGGGTGGTCTCCAGCACCTCGGGGCCCTTGATGAGGATGCCGAGCTGGGCGCCGCGTCCGGTGCCGACCATCAGGGCGGTGGGGGTGGCCAGGCCCAGGGCGCAGGGGCAGGCGATGATCAGGACGGCGACGGCCGCGGTGAAGGCCGCGGCCGGCCCTCCGCCGGTGCCGAGCCAGAAGCCCAGGGTGCCCAGCGAGATCAGCAGCACCACCGGCACGAAGACGGCCGAGACCTGGTCGGCCAGCCGCTGCACCTCGGCCTTGCCGCTCTGGGCGTCCTCGACCAGCTTGGCCATCCGGGCGAGCTGGGTGTCGGAGCCGACACGGGTGGCCCGCACGACCAGCCGGCCGGAGGTGTTGACGGTCGCGCCGGTGACCGCGTCACCGGCCGAGACGTCCACCGGCACCGACTCGCCGGTCAGCATCGAGGCGTCCACGGCCGAGGAGCCCTCGACCACGGTGCCGTCGGTGGCGATCTTCTCGCCGGGGCGGACCAGGAAGCGGTCCCCGACGGCCAGCTCGGCCACGGGGACGAGCTCCTCGCGCCCTTCCCGCAGCACGGTGACCTCCTTGGCGCCCAGCTCCAGCAGGGCACGCAGGGCGGCGCCCGCGCTCCGCTTGGAGCGCGCCTCCAGATAGCGGCCGAGCAGGATGAACGTCGTCACCCCGGCGGCGACCTCCAGATACAGGGCGGAGGAGGCGTCGGAGCGGGAGACGGTCAGCTCGAAGCCGTGCCGCATTCCCGGCATGCCGGCGTCACCGAGGAACAGCGCCCACAGCGACCAGCCCAGGGCCGCGGCCGTACCCAGTGAGACCAGGGTGTCCATGGTGGCCGCGCCGTGCCGGGCGTTCGTCCACGCCGCGCGGTGGAAGGGCAGCGCGCCCCACACCACGACCGGCGCGGCCAGGGTCAGCGACAGCCACTGCCAGTTGTCGAACTGGAGGGCCGGGATCATCGACAGCAGCACCACCGGCACCGACAGGACCAGGGAGACCAGGAAACGCTGCCGCAGCGAGGCCAGTTCGCGCTCGCCCTCGCCCTCTCCCCCGCTCTGCCCGGCCCCGGCCCGCGTCCCGGCCTCCGGGCGCGCCGGCCGCGCGGGGGCGGGCGGCGGGGGCGGCTGGGCGGTGTAGCCGGTCTTCTCGACGGTGGCGATCAGATCGTCGACGCTCACACCGGGGGCGTAGCTGACGCGCGCCTTCTCGGTGGCGAAGTTGACCGTGGCGCTCACGCCGTCCATCCGGTTGAGCTTCTTCTCGACACGGGCGGCGCAGGAGGCGCAGGTCATCCCGCCGATGGCGAGTTCGACCTCGTCGGCGGGCGCCTGCGTACCGGATGTCGTGGTGGTGGTCATGCTCTCTCCCGGGCGGGGGCCGGACCGTGCCGGCGGCGCGGGCGCGCGGCCGGCACGGTCCGGCGGAGGCGGTGGTCGCGGGCGGTCAGGCCCGGCCGGCGAGCTCGTAGCCCGCCTCGTCGACGGCGGCGCGTACGGCCTCGTCGTCCAGTTCGCGGGTGGAGGTGACGGTCACCAGACCGGTCGAGGCGACGGCCTTCACCTCGGTGACGCCGTCGATCCCGGAGACCTCGCTGTTGACGGCGCCCTCGCAGTGGCCGCAGGTCATGCCGGTGACCTTGTAGGTGGTGGTGACGGTGCTCATGGACTCTGCTCCCTCGGATCGGTGCGCGGAAACGCCCGGACGACCGGGCGGATGTTCCGACACTCTCGACTTTATACCCCTAGGGGGTATTAGCCAAATGGGCTCCGGCGCGACCCCTCCGGGATCCCCGGGAAAACCGTGGGGCGGCCGTCCAGGGGGCCGGTAGGGTGCGGCGGACGATCATCGAGGGGCAGGGGGGCGAAGCCATGGCGTGCACGGAGTGCGAGGGCGGAGAAGACAGGAAGGCCGGCGGGGAGGGACGGGGCGAGGCGGCCGGGAACCGGTGCCCGGCGTGCGGCGACACGGCGCCGTCGTCCGCCGCGCCCACAGCACCCGCGGCGCCCACAGCATCCGCGGCACCCGCGGCATCCACCGCACCCGCGGCATCCGCCGGGAAGGGCACGCCCGCGGGGCAGTCCTGGTGGGTGCTGACCGACGAGGAACTGCGGGTGGTGGAACGGACCCGCCGGAAGCAGGGGGAGTCGCCGTATCTGCGCTGGCAGTCCACCCGGACCCTGGCGACCGTCACCGTCGCGCTGCTGGGGGCGGTCGTGGCCTCGGATCTGTTCGCGATCCTCGCCGGCTCCCGGTTCGCCGGGCTCCTGGAGGAGGAGGCGCAGTCGTCGTGGTACGGCTCCACCGGGGCCCTGGAGAGCGCGGAGTCGCTGTACTTCGCCGCCGGTGTGGTCCAGTTCGCCGCGCTGGTGGCGGCGGGGATCCCGTTCCTGATGTGGTTCCACCGCTCCCGGCTCAACGCGGAGACGTTCGACGCCGCGAGCCAGCGGATGAGGCCGGGCTGGGCGATCGGCGGATGGTTCGTGCCCGTCGTCAACCTCTGGTTCCCCAAGAAGATCGCCAACGACATCTGGGACGCCAGCACCCCGCCGGGGCCGGACGGCACGGTCCGCGAACGCCTTCCCGGCGGACTGCTCAACTGCTGGTGGCTGCTGTGGCTGCTCACCTGGGCGTCCAGCCGGTTCGCGTCCCGCAGGTACCAGGACGCGCAGACCCTCGAGGAACTCGGGAGCGCCGTCTCCTCCTACCTCTTCGCCGACGGGGTCGACATCCTCGCCGCCGTGCTGGCGATCCTCGTCGTCCGCAGGATCACCGCCATGCAGCACACCCTCCAGGAGCACCGCGCGGCCCTCGCCGCGGCTCCGGTCTGATCCGCCCGCCCGCCCGGCACCCCTGTCCCGGGCCGCTCCGGGGCAGCGGTAGGGTGCCCGCCTGTCGGGGCCCGCGCACGGCAGGTCCGGCGGCCGGAGTCCGCGTCCTGGGGAGAGTGTTCTCGTGGTACTCGTCATGGTGTTCGGAGTGGCGCTGCTCACAGCGGTGCTGCTGTCCGGGCTGGCCGCCCGGTCGGTGCTCTCCACCTCGCTGCTGTTCCTGGTGGGCGGCGCGCTGGTCAGCGACGGCTTCCTGGGGCTGATCCACATCACCCCGGACAGCGACATCGTGGCGGCCACCGCCGACCTGGCCCTGTTCGCGGTGCTGTTCACCGACGGCATGCACGTCTCCTTCCCCGCGCTGCGCCGGGCCTGGCGCAATCCGGTCCGCGCGCTCGGCCTGGGCATGCCGCTGGCCTTCCTCGGCGTCGCGCTGCTGACCCACTTCCTGGTCGGCCTGGACTGGACGACGTCCTTCCTGGTGGGCGCGGTACTGGCGCCCACCGACCCGGTGTTCGCCTCGGCGATCGTGGGCCGCGAGGAGGTGCCCGCGAAGCTGCGGCAGCTCCTCAACATCGAAAGCGGCGTCAACGACGGTCTCGCACTGCCCTTCGTCCTGATCCTCATCGCCGCCGCCGCGCCGGCCGGGCACGCCGAGGACGCCGACTTCGCCGCGATCGCCACCGAGCTGGTCCTCGGCCTGCTCTTCGGCGTCCTGCTGCCGCTGCTGGCGAACTGGCTGGTCCGCTTCCGTCTGCTGGGAGCCGAGCCCAGGCTCCAGCCGCTGCTGCCGCTGGCCGTCGGTGTGACCCTGTACGCCGCCTGCCACCTCACCCACGCCAACCCCTACCTCGCCGCTTTCTCGGCGGGCGCGGTGATCGCCGCGGTCTCCCCGGAGGCCAAGGAGGCGTTCGAGCCGCTGGGGGAGTCCCTGGCGGAGCTGGCGAAGTTCGCGGCGCTGCTGGTCTTCGGCGCGCTGCTGACCCCGCAGCTCTTCGGGGACCTGACCTTCGGTGGTTATGTGGTCGCGGTCCTGGCCATCGTGCTGATCCGCCCGGCCTCGATGCTGCTGTCCCTGGTGGGCACCGGTTTCGACCGCAAGGAGAGGCTCACGGCGGCCTGGTTCGGGCCCAAGGGCTTCGCCTCGGTGGTCTACGGACTGCTGGTGCTCCAGTCGGGCGTCCCGCGCGCCGAGGACGCCTTCACGCTGATCGCCGTCACCATCGCCTTCTCGATCGTCGCCCACAGCAGCACGGACGTGCCGATCGCGCGGGTCTTCGACCTCGAGAAGCTGGCGGGCATCCCGGGCGACGGGAAGGGGCCGCGCCTGCCGGTGGGCGGGCGCGGCCGGGGTGGTGCGGGCGGCGGTGACGACGCCGGAAGCGGCACTTCGGACTCCGGAGGGGCCGGGGAGGGCGCCGTCAGCCCTCGCGGTTGACCTCCCGGTCGGCCCGGCCGGCGGCTCCCTCGGTGACCGTGCCCCGCGACCGCTCGTAGATGTCGGGGATGCCGTCGTGGTCGTCGTCCCGGTTCTCCTCCTCCCACAGCCGCTTGTAGCGGGCGTCGCGGAACTTGAGGAAGACGGCGGCGGCCACCGCGGAGAGCAGCGAGCCGAGCAGGACGGCCGCCTTGACGTACTCGCCGGTCTCCGCGTTGTCCGCGAAGGCCAGATCGCCCACCAGCAGCGAGACGGTGAAGCCGATGCCGGCCAGCAGCGCGACGCCCGCCACGTCCGCCCACTCCAGGTCCTCGCTGAGCCGGGCGCGGGTGAAGCGGGCGGCCAGATAGGTGCCGCCGAAGACGCCGATGAGCTTGCCCGCGAACAGGCCGAGGATCACACCCAGCGACTCGGGCCGGCGGAACGTCTCGCCCAGCGCGTCGCCGGAGACGCCGACGCCTGCCGCGAAGAGGGCGAACACCGGCACCGCGAAGCCCGCCGACAGCGGCCGCACCAGGTGTTCGATCCGCTCGGCCGGGGACTCCTTCTCGGTGGGCCAGCCCTCGCTGCCCTTGGTCGGGACCACCCGCAGCAGCATGCCCATCGCCACACCGGCGATGGTGGCGTGCACCCCGCTGGCGTGCATCAGCGCCCAGATGACCAGGCCCAGCGGCACGTACACGTACCAGCCGCGCACCCGCAGCTTCTGGTGGAGGAACCAGAACACCGCCAGTCCGGCCAGCGCCCCGCCCAGGGCGGGCAGGTTCAGCGCGGAGGTGTAGAAGACGGCGATGACGAGGATCGCGCCGAGGTCGTCGACGATGGCGAGGGTGAGGAGGAAGGCCCGGATGCCCGACGGCAGGTTGGTGCCGATCACGGCGAGCACGCCGAGGGCGAAGGCGATGTCGGTGGCCATGGGGATGGCCCAGCCGTCCATCTGGCCGCCGCCCGCCGCGTTGACCGCGACGTAGAAGAGGGCGGGCACCACCATGCCGCACACGGCGGCGACCACCGGGAGCGCGGCCGCGGCCGGGCGCCGCAGCTCACCCAGGAGCAGTTCGCGCTTCAGCTCGATGCCGGCGACGAAGAAGAAGATCGTCAGCAGGCCGTCCGAGGCCCAGTGCCCCACCGACAGGTCGAGGTGGAGGGAGGAGATGCCGAAGTGGAAGTCGCGGACCGACTCGTACAGGCTCCCCCAGGGAGAGTTCGCCCAGACCAGCGCCACCACCGCGGCGGCCAGCAGCAGCATCCCGCCGACGGTCTCGGTGCGCAGCGCCTCCAGCAGGAACCGGCGCTCCTGGAACGACGGCAGCCCGAAGAGGGAGGTGCGCTCTTTGGGGGCGTTGGACATGGAGTGACCTCCCGGGGTCGGTTTCGGGGTACGTGGACAACGTCGCCGACCAGACTTCCCGGCACACCATTTATGATCTTGATTGTCATACCACCGTACCCACAACCTGCTGTTTCCGCGCAAGAGCGGATCCGTGCACGACTGCGCGGGTACCGTCGGGTAGTGCCCGGCAACTCCCGGTCCATGTCGGCGAATGCCCCCGGCCGCCCCGGTTTCGCCGGTGACGGTGATCACACCGCCCTCCGCCGCGGCGACCGGACGTGATCCTTCCCCGCCGCGCACGCCGTCACCCCTGCCGCGGCGGTCCCGTCCCTCCCTTACCCTGTGCCGGTGGCCCGGCCGGCCGTACGGCCGGGGACGAGCGGAAGCGCGAAACGGCAGAGGGGGTGGGGCACCGGTGAGACGCAGCAGGCTCCCCGACGCCTTCCTCGGCGGTTACGCGGAACTGCTCGCCGAGATATCCCGGACCGGGCGGCTGCCGCGCCGCGCCGAGCTGGACGCCTTCCGCGAGACCGGCGAGCGGGTCGCCGAGCAGGGCCACGGCCTGCGCGACCTGGTCGGCCTCTACCTCGCCGAGACCCGCCGGCTGTGGGGCACCCTGCCGGGCATCGCCCGGTCGGCCACAGCCGCGGAGCGGGCCCGCACCGGCGACGCCCTGCTGGCCGCGGTGGAGGCCGCGGTGGCCGCGCTGGGAGAGGGGCACGAGCGGGCCCAGCGGCTGGCGGTACGGCAGGAGGAGGCCGAGCGCCGCGAGTTCGTGGACGACCTGCTCTACGGCCGCAGCGACCTGGGCCGGCTGGCCGAGCGCGCCGAGCGCTTCGGTCTGCGGCTGGCCCGCGCGCACGCGGTCGCGGTGGCCTCGGGCACCGAGAAGTACGACGACGTGCACCCCACCGTGCGCCGCATCGAGCGCGAGCTGGTGGGCCGCTTCGGCGAGCGCGACGTGCTGCTCGCCACCAAGGACGGGCGGCTGGTGTGCATCGCCGCCAGCGCCGACAAGTCCGTGCTGCGGGCCTTCGCCCGGCTCGCCGAGGACCCCGGCCCGGGCTATCCCGCCGCCGGGCGGGTGGCGCTCGGCCGGTCCCACAGCGGCCCCAGCGGCGTGGTGCGCTCCTACGAGGAGGCGCTGGGGGCCCTGGACCTCGCCGACCGGCTCGGCCTGGAGGGGGTCCGGTTCAACGCGGCGGAGATGCTGGTCTTCCCGGTGCTGCTGCGCGACCGCGCGGCGATGGCCGATCTGGTGCGCACGGTGCTGGGGCCGCTCACCCAGGCCCGCGGCGGGGCCGCGCCGCTGCTGGAGACCCTGTCGGTGTGCTCGGCGGCGGGCTATGTGAACGCGGAGGCCGCCCGCCGGCTGGGCGTGAGCGTGCGGACCCTGTCGTACCGGCTGGCGCGCATCCGGGAGCTGACCGGTTACGACCCCGGCGACGGTCTCCAGCGCTACACCCTGGAGACCGCCGCGATGGGCGCCCGGCTGTTGGGCTGGCCGGAGAAGCCGCTCTAGCCGACCGCCCCGCGGCTCCTCGCGGCTCCTCGCGGCTCCTCGCGGCTCCTCGCGGCTCCCCGCGCCCCGGGGCCGCCGAACCGCCTGGCCGGACAGCCCGCACCACCCGGCCCGAAGGGGCGGGCGACGGCTGCCGCGCCGACGGTTCCCTCCGGTTGCCGGACGTAAGCACGGCGTAAAGATTGCCGGATCCTGGCAATGTGCGACCCGGTTCCGGACTGTCAGCATGAGGTCACGCCGCGACCGGTACGGGGGTGCAACGATGAGCGAGTTCATGCGTACGGCCATGAGCTTCCCCGCCAATCTGTTCGGGTTCGGACTTGTGGTGGTGCTCGTGTACTGGTTGACGGTGCTGGTCGGAGCGGTCGGCGTCGATGCCCTCGACGGGGGTGAGAGCATCGACGCCGGCCACTGCGACCACTTCGGTACCGGTCCGGCCACCGGCCCCGCGGCGGTTCTCGCGGCGGCCGGACTCGGCGGGGCGCCGGTTTCCGTCTCCCTGTCTCTCCTCATCTCGATTGCCTGGTTCGCATCACTGAGTGGTGCGGTGCTGGTCGAGCGGGCCGGCGGGGGCGCCCCGGCGCGCCTGCTGGTCCTGCCCGCCGCGCTGCTCGCCGCCTGGGTGCTGACCCGGCTGCTGGTCCGCCCGCTGGCCCGGCTGGCGCCGCGCGAGACGGGCACCGGCCACCGCGACCTCGTCGGCCGGTTGTGCACCATCCGCACCGGGCACGTCAGCCACCGCTTCGGGCAGGCGGAGATCGCCGCCGACGACGGCTCGGTCCATCTGGTCCAGGTCCGGGCCCGGGGCGAGGACGCCGCGGGCCTGGCCGCCGGAAGCACCGCGCTGGTCTTCGACTACGACCCCGACGGCGGTTTCTTCCACGTCATGCCCTGCGACCCCGTACTGGATCCCGGTCCGGACGCCGGCCGGCCGCCGCGCTGACCCCCGCGCGCCGCCGCGGGCCCGTCCACCGGACCTCAAGCACACAACCTCACAAGGAACCCACCGCCATGGACGTCATCTCCACGGGCCTCGGCGTGCTCATCGCCGTGCTCATGCTCATGGGCATCGCCCTGCTGATCGTGGTCAGCCGCCTGTTCCGCAAGGTCGAACAGGGCAAGGCGCTGATCGTCTCCAAGATGCGCAAGGTCGACGTGACCTTCACCGGCACCGTGGTGCTGCCCGTGCTGCACCGGGCCGAGGTGATGGACATCTCGGTGAAGACCATCGAGATCGCCCGCACCGGCGGCGAGGGGCTGATCTGCCGGGACAACATCCGCGCCGACATCCGCATCTCGTTCTTCGTCCGCGTCAACAAGACCGTCGAGGACGTCATCAAGGTCGCCCAGGCCATCGGCACCGAGCGGGCCAGCGACCGGACCACCCTCCAGGAGTTGTTCAACGCCAAGTTCTCCGAGGCGCTCAAGACCGTCGGCAAGCAGCTCGACTTCGCCGACCTCTACACCAAGCGCGACGAGTTCCGCGACCGGATCATCGCCGTCATCGGCACCGACCTCAACGGCTACAGCCTGGAGGACGCGGCCATCGACTACCTGGAGCAGACCCCGCTCAGGCAGCTCGACGGCAACAACATCCTCGACGCCCAGGGCATCCGCAAGATCACCGAGCTGACCGCCGTGGAGCACGTGCGCACCAACGAGTTCCAGCGCAGCGAGGAGAAGGAGATCACCCGGCAGAACGTCGAGGCCCGCGAGGCCGTCCTCGAACTCGAGCGCCGCCAGGCCGACGCCGAGATCCGCCAGCAGCGCGAGATAGAGACCGTGCGCGCCCGCGAGGAGGCCGAGACCGCCCGCGTCCAGGCCGAGGAGCGGCTGCGCTCCCACGCCGCGCATCTGAAGACCGAGGAGGCCCTCGGCATCCAGAACGAGAACCGCGAGCGCGAGATCGCCGTCGCCAAGCTCAACCGCGACCGGGTCGTGGCCATCGAGAACGAGCGCATCGAGAAGGACCGCCTGCTGGAGGTCATCGCCCGCGAACGCGAGACCCAGCTGCGCCGGATCGCCGCCGACAAGGAGGTCGAGGCCGAGAAGCGGGACATCGCCGACGTGGTCCGCGAGCGGATCGCGGTGGAGAAGACCGTCGCGCAGCAGGAGGAGGAGATCAAGAAGCTGCGCACGGTTCAGGAGGCCGAGCGCGAGCGCCAGGCCCTGATCATCGCCGCCGAGGCCCAGGCCCAGGAGCGGCTGGTCAAGGACATCAAGGCGGCCGAGGCCGCCGAGCAGGCCGCCGGGCACCGGGCGGCCGAGGAGCTGACGATGGCCGAGGCGCGCCGCAAGGCCGCCGAGATGGACGCGGCCGCCGCCGTACGCCTGGCCGAGGGCCGCAAGGCCGAGGCCGCCGCGGCGGGCCTGGCCGAGGCCGACGTCCAGGAGCGGATGGCCGACGCCATCGCCAAGACCCGCCGTGCCGAGGCCGAGGCCGAGCGCGAACTCGCCCTGGCCCAGGCCGACGGGCTGCGCGAGAAGCTGAAGGCCGAGGCCGAGGGGCTCACCGAGAAGGCCGGCGCCATGGCACGGATGGACGAGGCGGGCCGGGAGCACGAGGAGTACCGCCTGCGGCTGGAGGCGGAGAAGGAGGTCCGCATCGCGGGCATCGACGTCCAGCGGCAGATCGCCGAGTCCCAGGCGACCCTGATCGCCACCGGCCTGGAGAACGCCAACATCGACATCGTCGGCGGGGACTCGGTCTTCTTCGACAAGCTGGTGGGCTCCATCGCCGCCGGCCGCAGCGTCGACGGCTTCGTGAACCGCAGCGAGACCGTCCAGGCCATGGCGGGCCCCTGGCTCGACAAGGAGAACTCGACGTTCACGCACGACCTGACCGCCGTGACCGCCGGGCTCGGCGCCGCGGGGCTGCGCGACGTGACCCTGGCCGGCCTGCTGGCGAGGCTGGCCGCGGGCGGCGGCCCCGACGCACCGAAGCTGGCCTCCCTGCTGGAGGCGGTGCGCGGCTCGGGTGTCGCCGACCTGCCGCTGTCGGCCCTGGCCGGGGGCTCGGCCGGTACGACGGGCGGCGCGGCGGACCGTACGCACGCCGCCGGGAACGGCACATCCGCGGGCCGCTGACCCGCACACCCTGTGAAGGACGCCGATCGAGCGAGGAGTTGAGGGCAGGTGGCAACCGAGGCACGCCGGACGCCGGAGGTGCGGCCGGACGCGGGGCCGGACGCGGGGCCGGACGCGGGCGCCCACGAGGTTCTGCGGGACCGGATGGCGGCCGCGGCGGCGGATCTCGCGGCCCGGGCACGGGCCCTCGACGACCGCCGCACCGAGGCCTTCGGAGACGCCGGACTGGAACTGGCGGGCGCCGCCCGCCTGGACACCGGGCGGCCCCGGGTGCCGTGCGACGCGGTAGCCGTCGGCGGGGCGCTGCTGCTGGGCGCCAACCCGCCCGCCGGGCACGGGCGGCCGGAGTCGGTCGCCGACGTGCTCACCCTCCACCGCCTGCGCACGGAGGACGGCGGCCCGCCCGCCTTCGAGCCCGCCGGCCCGGACGCCGTGCCCGGCCTGCTGGACGACCCGCGCCTCCACCGCGACGTCGAGGAGCTGTTCCGCTACTACCGGCACGCCCGGCTGCTGCGGCTGCGCCGCACCGGACCGCTGCTGCTGGCCGTCTTCTCCATCGGCGGGCGGGCCACCGACATCCGCGTCCTGCGCTGGCGCGCCGAGGTGGGCGGCACGGTCGCCTACCTCGACGCCGAGGGGGAGCGCGACCACCTCGACCGCGCGGCGGGTTCCACCGGTTCCGGCCAGGACGTCGTCTGGACGCCGGCCGCCCGCGAGGACCACGTCACCGGACGCCACCCCCATGTGGCGGTCGACGGCGGGACGCTGTACGTCTCGACCGTCGGCGGCTTCCTCACCGTCAAGACCGACAACGACACCGAGACCGCCGAGGGCGTCCACAGCGAGCCCGTCGAGGACCCCCTGCAGGCCCTGGCCGACGCCGAGATCGCCCACGCCCGCGTCGGCGATCTCGTCCTGCTGCGCGTGCTGCCGTACAACGAGACCGCCCACCGCCACCTGGTCTTCAACACCCGCACCGGCGAGGTGCTGCGGCTGGACGGCATCGGGCAGGCGTGCCGCCGCCTCCCCGACGACCAGGGCGTCGTCTTCCCCGGCGGCTGCTACCTCGCCGACGCCCCCGCCGGCTCGGCCGCCCGCACCTTCGAGACGGACACCGAGGGGATGGAGTTCGAGGCGGAGGTGCGCTCGCCGGGCGGCGAGGACGTGCTGTACGTCTTCCACGCACCCGCCCGGGGCCGCTCCCTGCTGCTGTCCTACAACCTCATCCGCAAGGAGGCCGCCGCCCCGATCCCCGCCCTGGGCCACGCCCTCTTCGACGACGGCACCCTGGCCGTGCTCGGCCGGGCGCCCGGCGGGGAGGAGACGGCGGCGCACCCGGTACGGCTGTGGAACACCCCGTACGCCCTTCACCCCCGCGCCGCCGGCCCCGCAGGGGACGGGCCGCTGGCCCGCGTCGGCAACGCCGAGCTGGTGCGCGGCATCTCCGACTGCCTGTCCGTCGTACGGCTGGCCGAGGGGGTGACCGGCTGGACGGCGCGGGGTACGGGCGGCGGGCTGCCCACGGCGGCCGCCCTGGAGGCGGTCACCGCCGCCTGCGCCCGCGCCGCCGACCGCCACCACTGGCTGGACGCGCCCGGCCTGGCCGAGGAGCTGGAAGGGCTCGGCGCGCCGCTGCGGACGCTGCGCGAGGCCGCCGGGCAGGCCGTCGCCGAGTACGCGCGGGTGGCCGAACTGCGCGAGCGGGCCGCCGCGGCCGTGGAGGAGACGGCCGCGCGCACCACCGCGCTGGTGCGCCGAGCCCGGGGCGAGGCTCCCCGGGAGGCGGTCGGCTGGGTGGACCTCCTGGCCGGACTGCGCCGCGCCCGGGGCTCGGTGGAGACCCTGCGCGAACTGCGCCACGCCGACCCCGGCCGGATCGACGCGCTCGGCGCGGAACTCGACGAGGCGCTGGCCGCCACCGGCCGCCGGGCGGCGGCCGACCTCTCCCGCGCGGACGCCTTCGACGGCGTGGGCGCGGCCGTGACCGAACTGGCCGACCGCGCCGCCTTCGCCGCCACGGCCGCCGAGGCCGACGAACTGGGCGAGCGGATCGCCGGCCACGCCGACGGTCTCGGCGCCGTCACCGAGGTGATCGGCTCCCTGGAGGTCGGCGACGCCACCGTGCGCACGGCCGTGCTGGAGCGGATCGGCGAGACCACGGCCGCCGTCAACCGCGCCCGCGCCGTACTGGAGGGCCGGCGCCGGGAACTGCTGGAGGCCGAGGGACGCGCGGAGTTCGCCGCCGAGACGGCCCTGCTGGGCCAGGCGGTCACCGGCGCGCTGGCCGCCGCCACCACCCCCGACGAGTGCGACGAGCAGCTCGGGCGGCTGCTGGTGCGCCTGGAGGACCTGGAATCCCGCTTCGGCGCCCACGAGGACTTCCTGGCCCGCCTGGCCGAGCGGCGCGAGGAGATCCGCGAGGCCTTCGCCGCCCGCCGCCAGGCCCAGCTCGACGAGCGCGCCCGGCGCGCCGAGCGCCTGGCGGTGTCCGCCGCGCGCGTGCTGGAGACCGTCGCGCGCCGCTGCGCCTCCCTCGCCTCCGCCGAGGAGGTGGCCGCCCACTTCGCCGCCGACCCGCTGGTCGCCCGGATCCGCGCCGCTGTCGAGGAGCTGCGCTCCCTGGGCGACACAGCGCGCGCCGAGGAGCTGACCGCCTCCCTGGCGGCGGCCCGGCAGGAGGCGGACCGCGCCCTGCGCGACCGCGTCGAGCTGGGTGCCGACGCCGGCGGGGGCGCCGGCACCGTGCGGCTGGGCCGCCACCGCTTCGCGGTGAGCACCAGGCCGCTGGAGGTGACGCTGGTCCCGCACGGCGACGGGCCGGCCTTCGCGGTCTCCGGCACCGGCTACCGCGCCGCCGTACGCGACCCGGACTTCGCGGCCACCCGCGAGTTCTGGGACCAGCCGCTGGTCTCGGAGTCTCCGCACGTCTACCGCGCCGAGCACCTGGCGGCCGGCGTGCTGGCGGACCTGCCGTACGACGCGGCCGGGGCGGGCGTGGGCGAGGGCGAGGGGGAGGGGGAAGCCGACGCCGGGAGCCTGCTGCCGCTGGTGCGCCGGGCGGCCGAGACCGCCTACGACGAGGGGTACGACCGGGGCGTCCACGACCACGACGCCGCCGCGATCCTCGCCGCGGCGCTGCGGCTGCGGGCCGGGGCCGGGCTGCTGCGCTTCACTCCTGAAGTGCGGGCCGCGGCGCAGCTGTTCTGGGCGTACGGCGCGAACGACGCGGCGCGCGCCGCCTGGACGGTGCGCGCCCAGTCGCTGGCCCGGGCCCGCGCCGTCTTCGGCGCGCGCGGCGCGCCGGCGCCGCTCGCCGCCGAACTGGGCCGCTCGGCACAGGAGTTCCTGGAGAGCGCCGGGCTGCCAATACCGCCGCGCCCGGCCGCGGTGGGAACGTATCTGGCCGAGGAACTGGCCTTCAGCGGCGGCCGGTTCGCCGTCGGTCCCGCCGCCCGCGCCCTGCTGGACGGCTTCCACGCCTCGCTGGGCGGCGCCCAGTCGGCCCCGGCCAAGGAGTTCGCCGAGGACCTGCGGGCGCTCGGCGGCTCGTCGCCGGACGATCCGGGGGCGCCGGCGGCCCGCCACCAGCTCGCGGCGGCCTGGCTGGGCGCGTACGCCGAGTCCGCCGCCCGGGAGGGGAGCGGGGACGGGCCGGACGCCGGGAGCGGCGCCGCGCCGTCCCCCGACCTGCCCGAGGCCGTCGCCGTCGCCCTGTGCGGCGAGGCGCTGGAGCACCGGGACGTGGACGCCCCGCTGACCGCCGTCGTCACCGGGCTGCTGGGCACCCACCCGCGGATCACCGGCGGCGCCCTGCCGCTGCGCCTGGACGAGTTCCTCGACCGCACCGAGGAGTTCCGCACCGTCCGCGTCCCGGCCCACCGCGCCTACACCCGCCGCCGCGCCGCACTGCTGGAAGCCGAGCGCGAGCGGCTGCGGCTGGAGGCGTACGTGCCGCGCGTGCTGCCCGCGTTCGTCCGCAACCGCCTCATCGACGAGGTCTACCTGCCGCTGATCGGCGACAACCTCGCCAAACAGCTCGGCACGGCGGGGGAGGACCGCCGCACCGACAGCCAGGGGCTGCTCCTGCTGCTCTCCCCGCCCGGCTACGGCAAGACGACGCTGATGGAGTACGTCGCCGCCCGCCTGGGCCTGGCCTTCGTCCGCGTCGACGGCCCGGCGCTGGGCCACCGCACCACCTCCCTGGACCCGGCCGCCGCACCGGACGCCACCGCGCGGCGCGAGGTCGAGAAGATCAACTTCGCACTGGAGGCGGGCAGCGACGTCCTGCTCCACCTCGACGACGTCCAGCACACCTCGCCGGAGCTGCTCCAGCGCTTCATCCCGCTGTGCGACGCCCAGCGCCGCCTGGACGGAGTGCGGTTCTCCGACGGCCGGCCGGCCACGTACGACCTGCGCGGCAAGCGGTTCGCGGTGTGCATGACGGGCAACCCCTTCACCGAGTCCGGCGCCCGCTTCCGCGTCCCGGACATGCTCGCCAACCGCGCGGACGTGTGGAACCTGGGCGACGTCCTGTCCGGCCGGGAGGAGCTGTTCGCGTTCAGCCACATCGAGAACTCCCTCACCGCCAACCCGGTGCTGGCGCCGCTGGCCTCGCGCGAGCGCGCCGACACCGAGCTGCTGGTGCGGCTGGCCGACGGCGACCCTTCGGCGCGCCCCGACCGCCTGTCCCACCCGTACTCGCCCGCCGAGCTGGAGCAGGTGCTGGGCGTGCTGCGCGGGCTGCTGCGGGTGCGGGCCACGGTGCTGGCGGTCAACGCCGCCTACATCGCCTCCGCCTCCGGCGACGAGGCGGCCCGCACCGAACCGCCGTTCCGCCTCCAGGGCTCCTACCGCGACACGGGGAAGCTGGCCGGTCGCCTGGCGCCGGTGATGACGGACGAGGAGGTCGAGGCGCTGATCGACGACCACTACACGGCCGAGGCCCGCACACTGTCGGCGGACGCCGAGGCGAATCTGCTCAGACTCGCCGAACTGCGCGGCCGTATGACGGAGGAGCAGGAGCGGCGGTGGCACCAGGTCAAGGAGGCGTTCCGGGCCCGCAGTGCCTCCGGTGCCGCAGGTGCTTCCGGTGCTTCCGGTGCTTCCGGCGCGGGGGCGGTCCCGGAGACGCCGGGAGGTGCGGGACTGTGAGGCGCGGCGCGGTCAGGGGCCGGCTCCGGCGCGGGGCCGCCCGCGACCGGTGGTCCGGCGAGGAGTACGTCCACGACGAGGCGGACCGGGCCCGGGAGAGGGCGAGGGTCTCCGAAGGCCTGGGCCGGGCCGTGTACGGACGCCGCAGGGCGCTGGGCATCTCCCAGTCGGAACTGGCCTGCCGGGCGGGCATGAGCCAGCCGCAGGTCTCCAGGCTGGAACTGGGCGGGGGCATGCCGACCCTGGCGGTGCTCTCCCGGCTGGCCAGGGCCCTGGACGCCTCCTTCGTGCTCACCTTCGAGGGCGGTGAGCCGCGTCCGGTGTTCGAGCCACTCGCCGGGCCCGTCCTCGCCGGACCCGCCTCACGGATCCCCGCCCGCCCGCCACGGGATCCGGCACGCAGCGGCATATGACGATCGCGGAGAGTGGCACGAAGGCCAGGACAGGCGCGGGCAGGCGCTTCTAGAGTGCCGGTATGACCGACAGCCGGGAGGCGCCGAAGGCCACGCCCGTCCGGGAGCGGGAGCGGCGGGCCCGGTACGCCGCGCACCCCCCGTACGGCTCGCACCCCCCGTACAGGGGGTGCGAGCCGCTTCCCCGGGGGATCCGGGCCTTACGCACAGGAGGCCGGCGCGGTGCCCCCGGTCGCTTCGGCCGCCTCCGCCGCCTCCGCCACCTCGGCCGCTTCGACCGCCTTCGCCGTCTCCAGCGCGGCGCGCAGCGCACGGATGCTGGTCAGCCGGCGGTCGGCGGCCGGAGGCACGATCCAGTGCAGGCCCGGCGGGCGGACGCTGGCGGCGTCGGGCACGACGACGTAGGAGCCGCGGCCCAGCACACGGGTACCGGGCAGCTCCCAGCGCTCGGCGACCCTGGGCGGGATGAGGAAGTACATCCGCGACCGCTCCCAGCCCCCTTCCGCCGCTCCGCCCGGTCCGGTCTCCCCGGGCAGGTCGGCGATGACCGGGCCGGGCGGCCGGTCGCCGTGGCGCAGCAGCGCGTCGAGCACCAGCAGACCCGTCCGCCCCGGCATCCGTACCGCGTCCCACCAGGTGCCGGCGGGTACGGCGCGGTGCGTCCCGCCGTACGGCAGCCAGCTCGGCCGGGCGGCGGGCGGTATCGCATGGAAGGGGCCGGGCAGGAGGGGCGCCGGGCGCGGATCGGGCGCGTCGGGGGCGCCGGCCAGCCGGATGCGGCCGCCTCCCGTGCGCTTGACCTCCCGCAGCGCCACGTCGGAGTCCAGCAGCAGGTCCGACAGCCCGCCCGGGGCGGGGTCGGCCGGATCCCAGACGGCTACGCCGAGCGAGACGGTCTGCCCGGTGATGGTCACGGTGGTGCCGCGGCTGACCGGGGCCGGCACGGACATCTCCCGCACGCCCTGCTGGACGAGCCGGGCCGCGGCCATCGCCTCCTCGGCGCCGGCGCCGGGCAGCAGGGCCAGGAACTCGTCGCCCGCGTGGCCCCCGTAGCGCCCGCAGACCGCCTCCCCGGCCGAACTCCGGACAGCGCTCCCGACGCGGCGCAGCACGTCCGCCGCGGCGCGCAGCACGGCGTCCCCCGCGAGGTGGCCGTAGGTGTCGTTGACGGCCTTGAAGCGGTCGAGGTCGCCCAGCAGCAGCGCCAGCGGCCTGTGCTGCCTGCGGGCGGAGGCGAGGGCCTGGGAGGCCCTGATCTCCCAGGCCCTCCTCACCAGCAACCCGGTGAGGTCATCGGTCAGGGGGTGATGGCCGCCTCCCGGACAGCACGAGGGGGACGGCGCGTGCTCCTCGGTCGTCCTCGGCGCAGTACTCATCGATCCCCTTCTCCCCCGGTCGTGCGGTCCGGCGCATGGGCGGTGGTGAACCTGCGGTTGAACCGTTTGGTTTTCTACTCAACTGGTAGTTGAGCGAATGCGATGAGTGAGTTTAGGCTTCCGAATGACCGGCCTGTCAACTCCCGTCCGGTCGGCAGGAGTTATGATGCGGTGACGACTCCTGGTCGGTTCCGGTGCGGTGGAGGTGGATGCGGTGTCCGACACCCGCGGGGATCGGACGCTGTCGGAGAGACTCGACCGGCTCTTCGACACCGTCCGCCCGGAGGGCCCCAAGGGCCGCCGGTACACCAACGAGGAGGTCGCCACCGCCGTCAAACGCGCGGAGCCCGGTGTCCGGGTGGGCGGCGCCTATCTGTCGGCGCTGCGCAAGGGCACCAAGAAGAACCCCTCCACCGAACTCCTGGCGGCCCTGGCCCGCTTCTTCGGAGTTCCCGCCTCCTACTTCCTGGACGAGCGCGCCGCGGCCCGCACCGACGCGGAGATCGAACTCGCCAAGGTGGCCCACAACATGGGCGTCAGAAAGCTCGCCCTGCGCGCCCTGGAGCTGTCCCCCGAGGGGCTCGCCGCCGTGACGAGGATCGTCGAGCACGTCCTGGAGAGCGAGCCCGGCGCCCGCACCCGGCAGGAGGACGGCCCGCCCGCCGGCGCGCCGGACCCGGAGAACCGCCCCTCACGGCCCTGACCGCGCCCGACGCTCCCGCACCCGACGGATCCTCACACGTACGCCTAAGGGGCGTGGTTGTCCGGATCGTCCCGTACCCCTGGGTTTCACGTAGATCGCCGCCATGTGATGCCGGCGCGCATCCACCCGCACTTCCGCGAGGTCGTCCAGCTGCTGGCCGTGCAGGCGGCCGACGAAGCCCGCCACATGGAGGTCTTCACCCGCCGCGTCACGGCCCTGGCCCGCCGCGACGAGGCCCGGCACGTCGCCTTCGGCGTCGCCCACCTCCACCACCGCGGCACCGTCGACCCCGCCCTGCGCGGCAGGCTCCGCGCGGCCGTGGAGCGCCGCCACGACGCCCTCACCGACACCACGGGCCTCAACGCGGACGTCTTCGACTCCCTGGTGGTGCTCGCCGCGGGCGAGTGGACCCCCGAGGCGATCGGCCGGGGCCACGACGCGGTCCTGGCCCTCCAGGCCGAGATGGACGAGGGCAGGCGGCGCCGCCTGGTCCACCTCGGCTTCCCCGCCGACGAGGCGGCCGGACTCTCCGCGCTCCACACCCGCGACTTCATGTGACCGGGAAAGTCGGCTCAACAAAGTAAGACCGGATCTTGGTTAGATCCGGTCTTACTTTGTTGTGGCGCGGGGTGGCGGGGCAGGACCTCCCTCGCCCCGCGGGGCGAGGGAGGTCCTGCCCCGCCCGGCCGGAGCCGGGCGGACGGGACGAAACGGGGCTCAGCCCTCGCCGTCCGCCGTTCCGGCGGACCGCGGCGCCGGGTCCGCCGGCGGCAGGGCCGCCAGCCGGGGCAGCAGCTGGGCCGTCAGCAGCGTGGACAGCGCCGAGGTGTCGCCGCCGCCCGCGCCGTCGGTGCGCACCACGACCGGCCGCGGCGCGCTGCCGGCCAGGGCCGCGCCGACCTCCAGCCGGCGGCGGGCCAGCTCGTACTGGAGCACCGCCCGGTTGTCCCGGTACGCCTGGGCCAGCCGGCGTTGGGCGCGGGCCTCGTTCTCGGCGGCGATCAGACCGCTGCGCCCGCGGGTCTCGATCTCGAACCGCACCCGCTGCGCGTTGGTCTCCTGCTCCTCCAGGAGCTGGGCCACCTCCTCGCGCGCCCGGTTCAGGGCGGCCTTCACCTCGACGATGCGCGCGTCGCGCACCTTCTTCGCCCGCTCGATGTCCATCTGGAGGCTGTCGATGCGGCGCTTGCGGGTCAGGCCCCACTCCTGGTCGTACGCGGCGCGCTCCTTGGCGACCCGCTCACGGGTGGCCAGGTGCTGCTGGTACTGGGCCGGGAGCTGTACGTCGGGGATGTTGCAGCCGGTGATGCGCACCCCGTAGCGGGAGAGCTGGCGGTTGAGCAGCTCCTGCATGTCGGCCACGTCCGAGCCCCGCAGGTCGTAGGCCCGCTCGGTGCGCATCTGGCGCGCCCGCTGCCGGATGGCGTCCTGCACCGCGCTGGAGAGCACCAGGTCGAAGTTGCCCGCGCCGATGGTCCGCACGAACAGCACCGCGTCGGTGATGCGGAACTTCAGGAAGAACTCGATCGACCGCAGCGGCACGTTCTCCTGGGTCGGGCAGGCCATCACCGGGGCCGAGTAGGGGATCTCGGTGGCGGTGTCCACCACGAACTCCACCCGCGACCACGGGTGCCACAGATAGTGGCGGCCCGGGTCCAGGGTGCGGGTGACCGCGCCGTAGCGGGTCAGCACCCCGTTGGTGCCCTGCTCGATCTCCACGATCGAGGAGCGCCACCACCACAGCCCTCCGACCAGCAGCGCGAGCACGCCCAGGACGTAGGAGAGCACGGCCAGGGAGTCACGGGCGGCGCCGGTCAGCCCGTCGGAGTCGCCCGCGCTCAGCAGTACGCCGGTCAGCAGTGCGAACACCCCGAACCACAGCGGCAGCAGCCACCACAGCCGGCGGCGCTGGCGGGGGATGATGACCGGGACCAGGGTGCCCGCCTCGCCGCCGCGCAGCAGCTGGGCGATCTCGCTCCAGGGGGCGACGGCCTCGGAGATGACCGACCTGCGGGCGGTGGATACGGCGCTCACTGCGCGGCCTCCTCGGTGTCGTCGCCGGACGCCGCGGGCGCCGCGGACGCTTCGGGTGCCGTTGGCGCCCCGGGTGCTTCGGATGCTGCGGACGGCCCGGACTCCCCGCCGGGCGAACCGGACTCCCCGCCGGGCGAACCGGGTTCCCCGCCGGGCGAACCGGACTCCCCGCCGGGCGTTTCCGGGGCCGCGGCCTCCGAGCCGGCGGAGACCGCCGCGCTCCCGGCCGGCACGGTCGGCCGCTCCTCCTCCAGCAGGGCGCGGATCTCCTCCTGGCGCCGTTCGATGCGCTCGGAGACTTCCCGCAGCCGGGTGCGGACGGCGGCCATGTCGGCGTCCGTGAACAGCTCCGTGCCGTGCTCGCCGATCATCTCCCGGGCCAGCCGCAGGAAGTCGACCCCGGCCGTGCCGTCGGCGTCCTCCGAGCCGCCGACCCGCACCAGTTGCGGCAGGTGGTCGGCCACCTGCTCCAGGGTGTCGAGCATCTGCTGCCGGTAGCGGTACTCCAGGATCTCCGGGGCCTCGGCGGCGGTCACCGCGCGGATGTCCAGGGCCTGCGCCTCCAGCAGCGCGGCGTTGGCCTTCGCCTCCGACTCGGCCTGCACATAGCGCTGCCGGGCCAGCGCCTGGGCCCGGTTGGTCTCCCGCTCGACGGCGGTGTCCATCTGGGCCTGGTACTGGGCGATCTCCGCCTGGATCGCGGAGAACGTCTCCTGGAGACCGGCCAGCTCCTTGGTGAGGTCGCCCTCGTCCTGCTCCTTGCGGAGCTGGAGCGCGTACTCGTGGGTGTAGGCCTCCTTGGCCACCCGCACCATCTCCGGGGCGGCCAGGTCCATGCGGTAGTTGCGGTCGGAGGGCTCGGCGTGCGTGATGTTGGCGTTGGTCAGCTCCACCGCCGGCTGGAACTGCTGGTTGAGCTGCTCCAGGAGCCGGCCGGTGTCCTCGCCGACCATGTCGTAGATGCCCGCGGCCTCCTGCTCGTAGATCAGGCTGCGGATGGTCTCGCTGACCGCGTTGCTCAGCTTCTCCTCGAAGCCGCGGACCGCGCCGAGGGTGTAGACGAACTCCACCGGGTCGTTGATCCGGAACTGGATGAACAGGTCGATCGAGGCCTTCACCCCGCTGCGGGTCGGAGCCTCGCGCACCGGCGCGTTGAACGGGTACTCGCGGGTGGTGTTGAGGATGTACGACACCCGCTTCCACGGGTTCAGCAGGATCACCCGGCCGGGGCCGACCACCTGCTCCAGCTTCCCGAAGCGGGTGATCAGCGCCTGGCAGCCGTCCGGCACCATCACCATGCCCTGCCGCCACCACACGAAGGCCACGGCCAGCACCGAAAGCACCCAGTAGTGCAGGCCGAACAGGGGGTTGGTCAGCGCGCTGCCGCCGGCGGCGGACACCGTCAAGGAGCCCACGAAGCCCACCAGAAGCAGCATGAGCACCGGGAGCATGCTCAGCAGGGAGCGTCCGCGCGGGAGCACCATCGGGCAGATGGCGTGCACCGGCCCGCCCCCCTCGCGCCGCTGCTCGCTGCGGTTGAGGGCCTCCCCGGCCTCCGCCAGCGGAACGGTCTGCTGCGTCATGACGGTGGCGATGGAGCCGCCCTGCTCCCGCGCGGCGGGGAAGTCGGCCGGATCGATGCCGTCCTGCTGGGAGGGTTCCCGGCGGGAGGCGCCGCCCTCGGCGTTCCCGCCGCCCTGGCCGCCTCCGCCGCCTCCGTCACCGCCGCGCCGTCGCCGGCGCAGCTCCTCCTCGGCCACGGCCCGCGGATCGGCCCCCTGGGCCACCGACTGTGCGATTCTGCGCATGTCCTGGGTTCGTGCCACGTCTGCCCTTCGCCGTCTCCGGTCGTATTCGTCCCGTACGGGTGTTCCACTCCATCTCACATCACGCGGCCCGCCCGGGGCCAAGCCGGGCGTGGATCGTGACCCGTACGGGACCTTCCGGGCCGTCTGTGGCGGCACCGACCCACCGTCGGGAACAGGGCGGCGGCAGAGCAGAGGACGGATCAGCGCCGTCAGGCGATCACCTTGCGGCACGGTGGCCCGTAAGGCACCTTCGGCACTGGCCTCAAGGTGCGAGGACGGTCAGCCGCAGCAGTGCGGCCAGGTTCGGGAGCACGGGGAGCGCGTACCACCACCGGCGCAGGCGCCCGGCTCTCACGAACCTCCAGGTCAGCAGCGCGCAGACACCGGTGGCCAGCAGCGCCGGCCCCGCTGTGAAACCGGAGTGGGCGGCGGCGTCCGGCTCCCACGGATTGGCGGTCCCGGACATGTACGCCAGGAAGATGAGGTAGCCCGCCACCGCGTGCGCCAGGACCAGGAGGACGGCGCCCCGCGTGCGAGCCGGGCCGTGCGTTCTCACCGCGATGCGACCACCCGTGGGGGACTGGGAGGGAAGTCGGTCTTCTCCTTGCACTCGGCCACCTCATAGGCGCGTTCGGCAACCTGGAAGCCGATGTCCACGATCGCCTGCCGGAGTTCGTCTCCCGAGGCCCGGCTCTCGCTGAACATCCCCGCCGTCACGATCAGCGCATACGGCCGCGGACCCACACCCTCCTCGGGGTCCGAAGGCGTGCAGGGGATGTAGATGCTCGCGTCTCTGGGCCAGGAAGTGGCCTCTATCCCACCAGTCAGGTCGATGGGCTTTCCATCTTTGTTTTCCGCATGGTAGTTGCGCCAGGATTCCTGGCTGGTTTTCATCATCTCCGCCCTGGCGGACAGGATGCTTTCCTCTTCCGTTATCAGGGAGCAGCTGAATATGATGTCATCCCCTGGCCTTCCTCGACTGGTGTGCACGGTCACTTCCCTTGTGTCCGGCAGCACGCTGTCGGCGATCGAAGTGTCGACTGCGGCTTCGCATACACTGTCCGGCAGATCTTCCACGCCGTCCAAAAATATCTCTCGATATCCCAGGAAGCCGGAAACGGAAATCCCCGCGATCAAGGCAGTGGTCAGAAGTGCGTCCTTGCTTTCCTTCTTCATTTGCAATTCCTCTGCAAGTTTCACGGGCTGGGACGCTTGGTTGAACTTTCCAGGAGGCTGTCGCTGTTGACCCAGCCATCCTTGAATTCTTTCCGGATGAAGTTCTTCATGTCGTTCGGAGGGAGGTCTGAATCATGTTTTTCCAGGGCATGGCCGGCGGCGTCCTGTATGGATTTCGTGCCGGATTCCTCCGCGTTGAAAAATCCTTGGCTGCTCCGATAGATCGCCTCGTCGGTTCCGTCCATCTGACGGCCTTCGTAGATGTGATCGATCCTAATTGCGGCAGTTCCCGCGAAGAACGAACTTGCCGCTGCGGCCGCGACCTGGCCTGCGAGGGTTTGCGGAACGAGTGCTGCCGCGCCAACGGCTGTGGCGGTGGACACCACGGTCTTGAAAAATTCCCCCTGCTGCTCGAACGCCTTGTTCGTCTTCTCGTCGCGCTCGACGGAGTTCCCTATCTCTATGTCCTGGCGAGAGTTGGCCATCACCCCTTCAATGATCCCGGAATTTTTAGCGATAGTTCCTATGGCGTCCTTGGTGGTGCCGTCATAGAAGTCCGGATTGGCGATATGCGCCTCGATCGAGCTGCTGGTGTAGATATTCTGCCCGTAGATCACGGAGGCGTACGCGTCGTCATCTTTCGCCAAGTTGTAGAGGAACCTGTACGCGTCGGACTGACTTAGCTCATTGGGGGCCTCACTGTTCGTCATGAAGACTGTCTCCGCACCACCTCCCGCAATCGCACGGTTGATCTCCGGCATGTATGCGGCAGCGATGTGCCCCAGGCTCTCCCCCGTGGCCTCGTCGACCAGTTTCTCTCCGCCCGGCTTCGCGATCACGTGCATCACGTCCTTGACGATCTCCACCTGATCCCTGCTGTGAGGGATGGGTTCGGCAGGGACCTCACCGCCGTGCGGAACTCCTGTCACGGCCGCCTCCAGAGCCCGTGACACAGGTGTCCCGCGGTCGGTGTTCTTCGTGCTCTCGAGCATGTGCTCGGTACGCTCTTTGTCCTTGAAGAAGGATTCCGCGGCGTCAGGGTTGTGGGACAAGGCGTTCATGAACCCGTTGACCGGGTCCTGTCCGTCACCCTTTCCGAAGACAAGGTCGAAGTAGCCGTGGTTCTCCCAGACCTCTTTGGTGTGTCCCGGCCCCAGTGCGGTACTCCGGTCCTTCTCCCAGACCAGTTTCCCGTACTCGTCGAGGAATTTGCTGTCGAAGCTTCCGTGGCCCATGAGGCTGCTCATGACCTGGAGCCCCAGAGGACCGGTCAGACCCTTCATCGGATCACCGCGGAACGCCGTGTTGCCCTCCCTCATCACCTCTTTCTCCCAGCGCTGCATCCCGAGGCTGTCGGATTGTGTGGCGGTGGCCAGCGTGATGCTCATGTTCTCCTGAAGACTTTTGAGCATCTCGAGGTCATCGCCCCGGGCGCCGGCATGGGTGGACGTGACGTTGCTCCAGAATTGGAGTGTCTCCTTGCCACCGGACCGGGATGCGAACCTGTCGGCGAAGAGGGGGTCGTCGGCGTACTTCTCAAGGCTGTGGTCGAGGCTCGCCAGTTCCTCCAGTGAGGGATCACCCTTCCGGACGATCTTCGCCATCTTCTCGGCTGTTCTGATGGCCTCGGCGGCGGAGTCGCGGTCTTTGTAGTATCCGTCGGAGAATCCGTAGTCCGACTGATCCACGAGGGCCCGCAGGACCTTGGCCGCGGTGGTGTCGCTGTTGCGGGCTTTCTTGAGGATGCCCCGGATCTCGTCGCGCAGATCGGTAGCGTCCTGAGAGCTGCGCTCGGGGACTCCGGTGTCCTCGGCCGCACGGTCGGGGTGGACGTTCACGGTGACGGTGAAGCCGCCGTCACCGGTGCCTCGCACCGTCAGGTTCTTCGCCGTGCCGCGCTCGATGGCTTCCTTGAGCTGCCTGCGGTACTCCACCAGCTCGTCACGGGTGTCCCTGAGGATGTTGCGGATGGAGGTGGCCTGGGTGTGGGCGTCAGCGAACTCACCGGTGGTCTTCTCGATGAACTCGCGGGTCACATCGGCGTTGCTGCCGCTCCAGTCGGCCTTCAGCGCCTTCGCCTTGAGATCGGACTTGGCCTCCTCCTCCAGGTCCTTGAGGCGGCCGACCATGTCCGACCAGTCACCGACGGCCGTGTTCAGCTTGGAGAAGTCGGCGTAGAGCAGGGCGTCGAAGTCCATCAGCGCTGGGTCCTCTCGTCAAACCCTTCGTTCAGGTGGGTGAGGCTGTTGAAGAGGCCGCTGATGTGCTGCTCGTTGTCGGCATGGGCCTTGCCGCTGTATTCCAGGTGGTTGGAGATGTGGCCGCAGGCGTCGGTGAGGGTCCGAAGCTGGTCTCGCCACCGGGTCGTGACGTAGTCCAGAGCACTGCCGATCTCGAAGTCCCGGCTCAGGGCGGCGGCCGCCGCGTAGCCGCTGACCCGGGCGCGGTCACCGTCCTTGATCAGCCGCTCGCGCAGTCTGAACGCCGCGTCTCCGATGGCCGCCAGGTCTTTCTGCTTCACGGTCAGTTCACCGTGCGAGGAGTCGGCGCTCTTGCCCCAGCCGCCCCCGCCGTCGAGCCGGTTCAGCCGCATCTGCGCGGCCTTGCGCTCCTCCGCGGCCGTCACCAGCCGGTTCCACTCGTCGTCGAACGACATCCGTGTTGTCCTCCCCCTACGGCTGCCTGCGGTCAAGCCGGAAACCCAAGGTACGCACGCGGTGACAGCGGGTGCCAACGGGGTCGTCGGTGAGTCGCCGTGCGGGCAGGATGTTCCTGGTCGGTCGACGGGCGGACGGAACTGGGCATCCGCGAGTACCGGGACGGTGGGGAGGTCGACGTCATGGAGTTCGCGACGGAGCATCCCGAACTCTTCAGGACCACCAGGAAGGCCACGTTCGGTGCGGAGACCGCCGTGTCGGACGGTGCGGTGCTCTCGGTCAACCCCTGCACGTACCAGGGGAGGATGGGCGACTACATCCTGGATATCCGGATCTATCGCTTCGACGTGTCCGAACCCGACGGCTGGCGGGCGGAGCTCGAACGCTTCGCGGAGGCGTATCTGCCGGTGGGCATGGAGGAGACGGGCTGCGAGAAGTAGCCGTGCTGCCTGCCTGCCTGCCTGCCCGCCACCGGGGCGGTGCGGTGGAGCGGTGCGTAGGCGCCGCCCCACCAACCGTTCACGGGTTCAGGGACGTGAGCCCGCCGCGTGGGTGGTGAAGGCCGACCAGGCGGCAGGGGACACGGACAACGGCTGCCGCTGAGTGTCCTTGGAGTCCCGGACGAGGACGGTGGCGGGTCGCACCGCCACCTCGACGCAGTCGCCGCCCCCGCCGCCGCTGTAGCTGCTCTTGAACCAGTGCAGTTCAGTGGTGCTCATAGCGCTCCTCGCATCTGCTCCAGCAGGCTCGCGGTAGCCCGGTGGCTCAGAGCCTGTGAGCGCATCTTGCCATAGCGCTGGAGCATGGCACTGACGGCTTTCGGGTCGGTGATCAGCGCACTGCTGTCGTGCGCTTCGACGTACCCGACCCATCGGTTGTCCGATGTCTCGGCCAGGCGCATCGGCCCCTCGAATCCCGAGTGGTCCTCCTGCCGCAGCGGCATGACCTGGATCTCCACGTTGCGGCGGCGTCCCTGTTCCAGGAGGTGGTCGAGAAGGGCCCGTGTGGTGTCGGGACCTCCGAAGTGGCGTTCCAGGAGCGCCTGCTCGATCACGAAGGAGAACATCGTGTCCGGGCGCTCCACGATGAGCTGCTGCCTGGCCAGACGAGCCGCCACCTGACGTTCGAAGACATCCTCCGTCAGGAGCGGAAGGCGGCGCTCGAAGATTGTTCGGATGTAGGGCTCCGGCTGCAACAGCCCCGGAATGACGCTCGACTCGTACGTGTACAGCGACAGCGCCTCCTCCTCGATGCCGGCCCACTGGTGGAACCACGAAGCCAGGCCCGCCCGCCGGGTCAGGCTGCGGGCCGCCGCCGCGAGGACGCGGGCGGCGACGGGGCCGAGGACTTCCTCGGAGCGGTCCACGAGGTTCCTGGGCGGGAACCGCTTGCCCTGCTCGATCTTGGCGACGTAGTGCGGGGAGTAGCGGACGCGCGGGGCGAACTCCTCCTGCGTCAGCCGGGCCTCCTCCCGCAGGACCTTCAGGACGGCCCCGAAGGTCTTGAGGCTGTCGGACAGTTCCGGTTCGCCGTTCCCGCCGCCGTTCCCTCCGTTCCCGCCACCGCTCCCGCCGCTTCCGCCGCCGTTCGCGTTCCCGCCGTCGTTGTCCGCCGTCATGGAAAACCGCCTCCCCGTACCCGCGTCGGCAACACGATGTGCCCGTCCCGTTGCCCAACGTCACAGATCAGTCATCGTTACACCCCGTGACCGACCCAGTCCACCGGTTCCGCTGGTACAGCGAAATCTGTACGGGTTCCGGCCCTGCCGACCAGGCGGTTCGCGGCGGAACGCTGGCCGCCATGACAGTCCAGCACCCCCAACCGCCCATCACCGTACGTACGTTCGCCCAGCGTTTCTCCGCGACCCGGCGCGGTGCGCGGCTGGCCCGGCTGCTCGCCGCGCACCAGTTCACCGTCTGGGGCGTCCCGCGCGGCACGGCCGTCTTCGACTCCGCCACGCTGGCCGTCGCCGAGCTGGCGGCCAACGCCGTGCTGCACGGCCGCGTCCCCGGGCGGGACTTCGAGCTGGTGCTCGTGTACGACGGCGGGGGAGGCGTGCTGCGCGTCGAGGTGGCCGACACCCACCCGGCGCCCCCCGTGCCCTCGCCGGCCGCCGTCGCAGGGGCGGAGCCGGAGTGCGGGGAGGAGGAGCGGGGCAGGGGGCTGCTGCTGGTCGAGGCGGTCGCGGACCGCTGGGGGGTGCGCGAGCGCTGCGGACCGGGCAAGACGGTGTGGGCGGAGTTCGCACTCAAGGCGGTGCCCGGCGGCTTCCCCGGCCCGTTCGACCCCGTCGAGCCCGCCGGTTCCGCTGACACCTCAGCTCCGGTGGACGGCACCTGACATGGTCGGAACCGGATGACGTCCCAGTCGGGCGCCGCCCGGCCCTTCCCGGCGGCCGGGCGCCGGGAAGGGCGCGGTCAGGCGTCGCGCAGGCCGACCTTCCTGTGCAGCCGCCGCAGCGGCCGCGGAGCCCACCAGTTGGCGCGGCCGAGCAGTTTCATGGCGGCGGGTACGAGGATGCCGCGCACCAGGGTGGCGTCCACGATCACCGCCAGGGCCAGCCCCGCGCCCAGGAGTTTGAGCAGGCTCAGCTGGGAGGTCGCGAGCGCGGCCAGGACCGTGGCGACCACCAGGGCGGCGGCGGTGATCAGCCGGCCGGTGCGGTCGATTCCGAAGACCACCGCACGGGTGTTGTCCCCGGTGGCCAGGTACTCCTCGCGGATGCGGGAGAGCAGGAACACGCTGTAGTCCATGGACAGGCCGAACGCCACGCAGAACATCAGCAGCGGCACGGTCACCTCCAGCTGCCCGGTGTGCACGAAGTCGCCCACGAGCCACTTGAGATGGCCGTCCTGGAAGACGTACACCATCGCGCCGAAGGAGGCGGTGAGGCTGAGCACGTTGAGCAGCAGGGCCTTCAGGGGGACCACCAGGCTCCCCGAGAACAGGAAGAGCAGGGCGAACATGCTCAGCGCGATCACCGCGCCGGCCCAGGGGATGCGGTCGCCGAGCGAGGACTTGGTGTCCACCAGGGACGCGGCCTCCCCGCCGACCAGTGCCTGCGACGGGGCGCCGACCGCGCGTACGGCCCGGACGTGCTCCTCGCCCTCCGCCGAGTTGGGGCCGGCGGTGGAGACCACCGACAGCCAGGTCCCGCCGCCGTCCGCGTAGGCGGCGGAGGCCGGTCCGGGAGGCGCGACGCGCCGGCCCCCGGCCCAGCTTCCGGCCGCGCCGTCCACCCGGGCGGTGCCCTCGACGCGGGAGAGGTCGCGGGCGTACCGCTCCAGGTCCCCGCGCCGGTCCCCGGGGTTCAGGTCCGGCAGGACGACCGTCACCGGGGAGGTGGAGGCGCCGTCGAAGTCCTCGCGGATGCGGTCGGAGGCAACCTGGGCGCTGCTTCCCTCCGGAAGGATCCGGTCGTCGGTGAGGCCGAAACGGGCGTGGCCGAAGGGCAGTGCGAGGAGGACCAGCAGCACGGTCACGGCTCCGCCGGCCAGCACCGGACGGCGCATCACCGCACTCACCAGCCGGTGCCAGAAGCCGGTTTCGCCCTGCCGGGCGCCCGGCAGCCGGCGGCGCAGACCCGCGAAGACGTCCAGGCGGTCGATGCGGCGGCCGATCAGCGAGAGCACCGCGGGCAGGATCACCAGGGACGCCGCCGCCGCGAGGATCACCACCGCGATCCCGGCGTACGCCAGGGACCGCAGGAAGTACACGGGGAAGACCAGCATCGCGGCGAGCGAGAGCGCCACGGTGAGCGCGGAGAACAGCACCGTGCGTCCGGCGGTGCGCATGCTCTCGGCGATCGCCCCGTGCACGTCCAGGCCCCGGCCGAGTTCCTCGCGGTACCGCGTGACGATGAACAGGCTGTAGTCGACGGCGAGTCCGAAGCCGAGGGCGGTGGTGATGTTCATCGCGAAGAGAGACACATCGGTGAACTCGGTCATCAGACGCAGCACGGCGAGGGTGCCCACGACCGACACGACACCCACCAGCATCGGCAGCGAAGCGGCGACGAGGGAACCGAAGGCGGCCAGCAGGATGAGCAGGGTCAGCGGCGCCGCGAGCAGTTCGGCGCGGGTCAGGTCCTCCTGGCTCTGCTTCTCCAGCAGGTCGTTGACCGGGGCCCGGCCGGTGGCGGTCACGGTGAACGGCCCCTGCTCGCCGGTGACCCGCGGCACCAGTTCCCGTGCCGCCCCGGTGGCCTCGCCCTCGTCACCGGCGAGCTTGACCAGCACCAGGGCGGACTTCCCGTCCTCCGAGCGCATCGAGGGGTCGTGGGTGCTCCAGAACGACCGCGCGGAGACCACGGAGGGCGAGTCGCCCACGCGGTCGGTGAACTCCCGCCCGGCCCTGGCCAGTTCCGGCCGGTCGACGGGGGCGCCGGCCTCCAGGAGCAGGACCATGTCGGGGGATCCGGCCCCGAATCGTTCGGCGAGCATCCTCCCGGCCCGGGCGGACTCGGAGTCGCCGGGCGTGTAGCCGCCGCCGGACAGGTGCTCCGCGACCCCGCCCCCGAAGAGAGCGGCGGCCATGGAGAAGGCCGCGACCAGTACGAAGACCGGCACCCTGCGCCTGGCCAGCGACCGGGCGAGGGCCGCGAGCCGGCTGCGCGGTGGTGACGGTGACGGCCCGGTGGTGCCGTGGCCGGGCTGCCGCTGTGCGTACGGAGTCATGGAGATCCCCCCTGATGTCTTCGGGGCGGGCGCGGGCGGGTCGCCGCTTCCGCCGTGGTCGGACGCGCCGGTGTCGGGTCACCGGGCGCCGTGGATGTTCGTACGGGGGCCCGACCCCGGTCGGTGTCCGCCCGTGTCCGCCCGTGGTCCTCAGCCCTGCCCGAGGAGGTGGTGGCGCAGGGAGGAGTGGACCCAGTCGGCCCACTGCCGCGGCGTCCAGCCCCGCTCGGTGACCAGCAGGTGGTACATCTCGGGGCCCAGCAGGCCGTAGCCGATGTCCACTGCGCGGTCGAGGGTGAGGGGCCCGGGCAGCGGGTGCTTCTCGGCCAGGGCCTTCACCAGGTGCTCCTGGACCTCCATGCGCTGCCGCTTGTTGCGTTCCCAAAGCGGTGCGACGTCCTCGTTGGAGACCGCCGCGCTGCGCAGCACCTCCAGCAGCCCGCCGACCCGCTCGTAGATCTCACGGGCGCCCGCCACCTGGTGGCGCAACTGGTCGTCGGGATCCTCGGCGGCCACGGCTTCCAGCACCCACGGGCGTTCCAGCGTCGGGACCGGCTCGTCGTCCCCGGCGACGCGGACGTCGAGGAGTTCCTTGAGGATCGTCTGCTTGTTCCCGAAGTTGAAGTAGACGGTCTGGACCGCGACCTTGGCCTCCCGGGCGATGGAGTCGATCGTCGTGCCGTCGTAGCCGTGGGCGGTGAAGAGCCGGAACGCCGCGTCCAGCATGCGCCTCCTGGTCTCCTGGGCCCGCTGCCGCCTGATACCGGGCTTGGCCTTCACCTTGGCACCGTCCGTTCTCCCGTTTCATTGACTGTAGTGCTTCTCTAGAGTGAGACTACAGCGAATTTCTCGGTACGGCCACAGAGAGGGCGCGTATGGGTACGCGGTCGGAACGGCGAGCGGGCGACCGGACGCCGGGCGGGTCCGGGGGGATGGTGCCTCTGCTCGCCACGGGCATGGGGCTGGCGATGTTCGTGCTCTTCGCACTCGGCGCGCTGGGGCCGTCGCTTCTCGGGGAACTCGGCATCCCGCGTTCCCTGTTGGGCGCCCTGACGGCGCTGGCCTTCGGTGCCGCCTCCGTGCTGTCGCTCTGCACGGGGCACATCACCGACCTCATGGGAGGCCGGCGGACCCTGGTGGGACTCCTGGCGACCGTGGCGGCGGCCTTCGCTCTCCTCGCGCTCGGGGGCGACCTCGTCCGGCTGCTCCTGGCACTGCTGCTCGCGGGGATCGCGCAGGCGTTCGTCAACCCGGCGACGAACCGGCTGATCGCCGACCATCTGCCGCCCGAGCGGCAGGCCGCGGCCGTGGGCGTCAAGCAGTCGGGCGTCCAGATCGGGGCGTTCGCCGCGGGGCTGCTGCTTCCCACGCTGGCGGCGGCGCTCTCCTGGCGCGCGGCACTGGCCCTGGTGGTCCCGGTGGCGCTGTCCGCCGCGCTCCTGGCCCTGCGGCTCCCGGCCGACCGCCCCCCGGCCGAACGGCGGACGGGCGGCTTCCTGCCGGGGAAGCCCAACGCCGCCGCCCGCCGCCTCATCGTCTACTCGTTCGGCGTCGGTACCGGCCTGGCCTCCCTCAACACCTACCTCCCGCTCTACGCGCACCAGGAACTCGGCATGGGAGAGCGGGCGTCGGGCGCGCTCATCGCGGTGCTCGGCGTGGCGGGCATCGCGGCACGCGTGCTGTGGGCGCGTCTCGGCGGGCGGTTCGCCGACATCTCCGTCCCGCTGTCGGTCCTGGCGGGAGCCGCCGCGTGCTTCGTTGCCCTGATGCCGGCGGCCGGCGTGCTGACGCCGCTGGTGTGGGCCGGGGCCGTCGGCCTGGGAGGGTCGGCGGTGGCGGCCAACGCCGTCTCGATGGTGGCCGTGGTGCGCAGTCCGCGCTTCGGTCCCACCGGGCACGCCTCGGCCTTGGTCTCGGCGGGCTTCTTCGGCGGCTTCGCCTTCGGCCCGCTCGCCTTCGGGGCGCTGGTGGACGGTACGGGCGGCTACGGCGCGGGCTGGGCCATGATCGGCGCCGCCTTCCTCGTCTCCGTCCTGTGCGGGGTGCGGATGCGCGGAGCGGGGCGTTCTTGAGGGGGCGGGAACACGCGCGCCGCCCGGCGGGCCGGACGGCGACGGTGGAAGGTTGTGAGCGCCCCCGGCAGGACTCGAACCTGCGGCCAAGCGCTTAGAAGGCGCCTGCTCTATCCACTGAGCTACGGGGGCTCAAGCGGTCGCGGACGGACGACGGAGCGCCCCCGGGTGACCTTGCCGCGACAAGGATAGGGGCCCGGGCGCTTCCTCCCGGTTGCTTCACGTCCGCGACACCCTGTGGAGGTTCAGTGAAGCGGTCCCGATAATCGCAGGCGAGTACGAATCATGCATCGGTTTGAACGCCCGGCGGGGCGGGTGTTGTGCAGTCGTTATGCCCTCCGCTCCCCGGCGCGGCGCGGGCCACAGGGGTCAAAACACCCTGTTCTAGCCCTAATGCACTTCAAAAACCATTCGAAATTGGGCATTCTGCCCATGTGGCGATCTTGGAAGCTAGGACCGAACTGCTCGACGCGCTCACCACGCTGCGTGACCGCGTCGCCGCAGCCCGCTTTCCGCTGCCGCTGCCCGGGGCCGAGCGCGCCCGCCGCTCCCGCAGCGAGCTGCTCGCCCAGCTCGACGACTACCTGGTGCCCAGGCTGCGTGCCCCCGAGGCGCCGCTGCTCGCCGTGGTCGGCGGCTCCACCGGGGCCGGGAAGTCCACCCTGGTCAACTCGCTCGTCGGGCGCCGGGTCAGCGACGCGGGGGTGCTGCGGCCCACCACGCGCACACCCGTGCTGGTCTGCCACCCCGCCGACCAGCACTGGTTCGCCGGACCCCGCGTACTGCCCCGGCTGAGACGGGTCTGGACACCGCGCCGGGACGACTGCCGGGCCACGCAGGACACCCCGCCCGCCCTCCCCGACGACGACCACCCGGCGGACGGCGGCGACGCGGACGCCCCGCCCGCGCTCGCCGTCGAGACCGCCGAGGCCGTGCCCGTCGGGCTCGCCCTGCTGGACTCGCCAGACATCGACTCCCTGGTGACCGCCAACCGCGAACTGGCCGCCGAGCTGTTCTGCGCCGCCGACGTGTGGATCCTGGTCACCACCGCCTCCCGCTACGCCGACGCGATCCCCTGGCATCTGCTGCGCAGCGCCCGCGAGTACGACGTGACGCTGGCCACCGTGCTGGACCGGGTGCCCCACCAGGTCGCCGACGAGCTCTCCCGCCGGTACACCGCCCTGCTGACGCGGGCCGGCCTCGGCGACGTGCCCTGCTTCACCGTTCCCGAGCTGCCCGAGTCCGCGCACGGCGGCTCCGGGCTGCTGCCCGCCACGGCCGTGGCCGGGCTGCGCGAGTGGCTGCTCCACCACGCCGGGGACCCCGCCGCCCGCGTGGTCGCCGCCGACCGGACGGCCACCGGCGCCCTGGCCTCGCTGCGCTCGCGCGTCTCCGGGCTGGCGGGCGCGGCGGCGGCCCAGCACGCGGCCGTACTGCGGCTGATGCGCCACATCGACGGCGCGTACGAGCGGGCCGGGGCGCGGGTGCGGCGGCAGATCGCCGACGGCGAACTGCTGGCGGGCGAGGCCCTCGCCCGCTGGCGCGGCTTCCCCCGGGACAGCGGCGGCGACGAACTCCTGGACGCCTTCGCCGACGGACTGTCCGCCCTGCTGCGCGGCGCCGTCGGCGACGCCGACGAGCAGGCCGCCGACGCCTGGCGCCTGGAACCCGGCGCCCCCGAGTGCGGCCGCGCCGACGAACTGGTCGCCGAGCGGATCGACCTCCTGGCGCGGCGCTGGCGGCGCTGCCTGGAGGAGGTGGCCGACGAGGAACTGCGCGCGGCCGAGAGCGGCTGCCCGCTGTCGGCCGAGGAGACCGCGGCCCTGCTCGCCACCGTCCTGCTGGGCGGGTGGCGCGCGCGGGGCGCGGACGAGGCGCTCGCCTGCGCCCTGGGCGCGGCCGGCGCGGCGCGGCTGCGCGAGCGCGGCGAGCGGCTGCTGGAGGACTGCCTGGACCGCGTGCTGCGGGGGGAGCGCGGCTACCGGCTCGCGCCCCTGCGGGACCTCGACGCCACCCCCGACCAGCAGGTGGCCCTGATCGCCGCACTGTCCGTACTGCAGAGGGAGAGGTGATCGCGGTGGGCACCGATGTCCGCACCGACGGCGGCCGGGCCTGGGACGACGGGCTGATCGCCCGCAGGGCCCGTACGGACGGGGGCGGGGGCGTGCGGGAGGAGGCCGAGGGAGCGACGTTCCCCGCCGGTCCCTTCCCCGCCGGTCCCTTCCCCGCCGGTCCCTTCGACACCGGCCCCTTCGACACCGGGCCGTTCGAGGGCGCTCCCTTCGACGCCGGGCTGTTCGACGGCGCCCGCGGCGGCCGCACCGGCGGCACACGGGCGTACACCGCGCCGGGTGCCGCGCCGGGTGCCGCGCCGGGCGCCGCGACCGAGGAGGAGGCGCTGCGCGAACGGCTGCGCGCGCTGCGGGAACTGGTCGGCCTCTCCCGCACCCGGCTGGACGGCGAGGCGCTCGCCGAGGCGGGCCGGATCCTGGACGAGGTCACCGCGCGCGGCAGGCTGTCGCGGGCGTACACCACCGTCGCCGTCGCAGGGGCCACCGGCAGCGGCAAGTCGATGCTGTTCAACACGCTCGCCGGGGTCCAGCTCTCCGAGACCGGACTGCGCCGCCCCACCACCTCGCTGCCCGTCGCCTGCGTCTGGGAGACCGAGTGGGACAGCGGCGCCGACGGCCTGCTGGAGCGGATGGGGGTGCCGCCCCGGGCCCGGCGCCGGGTGCAGCCGCGCGACCCGGCACTGCGCGGTCTGGTCCTCATCGACCTGCCCGACCACGACTCCGCCGCCCCCGGCCACCGTGAGCAGGTCGACCGGATGCTGCGGCTGGTGGACGCGGTGGTCTGGGTGACCGACCCGGAGAAGTACGCGGACGCGGTGCTGCACGAGCGCTATCTGCGACCCCTGGCCGGCCACGCCGAGGTGACGTTCGTGGTGCTCAACCAGGTCGACCGGCTGCCGGGTGACGCCGTCGACACCGTCATGGACGACCTTCGGCGGCTGCTGGACGAGGACGGCATGGCCCTCGGCGAGCACGGCGAGCCCGGTGCGACCGTACTGGCCCTGTCCGCGCTCACGGGCCAGGGCGTCGGCGAACTGAGGGACTCGCTGCGCGAGTTGGCCTCGGGGCGGCGGGCGGCCGCGCTGCGGCTGTCGGCCGACGTGGACGGCGCGGTCGCCCGGCTCCGCCCGGTCTACATGGCCGACACCCCGCAGGGCCCGGCCGGGCTGACCGAGCGGGCGCGCGAGGAGTTCGAGGACCGGCTGGCCTGCGCGGTGGGCGCGTGGGCGGCGGGGCAGACGGCCGAGCGCCTCTGGCTGCGCCACGCCGAGCAGGCCTGCGGGACTCCCTGGGCACGGCTGCTGCGCTGGTACGAGACGCGGCGCGGGCGCGGGGAGACGGCCGCCGCCCCGGCCGTACCCGGTGCCGGACCGGCCTCCGGGGACGGTGCCGGGGACGGTGCCGGGGACGGAGCCGGGGACGGGAACGGGGCGGGGGAGAGTGGCAGGGACGGGGCCGTGGCTCCGGAGACGGTCGCGGTGGCCCGGCCCGTACTGGCGCAGGCGGTCCGGGCACTGGCCGAGGAGGCGTCGGCCGGGCTGCCGCAGCCGTGGGCACGCTCGGTGCGGGACGCGGCCTGGCGCGGCGCGCTGGGGCTGCCGGAGGCACTGGAGGACGCGATCGCCTCGGCCGAGGACGACGGCGAAGAGGCCCGGCCGCCGAGGCCGCGCTGGTGGACGGTGGTGTCCTGCGCGCAGTGGCTGATGCTGGCCGTCCAGCTGATCGGCCTCCACCTGCTGGTGGACCTGATCGCCGGAGGACCCGGATGGGGCGGCGTCTGGCTGCCGGTGGCGCTGCTGACGGGCGGCGCGCTGGGCGGTCCGCTGCTGGCCGGGTGCTGCCGGATCGCGGCACGGGGGCCGGCGCGGGCGTACGGGCTGGAGGAGGAGCGCGGACTGCGGCGGCTGGCGACCGGCTGGGGCCAGGCCTGGGTGCTGGAACCGGTGGCCGCCGAACTGCTGCGGTACCGGGAGGTGCGCGAGCAGTACGTCATCGCGGCGGGCGGCACGGACCGGGCCTGAGGCCGGATCAGGAGACCGTCCGCCCGTCCGCCCGTCCGCCCGGCCACCCGTCCGGGTGGCCGGGTTGTCCACAACCCGGCGGTACTCCACAGGCCGCGGCGGACTTCGCCCCGTGCGGGCAGCATCGGATCCGTACGGCTCGTACGACCCGTACGGGAGCGAACGGGAAGGGAACGGGGCGGCCCGGATGAACGAGACGACGGTGACGGTGGTCGGCAACGCGGCGTCGGCGGTGGAGGCCAGGACGACGGCGTCCGGCCATCCGGTGGCCCGGCTGCGGCTGGCCACCACGGTGCGGCGCTACGACGAGCAGCGGGGCGGCTGGACGGACGCCTACACCAGCTTCTACACGGTGTGGGCGTTCCGGGGGCTCGCGGAGAACCTGGCGGCCTCCGTGACCGTCGGCGAACCCCTGGTCGTCCAGGGGCGGTTGCGAGTGCAGCAGGGCGAACGCGACGGAAAGCGCTGGACGTCGGCGGAGATCGAGGCGACGGCGGTGGGGCACGACCTGGCCCGGGGCACCTCCTCGTTCCGCCGCGTGGTGCGGGCCGTTCCCGTCGGGGAACCGGCCGCAGGTCCATGAGACTTACACACAACCAGCCGGTAACGGCCTCTATGTCATGGTGAGTACGGCTCTGCGGCATTCCCCTGTAACGATTGGGACTCGGAGTGTGTAACGTCTGATATTCCTGGGGATCGCGTTCCGATTGCTCCCTACGATCACCCCCTGAGACACGGGGGTTGACGAGGGGACGACCAGACCATGATTTCTGTACGCGGACGGGGTCCCGCCCGTTTCGCCGCCGCAGCGATAGCCACTGGCATGCTGGCGGCAGGAGCGATCGCCGGCGCGGGGACCGCCGTCGCAGACGAGAACAACCAGCAGGGCGGCGTGCTCGCCACCCTGCCCAAGGCCGGTGTGACGATCGGTTCCGGTGTCAAGATCCTCAACGGTCCCAATCCGGGTAACACCGCTGCCGGTCTGTTCGAGCTGCAGGTCAAGGGTGGCGGCACCCTGAAGACCTACTGCATCGACATCGGCCGCGGGACGCGCGCGGGCGCTGAGTACCGCGAGGCCTCCTGGGACGAGTCCACGCTGCACAAAAACGAGAACGCGGGCAAGATCCTCTGGATCCTGAAGAACTCCTACCCGCAGGTGAACGACCTCAACGCACTCGCCAAGTCGGTCGAGGAGAAGACCGGTGAGAAGACCCGGCTCACCGAGAAGACCGCCGCCGCCGGCACCCAGATCGCGATCTGGCACTTCTCCGACGACGCGAAGGTCGACGCGGACGACGACAACGCCGACAAGCTCGCCGAGTACCTGATCGAGTCGGCCGAGAACCTCGCCGAGCCGAAGGCCTCGCTCACGCTCGAGCCGCCCGCCGTCTCCGGCAAGGCCGGCGAGAAGCTCGGCCCGGTCACCGTGAACACCAACGCGCAGACCGTGAACGTCGCGCCGGGAGCGGAGGCCGCGAACGCGGGTGTGACGGTCGTCGACAAGGACGGCAACGCGGTCACCACCGCCAAGCAGGGCGACCAGCTCTTCTTCGACGTGCCCAAGGGCACCGAGCCCGGCACCGCCTCGCTGACCGCGCAGGCCAACACCGAGGTCGCCGTGGGCCGCGCCTTCACCAGCGTCAACCCGGAGAACCCGAGCCAGACCCAGATCCTGGCCGGTTCCAGCAGCTCCAGCGTCACCGCCACCGCGACCGCGAACTGGGCCAACGAGGGCCCGATCCCGGCCGTGACCGCGGAGAAGAACTGCGTCAAGGGCGGCGTCGACGTCACCGCCACCAACAAGGGTGACGAGCCGTTCTCCTTCTCCCTCGCGGGCAAGGAGTACGAGATCCCGGCCGGCGGCTCCGAGACCGTGACCGTCCCGGTCCAGGAGGACCAGGCGTACGACATCACGATCACCGGTCCGAACGGTTTCGAGGAGACCTTCACCGGCACCCTCGACTGCGAGACCGAGGCCACCACCGGCGGCGGCGAGGAGGAGAGCCCCGAGCCCTCCACCGAGCCCAGCCCGGCCACCGTCGGCGGCGACACCGGTGACACCGACGGCAACCTCGCCGAGACCGGCAGCAGCAGCAACACCCCGATCATCGCGGGCGTCGCCCTCGCCCTGGTGGTCCTCGGTGGCGCCGCCGTCTTCTTCCTCCGGAAGAAGAAGCCCGCCACCGCCGGCTCCGACGACTGAGCCGTCGCCGCACCTGGCTCCACATCGCTCCACCGGTCCGGGCGTGATCGCCCGATCCGCCCGGACCACCCGAACCACCCGGCCGCGTGCCGCCGCACCACTTGCGGCGGCACGCGGTCTTTTCACGGCCCGGGGGCGTGACACAGGTCGCCCCGGTGCTCGTTTTCGTCCCAGCGCGGGGGTGCGGCAAGATGGGGTGTATCTGCCCACTCCCTGATTGCCGGACGGTTTCTCTTGGCTGAGTACATCTACACCATGCGCAAGGCGCGTAAGGCGCACGGCGACAAGGTGATTCTCGACGACGTCACGCTGAGCTTCCTGCCCGGAGCGAAGATCGGTGTCGTGGGCCCCAACGGCGCCGGAAAGTCCACGGTGCTGAAGATCATGGCCGGGCTGGAGCAGCCGTCCAACGGCGACGCCTTCCTCGCCCCCGGCTACAGCGTCGGCATCCTCCTGCAGGAGCCCCCGCTGGACGAGTCCAAGACGGTGCTGGAGAACGTCCAGGACGGCGTCGCGGAGATCAAGGGCAAGCTCGACCGGTTCAACGAGATCGCCGAGCAGATGGCGACCGAGTACACCGACGAGCTGATGGAGGAGATGGGCAAGCTCCAGGAGCAGCTCGACCACGCGAACGCCTGGGACCTGGACGCCCAGCTGGAGCAGGCCATGGACGCCCTGGGCTGCCCGCCCGGCGACTGGCCCGTCACCAACCTCTCCGGCGGCGAGAAGCGCCGCGTCGCGCTGTGCAAGCTGCTGCTGGAGGCCCCCGACCTGCTGCTGCTGGACGAGCCCACCAACCACCTGGACGCCGAGTCCGTGCTGTGGCTGGAGCAGCACCTGGCCAAGTACGAGGGCACCGTCGTGGCCATCACCCACGACCGGTACTTCCTGGACAACGTCGCCGAGTGGATCCTCGAGCTCGACCGCGGCCGCGCCCACCCCTACGAGGGCAACTACTCCACCTACCTGGAGAAGAAGGCCGCCCGCCTCAAGGTCGAGGGGCAGAAGGACGCCAAGCGGCAGAAGCGGCTCAAGGAGGAGCTGGAGTGGGTCCGCTCCAACGCCAAGGGCCGCCAGGCGAAGTCCAAGGCGCGTCTGACCCGCTACGAGGAGATGGCCGCCGAGGCCGAGAAGACCCGCAAGCTGGACTTCGAGGAGATCCAGATCCCGCCGGGCCCGCGTCTGGGCAACGTCGTGGTCGAGGTCGAGGGTCTGCACAAGGCGTTCGGTGACAAGGTCCTCATCGACGACCTGTCCTTCACCCTGCCGCGCAACGGCATCGTCGGCGTCATCGGCCCCAACGGCGCGGGCAAGACCACGCTGTTCAAGATGATCCAGGGCCTGGAGGAGCCGGACTCCGGCAGCATCAAGGTCGGCGACACGGTCAAGATCTCCTACGTCGACCAGGCCCGCGCCAACATCGACCCCAAGAAGACGCTGTGGGCCGTCGTCTCCGACGAGCTGGACTACATCAACGTCGGCCAGGTCGAGATGCCCTCGCGCGCCTACGTCTCCGCGTTCGGCTTCAAGGGCCCGGACCAGCAGAAGCCGGCCGGGGTCCTCTCCGGCGGTGAGCGCAACCGCCTGAACCTGGCGCTCACCCTCAAGCAGGGCGGCAACCTGCTCCTGCTCGACGAGCCGACCAACGACCTCGACGTCGAGACCCTGTCCTCGCTGGAGAACGCGCTGCTGGAGTTCCCCGGCTGCGCCGTGGTGGTCTCCCACGACCGCTGGTTCCTGGACCGCGTGGCCACCCACATCCTCGCCTACGAGGGCGAGAGCAAGTGGTTCTGGTTCGAGGGCAACTTCGAGTCGTACGAGAAGAACAAGATCGAGCGGCTCGGCCCGGACGCCGCCCGTCCGCACCGCACCACCTACAAGAAGCTGACGCGGGGCTGAGGAGAGGCGTGCGCCACACATTCCCCTGCCCTCTGCGCTGGTCCGACATGGACTCCTTCGGGCACGTCAACAACGTCGTGTTCCTGAGGTACCTGGAGGAGGCGCGGATCGACTTCATGTTCCGGCTCGCCCGCCAGGCGGCGTCGGGGGCCTTCACCGGCGGCTCGGTGGTGGCCGGGCACGAGATCTCCTATCTGCGCCCGCTGGTGCACCGGCACGAGCCGGTCGTGGTCGAGATGTGGGTGACCAGGATCGGGGCGGCCTCGCTGACGGTCGCCTACGAGGTCAAGGACGGCCCCGGTGAAGGGGACACCGTCTACGTCCGCGCCTCGACGGTCGTGGTCCCCTACGACCTGGAGCGCGAGCGTCCGCGCCGGCTCAGTGACGAGGAGAAGGCGTTCCTCAAGGAGTACCTGGACGACAGCGCGACGGGGGCCGCCACCGCATGAGCCGCACGAGCGGACAGCCCCCACGCCTGGTGTTCGCCGACCCCGGGGAGGCGGCCGAGCTGGCCGCCCTCCTGGGGCGGCTGCTGCGCTGGGAGAAGGCCGCGGCGGCACGGCTGCGGGCGACCGGCGACGGCGTCCTGGGCGTCTTCGCGCGGCCGGCCCGTTTCGAGGTGCTGGCCGTGCGCACCGTCCGGCTGACCGAGCCGGCACAGCTGGACGCGACGGTCTCCGCCGGGGAACTGCTGGAGGGCCTCGACGAGGCGTCCGAGTCGGTCTCCGTGCCCGCCGCCGTGACCGGCCCGCCCTGGGCCGGCCTGCTGCCGCCGCGCGGCGGCTGGCGTCCGGTGGGCGAGCTGCCGTACGAGTCGGTGCGCGCGGCCGCCGCCTCGGTGGTCGCCGAGTTCCGGCGGCGCAGCGAGGCGCTGGCACCCGGCGAGCGCACCCGCGAGGCGCTGGACGCGCTGGCGGAGGAGATCTGGTCCCGTCCCCTGGGCGGCGGTACGGGGCTGCCGCTGCGCGCCGTGCACGCCGCGCAGGCGCTGGGCATGCTGCGCTCGCGCGGCCCGGCCCCGGCGGCCGGCCCGCAGGGGCCGCCGCCCGCCACCGGCGGGCGGGACGCCGCGGTGGCGGTGCTGGCCGCCGGCACCTGGCTGCGGCTGCGCACCCCGTACGGCTCGGTCGCCGTGCGCGGCGCCGGGCGGGGTGTGCCGGGGCTGAGCGTCACCCCGCTGTGAGAGCGCCCTTGCCGACGTCTCCGCCGACGTCTCCGCCGACGTCTCCGCCGACCTCTCCGCCGACCTCTCCGCGAACGGCGTCGTGAACGGCGTCGGGAGAGCCCCGGCCCGCAGGAGTGGGAAGGGCCGGGGCTTCGCCGGGTGCGCCGTGTTCGTGCGCGGTGTTCGTGCGCGGTGCGGGGTCAGTCCGGGGTGTTGACCATCGAGGCGGCCGCGTAGACCAGGTAGTCCCACAGCTGCCGCTCGTGCTCGGGGGACAGGCCGAGCTCGTCCACGGCGTCGCGCATGTGCCGCAGCCAGGCGTCGTGGGCGGCGCGGTCGACCCTGAAGGGCACGTGCCGCATGCGCAGCCGGGGATGCCCGCGCTGCTCGCTGTACGTCCGGGGCCCGCCCCAGTACTGCATCAGGAACAGCGCCAGCCGCTCCTCGGCCGGACCGAGGTCCTCCTCCGGGTACATCGGCCGCAGCAGCGGGTCCCCGGCCACACCCTCGTAGAACCGGCGCACCAGCCGCCGGAAGGTCTCCTCGCCCCCGACCTGCTCGAAGAAGGTCTGCGTCTGCACGTCGCCACGCGGAATCTCCATCACGCCCCCCATGGTCGCAGATGCCCGGCCCATGCCCTCAGGGCTCAGGGCTCAGTGCTCAGGGCTCGGGGCCCACGGCCTTGAGGCCCCCGGCCCCGCCCCCGGCCCCGCCCCCGGGCCCGGTCCCGGCTCCGGGGCCCGGCGTCCTGCCCGGCGGGCGGCCGGGGGCCTCAGGCGTCGTCCCAGCGGAAGAGCCGGGCGGCCACGGCCGTCAGGACCGCGGCGAACAGCAGCAGCCCGCCCATGACGGGCAACACCGCGCCCCAGGACTGGCCGCGGGAGAGGACGTCCTGCATCGCCTCGTTCAGATACGTCAGCGGGAAGAGGTCGGAGATCGCCCGTACCCAGGACGGCGCCGTATCCAGCGGGAAGAAGGCGCCGGAGAGGAAGGCCATCGGCAGGATGACCACCTGGGCCACTCCGTTCGCCGCCTCCTCGGTCTTCGCCCAGGCACCGATGACCAGCCCGATGGACATGAAGGCCAGCGTGCCGCACACCACCAGCGGCAGGGCCAGCCACCAGTGGCCGCTCAGCTCCAGGCCGTAGTAGGGAATGGAGGCCACGCCGAGGAAGACCGCGGTCTGGACGAGGGCCAGCGCCACGCTCACCCCGACACGGGCCGCGATGACCGTGCCCGCGCTCACCGGGGCCAGCCACAGCCGCCGCAGGATGCGCTTCTTGCGCCAGTTGACCAGGGTGAACGCCGAACCGAAGACCGCGCCCATCGCCACCGCCCAGCCGAGCAGACCCGGGGTGAGGAACTGGATCGCCTTCAGCGACTCGTCCTCCACCTGACGGGCGGTCAGCCCGTAGGCGGGGGGCTGCCCGGTCGCGGCGATGTTGGCCTGCTGGACGACCGAGCCGACCAGCGCCCGCGCGTTGCCCGCCCGGACCTGATCGGCTGCCGAGTAGCGCAGCCGTACCTCGTCGCCCTCCTGCCAGACGGCGGCGTCCACGTCGCCCGCGCGGACCTCCTCCAGGGCTTCCTCCCGGTCGTCGGACCGCCTGATCTCCAGGACCTCCTCCAGCCCCTCGCGCTCCTCGCGCGGCAGGGAGTCGAAGATCTCGACCCGGCCGACCTGGACGATCTCCGCCCGGGCCGTCGAGTCGTTCTTGAACAGCGCGCCGAACAGCACCAGGAACATCAGCGGGAAGACCAGCATGAAGAAGGCGGCGGTACGGTCCCGCAGCAGGCCCAGGGCCATCGCCCTGGAGAGGCTGGCGAACGTCTTGGGGCTCACTGGCGGTACTCCCGTCCGGTCAGCTGGAGGAAGACGTCCTCCAGGGAGTCCACGCCCAGCTCCGCCACCAGTTCGGCCGGGGCGCCCACGCGCAGCACGCGGCCGTGGTCCATCACCGCCACCCGGTCGCACAGCGTCTCGGCCTCGTCCATGTAGTGCGTGGTGAGCACCACGGTGCGGCCCTCCTGGTTGATGGCGCGCAGCAGGTCCCACAGGTTGCGGCGGGCCTGCGGGTCGAGGCCGGTGGTCGGCTCGTCCAGGAACACCAGCTCCGGGTCGTGGACCAGCGCGCAGGCTATGGACAGCCGCTGGGCCTGGCCCCCGGAGAGCCTGTTCTCGCGGGTGCCGGCCTTCTCGGTCAGGCCGACGGTCTCCAGCATCGCGTCGGCGCGCTCGGCGGGGACGCCGTAGAGGGAGGCGAAGGTGTGGATCTGCTCGCGGGCGGTCAGTTTCTCGAAGAACGCCGACGCCTGGAGCTGGACGCCCATGCGGCGCAGCAGCGCCGGGTTGCGGGGGAAGGGGGACTCGCCGAGCAGCCGGACCGTCCCCTCGTCCGGCTTGCGCAGGCCCTCGGTCATCTCCAGGGTGGTCGTCTTGCCCGCGCCGTTCGGTCCGAGGATGCCGTAGAACTCGCCGCGTTCGACGGTGAGGGACACCCCGTCGACGGCCTGTACGTCCCCGTACCGCTTGCGCAGTCCCTCGACTGTGATCGCGGCGTCTGTCATGGGACGGAGGCTACTGCCGGAATATCACCTTCCGGCAGTAGCCGGGATCCGGGGCGGTCTCGCCCGGCGGGCCGGGGCCTGTTCCGGGATCTGTCCGGGATCTGCTCCGGGCCCGGACCGGGCGTCAGCCCCGGTGCAGGGTGATCGTGGTCCACGCGCCCACGTGCACCCGGTCGCCCTCCTGGAGCGGGACGGGGACGAACGGCTGGATCGGGTCCTCGGCGCCGTTGACGGTGGTGCCGTTGGTGGAGTCCTGGTCGACCACGGACCAGCCGCCGTCGGGCTGCTGCACCAGCACCGCGTGCTGGTGCGACACCCCCGGGTCCTCCGGCGAGCGGCCCAGGTCGATGTCGGGCGACTCGCCGGTGGAGTGGCGGCGGCGGCCGATGGTGACCTGGGGGCCGCTGAGCTGGACGCGCTGCTCGGCGGTGTAGGCGGGCATGTTGAGCCCGGCCGCCTCGGGGCCGCTGCGCCGCATCATCGCGGTGAAGTACTCCTGGTCGGGCCCGACCGTCACCGCCCAGCTCGCGGGCTGCTGCTGGGACGGCGGCCCCTGGTGGTGCTGGGGCTGCTGGTGCTGGTGCTGGTGCTGCTGCGGGGGCTGGGGGGCCGGAGGCTGCTGGGGGTAGCCGTAGCCGGGCTGCCCGCCGTAGTCGGAGCGGCCGTAGTCGGGCTGGGCGTGCTGGGGCTGGGCGTGCGGAGGCTGCCCGTGCTGACCGGTCTGCTGCCCGCTGTGCGAGGGCGGCGGAAGCGGCCAGTCGTCACCGCCGCCTCCCGGCGGCTGGTGGTGCTGGGGCTGCTGGTGCTGGGGCTGCTGCAGGGGCTGGGGGGCCGGAGGCTGCTGGGGGTAGCCGTAGCCGGGCTGCCCGCCGTAGTCGGGCTGTCCGTGCGGAGGCTGCCCGTGGTGCTGGGGAGGAGCCACGGGCTGCTGAGCCTGCTGGTGCTGGTGCTGGTGCTGGTGCTGGGGCTGCGGCGGTGCGGGCGGAGGCGGCGGGGAGGGCGGGCCCTGCGCCTGGAATCCGGGCGGCAGGTTCAGCCCGCTCATGCTGCCGCCGGGCATCTGCTGCGGCGGTGCGGGCGGAGGCGGCGGACTGTAGGCGGCGGGGGAGTGTGTGAGAAAGCTGTACCGGCACTCCTCGCAGACCGGGGACTGCCCCTCGCGGGGGGTGCGGCACTGCGGGCACAGCTCGCCCTGCGCCGCGGAGTCGCCCCCGGGGCCGGGGTAGCCGTAGCCGCCCCGGCCGGGCATCGGGGGCGGCGGGACGGCACCGGCGGGCACACCCGGAGCGGAGGCCATGCGGTGGCCGCACACCTCGCACCAGTCGTCGGCCGCCGACTGATGGCCGTTCGGGCAAGTCGGCATGTCGGTCCTTCCCCCTCCGCGCGGCTCCGTGTCGCGTCGCTCGGTCGTTCGCTTCTTCGCGCGCCCCGGCCTCCGGGCCGCGCGTTCGGTGGTCCCGCCGGTCTCGGAGGACCACCGCCGTCAGCGGAACAGTACCGGGCGCGGGGCCGGTCACGCCCACTGCCTTCTCCACCGCCTCCGGGGCGCGACCGCCCGCCGGTGCGCCCCTTCGCCGCCCGTCACCGCCCGGGGAGGCGGGTGCCGGGAAGGCGGCGACGGGGAGCTCCGTCCGCGTCCCCCTCGGCGTTCCCGGGCCCGTTTCCACCCGGCCGGGAGTCCCGTGACCTGCGGGTGGGCCATCGGACGGAGGGAGCGGAACCGGGCGGGCGCGGCCGGCGGAACGCTTCCCGCGCCGCTGCCGCCGGGCGCCGGGCGCCGTGGAACGGTGCGCCGGCCGGGACGGAAGGGCCGGGCCGTGATCTGCGCCACCTCCGGCCGGCCCGCCCGCCCGGCACTCGTTCAGGTTGCCGCCCGCCGCGAGGCGCGGTACGCCCGATCCGGCGAAGGCGCTCCGGCGCGGGCGCCCGCCCGGTCCACGGCGGGCGGCGCGTCAGCCGGTCACGGCCGGGCCGGAGCCGGGCGGCGCGGGGAACGGGAGCACCGCCACCGTCACGTTGTCGTGGCCGCCGCCGTCCAGCGCGTGCCCCACCAGATGCCGGGCGGACCGCATCGGGTGGGTACGGGCGTCGGCCGGGACGGCCTCGGCCATCTCCTCGGCGGACTCGGCGTAGTTCCACAGGCCGTCCGTGCACACCACCACCACGCCGGGCCGGTCCGGGGTGAACGAGGCGGTGTGCGGGTCGAGTTCGTAGGCGTCCGCCCCCAGCCACCCGGTGATGGCGTGCGCCCGGGCGTCCGCGTACGCCTCGGCCTCCTCCATCAGGCCCGCCGCCACCATCTGGGCGGCCCAGGAGTCGTCCTCGGTGAGCCGGGCGGGCGCGGTGGAGCGGTCCTCGGGGACCCAGTAGGCGCGGCTGTCGCCGATCCAGCCGACGGTGAGGAGGTCCCCCGCGACCACCGCGCCGACGATGGTGCAGGCCGGGGCGTTCTCCACCGGGTCGCGCGGCTCCGGTGCCAGGGCGTTGACGGCCTCGGAGGCGGCCACCAGGGCGTCGTGCATCGCCTGCCGGGGGTCGGTGCCGCCCGGCAGGGACCCCCGCATCGACGTGCACGCGGACTCGGCGGCGGCGGCCGAGGCCTCGTCCGGGCGGGTTGCCGACGACACCCCGTCGCAGACGACGGCGATCACGGCCGGGGAGCCGTCCGGCAGGGAGACGGCCGAGACGGCGAAGGAGTCCTCGTTGCGGTGGTGGCGCAGTCCGCGGTCGCTGACCGCCGCGACGCCTTCCGACTCCTCCTCCATGTGGTCGCGTTCGCGCGGCTGGGCGTGGCCGCAGTGCTCGCAGCGGCTCTCGGCGTCGACGGCGCCGGTGCCGCAGGCGACGCACCGCTCCTGTCCGCCGCCGGCCGGAGCGCCGCCGTGGGCGCCGTCCGGGAGCGGGTTCTCACCTGGCGCCGGCGGACCGGCCCGCCCCGTGTCTCCGGCCCGCCCCGTGTCTCCGGCCTGCCCCGCGTCTCCGGCCTGCCCCGCGTCTCCGGCCTGCGCGGCGGGGACCGCGGGCGGCACGGCCGGAGGCGGCGGCACCTGCGGGACGGGGGGCACGGGGGCGGGGGGCGGCAGGACGTAGTCCGGCCCGCCCCCCGCGGTGTCCGGTACGACGGGCGGGACCGCGGGCGGGGCCGCCGGGGGCGGCGGGATCAGGGGCCGCGAGCCGCCTGCCCCGGCCCCCGGACCGGCGCCGCACGCGCCGCGGTGGAGATCACCGGCCTCCAGCGGCTCATGGCACCGGGGGCAGACGGAAGGGCGGTCGGGCTGCGGCATGGTCACCGGGTTCCTTCGATGATGTCCCGGCCTCCCGGCCGGGGTGGGGATGCCTCCCGTTCGCGGGAGGGAGTCGGACTCCTGCGGTGCAGGACGGGGAGGGGTGAGTCGCCCTCAGCGTGATTCGCCGTCGGCCTCGGCGGCGCGCTCGACCTCCAGGCGGTGGACGATCTCGGAATTGAGGGACCTGCGGGCGGACCTGGCCTGGTCGACCAGCCATGTGTGGAGGTCGACGGGAAGGCGGAGTGTAATGCGTGTCGTCTCGTCCATGACTTCACAATAGGGTCTATGTGGTGTTTTGGTGGTGGATTGGAGACGTCGCAGTGACACCATGGGGGCCGGAGGGCGCCGGGCAGGCCCCCTCCGCCGTCCCCACCGGACGCCCTGGTGATCAAGCGTTCCCGGAGCAGCGCGTCCAAACCCGCCCCCGGCTCACCGGAACTCCTCCTGTCTGCCCGCCGGTTCGCCACCCGCCGGCCTCCCGTCCGCCGGCCCGCCGGGCGGTGCCAGCACCTCCAGCGCCGCCTCCCGGTAGCGCAGCACCGCCTGCTCGGCCGCCCGCAGATCGCACGGCGCGCTCCACAGCAGCCGCCGCGCGGCGTCGTACCGCTCCGTCAGCAGGGGGTCGCCGGCCGCCCCGCGCCGTGCCAGCCGCGCGCGGTACGCGTCCAGCCGGCCGCGCAGCTCCGCCCGCACCGCCAGCGGCGCGGTCACGGCGGTCAGCGAGGCGCGGGCCCGCTCCAACTCCTCGTCCGCGCGCTCCTCCAGGCTCTCCAGCAACGGCGACAGCCGGTGCCAGCGGGCGTGCCGCCGGTGCTCGGCGGCCAGCGCGAGCTGTTCGTACAGGGCGGTCGGCGGCCCGCTCACCGCGGGCACCTCGACCGCCGCGATCTTCGCCAGCACCTCGCCGCGCGCGGTCCGGGCCTCGGCCAGGGTGCGGTCGGCACGCGACAGCACGTCGCGCAGCCGCATCAGCCGCTGCTCGGCGTCCTGCCGCACCTGGAGCACGGCGTCGATCTCGCGCCGGACGTCCTCCAGCGCACGGGCCGCGCGGTCGTACCGGACGGTGTCGGGCCGCCCGCCGCCGGGGGCCGAACTCCCGCCCGCCGAAACCCAGAAGGCCAGCGGGTCGGCGACGACCTCGGCCCGCAGCGCGGTCAGCTCGGCGGTGACCTGCTCCAGCTCGTCGCCCGCCGGGTGCTCCCCGGGGCGCACGCCCACGGAGTGCGCCAGGGAGCGGATGCGCTGGAGCTCGGCGGAGAGCATGTCTATCCGTGCGGGCAGCGCGGACCACACGGAGTCGGCGGCGGCGACGGTGTCCAGGGCCCGGGCGTACCAGCCGTTCATCCGGGCCACCAGCTCGGCCAGGGTGATCCGCTCGACGGCCCCGGCCCCGGCCCCGGCCCCGGATCCGGCCTCGGCCCCGGATCCGGCCTCGGCCCCGGATCCGGGGTTGTCGGCGGGGCTGTCGGCGGCGGGGACGGCGACCGCCGGGCCGCGCAGCCGCGCGGTCAGCCCGGCGAGGTCCTCCGGCGCCGGCCAGCGGCTTTCGCCGCGCAGTCCGCGCGCGGAGTCCAGCGCCGCGGTGAAGGCGTCGAAGTACGTCCACAGCAGCGAGACGGCCTCCTCGGTCCGCGCCCACCGCTCCTTGGTCACACCGGTCAGCTCGGCCCCCTCCAGCAGCCTGCGCCCCGCATGGTCCTGGAGCGCGTACAGAGAGGTCTCCACCGCCTCGTGCTCCGCGCCGAACCGCGCCAGGGCACGGTCCACCTCCTCCCGGTCCATCACCGGTCCGCCCGGTTCGGCAGCCCCGTCGTCCCCCATCGGTCACCTCGCCGCTCGTGTCGTCTTCACGTCCTGGTCGCGTCCGTGCTCGCACCCGGCACCCGCCCGCCCCGGTGGGCCGGGCGGGGAGCGCCGGATGCGCTGCTCCCATCTTGTCCGCCGGACACCGCTCGTGTACGGCCATCCGCGGACTGCCCAGCCCACTTCGGCGATACTCCTCCGGCGCGTTGTTGACGCGGGCGGCCCCGTCCCCGTTCCCGTTCCGGTCCCCGGGGCCTTCGGGCACCGGCGGACCGGGCCCGCGCCCCGTGCGGTGGAAGGCGGAGGAGCCCGGTCGGCGGTATGGCGGCGGGGAGCCGTGACGGCGCCGTTTTGGCGGGATCCTGTCCGGACCGTGATGTCCGGACCGCGATGTCCGGACCGCGATGCCCGGGGCGCGACGGCAGGGTGCGCGCGCCCGGGCGCGCCTCAGGCGAGTGCGGTGCGGCCGGCGTAGTGGGCGCGCAGCCGGGTGCAGGAGGCGGGCCCGGCCTCCAGCCGGTCCAGGGCCAGCAGACCGGCGCCGAGGACCGGGGGAGCGGTGACCACGCGGACGGTGGCCAGCGGTGCGCGTTCGGCCAGCAGGGCGAGCAGGCGGTCGTGCAGCAGCGGATGGCGGGCGGCCGCGACGCCGCCGCCCAGCACCACCGGCACCGGGGCCCCCAGCAGGTCCAGCCGCTCCAGCGCCACCGAGGCCATCACCGCGATCTCCTCGGCCTGGCGGTGCACCAGAGAGCGGGCCACGGCGTCGCCCCCGGCGGCCACCGCGAAGAGGACGGGCACCAGCTCGTGCCTGCGCCCGCCCGGCAGATCACCCAGATGGAAGGCCTCGATCAGCGCGTACATGCTGGGCAGGTCGAAGTGCGCGGGCAGCGCCCTCGCCAGCTCGGTGTCCCCGCCCCGGCCGTCCTCGGCGCGGGCGGCGCACCACAGGGCCTCCTCCGCCAGCCCTCCACCGCCGCCCCAGTCCCCGGACAGGCGGCCGACGGCGGGGAAGCGGTGGACACGGCCGTCGGCGGCGGCACCGACGCAGTTGATCCCCGCACCGCACACGACGGCGACCCCGTGCCGGGGGGATCCGTCGTCGGGCAGGCCAGCGCGCAGGATCGCGAAGGTGTCGTTGGCCACGCGGAGGGTGCGGCCCCAGCCGAGGGCGCCGATCCGCTCCGTCAGCTCCCGCTCCTCGCGCGGCAGGTCGGCGCCTGCCAGACAGGCCGACACGTGCCCGGCCAGGGGAGCGCCCGGCCGCGCCTCCAGGCCCGCCGCCCGCGCCGCCCGGGCCACCGTCCGGGCCAGTGACGCGACGGCCCTCCCCGTCCCGACCGCCGGCGGGCGGAAGCCGCCGCCGCGCGCCGAGCCCAGCACCGTCCCGTCCGCCGAGACCAGCGCCACGTCGGTCTTGCTGTTGCCCGCGTCGACGGCCAGCGCGTCGACGGCCAGCGCGGCGGCGGGCGGTCCGGCGGCGGGCGGTCCGGCGGCGGGAGTCAGGCCCATGCCAGGTGCTCCCGGTTGTGCGCGAGCAGACGGTCCGTCAGCTTCTCGGCGAGGGCGTACTGACCGATCAGGGGGTGGGCCAGCAGCGCGGTGAACACCCGGTCCCGGCCGCCGCGCAGTGCGGCGTCCAGCGCCAGGTGCTCGTACGCCGTCACGGCCGAGATCAGGCCCGTGTGGAGCGGGTTCAGCGGCGGTACGGGCAGCGGCTTCACGCCCGCCGGGGAGACGGCGGCCGGGACCTCGACCACCGCGTCGTCGGGAAGGAAGGGCAGGGTGCCGTCGTTGCGGACGTTCACCACCTGCGTGCCCTCGCCGGTGCCGCCCCCGCCGGCCCCGCCCGTCCCGTCCGCCCCGCCCCGGCCGCCGCCCAGCAGGGCCGCGGCCAGGGCGACGGCGGCCTCGGAGTAGTAGGCGCCGCCGCGCCCGGCCAGCAGCTCCGGTTTGGTGTCCAGCGCCGGGTCGGCGTACATCTCCAGCAGCTCGCGTTCCATCGCGGCGACCTCCGCCGCCCGCGGGGGGCTGTCGCGCATCTCGGCCACGACCTCGTCATGGGCGTAGAAGTAGCGCAGGTAGTACGAGGGCACGGCGCCCAGCCGGTGCAGGAGGGGCTCGGGCAGCCGCAGGCCGGCGGCGATCGCCGCGCCGTGCCGGGCCAGCAGTCCGGGCAGCACGTCCCGCCCTTCCGGCCCGCCCAGGCGCACCCCGAGCTCCCAGGTGAGGTGGTTGAGCCCGACGTGGTCCAGGTGCAGCCGGCCGGGCTCCACCTCCAGCAGGGCGGCGAACTTCCGCTGGAGACCGATCGCCACGTTGCACAGGCCCACCGCCCGGTGGCCCTCGTTCAGCAGCGCGCGGGTGACGATGCCGACCGGGTTGGTGAAGTCGATGATCCACGCACCGGGGTTGGCGCGGCGCACCCGCTCGGCGATGTCCAGGACGACGGGGACGGTGCGCAGCGCCTTGGCCAGTCCGCCCGCGCCCGTGGTCTCCTGCCCGACGCAGCCGCACTCCAGCGGCCAGGTCTCGTCCCGCTCGCGGGCCGCCTGGCCGCCCACGCGGAGCTGGAGCAGCACGGCGTCGGCGTCCGCGACGGCCGCGTCCAGGTCGCCGGTGGTGGTGACGGCGGCCGGATGGCCGGCGCGGGCGAGCATGCGGCGGGCGAGCCCGCCCACCAGCTCCAGCCGGTCCCCGGCCGGGTCGGCCAGGGCCAGCTCGGTGACCGGGAGGATCTCCCGCAACCGGGCGAACCCGTCGACGAGTTCGGGGGTGTAGGTGGACCCGCCGCCCACCACTGCGAGTTTCACGGGACTTCCTCCTCGGTTCCGGGGAGCGGGACTTGGAGATGTGCGGATTGCGGGGTGTGGGAGTACGGGGGTGTCAGCGGGAGGTGTCGAACACCTCGTCGCGGGTGGTGGCCAGGGCGCTCTCCAGCGCGCCGCTGAGCACGGGGTGATCGGTGACGGTCCCGAGGACCAGCCGCGGCCGGGGCGCAGCCAGTTCGTCCAGCTCCCGCCGCACCAGCGTGCGCAGCACCTCCCCGCCCGCGGCGAGTACGCCGCCCGACAGCACGATCAGTTCCGGGTCCAGGACGGCGACCAGCGCGGCCAGCCCGGTCGCCAGCCCGGTGGCGGCGCGGCGCAGCAGCTCGCCGTACGGGCCGCCGCCGTCCTGCCCGCCGTCCTGCCCACCGTTCTGCCAGGCCTCCTGCCCGGCCCGTTCCACCGCGCGGGCGAGCAGCTTCGCCGCCGCCTCGCCGTCCCGGCCGGAAGGGGGCTCGATGCCCAGCTCGCGCGCCGTCCGCAGTAGTGCCCGCGCGCCCGCCAGTTCCTGGAACCCGCCCCTGTTGGCGCGGGCCACCCGCCGCAGGAGCGGGGCGCCGGGGACGGGCAGGAATCCGACCTCGCCCGCGCCGCCGGTCCAGCCGCGGTGCAGCCGCCCGCCCAGCACCAGCGCGGCGCCCAGGCCCTGCTCGTTCCAGAGCAGGACGAAGTCCTCGTGGCCCCGGGCGGCGCCCAGGCGGTGCTCGGCGACGGCGGCGAGATTGACGTCGTTGTCGTACTCCACCGGCACCGGCAGCGCGGCGGCCAGTTCCTCCAGCAGACCAAAGGAGTGCCAGCCGGGCAGGTGGGAGGCGTAGCGCAGCCGTCCGGTGCGCGGGTCGAAGGCGCCGGGGGTACCGATGACGACGCGGTGCAGCGCGGACCGGGTGAGTCCGGCGGCCCCGGCGGCCCCGTCCACGGCGGCCACGACCTGCCGTACGACCGGATCGGCGGACCGCCGCCCCGGGGCCCCGGACGGTTCGGAAGCCGCAGAGCGCCCCGGCGCGGGCACCTCGAAGGAGCCGACGGTACGGCCGGTGATGTCGGCGACCGCGGCGCGGATCCGGGTGGCGGTGACATCCAGCCCGGCCACGTGCGCCGCGGCCGGGTCGAGCGAGTAGAGCCGGGCGTTCGGCCCCGGGCGGCCCTCGCTGGTGCCGGTGACCCGGACCAGGCCGGCGGCCTCCAGACGGGCCAGGAGCTGGGAGGCGGTCGGCTTGGACAGCCCGGTCAGCCTGCCGATGCGGCCGCGCGAGAGCGAGCCGTGCGCGAGCAGCAGCTCCAGGGCGGCGCGGTCGTTCATCGCACGCAGAACCCGGGGCGTTCCCGGAGTGGTCCCGGCCATGGGCCTGTCTCCCGCCCAGAACTGTAAGGAAGGTTTCCTGTCTTCTGGCCGGGACACTAGGGCCCGCCTCCGGCCGGCGTCAACGGACGTGCCGAAGGCGGGCCTTCGCGCCGCTCCCCGTGTGTCCTCCGCCGTTCTCCGCTGTTCTCCGCTGTTCTCCGCGCCGCTCCCCGCGCGCCCTACCGCCGCGGCTTGCCGGAGCCCCGCCCGAGATCTCCCGGCCCCTTCACCAGGGGTCCGGCCGGGTTCCCGGCCGGACCCCTGGTCAGGGCGTTCTTCACCGGGTCCACCGCCTCCTTCGCGGCGTCCGGCCCCTTCTCCGGCCCTTTCTCCAGCAGGACCCGGTCGGAGCCCCGCCCGCGGGCCGGCGCCCCCAGCTCCTCGTCCAGCTTCCGCAGGGCCGCCATCGACTCCTCGTCCACCATCCGGATGCCCCGCGCGTCCAGCGCCCGCTTGACGCGCCAGCGCAGCTCGCGCTCCACCGGCAGCGCCTTGCCCGGCATCGTCTTGGCCGAGACGCGGATGACCATGGTGTCCAGCGTCACCGAGTTCAGGCCCAGCACCTCCACCGGCGCCCACAGGACCTCGTCCCACGGCGCGGACGTCGACATCCCCTCACCGGCCGCGGCGATCGCCGAGCGGACCTCCTCCAGGTCCTCGCCGGAGCGGACCTCCACGTCCAGGGCGGCCGTCGCCCAGCCCTGGCTGAGGTTGCCGACCCGCTTGATCTCGCCGTTGCGCACATACCAGATCTCACCGTCGTCGCCGCGCAGCTTGGTCACCCGCAGCCCGATCTCCAGGACGGTGCCGGTGGCCTCGCCCGCGTCGATGCGGTCGCCGACGCCGTACTGGTCCTCCAGCAGCACGAACATCCCGGTCAGCACGTCCGTGACCAGATTGCGCGCGCCGAAGCCGATCGCCACGCCCGCCACACCGGCGCTGGCCAGCAGCGGGGCCAGGTCGATGCCGAGGGTGGACAGCACGATCAGCAGCGCCGTCCCCATGATCACGAAGGTGGTGACGCTGCGCAGCACCGAGCCGATGGCCTCCGTGCGCTGGCGCCGCCGCTCGGCGTTGACCAGCAGACCGCGCAGCGCGTTGCCGCTGGCCTCGGCCTCGGCGTTGCGGTTCATCCGGGCGATCAGCCGTGTGATGGCCCGTCTGACCACCGAGCGCAGCACGACGGCGATCACCAGGATCAGCGCGATGCGCAGCCCGATGGCGAGCCAGGTCCCCCAGTTCTCCTCTATCCAGCCCGCGGTGTCGGTGGCGGTCCTGTGCGCCTCGTCCATGGAGTCCACCCACAACACACTAACGGGGGACACCCCGCCGAACAGGCCGCGTCACCCGGGGTAGCGGCGGCACCGGGCGGGGAGGAACAGCGTGTGGTCGAAAACACGCTCAGCGCGTTACGCGATCGTGGTGGCGCCGCCACCGGGGCGCGGGACACACTGGGGGAGATCGTCCCGGCGCGAGCCACGCGCCGCCGACGTACAAGGAGGCACCGTGCCGCACGTCCTGGTCCTCAACGCGTCGTACGAGCCGCTCGGCGTCGTACCGCTCCGCCGCGCGCTCATACTCGTCCTCAACGGCAAGGCGATCAGCCTGGAGGACTCCGGCGCCCTCATGCACAGCGCGACCCAGGCCATACCCGCCCCCAGCGTCGTCCGTCTCAAACGCTTCGTGCGCGTGCCCTTCCGGGGCACGGTGCCGCTCACCCGCCGCGCCCTGTTCGCCCGTGACGGCGGCAGGTGCGCGTACTGCGGTGGCGTCGCGACCAGCGTCGACCACGTCGTACCGCGCAGCCGCGGCGGGCAGCACTCCTGGGAGAACGTCGTGGCGGCCTGCCGCCGCTGCAACCACGTCAAGGCCGACCGCCACGTGGCGGAGCTGGGCTGGCGACTGCGCCACCAGCCCGCCCCGCCCAGCGGCCTGGCCTGGCGGATCATCGGAACGGGGCACCGGGACCCGCGCTGGCTGCCGTATCTGCGGCCCTACGGCGCGGACGACGCCCTCGCCCGGATCGAAGGCAGAACGACGACACCCGCCTGAGACCCGGGTCTTTTCCGTACGGGGCCGGTGACGGCCCCGTATCCGGCGTGCGCCCCGTATCCGGCGCGCCCCTACTCCTGCTCCCGCCCCTGCTCCCGCTCCGGCTCCCGCACGGCGTACGCCTCCACGGACCACAGCGAGACGCCGAAGCGGGTCGCCCGCTCGTCGGCCACGATCCGTACGTAGCGGGTGCCGGCGGGCGCGTCCAGCCGCACCGTCTCCCGGCCGCCCCGCCCGTCGCGGACGGTCGCGGCCGTGCTCCAGGCCCTGCCGTCGGCGGAGACCTGGACGCGGTAGCGGGAGGCGTACGCGTCCTGCCAGTGCAGTCGCACCTCGCCGATCCGGGCCGGGCGGTCCAGCTCCACCCGCAGCCACTGGCCGTCCTTGGCGGGAGAGGACCAGCGAGTCTCCGGATCGCCGTCGGTGGCCGCCGAGGCGGGGAAGTCCCCGGTCTCGTCGGCCGAGGAGCCGACCCTCGCGCCCCGGGCCAGGTCCGGCCCGCCGGTGGGCGGGTAGGCGCGCACCGTCAGCGTCCTCCGCAGGCTCTCGCCCTCGGCGGTGAGGGTGACCGGGACCCGGTACGTGCCCGGCCGCACGTCCTTCCCGGCGCTGATCTCGATCTTCGGGGCCGCCGGCACGCCGCGCCGGAGCGTGACCCGGCGCGGCGCCCGCACCGTGAAGCCCTCCGGCGCCCGCACGGTCAGCCTGCCGCGCACATCGGTGGGCCGGTGGCCGGTCAGCCGGGCCCCGACGGCGGTGGGCTCGCCGCCGATGACGGCGTTGACCTCCTCGCGGAGGAGCTCCAGCCCGGCGCCGGGGGAGTCCGAGTACCAGGGCGTCAGCTCGTGGATCACCGGCGCCTTCGAGCCGTCCTGCCAGGCCAGCCGTACGGCGTCCGCCCGCAGACCGCCGGTGTCCACCTCCGTCCAGCCCTTCTCGGAGAGCGCGCCCAGCCGCCTCCAGCCCTCGCCCGGCACATGCGCCTCGACTGCGGCGCGGGTGCCCGCGCCCGGCTCGGACTGGACGGTGACGGCCGCCAGGGAGCGTGCCCGGGGCAGCCGCAGCACCAGCTCGTCGCCGCTGCCGTCGTCACCCTCGTCACCGGCTGCGCCGGGGGCGGGCTCCTCGGCGGCGCGGAAGGCGGTCGCGGGGTCGCCGTCGGCGGCGTGCTCCGGTGGGGAGCCGGGCAGCGGCGCGGGGCCGCCGCGCACCCGCTCCCCGGAGCGCCCGGCCTTCTTCTCCGCCCCGCCGCTCGCGCCGGACCAGTCGTCGGCGGCCTTCAGCGCCCGGTCCACGAAGGCGGGCAGTACGTCCTCGCCGACCGTCACCCCGCTCTCGCGGGCCTCCGCGCGCAGCCGCTGGAGCTCCAGCCGAGCCTTCCACGCCCCGGCGCCGTCCCCGCGCCGCTGGGCGGCCAGCATGTCCAGCGCGTACCGGCCGGCCCGTCCGTAGCGCGCCAGCTGCCGCACCCAGGGGCGCATCTCCTCGCTCAGGGCGCCGCCGGCGACGCCGGCCAGGTTCTCCGGGGACTCGCGCAGAACGGCGAAGGCGTCGCGCAGCCGGTCGGACGCGGCGGTGAACTCCTCGTCGTCCTCACCCGCGCGGGCCTTCCAGAAGGCGTCGAGCAGGGGGGCGAGGTAGGCCGACTCCTCCTCGTCGAGCACCGAGGAGGAGTTGTTGGCGGCCAGGGCGTGCAGCGCCTCGCGGGCCCGCTCCCCGGAGCGGGCGGCCTTCTTCTCCCCGCCGCCCGTGGCGGCCAGGTCCTCGACGGCCGCCTTCCAGGACTCCTGCGGCCGGTAGCCGCGCGGGTTCCAGGCGTAGTCGGCGACGGTGAACAGCGGCAGACGGGAGGCCGTCGCCTGCTCCATCGCGTTGGCCAGCAGCGCCGCCGAGCGGTTGGCGACGGCCGGTTCCCGGCCGGTGTAGGGGCCCAGGAAGACGCGGTCGCCGGCGTAGTCGTTGACCGGGTAGTTGTCCATGGTGACCAGCGGGTGGCGGAAGACGGTGCGGGCCTGGGCCAGCTCGCCGCCGGTGATGGCGGAGGGCACGACCCCCACTCCTGTCCAGGCCACCTCCACGTCCGCGTCCAGCTTCTGCGCCAGCGCGCTGCGGTACTCGGTCGGGCCGTCCTGGTAGAACTCCGTCGGCAGCACCGACAGCGGCACCGCGTCGCGCCCGAAGCCGTACCGCTTCGCCAGATGCGCCGCCACCTCGTTGGCCAGCTCCGCGTGGGCGGTGGCCGCGGCCTTCGGTCCCGTGCCGTAGCGCTCGGCGTCCGCGTCGCAGTGCCACTCGGTGTAGCTGGCGTCCTCGAAGCGGAGCTGGAACGCCCGCACCCCCAGGGCCGCCATGGCGTCGATCTTGCGCAGCAGGGCCCTGCGGTCGCCCTCGGAGGCCAGGCACATCGACTGCCCCGGCGAGACGGCCCAGCCGAGCACCACATGGTTGCGCCGGGCGCGCTCGGCGAGCTCGCGGAACTGCGCGCGCCGCTCGGCGGGGTAGGGCTCGCGCCAGCGCGACTGGCGGAAGGCGTCGTCGCCGGGGGCGTACAGATAGCGGTTCTGCTTGGTGCGGCCCATGAAGTCCAGGTGGGCCAGCCGCTCCTGGTGCGGCCAGGCCTCGCCGTAGAAGCCCTCCGTGGTGCCGCGCACCGGCGAGGCGGGCCAGTCGCGTACGACGGCCCCGGTGATCCGTGCCCCGCCGTCGCCGGTGGTCACCAGCTGCCGCAGCGTCTGCGCGGCGTGGAACAGCCCGTCCGGGCCGACGCCCGACAGTGCCACCGTGCCGCCCGGCCCGTCCACGCCGTCCGCCCGCCCGGCCGCCAGCCGGTAGCCGCCCGCGGGCAGATCGCCGCGCTCGGGCGCGCCCAGGGCGCGCAGCGCCCGCTCGGCGGCCCGGTCGCCGGCGCGCACCACCAGCCCGCCGGCGCGCGTCTCCTCGCCCGGGCGTACGGTGCGCACCTCGCGCGCCCCGGCCGCGCGCAGGATGTCGCGGACGGTGTCGAGGGCGTACGGATCGGCGTCCTCGTCGGCGACCAGCAGCACCTCCTGCCCGACGGGCACGGCCGGGCCGCGCGTGCGCAGGGACTGGGGGCGCGGCCACACACCGGGGGCGCCGTCCAGGCGGACGCGGTCGTCCGGGCCCGCGGCGTCCCGCGCGGGCTCCTCGGCCGCCCTGTCCGGCGGTGGCGCCGAGTGTGCGGCCGGTGCGCCGCCGAGAAGTCCGCCGAGGACGGCCGCGACCAGTGCCGTCGCACCGGTCCGGCGCACGGCGCGGCCATGCGTCGCGTGGTTCACGTGTTCCTCAGGCCCCTCTCGACCCGTTCCCCGACCCGTCTCCCGGCTCGTTCCTCCGCCCGGCCCCCCCCGTCCCGTCCCGTCCCGGCCGGAGCGGCCCTCCGGCCGGGCGGTCGGACCCGCCGGTAGGTAACGAGCCCATCACCGCCGTGGTGAAGGTGTCAACGACAGGGGCCGAAGTGCCCGGTTTGTCGACCGGTGCGGACGAGGCCGGGCGGGGTGGCGCGGAACGGCCCCAGGGCCTCCGTGGGGCCTCCGTGGGGCCTCCGTGGGGCGGCCGTCCCGCGAGGGGGCGGTAAATCTTGGCCGAGATGCCCGCTTTGCTCGAATGCCCTACGCTGACAGGCGCATCGCACCGTGAAATCATCGGTGATGGGACTGTGAGCCATCTCACGTTTGTCCCGCCAAAAGTGTCTGGGCTCCGCCTCAGTGGGTAGGGCCCCCATGTCCGACCGACAGCAACGAACGGAGGCCCCCGTGGCCGCGTCCGCTGAACTCCTCACACCCCTTCCCCTGTTTCCCAAACAGGGGCAGGAGCCGATCGACCTGTCCGGAGTCTCCGACCCCGACTCCGGCCTGGACGGCTCCTGCTCCTGGGACTACGCCGAGACACCGCTGACCAGCGAACCACCGCTCGCCGACGCCGCCCCGCTCACCAGTGAGCCGCCGCTGGCCGCCGAGCTCCCGCTGACCAGCGAACCGGCCGGGGTGGGATACGGAACGGATTCCGCGGAGATCTAGACCCGGGAGAGCCCAGGGGGAGAGCGGAGGAAGTTCCCATGAGCCGACTGGCGCGACTGGCCGCGGCACACGGAGTCTGCACCTCCTACGACCCGGCCCCGGGCCGTACGATCCGGGTGCCCGACGACACGATCGTCGAAGTGCTCGCCGCACTGGGCGTCGACGCCTCCACCCCGGACGCCGTCCGTGACGCCCTGGCGCGCCACGCACGTGAGGAGGCGGCCCGGCTGCTGCCCCCCACCGTCGTCGTACGCGCCGCCTCCCGCGGCGACTCCTCCCCGCCCGCCGCCTCCGCGCCCGTCGTCCGCGGCGGCGTCCCACCGCTCCCCGACGGCACCGCGCTGAGGGTCGAGACGGAGGACGGCCGCACCCTGGACTGGGGAACGGACCCGGACGCCGAAGGCGAGCGGCTCCCCCTGGGCTGCCACACCCTCCACGCCGAGGCCCCCGGCGGCCGCACCGCGCACGCCGCCCTGATCGTCGCCCCGGACCGCTTCCCGGCCGTGCGCGACCGCTCCTTCGGCCTGCTCGTCCAGCTCTACTCGCTGCTGTCCTCGCGCTCATGGGGCATGGGCGACCTGGCCGACCTCGCCGACCTCGCCGCCTGGTCCGGGCGCGCGACCGGAGCCGACTTCATCCAGCTCAACCCCCTGCACGCGGCCGTCCCCGCCGCCGAGGGCGAGAGGGTGGACCCCTCCCCCTACCGCCCCTCGTCGCGGCGCTTCGCCGACCCGGTGCACCTGCGGATCGAGGAGATCTCCGAGTACGCCTACCTGCGCGGCGAGGCCCGCGCGAAGGCGGACGAGCTGCTGGCCCAGGCCGCCGAACTGCGCGAGGCCACCCTCGCCAAGGACGGGATGATCGACCGCGACGCGGTGTGGTCGCTCAAGCGCCGCGCCCTGGAGCTGGTGCGCACCGTTCCCCTCGGACCCGGCCGCCACGTCGCGTACTGCGACTTCCTCGCCGAGCAGGGCCAGGCCCTGGAGGACCACGCCGTCTGGTGCGCCCTCGCCGAGATCCACGGTCCCGACTGGCGTTCCTGGCCCGCCGGCCTGGACGATCCCCGCTCGGCCGCCACCGCCCGGGCCCGCGGCGAACTGCTGGACCGGGTGGACTTCCACACCTGGCTGGCCTGGCTCACCGACGCCCAGCTCGCCCGCGCCCAGCGCACCGCCCGCGACGCGGGCATGTCCATCGGCCTGGTGCACGACATGGCCCTGGGAGTCCACCCCTCCGGGGCCGAGGCCTGGGCGCTCAAGGACTTCCTGGCCACCGGCATGTCCATCGGCGCCCCGCCGGACGCCTTCAGCCCCCACGGCCAGGACTGGGGCCTGCCGCCCTGGAACCCGGGCGCGCTGGCCGCCTCCGGCTACGCCCCCTACCGCGCGCTGCTGCGCGGGCTGCTGCGGCACACCGGCGGCCTGCGCATCGACCATGTGATGGGCCTGTTCCGGCTGTGGTGGGTCCCCGAGGGCCGCCCGCCCACGGAGGGCGCGTACGTGCGCTACGACGCCGAGGCCATGCTCGGCGTGCTCGCCCTGGAGGCCTACCGCGCCGGGTCGGTCGTCGTCGGCGAGGACCTGGGCACCGTCGAGCCGGGTGTGCGCGGGGAGCTGGCCGGGCGCGGCATGCTGGGCACCTCCGTGCTGTGGTTCGAGCGCGACTACGACCACGTCCGCACCCCCAGCCACGAGGTCCCCCAGCCGCTGGAGCCGCAGGACTGGCGCGCCGACTGCCTGGCCACCGCCACCACCCACGACCTGCCCAGCACCGCCGCCCGCCTGAGCGGCGACCACGTCGCGCTGCGCGACGGCCTCGGCCTGCTGTCCGGCCCGCTCGCCGAGGAGCAGGCCCGGGACGCCATGGAGACCGCCGAATGGATCTCCCATCTGACCCGTCTGGACCTGCTGCCGGAAGGACCGGGCGAGGAGGAGAGCGAGATCAGGGGCCTGTACCGCTTCCTGGCACACACCCCCGCGAAGATGGTCGGCGTCTGGCTGCCCGACGGCGTCGGCGACCGGCGCCCGCAGAACGTGCCGGGCACCTGGGACCAGTACCCCAACTGGCGGCTGCCCGTCGCCGACGGCGACGGCAGGCCCGTGACCCTGGAGGAACTGGTCACCTCGCCCCGGATGCGCGATCTGCTGGAGACGGTGTACGAGGAACTGCACGGTCCGCGCGAGCGCCGCATACCGGCTCCCGGGCAGCACGGAGGACAGCACGAGGAGAGCCACGCCGAGCCCGAAGACCACCCTGGGCGCGTGACGACCGGAGACGTTCGCTAGCGTTGACTCCGTGGACAACAAGGTCAAGGTCAACGAGAACATCAGGAGCGCCGGCACCGCCGTGCGCGCCGGATTCGTCACCGCCCTCACCGCGCTGACGCTGCTGGTCGCCTCCCCCTCCGCCCTCGCCCTCTACCGCGACGACGGCGACGACCCGGGCACCGGCCTGAGCGTGGTCGAGACCCTCGGCCTGTACGTCGTGGCGCCCATCGCCCTGTTCGCGATCATCGCCGCGCTGGTGATGGTCGGCGACAAGTCCGCCCGCAGGAGCGGTCAGGTCGCCGGCCGCCAGGAGCCCAACCGCGGCTGACCCGCGGCCCGCGGCCCGCGGCGTGTTGTGACGGGGCTTTCGGACACCGGGCCGGTCCCCACCGGCCCGCCCGGTGACCGGTCGGCTGATTGGCCGGCCGATTGGCCCGGCGAACCGGCCGCCGATCGACCCCGCCAGCAGGGCCGGACGGCTCCGTAGCGTCACGGCATGACCCTGCGGACACGGTCGGCCCCGTCCCGGCGGCCGGCACTGGCCCAACTGATCAACTCCGTCGGCGACGGCGCGTACTACGTCTGCTCCGCGCTGTACTTCACCCGCGTCGTCGGCCTGTCCGCGACCGAGGTCGGCCTCGGCCTCACCGTCGGCCGCCTCCGGCGCCCCGCGCCTGGCCGTCCTGCGCGACCGGCCGTACGCGCTGATCACCGCACTCCACACGGCGCTGCTGTTCTACACGCCGCTGCTGAGCGTCGTCGTCCCGCTGTGGGTGGTGCAGCGCACCGAGGCCCCGCGCTGGACGGTGGCCGCGCTGCTGGTGCTCAACACCCTCGGCGTCGTCGCCCTCCAGGTCCGGGTGGCGCGCGGGGTGCGGGACCTGCGCACCGCCACCCGCCACATACGCGCCGCGGGCACGCTGATGCCCGCCTCCTGCGCGGCCTTCGCCCTCACCGCCGCCACCGCCTCGCCGTGGACGGCCCTGCCGGTCCTGCTGGCGGCCGCCTGCCTCCAGGTCCTGGGCGAGACGGCGCTGGCCTCCGGCGCCTGAGAGATCTCCTTCGGCCTCGCACCCGACGACCGCCACGGCCAGTACCAGGGCTTCTTCGGCACGGGAGCGGCCGTCGCCCGCATGCTCGGCCCACTGCTGCTGACCTGGCCGGTCCTGGGCGCCCGCCCGCTCGGCTGGCTCGCCCTGGGCGCGGCCTTCCTCGCCGCCTCCTGGGCCATGGGCCCTGCGGTCCGGTGGGCGGTGGTGGGGAAGCGACCGGCGGCCTCACCACAGCACCCGCTGGTGCCGTCGCCGTAGGACGCCCCGCACCGGGCGGCCGTGCTCAGGCCGTGACCGACCGCCCTCGGACACGATCGGTTCGAGACAGCCGGGGAGGGATCCGGTCAATGTCTCGCGGGAGAGAGGCGGCAGGGGTGAGCAAGAGACCAACTCTGACCAGGAATCACCTTCGCGTACGGAAAACGCGATGAATGGTTCCGGTTATTGATCTTGTTGTGACGGATGTTGTTCATGTGGTGGTGTCTTGGTGTTCAGGTATTCGTAGTGAGGGGGAAACATGAAGAAGACCGCACGGCGCGCTGCGGCCATATCCGGCATGACACTCGCGATCGGTGTCACCCTCGGCGCTGCTCCCGCGCTCGGCTTCTACGCCTGGCAGGGCGACGACTACGCCTACACGACGAACGGCGGCAGGAATGCCGAGGTGTGCGACTGGGAAGCGGACGGCAACAAGATCAAGGCCCAGTATCGGCGTGACGGCAGCGACACCATCAAGAACTGGTGGAACGAACTCGGCGACGGAAGCTGCTACCCGACTCCCGAAGGCCGCGGGATCAACAAGATGCGTGTGGTCGAGCAGAGGTTCGCCGCTCCCGACGTCGAGGGCAAGTGGTACTACCGGTAGGAACGACTGACGGAGCATCGTCCGATCACTGGCGGTGGGCGGGGACTCCCCGCCCACCGCGCCATCTTCTTCCCCGGAGTCTCGGAGCCGCAGCGTGAACGACCCAGTCCTGTCCGTCAGGGACGTCAGCCACGGCTTCCCGGGCCGTCCCGTGCTGGCGCACGTGAACCTGGAGGTGTGCGCGGGCTCGTCGGTCGCGGTGACGGGGCCGTCCGGGACGGGGAAGACGACCCTGCTCTCCTGCGTCCTGGGCCTGGTCAGGCCGGACGAGGGCAGCATCCTGGTGGGCGGCACGGACATCACCCGGCTCGGCCGCGGCCGGCTGGCCGCGTTCCGCGCCCGGAACCTGGGCATGGTGTTCCAGTTCGGCGAACTCCTCCCGGAGCTCAGCCCACTGGAGAACGTCACCCTCCCCGCGCTCCTGGCCGGCACCGGGCGGCGGGAGGCCCGCAGTCGCGGGCTCGAACTACTCGACCACCTCGGTGTGCCCCACCACACGGCCACGGGCGCCCTGTCTGGTGGGGAACGACAGCGGGTCGCGGTGGCCCGCGCACTGGTCAACCGGCCGACGGTGCTGCTCGCCGACGAGCCCACGGGCTCACTGGACACCGCGAGCCGTGACATCGTCGCCGACCTGCTCTTCTCACTGCCCGGTCGGTGGGACTGCGCACTGGTCGTGGTCACCCACGATCAGCAGGTGGCCCGGCGGGCCGACGACGTCCTCGATCTCGCTCCCGCTGTGGAGGCCGTGTGAGCCGCCACGCGGCCGAGGGGCCGCTGTGGCGGCGGCTGTGGCGGATCGGCCGGGCAGCCGGGGCCGGGGCACGACAGGCACGGCTGCGGTGGGCCGGCCTGTTCCTGGCCGCGGCCACGCTGACCATGGGCCTGACGGCTCTTGTCACCACGGCGGCCGGCTACGACGCGCGTGCCGACACCGACCGGGCCCGCGCCCCGCGTATGCACATGTCCCACCCGGACGAGGAGCCGGTCGCCCACTGGTACGAGTCCGGGAACGACATCACCGGATCACCGCAGCACAACGTCGTCTTCCTCGCCCCTCTCGACGCCGACACCGAGGCCGAGCCGCCGCCCGGCCTGCCGCGCTGGCCCGATCCGGGCGAGGCGTTCCTCTCCCCGGCGCTGCTTCGGGCCGGCGTGGACCAGGGGATCGCCGAGCGCTACGGCACCCATGCGGGCACCATCACCGGAGACGGGCTCACCTCCCCGGCCGAGCGCCTGGCCTACGTCCGCGCCCCCGAGGGGCACGAGTCCTTCGACGACAGCGATCTGATCACCGGATTCGGGGCCCGTGGAGAAGAGACGTACCCGGTCTTCGGGGACTCCGCCGTGGTCTACGGCCCCGATATCCTCCTGTCGGCCATCGGCGGCCTGATCCTGCTCCCCACCGCCGTACTGGTGGTGATCGCCGTCCGTGTCGACGCGGCCGGACGGGACCGGCGCACCACACTGCTGGAGACCCTGGGGGCGACCGCCGGTCACCGGGCCCTGATCAATCTCGGAGAGGCCGCGACCCCGGTCGTTGCGGGCGCGCTGGCGGGCACGATCCCCGCCGTCGCCGTGCTGACGTGGGACATCACACTGCCCCTGGTCGGATACCCGCTCACCGCGGCCGGATTGCGGCCCCGGCTGTGGGCGTACGCGGCCACCGCGCCGGTGGCCGTCCTCACCATTCTGGCCGCCGTCGTCCTGCTTCACCGCGCCCGGCGCGCCGCGGACCGCCACGCCCCCCGCCCGGGTCGGCAGACGCTGGATGATCCTGCTACCGCTCGGCGCGGTGATCGCCATGCCCGCCGAGCTCACCCCGTTCGCTCCGAACCTCGCGGTGAGCCTGGCCCAGTACGTCACGGGGCTGGTGCTGGTCCTGGCCTCTCTGCCCGCACTGATCGCCACCGTCATGGCGGCCCTCGGCCGGGCCGTGGCCTGGGCGGGGGAGAGGTCCGGGAAAGTGGGGCCGCTCGTCGCGGGACGGTGGACCACCCACCACCCCGGGGTGACCGCCCGCATGGTCGCCACCGTCACCGTCGGGCTGGTTCTGGTCACCCAGTTACACATCTGGACCTCGCGCACATCGGGCGAGGCCGCCGCCGCGGCCGAGACCCTGGACCGCATCGGTACGAGCATCAGCCTCGTCCGCACCGACGCCATCACGGAGAAGGAGCTGACAGCGTTCCGGCGGGACCTCGCCGGGCAGCACGTCCTGGCCCTCGTCCGTCGGCCCGATCCCCGTAGCCCCGCCGAACTCCGCGGAGACTGCGAGGCTCTGCGTTCGCTGGGACAGAAATGCTCCGCCGCCCCGGCCCCCATCGACACCGGCACCGGTACGCAGGCGCGTGAGCTCGCACGCTGGACCGGAACCCGTGCCGGTCTGACCGTCCGGGAAGCATCCGTCACCGACTACGTCCGCGCGGTGAACGAGCCGGGCGATGCCCAGTGGACCCTGGTGACGGTCGCCGATTCCGCCGGCCACGGTGCGTCGGAGGCTGTCAACAGAGCCTCCTACGCACATCTGGGGATGGCCCCGTTCATTGACCGGCTCGGCGGGAACGCCCTGGGAGGCATGCTCCAGTACGCCACTGTGGGCCGGTGGGTCGCGCTGCTGGGCGGCGTGGGTCTGCTCGTCCTCGCATGCGCATCCACCGTCAGCTCCCTGTCGGAGTTCCGGTGCTTCGGTACCCGGCTCGCCCCGGTCGGCGTCTTCAGCGGGAACCGCCGCGTCTTCGTCAGCACCTCGGTGTGGTACCTCACCACGCCGCTGGTGATCGCCGCGCCCATCGCGGCGGGGGCCGCGTGGTTCCTGTCACAGCCCGTGGTCAGAGGGACCGGCGCGGGGCTCTCGACCGGTCTCGTCGTCACCGCCGTCGCCGGCTGCGCCCTCCTGGCCGTGCTCACCGGGGCGGCCGGCGCCCGTGGCGCACTCGCCGGGGCCCGGCGCTGGACGCCTACCAACGACTGACGGTGAACTCCCTTCTTACGGTCGGCAGGGTAGTCCGGTGAGCCGGTCAGATCATGCCGCCCTTGACCGCCGTCACGAAGGCGGACCAGCCGGTGTCCGGGAAGACCGGCGTGGGTCCATCGGGGGCCTTGCTGTCGCGGACGGGTATGACGCCGTGGAAGCCGTCGGCGACCTCGACGCACGCCCCGCCGTCGCCGTTGCTGTGGGACGACTTGCGCCAAGCGGTGGTGCTCGGGCCGTGGTCGGTGCTCATGGTGTCTTGTAGTCCTTCGCGGCCGATTCGATCAGGGCAAGGGACGCCTTCGGGGGCAGCGCGGCGGCCCTGATCAGGTCGTAGGCTCGGTGCTACTGGGCTACCAGCCTTGGTTCCTCGATGAGTTGGCCTGTGTACGCGCTCTCGGTGCAGGCCACCGGCGGTGCGTCCGAGAAGGACATCTGAATCACCGTGCTGCTGAGGAAGGCAGAGGCTTCGGCCTCGAAGGGCAGTACCTGGACCACGACACGGTGGTGGTTGCGGCCGATTTCCAGGAGGTGTCGGCACTGTTCGCACATGACGGCCGGGCCGCCGACCGGGATGCGCAGTGCTGCCTCGTGGATCACGGCCCACAGTTCCGGGACTGTTGACCGCTCCAGCAGACGCCTGCGGTCCATACGGGTCACGACGATGTCGTCCACGTCTTCCGGCGGCGCGAACAGCTGCGCTGCACGGGGCAGGTCCCGTGTATAGCCCTCGGTCTGCAACAGTCCCGGCAGCACCATGGGTGCGTACTCGCTGATGGTCGTCGCCAGCTGCTCCAGTTCCGCCGCGTCGGCGAAGTAGTCCGGGTACTTGTTCTCCCGGGTCAGCCGGCACAGGCGTTGCAGGTGTTCGCCGGTGTCGAGGATCTCGTCGAACAGTTTGGAGGTGTCCGGCTGCGGGCGGCGCACCGCCGTCTCGAACTGGCCGACGTAGGTGCCCGAGCAGAAGGCGCGCTCGCCGAGCCGGGACTGGGTGAGCCCCGCCGCCTCGCGCAGGCGGCGCAGTCCCGCGCCGTAGAAGGTCTTGGGCGAGGCGTACGGGTCGAGTTGCCTGGGCTCGGTCATGGCGGGCTCCCCCTGTCACGGCACGGGCATACGGGTTTGGACTTCCGTTCCACGCAGGCACACAGAGTGACCGGAGCGGTGTGTTCGGCGAATGATTCCCCCGAAGGTGTTCACCAGCCCCTCGGCCTTGCCCAACAGGGGAAGTGCGGGCCGGAACCGGCCCAACGTCCGTCGTGGCCCTCCGTCAGACGCGCCGAAGCGGGCAGCGCGTCGATCTATCGCGGGGCCCGGCGCCCGGCTCGCGACATCGACGCGGCAGCCATGCCCCATCCGCAAGAGCGTTGTTGGGTCGGAACCGCCCGGAGCCGCCCGAGGTCAGCGGCGCTGGCGGCGGCCGGAGGCCGGGCCGCCGCGCAGCGAGGAGAGGACCAGGCGGCCGTAGCGGGTGGTGAGCGCGGCGGCCGTCACCACCACCGACAGTCCCAGCGCGGCCAGCAGGTGCACGGGGGAATCGTCGCCTAATACCTGGAGGATGCCCAGTGCGGTGCCCAGCGGCAGACCGAGGATGGTCAGCACGCCGAGCGCGCCGCTGATCTGCTGACTCTCCTGGGTCTGGACGAGCCGGCTGTAGTCGGCGGCCTCGGCCAGGATCTCGGTGAAGCGCTCCGGCAGCCGGTGCTGGTTCTGGAAGGCGAGCAGCAGGCCGTTGGCGGGGCCGTGGGCGGTGAGGTGCTGGCGCCAGTAGGTGCTGCGGAAGCGCGCGATGTTCCGTTCCAGGGCGGCGACACGGGAGGCCAGGCCGGAGCCGTCGTCGAATACGGCGGAGAGCTCGTCGGTCAGCTCGTCGATGTGGTCGCGCTGGAGGGAACCGAGCAGCAGGGCGTCGAGGTAGACGGTGCGGGCGTGGAGGGCGGCGAAGGCGTAGAAGTCGCCTCCGCCGGGGTCGGGCCGGTGGCCGAGGAAGGCGGTGCCGTGGCGCAGGACCAGGGCGCTCCAGTCGGCGGAGATCCGTACCGCCCGGCTCAGTTCCTCGGCGGCGGTCTCGGGGGCGAGGGGGTAGTCGGCTGGGACGGACCGGGAGGCGAGCTGCCACAGCCAGCGGTCGGCGCCGGGCGGGACGGGCGTCTGCGGATTGGGACGCAGGGCCGGGGTGTGACCGGGGCCGGGCGTGAGGAAGGCGACGGTGTAGGGACGGGCGATGGCGAACGTGCCGGTGGTGTCGCGGACTTCGGCCGTCTCCCCGAGCAGGTGCCCCGGTTCGAGGGGGCCGGTGAGGGGGTCGGGGTCGGCCGGGGTGCGGTGGCCGATGGCCCGAAGCACCGGCAGCAGGGGCCGGGTGACGGTGAAGTGCAGGACGGCCAGGGCGCAGGCGGGGCCGCGTACGGTGGCGGTGCGCAGCAGCTCCAGACCATCCAGACGCAGCCCCTCGTGCTCGGCCGCCGCCGGCCGATGCCAGCGGCAGGGGCGCTCCCGGGTGCCGTACAGCACCCGGGCCGAGGCCGGGGCGAAGTACGTGGTGCGGGTCGCGGCGTCGGTGCGCCGCTCGCCCAGCTCGAAGGGGAACGGCCCCTCGGCCCACTCCGGGCCGTCCGGTTCGCGCAGCAGCCGTACCGGCAGCACCACGGCCAGCACCTGCCGCACGCCGGTGACGGTCTCCAGGGGCGGCCCGGCGGTCACCGGTAGAACTCGGCCGGGTCGGGCTGGTCGAGCCGGATGACGAACTCCGCCCATCCAGGGCGGGCGTCGGAGACGTGGAAGCGGACGCGCTCCCCGGTGCGGACTGTGCGAAGTCCTTCGGCGACGATCTGCGTGTAGTCGAAGGTGTAGTGGTGACCGTCGGCCTCATCCTGGACGACGTAGGCGCTCGCCTTGCCGGTCGCGCCGCCGCCGCTGGACCGCAGATCGACGATGACGCCGTGGTGCGCCTCGCTCATGTGCTGGTCACCTCCGCGCCCACGCCGTCCTGTGCCTTCCGTGCGTCCCGCGCGCCGGGGACGGCCGGGAGATCTTGGACGCAGCGGAAACCGACCGCGTTGCTGCGTCCTTGCTTCCTGTAGAGACTCTTGCTGCTCGTCTGCACCGCGCGCAGCGGGTTGTCGTAGCTGCCGCCGCAGATGACCGCCTCACCGGGGTCGTCGAGGCTGGTCGAGGTCCACTCCCATACGTTGCCGACCATGTCGGTGACGCCGAACGGAGAACGGTTGGCGGACCGGTCTCGTACGGGTGTGGCCTGTGCCCGGCGGGCCGTGTCCCCGGTGAAGTGCCGCTGCCACGCCTGGAAGGTCACCACCGGACGGCCGACCCAGGTATCGGCGCAGTTGACCGGCGCGCCGTCGGGATCGTCGCCCCAGGGGAAGAGGCGGCCGTCGGTGCCGCGGGCGGCGGCCTCCCACTCCAGCGCGGTCGGCAGCCGCTTGCCCTCGAAGGCGGCGAAGGCGTAGGCGCTCCACCAGTTGACGCAGACCGCCGGATGGTCGTCGTACTTCGGGTCACGGTAGTAGTCGGGGTCGCGCAGCCGGTCCGTCCAGGGCTTGTGGGTGATGTGGGCCGGCTGTTCGGGATGGTCCCATTCGGAGGTGCCGTCGGGGCGCAGGGCGTCGAGGAAACGGCGGTAGCGGGCGACGGTGACGGCGTGCCGGTCGAAGCGGACCGGCCGTCGTACGCGGCGCAGCAGCAGCCGCTCGGCCGGGCCGACGAGGTAGGCGCCTGCGGGCAGGACGCAGTCGTCGGCCGTGCGGGGCTTTGCGACACGGGCGAGGAAGGCCCGGACCTGCTCAGTGAGGAAGCTGTCACCGGGCAGCTCCGCCGCCGTGTTCCGGCCCTCCTCGGACGCGAGATACCGGGCGGCCAGCAACTCCTGGTAGGCGGTGTGGACGAAGGCGGCCCGGTCGGCCCCGGCGGGCCGCAGCAGCGGGGCGAGCACGCACGTATCGAGGTCCACCCGGCCGTCGAGGAAGGCGTCGGGGCCCAGGGCGCGGTGCAGGTCGAGGAGGGGGAAGACGGTCCGGTCGGTGAGGAACGCCCGGCCGAACGCTTCGGGCAGCCGCTCCTCCAGATGCTCCCGGCCGTGCTCGGCCAGTGTCCGGGTGATGTGAGCGCCGAGCATGGCGTCGAAGGACTGAGGCGCGTCCGTCCCCAGGACGGAGGTCAGCCGCTTCTCCAGCGGGGTCGCGTCGGGCTCGGCGAGACGTACGAGGTGGAAGTGCGGCACACGGGCCGGATCGACGCCGTTGGCGTACATCTGCTCCACGAGCTGCTCGGAGCGGGCCGCGCCGCTGTCCAGCAGTTGGCGGATCTGCGGGGAGTCGGCGAGGAAGGACACCCGGGAACTCATGACCACGGCGGACTCGGCGGACAGCACCGGAGCGAGATCGGCGAACAGCCGCAGGAAACCGGCCGGGCTGGACTCCTCCACGCCCTCGTCGACGGCGTCCAGCAGGCACAGTGCGGTGCCGGAGCGGATCAGATAGAGGAACAGGTCGTACGCCCGGGACCGGTCCACCAGCATGCACGGGGCCAGCAGACGGGCCACATACTCCGGGAAGGGCTCGTCCCTGGGCTTGAGGCCGAGGTCGAAGTAGAAGCGGAACCGGCGGATGCCGGGGTCCGTGGCAAGAGCGCGCAGCAGAGTGCTCTTGCCGCTTCCCGGGCGGCCGGTGACCAGGACGTTCGCCCGCTCGCGGGCGAGACGGCCGAGGAGTTCGGCCGCGTCCCGCTTGTCCTGGAGACGGCTCTCCCCGCTGCGCGGATCGGTGGAGAGCACGGCGGCCGAGACCGGCGCGACAGGAGCGGCCTCGGCAGCGGTCGTCCCGGGGCCCGAGATCGCGGCACACAGGTGCGCGTCCAGGTCGAAGACGGTGCCCACGAAGCCGTCGTAGCGGACCACCCGGTAGTCCTGCCCCAGCAGATCCCGCAGCGGATCGGGCGGGCCGTCGCCCTCGTGGTCCACGATGACGAAGCGGGTGAGTTTGGGCAGGCGGGTGCGGAGCAGTTCGCCGCCCTGGGAGGTGAGCACGGTGCGCAGGTCCTCGGCGTCCCGCGAGAGCATCAGCTCGACGTACTCCAGGCGCATGCCCGCCTCGCGGCAGAACAGCTGGTAGACCGTGTCGGGGGTGAGGACGAAACGCTTGGCCAGCCGGTAGCCGAGGGTGAGGTGGAGGCCGGCCAGGAACTCGCAGCGCTCGGCCACCTCGCGGGCCATGTGGGGCTCACCGCCGAGGAGAGCGGCGCTGCCGGTGTCGGTGAACCAGACCAGGACGTCGACGAGCCGCCGCGCCGCTTCTGCGGCCCCTCGTCAGGCTACCGGCCTTCCGGGGCGCTGCAAGATCGTGTTTTGGTCAGAGAGGTACGCCGGGCTCCTCCGCACTCTCCACGACATCGATGGCGTGCATGTAAAATGCATGCATGGTTGCTCTGCAGATCCGCGATGTACCGGAAGAGGTGAGGGACGCCCTCGCCGCCCGCGCGCGCGAGAAAGGGCAGTCCCTCCAGGCATTCCTGCGTGCCCTGGTGGTGCGTGAGGCTTCGTTCAGCAGGAATCTCGACCTCCTCAGGGAGATCGAGGAGTGGTCGGAAGGAAGCGACGCGACCGCAGAGGACGTGCTGGCCGCGCGGGACGCGGCCCGTGTCGAGAGGGGTACGGCCACGGGATTTCCGTCCGGGGGCGGGTCGGTCGACCATACCGGGACGTACCGCGACGGCGGTGCCGCGTGATCGTGGTGGACGTGTCGGTCGCCGCCCTGCTGTTCACCGACCCCGCGGCCGAGCCGCGGGCCAAGGCCGCGCGGGCCGCTCTGGCCCGGGACCCCGCATGGGCGGTTCCGGAGCACTGGAAGACCGAACTGTTCAGCACCGTCCGGGGCCTTTGGCTGGGGCGGAAGATCAGCGAGGAGCGGGCCCGACGGGCCGTGGAGAGCATTCCGCGCATGGTCGTCGAGGTCGTGCCCACGGACTCCCTGCTGCCGCGCATGTGGGAGCTGCGAGGCAACGTCAGTGGGTACGACGCCGCGTACATCGCCGCTGCCGAGGCCCACGGCTGCGCCCTGGTGACCGCCGACGCGCGCCTGGCGCGCTCGGGCGCGGCACGCTGTCCGGTCCACGTGGTCGGCTGAGGGTGAGTTCCCGCCGATACGGCCAGTAGGGCTTCCTCGACGAGTTCTTCCCCGACACCGGTCGCAGCGGAGACCGGTGGTGGCTCTCGACAGGGCGGTTCAGGGCCGAAGTGGTGGCGAGGCGTGCCGTGGATGGACGATAGTGGTGGTTCCCCGCGACAGCGGTGGACCTCTCCTTCGAACAAGATCCACTGAGTAGAAGGAAAACAGACCATGGTGACCGAACGACAGCGCCGGCTCCTGACCCTCTGCGCCCTGCGCCACGAGGGCACGGGCCTGGACTGGAAACTCCTGGCCCGTACCTGCCAAAGGCCGGACGGGCTGGACTCCCTCTTCTCCGGTCACATTCCGGAACGGTCGGCCGCCGCCCGCAAGGCGCTGCCGGTGCTGCGGGCCACGTTGCCCTCGCTCCATGAGGAGCGGGATCGGGTCGAGGCGGAGATCGAGGCCGCGGAGCGGGCCGGAGCGAGGCTCGTCACCGTGCTCGACGACGACTACCCGGCGAATCTCCGGCTCGTCCCGGACCTCCCGCCCTTCCTGTTCGTCCGGGGTGGAATCGTTCCCGAGGACGCCCGTTCCGTTGCCGTCGTCGGCACCCGGCAGGTCACGGAGGAAGGCCGGCGCAGGGCGGCACGGATGGCCCGGGGCCTGGCGCGGGAAGGGGTCGTGGTGGTCTCCGGTCTGGCCCGGGGGGTGGACACCGCCGCGCACACGGCCGCGCTGGAGACAGGTGGGCGCACCGTCGCGGTGATCGGCACAGGCATCGCCGCTCCCACGTATCCGCCGGAGAACCGCGCTCTGGCCGAGCGTCTCGTCGCCGAAGGGGGAGCCGTCGTCTCCCAGTTCTGGCCGACGTCCGGGCCCGCCCGGTGGACCTTCCCCCGGCGCAACGTCACCATGAGCGGGTTCACCCAGGGCACGGTGGTCATCGAGGCGGCTCGTACCTCGGGCGCGAAGATGCAGGCACGGATCGCCGCCGACCACGGAAAGCGGGTCTTCCTCCTGCGCTCCCTTGTGGCGCAGCAGCAGTGGGCCATGACCATGCTGGAACGCGGCAGGGCGAAGGAAGTACGGGAGCTCGCCGACGTCCTCTCCGACCTCGCCAGCGCGGAGCGTGTCCAGCGGGCGGGTGAGCAGCGGCAGCAGCTCGCGCTGGCGGTGCTGTGAGCAGGGTCGACGGACTGGAACCGGCCGGATTCCCCGGCTGCCGGGACTGCCCTTACTACGCGCACGGCAGTGCCGCCGTCTGCGCGGCCTGTGCCGCACGCACCATGACGGCTGTGCCCGAGTACCACTGCCGGGTGTGCAGCCAGGTGACGGACGGCGGGCGGTGCGGCAACGCGTTATGTGGTGCCCCGCCGAGTGAGCGCGGTTTCTCCTCGGTACGCGCTGTCGCCATGTACTCGGGGGATCTGGCCGAGACGATCAGGCGCTTCAAGTACCAGGGCAAGTACGGCTGGGCTCCGATCTTCGGCCGACTGGTCACCGGCTGGCTCGAGCAGCACAGGGACGAGGTCGCCGATATCGATCTCATCGTGGGCAATCCGACCCCGCCTGGCCGTCAGCCCCTCCAGCACATCGAGCGCATCCTTGAGGCCGCCAGGACCGAGGACATCGCCGGGCGCTGGCCCATACCGCCGAGCCCGTTGCTGACCAAGACCGTTCCCACGCCCCGGTCCGCCACCCAGGGGCGGGAAGCGAAGCGCCGCGCGGCTGAGGAACACGCCGCCGTACTCCGGCTTCACATGGACGTGGCGGGGAAGCGGGTCATGCTCTTCGACGATCTGTTCACCACGGGCAGCCAGATGTGTGCGGTCTCCCGTTTCCTGCTTGCGAGGGGCGCCAGGGAGGTCCGTGGCCTGGTGCTGGCACGCGCTCCCTGGGCCGGGAAGAGACCGGGGAAGGTCGGGTCCGGCGCATTGTTCTGAGCGGGCCGTGCGCACGGGCAGGGCACGGCCCCTGTGTGCGGGCGCGTGTACGTGGTCCACGGCGTACCCCGCCCCCGGCCGGCTGAATCGGAGGCTGCGAGTGGCCTCGTGGCCTCGTGGCGTCGGCGGGTGTTGCGGTGGGACCTGAAGTCGGCCGTGTTGGCTGGAAGTTCGCTTTGTTCAACCTCTTGACCGAGGACAGTCCGCCGCTAAGGTCTAGACCTGAGCACCTCAGGTCTAGACCTTAGGTCAGCCTCTGTCCTCGTCCCACGGCGTTGTCCGTGTGAGGGCACGGTGCGCGGACGGTGATGCCCATCGGGGCATCCGGTGCGTCCGCGCACCCGCGCCACCCGGCGGGTCGGCGCGACCGGAGCGGCGTACGCGCCGTACCCCACCCGGTCGCGCCGGACTTCCGGGCGGCGGCCTCGACGACACCGAAGAAAGTGGAATGGCATGAACACGAAGAAGCGAGTGGCCCTTGCGCTCGGCGCGATGGTCGCCCCCCTGCTCGCCGTCAGCCTTCCGGCGGGCACGGCCAACGCCCACGGCTGGGTGACCGACCCCGGCAGCCGCCAGGACCAGTGCGCCCAGGGCGTCGTCGACTGCGGTCAGATCTCGTACGAGCCGCAGAGCGTGGAGGGGCCGAAGGGGCTCAAGAGCTGCAGCGGCGGCAACGAGCAGTTCGCCGAGCTCGACGACGACAGCAAGGCCTGGCGGGTCACGCCGGTCGGCTCCTCGCACACCTTCACCTGGAGCCTGACGGCGCGCCACGCCACCGACACCTGGCAGTACTTCATCGGTGACCGGAAGATCGCCGAGTTCGACGGCAAGGGTGTGCAGCCGCCCTCGCAGGTCAGCCACCAGGTGAACTTCGACGGCCTCACCGGCCGCCAGAAGGTGCTCGCCGTGTGGAACGTGGCGGACACCGCCAACGCCTTCTACGCCTGCATCGACGTCAACATCGGTGGCACGGGCGGCGGCGACGGTGGTGGCGACGGCGGCGGCGACGGTGGCGGCGACGGCGAGCCGGGCGCCTGCGCCTCGCCGGCCTGGGGCACCGGGAACGTCTACAACGGCGGTGACACCGTCACCCACGACGGGCACACCTGGCGCGCCAAGTGGTGGACGCAGGGCGAGGAGCCCGGTGCCACCGGCGAGTGGGGCGTCTGGGAGGACCTCGGAGCCTGCGCGGCCGGGTGATCCGGTGACCGCATGACGCGGCCGGGCCGGCGCGCGCCCGCCGACTACAGGGCGCCGGCCCGTTCGCGTTCCCGCCGCGCGTGTGCCGCCCCGCCCCGTGTCCGGCCCGTTGTCCGGTTCCGTATCCGGTGCGGGGCGGCGCGGGGCGAGCGGATGTGAGCCGGGCCCGGTGGTGGGCGGGGCTCATCGGGTCACCCGCCGCGGGCGGACACGCTCAGCGGCGCTTCCAGCCCCGGTCCTCCTTCCACTGCTCCCACTTGGCCTCCTTCAGCGAGGAGCGCAGGGCGTAGAAGGCGGGCTTGCGCTTGAAGTCCTCGGTCATGACCGTCGCCGAGCCCTCGCCCTCGAAGAACACCGGCACCCAGGAGTACTTGTCGGTGAAGCCCCAGATGGTGAAGGAGTTGCACTCCTCGACCCCCAGGCACGCCTCCAGCACCCGCTGGTACCAGTCGGCCTGCTGCTTCTGCTGCTCGGCGGTGGGCTCACCGCTCTCGGGCAGGTCCATGCGGATGTCCAGCTCGGTGACGGCCGTCTCCAGGCCGAGGTCGTCGAACCGCTGCAGGTTCTGCTGGAGGTCGCCCGGGAAGCCGTAGCGCATGCTCAGGTGCGCCTGCACGGAGAAGCCGTGCAGAGGCACGCCCTGCGCGAGCAGTTCCTGGCTGAGCTCGTAGTAGGCGTCGCTCTTGGCGTTGTCGCTCTCGACGTTGTAGTCGTTGAAGAACAGCTTCGCCTCCGGGTCGGCCTCGTGGGCCCAGCGGAAGGCGTCGGCGATGATCTCCGGCCCGAGCTCGCGGATCCAGATGTTGTCCTGGGTGCGCAGGTTGCCCTGGTCGTCGAAGATCTCGTTGGCCACGTCCCACTGCTGGATCTTGCCCTTGTAGCGGCCGACCACGGTGGTGATGTGCTCGCGCAGGATCTCGCGCAGCTCCTCCTTGGAGAAGTCGCCCTGCTCCAGCCACTCGGGGTTCTGGCTGTGCCACAGCAGCGTGTGGCCGCGCACGACCTGCCGGTGGCGCTCGGCGAACTCGACGATGGCGTCGGCCGCCCCGAAGTCGTAGGTGTCCCGCTCGGGGTGGATGAACTCCCACTTCATCTGGTTCTCGGGGGAGACCGAGCTGAACTGCTGCCCGAGGATCTTCCGGTACTTCCGGTCGTGGGTGAACGGGTCCGGGTAGTCCTGCTCGAGGTGGTGGCCGCCGCCTGCCACGGCGGTGCCCACGTAGAACCCCTTGGGAGCGGCCTCGCGAAGCCGGTCGAACTTGGCGTTGGAGTGCGGTGCGGCCTCCCGGTCGGCGGGCGGGGCGGCCGTGGCCGAGGTCACCACCAGGGGCAGGGACAGTGCGGCCGCGGTGAGTGCGGCGGTGGCGATGCGAACGGGTCTCATCGGAGGGCTCCCATTTTCGGTCGACCTTTTCAAAGTTTCCGGAAATTTTCCGGACGCTTGGTTCAGGGACGCTAAGGGCCGCTCGGCCGGGGCGTCAATACCCGTGCACCACCGCGTTCGCCGAGGTCGTTCCGCGCACCCGTGTGACAGGTGGGGCGGGCAGGACATGGGTGCGGGGGAAGCACGGGTGCACGTGGCACGAGGGAGGACCGGCACATGCCTGCCGGACGTGAGCACATACGTGTGGAGTCGTACGAGGATGGGGAACGGTCCCCGGTCGCTTCCGGGCCGGGGCCGCTTTCGGGCCCCGTCTCGGGACGTGGCGCCGCTAGTGGGCGATCATGCCCCGCTCCGGCCAGGCGCCGGAGGTGCGGTGGGCGCGGGCGATCCCGCGGACCGCGGCGCGGAAGCCGAAGGTCTGCCCGCCGTCGTCCGGTTCGGCCCCGTAGGTCGCCTTGTCCAGGGTCAAGGCCCGCTCCATCTCCTCGGGGCGCCCACCGAACGCGTAACGGACGGTGGAGGCGTCCTCGGAGAGCTTGCGGTAGTGGACGAGTATGGCCATCCGTGCCGCTCCTCCCGATCGTCCCCCGCACTCTGTCCCACCGCCGCACCCGGCACAACACCTCTCCGCCCGCCCCCGGGCGGCGCGGTTGTCGGCGTGACATGCGAACATGCCACGCCATGGACCTGTCCTCGCTCATCGCACGGCTCGAGCTCCCGCCGCCGTCGACGGACTCCGGCCGGCCCGCCGCGCCCGAGCCCGTCCCCGTCGACTGGGACGCGGTCGAGAGCCGGCTGGGGCTGAGGCTGCCCGCCGACTACAGGGCGCTGGTCGCCGCCCTCGGGCCGCTGGAGATCGGCGGGCGGCTGTGGCTGCACACGCCGTGCGAGCGGGAGGGCGATTACGACTACGGGGACTGGCTGTGGGAGACCCACCGGGAGTGCCGTATCTCCTCCCGCCGGGCCCTGCGGCGGGAGCCGCCGCCGTTCCGCCCCGAGCCCGGCGGGCTGCTCGCCTGGGGCGAGACGCGGGAGGGCGTCAGGCTGCTGTGGGACACCGGGGCGTCCGGCGACCCCGACCGGTGGCCGGTCGTCGTGTTCGACGCCGGGGCCGCCCGGCGCGGTGACGATCCGTGGCACGGCTGTGGGACGACGCTGACGCAGACCCTGGCGGCGCTGCTGACCACCGGGATCCGGCTGCCCGGCGGCAGGACGCTCGGGCCGCTGCCGCCCACCGCGCGCCGTCCCGCCTTCCTGGCCGGCGCCCGCCCCTGGAGACCGCCGGAGTCCGGGCCGGAGCCCGTTCCGAAGCCCGAGTCCGGGCCGGAGAGCCGGATGCTCTGACTCGCCCCGTACCGCCGCCGCTCCTCGCCGCCCCCTCAGCGGCCCCGCAGCAGCAGTTCCGTGTTGCGGTCGCCCGCCCTGCCCGCCCGTGCCGTGCTGCGGCCCGGGGCGTTGAAGGCCAGTTCGCGGTAGAGCGAGGCCAGGCCGACGGGGGAGAGGTCGCCGGGGTCGGCGGCGTACGGGGCCGCGGACTCGACGCAGGTGGTGAACAGGGACAGGGTGCCGTCGCCGTTGTCCGTCAGCTCGACGACGCGGGCGAGCTGCGGGTGGTCGACGTGCGAGGCGGTGGTGATCTCCCAGTAGTGGCCGTGCGGCTCGATCCGGTTGCGGTGGCTGTGCCCGTTGATCCAGGCGGTCACATTGGCGTGCCGTCCCAGCAGCGCGGTCAGCTCCGCTCCGCCGACGGTCATGGAGCCGCTGGGGTGGTGGCTGAAGACCAGCACGTGGTCGTCGCCGTGGCGGGTCAGTTCGCGTTCCAGCCAGCGCAGTTGGGCCGCGCCCATGTGGCCGTGCCAGTCCCCGTCCGGGTTGGTGGTGTCCAGACTGACGCCGAGCACGCCGTCGGCGATACGGAAGGAGTAGTACAGCCGCCCCTCCTCCAGGGCGGCCGGGGTGTAGCCGTGACCGACCGGGCCGGGGCCGGTGTACGACGGGTCCAGGTGCGCCGCGGCGTACTCCCGGGTGGTGAGGGGCGCACGGGAGGGGTCGGGGGTGACGGTGCGCATCTTCCGGGAGTTGGCGCGCAGCAGCTCCTCAAGCGCGGCGCCCCGGGTGTCGCGGCCCTTGCGGATCGTTCTGTACATCGCGGCGGCCTCGGCCTCGGGCAGCTCGTACAGCTTCCGCTCCCCGACGGACAGGTCGGCGAGGTATGCGCCGCCCGCGTAGTGGCCGCCGTGGAGGTCGTCGTGGTTGCCGACGGTGGAGTACCAGGGGATGGTCAGACCGGGGCTGGTGAGCCGCCGGATCGCGGCGCCGAGGAGGCCGTCGACGCGGGGGAAGCCGTACCGCGCCCGGTCGGTGTCCTCCGTCCCGCCCTCCGGGTGCCAGTACAGGGGCAGCCCGGAGTTCTGCACCCCCTCGTAGCGCAGCGGGTCGCCGGTGTTGGGGGTGATGCGGCCACCGCTCATCGCGGTGAGGAACCACTCGGTCTCGGCACGGCAGTTGTTGTCGGTGTTGTCCCCGGTGGTGATCGCGAAGCCGAGCGGCGCGCCGGTGGCCGGGCCGCCGCGCAGCGAGTTGATCCGCTCGACCATCGAGACCAGTCCGTGCACCGACAGTGCCTCCTGCGGGCGCCAGGCGCGCGGCTTCCCGGAGCGCAGGTACTCGAAGCGCAACGGGTGCTGCACGTCCGTGACATGGGTGTCGGTGAGCTGGACGAACGAGGCCAGGACGGTGCGCCGGTCCGCGCGCGCCCCGCCGGCGGCGGCCAGGTCCTCCCGTACGACCCGCTCCCAGCCGCGCCCCTCGCCCAGCCGCCGGTAGCCGCTCGCGCCGCGCGGCGCGGCGGTGCTCACCAGCGTGGTCCCGGCGGGGGAGGGGACGGCCGGGGCGGTGGGCGCCGGTGAGGCGGGCGGCGTGGGCGGAGCCGCGGTGGGCGCGGCGGCGTCGGCCGGCTCCCCGCCCGTGCCGAGGGCCACCCCCGTCCCGGTGGCGATCGCGGCGGCCCCGGCGGCGGTGAGCAGGGTGCGGCGGTCGAGGGCGCGGTGGAGCGTGGTGCGGTGGGCGGGCTGGCTGCTGCGGGACATGGGCGTCTCTCCCCGGATGCGAACGCGGCGCCTTGGGGCGGGGCGTTCCCCACCCACCGGGGATCGTCGGCAGCCGCGGTGACCCGCGTTCCAACGGCGTGCGAACGTACGGCGCCGAACAGGGGGCATGGATCACCGGGGACCGCATCCGTCATGTCCCGCCGGCCGTGCGTTCACCGGGGAGGCCGGGAGTTCACCTCCCGGCCTCCCGCTTTCGCCCTCTCCGCTCACTCCCGCGGGGCCGCCTCCGGCTGGGAGCCACCCCGTGAGGCCGCGAACGCGGCCAGCGCCTCGGCCGCGTACGCCTCGGCGGCCGTCTTGGTGGCGCCCAGGCCGCTCAGCGGCCCGTCGCCGTTCTCCAGCTCCAGCAGTGCCAGCAGGATGTGCTCGGTGCCGACGTGGTTGTGGCCCAGCCGCAGCGCCTCGCGGAAGGTGAGCTCCAGCGCCTTCTTCGCCCCCGCGTCGAACGGGACGAGTTCGGGCGCCTCGCCGGCCGCGGGCGGGAGCGCCGCGGTGAGGGCCTCCCGGACCGCCTCCGCCGTCAGGCCCTGTGCGGTGACGGCCTTCGCGCCGAGCCCGTCCGGCTCGCTCAGCAGGCCCAGGGCAAGGTGCTCGGGCCGGATCTCGCCGTGGCCCGCCGCCCGGGCCTCGTTCTGCGCCGCCACCACGGCGTTCCGGGCGCGGGGGGTGAACCGGCCGAACCCCTGGGAAGGGTCCAGGTCCGGTGCGGAGCCCTTGGGGACGAAGCGCTTCTGGGCGGCCTGCTTGGTGATGCCCATGCTCCGGCCGATGTCGGTCCAGGAGGCGCCCGAGCGCCGGGCCTGGTCCACGAAGTGGCCGATCAGGTGGTCGGCCACCTCGCCGAGGTGCTCCGCGGTGAGGACCGCGGTGGACAGCTGCCGCAGGACGTCGGACTCGGTCTGCTTGATGCCCTCGATCAGGTCGTCGAGGCGGACGGTGCCCGTGACGGGCGTCGGATTCTCCATGTGTCAACCTTAGGTTGACGATCCGATTCCGTCAACTTGAGGTTGACGATTTTCGGCCGAGCGCCCTCGTGGAGGGTGCGGCGCTCCGCCGGTGTCCCCGCCGTCACGGCACATCGCCGCAGGTACCGGCGGGAAAAGGCCACCACGTTCCCCGGAGCGGGCGTGCGAGGATGGCCGGAAACCCGAGAACCCGGCCATACGAAGGAGATGACGCAGGTGCCTGGTACGAACCTCACGCGCGAAGAGGCGCGGGAGCGGGCCCGTCTGCTCGAGGTGGACTCCTACGAGATCGAGCTCGACCTCTCCGGCGCGCAGGAGGGAGGAACCTTCCGCTCGGCCACCACGGTGAGGTTCGACGCGCGCGAGGCCCGGGAGAGCTTCATCGACCTGGTGGCCCCGGCCGTGCACGAGATCGTCCTCAACGGCGAGTCCCTCGACCCCGCCGAGGCCTTCGCCGACTCGCGCATCGCCCTGCCCGGCCTGGCCGCCGGACGCAACGAGCTGCGCGTGGTCGCCGACTGCGCCTACACCAACACCGGCGAGGGCCTGCACCGCTTCGTCGACCCCGTCGACGACCAGGCGTACCTCTACACGCAGTTCGAGGTGCCCGACGCCCGCCGCGTCTTCGCCTGCTTCGAGCAGCCCGACCTGAAGGCGTCCTTCGCCTTCACCGTCACCGCCCCCGAGGGCTGGACGGTGATCTCCAACTCGCCCACCCCGAAGGACGGAGGGCAGGGCGGGAACGTCTGGCGCTTCGAGCCGACCCCGCGCATCTCCTCCTACATCACCGCGCTGATCGCCGGCCCGTACCACTCGGTGCACAGCAGCTGGGAGGACGGCGAGGGCCGCAGCGTCCCGCTGGGCGTCTACTGCCGCCCCTCACTGGCCGAGCACCTGGACGCGGACGCGATCTTCGAGGTCACCCGCCAGGGCTTCGACTGGTTCGAGGAGAAGTTCGACCACCCCTACCCCTTCGCCAAGTACGACCAGCTCTTCGTCCCCGAGTTCAACGCGGGCGCGATGGAGAACGCGGGCGCCGTCACCATCCGCGACCAGTACGTCTTCCGCTCCAAGGTGACGGACGCCGCCTACGAGGTGCGGGCCGAGACGATCCTGCACGAGCTGGCCCACATGTGGTTCGGCGACCTGGTCACCATGGAGTGGTGGAACGACCTGTGGCTGAACGAGTCGTTCGCCACCTACACCTCCATCGCCTGCCAGGCCGCCGCCCCCGGCAGCCGCTGGCCGCACGCGTGGACGACCTTCGCCAACTCCATGAAGACCTGGGCCTACCGCCAGGACCAGCTCCCCTCCACGCACCCGATCATGGCCGAGATCCGCGACCTGGACGACGTCCTGGTCAACTTCGACGGCATCACCTACGCCAAGGGCGCCTCCGTCCTCAAGCAGCTGGTGGCCTACGTCGGCCAGGACGCCTTCTTCCGCGGCGTGCAGACGTACTTCAAGCGGCACGCCTGGGGCAACACCCGTCTGACCGACCTGCTCACCGCCCTGGAGGAGACCTCCGGCCGGGATCTGAAGATCTGGTCGAAGGCGTGGCTGGAGACGGCCGGCATCAACGTCCTGCGCCCGGAGATCGAGGTGGACGAAGGCGGCGTCATCACCTCCTTCGCCGTGCGCCAGGAGGCCCCGGCCCTGCCGGCGGGCGCCAAGGGCGAGCCGCTGCTGCGTCCGCACCGCATCGCCGTCGGCTCCTACGAGCTGGAGGACGGGAAGCTGGTGCGCACCGGCCGGGTCGAGCTGGACGTGGACGGCGAGCGCACCGAGGTGCCCGAACTGGCCGGCACCCGCCGCCCGGCGGTGGTCCTGCTCAACGACGACGACCTGTCCTACGCCAAGGTCCGGCTCGACGAGGCGTCCCTGGCCACCGTCACCGGCCACCTGGGCGACTTCGCCGAGTCGCTGCCGCGCGCCCTGTGCTGGGCCTCGGCCTGGGACATGACCCGCGACGGCGAGCTGGCCGCCCGCGACTACCTGGAGCTGGTGCTCTCCGGCATCGGCAAGGAGTCCGACATCGGCGTCGTCCAGTCCCTCCAGCGGCAGGTCAAGCTGGCCCTGGACCTGTACGCCGCCCCGAGCTGGCGCGAGGCCGGGCTGCTGCGCTGGTCCGAGGCCGCGCTGGAGCGGCTGCGCACGGCCGGGCCCGGCAGCGACCACCAGCTCGCCTGGGCGCGGGCGCTGGCCGACACCGCCCGCACCGACGAGCAGCTCGGCCTGGTCGCCGGACTGCTGGACGGCGGCCAGGAGATCGAGGGCCTGACGGTGGACACCGAGCTGCGCTGGGCACTGCTCCACCGCCTCGCGGCCACCGGGCGCGCGGACGAGGCCGCCATCGAGGCCGAGCTGGAGCGCGACCGCACCTCGGCCGGCGAGCGGCACGCGGCGGCGGCGCGGGCGGCCCGGCCGACGCAGGAGGCCAAGGCGCAGGCGTGGGCCTCGGTCGTGGAGTCCGACAAGCTGCCCAACGCCATGCAGGAGTCGGTCATCGGCGGTTTCGTCCAGACCGACCAGCGCGAGCTGCTCGCCCCGTACACCGCGAAGTACTTCGACGTGCTCAAGGACGTGTGGGAGTCGCGCAGCCACGAGATGGCCCAGCAGATCGCGGTCGGCCTCTACCCGACCCTGCAGGTGTCCGAGGAGACGCTGCGGGCCACGGACGCCTGGCTGGAGTCGGCCGAGCCCAGCGCGGCCCTGCGCCGCCTGGTGACCGAGTCGCGCGCGGGGGTCGAGCGGGCGCTGAAGGCGCGGGCGGCGGACGCGGCGGCGGCCGTCTGACGTTCCGGGAGCCGCTCCGGGAGCCGATCCGGGAGCCACGAAGGGGGCGGTGCCCGCGCACTGGAGGCGCGGGCACCGCCCCCTTCCCGGTGTATCCGGGGGTTCTGGGGTCTCTCAGCCGGACGCGGCGCCGCGCGGCGCGGCGGTCTCGCCGGATGTTTCCGCGCTCCCCCCGTCGCCTCCCCTGTCACCTTCCCCGTCGCCGTCCCCGTTTCCGTCGCCGTCGGTGTCCCCGGAGCGGGTGGCCGCCAGGGACCAGCCGATCGAGACGGCGATGGCGGCGGCGATGACCCCGAGGGTGACGGGGATGGGGAGCTTGCCGACGGGGGTCTCGGACAGGATCAGCTTGATGCCGGCGAAGACGAGCAGGAACGCCAGCCCGTAGTGGAGGTAGGTGAAGCGCCGCAGCAGCCCGGACAGGCAGAAGTACAGGCTGCGCAGGCCGAGGACGGCGAAGGCGTTGGCCGTCCACACCAGGAAGGTGTCGGTGGTGATGGCCAGGACGGCGGCGACCGAGTCGATGGCGAAGATCAGGTCGGTGGCCTCGATCGCGACGAGCGCGACGAACAGCAGGGTGGCCACCCGGCGCCCGTCGATCCGGACGAAGAAGCGGTCGCCGTGGTACCGGGAGTCGGTCGGGACGACCTTCCTCACCAGCCGCACGAGCGGGTTGCGGTTCGGGTGGACCTCCTCGTCGTGCGAGAAGGCCATCTTCCAGCCGGTCCAGATCAGGAACGCGCCGAAGAGGTAGGCGGTCCAGAAGAAGACCTGGAGCAGTTCGGCCCCGACGAAGATGAACACCAGCCGGGCGGCGAGCGCGCCGATCACGCCCCAGAAGAGGATCTTGTGCTGGTAGGCCTCGGGAACGGCGAAGAACGAGAAGACCAGGGCGAAGACGAAGACGTTGTCGATCGAGAGGGCCTTCTCGATCAGGTAGCCCGCGTAGTAGGTGCCGGCGGTGTCGCTGCCCTGCCAGGCCCACAGCACGAGGCCGAAGCCCAGGCCGGCGGCGATCCACACCGCACTCCAGACGGCCGCCTCACGGAAGCCGATCACATGGTTGTCGCGGTGGGCGAGCAGGTCGACGGCGAGCATCGCGGCGATGCCCAGGGTCAGGGCGGCCCACACCCACAGGGGGACGGCCAGTGACGGGTCGTTCAACGGGATCGGGTTCCTTCCGTCGTCGGCGGGTTCGACCGGGTCGGCGGGGCCGGCGGGGTCGGCGCGGTGCCGCGCAGGGGGGCCCAGGGCGCGCGGCCCGCCGTGTGCACCGGCGGGCCGCCGTGGAGGGCGGCGGCCTCCCGCAGTGCGGCGGCGTCGACTCCGGCGGGGCCGGTACGGGCGGCTACCACCGCGTCGCAGCGGTTCCGGCGGGCCAGGGCGACCACACCGGCGGCGGTCCGCAGCCGCGTGCCGTGGCGCGGCGGCAGACGGTGAGCGGTGGGTATGTGGCCCAGGCCGGCCCGTCCGAGGCGGGGCAGCACCCTGGCCAGGACGGCGGCGCCCGCCCGCCCGGCGGCCCGGTCGTCCACGTGTGCGGGCAGTACGGCCACCAGCAGCAGGGGCGCCCGGTGGATCCCGGCCAGACGCACGGCGGCGTCGGCGACGGCGATGTCGTCGAGACGGTCGGTGAGGACGGCGGCGATCGGTCGGGGCGGGAGGTGCGGCGCGGTCACGGCGGATCCGCCTTCCTGCGCTGAAACGGTCATATGCCCAAGAGTCACCCGAAAAGAGAACCGCGTCAATGATTACGTGAAAAGTTTTTCGCTAATCCTGGAGCGTCCTTCCATGGGTGACATGCGAAGCGTGGATCGTACGATGGAGGCATGACCGTCTCCCCCTCCCGCGGCGACCGGTGGACCTTCCTCACCAACCACGCCCGCGTGCTCCTGCACATCGCCCGCGACCCCGAGGTCCGGCTGCGGGACGTCGCGGCGTCCATCGGCATCACCGAGCGCGCGACCCAGGCGATCGTCGCCGACCTGGAGGCCGCCGGATACCTCAGCCGCACCCGGGTCGGCAGGCGCAACCGCTACACCGTCGACCCCACCGTCGCCCTGCGCCACCCCTCGGAGGCGGACCACCCCGTCGGCGACCTGCTCGACACCTTCCTCCACCGCGAGGACTCCCCGGCCGCCCCCGCCTCCCGGGCCGCGGTGTCCCGGGAGGGGGAGGGGCGGGAGGCTTCCGGCGCCTGAGGACCGGTGCTCACCGCGGCAGGACCTCCACGTACGGGACCGGCCCGCGCTCCGGCGCGGTCACCAGGGCGGTGCGGACCACGGCGGCCTGCCGCGCGGGGCGGTCGCGGAGCGCGGCCGCGGTGACGTGGACGACCGTGACGCCCTGCCCCCGCAGCCGCTCGCGCTTGCGGGCGTACGCCGGCGGGCGTGTGCCGCCCCGCGCACCTGCGCCGCCCCGCGCCTCCGTGCCGTCGCGGAGATCGATCTCGACGGCCACGGCCTGCTCCGGCCAGTAGGCGTCCACCCCGCCGAGGTGAGGGCCGCCGGGCAGCCGGAGGTCGACGTTCCAGCAGGGCTCGGGCAGACCGTGGGCGCGGACCAGGCCGTACAGCAGACTCTCGGCCACCGACCGGCTCTCGGCCAGCAGCGCGTCCACGGCGTCCGCCAGATGCGGGCGGCCCAGCAGCCGGGCCCGCGCCAGCTCGCGGACGACGGCCCGCGCCTCGCAGTGGCCGCCGCGCACCGCCTCGGTCAGCATCCGGCACACCGCCACCGCGTCGCCGGTCCGGGCTGCGGTGTCGGCCAGTGCGCGGGGCACCGGGGCCACGGGCAGGCCGGTGATCTCCTCGGGTACGGGGAGGTGGCGGGTGCGCACCACGCGGGCGCACCCGGCCGGGCGCAGCCGCCGGGTGTGCGGCACCAGTACGTCGATGTGCTCCAGGGCGGACAACGGGGGCGTGGAGGAGAAGCCGTGCAGGGCGAGCGCGGCGGGCCCGGTGATCACCGCAGCCGGCGTCTCGCGGACGGCGGGGCGGCCGGCGGAACCGGGGGAACCGGCGGAACCGGGGGAGATCTGCCCCGGCACGCGGTCCGCCCCCGCCGCGTACAGCAGCACCGCGTGCAGCCGCTCCTCGCCGGTCGGCGGCCCGGGGTGCAGCAGATAGACACCGGGCAGCGGCATCCGCCAGGGCCCGCCCGGTCGGCAGCGCTCACCGGCGGCGGCGGCCGACACGCCGTGCTCGCGCAGCGTGCGGGCCGTCACCACCCGTCGGCGTACGTGCGACAGACGGCGGACGGGGCGGGGGGACACGGGGGTCTCATGGCTCATGTCCCCGCGATTCCCGCCCGCGTTCCGCCCGCCAACCTCTGTTACACACCCGTCGACGAACGCGGACACACCCGTCCTAAAGTACGGGCGTTCGAGCGCCGATCAGCTCCCCGCCGCATGGGCGGCCGCGTCGCGGCGCTGCGCCCGCAGCGCCCGCGCCGTGTCGTCGCGGGCCTCCAGCACCAGGCGCCGCAGCGCGGGAGCGGCCCCCTCGTGCGCGGCCAGCCAGGCGTCCGTCCGCTCCAGCACGTCCTGGTCGTCCTGGAGCGCCGGGAACAGGCCGCGCACGACCGACATGCCGATCTCGATGGAGCGCTCGGCCCACACCCGTTCGATCACCTCGAAGTACCGCGGCGCGTACGGCGCCAGCAGCTCCCGCTGCCCCGGCTGGTCGAAGCCGGAGATGGTCGCCTCCACCAGCGCGTTGGACAGGCGGTCGCAGTCCACCACGTCCGTCCACGCCCGCGCCTTGACCTCGGCCGACGGCCGCGCGGCCAGACAGCGCACCTGGTGCCGCTTGCCGGAGGCGGTGTCGTCGCGGACCAGCTCGGCCGCCAGCCGCCCCTCGTCGGCCAGCCCCTGGGAGGCCAGCGTCTCCAGGAAGGTCCAGCGCAGCTCCTGGTCGACCTCCAGCCCGTCGATCCGGCCCGTGCCCTCCAGCATCCTGTCCAGCACCTGGAGGTCGTGCTCGTCGTGCGCGACGGCGGCGAAGAACCGCGCCCACGCGAGCTGGTGGTCGCCGCCCGGCTCCGCCTGCCGCAGATGCCGCAGCGCGCCCTGGGCGAGCAGCCGCGCGCCCTCCTCGCGCCACTCGGGCGCGACGTAGTGCACCAGGGCGGCGCGCGCCCAGGCGTGCAGCATCTGCACCACGCCGATGTCGGACTCCCGGCCGCCGAAGCGCAGCACCAGGTCGAGGAAGTCGCGGGCGGGCATCAGCGCGTCGCGCGTGAGGTTCCACAGGGCCGACCAGCACAGCGCGCGGGCCAGGTTGTCGGTGACCGAGCCCAGGTGGGAGCGGAGGGTGTCCAGGGACGCCTCGTCGAGGCGGACCTTGCAGTACGTCAGATCGTCGTCGTTGACGAGGATCAGCTCGGGGCGCTCGGCGCCCGCCAGCTCCTCCACGACCGTCCGCACGCCGGTGACGTCCACCTCCGCGCGGGCGTAGCGCTCCAGCGCGCCCCCCGCGGTCCGCCGCCGGTACAGGCCGACCGCCACCCGGTGCGGGCGCAGCACCGGATACTCCTCGGCCGCCTCCTGGACGACCGCCAGCTCGGTGATCCGGCCCGCGGAGTCGTAAGTGGCCTGCGGAGTGAGGGAGTTGACCCCGGCCGTCTGCAGCCAGGCGCGCGCCCACTCGCCCATGTCGCGCCCGGAGGTCTCCTCCAGCACCGACAGCAGGTGCTCCAGCCGCGTGTTGCCCCACTCATGGCGCTTGAAGTACCGCCGCGCGCCCTCCAGGAAGGCGTCACGCCCCACATACGCCACCAGCTGCTTGAGGACGGAGGCGCCCTTGGCGTAGGTGATGCCGTCGAAGTTGAGCTTGGCGTCCTCCAGATCCCGGATGTCGGCGGTGATCGGGTGGGTGGAGGGCAGCTGGTCGGCGCGGTACGCCCAGGACTTGCGGCGGTTGGCGAAGGTGATCCAGCCGTCGGTGAAGCGGGTGGCCTCCACCATCGAGAAGGAGCCCATGAAGTCGGCGAAGGACTCCTTGAGCCACAGGTCGTCCCACCACTCCATGGTGACCAGGTCGCCGAACCACATGTGCGCCATCTCGTGCAGGATGACGTTGGCCCGCCCCTCGTAGGAGGCGTCGGTCACCTTGCCGCGGAAGACGAACTCCTCGCGGAAGGTCACACAGCCCGGGTTCTCCATCGCGCCGAGGTTGTACTCGGGCACGAACGCCTGGTCGTACTTGCCGAACGGGTACGGGTAGTCGAAGTGGTCGTGGAAGAAGTCCAGGCCCTGCTTGGTGACGGTGAAGATCTCGTCGGCGTCGAAGTGGCGGGCCAGCCCCCTGCGGCACAGCGCGCCCAGCGGGATCACCAGTTCGCCGCCGCCGGGCAGCTCGCGCCGGTAGACGTCGGTGACGTGGTGGTAGGGGCCGGCCACGACGGTGGTGATGTACGTCGAGATCGGCTTCGTCACCTCGAAGCGCCAGACGGCCGCGCCGTCCCCGGCCGGCTCCGGCTCACCGGTGCGCGCGCCGTTGCTCAGCACCGTCCACCGCGCGGGGGCGGTCACGGTGAAGGCGAAGGGCGCCTTGAGGTCGGGCTGCTCGAAGTTCGCGAACACCCGGCGGGCGTCGGCCGGTTCGTACTGGGTGTAGAGGTAGGTCTCCCCGTCCTCGGGGTCGAGGAAGTGGTGCATCCCCTCGCCGGTGCGGCTGTACGCGCACCAGGCGTCCACGGTCAGGGTGTTCTCGGCCTCCAGGGAGTCCAGCGCGACGCGCGTGCCGTCGAACACCTCGTCCACGTTCAGCTCGCGGCCGTTGAGCGTCACCGAGGCGACCGCCGGGGCCAGCAGGTCGGCGAAGGTCGAGGCGCCCGGCTCGGCGCAGCGGAAGCGGATGGTGGTGGTGGAGCGGAAGGTGCGCGGGCCGTCCCCGGGGTGGGGCCCGACCGCGGAGCACAGGTCGAGCGCGACGTCGTACCCGTCCACGGTCAGCAGCCGGGCGCGCTCCCGGGCCTCGTCACGGGTCAGATTCTCACCGGGCACGGCGTGACTCCCTCGTCTCGCGTCTCGACAACGAAGGGCCAGGATTTCATGCGGCCGTGCGCCGGTGCGCAGCCGGTCGACCGGCCGGTCGGACGGGCAGCCGGTGCGGGCCGTGCGGTGCGGGTTGTGCGGTGCGGGCCCGGGCCGGGAATCACCGCGCGGCCCCCGGGCGTTCCCACCAGGCACCCCGGCGGCCGTCCGCGCGACGGCCGCCGTCCGTGGCGCGTGTCCGCGACAAGAAGACCCGCACGATCCGTCCGACGAGGAGACCCGCATGCCCGAGACGTCCGAGACCGCGAGCAGGACCCCGGCCGACTTCTGGTTCGACCCCATCTGCCCGTGGGCCTGGATGACCTCCCGCTGGATGCTGGAGGTGGAGAAGGTCCGCCCGGTCGAGGTGCGCTGGCACGTGATGAGCCTGTCGGTGCTCAACGAGAACCGGCTGGACGAGCTGCCGCGGCAGTACGTCGATCTGATCGAGGCCGGCTGGGGCCCGGTGCGCGTGCTGACCGCCGCCGAGCAGAAGCACGGCCCCGAGGTGCTCGGCCCGCTCTACACCGCCATGGGCACCCGCTTCCACAACCGGGGCCTGCCCAACGAGCGCGCCACGATCGTGGACGCGCTGAAGGAGGCCGGCCTTCCCGGGGAGCTGGCGGACGCGGCCGACACGGACGTCCACGACGAGCGGCTGCGCGCCTCGCACGAGGAGGGCATCGGTCTGGTGGGCCAGGAGGTCGGCACCCCGGTGATCGCCGTACCGGGTGCGGACGGAAAGCAGACGGCCTTCTTCGGCCCGGTCGTCACCCCGGCGCCCAAGGGCGAGGCGGCGGCCCGGCTGTGGGACGGCACGCTGATGGTGGCCTCCACTCCCGGCTTCTTCGAGCTGAAGCGGACCCGCACGGAGGACCCGAAGTTCGACTGAGCCGCCGGTCCCCGCCCCCGGTCCCCGTCCCCGCGCCCCCGGTCCCCGTCCATGGGCGGGGACCTTCCGTGCCGCCCGCCGCCCGTGGCACGCGAAGGCTGAGAAGACGACCGCGCGGGCGGCGGGCGGCACGTACGGCAGCGGCGGGCCCGGCGCTGCGGACAACAGCGCGCGGGGCAACAGCGCGCGCCGGAGCGTACGCAGGCGCGGCGGCTACCGCTCGCGCGCCGCCCGGGCGGCCGCCCTCGCCGCGGCCCGCCGCTGCCGCACCAGCCCGGCCGCCGACAGGGCCAGGGTGAGCCCGGCGGTGAAGGCGAGCTGGGTGCGGGTGTCGCCCTCGCGCAGCATCAGCAGCAGCACCGCGGCCACCCCCGCCAGCGACAGCCAGGTCAGCGCGGGGAACAGCCACATGCGCACCACCAGCCGCTCCGGCGCCTCGCGCTCCAGCCTGCGGCGGGTGATCAGCTGGGAGACGGCGATGAAGCCCCACACCACCAGCACGGCGGCGCCGACCATGTTCAGCAGCCAGGCGAAGACGGTGTCGGGCCACCAGAAGCTCAGCAGCACGGCGAAGAACCCGAAGGCGGCCGAGGCCAGCACCGTCCGGCGCGGCACCCCGCCGCCGACCCGTCCCAGGAAGGCCGGGCCCTCGCCCCGGGCGACCAGCGAGTACGCCATCCGCGAGGCGCCGTAGACGTTGGCGTTCATGGCCGACAGCAGGGCGACCAGCACCACCACGTTCATGACCTCGGCGGCGGCCGGGACGCCGATGTGGTCCAGCACGGCGGCGTACGGGCCGGAGAGCACCGACTCGTCGTCCCAGGGGATCAGCGTGACGATCACCGCGATCGAGCCGACGTAGAAGACGGCGATGCGCCACATCGCCGTGCGCACGGCCCTGGCCACACCCCGCACCGGGTCCTTCGACTCGGCCGCGGCGATGGTCACCGTCTCCAGCCCGCCGTAGGCGAAGACCGAGGCCAGCAGGCCGACGACCAGGCCCTCCACGCCGTTGGGCAGGAAGCCGCCCTGCCCGGTGAGGTTGCCCAGACCGGGGGAGGGGGTGGAGGGCAGCAGGCCCGAGGCGGCCACGAGGCCCAGGACGATGAACAGGACGATCGCGGCGACCTTCAGCGCGGCGAACCAGAACTCGTACTCGCCGAAGTTCCGCACGGCCAGCAGGTTGCTGCCGGTGAACACCGCCATGAAGACGGCCACCCACAGCCACTGCGGGGTACCCGGAAGCCAGCCCGTCATGATCGTCGCCGCGCCCAGCGCCTCCACGGCGACGGCCACGCACAGCAGCACCCAGAAGATCCACCCGGCGGTGAAGCCGGCCCACGGGCCGATCGCGCGCTCGGCGTGCACGGAGAAGGAACCGGAGGCGGGGTGGGCGGCGGACATCTCGCCGAGCATCCGCATCACCAGCATCACCAGCAGTCCGGAGGCGGCGTAGGCCAGGACGATGGACGGGCCCGCGGCGGCGATGCCCGCACCGGAGCCGACGAAGAGGCCGGCGCCGATCACGCCGCCGAGGGCGATCATCGACAGATGGCGCTGCTTGAGACCGTGGGAGAGGGCTGAGTGCTCGGTGCCGTCCGCCTCCCGGCGGGGGGAGGCGGTGGTCTTCGCATCGGGCGTGCCGGACATGGGGAAGGTGCCGTCCAGGGGATCGGGGAGGGGAAGGAAAGCGGAACACTTGACTCCGCACTCGGCCAGTGTGGGCGTCCGACCCGGTCCGCGGCAACGTCCCCCGCCCCACTGTCCGATATGCGGACACCCTGGCCGCTCCGTGCGCCGGCCGCCGGCGCCGGCCGTCGGCACGCGCCGCTCCAGGCGCCCTCCAGTCGCCCCCCACAAGCTGGACCTGCCCTTCTTTGTCGCCAATCTCACGGGGGCTTCGGCGCTAACGTCGGTTAACGTCGGGGCGTCCCCCGAAGTCCTCACGAGACCGGAGCCGTGATGAGCACCTCTGCCACCACCACAGCCACCGTCCGCCCGGGCGCCGTCCTCGCCGACGTCCTGCCCGCCTCCACCGCCGCCCGCGCCCGCCTGCGCGACGTGGCGCTGGTCCTCGGCGGCGCCGCGCTCACCGGGCTGGCCGCGCAGCTCGCGGTCCCCGTGCCGGGCTCGCCCGTCCCCGTCACCGGCCAGACCTTCGCCGCCCTGCTGCTCGGCGCCGGCCTGGGACCCCGCCGCGCCCTGGCCTCCATGGGCCTGTACGCCGCCGCGGGCGTGGCCGGGATGCCGTGGTTCGCCGAGGGCGCCTCCGGCGCCGCGATGCCCTCCTTCGGGTACATCGTCGGCATGCTGCTGGCCGCCGTCGCCGTCGGCGCCCTGGCCCGCCGCGGAGGTGACCGCGGCGCACTGCGCACCGCCGGGACCATGGCCGTGGGCACCGCGATCATCTACGCCGTCGGCGTCCCCTACCTGGCGCTGGCCACCGGCATGTCCATCGGCCAGGCCGTCGCGGCCGGTCTGGTGCCCTTCCTGATCGGCGACGCGCTCAAGGCGGCCCTGGCCATGGGAGCCCTCCCCACGGCCTGGAAGCTGGTCGGGCGCAAGTCCTGAGCCGGCCCTGAATAGACTTCCGTCCCATGCGCGTGTACCTCGGCTCCGACCATGCCGGCTACGAACTGAAGAACCACCTCGTCCAGTGGCTGAAGGAGGCCGGGCACGAGCCCGTCGACTGCGGCCCCCACATCTACGACGCGGCTGACGACTACCCGCCCTTCTGCCTGCGCGCCGCGGAGCAGACGGCCGACGACGAGGACTCCCTGGGCATCGTCATCGGCGGCTCGGGCAACGGCGAGGCCATCGCCGCCAACAAGGTCAAGGGGGTGCGGGCCGCGCTGGCGTGGAGCGTGGAGACCGCCAGGCTGGGCCGGGAGCACAACGACGCCAACGTGATCAGCGTCGGCGCCCGGATGCACACCACCGACGAGGCCGTCTCCTTCGTGCGGGCCTTCCTCGACACCCCGTTCTCCGGCGACGAGCGGCACATCCGCCGTATCGACATGCTCTCGTCGTACGAGCGGACCGGGAACCTCCCGCCCGTCCCCGCCCACCACCCCCAGCAGGACTGAACCCGCGAGGACTGAACCGCACCCGTGCCGGAAGGCCACACCATCCACCGGCTGGCCGCCGACCTCGACGAGAGGTTCGGCGGCCGGCCCGTCCACGCCTCCAGCCCCCAGGGCCGGTTCGAAGGCGGGGCCGCCCTCGTCGACGGCCGGACGATGGGCGGCGCCGACGCCCACGGCAAGCACCTCTTCCTCGGCTTCCCGCGTTTCGAGGGGGAGGCAGGCGGCGAGTGGATCCACATCCACCTGGGCCTGTACGGCTCCTTCGCCCTCGGCGGGGGAGCGCCCCCCGCCCCCGTCGGGCAGATACGCCTGCGCCTGGCCACCGCCGAGGCGCCCCTGGCCCACGCGGACCTGCGCGGCCCCAGCACCTGCGAACTGCTCACCGGAGCCGAGAAGGACGCGGTCACCGGCCGCCTGGGTCCCGACCCGCTGCGCCCCGACGCCGACCCCGGGCGGGCCTGGGCGCGGATCTCCCGCAGCCGCACCACGGTCGCCGCGCTGCTGATGGACCAGAAGGTCGTCGCGGGCGTCGGCAACGTCTACCGCGCCGAGGTCCTCTTCCGGCACAACATCGACCCCTACCGGGCGGGCAGGGACCTCACCCGGGCCGAATGGGAGGCGGTCTGGGCGGACCTGGCCGGGCTGATGCGCGAGGGCGTACGGAACAACCGCATCGACACCGTACGGCCCGAGCACACCCCCGAGGCCATGGGCCGCCCGCCGCGCGTGGACGACCACGGCGGCGAGGTGTACGTCTACCGCCGGGCCGGGATGCCCTGCCACATCTGCGGCGAGGAGATCCGCACCGCCCCGCTCGCCGCCCGCAACCTGTTCTGGTGCCCCGGCTGCCAGAAGCCCTGACCCGCCGCCGGGCCCGCCCCGGCGGACCGCCCCACCGGGCCCACCGGTGTGCCCGAGCCGTCAGAAGCCGTGCGGCAGCCACGGAGCGACGGGCCAGGAGAACGCGGTCGCGGCCCCGGCCAGCGCCCCGGGACGCAGCTCCCGCACCCGTCCGGCGCCCGCCAGCGCGGCCAGGGACGTACCGCCCAGATAGATCTCGCCCAACTCCCTCGCGCCCAGCGCCAGTTCGGCCGCGTCACCGGTGCGCTCGCAGGACGCGCCCGAGACGTCGCCGGTCAGCCGCCAGCGCCCCGTGTTCCAGGGGCAGAAGGAGTCCTCCACCTCCAGCACCACGTCCACCGGCGCCGCGTAGCGGCGGGCCGCCAGCGCCGCGCCCACCTCCACCGGACGCAGGTGCAGCAGGTCGCGCAGACCGAGCTCGCACCGCCGGACGTCACTGACCAGGTGGAGCAGCGGATCGTCCACCGGACGGGACCTCGCCTCCACCGCCGAGGTCAGGTCGATCCCGAACAGGAAGCGCCACAGCGCCGCGTACGCCGCCGGGTCCGGCGCCTCCAGATCGTGCACCACCACCGTGCCCCTCGGCCCGGCCGCGTCCCACTCCGGCTTGACGGCGTAGCGGGCGTATCCGCGCAACTCGCCGTCCGCCTCGGCCAGCACGCAGCGCAGCGCCGACGCGCCCGCCCGCCAGCCCTCGGGGTCCAGCACCCCCTGCCGCTCCCAGCCCGGGCGCCGCTCCAGCATGCCGGGCCGGGAAGGCACCAGGCGGGCGTACAGCTTCTCGCACTCCTCCAACGACCCGGCCGGGTCGGCGTTCCGCAGCCGGATCCCGTCCGCACCCGGCGGCACCGCCAGGCGCACCCGGGCCGTGTCGATCCGCGCGCGCAGGTGGCGGGCGGCGACGCCGTACCCGAAGCGCCCGTAGATCGCCGGCTCCGAGGCGGTCAGCACCGCCAGCGGCTCCCCGGCCGCCCGTACGTCGTCCAACTGCCGCCGCATCATGGCGGTCAGGATGCCGCGCCGCCGGTGCGTGGCGGCCACGCTGACCATCGACAGCCCGCCGGTGGGCACGATCGCGCCACCGGGAACCGACATGCGGAAGGAGAGCGTGCCGGCCGTACCGACGATCTCCTCCCCGTCCCGGACGGCGATCGACCGCTCGAACTCCGTCAGCTCCCGCCACAGCGCCCGGGCCTCCGGCGGCTCGGACTCCCCGAAGGCGAGTTCGAGCTTGCCGTACCAGTCGTCCCATTCCCCGGGGCTCAGCGTCCGCATATCCGTACTCGTCATGCGCCCATCCCTATCAGGGAGGCGTGAGCCGGGCGACTGGTTATCGAACACCGTTTCAGGTCACCCCATATCGGGAATCGACGGACCCCCGAACGGGTGGATAAGGTCCCTGACATGGCAGGTCGCACGGGCAAGACCCTCCCCGCGCCCCGGTTGTACCAGGCCCGCAAGGCCGTCCACCGGGCCCGCACCGTCCTGCGCCGCTCCGCCGTCGACTACTTCCGCGGCGAGGGGTCCGACTGGATCGCCTTCGCCGCCCTGCTCGCCACCGTCCCCGCCCTCGCCTACGCCACCGCCGCCGAGCCGCTGTGGTTCGCGCCCGAGGCCCTGGTGCTGCCGGTCATCGCGGGCGGCCTGCTGCTGCGCCCGGCCAGCCTGCTGGTCCTGTACGCCGCCGCGGCCGGCGCCCTGATCGTGGAGGCCACCGTGCTCGGCCCGTACACGGCCGGGCCCGGCCGCGTCACACCGGGGACGGTCCTGGTGGTGGGCGCGGTCGGGCTCTCCGGGCTGCTGATCGCCCAGTTCCGCAGCCGGGTCGGCGTCCCCTGGCGGCGCGGCAACACCATGCTGTTCGACCTGCGCGAACGCATCCGCGTCCAGAGCAAGCTGCCGATGCTGCCCGCGGGCTGGCACCGGGAGATGGCGCTGCGCCCGGCGGGCGGGCAGTCCTTCTCCGGCGACTTCGTCGTCGCCACCCTCACCGGGCCCGACCGCCGCACCCTGGAGGCCGTCCTCACCGACGTCTCCGGCAAGGGCATGGACGCGGGCTCCCGCGCGCTGCTGCTGTCCGGCGCCTTCGGCGGACTGCTGGGCTCCCTGCCCCCGCACGCCTTCCTCCCGGCCGCCAACGACTACCTGCTGCGCCAGGACTGGCAGGAGGGCTTCGCGACCTCCGTCCACCTCGTCCTCGACCTCGACAGCGGCGACTACGAGCTGTTCTCCGCGGGCCATGTGCCGGCCCTCCAGCTCAACGCCGGCAGCGGCCGCTGGGAGGAGAAGAACGCCGACGGACCGCTCCTGGGTGTCTACGACGGCGCCCGGTTCGACCCGGTCAAGGGCAGCCTGCGCCCCGGCGACGTCCTGATGCTCTTCACCGACGGTCTGGTGGAGACCGCCGAGAGGGAGCTGACCGAGGGCATCGACCGGCTGACGGGAGAGGCCGACCGCTATGTCGTCGCGGGCTTCGAGGGGGCCGCCTGGCATCTGATCGAGGCCGTCGCCCGCGACGTCAACGACGACCGGGCCCTGCTGCTGATCCGCCGTGACTGACGGCATGGGGGGCGCGGTCGGCATGCCCGGCACGACCGGCACGACCGGCGGGCCGCGGTGGCCGGTCACCGAGGCGGAGGCGGTGGCCGAGCAGGAGCGCATCCGGGCCGCGGCCGACCCGGTGGGCCCGGGACCGGCGCCGGGGCAGGCGCGCCGGATCGCCGGGGTCGACGTCACCTACGACGAGGACGGCGACCTGCTGGTCGCGGCGGCCGTGGTGCTGGACGCGGAGAGCCTGGAGGTCCTGGAGGAGGCCGTCCACACCGGCCGCAGCCGCTTCCCGTACATCCCCGGCCTGCTCGCCTTCCGCGAGCTGCCGCCGGTACTGGCCGCGCTGGAGAAGCTCGGCACATCACCCGATCTGGTGGTCTGCGACGGCTACGGCTACGCCCACCCCCGGCGGGCCGGGCTGGCGGTGCATCTGGGCGTACTGACCGGGCTGCCGTGCTTCGGGGTCGCCAAGTCGCCCTTCGTCTTCGACCACACCGAGCCGGGACCGCGGCGGGGCGACACCTCGCCGCTGCTGGACCGGAGCTCCACCCCGGCCGAGACCGTGGGCCGCGCGCTGCGCACCCGGCCCGGCGTCAGACCGGTCTTCGTCTCCGCCGGGCACGGGATTGGACTGGACCACGCCTGCGCCCACACCCTGCGCCTCGCCCCGCGCTACCGGCTGCCGGAGACGACGCGCGGCGCCGACGGACTCAGCCGCAGGGTCCTGAGGGAGATCAGGCAGGGTCCGCGGGAGCCGTACGGCGCCGCGGAGCGGTGAGATCCCGGGCGGACGGTCAGCGCGGGCCGGACGCTCCGGCCGACCCGGACGCCCCGGCGGACTCGGCGGACTCGGCCGGGACGGCGGTGCGCTGCCGGGCCTCCTCGGCGGCATCGCGTCTGAAGATCCAGTCCACCCTGGGCTCCACCGCGAACCGGAACGTCCGCCGCACCGGCGAGCCGCACAGCAGCGCCGCCAGGGCCGCGGCGCCGATCGTCAGCACGACGATGCCGGCCGGCGTGGTGATCCACGGGACAGCGTCGTACCACCCGAAGATCCGCGAGGCCTGCGCCAGGAAGCCGTGCAGCAGGTAGGCGTACAGCGTCCCCGCGCCCAGCGCGGTGAACCACATGTGGCGCCGGGGGACCCAGGCGAAGAAGCAGACGGCCAGCACCAGCGAGCAGGCGAACATCGCCAGGTTCATGGCGATGCCGATCCACCAGGGCACGCCGAGTTCCTGGCCGCTGCTGTTGTGGTAGAACCACGCGAAGTTCATCCGGGGTCCCGACCAGTAGGCGAAGACCAGCGCCGCGGCGGCCACGGGGACGCTCAGCAGCCGCACCTCGCGCCGCCTCACGCGCTCGAAGTGCTCGGGGCGCAGACAGAGGCCGAGGACGAAGAACGGCAGGAGCTGCAGCACCCGCTGGAAGTCCAGGTCGTTGCCGATGTCGGGCGACACGGAGGCCAGCAGGGCGATGCCCAGGGCCACCGGCAGGGGCCGGCGCAGCGCCTTCCAGACGGGCGTCGTCAGCCGCCACACGAACAGCGCGATCAGGAACCAGGTCAGATACCAGGGATCGAGCAGGCTCACGGGGTGCTCGGGGGAGTCCGCCGCACGCTTGAACAGGCTGTAGACGGTCTCGAAGATCAGATACGGCACCAGTACGCCGGCCACCAGCCGCCGCACCCGGCTCGGGCGCAGGTCGAAACCGCGGGAGAAGTAGCCGGAGACGACGATGAAGGCCGGCATGTGGAAGGCGTAGACGAAGTTGTAGGCCGCCAGCACCGCCCGCGAGTCGTCGACCACCGGCCGCCAGGCGTGTCCCACCACGACCAGCGCGATCGCCAGGAACTTGGCGTTATCGAAGAAGGCGTCCCGCCGCCCGGCTCCTTCCGTTCCGCCTCCCGGCCCGGGCCGGGAGGTCCCCGGCGCCGACGGTGCGGACGGCGCCGACGGCGCGGAGGGTACGGCCGCGTCGGGCCCGGCGGGAGGGAGCGGGGAGCGCTCATGGCCGACTTGGAACATCTGCCGCACCATAGTGGGAATCCGTCCGGAGGTAAATCCGGGAAGGCCTCACCGCCCGCGGGAAAAGGAATTGCGACCGGTGTCTTCCGGGCAGTCCGCGGTCGGTGACTTCTCCCGGAGAGTGTCCGTTAAGTTCCATTGACCCACTCCTTCAATCCGTCCATATCGGACTTTTCGCCCTGGTGTGTGCCGCTCTTTCCCCAGGGGGGTTTCTCCGTCCGGCGCGGGGTGTGCCGCCACTCAATTCCAAAGGTGAAGTAATTGGGAATGTTCTCGGAAGATCCGATCCGAAACACCGGTGCACGCCGCACCGACCGGCCCGGCGCCCCGCGAGGCGCTCCGGCGAACCCGGTCCGCTGACACGCCCGGAGCCCGCCGTTCCTTCACCTGCCTCCACTGACACGGCAGTTGGTGGCACGATGGTCACGCCGGGGGCGCGGTGGAGGGTCCCCGGGCCGGCGTGGCCGGCGCAGAGGCGTTGCGACCGAGGGTGTGATCAGTTGTGGCCATTTCACTGTCTGTGGTGCTGCTCTTGGCGATCATCATGGTCGTTCTCATGCGCAGCGGCTCACTGAAGGCGGGGCCCGCGCTCGTCGCGATCCTCTTCGGCTTCTTCCTGGCCTCCACGGGCATCGCCCCGTCGATCAACCGCTTCCTCGACTCGCTCGCCGAGTCGATCAACCAGATCACTTTCTGAGCGGCGCCCGGAGAGCGGGCGCGGAAACCGGATACGCGGAACGGCCCGGTCCTCACCGAGGACCGGGCCGTTCTCCGTCGGAGCGGGCGACGGGAATCGAACCCGCGTAGCCAGTTTGGAAGACTGGGGCTCTACCATTGAGCTACGCCCGCAGCGCCGCCGTCGTTCACGGGGCAGGCAGATCATACAGATCGCCACCGGCCGACCGTGAACCGCGTGCGGCACGCTCCGCATCGTACGGCATGTACTCTACGTGTCGCACGGACGGGGTGTGGCGCAGCTTGGTAGCGCGTCCGCTTTGGGAGCGGAAGGCCGTCGGTTCGAATCCGGCCACCCCGACCACGTACTATGAAAGACGCGCCTGTCTGTGTCGTGTCTGCGTGCGGGGCGCCCCACAAGAAGTACGAAGTCCCAGCAGTCAGCCCCCAAGGAGACCGACCGTGAAGAGCGCCGTGGAGACCCTGAACCCCACCCGGGTTCGGCTCACTGTCGAGGTGCCCTTCGAGGAGCTCAAGCCCAGCCTCGACGCGGCGTACAAGAAGATCAACCAGCAGGTCACCGTGCCCGGCTTCCGCAAGGGCAAGGTCCCCGCCCGGGTGATCGACCAGCGGTTCGGCCGGGGCGCGGTCCTGGAGGAGGCCGTCAACGACGCGCTTCCCAAGCTCTACCAGGACGCCGTCGAGGAGGGTGAGCTGAGCCCGCTCGGCCAGCCCGAGGTCGACATCACCGAGCTCAAGGACAACGAGCTCCTCGCGTTCACCGCCGAGGTGGACGTCCGCCCCTCCATCGAGATCCCGGACTACTCCGGCATCGAGGTCACCGTCGACGCCGTCGAGGTCACCGACGAGGACGTGGACAAGTCGGTCGAGCAGCTCCGTGAGCGCTTCGCCTCCACCACCGCCGTCGAGCGCGCCGCCGCCGAGGGCGACGTCGTCAAGATCGACCTGGAGGCCCGGGTCGACGGCGAGGTCCTGGAGGACGGCGTCGCCGAGGGCATCGACTACACGATCGGCTCCGGCGAGCTGCTGGACGGCATCGACGAGGCCGTCACCGGCCTGGAGGCCGGCGGTTCCGCGACCTTCACCTCCGAGCTCAAGGGCGGCTCCGCCGCGGGCCGCGAGGCCGAGGTCAAGGTGGACGTCACCTCCGTCTCCGCCCGCGAACTGCCCGAGCTGGACGACGACTTCGCCCAGATGGCCAGCGAGTTCGACACCCTCGGGGAGCTGCGGGCCGACAGCCGCAAGCGCCTGGAGCGGATGAAGAAGTACGACCAGGCCACCCAGGCCCAGGAGAAGGTGCTCGACGCGCTGATCTCCCTGGTCGAGGTCCCGGTCCCGGAGAAGCTCCTCCAGGACGAGATCAACACCCGCAAGCACAACCTGGTCAACCACCAGCTCTCGCAGCTCGGCGTGGACCTCGCGACCTACCTGAAGATGCAGGAGAAGTCCGAGGAGGAGTTCGAGAACGAGCTCAAGGAGCAGGCGGAGAAGGGCATCCGGACCCAGTTCATCCTCGACGAGCTGGTCAACAAGGAGAAGCTGAACGTCAACCAGGAGGAGCTCACCGAGCACCTCATGCGGCGCGCCCAGTCCTCCGGCATGAGCCCCGACCAGTTCGCCCAGGCCGTCGTCGAGGGCGGCCAGGTGCCGATGCTCGTCGGCGAGGTCGCCCGCGGCAAGGCGCTCGCGGTCGTCGTCGAGGCAGCCAAGGTCACCGACACCAACGGCGAGGCCGTCTCCATGGAGGACGAGGAGGACGGTGAGGAGTCCGGCGAGGCCGCCGACGCCTCCGCGGAGTCCACCGCCGACGCCTCCGCCGACGCCCCCGCCGACGCCTCCGCGGAGTCCGCCGGGCAGAGCGGCGAGAAGTCCGAGGGCTGACCGGAGGGGCCCGCCCCACGACCGGCCGAACGGGCCCGCACGCGACATCGCGTGCGGGCCCGTTCACGTACGGCGGAACACGCCCGTTCCACCTGCGGGAACGCTCCCTGCGCTAACAGCGAACAGCTCTCGGACCGGGATGGCGCAGTCGGACCCGCGCGTTAGGGTCCAAGTACAGACGAAGACCCCAGAGGCGGCCCTGCGGCAGACGCGGCCGTCCGTACACGAGCAGGTGGACACGTGACGCTTCCGATGCCTTCCGCCGCCACCGAGCCGACCATCGGTGGCCTCGGCGACCAGGTCTACAACCGGCTGCTCAACGAGCGGATCATCTTCCTCGGCCAGCCGGTCGACGACGACATCGCCAACAGGATCACCGCTCAGCTGCTCCTCCTGGCCGCTGACCCGGACAAGGACATCTACCTCTACATCAACAGCCCGGGCGGCTCGATCACGGCCGGCATGGCGATCTACGACACCATGCAGTACATCAAGAACGACGTGGTGACCATCGCCATGGGCCTGGCCGCCTCCATGGGCCAGTTCCTGCTGAGCGCCGGCACCCCCGGCAAGCGCTTCGCCCTGCCGAACGCGGAGATCCTCATCCACCAGCCCTCCGCGGGCCTGGCGGGCTCGGCCTCGGACATCAAGATCCACGCCGAGCAGCTGCTGCGCACCAAGAAGAAGATGACCAAGCTGTCCGCGCTGCACACCGGCCAGAGCGAGGAGCAGTGGACCCATGACGCCGACCGCGACCGCTGGTTCACCGCCCAGGAGGCCAAGGAGTACGGCCTGATCGACGAGGTCTACGGCTCCGCCACGCAGCTTCCGGGCGGCGGCGGCACGGGCGCGTGAGCGCCTGACGCCCCGCAGCTCGACACCGCAGCCAGTCCATCTCTCCAGAACGGTGTACAGCCACATGAACAGTCAGCACAGCTTCCCCGGGGCCGGGATCCACGACCGCATCGAGACCCGCTACACCGGGCCGTCGGCCGAGTCCCGCTACGTCGTTCCGCGTTTCGTGGAGCGCACCTCGCAGGGCGTGCGGGAGTACGACCCGTACGCCAAGCTCTTCGAGGAGCGCGTGATCTTCCTCGGAGTGCAGATCGACGACGCCTCCGCCAACGACGTCATGGCGCAGCTGCTGTGCCTGGAGTCGATGGACCCCGACCGCGACATCTCGGTCTACATCAACAGCCCCGGCGGCTCCTTCACGGCGCTGACGGCCATCTACGACACGATGCAGTTCGTCAAGCCGGACATCCAGACCGTCTGCATGGGCCAGGCGGCCTCCGCCGCGGCCGTGCTGCTCGCCGCCGGCACCCCCGGCAAGCGGATGGCGCTGCCCAACGCGCGGATCCTGATCCACCAGCCCTACAGTGAGACCGGCCGGGGCCAGGTCTCCGACCTGGAGATCGCCGCCAACGAGGTGCAGCGGATGCGCATCCAGCTGGAGGAGATGCTCGCCAAGCACTCCAACAAGTCGATCGAGCAGATCAGCCAGGACATCGAGCGCGACAAGATCCTCACCGCCGAGGAGTCGCTGGAGTACGGCCTGATCGACCAGATCATCTCCACCCGCAAGACCTCGGTGGGGCTGGGCTGAGCCCGCGGATTCTCCCGAACATTTCCGCCCCCCTCGGGTCGAGTCGGTCCGAGGGGGGCCCATTCAGGGGGCCGGGCAAGGTACCGTCATAGGGGGTCCGGGGGCCGCCCCCGCCAAGGCCCAGAGCAAGCACCCGGGTTCGCGGAACTCGACGGATCCCAGGCGAAGGAGAAGCACCTCGTGGCACGCATCGGTGACGGCGGCGATCTGCTCAAGTGCTCGTTCTGCGGCAAGAGCCAGAAGCAGGTGAAGAAGCTCATCGCGGGGCCGGGCGTCTACATCTGCGACGAGTGCATCGACCTCTGCAACGAGATCATCGAGGAAGAGCTCGCCGACACCTCCGAGATGCGCTGGGACGAACTGCCCAAGCCGCGTGAGATCTACGAGTTCCTCGAGGGGTACGTCGTCGGCCAGGAGGCCGCCAAGAAGGCCCTCTCCGTCGCCGTCTACAACCACTACAAGCGGGTGCAGGCCGGTGAGAACGGCGGTTCGCAGGGCCGTGACGACGGCATCGAGCTGGCCAAGTCCAACATCCTCCTGCTGGGCCCCACCGGCTCCGGCAAGACACTGCTGGCGCAGACCCTCGCCCGGATGCTGAACGTCCCCTTCGCCATCGCCGACGCCACCGCCCTGACCGAGGCCGGCTACGTGGGCGAGGACGTCGAGAACATCCTGCTGAAGCTGATCCAGGCCGCCGACTACGACGTGAAGAAGGCCGAGACCGGGATCATCTACATCGACGAGATCGACAAGGTCGCCCGCAAGAGTGAGAACCCGTCGATCACCCGCGACGTCTCCGGCGAGGGCGTGCAGCAGGCGCTGCTGAAGATCCTGGAGGGCACCACCGCCTCCGTGCCGCCGCAGGGCGGGCGCAAACACCCCCACCAGGAGTTCATCCAGATCGACACCACGAACGTGCTGTTCATCGTGGGTGGTGCCTTCGCCGGGCTGGAGAAGATCATCGAGTCCCGGGCGGGAGCCAAGGGCATCGGTTTCGGCGCCACGATCCGCTCCAAGCGCGAGATCGAGGCCAGCAACCAGTTCGAGGACGTCATGCCCGAGGACCTGGTCAAGTTCGGCATGATCCCGGAGTTCATCGGCCGTCTGCCGGTGATCACCTCCGTCCACAACCTCGACCGCGAGGCCCTGCTGAAGATCCTGGTCGAGCCGCGCAACGCGCTGGTCAAGCAGTACCAGCGGCTCTTCGAGCTCGACGGTGTGGAGCTGGACTTCGACCGCCCGGCGCTGGAGGCCATCGCCGACCAGGCGATCCTGCGCGGGACCGGGGCGCGCGGTCTGCGCGCGATCATGGAGGAGGTCCTGATGTCGGTGATGTACGAGGTGCCCTCGCGCAAGGACGTGGCGCGTGTGGTGATCACCGAGGACGTCGTCCACTCCAACGTCAACCCCACCCTGGTGCCCCGCTCCCGCGGTGAGCGCGACCAGGGGCAGGGGCCGCGCGAGAAGAGCGCCTGAGCGGCGCGCCGCGCGGACGCGCGGCACGTGGACATGCGGCTGGGGCCGCCCGGAGGGAATCCGGGCGGCCCCAGCCGCATGTCCACGTCGGACGCGCCGTGCGGGTGTCACTCGATCTCGACGCGCGCCTTGCTGTGCAGTTCCGCGGCCAAGTCGGCGGCATCGCCGATCGGCGCCCCGCCCTTGCCGCTGAGGAACGCCGAGATGTCGGCCAGGGACACCGCGCCGACGGTGCTGTAGTCGGCCCAGACGCAGAAGGGGATGGTCGCCCTCTTGCCGCTTCCCAGCCCGGCGGAGGAAGCAGAAGCACTGGTGAACTCGGCTTCCTGGCACTTCATCACAGCGTTCTCCAGCCCTTCGGGGGATACCTCCTCCGGCTCGCCGATCAGTGTGACCTCCGCGTCCCCCTCCTCGGAGGAATCCTCGTCGGCGCCCTCGGAGAGGGTCGCGAACAGCGCGTCGACGGCTGCTTCCGGGTTCTTCACCTCGCCCCACACCCCGTTGAAGGACAGGGCCATACCGGTGGTGGGGCTGGGATCGTCGACGTCGCCGGTGAAGTACTCGGCGTTGACTTCCTCGGCGTTGGAGACGCCAACCTTCTCCAGTTCCTTGAGGTCGTCCGAGTCGAACCCGTCCGGATCGCCGGACGGTGTCTTCCTGTACTCGCCGGCCACCGTCGCGGGGAGCACGAGCTTGTACCGCTTGCCGTCGTCGGCGATGTCGCCGCCGCCGTCGCCGGAGAAGACGAAGTAGCCGCCCACCGCCAGGCCGACGACCGCGAGGACGGCCACCAGGGCGCCGATCGTCTTGCCCTTGCCGCCGCCGCCCGGCGGGGGCGGGGGCACGTAGCCGCCGGGCTGCTGCGGGTAACCCGGCTGTCCCCAGCCGCCCTGCTGGGGGAAGCCCGGCTGGGGCTGACCGGGCTGACCGGGCTGCTGCGGGTACCCGTACCCCGGCTGCCCCTGCGGCGGCATACCCGGCTGCTGCGGGTAGCCGTACCCCGGCTGAGGGCCGCCGCCGTACGGCGGTTGCGGCTGCTGGCCGTACGGACCGGGCTGCGGCGGCGGCTGGTTGTGACTCACGCTGGGGCTCCCCCTTGATCGGACACGTTCATCTATGAGCGCCCCCATCCTTGCGGACCTCGGCGCTCCCCCGTCACCCGGACCCCCAAACCGGTTCGAGCCCGCCGCACGGCCGCCCGTACACTGGCCGTCGTGACCGAGAACACTCAGCAGAGCCCGACCCCCGCGGGGGCGGAGCCTTCGAACAGCGCCCATGCCGACCTGCCGACCCAGTACGTCCCGGCCGAGGTGGAGGAGAAGCTGTACGAGCGCTGGGTAGAGCGCGGTTACTTCGAGGCGGACGCGGGGAGCGACAAGCCGCCGTACACGGTCGTCATCCCGCCGCCCAACGTCACCGGCAGCCTGCACCTGGGCCACGCCTTCGAGCACACGCTGATCGACGCCCTCACCCGCCGCAAGCGGATGCAGGGCCACGAGACGCTGTGGCAGCCCGGCATGGACCACGCCGGCATCGCCACCCAGAACGTCGTCGAGCGAGAGCTGGCCAAGGAGGGCAAGTCCCGCCACGACCTGGGCCGCGAGGCGTTCGTGGAGCGGGTGTGGCAGTGGAAGTCGGAGTCCGGCGGCCAGATCTCCGGCCAGATGCGGCGACTGGGCGACGGCGTCGCCTGGTCGCGTGAGCGCTTCACCATGGACGAGGGGCTCTCCCGCGCCGTCCAGACGATCTTCAAGCGGCTCTACGACGACGAGCTGATCTACCGCGCCGAGCGGATCATCAACTGGTGCCCGCGCTGTCTGACGGCCATCTCCGACATCGAGGTGGAGTACGCCGACCAGGACGGCGAGCTGGTCTCGATCCGATACGGCGAGGGCGACAGCTCCATCGTCGTGGCCACCACCCGCGCCGAGACGATGCTCGGCGACACCGCCGTGGCCGTCCACCCCGACGACGAGCGCTACGCCCACCTCGTCGGCACCGAGATCGAACTGCCGCTCACCGGCCGGCGCATCCCGGTCGTCGCCGACGAGCACGTGGACCCGGAGTTCGGCACGGGCGCCGTCAAGGTCACCCCGGCGCACGACCCGAACGACTTCGAGATCGGCCGCCGCCACGACCTGCCGAGCATCACGGTCATGGACGAGCACGCGGTCATCACCGCCCACGGCCCGTTCCAGGGCCTGGACCGGCTGGAGGCGCGTTCGGCGGTCGTCGGCGCGCTGCGCGCCGAGGGACGCATCGTCGCCGAGAAGCGCCCCTACGTCCACTCCGTCGGCCACTGCTCGCGCTGCAAGACGACCATCGAGCCGCGGCTGTCGATGCAGTGGTGGGTGAAGGTCGGTCCGCTGGCGCAGGCCGCCGGCGACGCGGTCCGCGACGGGCGGGTCGCCATCCACCCCAGGGAGATGGAGTCCCGCTACTTCGGCTGGGTCGACAACCTCCACGACTGGTGCATCTCCCGCCAGCTGTGGTGGGGCCACCGCATCCCGGTCTGGTACGGCCCGAACGGCGAGACCGTCTGCGTCGGCCCGGACGAGGAGCCCCCGAGCGGCGAGGGCTGGCACCAGGACAGCGATGTGCTGGACACCTGGTTCTCCTCCGGCCTGTGGCCCTTCTCCACCCTCGGGTGGCCGGAGAAGACCGAGAGCCTGGAGAAGTTCTATCCGAACTCCGCGCTGGTCACCGGCTACGACATCCTCTTCTTCTGGGTCGCCCGGATGATGATGTTCGGCCTCTACGCGATGGACGGCACCCCGCCGTTCCGCCAGCTCGTGCTGCACGGCATGGTCCGCGACCAGTTCGGCAAGAAGATGTCGAAGTCCTTCGGCAACGCGGTCAACCCGCTGGACTGGATGGACACCTACGGCTCCGACGCGCTGCGCTTCACCCTCGCGCGCGGCGCCAACCCCGGTGTCGACGTCCCCATCGGCGAGGACTGGGTCCAGGCCTCCCGCAACTTCGCCAACAAGGTGTGGAACGCCACCCGCTTCGCGCTGATGAACGGCGCCACGGTCGAGGGCGACCTGCCCGCGCCCGAGGAGTTGTCGGCGACCGACCGCTGGATCCTCTCCCGGCTGAACACGGTCGTGGCCGAGGTGGACGCCCACTACGACGACTACCAGTTCGCCAAGCTCTCCGACCTGCTCTACCACTTCGCGTGGGACGAGGTCTTCGACTGGTACGTCGAGCTGTCCAAGACCACCTTCGCCGCGGGCGGTGACGCGGCCCGGGCCTCCGCCCGCGTCCTGGGCGAGGTCCTGGATGTCACGCTGCGGCTGCTCCACCCGGTGATGCCGTTCGTCACCGAGACGCTGTGGACGACGCTGACGGGCGGGGAGTCCGTGGTGATCGCCGACTGGCCCTCCGACTCCGGCTTCCGCGACACCGCGGCCGAGCGGGAGATCGCCACGCTCCAGCAGGTGATCACCGAGGTCCGCCGCTTCCGCGCCGACCAGGGCCTCCAGCCCGGCCAGCGCGTCCCGGCCCGTCTCACCCTGGACGGGACGGCGCTGGCGGTCCACGAGGCGGCCATCCGCTCCCTGCTGCGCCTGCAGCCGGCCGGCGAGGAGTTCCGGACCACCGCGTCCCTGCCGGTGGCGGGCGCGAAGGTGGAGCTGGACCTGTCCGGCGCGATCGACTTCGCCGCCGAGCGCAAGCGTCTGGCCAAGGATCTGGCGGCGGCCGAGAAGGAGCTGGCGCAGACCACGGCCAAGCTCGGCAACGAGGGCTTCCTGGCCAAGGCCCCCGACCACGTGGTCGACAAGATCCGCACCCGCAGGGAGCAGGCCGAGGCGGACATCGCCCGGATCTCCGCCCAGCTGGAGGCACTGCCGCAGGGGTAGAAAGCCCGCGGGCGGGTAGAACGACAAGTACGACGAGAGAGCGGCGGTGGCCGCCGCGCCCGGGCCGGGCGCGGCGGCCACCGCCGTCTCCGTACACTGAAACGGTGAGTGAGCAGCCCCCGCACGACCCGCACGAAGGCCCCGGCGACGCCTCCGGTCAGGAGGGGGAGCACGGCGATCCCCTGGAGCGGTTCGACGAGATCATCGACGCCGAGACCGACCGCGACCCCGATCTCGCCGTGATCGAGGCCGGCAGCCGCACCCTGCGCACCCAGGCCGGTCCGACCGGGGGCGGCGAGCTGCCGACCCGGCCGGAGGATCCGGAGCTGGACCGGGCGCTGCGGGCGGTGGAGGCCGAGCTGGTGGGGCGGTGGCCCGAGACGAGGCTGGAGCCGTCCCTGACGCGGATCGTCGCGCTGATGGACGTACTCGGCGAGCCGCAGCGCTCCTACCCCTCCATCCACATCACCGGCACCAACGGCAAGACCACCACGGCCCGGATGATCGAGGCGCTGCTGGGCGCCTTCGACCTGCGCACCGGCCGCTACAGCAGCCCGCACGTGCAGGCGATGACCGAGCGGATCAGCCTGGACGGCGCGCCGATCTCCGCCGAGCGGTTCATCGAGACGTACGAGGACCTGCGGCCGTACGTGGAGATGGTGGACGCCTCCCAGGAGCACCGGCTGTCGTTCTTCGAGGTCATGACGGGCATGGCGTACGCGGCCTTCGCCGACGCGCCGGTGGACGTGGCGGTCGTCGAGGTCGGCATGGGCGGGAGCTGGGACGCCACCAACGTGATCGACGCGTCCGTCGCCGTCGTCACCCCGATCGCCCTGGACCACACCGACCGGCTGGGCGACACACCCGAGAAGATCGCCGCGGAGAAGTCCGGCATCGTCAAGCGGGACGCCACCGTCGTGCTGGCCCAGCAGCCGGTCGAGGCCGCCTCGGTCGTACTGCGCAGGGCCGCGGAGACGGACGCCACCGTCGCCCGCGAGGGTCTGGAGTTCGGCGTCGTCTCCCGTGAGGTCGCCGTCGGCGGGCAGCTGCTGACGCTGCGCGGTCTGGGCGGGGAGTACCCGGAGGTCTTCCTGCCGCTGCACGGCGCCCACATGGCGCACAACGCCGCCGTGGCGCTGGCGGCCGTCGAGGCGTTCTTCGGCATCGGCTCCCGGCACGCCCGCACCCTGGACATCGACGCCGTGCGCACGGCCTTCGCTGCCGTGGCCTCCCCCGGACGGCTGGAGGTGGTGCGCCGCAGCCCCACGGTGGTGCTGGACGCCGCGCACAACCCCGCGGGCGCCCAGGCGACGGCCGCCGCGGTCACCGAGGCGTTCGGCTTCAGCCGTCTGGTCGGTGTGGTCGCCCCCAGCGCCGAGAAGGACGTCAAGGGGCTGCTGGAGGCGTTCGAGCCGGTCTTCGCCGAGGTCGTGCTCACCCGCAACTCCACCCCCCGCGCCATGGACGTGGACGAGCTCGCCGCGCTGGCCGTGGAGGTCTTCGGCGAGGAGCGGATCCAGGTCGAGCCCCGGCTGGACGACGCGCTGGAGGCGGCCATCACCCTGGCCGAGGAGGAGGGCGAGTACGCCGGCGCGGGCGTACTGGTCACCGGCTCGGTCTTCACCGTCGGCGAGGCCCGGCTGCTGCTCGGAAAGGACAGGTGACACACGGTGCGTACGCTCTGCGCGTCCACGCTCGTCGGCGAGTTCCTCGTCATCGGCTTCGCCTCCCTGGTGGCGATGCGGCTGGGAGAGCTGCCCGCGGGGACGGTGTGGGCCGTCGGCGGTACGGCGATGGCGCTGTGTCTGCTGCTGTGCGGGATGCTCGGCCGGCCCGGCGCGATCCAGCTCGGCTGGGCGCTGCAGATCGGCCTGATCGTCTCCGGTTTCGCCGTCCCGGCGATGTTCTTCCTCGGCGCCGTCTTCGCCGGGCTGTGGTGGGCGTCCATCCACTTCGGCCGGGTGATCGACGAGGCGAAGGCCCGGAGGGCCGCAGAAGCCGGCGCCGCCTGACCTGCACCGCGCGACGGGTGCCGACGGAGCGTGGGAGGGCTCCCTGTAGCCTCTGAGCACTTGTGAAAGCCCGTACCTCACGTGAAAGTCCCAAGGAGCAGCCGACCATGAGCCAGCGCACCCTCGTCCTCCTCAAGCCCGACGCGGTCAGGCGGGGCCTGATCGGCGAGATCGTCGGGCGCATCGAACGCAAGGCCGACTGGACGATCAGCGCGATGGAGCTGCGCACGCTGGACCGCGCCACCCTGGAGCGGCACTACGCCGAGCACGTCGGCCGCCCGTTCTACGAGCCGCTGCTCGAGTTCATGGCCTCCGGCCCGTCCGTGGCGATGGTCGTCGAGGGCGAGAGGGTGATCGAGGGAGTGCGCGCCCTGGCGGGTCCGACCGACCCGATCGCCGCGGCGCCCGGCTCCATCCGAGGGGATTTCGGAACGATCGTGCGTGAGAACCTTGTCCACGCCTCGGACTCCGAGGAGTCCGCCGAACGGGAGCTGAAGATCTTCTTCCCCTCCTACCTCTGACGGGCTATCAGAAGTGCGAACCTCTTGACCTGGGGCGATCGATGGAATTCGATCGCCCCAGGTGAATTCGCCCTCCACTCGGGGGAACGAATCACCCGGACGCGACGTCACCACATACGGGGATGAACCGCGTTCCGCCGACAATGACGGAGGAGGAACCCTCTCACCGCGTTCGAAGGAGCGCGACTACGATGGAAACTTCTCCGGGCCCCGCAGCGCACGCTGTCGTCCTCCCCTCACATCGCTCCAGTCGGAAGGCCTGACGTATCCTCATGGCGAACAACATGTCGTTCATCGGCCGTGACATGGCTGTCGACCTCGGGACCGCCAACACGCTGGTGTACGTCAGGGGTCGCGGGATCGTCCTCAACGAGCCATCGGTCGTCGCCATCAACACCAACACCGGCGGAATCCTCGCGGTCGGCGCCGAGGCGAAGAAGATGATCGGCCGCACCCCGGGCAACATCGTGGCGGTCCGTCCCCTCAAGGACGGGGTGATCGCGGACTTCGAGATCACCGAGCGGATGCTCCGCTACTTCATCCTCAAGATCCACAAGCGACGCTACCTCGCGCGCCCCCGGGTGGTCGTGTGCGTCCCCTCCGGTATCACCGGTGTCGAGCGACGCGCGGTCATCGAGGCATCCACCCAGGCCGGCGCCCGCCAGGTGCACATCATCGAGGAGCCGATGGCGGCCGCCATCGGCTCGGGGCTGCCGGTCCACGAGGCGACGGGCAACATGGTGGTCGACATCGGCGGCGGCACCACCGAGGTGGCCGTGATCTCCCTGGGCGGGATCGTCACCGCGCAGTCCATCCGGGTGGCGGGCGACGAGCTGGACAACGCGATCATCCAGCACATCAAGAAGGAGTACAGCCTTCTGCTGGGCGAGCGCACGGCCGAGAGCATCAAGATCACGATTGGCTCGGCGTACGACATGGAGGACGACGAGCACACCGAGATCCGCGGCCGGGACCTGGTCAGCGGACTGCCCAAGACCGTGGTCATCTCGGCCACCGAGGTCCGCAAGGCCATCGAGGAGCCCGTCAACTCCATCGTGGACGCGGTCAAGACCACCCTCGACAAGTGCCCGCCCGAGCTCTCCGGCGACATCATGGACCGCGGCATCGTCCTCACCGGCGGCGGCGCCCTGCTGCGCGGCCTGGACGAGCGGCTGCGGCGCGAGACGGGCATGCCCATCCACATCGCCGAGGACCCGCTGGACTCGGTGGCGCTGGGCTCGGGCAAGTGCGTCGAGGAGTTCGAGGCGCTCCAGCAGGTGCTCGACGCCCAGCCGCGGCGGTGACGCCGGGCCGGGGCGGCTCCCGCCGCGCCGCCCGTGCCCGGACGGGGGACAAAGGCGGCGGGCGCCCCGGGAAACCGGATCGGCACCACGGTCAGACAAGTCCAACAAGGGAAGGCACGGCCGTCGCACGTGAGGGATACACGAGAGAGCCGGCTGCTGCTCGTTCTGCTGGTCGCCATCGCGTTCGCACTGATCACGGTGGACATCCGCGGCGGTGAGCGGTCGCCGCTGGACGGGGCACGGCAGGTGACCGCGTCCGTCCTGGGCCCGGTGGAGAGCGGTGTCGCCACCGCCGTCGACCCCGTCGGCAACGCCATCGCGGCCGTACGGGACTCCGGCGAGCGCCATGACCGGATCAGCGTACTGGAGCAGGAGAACGCCGAACTGAAGCAGAGGCTCGCCGCCTCCGACCGCGACAACGCCCGGGTCAGGCAGCTCGACGACCTGCTGAGGACCGCGGGCGCCGGGCAGTACGGCATCAAGGCCGCCCAGGTCGTCGGGATCGGCGCCGCCCAGGGCTTCTCCTGGACCGTCACCATCGACGTCGGCCGCGACGACGGCATCAGACGCGACATGACCGTGATAAACGGCGACGGACTCGTCGGCCGGGTCACCACCGTCGGACCGAGCACCTCCACCGTGCTCCTGGCCAACGACCCCGACTTCACCGTCGGCACCCGGATGGAGGGCACCGGCGAACTCGGCTTCGCGGGCGGCCGCGGCGACAGCGCGCTGACCGTCCAGCTCCTCAACAGCAAGGCCAGGGTGAAGAAGGGCGACCGCCTGGTCACCTTCGGCTCCAGCAACGACCGGCCGTTCGTGCCCGGCGTGCCGGTGGGCGAGGTCATCCGGGTCGATCCGCACAGCGGCGGCCTCACCCGGACGGTGCGGGTGCGGCCGTACGTCGGCTTCACCAAGCTCGACATCGTCGGCGTCGTCGTCAAGCCGCCGCGCACCGACCCGCGTGACGCGGTCCTCCCGCCCAAGCCGAAGGACCGGCCCGCCCCGACGGTCACGGTGACCGCCGACCCCTCGGCCGCCGCCGAGTCATCCGCCACCGGCCCCTCGGCGAGCACCGGCCCCTCCGCGGACGCCGCTCCCTCCGGGGGCGACACCCCCAGCCCTTCCAGGAGCTGACCGATAACGATGCACCCCAACCGGATCCTGCTCTCGATCGCGCTCGTCGTCGTCGCCCTGGTGGTCCAGGTCAGTGTGCTGGCCCGGCTCCAACTGCCCGGCGCCGTCCCCGACCTGCTGCTGCTGACCGTCCTCGGTCTGGCGCTGGTGTACGGCCACACCGGCGGAGCCCTGGTCGGCTTCGCGGCCGGTCTGCTGGCCGACCTCGCGCCGCCCGCCGACCACGCCGTGGGCCGCTACGCGCTGGTGCTGTGCGTCGTGGGCTACGCCGCCGGCCTGACCAGGCCGGAGAACGGCCAGCACCGCTCGGCCACCGTTCCGATGCTCGTCGTGGCCGGCGCCGCGCTCTCCTCCACCCTGCTCTACGCCGGCGTCGGCGCGCTGGTCGGCGACACCGCGGCCCGCCACGTGGGCCTGGGCCTGCTGCTGACCACGGCCACCGTCTACGACCTGCTGCTCGCGCCCTTCACCGTCCCGGTGGTCATGGCGCTGGCCCGCCGCACCGCGCACGACCCGCTCGCCGACACGGCCGGCAGCGCCGGTGACGGCACCCGCACCTACGGCGGGCTGCTCGGCTCCGGAGGGCTCGGCGGGCTGCGCGGCCGCACCGGCCGCCTCGGCGGCCGGGCGGGCGCCGCCCGGCGCGGCGGCCTGACGGCCCGGGTCCCCAGGAGCGGAACGGGGCGGATCAAGGGCGTCAAGCGGCTGTGACGGCGGTGACTGTGACGGCGACAGCGGCTGTGACGACGGCGGCGACTGTGATTGCGACGGAGACGCAGTGAGCAACATTCCCGAGACCGGGCGCACCACCCGGGTCACCATCCGGCTGGTCGCCATCCAGATTCTGGTCTTCTCCCTGATGCTCACCCTCGGCGGGCGGCTGTGGTACCTCCAGATCCGCAACGGCGAGGAGTACGCCGAGAAGGCCGCCGGCAACCATGTGCAGCAGGTCGTCCAGCCCGCCGTGCGCGGCGCCATCCTCGACGCGCGCGGTGTGCCGCTGGCCGACAACGAGACCCGGCTGGTGGTCTCCGCCAGCCGCACCGAGCTGATGAAGATGGACGACGGCGGCAAGGCCGTCCTCACCCGGCTCGCCGATGTCCTCGGCATGACGTACAAGGAGGTCTCCGACAAGACCCGCCTGTGCGACGCCGAGACCCCGCAGCCCTGCTGGAACGGCTCCCCCTACCAGCCGATCCCGGTGACCGACGAGGCCACCACGCAGCAGGCCCTCCAGATCCGCGAACGCCAGGAGGACTTCCCCGGCATCACCGCCGAACCCGTCGCCGTCCGCCGCTACCCGGCCCCGTACGGCGCGCGGACCTCCCAGGTCCTGGGCTACCTCTCGCCCGTCACCGACGAGGAGATCGCGCAGACCAAGGACACCGGCTCCCCGCTGCTCAGCTCCGACCAGATCGGCCGCTCCGGCCTGGAGCGCCAGTACGACGCGGCGCTGCGCGGCGACGCGGGCGTGACGCGCTACAAGGTGGACAACCTCGGCCGCGTCATCGGCGAGGCGGAGAACGACAAGGGCGAGCCCGGCTCCTCCCTGGTCACCAGCATCGACGCACGTGTCCAGGCCATCGCCGAGAAGGAACTGGTCAAGGCGATGAAGGAGGCGCGCAAGCAGCACGACCGCAACACCAACCGCAACTACGAGGCGGACGCGGGCGCGGTCGTGGTGATGGAGTCGAAGACGGGCCGGATCGTGGCGATGGCCTCCGCGCCGGACTACGACCCCAACGCCTGGGTCGGCGGCATCTCCGCCAAGGACTACGCAAAGCTCACCGGCAAGAAGTCCAACTACCCGCTGCTCAACCGGGCCATCCAGGGACAGGCCGCGCCCGGATCGATCTTCAAGGTGATCCCGACCGCCGCGGCCGTCAAGGCCGGCTACGAGTTCGACGGGCGCTACAACTGCCCCTCCTCGTACAGCATCGGCGGCCAGGTCTTCAAGAACTTCGAGTCCCAGAACCACGGCATGATCGACCTCGGCCGCGCGCTGGAGGTCTCCTGCGACACCGTCTACTACGCCCTGGCCCACCAGGAGTGGAAGAAGGACGGGGGCATCAACCCCAAGAAGAACCCCGACGACTGGTTCTACAGGACGGCCCACGAGTTCGGCCTCGGCAAGCGCACCGGGATCGACCTGCCCAACGAGGTCACCGGCCGCGTGCCCGACCGGAAGTGGAAGCAGGAGTACTGGGAGGCCAACAAGGACGCCTGGTGCAAGTACGGCAAGAAGGACGGGGACTACGTCGAGAAGATCGCGTACGAGAACTGCCTGGAGGGCAACAGGCTGCGCGCCGGTGACAGCGTCAACTACTCCATCGGGCAGGGCGACACACTGGTGACGCCCATTCAGATGGCCACCATCTACGCGGCGCTGAGCAACGGCGGCACCGTGTACGAGCCCACCGTCGGCAAGGCCGTCGTCAGCCCCGACGGCAGGACCGTCGAGGAGATCGAGCCGAAGAAGCGCGGCAGGCTGCCGATGGACGCCAAGACCCTGCGCCAGACCGACAAGGCGCTGGAGGGCGTGGCCACCCGCGGCACCGCCGCCTGGCGCTTCGCCGACACCGGCTGGCCGCAGAAGGAGATCCCCATGCACGCCAAGACCGGTACGGCCGAGGTCCACGGCAAGCAGACCACCTCGTGGTTCGCGACCTACACCGACGAGTACACGATCGTCATGACGATCTCCCAGGGCGGCACCGGCTCCGGCGCCTCCGGCCCCGCGGTGCGCGCGATCTACGACGCGCTGTACGGCGTCGGCGAGGGCGGGAAGATCGACAGGAAGAAGGCCCTGCTGCCCAAACCGCGGAAGAAGCTTCCCCGGATCAACCCGGACGGCACCATCGAGGCCCTGCGGCAGAAGGGCTTCAAGCCGTGAGTACCCACTCCTACACCGGGCGGCCCTGGCAGGAGCGCTCCGCCTGGAGCAGACTGACGGCCCGCGACTCCGTCCTGCGCCGCCTGGACTGGACCCTGCTGCTGGCCTGCGTGGCGCTGTCCGTCATCGGCTCCCTGCTGGTGTGGTCCGCCACCCGCAACCGCACCGAGCTGAACGAGGGCGACCCCCAGCACTTCCTGTGGCGCCATCTGATCAGCCTCGCCATCGGCGTGGCGCTGTCCGTGGGCACCGTCTGGCTCGGCCACCGCAGGCTGCGCGGCGCGGTCCCGGTGCTGTACGGGCTGTCGGTGCTGCTCACACTGCTCGTGCTCACCCCCCTCGGCGCGACGATCAACGGCCAGCGCGCCTGGCTGGACCTGGGCGCCGGCCTGTCGCTCCAGCCCGCCGAGTTCGCCAAGATCACCATCATCCTGGGCATGGCGATGCTGCTCGCCGCCCAGGTGGACGCCGGCGACCGGCTCCACCCCGACCACCGCACGGTGGTGCAGGCCCTTGCGCTGGCCGCCGTGCCGATCGGGGTCGTCATGCTGATGCCCGACATGGGCTCGGTGATGGTGCTGGTCGTGATCGTGCTGGGAGTGCTGCTGGCCTCAGGCGCCTCCAACCGCTGGATCATCGGCCTGCTGGCCACGGGCGGCATCGGCGCCGTCCTGGTCTGGCAGCTCGGCGTGCTCGACGAGTACCAGATCAACCGCTTCGCGGCCTTCGCCAACCCCGCGCTCGACCCGTCCGGCGCCGGATACAACACCAACCAGGCCCGGATCGCCATCGGCTCGGGCGGCCTCTACGGCAAGGGACTGTTCGAGGGCAGTCAGACCACCGGGCGGTTCGTCCCCGAGCAGCAGACCGACTTCGTCTTCACCGTCGCGGGCGAGGAGCTGGGCTTCCTCGGCGCGGGCCTGATCATCCTCCTGGTGGGTGTGGTGCTGTGGCGCGCCTGCCGCATCGCGCTGGAGACGACCGAGCTGTACGGCACGATCGTCGCCGCCGGGATCATCGCCTGGTTCGCCTTCCAGTCCTTCGAGAACATCGGGATGACCATGGGCATCATGCCGGTCGCCGGTCTGCCGCTGCCCTTCGTCAGCTACGGCGGCACCTCGATGTTCGCGGTCTGGATCGCCATCGGGCTGCTCCAGTCGATCCGGGTGCAGCGCCCGGTCTCCGCCTGAGCCCCGGACCCCGGGCCCGCGGACCGGGCCCGCGGACCGGGCCCGCCCGCGTACCGGCCCTCGCCGGTACGCGGGCACGGGGCCCGTCCCCGCAGGCGTTACGCTGGATGGTCACTCCCGTCCGCCGGAACGCGCGGACCGTCACCCGAGAACCCAGCGAATCCAGCGAATCCAGCGAACCCCCAGCATTCGAGGACACCACCCATGCCTGTCGAGTCGGTCTTCCCGCGCCTGGAGGCCCTCCTCCCGCACGTCCAGAAGCCGATCCAGTACGTCGGCGGAGAGCTGAACTCCACCGTCAAGGACTGGGACGCCTGCGATGTCCGCTGGGCCCTGATGTACCCCGACGCCTACGAGGTCGGCCTGCCCAACCAGGGCGTCATGATCCTCTACGAGGTCCTCAACGAGCGCGAGGGCGTGCTCGCCGAGCGCACCTACAGCGTCTGGCCGGACCTGGAGAAGCTCATGCGCGAGCACCGGGTCCCGCAGTTCACCGTGGACGCCCACCGCCCGGTCGGCGCCTTCGACCTGTTCGGCGTCTCCTTCTCCACCGAACTGGGCTACACCAACCTGCTCACCGCCCTGGACCTGGCCGGCATCCCGCTTGAGGCGAAGGACCGAGGCGTGGACCACCCGGTGGTCGTCGCCGGCGGCCACGCCGCCTTCAACCCCGAGCCGATCGCCGACTACATCGACTGCGCGGTCATCGGCGACGGCGAGCAGGCCGTGCTGGAGATCACCGAGATCACCCGGGCCTGGAAGGCCGAGGGCCGCCCCGGAGGCCGCGAGGAGCTGCTGCTGCGCCTGGCGAAGACCGGCGGCGTGTACGTCCCCGGCTTCTACGACGTGGAGTACCTGCCCGACGGCCGCATCGCCCGCGTCGTGCCCAACCGCTCCGGCGTCCCGTGGCGGGTGTCCAAGCACACCGTGATGGACCTCGACGAGTGGCCCTACCCCAAGCAGCCCCTGGTGCCGCTGGCCGAGACCGTCCACGAGCGGATGAGCGTGGAGATCTTCCGCGGCTGCACCCGTGGCTGCCGCTTCTGCCAGGCCGGCATGATCACCCGCCCGGTGCGCGAGCGCTCCATCACCGGCATCGGCGAGATGGTGGAGAAGGGCCTGAAGAACACCGGCTTCGAGGAGGTCGGCCTGCTGTCGCTGTCCTCGGCCGACCACAGTGAGATCGGCGACGTGGCCAAGGGCCTGGCCGACCGCTACGAGGACGACAAGATCGGCCTGTCGCTGCCCTCCACCCGGGTGGACGCCTTCAACATCGACCTGGCCAACGAGCTGACCCGCAACGGCCGCCGCTCGGGCCTGACCTTCGCCCCCGAGGGCGGCAGCGAGCGCATCCGCAAGGTCATCAACAAGATGGTCTCCGAGGACGACCTGATCCGCACCGTCGCCACCGCCTACGGCAACGGCTGGCGCCAGGTGAAGCTGTACTTCATGTGCGGCCTGCCCACCGAGACCGACGACGACGTCCTCCAGATCGCCGACATGGCCGCCAAGGTCATCTCCAAGGGCCGCGAGGTCTCCGGGTCCAACGACATCCGCTGCACCGTCTCCATCGGCGGCTTCGTGCCCAAGCCGCACACCCCCTTCCAGTGGGCACCGCAGCTGTCGGCCGAGGAGACCGACGCCCGTCTGGAGAAGCTGCGCGAGAGGATCCGCGGCGACAAGCGCTACGGCCGCTCCATCGGCTTCCGCTACCACGACGGCAAGCCCGGCATCGTCGAGGGCCTGCTCTCGCGCGGCGACCGGCGCATCGGCGACGTCATCCGCGCCGTCTACGAGGCCGGCGGCCGCTTCGACGGCTGGCGCGAGCACTTCTCCTACGACCTGTGGATGGAGTGCGCCGAGCGCGCGCTGGCCCCCCACGGCGTGGACGTCGACTGGTACACCACCCGCGAGCGCGCCTACGAGGAGGTCCTGCCCTGGGACCACCTCGACTCCGGTCTCGACAAGGACTGGCTGTGGGAGGACTGGCAGGACGCCCTCGACGAGACCGAGGTCGAGGACTGCCGCTGGACCCCCTGCTTCGACTGCGGCGTGTGCCCGGCGATGGACACCTCCATCCAGATCGGCCCGACGGGCAAGAAGCTGCTGCCGCTGACGGTCGTCAACAAGTAGCCCGCCGCCCGCCGCGCGGGCACCGCGCCCCGCCCCCGGCCAGTGGTCACCACTGGCCGGGGGCGGGGCGCGCTGACACACTGGCCGCATGCCACTCGTCGTGGGGTGCGGTTCCAGCACGGACGAGAGGCTTTCCCGTTCTGGAAAGCCAGGGATCTTGACCCCGCTGCCCGAAGGTCGGAAGCATCACTCGGGACACCGGCTGTCGATGTGAGGGGGAGGCTGTGGGCGCACCGCTGCGGAAGTTGTCGGGAGACCCGAACTGCAAGAACGGCACGTGTCCGACGCTGTGGAGTACGGACGATGGCGGAAACTACGTGGTACAGGGGTACGTGATCACGGACCCTGAGCGGCTGGCGCAGCTCGATCTGCCCGAGGGAGAGACTGCCGTCACGATCCCGGCTGCGGTTCTTGAGGAGTATTTCGGTGCTCGAGGGTGATGAGTTCGGCCGTCTCTTCGAGACCTTCGAGCGCACGGCCTTCCGGTTGGAGACTCTCGCGGTCTACGACGTCGACGAGGAGCGCGAAGAGATCGAGAGGTTCCTCGCGGGCGAGGACATGGGGCCGGACTGGGACGACAATCCGTGGGTGCGCTCGATGACGGACAAGGGCAAGAGCGTGTCGCGCGTGCACGTCCTGCGTTCTCCGCTGACGGACTACCTCCGGTACGAACTGGCCGCGTACCCCGGAAACATCAAGGCGGGCGAATCCATCGGGATCATCGATCTTGCCGAGCGGGAAGTGACGGGCCTCCCCGATCACGACTTCTGGCTCTTCGACGACCGAGCCGTGTACCGGATGCACTACACGCCCGAAGGCAAGTTCATCGGTGGTGAGCCGCTGCCCGCTGATCGACTCATGGAGTACCGGGGTTACCGCGACGCGGCACTCACCCACGCCGTGCCGTTCGCTTCCTACTGGGAGCGGCACCACTGACCACGGACTCGATCGGGAAAACCCTGCGGGCGCTGCGGGACGCATCGGGACTGACCGGTGATTCTGTGGCCCGCAGGGCTTCCATGTCCGCAGGGAAACTCTCGAGAATCGAGAACGGCAGGGTTCTTCCCACCGTCCAGGACGTCGATTTGGAGCATGTCTCACGTGGTGAGTTGGGCGAGTTTCTTGTAGCAGGTCAGGGCGGCCGCGAGGCCGAGGAAGGCCAGGAAGTGGCTGCCCTTGCGCTCGTACCGGACGGTGAGGCGCCGGTAGCCGAAGAGCCAGGAGATCGACCGTTCGATCTTCCAGCGGTGCCGGCCCAGGCGCTCGCCGGACTCGATGCCGGGCCGGGCGATGCGCGGGACGATGCCCCGCTCGCGCAGCCATGCCAGCTTCTCGGCGGAGTGGTAGGCCTTGTCGGCGCGGAGCCTGCCGGGGCGGCGTCTGCGCGGGCCGCGCCGGGAGCGGACGGCGGGGATGCCCGCCACCAGCGGCAGGAGCGCCTGGCTGTCGTGGACGTTCGCGCCCGAGACGCCCAGGGCGAGCGGCAGGCCCTGGGCATCGGACAGAACGTGGAGCTTGCTGCCCTTCTTGCCCCGGTCGACCGGATTGCGCCCGGTCAGCGAGCCCCCTTTTTCGCCCGCACACTCGCCGCGTCCACGATCGCCGCGGCCCAGTCCACCTCGCCCCGGGCCCCGAGTTCGTCCAGCACCGCCCGGTGCAGCCGGCGCCACAGCCCGGCCTCGGTCCAGAGCGTGAACCGGCGGTGCGCGGTGGCCGGGGAGATGCCGAAGGTCTCCGGCAGATGCCGCCAGGCACACCCGCTGGTCAGCACGTACACCACGGCGGTGAAAGCGGCCCGCTCGTCCACCGGGGCGGTCCCACCGCCCTGCGGCCGGGACGTGAACTTCGGCAGCAGCGGAGCTGCCAGCTCCCACAAACCGTCGGGAACCAACCGCTGCGACAGATCAACACTCACAGCCACCCATCATGCCGCACCGAACCCACCACGTGAGACAAGGTCT
>NZ_PGSG01000104.1 GCF_002843305.1 Streptomyces barkulensis
GGCGGTGACGAAGGCGGGGTTGTTGCCGCGGAAGGTGCCGTTGTGCTCGCCGGGCTCCCACACGTCCAGCTCGGGCCGGAACAGGGTCAGCGCCATCGGCATCCCGTAGCCGCTGATGGACTTGGAGACGGTGATGATGTCGGGGGTGATGCCCGCCTCCTCGAAGGAGAAGAAGGCACCGGTGCGGCCGCAGCCCATCTGGATGTCGTCGACGATCAGCAGCATGTCCTGCCGCTTGCACAGGTCGGCCAGGGCGCGCAGCCACTCGGCCCGGGCGACGTTGATGCCGCCCTCGCCCTGGACCGTCTCGACGATCACGGCGGCCGGCCGGTTCAGACCCGAGCCGGAGTCCTCCAGCAGCCGCTCGAACCACAGGAAGTCCTCGACCTTGCCGTCGAGGTAGCGGTCGAAGGGCATCGGGGTGCCGTGGACCAGGGGGACGCCGGCGCCGGCGCGCTTGAAGGCGTTGCCGGTGACGGCCAGGGATCCCAGCGACATGCCGTGGAAGGCGTTGGTGAAGGAGACGATCGACTCCCGGCCCTTGACCTTGCGGGCCAGCTTCAGGGCCGCCTCGACGGCGTTGGTGCCGGTCGGGCCGGGGAACATCACCTTGTGGTCCAGGCCGCGCGGCCGCAGGACCACGTCCCGGAAGGTCTCCAGGAAGGCGCGCTTGGCCGTGGTGGACATGTCCAGGCCGTGGGTGACGCCGTCGCGCTCGAGGTAGTCCAGCAGGGCGCGTTTGAGCACCGGGTTGTTGTGGCCGTAGTTGAGGGCGCCCGCCCCGGCGAAGAAGTCCAGGTACACATGGCCGTCCTCGTCGTACAGGTAGCTGCCGCGCGCGTACTCGAAGACCCTGGGCCAGCCTCGGCAGTAGCTGCGCACCTGAGACTCCAGGGCGTCGAAGACGGAGGTCTCGGCTTCGGTGATGGCCATGATGGTGTGCTCCTCGGTGGATGTGGTGCCGGGCGGCGTGCCGCCCGCACGCGGGCGGACCGGGCCGGACGGCGGGTCAGGGCCGGACGGCGCGGGGCAGCGGTCCGATGCGGTACAGCACCTCGGGGCCGTGGCCGTCCGGGAAGAGTTCCGCGCCGAACAGCGCCTCGCGCTCCAGCGCCGCGCCGTGCCGCCGGGCGAAGAGTGTGAACAGCCGGTCGGAGGCGGTGTTCCCCGGTGCGACGGTGGCCTCCAGGCGCCGGATCCCGCGCGGGGCCGACCGGGCGGCCAGGTGGTCCAGCATGGCGCCGGCCAGTCCGCGTCCGCGGTGGTCCTCGTCCACCGCGATCTGCCAGACGACCAGCGTGCCGGGCCTGTCCGGGCGCAGATAGCCTGTGACGAAGCCGACGGGCGCACCGCGCTCGCCGCGCGCCACCGCGGAGGTCCGGGCGAAGTCCCGGAACCACAGCAGGTAGCTGTAGGAGGAGTTGAGATCGAGCACGCGGGAGTCGCGGGCGATGCGCCACACGGCGGCACCGTCCTCGACACCGGGTGTCTCGATCAGGGGTTCCGTCTGCGTCGCCATGGCTTCACCTCCACCGCGGCCGGCGTCCGATGCCCCGGCGGCTTTCACCGAACGGAATCGGCCGCCGGGAGCCCGGTACCGCCGGGCGCGGATTTCACGGAGCAGTCACCTGCGCTGTCGGACGGTCTTTCCGGTGCGCGGGGCAACTGGCCGGACTGTCTGCCCTGTTCGGCGGGCTTCCCGCGCTTTACGGCACCCACCGAAAGTTACTCCGGTGACTTCCGGGCGGCCACCGAAGGATTTCCCGCCTTTCCCCGCGCCGAGCCGGATGCAGTGGGAAAACAGCGGAAAGACTTGTCCGGCCGGCCCCGAAGCCCAGCCCAAAGGTCACCCGAACGGCGGAACGCACAGCACCGCGGCGCGGGCCTCCCCGCCTCCCCGGCCCGGGACGCCCACCGGGGGCGGCATCCGCTTTCGCGCCGTGAAAGTTTCCGCCGGGCGCGGCCCGTCGGCGCAGCTCGCACCCGGCGGCAGAGGTCGAGACCACAGAGAGTGCCTGGAGCGTCTTTACAGGGCGACCGCCCACATGCGTCACTTATGACACGTGCACGTCAAGAAAGGCGCGCCGGCGCGGTCGCGCCGGCGCGCTCGTCCGCACCGACGGCATCACCCAGCACCTCCTCCCCTCCCCCCACCCCCGCCTTCACCGAGCGCCAGGAGGAAGCCATCATGCGCCCGCACAGACCCCTCTCCCCCCACCGCCGGCAAAGAACCACCGTGGTCGCCGTACTCGCCGCCGTACTCGCCCTGCTGACGGCCACGGCGGGCACGGCCGCGGCGGCGCCTCCGCCCGCCAAGGAGCGCCTCAAGCCGGGCACGGCGTTCATGGGCGCCGGCCACCGACTCCACGAGGGCGCCGGCGCGCGGGAGGAACCGCCGCTGGGGGCCGCGTCCCACACCAGCGGCGTGCAGGGGATCGACGTCTCGCACTGGCAGGGCGCCATCAACTGGACCTCGGTGCGGAACTCGGGCATTCAGTTCGCCTGGATCAAGGCGACCGAGGGCACCAGCTACAAGGACTCGCGGTTCAACACCAACTACGTGGCGGCGTACAACGCCGGCGTGATCCGCGGCGCCTACCACTTCGCGCGCCCCGACGTCTCCGGCGGATCGACCCAGGCGGCCTACTTCGCCTCCAACGGCGGCGCGTGGTCACGTGACAACAGGACCCTGCCGGGCGTCCTGGACATCGAGCACAACCCCTACGGGGCGATGTGCTACGGCCTGTCCACCACCCAGATGCGCGCCTGGATCAACGACTTCTACAACACCTACAAGGCGCGCACCTCGCGCGACGTGGTGATCTACACGACCGCGGGCTGGTGGAACACCTGCACCGGCAACTGGACGGGCATGTACAGCAAGAGCCCGCTGTGGGTGGCGCACTGGACCTCCAGCGAGACTCCGACCATCCCCGGCGGCTTCCCCACCTGGACGGTGTGGCAGTACACCAGCACCGGCTCGGTCGGCGGCGTCTCCGGGAACGTCGACCGCAACAAGTTCAACGGCTCCAGGGACCGGCTCCTCGCCCTGGCCAACAACACCCCGTAACCCCACGGAGCGGCCGAACCGACCCGGCCGGCCCCACCGCACGGTGGGGCCGGCGTCCGGGCCCGCCCGTCCCGTCTCCCGCCCCGTCCCCGTCCCCGTACAGCCCGTCACCCGCGGCCCGCGTGCTCCGCGCGGCTCTTTTGAGGAGCGACCTTGAACGGTGAGAAACCACTGCGCCGCCGTCTGCTGATCACCGGTGCCGCCGGGCTCGTCGCCGCCGGCGTGCCGGCGGGCACCGCCCGGGCCTCGGGCACGATCGAACCCGACGTCGACAGCACCTCGGAGTGGAACGCGCGGCCGCCCCGGGGGAACGTCACCGTTCTCGGGTACCGGCCGGACCGGATCATCGTCCACCACACGGTGAGCGCGAACACCTCCGACCTCTCCCGCGACCGGGCCCACGCGCACGCCCACTGGGTCCAGGACCTGCACATGGACGACAACGGCTGGATCGACACCGGCTACCACTTCGCCGTCAGCCGGGGAGGCTGGATCACCGAGGGCCGGCACGGCAGCCTGCGGACCCTCACCGGCGGCACCTCCTTCGTGCTCGGCGCGCACACCTCCGGGCAGAACGACCGTGCCGTCGGCATCGCCTGCGAGGGCGCTTACCACGCGGGCGCGGTGCCGCCGCAGGCCCAGTGGGAGGTGCTGGTGATCCTGTGCGCGTACGTGTGCGAGCGGTACGGCATCGCGCCCGCGCGGATGTACGGCCACAAGGACTACGACACGGGCACGCTGTGCCCCGGGGTGCTCCACGACATGCTGCCGCGGCTGCGCGACGAGGTGGCGGCGCGGCTGGGCTGAGGGCGGCCGGACCGAACGCGGCGCGGGGCCCGGACCGCCCCCTGTGCGGTGTGCGGTCCCGGGCCCCGCGTCGCTCTACCGTGCCCGCCGCGCGCGGCTCACTTCACCGTGCAGACGGTGCCGTTGAGGGTGAACCGGGTCGGCTCGCCGGGCGTGCCCCCCGAGTGGGTCCCCTGGAAGCCGAACGACTGGGTGCCGCCCGGTTCGATGTTCCTGTTGTGCTCGACCGGACGGGCCGTCACCGTGCCCCCGCTGGAGGAGAGCGTGGCGTTCCAGGCGCTGGTGACCGACTGGCCGGCGGGCAGGGCGAAGCTCATCTCCCAGCCGCTGATCGCGGTGGAGCCGGTGTTCCTGACGCCGACGTCGGCGGTGAAGCCGTTCGACCAGGAGTTGGTGGTGTAGGTGACCTCGCAGGCGCCCGGCTCACCGCCCGGCCCGCCGTCGTCACCGCCGCCACCGTCACCGCCACCGTCGCCACCGCCGCTGCCGGTGTTGACGGCCGCGGAGAAGGAGTCGACCGCGAGACCGGCGCCGTTCTGCCAGGGCTCGAAGCCGGCCTGGACGCTCGTCAGGTACCACGAGCGCTGGGCCATGCCGCGGGCGACCGTCTCGTCGACGAAGTCCATGACGTCGAAGCTCATGCTCCGGACCGCGGAGGGGGCGATGAAGGAGATGACGTCGTTGGAGCCGTTGCTGCCGGTCCACACCTCCCAGCTGCGGCCGCCGACGTCCGCCGTGCCGACGCGGGAGCCGATGGGCTGGATCGGGCCGACCCGGTTGAGCCAGATCATGATCTCGGTCCGGTTGACCCCGTCCTTCTTCGGCGTCGGGTCGAGCCAGATGTCGTACGAGGCGTTGTAGACCGCGTTGTCGACGTAGGTGTAGGAGATGCTGCTGGGCGCGCTGCCGATCGAGCTGACCTGCATCGGCAGGTTGGTGCCCGGGGAGCAGTTGGTGTAGTGGCAGCCGTAGAAGACCGAGGGGTAGGACTTGGGCGCCCCGTCGGTCGGGACGGAGCCGTCGGCCTGGGCGAGCCGGAACCCGGTGCCCGTCACGTCGATGCACTGGGTGGCGCTGGTGCCCCAGCGGTTGTTCTGCACCACGTACTTGCCCTGGATGGTGGTGCTCCCGTACTGGTCGCAGATCCGCTCGTCGGCGCGGGCGGTCTGCGCCGTGGCGGTCAGGGCCGTCAGGGCCCCCGCGAGCAGCAGGAGCGCCAGCAGTACGGCGCGTATCCGGGGCAGGGAAAGGAGGGGGGTGCGCAGGGGGGTGCGCAGGGGGGAAGCCATGCTGTCCTTTCGGCAGGAGCGGGGCGGGGAGCCTCTGGGAGCGCTCCCATCACTGCGCGGCGGACTCTATGACCACCCAAGGGACATGACAAGACGGACGGCACCCTCGACTTCCCTCCCCACCCCCGGATCTCCGCATCTCGCCGCCTGTCGTGAGCAACCGGGCATTCGCTCCCCTTCGAACCGTTCCTACGACAGGCCGTGCTCGGCGGCCAGTTCGGGATCGTCGGCGAGGTAGGGCTCCCCGGCGAGCATGCGCTCCTTGTGGCTGGTCACGGCATCCCTCCGCTCGGCGGCACACCGCCAGACCGCCCAGGAACCCCGCCGGCGTCACCCGCGCGCCCGAACCGGTCAGCGGCGCCCCGGTTCCGGCCCCGGCCGGCACCGGGGCGCCTCACGCCCCGCCCGGCTCACCCGGACGTGCGCACGGGCCGGGATTTGGGACAACGATGGTGGCGCGGCGGCTCCAGGTGTGTGACCGTGGGGGAAGCCGCCCCACGGTCCGGCCGGGGGGGGCTCCTTTGCCCGCGCCGGCCGGGCACCGCCGAACCGCCCGATCCGGAAGACACCTCGGCCGGCACGAGCCGATCCACCCCGGAAGGGGGTCGAATGGCCATGCGCACCCTGTCCGTCGCCGTCACCCGCCAACACGACACCGTCGTCCTGCACCCCCGGGGTGATGTCGACCATGACAGCGCGCCGGCCCTGACGGGCGTCCTGGAGGAGATCGACCGGCCGTGGCGGAGCCTGGCGGTCGACCTGTCGAGCGTCCCCTTCATGGACTCCGCCGGTCTGCACGCCCTGCTCTCCCTGGAACGCCGCTGCCGGGACCGCGGGGTTCCCCTGACCCTGACCGGCGTCGGCGAACAGCCCGGCAGGCTGCTGGAACTGGTGGGGCTGGCCGGGTTCTTCACCGTCGCCCGCTGACCGCTCCTCCCTCTCCGGGCCGCGCCCGGGCCCGCCCGCGGCAGTGGATGCGGCGGGCCCGGGCGACACCGGCGTATGGTGTGGGCCTACAGCGGGAAGACGCACCATGGACACCGCTGTGTTGACTGGGGGACCGGCGATGGAACTGCTGAGCGAGGGTTTGGGGGCTCCCCATTTGCGCGCCGACTTCGAGGGCCACTCCGGCACCATCGCCCGGGCTCGTGACGCCGCCGACGCCTTCCTGACGAAGCTGGCGGGCACCGAGCCGCCCGCCGGGGAGCGCTCGCACGACGACGTGCTGCTGGTCGTCTCCGAACTGGTCACCAACGCCGTACGCCACGCGCCCGGTCCGCTCACCCTGTGCCTGGCGTTCGCCGAGGGCCGCGTACAGATCACCGTCCGCGACGGCGACCCGGCCCCGCCCAGCCCCCGTCAGGCCGACCTGAACAGCGGCGGGGGCGGCTTCGGCTGGTCCATCGTCGAGCGGATCGCCGACCGGCTCAGCGTCCACCCGCTGCCGGACGGCAAGGAGATCCACGCCTTCCTCCCGTGGTGAAACCGGCCCCGGGACGCCCGGGGCCGGGCTAGATTCCCGGCCATGGACTCCGCCCGCCTGCTCACCCGGACACAGCACGAACTCCAGGCCTTCCGGGCCTGTCTCGACGGGGACCTGAGCGCCCCGGTGGAGCACTGCGGCGGCTGGACGCTGCGCGATCTGGCCGAGCACCTGGGCGTGGGCAACCTCTGGGCCGCGGCGGCCGTGACCGAGGGGCACGGTGACCACCGGCCCGCGGTCCCCAGGGATCCGGCGGCACTGGCGGAATGGTTCGACCGGACGTGCTCGGTCCTGCTGGACGCCCTGCGGGCCGACCCCTCGGCACCGGCCTGGACGTTCCACCCCCCGCGCACGGTCGGCTTCTGGCGGCGCCGCCGCTGCATGGAGACCCTCGTACACCGGTGGGACGCCGAGAACGCGCTCGGCGCGGCCCGCCCGCCCGACGCGGAGACGGCCGCCGAGGGCGTGGCGGAGGTGTTCGACACCATGGCTCCGCGCCAGTTGGCACGGGGGCGCGCGGTCCCGCCCGGGCAGGCCGTACGCCTGGTCTCCACCGACACCGGCGCGTCATGGGTGCACGGCCCCGGCGCCCCGGTCGCCACGGTCTCCGCCACCGCCGCGGACCTGCTGCTCATGCTGTGGGGGCGCGTCCCGGGGGACGACGGACGGCTCGTGTGGGAGGGCGACCGCGCGGCCGGCCTACGGGTCCTGGAGGGTCCGCTGGTCCCCTGACCGGACCTGCGCACACGGGTCCGCGCACGGACCGTGCCCGGACCGTGTACGGGGGCGGCCGCCGGCCTCGGTGGCGACGGCCCGGCCGCTTCGCCGGATTCCCGAAATCCCCGCTCCTCACCGTTTCCCTGCCGCGCCTCACGCGCGCATCATGGACATATGGCGTGAAACGGAGGTTCAGCCATGCTGGAAGTCAAGACCATCGAGAAGCCGGACGAGCGGCGCGACTTCCCCCGTGGCCACCTCGAAGCCCTCCACCTCACCGGGCTGGACTTCGCCGTGGCCACGTTCGAGCCCGGCTGGCGCTGGTCGGAGTCGGTGGGCCCGATCGCCGGAACGGAAAGCTGCCAAATCCACCACAACGGCTACGTGGTGCGCGGGCGGATGCGGCTGCGCATGGACGACGGCCAGGAGGCCGAGGTCGGGCCGGGCGACGTGTTCGTCTGCCCGCCGGGGCACGACGCCTGGGTCGTCGGCGACGAGGCGGTCGTGGCGTACGACTTCGCCGGCGCCATGGCGGAGGAGTACGCCAAGGCCCGCGAGTGACCGTCACAGGAGGAGTCCCATGACGTTCGTACAGCTCATCGAGTACGAGACGACGCACGACAAGGAGATGATGGATCTCTGGAACCAGTGGATGCGGATGACGGAGGGCAAGCGGACCCTCTCCCGCGAGCTCCACGGACAGGACCGCGAGAACTCCACCCACTACGTGGACATCGTCGAGTTCCCCTCGTACGAGCAGGCGATGAGGAACAGCGAGATGCCCGAGACGCAGCGCGTCTCCGAGCAGATCCGGGGGCTGTGCAGCAAGGAGCCCCGCTTCGTGAACCTGGAGGTGGTCGACGAGATGTCCTGAGTCCCCGACCGCACCGCCGGCGGGCCCGGGCCCGCCGGTTCTCCGTGCCCGCACCCTCCCGGAGCCGCGCGGTCCGCGGGAATCCATGTTTTTGTTCGCGTATGCGGCGAATCACGGATTTTTACCCGGACAGTCCATATACCGGCCCTTCTTTCCCGGAGATGATCACGGGTGCCCAGCCATCCGCGACCCCGAGGGAAAGACAGACCGTGGACAGAAGACGTTTCATCCAGGCGAGCTCGCTGACCGGGGGCGCGCTGCTCCTGTCCGGGCCCGGTACGGCGCCGCCCGCCGCCGCCCGGGAGGCCGCCGCACTGCCGCCCCTCGACGACCCTCTCTACCGCGAACCGGTCGCCGACCCCGCCGCCGTCCCCCGGTTCACCGACCCGCTGCCCCGCCCGTCACGCGTCGACGCGCTGGGCGGAGGCGACCGGACCTTCGTGATGGGCCCGGCGCGCCAGGACCTCCTGGGCGGCGGGCTGGGTCTGACCACACCGGTGTGGGGCTTCGGGGCGCGCGGGCGCCACGGCGGCGGCCTCGCCTCCGGGGGCCCGGCGCAGGTGTCCTACCCCGGCCCCACCATCGTGGCCCACCGGGACCGGCCCGTACGGGTGCACTGGATCAACGACCTGCCCCACCGGCACCTGCTGCCGGTGGACACCACGGTCCACTGGGCCTTCGCCGGCACCGGCCGCACCATCGAGCGCGACGGCGTACCGGCCGTGGTGCACCTGCACGGCGGGCACACCGATCCGGACAGCGACGGCCACCCCGACGCCTGGTACACCCCCGGCGGCGCCGTCGGACCGCGCTTCGACGGCACGCGGTTCCACTACGACAACAGCCAGGAGGCCGCCACCCTCTGGTACCACGACCACACCCTCGGCATCACCCGGCTCAACGTCTACGCCGGGCTGGCCGGCTTCTACCTCCTGCGCGACTCGCACGAGCTCTCGCTCATCGAGGACCACCGGCTGCCCTGCGGGCCGTACGAGCTGGAACTGGTGGTCCAGGACCGCATGTTCCACCCGGACGGGCGGCTGGCCTACCCGGACGTCCCCGCCGACTCGCCCGACTGGCCGGGCGGGCCCTCGGTGCGGCCCGAGTTCTTCGGGCAGGTGATCCTGGTCAACGGCAAGGCGTGGCCGTATCTGGACGTGGAGCCGCGCCAGTACCGGCTGCGGCTGCTCAACGGGTCGAACTCGCGCTTCTACCGGCTGTCGGCCGGCGGAGGGTGGCCGTTCCCCGTCACCCTGATCGGGACCGAGCTCGGCTTCCTCCACCGGCCGCTGCCGCTGGACGGGCCGCTGGTGATCGCCCCCGGCGAGCGGGTGGACCTGGTCGTCGACTTCCGGGGGCTGGAGGGCGAGGTCCACACCCTGACCAACGACGCGCCCACGCCCTTCCCCTACGGCGACCCCGTGGCCCCGCCCGCCGACCAGGTGATGCGGTTCCGGGTGAACCGGCCCCGCGACGAGCGGGTCCCCGAGCCCCGGCTGCCGCGGACGCTGCGCCGCGCCCCCTTCCGGATCTCCAGGCCCCCGGCCCGGACCCGCCGGCTGCTGCTGTCCGAGGGCACCGACGAGTTCGGCAGGCTGAAGCCGCTGCTGGGCACCGTGGAGCGGGGTCCGCTGGAGTGGTCCGAACCGGTCACCGAGGATCCCGGGCTGCACACCGCCGAGATCTGGGAGGTCTTCAACGCCACGCCCGACACACACCCCATCCATCTGCATCTGGTGCGGTTCCAGGTGCTGGACCGGGCGCCGTTCACCGCCGACCGGGATCCGCAGACCGGGGCGCTGTCCGACATCGAGATCGGGCGACCGCAGCGGCCGGACGCCACCGAGCTGGGGCCGAAGGACAGCGTGTCGGCTCCGCCCGGCCAGGTCACCCGGATCAAGGCGTTCTTCGACAGGCGCGGCCTGTACGTCTGGCACTGCCACATCCTCGAGCACGAGGACCACGAGATGATGCGGAACTACCGGGTCCGCTGAACCGCGAAGCGGTACGGGAGGGCCCTCCGAAACCCGGAGGGCCCTCCCGTACCGCGCCCGCGCGGTACGGTCAGGCGGCGGACGGCGCGGCGGCGGCCGAGACCCTGCCGAGGACCTCGACGAGCTGCCCGGCGATCTCGGCGTCGTCGGCCGGGTGGGCCTCGGCGAAGCGCACGACCGAGTTGGGGATGGAGAGCTTCACGTCCTCCAGCACGGTGGCGCCCGCGATCCCCGCGGCCTTGCGGGTCTCGTCCTGCGCCCACACGCCGCCGTACTGCCCGAAGGCGGTGCCGACGACGGCCACCGGCTTGCCGGACAGGGCGCCGGCGCCGTAGGGGCGGGAGAGCCAGTCGATCGCGTTCTTCAGCACGGCCGGGATGGTGCCGTTGTACTCGGGCGAGAACAGCAGGAAGGCGTCGGCTCCACCGGCCACCTCGCGCAGCCGCGCGGCCTCGGCGGGCACGGAGCCCTCGACGTCGACGTCCTCGTTGTAGAAGGGCAGGTCGCCCAGGCCCTCGTGGACGGCGATCTCGACGCCCTCGGGGGCGTGCTTCACGGCCGCCTCGGCGAGCTGGCGGTTGTGCGAGCCGGAGCGGAGGCTGCCGACGAGGGCGAGGATGCGGACGGACATGGCGTCTCCTGTGGGGATCGGGAGGGGTGGGGCGGTAAGCGGACCGTGGTCCGCATACTTTCTAGCACGCTAACCGGACCGTGGTCCATTTTCTTCCCCCGGGGGGTACGCTGAGTTCTGTGACTCCGATCGCGCCGCCCGACGACGAACAGGGCCACCCCGGGCAGACAGCCGAGCAGGCGGCCGGGCAGGCGGCCGGCCAGCCGCTGCTGCCGCTGGCCGGCCAGACGCCTCCCATGCGCGCGGACGCGGCCCGCAACCGGACCCGTCTGCTGGAGGCCGCCGCCCGGCTGGTGGCCGAGCGGGGCCCCGAGCATCTGACCATGGAGGCCGTCGCGGCGGCCGCCTCCGTCGGCAAGGGGACCGTCTTCCGGCGCTTCGGCGACCGGGGCGGCCTGCTCATGGCCCTCCTGGACCACTCCGAGCGTCTCTACCAGGAGTCCTTCCTCACCGGCCCCCCGCCGCTGGGGCCCGGGGCGCCCCCCGTGCGGCGGCTGGAGGAGTTCGGCCTCGCCACGCTCAGGCACCTGGCCGCCCACCGGGCCCTGCTGCTGGCCGCCGAACCGGAGGCGTGCAGGCGCTTCGAGCCCCCGCCCCGCCGTCTGGTCCTCACCCACCTCACCACGCTGCTGCGCGAGGCCGGCGCCGGCGGCGACGCCGAGCTGCTGGCCCACACCCTGGCGAGCCATCTGGACGTCGCGCTGCTGCACCACCTCACCCAGCGGCGCGGCATGCCGCTGGAGCGTCTGGAGGCCGGCTGGCTCGACCTGGTCGCCCGTATCACCCGCACCTGAGCCGCCGGGCCGGCCCGCACCTCCCTGCTCGTGCAGGCAGCGGGCTCAGTGGCCCCGGTCGATCCACTCCTGGAGGTGGGGCGCCTCGGCGCCGATGGTGGTGGACTCGCCGTGGCCGGTGCGCACCACCGTCTCCGGCGGCAGGGTGAGCAGCCTGTCGCGGATGGAGTCGATGATGGTCGGGAAGTGCGAGAAGGACCGCCCCGTGGCTCCGGGGCCGCCGGCGAAGAGGGTGTCGCCGGTGAAGACCGTGCCCAGCGCCGGGGCGTACAGGCAGACCGCGCCGGGCGCGTGGCCGGGGGTGTGCAGCACCGTCAGCCCGGTTCCGGCGACGGTGAGCGTCTGCCCGTCGGCCAGCTCCCCGTCCGGCGCCCGGCCGGGGTGGGTCAGGTCCCACAGCGGCCGGTCGTCGGGGTGGAGGAGGACGGGCGCGCCGGTGGCCTCGGCCAGGGCCGGAGCGGCGCCGATGTGGTCGTCGTGGGCGTGGGTGCACACGACGGCGGTCAGCCGCCGCCCGCCCAGCGCGCGGGCGATGGCGTCGGCGTCGTGGGCGGCGTCGACGACCAGCGCCTCGTCCTCGTCGCCGACGATCCAGACGTTGTTGTCCACCTCCCAGGTGCCGCCGTCCAGGGAGAAGGTGCCGGAGGTGGTCAGATGGTCGACACGTACGGTGCTCACAGGGACACCACCGAGCGCAGCACGTCGCCGGCCACCATGCGGTCGAACGACTCCTCCACCCCGTCCAGCGTGATGGTCTCGCTGACGAACGCCCCCAGGTCCAGCCGGCCCTGGAGGTAGAGGTCGATGAGCATGGGGAAGTCGCGGGAGGGCAGGCAGTCGCCGTACCAGGAGGACTTCAGCGCCCCGCCGCGGCCGAAGACGTCCAGCAGCGGCAGCTCCAGCCTCATCTCGGGGGTGGGCACCCCCACCAGCACCACCGTCCCGGCCAGGTCCCGGGCGTAGAAGGCCTGCCGGTAGGTCTCGGGGACGCCGACGGCGTCGATGACCACGTCCGCGCCGAACCCTCCGGTCAGCTCCCGCACCGCCTCCACCGGGTCACTTCCGCGGGAGTCGACGGTGTGGGTGGCGCCCAGCTTCCGGGCGGTGGCCAGCTTGCGGTCGTCGATGTCGACGGCGATGACCCGCGAGGCCCCGGCCAGGTTGGCGCCCATCACCGCCGCTCCGCCCACCCCGCCGCAGCCGATGACGGCCACGCTGTCGCCGCGCTGGACGTTCCCGGTGTTCAGCGCGGCGCCGAGGCCGGCCATCACACCGCAGCCCAGCAGGCCTGCGACGGCCGGCGACGCGGCCGGGTCGACCTTGGTGCACTGCCCGGCGTGGACCAGGGTCTTGTCCGCGAACGCCCCGATACCCAGTGCGGCGGTCAGCTCGGTGCCGTCCTCCAGCGTCATCTTCTGCGCGGCGTTGTGGGTGGCGAAGCAGTACCAGGGCCGCCCGCGGCGGCAGGCACGGCACTGCCCGCACACCGCCCGCCAGTTCAGGACCACGAAGTCGCCGGGTTCCACCTCGGTCACGCCCTCGCCGACCGACTCCACCACGCCCGCGGCCTCGTGCCCCAGCATGAACGGGAAGTCGTCGGAGATGCCGCCCTGGCGGTAGTGCAGATCGGTGTGGCACACCCCGCACGCCTGCACCTTCACCACCGCCTCGCCGGGGCCGGGGTCGGGCACCACGACCGTCTCGACGGTGACCGGCTCGTTCTTCCGCCGGGCGATGACCGCCCGCACCTTCTGTGACACGTCTTCGCAGCCTCTCCTGTGTTCCAGCGTCCTGGGCCCGTCTCGGCGGCGGGCCCCAGGTCCATCGCTACCCGAACCTCCCCCGCCGACCCACCGACCCGCCGCACGTCCCGCGACGGATCCGCGGGCGGGCCACACGGGCGGGCCCCCGGGCGGGCCCCGGGCAGAAGCCGCTCCCTGGGGCCGACCGCGGTGCTGTAGGGTTGCCGCTCCGCGACGCGGTGCGACGCGAGGGGGGTGGGACCGGTCGACGCCAGGTCAGGCAGGGCTCTCTCGTCCCCCGGTCCCGCGAAGGCGCCGGGGACCGGCGCGGGTGACCGCGAGAGCACCCTTCGGCATCCCGAAAGGCTCTCATGTCTCATCCCACTCCCTTCCCCGCTTCTTCCATCACCTCCGCCCTGCCCGCCGTCGCCGCCCGGCTGCGGGCCGCGGGCTGTGTCTTCGCCGAGGACGAGGCGCGGCTGATGCTGTCCGCCGCCCGTGCCCCCGATGAGCTCGCCGCCATGGTGGAGCGCCGGGCGGGCGGTCTGCCGCTCGAACACGTGCTGGGCTGGGCGGAGTTCCGCGGCCTGCGCATCGCGGTGGAGCCCGGGGTCTTCGTGCCCCGCCGCCGTACCGAGTTCCTCGCCCGGCGGGCCGCGGCGCTCGCCGGGCGCCGGCGCGGCGCCGTCGTACTCGATCTGTGCTGCGGTTCGGGCGCGGTGGGCGCCGCGGTGGCGGCGGCCGTGGAGGGGGTGGAGCTCCACGCCGCCGACGTCGACCCGGCCGCGGTGCGCTGCGCGCGCCGCAATCTCGCCCCCGCCGGGGGCCGGGTGTACGAGGGCGATCTGTACGCCCCGCTGCCCGCGTCGCTGCGCGGCCGCGTCGACGTGCTGGTCGCCAACGCGCCCTACGTCCCCACCGGTGAGATGGGGCTGCTGCCCGCGGAGGCCCGCGAGCACGAGCCGCCGGTGGCGCTCGACGGCGGGCCGGACGGGCTGGGCGTCCAGCGGCGGGTGGTCGAGGAGGCGCCGCGGTGGCTGGCGCCGGACGGACGTCTGCTGGTGGAGACGGGCGGGCACCAGGCGCCGCGGACGGCGCAGGCCGTCGCCCGGGCCGGTCTGGTGCCGGAGACGGTCGTCTGCGAGGAGCTGTACGCCACCGTCGTCCTCGGCTCCCCGGCCGGCGACGGGCTGCGGCAGAGCTGACGACGGAACTGACGGGGAGACTGACGGCGGAGGGCCGGGGCGCCCGGTGCGGGCGCCCCGGCCCTCCGGTCGGGTGGCGTGCGGCCGAAGGTGCGTCAGGTCACTTGACCGTGCACGCCTTCCCGTTCAGGGAGACGGCGTCCGGGTCGGCCGCCTGGCCGCCGGAGGTTCCGTTGAAGCCGAAGCTCACGGAGCCATTCGCCGGGATGGTGCTGTTCCACTGCGCCGGCTTGGCGACGACGTCCCGTCCGGTCTGGACGACCTGGGCGTTCCACGCCTGGGTGATCCTCTGGTCGTCGGCGAAGGACCAGGTCAGCTCCCAGCCGCTGAGCGTGTCGGTGCCGGTGTTCTTCACCGTCACGTTGCTGTTGAAGCCGCCGTTCCACCGGTTGGATGAGTAGGTGACCTCGCAGGAGGGCGTCTCGCCCGGGTCCTCGCCCGGGTCCTCGCCGCCGTCGCCGCCCTGGCCGAGGTCGTCGAGGTAGGAGGCCACCCAGGCCAGCGGGGCGTTCCAGTTGATGGTGATCTCGTTGGTGGCCCAGGACTCGATGTGGTCGATGTAGCACATCGCCGGGGCGCAGCCCTGGAGCTTGTCCTGGGCGATCGGGTCCTGGATCTCGACGTTCGGGCCGCCCGCGACGGAGCCGGGCGCCGGGTTGGGCAGGTCCGGGTCGAGCTGGTTGGCCCAGAACCGGTGGTGCTGGTTGCGCGAGTCGCGCTCGCCGTAGCCGGTGACGTAGGACTGGTTGAGCGGGTTGCGGCCCAGCAGGTAGTCCATGCCGCGCAGCACCGCGTCGCGGTAGGCGGCTTCGCCGGTCAGGTCGTGCGCGGTGGCCAGGACCACCATGTTGTTGAGGACCTGGCTGTTGGAGCCCCACACGTAGTGGTTGTCCTGCGGGGCGTAGGGCACGCCGTAGGCGGCGCCGCGGGAGTCGGCGGCGTAGCCGTCGGCGGCCTCGGTGACCATGGCGCGTACGCCCTGGAGCTGGGCGTCGGTCATCTCGTTGGGCACGGTGGCCAGGCTGAGCGCGCCCAGGCCGGCGGTGGCCCCCCAGGACATGCCGCCGCGCGGGAAGACGGCGTCGGTGTCACCGTGCAGCGGGGAGTCCATGACCTCCTGACGGTAGGTCTCGTTGCCGGTGGTGACGAAGAGTTCGGCCGCGGCCCAGTAGAACTCGTCGGTCACGTCGTCGTCGCTGTAGGCGCCGCCGCCGGTGCCGTCGTTCGGGTCGGCGAGCATGTCCGGGTGCGCCTTGGCGGCGGTCCAGGCGGTCTCGGCGGCGTCCAGGCACCGCGCGGCGAAGTCCGCGTCGTAGGGCTCGAACAGGCGGGCGCACTGGGCGGCGGTGGCGGCCACGTTGAGGGTGGCGGCGGTGGACGGCGCGTGCAGCTCGCGCGGCTGCGGGTCCTGGTGCGGCAGCAGCGGCAGTCCGGTCCACTCCCTGTCGTGGATCTTGTGGTGCGCCATGCCGGCGAGTTCCTCGCCGGCGGGCACCATCATCCGCATCAGGAAGTCCATCTGCCAGCGGGCCTCGTCCAGTACGTCCGGGACGCCGTTGCCGCGCTCGGGGACGCGGAGCTTCCCGTCGCCGAGCGCGGCGCCGTCGGCGCCCTCGGCGGTGAGGGTGCGCTCGTAGTTGGACATCACCTGGGCGACGGAGATGCCGCCGTTGACGACGTACTTGCCGTGGTCACCGGCGTCGTACCAGCCGCCGGAGACGTCCAGGGTGTAGTCGCACAGGCCCTCCTGGCACGGGACCTCGGTGTCGCCCTGGTTGGGCGCGGCGCCGACGTGTCCGGCGGGACGGGCGTACTCCTCGCCCACCAGGTCGGCGTCGATCTCGATGCCGCTGCGGTTGTGGTAGAAGTACGCCAGCGCGTCCGAGCGCAGCTGCGAGTACAGGTCGTCGCCGATGTCGAAGGGCTCGCTGGTCTCGCCGTCGACGGTGACGGTGTAGCCCTCGCCCGCCTCGGTGAAGTCACCGAAGTCGAAGGTGTGGACGTTCTGGCGCGAGGTGGGGTCGACGCCGGCGGGGGTGGTGGTGCCGGAGGCCTTCTCGGTGCCGTCGGCGTCCTTGAGCGTCCAGGTCAGGGCCGAGGTCTTGTCGGTGACGAAGGTGCCGTTCTTGGGCCCCTCGGTGAGATAGCCGACCTGGTTGACGCGCACCGGCGAGCCGGTGTCGGGCTCGTAGACGGGCGGCTCGGCGCCGCCGGTGAGCGAGACGTCGTCCACGCAGAAGGTGTACGCCTGCTCGCTGCCGCCGATCTGGAAGGCGAGCTGGGCGGCCTCGTGGTCGGCGCCCGCGGTGAAGACGTGGGTGAAGGTCTTCGCCTCCGCGCCGACCTGGTCGGCCGAGGCGTGCTCGGTGGTCCAGGGTTCGGCGGCCATCTGGACGTTGGTGCGGACGGTGATCGGCTCGGTGGCGCTGGCGGTGAAGCTCAGCTCGTAGCCCTCTCCCGCGGCGAGCGGAAGGTCGTTCTGCCCGACGATGGCGTCCCAGGGGTTCTCCGTGCCGGCGGGCACCTCGGCGCACAGCCGGCCGTCGACGACCTCGCCGGGGCTGTTCTCCGTCCACCACCAGCCGGTGGTGCCGTTGGAGAAGTCGCCGTTGGTGATCAGTTCGGGCCCGTCCGCGGCCGCGAGGGCGGGGGCGGTCAGGGCGCCGGCCAGCAGTCCGGCGGCGGCCACGGCGCCCAGCAGGCGGCGCCTGCCGCGGCGCGGGCGGCCCGTCGCCCGGGGCTGAGGGGGCGGATGAGGTGTCACAGTTCGGTCCTTCCGGCGTGGGGAAAACGGACGGGGCGACGCGACGGCATGACGAGCTGCGCCCCACAACACCTGGGAGCGCTCCCATAGATCGTGGGGTGCATGACAGAAAGCGTCAAGACATCGGACGCCACCAACGGATTCCCGCAACCGGGCGGACCGCCGGACGCGAAGGCGCGTTCCCGGGCCCGCGGCGGCGCGCGGGCCCGGGAACACACGGCTCAGCCCAGGGTCACCGTGTCCCGGGCGCCGGCCGAGCGCCGACTGCCGGGCACCGGGGCGCCGCGGCGCCCGCCCAGCCGGCGCCGGACCCCCCGCACCAGCCGTTCCGCCGTGAAACCGGCCCCGTAGACGAACCGCATGGACGGGCCGAAGGACGGGGCCGTCAGCAGCCCGGCGAAGAACAGGCCCGGAACCGAGGACTCGAACCGGCCGTCCACCTCGGGCGCCCGGCCGGTCCCCGCCAGCCGCAGGCGGTTGCGCACATACGGGTCCAGCAGGCCCAGCCGCCCGATGTCCGGGACGAACCCGGTGGCGGCCACCACATGGTCGGTCTCCAGGGTCGTGGCCGCCCCCTCGGCCGTCTCCAGGCTCAACCGCACTCCCCCGCCCGCCGGGACGGCCGCCCGCAGCCGCTGGCCGAGCAGCACCGGGATCCGGCTCTCCACCCGGTCGCGCAGCCACCAGGCCCCGGCCGGGCCCAGCGCACGGTCCACGATCCGGGTCCGCAGCGCGCCGGGCAGCCGGCGGACCACCCAGGGCTTCTCGGACCACACCCAGCTGGGCCAGCCCGTGCCCAGCCCGCAGTGCGGGTCGATCAGGGAGCGCAGCGCGGAGCGCTCCAGGGGCTGGGGCGGGGTGTTCCAGGAGACGCCGCCGGCGCGGGCCACCACCCGGGGGCGGGCGCCGCACTCGGCCAGCAGGGCCGCGGTCTCCAGGGCGGCCTGCCCGGCGCCGATCACCGTGACGTCCCGGCCGCGGAAACGCGACAGGTCCCGGTGGTGGCTGCTGTGCGTGACGAGTTCGCGGGGCAGTGCCCGCAGCGGCTCGGGGCGGTGGACGAAGGGCATCACGCCGACGGCCAGGGCCACGGTCCGCGTCAGGATCGCCTCGCCCGCCCCGGTCTCCACCAGGAAGCCCTCCGTCCGGGGGCGCACGGAGACGACCGTCTCCTCCTCGACCGACGGCACGGCCGAACGCCCGAACCACAGCCCGTACTCGGTGAAGACGCCGATCGGCAGCGGGTTGCCGTGCTCGGCGCGCAGCCCCCGGGAGGCGCAGTAGGCGGCCAGGGTGTACTCGCCGGAGGGGTCGGACAGATTCGAGGACCAGGGCTCGGACTTGAGGAACATCCCCTCGGGCATGTGGTCACGCCAGGAGGCCATCGGGCGGCCGAGGACGCGTACCCCGATCCCGGCCGCCGCCGCGTGGGACGCGATCGACAGTCCGTAGGGGCCCGCGCCCACCACTACCAGGTCGTACATGGTCGGTCACCGTTCTCTCGTCGTGGGGTCGTCATGCCGTGGGGTGTTCGGTGGTGCGCAGGTCAGCCGGGGTCCGGGGCGCGCCGAGGGGTGCCGCGGCCGCGCCGGCCCGGCCGCTGCTGCCGCCCGCGCCCTCCGGTGCCGGCACGCGGACCGCCGGCCGCCCCGGACGCAGCAGGCGCCGTGCCAGGCGCACCGCGGTCTTGCGCCCGCCCTGTCCGAGCCAGGAGGCGGCCATGGCGAGGAAGGGCGCCGGGTCGTCCGCCGCGAACCAGGCGGTCTCCGTCTCCCGCGGCCGGCTCCTCCCCTCCCCCGCGTCCTCCCCGCCGCCCGCGCCGCCCGCGCCGCCCGCGCCGCCCGTGCCGCCCGCGGCAGCCGAGCGGCCGCGCCGGGCGGAGGTGAGCGGCACTCCTTCGGAGGGCAGTGCCGCCAGCGAGGACAGCAGGGCGTAGTTCTCCGCGACGAAGAGGCGGCCCGGTACGGGGTCGGCCGGGGCGGCGGTCCGGCCGGTGAGGTCCAGGTGCAGGGCCCGTACGACGTCCAGCCCCGAGCGGTCGGTGAACAGGCGGAACTGCGCGCCGGGACGGGGGTTGAAGTCCAGCAACCGGTAGGTGCCGGTGGCGGTGTCGAACCGGAAGTCCAGGTCGAGGATGCCCCGGTAGTCCAGGTGCTCGGCCAGCAGCCCTGCCGCCCGCTCGACCTCGGGGTTCGGCAGCCAGCGGCCGACCGCCGTGAGGCCCGCGCCCAGCGGCCAGGAACGCTCCTTGCGCCCGGCCCCTCCGGCGAGGCGGACCGCGCCGCCGGTGAAGCAGCCGTGGAAGAACCAGTCGGTGTCGCGGCCGCCGGGCACGAGCCGCTGGAGCAGCAGCCGGCTGCCGGCCTCGCCGCTGCGCCGGTACAGGGCGCGTGCCTGCTCCTCCGTGGTGACCACGGTGGTGCTGCGCAGTGTGCCGCCCTGGGGCAGCAGCCAGGGGCGGCTCCACTTGGCGATCAGGGGCAGGCCCAGCTCCCGGGCCGCGGCGGCGGCCTCGCCGGCGCTGCGCGGGCTCACGGTCGGCGGGTGCGGGATGTCCAGTTCCGCGCACATGGCGGCCAGGCGGGCCTTGTCGGCCACCCGCTGCGGCAGTTCGGGCGGCTGTTCGGGCAGCAGGAAGCGTCCGGCGAGCCGGCCGGCGAGCCGGGCCGCGGCGATGGCCCCCATGTCGTCCATGGGGATCAGGACGGCGGGCCGTCCGATGCGGTCGGAGATCTGACGGAGCATCCGCTCCAGCCGGCCGTCCGACGCTCCGCCGGCGGCATCGACCGTCTCTCCCGTCCGGTGGGCGCCGCGGACCCCGTCCGCCGGCAGTTGGTGCCCCTGCCGCAGGTAGCGGGAGCGGCCGATGGGGCAGTGCGGCGACTCGACGACGGCGTGGACCTCGACACCGGCGCGCCCCAGGGACCTGATGGCCCCCAGGGTGCCGTGGTGGAAGGGGTTCCGGTCGAGTCTCAGCAGCAGTACGGGTACCTCGGTGTCGAACGGTGGCGACATGGTGCGCAGTCCTCGGCGTTCCTCGGGGGTTTTCCTTGCGTTTTTCTCTGGTGTTTATCCGACGTTCTCCGGCGTTCCGCCGACGGTCTTACCGGGCGCCGGCGCGGTGCCGTGGCCGACGCCACCGAATTCCTCCCGACGCTGGGCCGGGCGGGCGACGAAAACAGCGAACGGGTTATCAGAAAGCAGCCTGGCGGTTCATTTGAGGGATTCTCCGATTAGTGTCTCGGAAAAGACGCGCAGGGCCGGGGAGAAAGAGCAGGCCGTTCTGGCGACGCAGCAAGGAGGCACGATGCCCCATCGAAACCCCCGACCGGGAAGAACCGGCCGGCACCGGAAGCCCGCGGCGCCCGCCCGGCGCCGCAGACTGACGACCGCGTGCGCCGGGGCCGTCCTCGCCGGAGCGCTGGTGGCGGGCGGCGCCGTGGCGACCGGCACGTTCGGGGACGGCGACGGGCCCCGCCCGCCGGACGGGGCGGGCTCCTCCGTGGCCGCCGGCGCCTTCCTCGGGTCGGGTTCGGACGGGGTGCGGCGGATCACGGAGCTGCGGGAGTGGCTCGGCGGTGCGGACCTGCGGGTCGGCCACACCTATCTGCCGGGCGACACCTGGGAGCGCATCGAGAGCGACCCGTACTTCCTGCGCCCCTGGGCCGAATGGCGGCGCGCCGACCCCGACCGGCTGTTCGTGCTCAACGTGCCGATGCAGGCGCGCAACGAGGCCGGCGTCCCCGACCACGAGGTGCGCGAACTGCTCGCCCGAGGCGCCCGGGGCCGCTTCGACCACCACTTCCGCACCCTGGCCGGGCATCTGGTCTCCGCGGGGGTGCCCGACACGGTGATCGTGCTGGGCTGGGAGATGAACGGCACCACCTACACCCACCGCTGCGCTCCGGATCCGCAGGCGTGGAAGGCGTACTGGAGGCGCATCGTCAACGCCATGCGGTCGGTGGACGGGCAGAGGTTCCGCTTCGATTTCGCGCCCAGCCGGGGAAAGGACGCGATCGGCTGGACCGAGTGCTACCCGGGTGACGACGTGGTCGACATCATCGGCATGGACTCCTACGACCAGCCGCCCGGCGAGACGTTCGACGACCAGGTGAACCAGCCCTACGGCCTGCGGCATCAGGTGGATTTCGCCGCCGCGCGCGGAAAGCGGATCTCCTATCCCGAATGGGGGCTGTTCCGCAGGGGCGACAACGCCGAGTACATGCGCCGCATGCTGGACTGGATCGACGAGCAGAAGCCGCTCTACCACACCATCAGCGACTACTGTCCGCACGGCGTGTGGCGGTGCGAGGAGAACCCGAAGTCCTCCGCGGTCTTCCGGGAGAGGATGACGCCCGGCGCCTCGCGGCCGGGGCGGAACCGGCCGGAGATCTGCGTGGACCTGGGCGACTGGCTGGGCGGCTGGTTCGGCGACCGGCGGCTGTGCGTCACCCTCTCCTGGGCGAGAAGGCCCTAGGCGAGGAGGCCCTGGACGACAGGCCCCCGGGCGGCCGGGGGCCGGAGCGCACACCTCCCGCCCCGCCCCGGCCGGTACGCCCGCCGGCCGGGGCGGGGTACGGGGTGTGCGGCGGGTCACCGGGCGGACCGCCGGCCCAGTTTCCGCCGCTCCTCCGGCGTCCCGTCCCCGGCCGCGTCCTTGCCCAAGGGCGCGGAGACGGACGCCGCCGCCGCTGCCGCCGCCTTGGCCGCGGCCTTGACGGCGGGTGCGGGGACCCCGGAGTCGGCTGCGGGCGCGGCCTGGGCGGGGGGCACCGCGGAGGGTTTCGAAGGAGATGGTTTCCACGGGGAGGGCGCGTCGGCGGCAGGCACCGGCGACTCGGCACGGGCGCCCCGGTTCGCGGCCCCGGCGGGGGCCGGTACGCCGGCGGGGGCCGGTACGCCGGCGGGGACCGGGGCGCGGCGGCTCCTGGGAGCGGCCAGGAGCGCGAGGCCGCCGACGAGCCCGCCCGCGCAGACACCCACCGCGACGGCGAGCGGCACCGAGGGCGAGGCGGGTTCGGTGGGGTCGAACGCCGGGGCGAACAGCGACAGCCGCACCCCCGTACTGCTCGTGGCCTGGTTCCCGGTCCTGGTCAGGGCGTTGGCCACCGCGTTGGAGGCGGCCGCGGCCGGGCCGGGGCTGGAGGCGGTCCCGGTGATCTCCACCATGGGCGCGTCCGGGGAGGTGGCCGACCGTACGGCGTCGCGCAGTTCCTCCACCGGCATCCTCGCCGCCGCCCTCGCCTCGGCGAGGACGGCGCTGTCGGTGGCGACGCGGCCGTACGCCTGGGCGAAGCCGAGGGCGGTCGCCGAGTCCGCCCCGGGGCCGGGCACCACGACCACGTAACTGGTCGCGGTGTAGCGGGGCGTGGCGAGCAGGCCGTACGCCGCTCCGCCGGCCAGTCCCAGCAGGATCCCCAGTGCCAGCGGCCACCAGGCGGGCAGGGAGGACGGCCGCCACGGCGGCGAGAGGCGGGCGAGCGGGCCGGTGCGGCGCGGCGGTGCCGGCGGTCGGGGCGGTTCGGTCGTGCGCGGCTCGGTCGTGCGCGGCTCGGTCAAGGCGGGCTACCTCTTCGTCGTCGGGGCGGTCGGGGCGGTCGGGGTGGCGGATGCGGCCGGGACGACCGGGGCGGGCAGGGGCGTTACGGGGGCGCGTACGGCGGCAGGTGCGGCGGTGCCCGCGGCCGGACGCGCGGGGGCGCGGCCGTGGAGCTCCTCGTACAGGGCCATGAGCCGGTCCGCGCCGCGGGCCACGTCGTAGCGGCGCACGGCCTCGCAGACCGGGGCCCGGCGCCTGCCGGGCGGCACCGACGACGGCTCGCGCAGCGCCGCGACCAGGCTCGCGACCCCCGGCTCGATCCGGTGCGCCCCGGGGGCGTGGGAGCGCGGCAGCTCGTCGATGGCCGGGCAGGTCACATGGAGCACGGGCAGTCCGGCCGCCAGCGCCTCCAGCACGGCCAGCCCGAAGGCCTCCTCGGCCGACGGCGAGACGAACACGTCCATGGCGCTGAGCAGTCCGGGGATGTCCGGGCGGCCCTCGTGGCCGCCCGGCTCGGCCCCCACCGCTCCCCCGCACTCCCCCAGCAGCCGTACGCGGTCGGCGATACCGAGCCCGGCGGCCAGTTCGCGCAGCCTGCCGCGCTCCGGCCCGTCCCCGGCCAGGACCAGATGGGCCCCGGGGAGCTGTGCGACGGCCCGCACCGCGATGTCGAAGCGCTTGCCGGGCACCAGCCGTCCGACACCGCCGACCACCAGGGCGTGCGCGGGCAGTCCCAGGCGGGTGCGCACCGACGCGCGCACCACGGGGTCGAAGCGGAACCGGGCCGCGTCGATGCCGTTGGGGATGACCTTGATGCGGGAGCCGGGCACGCCCCAGCGGCGCAGCCGGGAGGCGACGGTGGTGGAGACCGCGACGGTCGCGGTGCCCATGCGCTCGGTCGCCAGGTACAGGGCGCGGGCGCCCTGGGTGAGCGGGCGGCCCTCGATCCGCCGCTCGCCCAGGGAGTGCTCGGTGGCGACCACCGTGCGCGTCCCGGCCAGCCGCGCCGCGATCCGCCCGTAGACGCAGGCCCGGTACAGATGGGTGTGGACGATGTCGTAGCGCCCGGCGCGGACGGTGTCCACCAGCCGCGGCAGGGCGGACAGGTCGCGGTTGCCGCGCATTCCCAGACGGGTGACGGCGGTGCCGTCGGCCTCGATGCCCTCGGCGACCGCGCCGGGGTTGGTCAGGGTGACGACGTCGCAGCACAGCGGCAGGTGGCGCAGCAGCAGCCGCAGTTGCTGCTCGGCGCCGCCCGCGCCGAGACCGGTGATGACGTGCAGCACTCTCATCGGTCCTCCTCTCCCACGCCGCGGTTCCGGGTCCGGGACCGCCTTCCGGGCGGGCTTCCCGTCCCGTGCGCCGCCGTCACCGTCCGGCCCCGGTGAGGGATCCGGCGGCCGGGGCGGTGGGGCCGCTGGGCAGGGCCCGGCGCCGCAGGGGGTGCAGCAGTCTCTTGGCGTACAGCCGCGTCGAGGTGTCCTCCTCGCCGATGTGGACGCGGGGCAGGGCGTGCAGACCGGTCAGCGGGCCGGGGTCGATGGCGCAGGCGTACGTGTAGCCCGCCGCGCGCACCGCCCGCACCGCGCGGTGGTCGACCGTGCCGTAGGGGTAGCAGAAGCCGTCCGCCCGGCGTCCGGTGACCTCCTCCAGCAGCTCGCGGCTGCCCCCGGTCTCCCGGCGCAGGGTCTCGTCGTCGGCGGCCGTCAGGTCGAGGTGGAGCAGCCCGTGGGAGCCGACCTCCATTCCGGCGCCGACCGCGGCACGGATCCCCGCCTCGGTCAGCAGCGGCTTGCGCGGGCCCAGCGGGTCCCACTCGTTGTCGCCGCCGAGCCTGCCGGGCAGGACGAACACGGTCGCGGTGCAGCCGTGGCGGCGCAGCAGCGGCACGGCCTCCCCGATGAAGTCGGCGTACCCGTCGTCGAAGGTCAGGCCCACCAGGCCCGCGCCGCGTCCGGCCGCTCTCTCCCGCAGCAGCTCGCCCACCCCCACGCCGCGCAGGCCGCGCCGCCGCAGCCAGCGCAGCTGGCGGTCCAGGCGGCCCGGCGAGACGGTGACGTCGTAGGGGTCCTCGGTGTGCTCGGCCACCGAGTGGTACATCAGCACCCAGGGGCGCACCGGCCGCAGCCGCGGCAGCGAGGCGGGGGGCACGGTCGGGGCGGGAGCGGGGGCGGTCGTGCGGGCAGGGTCAGCGGGCATGGCGGAACCTTCGTGTGACGGCGGTGAGGAGCTGCGGTACTTCTGGCGCCCGGACGGCGAGCGCGGCGGCGGTGAAGGCGGCCGGGACGGCCAGCGCCCCGGCGGCGGCGGCGGGAAGCGGGGAGGGCAGGAGCGGTGCGGCGGCCAGGCCGGCCGCGGTGGCCGCGGCGGCGGCCAGCGTCAGCCGGACCAGACCGGCCGCCACCGCGCGCACCCGGACGGGCAGGACGCGGGTGCGCAGACCGCACAGGAGCAGCAGCGCGGTGGTGGTGATCCCGGCGGCGTTGGCCGCGGCGATACCGTGGACGCCCCAGCGGGGGGCCGCCAGGGCGCCGGCCACGACGGTGAGCAGCAGGCCGGCGGCCATCGCGGCGGCCGGGTACCAGACGGGCCGGGCGGTGGCGAAGAACGGCCGCACCAGGGCGCCGGCCAGGCAGTGGCCGAGCAGTCCGGTGGCGTAGACGCGCATGACCGAGGCGGTGGCGGCGGTGTCCGCGGCTCCGAAGGCGCCCCGCTCGAAGAGGAGCTGGACGATCTGGGGGGCGTAGGCGATCACATACGCGGCCCCCAGCAGCACCACCGTCGCGGCCAGCACCAGATCACGCTCCACGCGCCGCCGGGCCCGCTCGGTCCGGCCGTCGGCCATGGCCCGGGCGACCAGGGGGAAGGTGACCGTGCACAGCAGCAGGGAGAAGGTCATGGGCAGTTGGGCGATCTTCTGCGCGTAGTTCAGGTGTGAGATCGCGCCGGGCGGCAGCCCGGAGGCCAGGAAGCGCTCGACGAGCACCTGCGACTGGCGGGAGAGGGCGAAGACGGCCACCGGCGCGACCACGCCCCAGCCCACCAGCGCCGCGGCGCGCGGGGGGCGTGCGGCGCGCGGGGGGCGTGCGGCGCGCGGGGGGCGTGCGGCGCGTACGGGCCGGCGCGCGCGCAGGGTTCCGGCGGCGCGGAGGTGCAGGCGCCGCCAGAACGCCGGGAGCTGGACCAGGACCATCGCCAGGCTGCCCGCGGCCACCCCGAACGCGGCGGCGCGCACCCCCCACCGGGCGTGCAGGCCCAGCACCACGGCGATGACGGTGATGTTGTACGCGCAGTAGATCGCCGCCGGGGGCGCGAAGCTGCGGTGGGCGCGCAGGGCCGCGCTGAAGTACCCGGCGGTTCCGAAGCCCAGCACGGTGACGGCCGTCAGCCGGGTGCAGTCCACCGCCAGGCCGGGGTCGGCCAGGCCGGGCGCGAGGGCGCCCACCAGCGGCGGCGCCAGCAGTGCCACGGCCGCGGCGGCGCACGCCAGTGCCAGGAGCAGCCGGGGAAGCGTGGCCGCCAGCAGCGCGCGCACCGGGTCGGCGGGGCCCGCGGGATCCTCCGGGAGGGCGCGGGCGTCCTTCCCGGTCTCGCGGACGGCGGCGCGGCGCGACAGCGCGAGGCTGAACGCCGGGACCAGCACCAGCGCCATGGCGTCCTCGATGAGGATCGTCGAGGCGAACTCCGGGACGGTCCAGGACACCAGGAACGCGTCCGTCTCGCTGCCCGCGCCGAACAGATGGGCGATGGTCTGGTCCCGCACCAGGCCGAAGAAGGAACCGGCGGCGGTGAGGACGGCGGTGGCCGCGGCGGCCCGGGCGACGAACCGCCTGCCCGGCGCGGAACCGGAACCGGGCGCGGAACCGGAGCCGGAACCGGGCGCGGGTGCGGCCGGGGAGGCGGAGGGTCCGGAGGGGGGCGGGGGCGCGCCGGTCACGCCGGTCGCGGTGCCGGCGCTCACCGTGCGCCCGCCTCCTTCGCGCCCCGCGCGCGGCCGCCGGCCACGCCGCCGACCGCCGCCGCGGGCGCCAGTGCCCACCAGGCGGCCAGGCCGAGTGCCACGGCGGTCAGCACCGTGGAGGGGCCCCCGATGTCGGCGTAGAGGAAGTCGACGCAGACCAGGACGAGCAGGCCGGTCGCGGCCAGGCCGCAGTCGGCCTCCCGCCCCGCCGCCCGCGCCCGCCGCAGCCGCCGCAGGCCCAGCACCAGCAGCGCGGCCCAGCCGCCCGTGACGGCGGCGGCGCCGGCCAGCCCCTGTTCGGCCAGGAGGAGCAGGTACATGTTGTGCGGGGACAGCAGGGGCTGGCGGTGGAAGTCCTGTCCGGCCCCGGCGGTGTCGCTCGCCGAGGACAGCGCGAGGGAGGCGTGGGAGTCGCGGTGCTCGGCGAAGCCCCTGGGGCCCACCCCGGTCAGCGGGTTCTCGCGCCAGATCCCCGCGGCGGCGGCCCACATGGTGTAGCGGTCGGTCACGGACTGGTCGGGCTCTCCGGCGACCTCGGTGATGCTGGCGGCGCGCTCGGCGACGAGGTCGCCGCCCACGCCGAACCCCCCGACCAGGACCACCGCGGCGGCCAGAACAACCGCCAGGGTGCGCAGGGCCGCCCGCAGCCCCGTCAGGAGCAGCACGGCCGTGCAGGCGGCGGCGGTGGAGATCCACGCCCCCCGGCTGAAGGAGAGGACCAGCGGCACCAGGAGCGCGGCGGCGGTGCCCAGCGCCGCCGGCCGCAGCCACCGGGGGGCCCCGGCCGGCGGGGCGAGCCCTGCGGCCAGGGCGACGACGACGCCGCAGGAGACGGCGGAGGCCATCCCCATGACGTCCGTCGGCCCGAAGGTGCCCACCGCCCGGACGTTCTCCCCGCGGTACGAGGCGCCGGTGCCGGTGAGGTACTGGTGGACGCCGACCGCGCCCTGCACCACGGCGACCGCCACCAGCGAGGCGGCGACCGCCCGGGTGTGCCGCGGCGAGCGCAGCGTGAGCACCAGGGCGGCCGGCACCAGGACGAACACCTGGAGCAGGCGGACGAAACCGGTGAGGCCGGCCGCGGGGTCCTGAGCCGTCACGGCCGCCAGCGCCAGACCGGCTGCCGGGGCCGCCAGGACGGCGGCTGCCGGGGCCGCCAGCGGGCGCGCGCGGGTGCGCAGCGCCCACGCGGCGCAGTACACGACCAGGACGCCCGAGGCGGCGTCGGCGAGGGTGGGGCCCGCGCCTCCCCCACCGGGTTCGCGGTACGCGGGCACGCACACCAGCACAACGGTGGCGAGTGCCGGCAGCACCGGCCGGTGGGCGGCCACCGCCTTCGCGAGGCGGGCCCCGGGCTGTGCGGGCTCTGTGCCGGCCGCGCCGGCCGTGGTGGCCGTGGTGACCGTGGTGGCCGTCGTCACCTCAGCTGCCCCCGAGCCGGAGGACGGAGCCCGCGGTGCGCAGCAGGATCGAGACGTCCTGCCACAGCGACCAGGTCTCGATGTAGTGGTTGTCGAACCGCGCCCGGTCCTCGATGGAGGTGTCGCCGCGCAGTCCGTGCACCTGGGCCAGCCCGGTGATCCCGGCGGGCATCCGGTGGCGGGCCGCGTAGCCGGGGTGGAGCCGGCTGAAGTGCTGGACGAAGTAGGGGCGTTCGGGCCGCGGCCCGACCAGGCTCATGTCACCGCGCAGCACGTTGAACAGCTGGGGCAGCTCGTCGAGCGAGGTGCGGCGCAGCACATGTCCGACCGTGCTCATCCGGCGGTCGTCGGCGACGTTCCAGCGCGTCGCCGACTCGTGCTCGTCACGGGGGCGCAGGGTGCGGAACTTCAGGACGGTGAACGGGCGTCCGCCCAGCCCGATCCGCTCCTGACGGAAGATCACCCCGGGCCCGTCGGCGATCCGGACGGCGAGCGCGCAGGCCAGCAGCACCGGGGCGGCGGCCAGCAGAGCCGCGGCGGCCACGGCGACGTCCAGGGCGCGCTTGCCGCGCGGTCCGGCCCGGTGGTGCCGGGGCCGCGGGTCCAGGCGGCGGCAGGGGAAGCCCCACAGGTGCTCGACCGTACGTCCGCCGGCGCCGGGGACGGCGGCGGCCGGGTGTGCGGCCGGGGATGCCGCGCCGACCACCCACACGGTGCAGTCCAGGTCCGTGAAGACCGGTACGAGCGCCGCGGCCTCCGGGTCCGTGCCGGGGTCGCGGGTGAACACCGCGTCGCGCACGGCGTTCTGGATGGCGGCGCGGACGATGTCCTCGCGTCCGGTGAGCACCGGTACCGAGACGCCCTCGGCCAGTGCCGCGTCGGCCGGTTCTCCTCCCGGCTCGACCACCCCGACCGGGCGCATCCCGTACTCGGGGTGCTCGTACAGGGCGGTGGTGACGCGCCGTCCCGCCTCCCCGGTGCCGATCACCAGGGCGGAGCGCGGTCTGCGGCGTCCGGCACGGCGGCGCGCCAGGTGGACGGCGCCGCGTGCGACGCAGGCCAGGGCCGTGTGGGCGGCCACAGCGGCCACGAGGAGCGTCCAGCCCGGGGCGTTCCCCTCCCGGATCGCGGCCGGGATCGCGGCGGCCGCGCACCAGGCGGCGGCCGTACGGCCGAGCAGGGCGGGCAGTTCGCCGAGCGCGGTTGGCGCCAGGGCGATGCGGTAGAGGCCGGCGCGGGCGTTGAGCGGCACCAGGACGGCCAGCAGGACGGCGCACAGCACCGCGGCCGCGAGTACCCCCTCGCCTCCGCCCGCTCCGGGCGCTCCGGGCGCCGCGGTCACGGCGGTCACGGCGGCGGCCGCCGCGACCGCGGCGAGGCAGTCGGCCGCCGCGAGGAGGGCGGCGGCGCGGCGGCGGTGCGGGTTGCCGCGCAGAGCCGGCGGCAGCGGCCGGTGCGCCGGTGAGCGCGGCGGGCCGACATGGGCCGCCGTGGTGCGGGGCTTGGGCCCCGGCAGGGGCAGGACCCGGCTCGGGTTGGATGTCCCGGTGTTGTCCGTGGTCATCGCCTGATGTGCTCCCTGGTATCGGGGTGGAGATCGGGATGGGGACGGGATGGGGGTCCGGCGGCCGGCCGGGGAAGGCGGCCGGCCGGGGCGGGGGCCGGCGGGCGGGTCCGCCGGCGGCCGGGCGCGGCGGCGGACCGCTCGGCCAGCACCTCGGCGTACAGCCGCGCGACCCGCTCGGCCGTGTGCCGTACGTCGTGGAAGGCCCGGACGTGTTCGGCGGCCAGCAGCCCCAGGTCGTGCCGGAGCGGCGGGTCGGCCAGCAGCGAGGCCAGCGCGCGGGCCAGGGCGCGGGGGTCCTCCGGCGGGACCAGGAAGTCGGCGGCGCGGCCCGGCGGGAGGCTCTCGGCCGCACCGGTCACTGCGGTCGCCACCACCGGGCGGCCGCAGGCCATCGCCTCCAGCGGGACGAGCGCCATCCCCTCCCAGCGGGAGGGCAGCACCACCGCGTCGGCCGCCGCGTACCAGGCCGCCGTGTCCTGTGCCGCACCGGCGAACAGCACCCCCGCGGGCGCCGCCGAGGCCAGTTCCCGGCGCGACGGGCCGTCGCCGACCAGGACCAGCCGGGCGCCGGGGACGCGGGCGGCGACCTCGGGCCAGGCCCGCAGCAGCACGTCCTGCCCCTTCTGCCGGCACAGCCTGCCGACGCAGACGGCCAGGGGGGCGTGCGGCGGCACTCCGGCGAGCGCGGGCAGGGCGGTGCGCGCGCGGGCGCGGGCGGCTTCGTCCGCCGGGCGGAAGCGGCCGGTGTCCACGCCGTTGTGGACCACCGCCCAGCGGGCGCGCACCCCCGACGCCTCGCCGTGCCGCAGTTCGTCGCCGGCCACGCACAGCACGCGGTCCGCCCAGCGGGCCGCCAGCCGCTCCCAGTACAGGGCCAGCCGGGCGGTCGTCCCGCCGACGGCGTCGAAGGACCAGGCGTGCGGCTGGTGGACGGTGGGGACGCGGCCCCGCAGGGCCAGCCGCAGGGCCAGCCCCGCCTTGGCGCTGTGCGTGTGCACCAGATCGGGACGGACGCGCCGCACCAGCCGGGCGGCCCGTACGGCCTCGCCGTACAGGCCCGGTCCCGGTTCGCGCAGCGCCGGCCAGTCGGCCACCTCCGCGCCGGCCGCGGCGGCGTCCCTGCCCAGCGCGCCGCCGGGCGGGCAGGCCACCACGGCGCGCGTTCCCTCCGCGGTCTGGGCGCGGACCAGGTCGGTGACGACCCTGGCCACCCCGCCGTCCACGGGCTGGGACAGGTGCAGCACCGTCATGGGAACCGCTTGCCGGTCGTTGTGGGACACGCGTGAACTCCCCATTCGCCGAAGCTTTCTGACGTCGCGCCGAGGGCGCCGGTCCGCGGCTCTCAGCGGCGTGCGTCGACCTGCAGGAAGAGCGCTCCGAGCTGGTAGCCCTCGTCGCGGGTGGTGAAGCGGAACGTCAGCGAGTCGCCGCCGCGCACCAGCGCGGGGGTGATGCCGTGAACGTCGGAGTCGTAGCCCAGCGTGTCGGGGTACGCGGGCACGCGGCGGGGCGCGGGGCGGCCGTGGTCGGTGATCGTGGAGTTCATGGGGTCGTCGGCGGGGTTGGCCGCGTCGCGCACCCGGTGGGCGGGTGCGGTCCCGGTGCCCACCGTCAGCGTCTCCCCGCCCCGGCCGCGGTCGCCGTCGTACGCCACCACGCCCGCGGCGCCGGACGCCCCGGGCGGCACCGGCAGGGCCTCGGCGGTGATCTCGAGGGCGCCCCTGGAGGGGGTCATGGCCTCGTAGCCGTCCATGAGCACCAGATGGCGCAGCGGTTCCCCGGGGTGGGCGTAGGCGGCCACCAGCGTCCAGCCGCCCCAGGCGCCGGCGGGCGAGCGGCCCGCGGCGACGTTGAGCTGGGCGACGGTGTAGGAGCCGCCGCCGGACCGTGCGACCAGGCCGGTGACGTCGGCGGACGCGGTGTACCCGTCCATGACGCCGGTACGGCGGTGGCCGACGACGGTGTCGGCGAGGACCTCCTTGTACCGGCCGCCCGGCTCGGCGATCAGCACCCGTCCGTTGTCCTCGGGGGGCTTCTGCTCGCCGACCCGGAGGTTGCCGCCCCAGTACAGCCGGGCGTAGGTGACGCGCGCCCCGGCGGGCAGACGCAGTTCCGCTCCGCTGGAGTTGTAGGTGTTGGGGTCGTCGTCGATGTCGACGTAGGTCATCTCGTAGTCGCCGTTGTTCCCCTTCGCCGCGCCCTTCCGGGCCGGTGCGCACGGCGGCGTGCCGGGGGTGGCGGGGGTGAGGCAGGTGGCGGCCGAGTTGGCGGCGCGCACGATGCCGCCGTGCTGTGTGGCGCGGTACCGCTCCCCGAACGGGATGCGCGGCGCCTCGCCGGGCGCGGGCGCGGCCGCGGTCGGCGGCAGCGCCATCGCCAGGGCCGCGGCTGCCAGTGCGCACAGCACTCCTCGGCTGGTGAGCCCCAGGGAAACACGCATGGACTTTCTCCGATCGATACCGTTCAAATCGGAGCAAACCATGGCAGATGCGCGCACCTCCGCCGGAGGTGACGCGCGGGGGTTGCGCCGAGCGTGTGACCGCCCGGATCAGCCTCCGGCGCGTACGGCATCCGCTTGCGGCGGTACGGCCCACAGGAGAGCACCGGAACGGTGATCCCGCTGGGCCCTCCGGGTGGTCCTGCGCATCACCCCTGTTGGGCCGCCTCCGGACAGGACAACCCATTCACAGCCCGGATCGACCACGGTTCGAAGAATCCCGAAAGGAGAACGGCGATGATGCGTATCGCCAAGACCGCCGCGATCGCCGCGGCCGCCTGCGCCCTGGTTCTCGGCGGCGCGGGAGCCGCCTCTGCCGGCGGAGACCAGCCCGGCGGTCACAAGGGCGGTCACAAGAAGGAGCAGAGGAAGGACGACGGGAAGAAGAACGACGGCAAGGGCCACGGGAAGGACCGGAGGAAGGACCACCGCAAGGGCGGGGACGACCGCCGCGGCGGTCACGGCGGAGACGGCGGCGCCTCCGCCGAGGCGGTGGCCTTCGGTTCCCCCGGTGTCCTCAGCGGCAACGTGGTGCAGGTCCCGGTCGACTTCGACCTCAACTTCTGCGGCAACCAGCTGACCGTTCTGGGCGCGCTGAACTCGTCCTCCGGGAACGTCTGCGTCAACGAGTGATCCGGCGCCTCCGCCCCGCCGAGCCGGTGGGGCGGAGGCGTTTCGGCTCCGGGGGCGTCCCGTGAGGGCGCTCAGGGGCCGCCTTCCTCCTCCTGCTCCCGCACCGCGTCCCGCTCCCCCGCCGCGTCGCGCGGCAGGTTGCGGCCGGCCGGCGGGTCCACCTCCACCGGCGGGGTCCAGGGGCCGCGCTCCACGGTCTCGCCCGGCTGCATCCCCGGGGTCGGCCCCGCGGCGATCTCGGGCTGCTCCATGTCGCCGGCGGCCACGGCGTGCACATCGCCCCTGCCCAGCGGGGAGGCTCCCGGTTCCTCCTCGCCGCCGGGCTCCCAGTGGTCCTCGCCCGTGCCCGTGTCCTCGCCGCTTTGGGGCCGCTCCTGGCCCGGGCCGTACGTGGCGTTGCCCGGGTTCCGCATCCGCTCGGCCTCCTCGGCGATCTCGCGGGCGCGCCGCTCCCTGTCCGTGCCCTCGTCCTCACCGGACATGGCCTCGCTCCTCTCCACGGGGCCCGGAGCCCGGGAATCCCCGAATGCTTCCTGACGGCGGATCTCGCCGACGCGGCGCGGGTACCCGGCGGCCATGGGAAACATTCTGGTCGGCACCTGCTCGTGGACGGACCCCTCGCTGGTCGGCAGCGGGTGGTACCCCTCCTCGGCCGAGGGCGCGGAGGGGCGGCTGCGGCACTACGCCGGGCGTTTCGGCCTGGTCGAGGTGGACTCGACGTACTACGGGCTGCCCAGCACGCGCAACAGCCGGCTGTGGGCCGAGCGCACTCCCGACGGGTTCGTCTTCGACGTCAAGGCGTTCTCCCTGCTCACCGGCCACTCCACCCGGGTCGGCTCGCTTCCGGCGCAGCTGCGCCCGGCCGGCGCCCCCGCGAACGCCCGGGTGCGGGCCGAAGCGCTGGGGCCGGCGGTCGTGGAGGAGGTGTGGCGGCGCTTCTCCGATGCGCTGGAGCCGCTTCGCGCGGCCGGGCGGCTGGGCGCGGTGCTGATGCAGTTCCCGCCGTCGCTGCGGCCCGGGCCCGGCGCGGAGGCGTTCCTGGAGCGGTGCCTGGGGCGCGCGGGCGCACTGGGGTGGCGCACGGCGGTGGAGTTCCGCGACCCGCGCTGGTACGCGCCCGCGTACCGCGCGGACACCGCCGACCTGGCCAAGCGCCACGGCGCGGCGCTGGTCGCGGTGGACACCGCACGCGGCCTGCCCGCGTCCGTGCCACCGGTCGCCGCCGCGACCGCGCCACAGCTGTCGGTGGTCCGCTTCCACGGCCGCAGCCCGCACTGGGGCACGGGTTCCAAGGAGGACTCCTACCGGCACCGCTACACCGGGGAGGAGCTGGCCGAGTGGGTTCCGCGGATACGGGCGCTGGCGGAGCGGACCGACCGGGTGCACGTGCTGTTCAACAACTGCTGCGGCGACGCGGCCGTCCGCGCCGCCGAGGCGATGAGCGAGCTGTTGGGGTGATGCGGCCATGACCGAGCCGGGCGGGAAGAGGAACGCGCGGGCGGGCGCGGGCCGGCGCGCGGGTTCACGCGAGCGCGACGCCGCCGTGGTGCGCGCGCTGCTGGAACTCCACGGCCGCACGTATGCGCGGGAGGCGGGCATCCGGCTGCGGAACACCCCCGTTCCGCTGTACCGGCTGCTGGTGCTCTCACTGCTGCTGAGCGCCCGCATCCGGGCCGACACCGCGGTCTCCGCGGCCCGCGCCCTGTTCGACGCCGGGCTGGGCGACGCACGGAGCATGGCCGAGTCGGCCTGGCAGCGGCGGGTGGACGCCCTGGGCGCGGGCGGCTACCGGCGGTACGACGAGCGGACGGCCACCCAGCTCGGCGACGGCGCGGAGCTGCTCCTCCAGCGCTACCGTGGGGACCTGCGCGGGCTGCGTGAGGAGAGCGGGGTGGGCGAGCGGCTCCAGCGCTTCCCCGGCATCGGGCCGGCCGGGGCCGACATCTTCCTGCGCGAAGCCCAGGGCGTCTGGCCGGAGTTCGCCCCGTACCTCGACCGCAGGACCCGCGAGGGCGCGCAGCGGCTGGGGCTGGCCGCCTCGTCCCGGGAGCTGGCACGGCTGGTGCCCCGGGAGGAACTGCCCCGGCTGGCCGCGGGGCTGGTGCGCGTCGCCCTCGACCGGAAGGCCGCCGACGAGGTGCTCGCCGCGGCGGAGGCGTGAGTTCACTTTTCCTTTCCGCGTCGTTTCCGTTCTGCAGCGCGCTGTTTCCGCGCCGTTCTGCGCCGTCCCGCGCGGTGCTGTGCCGCCCTGCGCCGTGCTGTGCCGTTCCCGGGGCTTTCACGGTGAGCGCCGGAGGCCGGCTCTTGCCGTCCTGCGGAAAGCGTGTCTATCTTTGGCGCGCTCGCCAACGCAATTACGTGAAAGCTCAACTGACGGACCGCCGGATACGGCGTAGGGGAGGGACCGGCTGTGGCCGGAAAAGGGCGTCATCGCCGTTACAAGCCCAACGCGGTTTCCCGCGCGTCGCTGACCGTCACCGCGGGAGGGGCCGGAATCGCCATCCCGCTGATCGGGGCCACCGCCGCCCACGCCACGCCCGAGGAGATCTGGAACAAGGTCGCCGCGTGCGAGAGCAGCGGGAACTGGAATATCAACTCCGGTAACGGTTTCTTCGGCGGTTTACAGTTCAAGCAGAGCACCTGGCAGGAATTCGGCGGTACCGCCTACGCCCCGCGCGCCGATCTCGCCACCAGGGACGAGCAGATAGCCGTCGCCGAGCGGGTGCTCGACGGGCAGGGCCCGGCCGCCTGGCCGGTGTGCTCGTCCCAAGCCGGTCTGACCTGGGAGCACCGGGGCTCCGGCACCACGGCGGAGACCCCCTCCGAGACCGCCTCCGGGACGGAGGGCAACCAGCCCCGTACCCAGACGCAGGCACAGGCGCAGGTGCGGGCACAGACACGGGCCGAGACCTCGAAACCGGCCGCGAAACCCGCCGACAAGCCCTCCGACAAGCCCTCCGACAGCGGTCGGACCCATGTGGTGGCGGGCGGCGACACCCTCTCCGGGATAGCCGACGAGCACGATGTGCGCGGCGGCTGGCAGGCGCTGTACGAGCGCAACCGCACGGTCGTGGGCGGCGACCCGGATCTGATCTTCCCCGGGCAGCGGCTCAGCCTCCAGCAGGGCGGTGCGGCCCGGACGCCGCAGGACGACGCGCCCGGCCGGAGCACCACCGTGCCCCGGCAGAAGGACGCGCCGAAGGCCGGGGAGAAGCCGAAGGAGCAGGAGGGACCAAAGGCACAGGCCAAGCCCGAGGTCCGGGAGAAGCCGAAGGAGCAGGCCAAGCCCGAGGAGAAGACGGAGTCCCGGGAGAAGCCCCGGGAGAAGCCGCGGGAGAAGATCAAGGCGCAGACCGAGCCCGAGCGGGCCGAGCGCAAGAGCTCCAAGACACAGGCCTCCGGTTACGCCGCGCCCATCAGCGGCGTCTCGCCCACCACCGCGTACCGCCAGTCGGGCAGCGGCTGGTCCAGCGGCTACCACACCGGCATCGACTTCCCCGTCTCCACGGGCACCTCGGTGCAGTCCGTCAGCCGCGGGCAGGTCGTCTCGGCCGGCTGGGGCGGCGCGTACGGCTATCAGGTGGTCATCCGGCACTCCGACGGCCGCTACAGCCAGTACGCCCATCTGTCGGCGATCTCCGTGCGCTCCGGCCAGCAGGTCAACGCAGGCCAGCGGATCGGGCGTTCGGGATCCACCGGCAACAGCACCGGCCCCCATCTGCACTTCGAGATCCGCACCGGCCCCGGCTACGGCTCCGACATCGACCCGCTGGCCTATCTGCGCGCCAACGGCGTGCGCATCTGATCCGCGCGCATCCGCCTTCCGCCCCGTCCCGCCCGGCACCGTGCCGGGCAGGGCGGGACGGGGCAGGGCGGGACGGGGCGGCCGTCACCCGATGTCGCGCCGCTCCAGCGGGTGGGTCGCGGGGCCCTGGATCACCGAACCGTCCGGGGCGAAGCGCGAGCCGTGGCACGGGCACTCCCAGGCCAGTTCCGCGTCGTTGAAGTGGACCAGGCAGCCCAGGTGGGTACAGCGGGCCGAGACGGCGTGCAGTTGTCCGCCGGCGTCGCGGTGGACGGCGCAGCGGCTCCCGCCGATCCGCACGACCGCGCCGTCGCCGGGGGCGATGTCGTCGACGGAGTCGGCGTGGGAGGGGCGCAGCCGGTCGCCGACGAAGTGCTTGGCGACGCCTGCCTGCAGGCCCAGCAGCGAGGGCGCGTCGCGGAAGCCGGGCAGCCGCCGGGGGTCGTACAGCTTCGCCCAGGCCGGCAGGTCGCCGCCGGTGACGTACCGGGCGAGCAGCCGGCCCGCCAGCACCCCGCTCGCCATCCCCCAGCCGCCGAAGCCGGTGGCCACGTAGGTGTGGCGCGCGCCGGGGTGGAACGGCCCGATGTACGGCACCCGGTCGGTTGAGCTGTTGTCCTGGGTGGCCCAGCGGTGGACGATCCGGGTGCCGGGGAAGCGCTCGCGCGTCCAGTCCTCCAGCCTCCCGAAGCGCTCGGTGACGTCGGCCGTGCCGGGCAGGAACTTCTCACCGGTGACGATCAGGAGCCGCTGCCCGTCCCCGTGGGGCGCGGTGCGCACCGAGCGGGTGTCGTTCTCGGGGGTCAGGTACATCCCGGCCGGGTCCCGCTCGGCGGGGATCGCGGCGGCGACGACCAGTTCACGGTGCGGCTCCAGCCGGGAGAACAGCAGCGCGCGGTCGAAGACGGGGTAGTGGGTGGCCACGACGACGGCGTTCGCGGTGACCGTGGCGCCGTTCTCGGCGGTCACCGTGCACGGTTCGCCCTCCTTCAGGTTCACCACCCGGGTGCGCTCGGCGATCCGCCCGCCGCGCCGCACCAGGTCGTCCGCGAGCGCCAGGAGGAACTTGCGCGGGTGGAACTGCGCCTGGTCGGCCACGCGTACCGCGCCCCGGACGGGGAAGGGCAGACCGGTCTCGGTGACGTAGGCGGCGGGCAGGCCGGCCTCGGCGGCGGCCTCGGCCTCGGCCCGCAGCTTCCGGGCCGTCTCCTCGGACTCGGCCCAGGTGTAGGCGGGCACGCGCTCCAGCTCGCAGTCCACGTCCAGCTCGGCGGCGGTCGCGGCCAGGTGCCCGATCGCGTCCTGCTGGGAGAGCGCGTACATCCGGGCGCCGTCGGCGCCGTGCTTGCTCCGCAGCTCGTCGTAGACCATGCCGTGCAGGGCGCTGACCTTGGCGGTGGTGTGGCCGGTGACCCCGGCGGCGATCCGGTCGGCCTCCACGACGGTGACCCGGCGGCCGGCGCGGGCGAGCTCCCAGGCGGTGCACAGGCCCGCGATGCCGCCGCCGACCACCACGACGTCGGTGTCGGTGCCGCTGCCGGGCTCCAGCGGCGGGTGGGCGGCCTCGGGGGTGACGGGTGCGGTCGCCAGCCAGTACGACTCGTTGTCGGCAGGGGAAGCGCTCACGGCCGGCGGCTCCTTCCGGGCTCGGGACGCACGCCGGTCCCCTCGCCCTCGCCGGACGGGCCGACCTCGCCCACGCCCTCGGGCGGGCCGGTCCGCCCGGCCTCCTCCTCGCCCCTGAGCTGGCCGACGTCGCGGTCCTCCTCCACGGTGTGGACGGCCGACTCCTCCGGGGACAGCCCCTCGGCCGCGGACTCGTGGGAGAACACGTCCTGGTTGGCGGGCCGCTCTCCGAGGGGGTCGTCGCTGAGCTGGCCGGTCTCGTCCTCCGGGGGGCCGGAGGCCCGGGAGGTCTCGCCCACGTCGGGCTCCTCCTCGGCCAGCCGGTCGCCCAGGGGCTTGCCCTCCAGCTGCTCGGAGTAGGTGGTGCCCCACTCCTCGGCGGCCACCGGGCGCTCGCCGGGCACGGGCATCTGCTGCGGGTCGTTCGCCCACTCCTGCTCGGGCATGCCGTTCTGCAGGTCGGGGATGCCCTCGTCCTCGGGGCGGCCGCCCGGGTCGTAGGGGGCGTCCAGTGCCGAGTCGCCGGGGCTGGGACCGGTGGCGGGTTCCCCCTCGGGGGGCAGGCCGGGGGTCTCGTCGTCGTTGACGGTGGCGTCCTCTTCGGCCAGTTCGGGCCTGCTCTCGTCGCCCGCCGCGGTGGGCTCGTTCTCGTCAGCCATGGTCGGTCTCCCTCCGGGTCCCGGTGTCGGTCAGGGGCGCGCACGCGTCGGTGATCCGGTCGGCTCTCATCGACCCGCCCGGTACCCGCCGGTACCGGGCGGAAACGCGCGGTGTGCCCCGGCTGCGCACCGATCGTGCCGTTTCCGGGACCGGGGCGCGGGTATCCCGGCGCATCGCGTCCGGCGCGGGAGACGGGAAGCGTCCAGGGGGCCGCGGGAAGCCGCGGTGGCGCCCGGTGCGCACCGGGTGCGAGCGGTCGCGGTACCCGTGGCCCGCCCCGGAAAACCCCCGCCCGTTTCGCCGGACGGGCCGGGGGTACCCACACTGCCGTGACCAGGGATGGAACCGCCGGGGGGCTGACCATGGGGGTCGAGGAGGAGTTCCTCCTGGCCGACCCGACGACCGCCCGCGCCGTGGCCGGCGCCCAGGCGGTACTGCGCCGCGCCCACCACGAGGCGTCCGCCGCCGACGGCTCCGGCTACAAGGCGGAGTTCCTCTCCAGCCAGGTGGAGTCCGCCACCGGGGTGTGCACCTCGCTGGAGGAGATCCGCGGTGAGCTGGCGGGGGACCGCGCCCGGCTGGTGGACGCCGCCCGGGAGGAGGGTCTGCTGCTGCTGTCCTCCGGGACGGCGGTGCTGAGCGACGGGCGTCCTCCGGTGGCCGAGGGGGAACGCTTCCGCCGCGTCTCGGAGCTCTTCGCCGACATCGTGGACGACTACCAGGTGTGCGGCTGCCACGTCCATGTGGGCGTGCCGGACCGGGATACGGCGGTGGCCGTGGTCAACCGGGTGCGCCGCTGGCTGCCGACGCTGCTGGCACTGTCGGTCAACTCCCCCTTCTGCGAGGGCCGCGACCGCGGTTACGCCAGCTGGCGCATGATGGAGCAGCTGCGCTTCCCCGCCGCCGGGATGCCTCCCCGCTTCCCCGACGCCGCCTTCCACGACGCGGAGGTGGAGCGGCTGGTGTCCTACGGGGCGCTGATCGACGACCGGATGAGCTTCTGGCTGATGCGCCCCTCGCCGTGGCTGCCCACGGTCGAGTTCCGGGTCGCGGACGCGGCGGCCACCGTCGACGACGCGGTGCTCCAGGCCGCGCTGGGGCGGGCCCTGGTGCGCCGGGCGCTGGCCGAGCTGGAGGCGGGGGTGCCGGAGCCGGAGCTGGACGAGCGGGCGGCCAGGGCCGCGGTGTGGTCCGCGGCGCGCTACGGGCTGCGGGGCGACGGCGTCGATCCGGTCGCCCGCGCCCGCGTGCCGGCCGGCGAACTGCTTCGGGCGCTGCTGCGGCACGTCGCGCCCGCCCTGGAGGAGACCGGGGACACCGAGGCCGTACGGCGGCTGCTGGAGACGGTGCGCGAGGACGGCACCGGGGCCGAGAGGCAGCGGCGTGCCTGGGCACGGGGCGGCCCCCGGGCGGTGGTGGAACTGCTGGCCGCCCAGACCGACGCGAGGGAGCGCAAGCGGGCATGACGACAACCACCGGTACCGCCGCCGGTACGGCCGGTTCCGCCGCCGGAGCCCCCTCGGGCGCCGTCACAGCGGAGCTTCCCTCGGCGCGCGGCGAGTTGAGTTCAGCGGTGCTGGCGGCCCTGGCCGCCCCGCCGCCCGCGCGGCTGCCGTCGTCCCTCAAGGCGGCGGTGGAGAGGGCCGACCCGTACGGCGAGGACCTGCAACTGGCCCTGTACGTCTGCTACGAGCTGCACTACCGGGGCTTCGCGGGCGTGTCGGCCGAGTGGGAGTGGGATCCGGACCTGCTGCGGCTGCGCGCCGGTCTGGAGCGGGTCTTCCTGAGCGCCCTGCGCCGCGACACCCTCACCGGCACGGCCTCGGACTCGGACGTGGCCGCCGCTCTGGAGCCGCTGCTGGTGGAGCCGGCCGAGGGCGGCGGGGTGTCGGACTTCCTGCTGCGCGAGGGCGAGTGGTGGCAGATGCGCGAGTACATCGCGCACCGCTCGGTCTACCACCTCAAGGAGGCCGACCCGCACGCCTGGGTCATCCCCCGTCTCGACGGCCAGGCCAAGGCGTCGCTGGTGGCGGTGGAGTACGACGAGTTCGGCGGGGGCCGCGGGGAGCGGGTGCACGCGCGGCTGTTCGCGGACCTGATGGCGGGCGCGGGCCTGGACCCGTCCTATCTGCGCCATCTCGACGATGTGCCCGCCCCGGTCGTCGCCGGGGTGAACCTGATGTCGCTGTGCGGGCTGCACCGTTCCCTGCGCGGCGCGCTGGTGGGCCACTTCGCGGCGGCCGAGATCAGCACCGCCCCCAGCGCCCGGAAGATGGCCAGGGCGCTGGAGCGGATGGGCGCCGCGCCCGAGTGCGTGCTGTTCTTCACCGAGCACATCGAGGCGGACGCCGTGCACGAGCAGGTGATGCGCCGGGACGTCATCGGCGATCTGCTGGCGCGCGAGCCGGAGCTGGCCGCCGACGTCGTGTTCGGCGTCCGCGCCACCGAGCTGCTGGAGGAGCGTCTGGCGGACCGTCTGCTGGGCGCCTGGCGGGCCGGCGCCACCTCGCTGCGGCGCCCGCTGGAGACCTGACGGGCGCCCGGCACCGGGTCAGCCCCGGCCCTCCCCCGCCTCCGAGTCCGGGTTCGCGGGCCTCGGGCGTCGCTCCCTGCGTCGGTGGCTGGTGTCGCACCACGGGTAGCGGTGGCTGCGGCGGCAGGTGCACAGGGCGACCGTGAAGCGGTCCGAGCGGGCGATGCGGCCGTCGGGGAGGACGACCTCGACCGGCCCCTCCACCAGCACCGGGCCCTCGGGATCGATCACCACGCGCCGGGCGCGGCTGTCACCGGCGGGTTCAGGGACGGTCGGCACGGACCACCACCAGTTCCTCGGTGCGCTGCCCCGGGGCGATCAGGCCCCGCTCCTCCAGCCAGGCGGCGCGTCCGCACAGCACCGGGCCGAACGGGATGGTGGTGCGGGCCACCACGGAGGACTTCAGTCCCCGCTCGCGCAGCAGACCCAGCGTCAACTGCGTGCCGCACAGCTCGGAGTGGACCATCAGCATGGTGCCGCCCGGCGCCAGCAGCGCGGGCGCGTACGCGCACAGCCGGTCCAGCACCGCGCGGCCGTCCGGCCCGCCGTCCCAGCACATCGCCGCGCCCCCGCGGGGCGGTTCGCGCCGCGGGGAGGGCACGTACGGCGGGTTGGTGAGGACCACGCCGAAGGGGCGCCCCCGCTCCGCCTCGGCCAGGGCGTCGGCGAGGTCGCCGCGCCGTACCGCCAGCGGCAGCCGGTGCAGCCAGGCGTTGCAGCGGGCGGCGAGCACGGCCCGGGGCGAGGCGTCCAGCGCCACCGCCTCGGCCGCGCCCATCCGCAGGGCAGTCATGGCGAGCACTCCGGTGCCCGTGCAGAGGTCCAGGACGCGGGCTCCGGGAGCGAGCGCGGCGTCGTGCAGCGCCTGCCTCAGCAGCCAGGTGTCGTCCTGGGGCGCGTACACCCCGGGGGGCCTGAGCAGCAACATGAACACCGGATACCTCGTTTGCCGCTCCCCTAACGCACCCGTCCCGGGCCCGCGGGGCGGGACTGGCCGGCCCGCACCGGGGTACCCGGCCGGTTCCCCGCGAAGAGAGGTGAGGACCGATGAAGGCAGTGGTCTGGCACGGCCGGCGCGACGTACGGGTGGACGAGGTCCCCGACCCGGCGATCCGCGAACCGACGGACGCGGTGGTGCGGATCACGTCGAGCGGGCTGTGCGGCTCGGACCTGCACCTGTACGACGTGCTGACCCCGTTCATGACGGAGGGTGACATCCTCGGGCACGAGCCGATGGGCATCGTGGAGGAGGTCGGCCCCGAGGTGCCGGACCTCTCCCCCGGCGACCGCGTGGTGATGCCGTTCCAGATCGCCTGCGGCACCTGCTTCATGTGCTCGCAGGATCTCCAGACCCAGTGCGAGACCACCCAGAACCGCAAGTTCGGCACCGGTGGCTCGCTCTTCGGCTACACCAAGCTCTACGGTCAGGTGCCCGGCGGCCAGGCCCAGTACCTGCGGGTGCCGCAGGCGCACTACGGACCGGTCAAGGTGCCCGAGGGGCCGGCCGACGACCGCTTCCTGTACCTGTCGGACGTGCTGCCGACGGCCTGGCAGGCGGTGGCGTACGCGGACGCGCCCAAGGGCGGCTCGCTGGTGGTGCTGGGCCTGGGCCCCATCGGCGACATGTGCTGCCGGATCGCACTGCACCTGGGCGTGGAGAAGGTGATCGGCGTCGATCTGGTGCCCGAGCGGCTGGAGCGGGCCCGGGCGCGCGGCGTGGACGTGCTGGACCTCACCGAGCACGACGACGTCGCCGACGTCGTCCGGGAGAAGACCGGCGGGCGCGGCGCGGACGCGGTCATCGACGCGGTGGGCATGGAGGCCCACGGCAGCGCGGTCGCCGAGGTGGCGCAGAAGTCGACCGGGCTGCTGCCGAAGAAGATCGCCGAGAAGCTGATGACCACGGCTGGCGTGGACCGGCTGGCCGCCCTGCAGCTCGCCATCGACGCGGTGCGGCGCGGCGGCACCATCTCGATCATCGGCGTCTACGGCGGGATGACCGACCCGCTGCCGATGCTCACCCTGTTCGACAAGCAGATCCAGCTGCGCATGGGCCAGGCCAACGTCCGGCGCTGGATCCCGGAGATCATGCCGCTGCTGACGGACGAGGACGTGCTGGGCGTGGACGACTTCGCCACCCACCACGTGCCGCTGGAGAAGGCCCCCCAGGCGTACGAGATGTTCCAGAAGAAGGCCGACGGCGCGGTGAAGATCGTCCTGCGGCCGTAGGGCCGGCCGCCGTCCTTCCGCCCTCACGGCGGGGCGGCGCGGGCCGGGGGCCGGACCCTCACGGCGCGGGCCGGGGGCCGGACCCTCACGGCCCGCGCCGCCCCGCCCCTCCCGCGCCCGCCGTGCGCTCGCGCCTGCGGCGCACCAGGACGACGATCAGGTCGATCACGCCCACCAGGGTCAGCGCGGCACAGATCCAGGCGATGGTGCGCAGCGAGTCCGCGCCGGGGACGTCGCCCGGGCCCGAGTCCGCCGCCCAGAGGGCGAAGAACACCGTCCCGGCCAGGAAGACCGGGATGTACACGACGGACAGCAGCAGCCGCAGCCCCAGCGGACTGCGGGCCGTCACGGGTTCGGTGCCGGTGCGCGACCGGCCGGGGATCCGCATGCGGGTGCACCTCCTCGGCTCCGGTTTCTCCGGGTCCCCCTGGTCCTTCTGTCCATCTGGTCCTCCGGCCTCGCCGGGTACCCGGTGCCGCTCCCGGCCATGCCACCGCGCCGGGGCGCCATGGGCGCGGTTCGCCCTTCCGCCGTCGGCGTCCACCCCGTCGCCGGGGATCGGCGCGGTGGCCGCGCCGTAGGTCCTGCCCGACGGGCGGGTGCGCCCCTCATGCCGTTGGGACCTCGGCAGGGGGAGCCCGGAGGACGGCCGGGCCGCGTCAGGCCTCTCGGCGCCGGCCGTCCCCGGCGCCGTCCTCCGGCCTGTCCCCCGGCTCGTCCGCGCTCCCGTTCCCGGTGTCGTCCGGCTCCGCCGCGGCCTCCGGGTCCGGGGGCCCCAGCCGCCCGGCCAGTTCGTCCACCACCAGGGTGCTCCGGTCCACCGCGCCGGTGCGGTAGGCGACCCGGCCGACGACCTGGCCGGCGACGGGCACGGTGAACAGCTGGAAGAGGGCGACGAGCAGCAGCAGTCCGGCGTAGGGCAGCGGCACCCGCAGGGCCGCGCCCAGCAGGGACAGCAGCACGCCCAGGGTCTGGGCCTTGGAGGAGGCGTGGAGCCGGGAGGCGGTGTCGGGGAAGCGCAGCAGCCCCAGCGCCCCCAGCAGGCAGAAGAGTGCGCCGGTCAGCAGCAGTACGGCCGAGGCGGTGGCCACCACGACCGCGCCGCCGTCGGCCGCCAGCCGGGTCATCGTAGCTCCTCCCGTTCCTCGATGAGCCGCGCCGCCGTCATCGCCCCGATGAAACCGAGCAGCGCCAGCACGACCAGCACGGGCACGAACGTGGTGTACTCCCACACCGCGATGGCCACGCAGGCTCCGGCGACCAGCAGCGTCACCAGCACCTCCACCGCCACGATCCGGTCCAGGGAGCGCGGGCCGCGCACCAGCCTGACCAGGACCAGCACCGCGGCGGCCGAGAGCAGGGCCAGGGCGGCGACGGCGACCGCGTTCACCGCCCCACCCCCTTCGCGTGCCCGTCCCGCCGCAGCAGGCGCTCGCGCGCCCCGGCGGTGCCCAGGGCCCGCACCACACGGCGTTCGTCCTCGGACGTCTCCGCGCGCCGCCCCGGGACCTGCGAGGCGTCGCGCACCGGCAGCGCGTGGACGTACAGCCTGCGCCGCCCGCGGTCGATCTCCAGCACCAGCGTGCCCGGTGTCAGCGTGACCAGATGGGAGGTGGCGGTGATCAGCAGGTCGGTGTCCGCCTCCAACTGCACCTCCAGCACCGCGGCCCTGGTCCGCGGCCCGCGCAGCACCGCCTCCCGGGCCACCACGAGGGCCGAGCGGGCCAGGTCCACCAGCATGTTCCAGGCCATCACCACCAGTCCGAGGGGATGGACCGACGCCCGGTGGCCGATCGGCGGCAGCGGGAAGATCACCGCCACCGCCACCGCCACCGCCGCGCCGCAGACCAGCACGACGGGACTCACCGACCCCCACAGCACGATCCACAGCAGCCACAGCCAGAGCACCACCGGCCAGCGTCCCCGCAGCCGGTTCCCGGCAGGGGGCGCGGCGGTGGTGGTGTCGTCCGTGGAACTCATCGGCGCTCCCGCTCCTCGGTTCGGTGGGTGCTTCGGTCGTTCTCGCCGCCCGGGCCTTCCCCGCCGCCCGGGTCCTCCCCGCCGCCCCGGATCCGCCCGGTGCTCCGTGGGTGCCCGGGCTCTCCGCTCTCCCCGGTCTCCCCTGCCTCCCGGACGTCCGCGGGGATCGCGCCCCGCCCTCCGAGCACCGCCTCCAGGTAGGCGTCGCGCTCCAGCAGGTCCACCGCCGCACGCTCGCCGACCCGCGCCACCGGTCCGGCGCCCAGCGCGATCGCCACACCGATCAGCACGGTGCCGGCGGTGGCGCCCACCATCAGCCGCGTCCCGGTGCCGCGGGGCCGTGCCGGGGGAGGCCGTCCGGACCCGGTGGCGAACGCCGCCCGCCACACCTTGGCCATCGCGTAGAGCGTCAGCAGGCTGGTGAGCAGGGCCGCGGCCAGCAGGGCGAGGGCGGCCGCGCCGCCCTGCTCCGCTCCCGCCTGGAGCAGGACGAGCTTGCCGACGAAACCGGACAGCGGCGGGATCCCGGCCAGGCTCAGGCCCGAGATCAGGAACAGCGCCGCCAGGATTCCCGGCGGCGGAGCCGCACCGGCCAGTCTGCTCAGCGACGCGGTGCCGCTCCAGGCGACCACCAGGCCCGCGATCAGGAACAGCGCGGCCTGGACGGCGATGTGGTGCATGGCGTACAGGACGGTCCCGGTGAGTCCGGTGACGGAGTACAGGGACAGCCCGAAGAGCATGTAGCCGATGTGGCTGACCAGGACGAAGGACAGCAGCCGGTTGAGGTCCTGCTGGGCGATGGCGCCCAGGATGCCCACCAGCAGGGTGACCCCCGCCGCGACCAGCAGCGGCGTCCACGGCTCGGTGCGCGGGAAGAGCAGCGTCTGGGTGCGCACCATCGCGTACAGGCCGACCTTGGTCAGCAGCGCGGCCAGTACGGCGGTGATGGGCGCCGGGGCGGTGGGGTAGCTGTCCGGAAGCCAGAAGTGCAGCGGCACCATGGCCGCCTTGATGCCGAAGACGATCAGCAGCAGCAGACTGAAGACGGTCCGCAGTCCTTCGGGGAGGCCCGGCATCCTGTCCCCGAGGTCGGCCAGGTTGACCGTGCCGGTGGCCGCGTAGACCACTCCGATGGCCGTGAGGAAGAGCAGCGACGACAGCAGGCTGGTGATGGTGTACGTCATCCCGGCCCGGATGCGGCTCTCGTCGGCGTCCAGGTTGATCAGCACGTAGGAGGCGGCGAGCATCAGCTCGAAGGCGACGAAGAGGTTGAACAGGTCCCCGGCCAGGAAGGCCAGGGAGACCCCGGCCGCCAGCAGCAGGTAGGAGGGGTGGAAGGGGGCGTGGACCGGGTCGCCGCTCCCGCTCCCGGCCGTGCCCTGCCCGATGGCGAAGACCAGCACCGCCAGCGCCACCGCCAGCGCCACCGTCAGCAGCAGTGCCGAGAGCCGGTCGGCCACCAGGGTGATGCCGGCCGGGGCCGGCCAGCCGCCGACGTCCAGCACCAGCGGGCCGCGCCGGTCGCTGAGGACCAGCAGGATCACGGCGTCCACCAGCGCCACCAGCAGCCCGCCGGTGCCCAGCAGCCGCTGCGCGCCGGCACTGCGCCACACGGCCAGTGACAGGCCCGCGGCCAGTACGGGCAGCAGGACGGGTGCGATCAGCAGCCAGTCGGTCATCGCTCCTCCCCCTTCCCCGGTGTCTCCCGCGCCGTTTCCCGTGTCGTCCGTTCGGGTGTCTCTTCCGGTTCCCCGGCCGCGTCGCCGGGACGCCTGGGGTGCTCGCTCTCGCCCAGCCTGCGGTCCTCCACGTCGTCGCGGACCTCGTCGTGGCCGAGCATCAGCCAGCCCCGGTAGACCAGTGCGAGCAGCAGGATGGAGATGCCGAAGGTGATGACGATCGCGGTCAGGGCCATGGCCTGCGGCAGCGGGTCGGCGAACGAGGCCTCGTCCTGCCCGTGTCCGGTGACCGGTGGCCTGCCCGGCGGCCCCGCGGCCAGCAGGATCAGCAGGTTGGTGCTGTGCCCGAGCACGAGGAAGCCGAACAGCAGGCGCATCAGGGAGCGCTGCAGCAGCAGGTGGAAGCCGACGGCGAACAGCCCGCCCACCACCACGGCCGATGTCAGGTCCAGAGTCGTCATCGGCCGCGGCTCCCGGGTGCGTCGGAGGGCGGGGACTGCCCGGCGCCGCCGGATCCGCCGCCGGGCTCACCACCGGGCTCACCACCGGACGGTCGCGGCGCCTCCTCGACGGGCGCCTGGGCGGGGCCCATGGCCGCCAGTAGCTTCAGGCACACTCCGGCGACCAGCAGATAGACCCCGGTGTCGAAGACCACGCTGGTGCTCAGTTCCAGATGGCCGAAGACCGGCAGCGTCACGCTCGGCAGCGCGGTGGACAGGGGTGCGCCGCCGAAGGCGATCGGGGCCAGGCCCGCCGTCGCGGCCAGGGCCAGTCCGGCGCCCGCGATGACGCGGGGATCGACCCGTCCGGCGAACGCGGCGTCGATCCGGCCGCCCACCAGATAGCGCAGGGTGAACGCCTGCCCGGCCACCAGCCCGCCGGCGAAGCCGCCGCCGGGCCGCAGATGGCCTGAGTAGAGCAGATAGACCGAGAACACCAGGATCGACGGGAACAGCAGCCGGGTGACGACCTCCAGCATGATCAGGCGGTCGTGGGCGGGCATGTTCTCCGCCTCCGGAAGCCACCGGTCCTGCGGTACGCCCCAGCGCGCGGTCGCCGGGTACCGGTCGGCGGCGGGGGGCCGGGAGCGGATCGGTCCCCCGGTCCTCCCGGCACCCGCCGGAAGCAGGATCAGGGCGCCCACGCCGATGGCCGCCACCAGCAGCACGGCGATCTCCCCGAGGGTGTCCAGGGCACGGAAGTCCACGATGATCGCGTTGACGACGTTGTGGGCCCCGGCCTCCTTGACGTGCTCGATGTAGTAGGCGGACACCGCCGGGTCCCGGCGGGCGGCGGAGGCGGCCACGGCCAGCAGCGCGACGAGCGTGCCGACGGCGGCGGACAGCGCCAGTCGCAGGCGGCGCGTACGGGGACGCGCGCGCCGGGGGCCCAGATGGGCCGGAAGACCGCGCAGCACCAGCACGATGATCACCAGTGTCAGCGTCTCGACCAGGAGCTGGGTCAGCGCCAGGTCCGGGGCGCCCTGCACCAGGAAGAGGCCGGCGACCCCGTAGCCCACCGCCCCGGCCAGCAGGGCGGCCGACAGCCGCCGGCGTACGCGGGCCAGGACGACCGCCGCGGTCAGCACCACCACGCCCAGCGGCACCTGGACGGCCGAGGCCCACAGCGGCGGTGCGGTGAAGGGGGTGTCGCGCAGCAGCAGGGCGGTGCCCGGCACCACCAGCACGGTGGTCAGCAGCACGGTCAGATAGACCGGCAGGGAGCCGACCTGGGTGCGGCGGGTGAATCCCAGCGCGGCCCGGTCCAGGCCCTGTTCGGTGCGCCGGTAGCCCTCCTGCGCGTCGGGGGCGCGGGGCGCGCGGTCGCGCAGCGCGGCCAGGGCGGGGCGCAGGCGGTACAGCAGGACACCTGTGGCCTGCGCGGCGACGGACAGTGCGAGGGCGGGGCTCAGCCCGTGCCAGAGCGCGAGGTGGTACGGCTTCTGAGGGGACGGCAGCCGGTCGGCGTAGGGCTCGGTGAGGGTCTCGGTGCCCGGGTACCACACGCCCAGGGCGACGGTGGCCGCCACCAGGGCGGCGATGGGTACGGCCATGCCGAGTGCCCGGTCGCCGGGGTCCTCCTGCGGTGTCGGTTCCGCGCCGGGCCGGCTCGCGAAGGCGCCCCACAGATAGCGGACGGCGTAGGTCACGGTGAGCGTGGAGCCGGCCACCAGGGCGGCCAGTACCCACTCCTCGCCGGTTCCGGGGCCGTGCCGGGCCGCGTTCCAGAAGGCGTCGAAGTACGCCTCGTGGCCCAGGTAGCCGACCAGCGGCGGCAGTCCGGCCATGGAGGCCGCGGCGAGGGCGGCCAGTGCCAGCAGGACCGGCCTGCGGCGGCCCAGGCCGGAGAGGCGGCCGATCTCGCGGGTGCCGGTGTGGTGCTCGACCAGACCGGTGATCAGGAACAGCGACGCCTTGAAGGTGGCGTGTGCCAGCAGCATCACCTCGCCGGCCAGCGCGGAGTTGCGGGTTCCGTAGCCGAACAGGGCGATGAGCAGACCGAGTTCGCTGATGGTTCCGTAGGCCAGGACACGTTTGAGGTCGCTCTCCCACAGGGCCCGCCAGGCGCCGAGGACCAGCGACAGCAGGCCGACGGCCAGCACCAGGGGGCGCCAGGGCTCGGTGTCGGCGAAGCCGGGCGCCAGCCGGGCCGTCAGATAGACGCCGGCCTTGACCATGGCGGCGGCGTGCAGATAGGCGCTCACGGTGGTGGGCGCGACCATCGCGGCGGGCAGCCAGCCGTGCAGGGGGAACTGCGCCGACTTGGTGAAGACGCCCACCAGGACGAGCACCAGCGCGGCGGGGACGTACCCGCCCTCCGGGGGGTCGGCGACCAGTTCCGAGATCCGGTAGGTGCCGGCCGTCTCCCCCAGCATCACGAAGCCGAGCAGCATCGCCAGGCCTCCGCCGGTGGTGACGACCAGGGCCTGCTGGGCCGCCTGGCGGTGCTCCCGCGTCCTGCCCCGGCCCGCGATGAGCAGGAACGACACCACGGTGGTCAGTTCCCAGAAGACGTACAGGACCAGCAGGTTGTCGGCGGTGACCAGGCCGAGCATGACGCCGGCGAAGGCGAGCAGCAGCGCGGACTCGCGGCCGTGTCCCTCGGAGGTGTAGCGGGCGCCGTAGAACAGGACGGCGGCTCCGACGCCGCTGACGATCACCGTCATCAGCAGTGAGAGCGCGTCCAGCCGCAGGACGACCTCCAGGCCCAGCGAGGGCGCCCAGCCGAAGTGCTCCACGGGGGTGTCCCCGTCGAGCACGTCGGGGGTGAGCGCCGCCGCCCAGGCCAGCGTGGCCAGCGGTACCAGGGCGGCCACCCACCACACGGCGCGCCCGGCGCGCGGTGCGAGGGCGGGGAGGAGGGCGGCCACGGCGGCGTGGGCGGCGATCAGAACCAGCAAGGACACTCCCGGATGAACCGCGCATGGGCGAACAGAGCGTACATAAAGGGACGTGTGCCGTGTGGCTGTACACCCGTCCGTGGCGCGGTCGCGCCGGGGGCCGGGGCGCGGGCCGGAGGTGGGGGCGCGGGGCCGGGTGGCGCGGTGTCAGCCCTCGGCCCGCGCACACACCTCGCACAGCGCCCGGCGGGCCTCCGGCGCCTGGGTGACCTGGCCCATCCCCCGCGGCTCGCTGACGAGTTCGGCCTCGATCCGCAGGTGTTCGGGGCACAGGCCGACATGGCAGCGTGAACACACCGCGGCGGCGGTGGTGGTGCGGTCTCGCGTCAGACACTCGTAGCAGTTCATGGCCTCGGTCCGTTCTCGTCCAGTGCGTGGCCGCGCAGCCCCAGCGACTCCTCCAGCTCGCGGATGCGCGCGTCCAGCCGTTCGGCCCTGTCGGCGCGCTCGCAGGGGGCGGGCGGGGGCCTGACGGTGATCACCAGTACGGCGCAGCGGTAGAAGAGATACGCCGGTACGACGACCGGCCAGGCCATGCCGTACAGGAACGCCGTCGACGCGGTGGCCGACTGACCCTGCCGCCGGAACCGCTCGACCGGGTCCTCGTCCGCATGCCAGTCCCGCTCCAGTTCGATGACCCGGGCCCGCTCGATGCCGTACACCACACGGGCCGTCAGAAGGGCCACCGACACATAGACCGTCAACAGCAACAGCAGGCCGACCAGCACGCCGCACCATCCCTCCTTCCGCACTTCGCGCAGTACCCGGGGCGAGGGGACGGAAACACCGGGTGTGCACCGGTTCGCGCGCCCCCGGCGGGCGGGGCGGGACGGGCCGTTTCCCCTCCGGGAGGGCGGGTACCCGGCGCCGGGCCACAGCGCATGCCGTGAGGAGGAGCGAGATGGCTGGACGGGACATATCGCCCGGCGCCGTCGCGGAGGAGGACGTGGTGGCCCTGCTGACGCGGCGGCACGACGAGATCCGGGAGCTGTTCGACGCCGTGGAGAACGCCGCCGCCTGCGATGACGACAGCGGCGACGGGTGCCGGGCGGCGTTCCGGCGGCTGGTGCGGGTGCTGACCGCGCACGAGACCGCCGAGGAGGAGATCGTCCACCCGTACGCGCGCGGTGCCCTCGAGGGCGGCGAGGAGATCGTCGCGGCGCGGCTGGAGGAGGAGCGGCGGACCGGGCGGGCGCTGCTGCGGCTGGAGTCGATGGACTGCGCGGGGGACGGCCGGGCGGCCTTCCTGCGGGAGCTCGCGGCGCTGCGCGAGGAGACGGAGGCGCACACACGCGCCGAGGAGCGCTACGAGTTCCCCCCTCTGGAGGCCGGAGGCGACCCCGAGTGGCGCAGGGCGATGGCCCGGGCCGTGCGGGCCGCGGAGTCGGTGGCTCCCGCCCGTCCGTACCCCGCGGCCGTGCCGGACGGTGAAGACGCCGCGGCGGGCCCGTTCGCCGCCGTGGTGGACCGGGCCCGGGGCGCGCTGCGCCGGGAGGAGCGGTGACCGGGGCGCCGGCCGGGAGCGGCGGGAGCGCGGGGGGCGGTCTGCGCGTGGTCGTCCTGGGCGCGACCGGCAATGTGGGCACCTCGGTGGTGCGGGCCCTGGGCGACGCCCCCGAGGTCGGCTCGGTGCTCGGCGTCGCCCGCCGCACACCGCTGTGGACGCCGCCGAAGACCGAGTGGGCCAGTGCGGACATCGGGGCCGGCGGCGACGGCGAGGACCCGGCCGGGCGGGCCGCCGAGGAGCGGCTGACGGACCTGTTCCGGGGCGCCGACGCCGTGGTCCACCTGGCCTGGCTGATCCAGCCCACCCATGATCCGCTGGTCACCTGGCGCACCAATGTGCTGGGCACCGCCCGGGTGCTGCGCGCGATGGCGGCGGCCGAGGTGCCCGCGCTGGTGTACGCCTCCTCGGTGGGCGCCTACTCCCCCGGCCCCGTCCACCGCGCCGTGGACGAGACCTGGCCGACCCACGGCGGCCGGCCGGACGCCGCGTACTGCCGGGAGAAGGCGTACGTGGAGCGGCTGCTGGACGGTTTCGAGCGCGACCACCCCCAGGTGCGCGTGGTGCGGATGCGGCCGGGCTTCCTCTTCAAGCGGGAGGCCGCCAGCGAGCAGCGCAGGCTGTTCGCCGGCCCGTTCCTGCCGCAGCGGCCGGCCGGACTCGGCCTGGTGCCGGCCGTGCCCGCCCTTCCGGGGATGCGCTTCCAGGTACTGCACACCGACGACGCCGCCGAGGCGTACCGGCTCGCGGTCCTGAAGCCGGTGCACGGCGCCTTCAACCTGGCCGCCGAGCCGGTGGTGGACGCCTCCGTGCTGGCCGGCGTGCTGGGCGCGCGCGTGGTGCGGGTGCCGCTGGGGCCGGTGCGGGCCGCGGTGGGCGCGGCGTGGCGGCTGCGGCTGGTGCCCGCGCCTCCGGAGCTGCTGGACGCGTTCCTGCGGCTGCCGGTGATGGACTGCGGGCGGGCCGCCGGGGAGCTGGACTGGCGGCCGCGGCGGTCGGCGCAGGAGGCGCTGCGGGAGCTGCTGCGCGGGATGCGCGAGATGGCCGGGGCGCCCACCGCCCCGCTGGCGCCCGTCGTGGCGGGCGGGCGGCGGCACGAGATCGCCACCGGGGTGGGCGGCCGGGCCTGACCCGGCCCGCCGGCCCCGGCGCCCGGCACCGGCCGCCGCGGGCTACCGCCGTACGCGCCCGGTGCCGGGCGCCGCGGACCCGGTTCCGGTCCCCGGCCGCAGGAGCCGCGCCAGTGCGCCGCCCTGGTCCCGGTCGGGGGCGCGGCGGAAGGCGTGCCGCCGGCGGCGGGCGGCGGCCCGGCCCCCGGTCAGGCACCACCGCCACCAGCGGTCCAGCTCCTCCCCGGTGCACCGCTCGGCCGGGACCAGGGCCGGCCAGCGGTGCACCCGCGCCTGGGCGGTCACCTTCGCGCCGCCGGCCACCGGGTCGACGGCCAGGGCCGGGACCCCGGCACGCAGGGCGAGCACCAGGCCGTGCAGCCGGTCGGTGACCACGACGTCGAGCCGGGCCAGTACGGACTGGAGCTGGGCGGGGGTGGCGCACAGCCGCCAGTCGCCGCCCGCCAGCCGGGTGTCGAGCTCCACCCGGGCGCAGTCGGTCCGCGCCAGCCATCCGGTCACCCGCTCGGCGACCTCCTCATGGCGGCGGCGCCCGCCGTACTCCCCCTGCCCCCGGGTGAGGATCACACCGGCCACCGGGGCGGCGGGCGCCTCCGGCGCGGCGGCGGCCAGATCGGCGGTGGGCCGCGCGTCCTCGGCGTCGCGCGGCAGCACATGGTGGAAGCCGCGCACGGCGGGGTCGCCGGGGTCGATGACCGACACGCCCACGGCGACGCGCACGCAGCCGGGGTACCGCTCGTGGAGCTGTGCGACCTGGGGCCCGTGCAGCGGGCCGCAGACGAAGACCACATGGGTGTACCGCGCCGGGTCCGCGTCCTCCAGATGCGGACCGTCCGGCCGGAAGCCCGGGCTCCAGGCGGTGTCGTGGGGTATGCCGGAGCGGTCCAGCACCTGCCGGACGCGCTCCAGCGCCAGCACGTCGCCGGCCGTGACCTCCCCGTGCAGGAAGGTGAACCAGCCGGTGAGCAGCGCTCTGGACGCTCCCGCCGCCCCGGCCGCTGCGCCTGCCCCGGCTGTTTCGGCTGTTCCGGTCGCTCCGGCCGCCTCGGCCGTTCCGGGTGTTTTCGGTGTCGCCATCCGGGGACTCGGGGTCACAGTGCCACCGCGTAGGCGATGAAGAACCCCGCGACGACCACGGCCAGGACCAGCAGCAGGATCAGTGGCACCGGGCCCCAGCCGCTGGGCGTGTTGGCGTTCTGGTCGGGTGCGCCCGCGGGCGTGCTGCTCTCGCCGGGCGGCGTCTCGCCCGGCGGCACCCCGCCACCGCTCTCGAGGCCGGGCGACCGCCTGGGGTCAGGATCCGGGTGCGTTTCGCTCATGGTCTCCGAGTACGCAGCAGGACGCCCCCTTACACCGGCTCCGGGGAACAAAAGCGGGGAACGACAGGAAGAGGTTGCCGATGATGGGTGAACGTGACCGGCGGCGGGCCGTGGTGACCGGCGGCGCCGGGTTCGTGGGTTCGCACCTGTGCGAACGCCTGCTGGACGACGGTCTGGCGGTGACGGCCGTGGACAACCTGCTCTCGGGGTCCGAGAGCAATCTCGCGCATCTGCTCGGCCGGGACGGCTTCGCCTTCGTACGGCGCGACGCCTGCGCGCCGGGCGCCCTGGCGGACCTGCCCGGCGGCCCCTTCGACCTGGTCTTCCACCTGGCCTGCCCCGCCTCGCCCGCGGACTACCTGCGGCTGCCGCTGGAGACCCTGGAGACGGGCAGCAGCGGCACCCGCAACGCCCTGGAGCTGGCCGCGCGCGACGGCGCGCGGATGGTGCTGGCCTCCACCTCCGAGGTCTACGGCGACCCGCGCGAGCACCCGCAGCGCGAGGACTACTGGGGGCACGTCAACCCCGTCGGCCCGCGCAGCGTCTACGACGAGGCCAAGCGGTACGCCGAGGCGCTGGTCACCGCCCACCGCGGGGCGCGCGGCACGGACACCGCGATCGTGCGGATCTTCAACTCCTACGGCCCCCGGATGCGCGCCGGGGACGGCCGCGCCGTGCCGACCTTCGTCCGGCAGGCCCTGGCGGGCGAACCGCTGACGGTGGCCGGGGACGGCGGCCAGACCCGTTCGCTGTGCTACGTCGACGACACCGTGGCGGGCATCGTCGCGCTCGCCGGGAGCGATCTGCCGGGGCCGGTCAACATCGGCGGCGAGGAGGAGACCACCGTCCTGGACATCGCCCGCCGGATCGTCAAGCTCACCGGCTCGGCCTCACCGATCACCTTCGTCGAGCGGCCCGGCGACGATCCCGCCCGGCGCTGCCCGGACACCTCCCTGGCCAGGGAGAGGCTGGGCTGGGAACCGCGCGTGGGCTGGCAGGAGGGGCTGGAGCGGACCATCGACTGGTTCGCCCGCCGGGCCGCCGCCTGATCCGCCGCCCGGACCGCCGCCCGGACCGGGGTCCGGACCCGAGCCGGGCGCGGTCCCTCCCACCCGGGCCGGACCGCGCCCGGCCCTTCCCCGCGCTCTTCCCGGGCGCGTTCCCTGTCACCCGTTGGAGTCAGTTCCCCCGTACAGAGTCGACCTTCGGCGTTTGGCATCACCGCCGACGGTAACCACGGACGCCACGGCATCCCCAGGGGCACCTGGACGCACCGGGACCGACATCACGGAGGCATCCCTCATGCGCATCCTCGGCATCAACGCCGTCTTCCACGACCCGGCGGCGGCACTGGTGGTCGACGGCCGCACCGTCGCGGCGGCGGAGGAGGAGCGGTTCAGCCGGCGCAAGCACGGCAAACGGCCGGTGCCGTTCTCCGCCTGGGAGATGCCCGAGCTGTCGGCGGCCTGGTGCCTGCGGCAGGCCGGTCTCACCCCCGCCGACCTGGACGCGGTCGCCTACTCCTTCGACCCCGCCCTGTCGGCGCCGGCCGAGTCCCTGGGCCTGAACGACCCCTGGGACCACCTGCGCCAGGAGTACGCCCGCCGCGCCCCGTCCTTCCTGGCCGAGGCGCTGCCCGGCCTGGACCCCTCCGTCGTCCGCTTCGTGCCGCACCACATGGCGCACGCCGCGTCCGCCGGGATCGCCGGGCCGCACCGCGACAGCGCGGTCCTGGTCCTCGACGGGCGCGGCGAGTGCGCCTCCCACCTGTCCGGCCGCTACCACGGCGACCGGCTGGAGGTACTGGCCACACAGAGGCTGCCGCACTCGCTCGGCCTGGTCTACGAGGAGCTGACCGAGCACCTGGGCTTCCTGCGCTCCAGCGACGAGTACAAGGTCATGGCACTGGCCTCCTACGGCAAGCCGCGCTTCCTGCCCCAGCTGCGCCAGTGGGTGCACAGCGACGGCAGGGGCGGCTTCACCGCCCACGGGGTGGAGTGGGCGGCGCTGGCCCCCGCCCGCGAGGCGGGCGCCGAGTGGAACCAGGACCACGCCGACCTGGCCGCCAGCGCCCAGGCTGTGCTGGAGGAGACGCTGCTGGACCTGGCGAGCTGGCTGCACGCCGAGGGCGGCGGCCGGGAGCTGACCCTGGCCGGCGGGGTGGCGCTGAACTGCGTGGCCAACTCCCGGCTGGCCGCCGAGGGACCCTTCGAGCGGGTGTGGGTGCAGCCCGCGGCCGGCGACGCGGGCACCGCGCTGGGCGCGGCCCTGCACCTGGCCGCCGCGCACGACGAGTCCCCGCCGCCGATGCCCGGCGCCGCCCTGGGCCGCGGCTGGTCGGACGAGGAGATCGAGGACTTCCTGAAGGAGGCGGCCGTCCCCTACGAGCGGCCCGCCGACATCGCCGAGACGGTCGCCGAGACGCTGGCCGGCGACGGGATCGTGGCCTGGTTCCAGGGCCGCGCCGAGTACGGTCCGCGCGCCCTGGGCCACCGCTCGCTGCTGGCCCACCCGGGCCGGGCGGAGAACCTGGACCGGCTCAACCGGGTGAAGGGCCGCGAGGAGTTCCGCCCGGTGGCGCCCATGGTCGCCGAGGAGCGCGCCGCGGAGATCTTCGACGGGCCGCTGCCCAGCCCGTACATGCTCTTCGTGCACGACGTGGCCAAGCAGTGGCGCGGCCGCATCCCCGCGGTGGTGCACGTGGACGGCACCGCCCGCATCCAGACGGTGAACCCCGGCGACGAGCCGCTGGTGGCGCGGATGCTGGAGGCCTTCGAGCGCCGCACCGGGCTGCCGGTGGTGGTCAACACCAGCCTCAACACCGCCGGACGCCCGATGGTGGACTCCCCGCGCGACGCGCTGGAGTGCTTCGGCTCCTCCCCCGTGGACCTGCTGGCCATCGGACCGTTCGCGGTCCGCCGCGGAAGGTTCTTCGCGTGAGCGCCCCGCACCGGGCCGCCGTCGACTACTCGGTGGTCATACCCACCGTCGGCCGCCCCTGCCTGGCCGACTGCCTGGCATCGCTGGGCGGGTCGGCCGGCCCCGAGCCGCGCGAGATCGTGATCGTGGACGACCGGCCGCAGCCCGAGCCGCTCCGCGAGGACCTGCCGCTGCACGTCCTGGGCCCGCTGCGCGAGCGCGCCACCGTGGTGCAGACCGGCGGCCGGGGCCCGGCCGGAGCCCGCAACATCGGCTGGCAGCTGGTCACCGCCCCCTGGGTGGCCTTCCTCGACGACGACGTGCGCGTCGGCGCCCGCTGGCGCGAGGCCCTGGCCCGCGACCTGGGCGAGGCCGACCCCACCGTCGCCGGGGTGCAGGGCGTGCTGGACGTGCCGCTGCCCACCGGGCGGCGCCCCACCGACTGGGAGCGCAACACCGCCGGACTGGCCCGCGCCCAGTGGGCCACGGCAGACATGGCCTACCGCACCGAGGCGCTCAAGGCGGTCGGCGGCTTCGACGAGCGCTTCCCGCGCGCCTTCCGCGAGGACGCCGACCTGGCGCTGCGGGTGCTGGACGACGGCTGGCGCATCCGGCGCGGCAACCGGCTGACCACGCACCCGGTGCGGCCGGCCGGCCGCTGGGTGTCGCTGCGCACACAGCGCGGCAACGCCGACGACGCGCTGATGCTGCGGCTGCACGGCCCCGCCTGGTGGCGGCGGGCCGCGGCCCCCCGGGGGCGCATCCGCCGCCACGCGGCGGTCACCGCCGCCGGGCTCACCGCGCTCGTCTCGGCCGCGGCGGGGCGGCGGTGGGCCGCGGCCCTGGCCGGGGCGGGATGGCTGCTGGGCACGGCCGAGTTCGCCCGCGCCCGGATCGCGCCCGGGCCCCGAACCCGCGAGGAGGTCACGACCATGCTGGTGACCAGCGCGCTCATACCGCCGCTGGCGGTGTACCACCGGCTGGCCGGGACGCTGCGCCACCGCGCCGCCACCCCCTGGGAGGCGGGCCCGGGCGGCGGGCACGACGGCGGAGAGCACGTCGGGGACCGTATCGGGGGAGGCACGGCATGACGGCGGTGCGCGCGGTGCGCGCGGTGCTCCTCGACCGGGACGGGACCCTCGTGGAGGACGTCCCCTACAACGGCGACCCGGCACTGGTGCGCCCGGTACCGGGCGCCGCCGAGGCGATGGCGCTGCTGCGCTCGCGCGGTGTGCCGGCCGCGGTGGTCACCAACCAGTCCGGCGTCGCGCGCGGTCTGATCGGCTGGGACGACATGGGCCGGGTGCACGCCCGGATCGACGAGTTGCTGGGCCCCTTCCACGCCTGGGCCGTCTGCCCGCACGGCCCGGAGGACGGCTGCGCCTGCCGCAAGCCCGCCCCCGCCCTGGTGCTGGACGCGGCCCGGCGGCTGGGCGCGGCCCCCGCCGAGTGCGTGGTGATCGGGGACATCGGCTCCGACATGGAAGCCGCGCGTGCCGCCGGCGCCCGCGGCATCCTCGTTCCCACTCCCGTGACCCTTGCGGAGGAGGTGCGGAAGGCTTCCGCGGTCGCCCCCGACCTGCTCACGGCGGTGCGCGCCGCGCTGGACGGGCCGTGGCCCGGCCCCGCCGGCGAGCGGGCCGGGGAAGGCCGCGCTCCCGTGCGGGCGTTCGCACCGGCCGCCCAGGCACCCCAGGCCTCCGGGCCCGCCCGTGCCGCGGCCCGCGCGGCCTCCCGTACGTCCGCCCGCACAGCCGCCCGTACCGCCACCGTCCGGAGGCCGTCATGAGAGCACTCGTCGCACGTCTGGACAGCTTCGGGGACGTGCTGCTGGCAGGCCCGGCGGTACGGGCCGTGGCCGCGCGCGCCGACCATGTGACGCTGCTGTGCGGTCCGCGCGGCGCGCCCGCCGGGCGGATGCTGCCGGGGGTGGACGAGGTCGTCGTCTGGGACGCCCCCTGGGTGGGCCTCGACCCGCCCCCCACCGCGCGGGACGGCGTCCAGGAGGCGGTGGAGCTGGTCGCCGGGCGGCGCTGCGACACCGCCCTGGTCCTGGCCTCGGCCCACCAGAGCCCCCTGCCGACCGCCCTGGTGCTGCGGATGGCGGGGGTGTCCCGGATCGCCGCCGACAGCGTCCACTACCCCGGCTCGCTGCTGGACGTCCGCCACCGGCGCGACGAGCACGCGCACGAGGCCGAGGCCGCGCTCGCGCTGGCCGAGGCGGCCGGCTTCCCCCTGCCCGAGGGCGACGACGGGCGGCTGCGGGTGCTGCCGCCGCCCGGGGTGGAGGAACTGGCCGGGCCGCCGGGCTATGTCGTACTGCACCCGGGCGCGAGCGTGCCCGCCCGCCGCTGGAGCCCCGAGCTGTCGGCCGAGGCCGCCCGGGCCCTGACGGAGGCCGGGCACCGGGTGGTGGTCACCGGCGTGCCCGAGGAGCGCGAGCTGACCTCGTACGTGGCCGGCCGCGCGGGGCTGGACCTGGGCGGACGCACCTCGCCCGCCGAACTGGCCGGAGTGCTGGCGGGCGCGGCGGCCGTGGTCACCGGGAACACCGGCCCGGCGCATCTGGCCGCCGCCGTGGGCGCGCCGGTGGTCTCGCTGTTCTCGCCGGTCGTCCCGGCCGAGCGCTGGGCCCCCTTCCGGGTGCCCCTGGTGCTGCTGGGCGACCAGCAGGCCCCGTGCGCCGGGACCAGGGCCCGCGTCTGCCCCGTCCCCGGGCACCCCTGTCTGGACCGCGTGACGCCCCAGGACGTGGTCACCGCCGTGGAGAAGGCCGCCGCCGAAGGCGGTCGGCAGAGCACAGACGCCGAAGGCGGTCGGCAGAGCACAGGCCGGGAGGGCGCCGCATGAGGATCCTGCTGTGGCATGTACACGGTTCCTGGACCACCGCGTTCGTCCAGGGCCCGCACACCTATCTCGTGCCCGTCACCCCCGACCGGGGCCCCGACGGACTCGGCCGCGCCGTCACCTTCGACTGGCCGGACAGCGTGGTGGAACTGCCCCCCGAGGAGCTGCGGGAGACGGACGTCGACCTGGTGGTGCTCCAGCGCCCCCACGAGCTCGGCCTGGCCGAGCAGTGGCTGGGCGGCCGGCTGCCGGGCCGCGATGTGCCGGCCGTCTACCTGGAGCACAACGCGCCGGACGGCAACGTGCCCGACACCCGTCATCCGATGGCCGGGCAGCCGGGTCTGCCGATCGTCCACGTCACGCACTTCAACCGGCTGTTCTGGGACTGCGGCCCCTCCCCCACCGCCGTCGTCGAGCACGGCATCGTCGACCCCGGGCCGCTGTACACCGGCGACCTGGAGCGGGCGGCGGTGGTGGTCAACGAGCCGCTGCGCCGCGGCCGCACCACCGGCACCGACCTGCTGCCGCGCTTCGCCGAGGCCGCGCCGCTGGACGTCTTCGGCATGCGGACGCGGGGGCTGGCCGAACGGCTCGGCGTCCCGGAGGAGCGCTGCCGCTCCCACGAACTCCCCCAGCGCGAGCTGCACCGGGCCATGGCCCGGCGGCGGGTGTACGTGCACCCGGTCCGCTGGACCTCGCTCGGCCTGTCGCTGCTGGAGGCCATGCACCTGGGCATGCCCGTGGTCGCGCTGGACACCACCGAGGCGTCCGCGGCCGTGCCCGAGGGGGCCGGGGTGCTCTCCAACCGGCTCGACGTCCTGACCGACGCCGTCCGCGGTTTCCTCGCCGACCCGGCGTACGCGCGCCACGTCGGCGAGCAGGCACGCACGGCCGCACTGGCCCGCTACGGGCTGCCGCGCTTCCTGGACGACTGGGAGCGGCTGATCAAGGAGGTGGCCCGATGAGGATCGCCATGGTGTCCGAGCACGCGAGCCCGCTCGCCGCGCTCGGCGGCCCCGACGCCGGAGGCCAGAACGTGTACGTCGCGCAGTTGTCGAAGGAGCTGGCGCGGCGCGGCCACCAGGTCACCGTCCACACCCGCCGGGACTCCCCCGAGCCGCCCGACCGGGTGCCGATGGCGCCGGGCGTGACCGTCGAGCACGTGCCGGCGGGGCCGCCCCGGCAGGTGCCCAAGGACGAACTGCTGCCGCACATGACCGCCTTCGGCGAGCATCTGGCGCGCCGCTGGGAGGCACGGCGGCCGGACGTGGCGCACGCGCACTTCTGGATGTCGGGCACGGCCGCGCTGCTCGGCGCGGAGGGCCGGGGCGTCCCGGTCGTGCAGACCTTCCACGCGCTGGGCACCGTCAAGCGGCGCCACCAGGGCGCGGACGACACCAGTCCGCCCGAGCGGACCGGGCTGGAGCGGCGGATCGGCCGCGAGTGCGCCCGTGTCCTGGCGACCTGCGCCGACGAGGTGTTCGAGCTGGCCGCGATGGGCGTGCCGCCGGAGCGGACGTCGGTGGTGCCCTGCGGTGTGGACACCCTGGAGTTCAGCCCGGGGGACCCGGCCGGGCGCGGCGCCCGGCGCGACGGCCCGCACCGGCTGCTGGCGATCGGCCGCCTGGTGCCGCGCAAGGGCTTCGACCAGGCGATCACGGCGCTGGCCGGGATCCCCGGCGCGGAGCTGCTGATCGCCGGCGGCCCCGAACCCGCGCTGCTGGAGACCGACCCCGAGGCGGTGCGGCTGCGGCGGCTGGCCGGGGAGCTGGGGGTGGCGGACCGGGTGCGGCTGCTGGGCGCGGTGCCGCACGAGCGGATGCCCGAGCTGATCCGCGGCGCCGACCTGGTGCTGTCCACGCCGCGCTACGAGCCGTTCGGCATCGTCCCGCTGGAGGCCATGGCCTGCGGGGTGCCGATCGTGGCCACCGGCGTCGGCGGCCATCTGGACTCGGTCGCCGACCGGGTCACCGGGCGGCTGGTGCCGCCGGACGACCCCGGCGCGCTCGCCCGCGCCGTCAACGAACTGACCGGCTCCCCCGAGCTGCTGCGCCGCTACGGCGAGGCCGGTCGTGAGCGCGCCCTGGCCCGCTTCTCCTGGGAGCGGGTGGCCGAAGGCGCCGAGCAGGTGTACGCCCAGGTGGTCGCGCGCCACCGCGTTCCGACGGGGGCGATTCGATGACGACACCCAGGACCACCACGAAGAACGGCTCCAAGTCCGCCGCCGGGAACGGCGCGAAGGTACGCCGCGTCCGGGCGGCACCGGCACCGGCACCGGCTCCGGCCCCCGCCCCGGCGACGGGGCCGGTCGCCGGCCACTGCGACGAGCTGCTGGACGCGCTGGCGCCCTTCCGCGATCAGGCCGGCACCGCCCAGAGCTGGGGTGAGCGCCTGGCGCGGGTGCTGGCGGGCGGCGGGCGGCTGCTCGCGGCCGGGAACGGCGGCAGCGCCGCCCAGGCCCAGCATCTGACGGCCGAGCTGGTGGGCCGCTACCGCGACGACCGCCCGCCCTTCTCCGCCATCGCCCTGCACGCCGACACCTCCTCCACCACCGCGATCGCCAACGACTACGGCGTGGACGAGGTGTTCGCCCGGCAGGTGCGCGCGCACGGGCGCGAGGGCGATGTGCTGATGCTGCTGTCGACCAGCGGCGCCAGCGCCAACCTGCTGTCGGCCGCCGAGGCCGGGCGCGGGGCGGGGATGTCGGTGTGGGCGCTGACCGGGCCCGCGCCCAATCCGCTGGCCGCGGGCAGCGACGAGTCGCTGTGCGTACGGGCGGGCTCCACCGCGACGGTGCAGGAACTCCACCTGGTGACGGTGCACATGGTGTGCGCCGCGTTCGACGCCGCCCTGGAGGGCGTCCCGGAAGAGGGGAGCGCGGACGATGCCGCCGACGCCTGATCCCACGCCCGATCCCACGCCCGATCCGATGTCCGATCCGATGTCCGATCCGATGTCCGGCCCGCTGCCCGGTTCGCTGTACGGCCCGGCGCCCGGTGCCTTCGACGCGCCGGGCGGCGCCGCCGCACCGCTGGTCGTGGTCGGCGACGCCCTGCTCGACCGCGATCTGGTCGGCCGCGCGGACCGTCTGGCCCCGGACGCGCCGGTACCGGTCCTGGAGGACTGCGAGGAGCGGCTGCGTCCGGGCGGCGCCGCCCTGGCCGCCTATGTGGCGGCGCTCGGCGGCCGCCCGGTCACCCTGGTGACCGCGCTGGGGGAGGATCCGGCGAGCGCGCGGCTGCGCGAACTGCTGGCTCCCTGGGTGTCGGTGGCCGCCCTGCCCCTGGACGGCGCCCTGTCGGAGAAGACCAGGGTGCTGGCCGGTGGCCGCCCGGTGGTCCGGATGGACCGGGGCGACGGCCGGGCCCTCTTCGGCGGGGGTCCCGGCGGGGGCGGGACCGTGCCCGGGGAGGTCCGCGAGGCGATCGCCTCGGCCCCGGCCCTGCTGGTCTCCGACTACGGCCGGGGCACCGCTGACGCCGTACGCGGGCTGCTGGCGGAGCGGGCCGCCCGGGTGCCCCTGGTGTGGGATCCGCATCCGCGCGGCCGCGAGCCGGTCCCGGGCGCCCGTCTGGTGACCCCGACGGCGGCGGAGGCCCGGCTGTTCGCCGGGCGGCTGGAGGGCGGTCCCGGCGTCCCCGGCGGGTCGTCCGGCCCGGCGGCCGGCGCGGATCCGGCGAGGGCCCCCGGGGTCTCCAAGCCCCCGAAGCCCCCGAAGACAGCGCGGCCGGCGCGGGCGGCGGGGGCGGCGCGGGCGGCGGGGCCGTCCGGCGAGCCGGAGAGCCTGCACACGGCGGCCCGCCACGCCCGGGCGCTGGCCGAGGCCTGGGGCGCGGCCTCGGTGGCCATCACCCTGGGCGACCGCGGCGCGCTGCTGTCCTACGGCGACCACCCTCTGCTGGTGCCCGCGCCCGCGCGGCACAGCGGCGACTCCTGCGGCGCCGGCGACCAGTTCGCGGCCGCCGCGGCCGGGCTGCTGGCCGACGGCGCGCTGCCGGAGACCGCCGTACGCGGCGCGGTGGCGGCCGCCACCGGCTATGTGGCGGCCGGGGGCGCGGCGGCGCTGGCCTTCCCCGACCGGGCCGCGCCCCGGCCCCCCTCGGCCGCCCGCGGCGAGGACGCGGAGCACCTGGTGGCCCGGGTCCGGGCGGCGGGCGGCACGGTGGTGGCCACCGGCGGCTGCTTCGACCTGCTGCACGCGGGCCATGTCGGGCTGCTCCAGGCGGCCCGCCGCACCGGCGACTGCCTGGTGGTCTGCCTGAACTCGGACGCCTCGGTGCGCCGCCGCAAGGGACCGGGCCGGCCCATCAACCCGCTGGCCGACCGCGTCCGGGTGCTGCGCGCCCTGGAGTGCGTGGACGCGGTGGCGGTCTTCGACGAGGACACCCCCGAGGAACTGCTGGAGCGGCTGCGCCCGGACGTGTGGGTCAAGGGCGGCGACTACGCGCTGGCCGAGCTGCCCGAGGCCGCGCTGGTGGAGGGCTGGGGCGGGCAGGCGGTGCTGCTGCCGTACCTCGACGGCCGCTCCAGCAGCCGTATCGCCGAGCGTGCGGCGGTGTCCGTGTCCCGGAGCTCCGTGTCCCGGAACGGGGCGCGGTGAACGCGGTGAACGGTCCGGAACGGGAGGCCGCGGGCGCCCGGCCGGCGATCCCCGTGAACGGTTCCGCGGGCGCCCCCCACCGGCCCCGGCTGCTGGTGCTGCGCGCGCTGGGCCTGGGCGACCTGCTGGCCGGGGTGCCCGCGCTGCGGGCGCTGCGCCGGGCGTTCCCCGGCCATGAGACCGTACTCGCCACGCCGGCGGAGCTGGCCCCCCTCGTCCGCGCGAGCGGCGCGGTGGACACCTTGCTGCCCGCCTCCGCGCCGGGCCGCGCCGTACCCGAGATCACCGGGTGGCACGGGCCGCCGCCGCAGGTGGCCGTCGATCTGCACGGCAAAGGGCCGCAGAGCATGCGGGCGCTGGCGGCGCTGAGCCCCGGCCGTCTGCTGGCCTTCGCCGCCGACGACGGCCCGCGGTGGTACGCCGGGGAGCACGAACGCGACCGCTGGTGCCGCCTGCTGGCCTGGTACGGCATCCCGGCCGACCCCGCCGACCTCCGTCTGCCGCCGCCCGCCGCGGCCTGCCCCGCCCCGGGCGCGGTGCTGCTCCACCCCGGCGCGGGCTCCTTGGCCCGCCGCTGGCCCGTCGAGCGGTACGCGGCCGTGGCCGCCGGACTGCGGAGGGCCGGGCACCGGGTGGTGGTCACCGGCGGCGCCCACGAGTACGACCTGCTGGCGCGGCTGGCCAAGTCGGCCGGCCTGCCCGACGCCGACGTCCACGGCGAGCCGCCGCTGGAGCGGCTGTCGGCGCTGGTCGCGGGCGCCTCGGCCGTGGTGAGCGGCGACACCGGTGTGGCCCATCTGGCGGTGGCCCACGGGACTCCGTCGGTGACCCTGTTCGGGCCGGTGCCGCCCGCGCTGTGGGGCCCGCCGCCGCTGGAGCGCCACCGGGTGCTGTGGCACCCGGGCCCGCCCGGCGACCCCCACGGCCACCGCCCCGATCCCCTGCTGCTGCGCATCCGGCCGGAGGAGGTTCTGGAGGCGCTGTCCCTGCTGCCGGAGGTGCGTACCGGTTGAACGGCTCGCCGACAGGCGTGGTCATCGCCACCCGCGACCGCGCCGACAGCCTGGCGCGCACACTGCGCGCGCTGACCTCGCTGCCCGAGCACCCGCCGGTGCTGGTGGTCGACAACGCCTCGACCGACCACACCCGCACCATGGTCGCGTCCCTCTTCCCCCAGGTGGCGCTGTTGCCGTTGCCCGAGAACAGGGGGGCGGTCGCCCGCAACCTGGGCGTGGCGGCGATTCAGACCCCGTACGTGGCCTTCAGCGACGACGACTCCTGGTGGGAGCCCGGAGCGCTGGCCGGGGCCGCCGAACTGCTCGACGCCCATCCGCGGCTGGGGCTGATCGCCGCCCGTACCCTGGTGGGCCCCGGGGAGGACCCCGACCCCCTGAACGACCTGCTGGCCGGCTCCCCGCTGGGCGCGGCCCGGGATCTGCCGGGCCCGCAGGTGCTGGGTTTCCTGGGGTGCGCCTCGGTGGTGCGGCGGTCGGCGTTCCTGGACGCCGGGGGTTTCCACCCGCTGCTGTTCTTCGGCGCCGAGGAGACCCTGCTCGCCTACGATCTGGCCGCCCGGGGGTGGGGGGTCGCGCACTGCCCCGAGGTCGTCGCCCACCACCATCCGGACCCCTCGCCGCGCTCCGGGCGCGGCTCCCGGGTGCTGCGCAACGAACTGCTCACCACCTGGCTGCGCCGGCCGCTGCCGCTGGCCGCGCGCCGCACCGGTGCGCTGGCCGCGCGGGCCCGCCGCGATCCGGAGGCCCGCCGCGCCCTGCTCGGCGCGCTGGCCCGGCTGCCGTCGGCGGTGCGCGCCCGCAGGCCCCTGCCGCCGTACACCGAGGAAGCCGTACGCCGTGTGGAAGGACAGCTCCGTGGCCCCTGAGCACTCCGAAACCGCCGAAGCCGGCGGGGAGACCGGCTCCCGGGTCTCGGTCGTGGTGATCACCCACAACCGCCGCGAGGAACTGCTGCGCACCCTGGGACGGCTGGCCGAACTGCCCGAGCGCCCGCCGGTGTTCGTCGTCGACAACGCCTCGCAGGACGGCACCGCCGAGACCGTCGCGCGCGTCCATCCGTGGGTGCGGCTGCTGCGGGCGGAGCGGAATCTGGGGGCGGTGGGGCGCAATGTGGCGGTGGAGCGCGTGACCACGCCGTACGTGGCCTTCTGCGACGACGACTCCTGGTGGGAGCCCGGAGCGCTGGCCGGGGCCGCCGAGCTGCTCGACGCCCGCCCCCGCCTGGCGGCGGTCACCGCGCGCATCGTGGTGGAGCCCGGCGGGGCCGAGGACCCGATCGTCGCCGAACTGCGCGACTCGCCCGTCCCCGGCCCCGGGTGGCTGCCCGGTCCGGCCCTGGGCTCGTTCCTGGCCGCGGCCACGGTGCTGCGTACCGACGCCTTCCGGGAGGCGGGTGGTTTCTCGCCCCGGCTGTGGCTGGGCGGCGAGGAGGAACTGCTGGCCACCGATCTGATGGTGCGCGGCTGGTGGCTCGCCTACGCCGGGGAGCTGACGGTCCACCACGCGCCCTCGGCGGCGCGGGACGCCACCGCGCGCCGGGAGGACGGGCTGCGCAACACGCTGTGGTTCGGCTGGCTGCGCCGCCCGCTGCCCGCGGCGCTGCGCCGCACCTGGCGTCTGGCGCGCACGGTGCCGCGCGACGCGGTGTCGGCGCGGGCCTTCGGCCGGGCACTGGCCGGGCTGCCGTGGGTGCTGCGCGAGCGCCGGGCGGTGCCGCGGGAGGTCGAGGAGCGGCTGCGGCTGCTGGAGGAGGAGCAGCGCCGCTCCGCCGCCCGCCGCTACGTCGGCTGAGACGGGCGGCCTCGCTGCGGCGCGCTAGGAGCGTGCCTCGCGGGTCTTCGAGCGGTTGGCCTTGCGGATGGCCCGTAGCAGCTCGTCCTTGTTCATCCGGGAGCGTCCGCCTATGTCCAGTCGCTGCGCGACGGAGTACAGGTGCTCCTTGCTGGCGTTCTCGTCGACGCCCTCGCCGCTGCGTCCGCCCCTGCCGCGCGGGCGGGCGGCCCGCTCGTCGGAGGGCCCCTTGCGGCCGCCCTCCTTGCGCTCCCAGTGGTCGCCCACCTTCTCGAACTTGTGCTTCAGGGCGCTGTAGGCGGTCTGGTGCGCGCGCCGGCCCTCTCCGTACTCCTCCACGGCGGAGTCGTGGGCCTTGATCCAGGTGCGCTGTGCCTCCTGGGGGGAGCGCTCCAGGGTCGACGGAAGCTCCTTCCGTGCGGGCACGTTCCTCACCTCCGATCGGTCGGGTCCGTTACGGGTTCCCGGCCGACGGTCACGGAAACGGCAGGTGTCGATGCGCACCGGCAGGGTCACCCGCATCCGAGGGGCCCCGGCCGGCCCCCTTGCGAGATCCCGACCGGACGCACCGGACGCCCGGACGCAGAGAGGAGTGCCGACCATGCGGTACGAGGAGCTCACCGGCCAGGTGCAGGCGCACGCGGACCTGCCGGACCGGCAGACGGCCGAGCGGGCCCTGCGGGCCACGCTGGAGACGCTGGCGGAGCGGATACCGGACGGCGTGGCCGATCATCTGGCCGCCCAGCTGCCCGGCGAGGCGGCGGAGTCGCTGCGCCGGGTGGTGGCCGGGCACGAGACCTCGCCGCAGCGGCGGGCCGACGCCCGCACCCACGGCGAGCCGTTCGACCTGATCACCTTCGCCGGGCGGGTGGCCTGGCGGTCCCGCGCGACGGAGGACACCGCGGTGCGGGAGGCCACGGCGGTGCTGGAGGTGCTGGACGCGGCGGTCTCGCCCGAGCTGATGCTCAAGGTGGGCCACGTTCTGCCGCCGGACATCCGCGAACTGCTGCCGTCCACCCGCGCCGGGGAGTGACGGCCCCTGTCCGTGTCCGGCCGCCCTCCGGAGGGCGGCCGGACACGGACAGGACGGGCCCGGACGGCACTGGCACTGGCACTGGCACTGGCACCGACAGCACGGGCACGGACAGGGCCCCCGGGAGCGGGGACATGCTCCCGGGGGCCCCGCCTGCGCGGCGGCCTCTACCGGAAGCGGTTGCCCACCGGCTTGGCGCGCTGGTCGGGGGTGCCGTGCGGGGGCGGGTTGTAGGGCTCCGGCGAGGTCGCCGGGCTGACGGGGGATCCGCCGGGCTCGCCCTGCGGCCCCGAGGGCGGCTCGGCGCCGCCCGGGGAGCGCGGGCTGCCCTCCTCCAGCTGGTGCGCACGGGCCGTCAGCAGCGCGATCACATGGGTTCGGCCGGCGTGTTCGCGCTCGTAGTGGAGCAGCCGCTCCAGGTCGTCGTGCGACAGGGCCCGGATCCGGTGCTCCAGCTCGCCCGCGGAGAGGTGATCGTAGTCGGGGAACGGGAGTTCGTCGTGATCGGTGGTACTCATCCATCCCGGGTGTCCGGGCCGGGGGTCTCGAAAACCCGGCGGCCGCCACGATTATCCCGACGGAGGAACCGGGGCAAGCTATACGTAGCGACCCGGTGCCGGAACGTCGGCGTTCCGGATCCGTGTACCTGTCAGCCTGGGATCAGTAGCCTCAGGAGTCCCTGTCATATTCACCGACCGGTTGGAGAGTTTGATGGAGCGTCCCGCCTGGGCTCCACAGGACATAGACCTGTCCGTGCCGAGCGTTTCCCGCATCTACGACTACTACCTGGGCGGGTCGCACAACTTCGAGGCCGACCGGGAAGCCGCCCGGCGGGCCATCGAGGTGTTCCCGGGGCTGCCGAAGATCATGCAGGCCAACCGCGCGTTCATGCGCCGGGCCGTCCACTTCGCCGCGCGGCAGGGCGTCACCCAGTTCCTCGACATCGGCTCGGGCATCCCGACCTTCGGCAACGTCCACGGGGTCGCGCAGGCCGCCACGCCCGAGGCGAGGGTGGTCTACGTCGACAACGACCCCGTCGCCGTCGCCCACAGCCGGGCCGTGCTGGAGGGCCGGGAGGAGCGCACCGGCGTCGTCGCCGCCGACTTCCGCAAGCCCGAGGACATCCTCGGCAGCCCGGAGGTCGGACGCCTGCTCGACCTGGAGCGCCCGGTGGCCCTGCTGCTGGTGGCGCTGCTGCACTTCCTGGAGGACGGCGACGACCCGTGGGCGAAGGTCGCCGAACTGCGCGACGCGCTCGCCCCCGGCAGCCTGCTGGTCCTCACCCACGCCTCGGTCGAGGGCGGCCCACGCAGGCCCGAGCAGGGGGACCAGGTGGAGGGCGTCTACCGCAACATCGGCTCACCGCTGATCATGCGCTCACGCTCCGAGGTGGAACGCTTCTTCGACGGCTTCGAGATGGTCGAGCCCGGTCTGGTGTCCATGCCGAACTGGCGCCCGGACGGACCGGTGGACCAGGAGGACCCCGTGATCTTCACCGGCTTCGGTGGAGTGGGACGCAAGGCGTGAGCCCCACTCCACAGGGGCCCGCCGCCTCCGGCCGCCCCCTCGCGCCGGAGGCCTCCGGCGACCCTCACGACGGATACCGCCGCTTCGCCCGGATCTGGAGCCGCGCGGTCTACCCCGCCACGGCCACCTCGATGACCCGCACCGAGTTCGAGGACTACCTCCTCCCCCTGGCGCGGACCCTCGGCGAGGCGCTGCACGCCCGCCCCTTCGACCCCTCGCCGGGGCGCGAGGTGGGGACGGCCCTCGTCGAGGCGCACTGCACCTCGCCCGATGCCCTGCCGCAGGTGCTCGGCGTGGTGGACGCCTACCTGCTGCTGTACTGCAGCGACCCGGCGGTGCTGCCGACCGAGGACGGGCGGGCCCGCTGCGCCCGTCTCCAGCACGCCGTCTCGGCCGGGTTCGCCCGCGCGCTGCAGGAGCGCACCCGCTTCGAGCAGGAGACGCTGGCCCGGTCCGCGCTCGCGGCGCGGGAGAGCGCCGAGAAGGCCCTCCACGAGAGCGAGACCCGCTTCCGGGCGGTCTTCGAGGGCGCCACGGTCGGCATCGGGATCGCCGACATGGACGGGACCATCCTCGACATCAACAGCGCGCTGGCGAAGATGTTCGGCGGCTCGGAGCAGCATGTGCGCAGCCGCCGCGTCTCCGACTGGGTCCACCCCGACGACGCCCCGGGCGTCTGGCGGGTCCACGAGGAGCTGGTGCGCGGCGAGCGCGACCACTACCGCGTGGAGAAGCCGTACACACGCAGCGACGGCACCGTGCTGTGGACCAACCTGACCGTCTCGCTGCTGCGCGGCCCCGACGGCGAGCCGCGCTACATGCTGGCGCTGATGGAGGACATTACCGAGCGGCGCCTGCTGAACCTGCGGCTGCGCTACGAGGCCACCCACGACGCGCTGACCGACCTGCCCAACCGCACCCTGTTCTTCGAGCGGCTGGAGCACGTCCTGTCCCCCGGCTCCGGCACCGCCCGGATCGGCCTGTGCTACCTGGACCTGGACGGCTTCAAGACGGTCAACGACAGCCTGGGCCACGCGGTCGGCGACCAGCTGCTGGTGAACGTGGCCGAGCGGCTGCAGAGCTGTGTGGCCTCGCCGCGCCACATGGTCGCGCGGATCGGCGGCGACGAGTTCGTGGCCCTGGTCAGCGACCCCTCCTCGCGCTCGGAGGTGACCGACCTGGCCCGGCGGGCACTGGACGCGCTGTCCTGCCCGATCCCGCTGGCCGGCCGGGAGCTGCCGGTGCGCGCCAGCATCGGCGTGGTGGAGGGCCCGGTCGGGGAGCTGACCCCGGCGGAGGTGCTGCGCAGCGCCGACATCACCATGTACCGGGCCAAGGCCAGGGGCGGCAACCGCTACGAGCTGGCCGACCCCGACTGCGACGCCCGCACCATCAGCCGCCACATGCTGACCACCCATCTGCCCGCGGCGCTGGAGGGCGAGGAGTTCTTCATCGAGTACCAGCCGCTGGTGCGGATGGAGGACGGCAGCGTGGAGGGCGCCGAGGCCCTGGTGCGCTGGGCGCATCCGCTCCACGGGGTGCTGGGCCCGGACCGCTTCATCCCGCTGGCCGAGCACACCGGACTGATCGTGCCGCTGGGCCGCTGGGTGCTGGAGCAGGCGGTGCGGCAGGCGTGCGAGTGGCAGGTGCGCGGCATCGGCGGCACCCGGCCGCTGCGGGTGAACGTCAACCTCTCGCCGCGGCAGCTGCACCACCCGGAGCTGGTCTCCGAGACCGTGGCGGTGCTGGAGGACGCCGGGCTGGACCCGGCCTCGCTCTGCCTGGAGGTCACCGAGAGCGCCCTGATCCGCGCCGACGACGCGGAGCTGAAGCCTTTACGCCGGCTCGCCGACCTGGGGGTGCGGATCGCCCTGGACGATTTCGGCACCGGCTACTCGAACCTGGCCAGTCTGCGCAGGCTGCCCGCGACCACCCTGAAGCTGGACCGCTCCTTCACCCGGGGCCTGCAGCAGGACCCGGCCGACCCGGTCGACCTCAAGGTCGTGGAGGGGATCGTCTCGCTGGCGCACGCCCTGGAGCTGGCCGTGACCGTCGAGGGCGTGGAGACCGCGGCCCAGGCCGACCAGTTGCGGAAGCTGGGCTGCGACTCCGCCCAGGGCTGGTACTACGCCCGTCCCGGCCCGCCCGAGCGCCTGTCGTCGCGGGCGCTGCCGCTGGCCGCCGGACAGTGACGGACGGGCCGGGCGCACGGCACCGCGCCCGGCCCGGACCGCGCCGCGGTCAGGACGCCCTGACGGGGTCGTGTCCCAGCGACATCATCCGGTGGCGCCAGTCCGAGTCGCGTACCGCCTCGGCGACGCGCACCCGCTCGCGTTCGGCGCCGACGGTGTCGACCACGTCGCGCATCGCCGCGACGTCGTCGTCGGTGAGGTCCGTGCGGCGCTTGCGCAGGATCGCCAGCACCTGCCGTCCCCGCTCGGAGCCGGCCTGCTCGGGCAGCTCCTCGGTCCGCTCTCCGGCGACGCTCGTCCTGAGCCATGCCTCCAGTTCGTTCGACGTCATGTTCACCACGGCGTGGAACTCGTCCCACAGAGCGTCCAGCTCCAGCTCGGAGATGTCGGCCATCGTCAACCTCCCGGATCTCTCGCGCCGCGCGAGTGCCCGCACCCCGGCACCCGGAAACCCGGGCCGGTGCGCGGGCACCGGCGCGGCGGCCCCGGCGCCCGCGCACCGGCCGCTTCCCTCAGGACTCCGGCAGGGGGTCCCCCTCCAGGTAGCGGGCGCCGGGGCCCTGCGAGCCCGCGGCGTCCCCCGGGTTGTACAGGCGGCACTTGCGCAGGCTGAGGCAGCCGCAGCCGATGCACCCGGTCAGCCGCTCCTTCAGCCGCTCCAGCTCGCCGATCCGCGCGTCGATCCGACGCTGCCAGGTGCGGGCCACGGCGTTCCACTCGGTGGCGCTGGGCGCCCGGTCCACGGGCAGCCGGTCCAGCGCGGCGCGGACCTCCTCCAGGGAGAGGCCGACCTGCTGGGCGGCCCTCACGAAGGCGACCCGGCGCAGGGCGGTACGCGGATAGCGCCGCTGGTTGCCCGTGGTCCGCTCGGAGTGGATCAGGCCCATCTCCTCGTAGTAGCGCAGGGCGGAGGGGGCGAGCCCGGAGCGGGCGGCCAGCTCCCCGATAGCGAGGCGTCCGTCTCGGTGGGTCATGGCGGCGAGCATACCGCTTGACCTCAAGTCTCCTTGAAGTTGCAGCCTCTTGGCATGACGACCGCGACACCACCGCACACCCCTGGTCCCCGATCGCCGAAGGGCCTCGGTTTCGAGGCTCTCCCGGCCCTGATGTCCCTGATGACCGGCGACGAGAAGCACGACGCCGCCGCCACCTCCACCCTGGACGCCCTGTGGGTCCTCTACGACCGGGTGCTGCGCGTCCGCCCCGACCGCCCCGACGACCCCGGCCGGGACCGCTTCCTGCTGTCCAAGGGGCACGGCCCGATGGCGTACTACGCCGTGCTCGCCGCCCGGGGCTTCTTCCCCGCCGACTGGCTGCCGGGCTTCGGCACCCACGACTCCCCGCTGGGGCATCACCCGGACCGCACGCTGGTCCCCGGCGTGGAGATCGGCAGCGGCTCGCTCGGGCACGGGCTGCCGCTGGCCGTGGGGACCACCCTCGGGCTGCGCGCCCGGAAACCGGCCGGGCCGCGGGTGTGGGTGCTGGTCGGGGACGCCGAACTGGACGAGGGCAGCAACCACGAGGCCATCGACTTCGCGGGCGCCACCGGACTCGACGGCCTGCACACCCTGGTGATCGACAACTCCTCGGCTTCCCACCCCCCGCCCGGCGGCATCGCCTCCCGCTTCACGGCCGCGGGCTGGTCGGCGCTGACCGTCGACGGCCGCGACCACGAGGCGCTGTACGCGGCGTACACCCGCCCGCATCCCGGACGCCCGCACGCCGTGGTCGCCCGTGTCGAACCCAAGCACGCCTGACCGGCGCGGAGAACACAGGAAAACACAAGGAGAACCCGGACATGGACACCATGCGTGAACGCTTCGCCTCCGTCGTCTCCCGCCTGCTGGACGAGGACCCGCGCCTGGCGGTCGTCCTCGCCGAGATCGGCGCGGACGGCTTCCGCCGGGCCGCCGGACGCCACCCGGACCGGGTGGTCAACGTCGGCATCCGTGAGCAGCTTCTGGTCGGGGTCGGCGGCGGTCTGGCCCTCACCGGGATGCGCCCGGTACTGCACACCTTCGCCTCCTTCCTGGTGGAGCGTCCCTTCGAGCAGCTGAAGCTGGACTTCGGGCACCAGGGGACGGGCGGGGTGCTGGTGAGCGCCGGAGGGTCCTACGACTGGCCGGCCGGCGGCTTCACCCACATGGCGCCCGGCGACGTGGCGCTGCTGGACACCCTGGACGGCTGGACCGTCCATGTGCCCGGCCACCCGGACGAGGCCGAGACGCTGCTGCGCCGCGCCTGCGCGGGCGGGGGCGGGGGCGGGGACGGGGGCGGGGGCGGGGGCGACCGGGTGTACGTCCGGCTGTCGGCGCAGACCAACGTCCGCCCCCGGCCGGTCACCGGGGAGGGCTTCCTCACCGTGCGACGCGGCGGGCCCGGGGCGCCGGCGGTCGTCGCGGTCGGCCCGCTGCTCGACTCCGTCCTGGAGGCCGTACGGGGGCTGGACGCGACGGTCCTGTACGCCGCCACCGTCCGTCCCTTCGACACGGCCGCACTGCGGGCGGCCGTCGCCGGCCCCGGCGCCCCCGAGGTCGTCCTGGTAGAGCCGTATCTGGCCGGCACCTCCACGGCCGCCGCCACCGAGGCCCTGGCCGACGTCCCGCACCGGATCCTCGGGCTGGGGACGGCGCGGGCCGAGCTGCGCCGCTACGGCACGGCCGCCGAGCACCTGGCGGCCCACGGTCTGGACCCCCGCTCGCTGCGGGAGCGGATCACCTCTTTCACGGCCCGCGCCGCGGTCTGACGGCGCGGCGCGGAGGACGGAGGGCGCGGAGGACGGAGGGCGCGGAGGGCGGCCCGGCCGACGGGCGGATCCGTCCCCAGCGCCGTGCCGTTGCGGTCGATGAGCGGCGCGCCCAGGTAGGAGCGGATGCCGATCCCGTCCACGACCGGGTTCCCGGCGAAGCGCAGGCCGGCGAAGTACTGGCGGTGCTCGTCGATGAAGTTGACCATCGCGTAGGGGGCGCCGGTGGTCCGCGCCGGCCTGCGGGCGAAGTCGTCGAACTCCGGGACGGGGGCGTCCCCGATGCCCAGCTCGCGCAGCCGTGTCACCCGCGCCGGGGCCTCCCCGTCCTCAGGGGGGAGGGGCAGGTGACCGGTGGGGTCGTACGACGTGGGGAACGTGGCCGCTCCTTGAGTCGATCAGGTACTGGACAAGGGACACGAGGACCTGCGTGCCGGAACTGGCCTGCCGCGCGTCGCACATCACCACCGGTACCTCGGGCTTGAGGTCGAGGGCGATCCGGACCTCGTCGGGGTGGTAGCGGTGGGCGCCGTCGAACTCGTTGACCGCGACGACGAACCCCATGCCGCGCCGCTCGAAGTAGTCCACGGCCGCGAAGCACTGGTCCAGGCGCCGGGTGTCGGCGAGCACCACGGCGCCGAGCGCGCCGCTGGACAGCTCGTCCCACATGAACCAGAAGCGCTCCTGGCCGGGGGTGCCGAACAGGTAGAGCACATGCCGGGCGCCCAGGGTGATCCGCCCGAAGTCCATCGCGACGGTGGTGGTCGTCTTGTCCTCCACCCCCTCCAGACTGTCCGTGGCGGCGCTGACCTGGGTGAGCAGCTCCTCCGTGCTCAGCGGCTCGATCTCGCTGACGGCTCCCACGAAGGTCGTCTTGCCGACCCCGAACCCGCCCGCCACCAGGACCTTCAGAGCGGTCGGAAACGGATCAGAGTCGTTTGCGAAGTCCATGCAGCACCGCCTCCAGCAGTCCTCGGTCGGTCGGGTCCGCCCCCATCCGCATGGGGGCCCGTGTGGTTACCGCGCCGCAGTCCACCAGGTCGGAGAGCAGCACCTTGGTCACCACGGCGGGCAGTCGTACATGGGCGGCGATCTCCGCGACGGTTATCGGCCCGTCGCACAGACTCAGCACCTGGGCGTGGTCGGGTCCCAGACAGCTCTGCGGCTCGGCCCCGGTGGACCGCACCATCGTCAGCAGATTGAAGTCGGCCGTCGGGCGCGTACGTCCGTTGCTGACGGTGTACGGCCGGACCAGGCGCCCGGCCGCTTCGTCCAGCCACAAGCCCTCCTCGGGTTCCGGCATCCGTCAGTGCCCCGCCGGCTGCCGCGCCGGTGTGGCCAGATACGGGCGGACGCTCTTGACCAGCATCGCCATCTCGTATCCGAGGACGGCCGCGTCCGCCTCGCTCCCGGCGAGGACGGCCAGGCACGCGCCGGAGCCCGCGGTCGAGACGAACAGCAGCGCGGTGTCGAGCTCGACGACCACCTGCCGCGCCTCTCCGCCGCTGCCGAAGCGGATGCCGGCGCTGCGGGCCAGCGAGTACAGGCCCGAGGCCAGCGCCGCCAGATGGTCGGCGGTGTCGGTGTCCAGTCCGTGGGCGGCCTTCACCAGGCCGTCGGAGGACAGCAGCAGGGCGCTGCGGGTGTGCGGGACGCGCTGGACGAGACCGGTCAGCAGCCAGGACAGGTCGGTCGTCCGGCCGATGGGGGCATCGCTCACCATGATCGCGTTCTTCTCCTTGGGGGGGTGAGGGCCGTGCGCGGGGCTAGCCGGGCCGGCCGGGGGTGTCGTCGTCGGTTCCCTCCGCGAGGCCGGCGCCCCGGCGGAAGGCGGCCATCAGGCCGGGAGTGTGCTCGGCCTCGGGCTCGTCCGACACCCCGGGGCTCCGCGGAGACCGGCGCAGTTCGGGAACGAGGTGCTCCTGGCGGCGGCGGCGCGGGAGCTGCGGACGGTCATCGCCCCGCGCGCCCTGCGGCCCGCCGTGGCCCTCCGGGGGCGGTGGCGCCGGTGCCGCCCGGGGGGCGGGCGCGGACTGCGGGGCGTGGGCGGCGGGCTGTGCGGCGGGGGGCTGGTGGTGGGACCGGGAGGCGGCCGGGCCGTACTCCGCGTGCGCCGCCGCCGGGGGCGTCTCCGGGGGCGTCTCCGGGGCGGTGGGAGGCAGGGGCCGGGCCGCCTGCTGCCCGTACGCCTGCTGTCCGTGGTCCTGCTGCGCGTAGGCGTGCTGCCCGCGGTCCTGCTGCCCGTAGGCCGGGCGGGCGGACGCCTGCTGATGCGGCGCCCCCTGCCCGGGAATCTCCTGACGGGGCGTCTCCTGACGGACGGTCCCGGGCGGCATCGGGCGGTGCCCGGCCGCTTCCGCCCCGGCGGCGGCACGCCGCCGCGGTTCCTCCCGCTCGTCGCCCAGGAGCACGTCCGGCACGACGAGCACCGCCTGGATGCCGCCGTAGATGTTGGTCCGCAGCTGCACGGTGATGCCGTGCCGCCGGGCGAGCGAGGAGACCACGAAGAGCCCGATGCGGCCGTCCTGCAGCAGTTCGGCGACGTCGATCCCGTCGGGGTCGGCCAGCAGTCCGTTCATCCGTTGCTGCTCGGCGGCCGGCATGCCCAGTCCGCGGTCCTCGACCTCGACGGCGAGGCCGGCGGTGACGCGCTGGGCGCGCAGCAGGACCTGGGTGTTGGGGGCGGAGAACACCGTGGCGTTCTCGACCAGTTCGGCGAGCAGGTGGATGACGTCGGCGACGGCGTGGCCGCGCAGGGTGCCCTCGATCGGCGGCACCAGCTTGACGCGGGAGTACTGCTCGACCTCGGCGATGGCCGAGCGCAGCACCTCGGTCAGGGCGACCGGGCGGCTCCACTGCCGGCGGGAGACCGCACCGCCGAGGACGGCGAGGTTCTCCGCGTGCCGCCGGATACGGGTGGCCAGGTGGTCGACGTGGAAGAGGACCTTGAGCAGGTCGGGGTCCTCGACCTCGTTCTCCAGCTCGTCCAGCAGCTCGATCTCGCGGTGCACCAGGGACTGGAGCCTGCGGGCGAGGTTGACGAAGACCTCGACCTTCTCCTGGCTTCCGCCGGCGTTGCCGCGCACCAGCGCGACCGCCTGGACCAGTGCCAGTTCGGCGGCGCGCTGGGCCTGGCCGACGTCGTGGACGACGAGGCCGAGCGAGTCGTCCTCCGGTTCGGGCGACGGGCTGTGCACGGGTGGCCGCGGCCACTCGCCCTTCTCCAGCCGGTGGAGCATCGACTGGAGTTCGCTCCGGCTGTGGGCCGCCCCCTGCCGCAGCCGGGCGTGGCGCTCGGCGGTGGAACGCGCCTCCGAGGAGGCGGAGAGCGCCGCGCCGACCACCACGGCGCAGCCGAGCAGCAGCGCGCCGCCGAGCACACCCCAGACGGTGGCGTCGTCGGGCCCGGCGGAGATCCCCTCCCGCACACCGTCGAGCGCCCGCAGCACATAGGCGACGACCGCCACGGCGATGACCGCGACCAGGGCCGCGGGCAGGACGGCGAGGCGGATCATGCGGTACCGCAGGGCGGTGCCGGCGGCGGTGTCGCGGGCCGGACCCCCGCGCTGTCCGGTGCCGTGCGGGGCGCCCGCGCCCCTCTTCCTCCTGCGCCTCCCCGGTGCGCTCGGGGTGTTCGGGGCGCTCGGGGTGTTCGGGGCGCCGCCGTACGCGGGAGGGGGCGGAGGGCCGGGAGGAGAGGAAGCGGGCGGCGGGGAGTCGACGGACATGGGAGCGGAACTTCCCCTTCCTTGTCGCACCGCGCGGCTCGGGGGCTCAGGCATCGCAGTCCTCGGAACGTTGAGGTCGTCTCAGCGGGCCGGTGCGCTCACCGGCTCTCGTGGCACCGCCGCAACGCTGATCGTCACCCGGCGGGGGCGCGGGCGAGTTCGGCTCGTTCGCCGCCCTTCGCCGGCCCCCAACGAGTGAAAGCATCGTCACGCCTCGTGGGGAAGGGCGGCACGATCATAACCCTCGTTTGCCGGGGGCAAGTTACCGTGCCCGGACCGTCACGTTGACCCGCCCTCGCAGTCCGGTCCCGGGCGGTGCGGTGCCCGGACGGACGCGCGGGACGCCGTGGTAGGCCAGCCTGGAGGGACCCGCGAACACGAAGGCGTCGCCACTGCGCAACTCGACGTCGGTCCACGGCCGGCCGCGGCCGGCCGGGTTCCCGAACCGGAAGACGCAGGTGTCGCCGAGGCTGAACGAGACCACGGGGGCGCGGGACCGCTCGTCGCCGTCACGGTGCATCCCCATACGGGCTTCTCCCCCGTAGAAGTTGACGAGCGCGATGTCGTACGGGACCGTGCACGGCCCCTTCCCGTACGCCTCCTCCACCGCCCGCCGCGCCCACCGGCCCAGCCAGGCCGGGAAGGGCTTGACCGGCGCCCCGTCGCCGTCCACCGCGGTGCGGGCGTAGCCGTACGGGTACCAGTGCAGGCCCAGACAGACCTGGCGCACCGACATCCGGCCGCCCCGGGGCATGCGCACGGTGCGCAGCCCGGCGGGCGGACGGGACCAGGCGCGGCAGGCGTCCAGGAGTTCGCGCTGCGCGGCCCCGTCCAGGTGGCCGGGCAGGTGCACCGCGCCCGGCGCCACCTCGGCCGCCGGGAGCCGGAACAGTCCGTCGTCCACGCCTTCCACCCCACCTCCCGGCACCGGGCCGACACCGGTCCCGGCACCACTGTTCCACCGGATCTCCACGCCTCCGCCCCATCCTCGTGCGGACCCGGCCCTTCCGCGCCCCCATGCCGTAGGGTCGCAGTGGCCGGTGCGGGACCGCGCGGCGGGCGGTGCACCGCCCGCGCCGACCCGGCCGCCCGGAGCGAGGCCGGAACAAGGAGTGCCCATGACATCCGAAACCGTGGAACCCGCGCTGACGGGGGTGCGCAACTTCCGCGAGGTCGGTGGTCTGCCGACCACCGACGGCCGGCGGGTGCGCCAGGGTCTGCTCTACCGCAGCGGGCACCTGGCACACGCCACCGAGGAGGACGCCGCCTTCCTCTCCCGGCTCGGCCTGCACACGGTCTTCGACTTCCGCAACTCCGCCGACCAGGCCCTGGAGGGCCCGGACGTGGAACTGCCGGGTGTGCGGAACGTGAACATCCCGCTGTCGGACCCGGCCGAGGGCGCCGAGTTCTGGACGATGGTGCGCGAGGGCGACGTGGCCCTGCTGCGGTCCCTGCTCGGCGACGGACAGGCCGAGGCCCGGATGGTGGCCTCCTACCGGCTGCTGGTCCGGCGGCGCACCGCCGAGCACGGCCGGCTGCTTCGGGAGCTGGCCGAGGAGAGCGTGCCCGCCCTGATGCACTGCGCGGCGGGCAAGGACCGGGCCGGGCTGTCGATCGCGGTGACGCTGCTGGCGCTGGACGTGGAGCAGGACGCGATCGAGGCGGACTACCTGGAGTCCAACGCCCCGCACCACCGCTACCGGATCCACCGCTCCCCCGACGCGGGCGGCGGGATGTCGCCCGAGGTCGAAGAGCTGATCGCGCCCCTCTTCGAGGTCCGCCCCGCCTATCTGCACGCGGCGTTCGACACCATCACCGACACCTGGGGCGGGGTGGAGTCCTACCTCTCCGAGGGGCTCGGCCTCACTCCCGGTCTGCGCGAGCGGCTGCGCGGCCGCCTGCTGGATCTCTGACCGCCGGGCCTCGCCGGGCCCGGCGGGCCCGCCGGGCCTCACGGCTGTCCCACGGCCGTCCCACGGCTTCCCGGGACCGGCGGTCCACAGCCGGTCCCGCCGGTCCCGTCCGCGGGATCAGCCCTCGCGGACGACGACGAAGTCCGCGAGGGCGGCGAACTGCTCGCGCACCCGGTCCGGCATGTCCACGCCGTCCAGGGCGGCGAGGGCGGTGGCGTGCCGGCGGTGGGCCTCCTGGGAGGTCCACTCGCGGCCGCCGGCCTCCTCGATCAGCCCGGCACGGGTCGCGAACTCCTCCTCGCTGAAGTCCTCGAACTCCCGCTGGCTCTTGGTGGCGTCCGCGGCCAGCAGTTCCCCGAGCCGCTCGGCGGCCGGCCCGCCGCCGGCCAGGGCGGCGACCACCGGCAGGGACTTCTTGCGCTGCCGCAGGTCGCTCCAGGGCAGCTTGCCGGTCGACGCCGGGTCGCCCCAGATGCCCAGCAGGTCGTCGACGGCCTGGAAGGCCAGGCCCAGGTGGTGGCCGTACGCCTCCAGCGCGTCGGCGGTGGCCTCGTCCGCCCCGCCGAGGACCGCGCCGATGGAGGTGGCGCAGGCCAGCAGCGCGCCGGTCTTGTTGCCCTCCATCTCCAGGCACTCGGCGACGGTGACCTTCTCCCGGTGCTCGTAGGAGATGTCCTGCGCCTGCCCGTCGATGAGCTTGCGGGTGGCCAGGGTCAGGCGGCGGGTGGCGTGCGCGGCCTCGGCGGTGCCCAGTTCCAGCAGCACCTCGCCCGCCAGCGCGAACAGGGCGTCGCCGACGAGGATGGCCTGTGCCGGGCCGTGCACCTTCCACACGGTGTCGCGGTGGCGGCGCTGCTCGTCTCCGTCCATCAGGTCGTCGTGGAGCAGGGAGAAGTTGTGGACCAGTTCCACGGCCACCGCCCCGGGGACGCCGGTGGCGGGCTCGGCGCCCGCGGCCTCGGCCGACAGCAGGGCCAGCGCCGGGCGCACCGCCTTGCCGCCGTCGCCGCTGGCCGGGTTGCCCTGTGCGTCGATCCAGCCGAAGTGGTAGGCGGCGACGGAGTCCATGGGCGGCGCGAGCCGTGCCACGGCGGCGCGCAGCATCGGCGTGGCGAGGGTGCGGCCGCGTTCCAGCAGCTCGATGACGCTCGCGGTGTCGACGGCTGTGTCCGTCAGGGTCCTCGGGGTCGCCGGGGTCACGGGGTCTCCTCTGCGTTCGGTGTCGTGCTCACGCCGCCTCCTGGAAGACGTCGTCGTGCGGGCGGCCGAGGGCGGCCAGCGCTTCCCGGGCGGCGGTCAGCCCGCTGCGCACGGCGCCCTCCATCGTCGCGGGCCATCCGGTGGCGGTCCACGCCCCGGCCAGCCACAGCCCCGGCGCACCGGTGCGGGCGACGGGGCGCAGGCGTCCGACGCCGGGCACGGGGGCGAAGGTGGCGGCGCGCTCGCGGGTGACGAAGAAGTCGCGCACCTTCGCGCCGCGTGCGGCGGGCATCAAGCGGGCCAGTTCGGGCAGGTAGCGGTCGCGCAGGGCGGCGACCGGCAGGTCGATCTCGTCCTGCGCGGCGGACTGGGACACCGCGATGTACTGGCTTTCCGCCCCTCCGGGTGCGTCCCGCAGCCCGGAGGCCGCGGTGCGGTCGAAGACCCACTGCACGGGGGTGCCGAGCGCGGCGAGGAAGGGGCGGTGGAGCACCTTGCGGTCGTAGACCACGTGGACGTTGAGAATCGGCGCGTCGCCGATGCGCAGCAGCCGCTCCGGTTCCTCCAGCGCGCCCCCGGGCAGCAGCCGGTGGGCCTCGCGCTGGGGTACGGCCAGGACGACCGTACCGGCCCGCAGCGTCTGGCCGGTACGGCGCGCGCCGGTGTCCACCGCCACCCGCCAGGTGCCGTCCGGCTCCCGGGTCAGCTCCCGCACCCGGCCCTGCCGGACCACGCGCACGCCCGCCTTCTCCAGCACGGCGGCGGCGAGTGTGTCGTGCAGGTGCCCCAGCGGGACGCGGGACCAGCCGATGTCGGCCGCTCCGGGGTCGCTGAGCAGGCCGGTGCTGAGAACCATCGCGGCCAGCCCGAGCGAGACGTCCGGTGCGCGGGCGTTGAGGGTGGCGACGCCGATCAGGTCCCACAGCGCCCGTACCGCGCGCGGGGACTGTCCGTGGCGGCGCAGCCAGCTTCCGAAGTCCTGGGCGTCCAGGACGGGGTCGGACGGGTCGATCCTGCCCAGGCGGCCGAGCGCCAGCGCGGCCCGCCCCACGCGCAGCCGCTCGGCCGGGGAGAGGTGGGGGTAGCGCGCCAGGGAGGCGCCCAGGTGCAGCGGCACGGGCAGGGCCGCGCGCCGCAGCCGGCCCGTTCTGCCGCGCGCGGCGTCGTGGACGGGGATGTCCAGGCGGGGCTGGAGGGGGGCCAGCTCGCTCGCGCCGATGCGTTCCAGAAGCCAGCGGTAGGCGGTGCAGCAGCGCAGATGCACGTGGTGGCCGTTGTCGACGGTCAGCTCGCCGGCCGCGCCGGAGCGGCGGAAGGAGAAGGCGAGCCCGCCCAGCCGGGGCCTGCTCTCCACCAGGGTGGTGGCCACCCCGGCGTCGGCCAGGCGCAGTGCGGCGGCGGTGCCCGCCAGCCCTCCGCCGACGACGACGGCGCGCGGATCGGGTGCGCCGGTCACGTCGTGCTCCCTCCGGGGGCCGTGCGGGCGGCCAGCCGGGCGTCGAGCCCGGACAGGCCGCGCAGGGCGACGTAGGCCTTCTCGCGCGCCGGCAGGGAGACCCGGCCGCGCAGTACGGCGTGGGGGTCGCGGGCGATGCGGGCCAGCAGGCGGTGGTAGATGCCCGCCATCGCCGCCACACAGGCGGCCGAGCGGCGGTCCAGCAGCGGCAGCAGCCGCAGCCCCTCGGTGAACAGCGCGCGGGCGCGGCCCACCTCGAAGCGCACCAGTCCGGCGAAGTCCCCTCCGGCGGGCGGCGCGTGGCGGTTCAGCGAGGTGTCGCAGCCGAACGCGGCCAGATCCTCGCGGGGCAGGTAGGTGCGGCCCTCCGCGGCGTCCTCGCGTACATCGCGCAGGATGTTGGTCAGCTGCAGGGCGAGGCCGAGGGTGTCGGCGTAGTGGGGGGCGCGGTCGGCGCCCGGGGCGCCCGGCACGGTACCGAAGACCCCCAGGGAGAGCCGTCCGATGGCGCCGGCCACACAGCGGCAGTACTCCCTCAGCTCGTCCCAGGTCCCGTAGGCGCGGCCGCGGACGTCCATCAGGACGCCGTCGATCAGCTCGTCGAGCCCGCCCAGCGGGATCGGGAAGCGCTCCGCGGCGTCGGCCAGGGCGACGGCGACCGGGTCGGTGGCGTCGTCGGGGACCTTTCCGGCGCGGACGAGGTCGAGCAGATGGCGGGTCTCCTCCAGCCGGGCGCGCTTGACCTCCGTCTCCAGCGGGCCGTCGCCGATGTCGTCCACGCGCCGTGAGAAGGCGTACAGGGCGGACATCGCCCGGCGCTGCGCGGTGGGCAGCAGCCGGATGCCGTAGGCGAAGTTGCGGGCCTGCTCTCCGGTGACGGCCTCGCAGTAGCGGTAGGCGGCGAAGACCTGCGGGGAGGGCGGCGCCTGCCGCGCGGCCCGCTCCGCGTTCGCGCTCCGCCTGGCCACCGGGCTCACCTCGCCGCTCCCAGGACGGCCGCGGTCTCGCGCAGCACACCGGCCTTCCCCGGGCGCGGGGCGCCGCCCAGGACGTCGTACCGGGCGGAGCGCAGGGCGCGCAGGGCCGCCCGCCCTCCGCCGGTGAATCCGGCGATGAGGATCTTCGGTATGCCGGGGACGCTGGCCACCAGCGGGACTCCTTCGTTCAGCAGTTCGTGTGCGCGCCGCGCCTCCCAGGCGACCAGGGCGCGCACCGAGGCGTTCGCGGTGGGCGCGGCGAGGTCGGCCTCGGTGACGCGGAAGCGCTCCAGGTCCTCGGCGGGGAGGTAGATCCGGTCGCGCAGCGCGAGATCCTCGGCGACGTCCTGGAGGTGCTCGGTGATCTGCAGCGCGGTGCAGACGGCGTCGGAGCGGCGGACGCGCTCGGGGGTCGTGGTGCCGGTGACGGCCAGGACGAGCCGGCCGACGGGGTTGGCGGACAGCTCGCAGTACCCCAGCAGCTCCTCCCAGGTGCCGTACCGGCGGACCTTCTGGTCCAGCCGGTTGGCCTCGACCAGGGCGAGGAACGGCTCGGGGGTCAGCGCGTGGCGGCGCACCGTCGGCACCAGGGCGTACAGCAGGGGGTGGCGGGGGACGTCCCGGCCCCCGGCGCCCGTGTCCCGGGCGGTGCGGAAGACCCGGTGCAGCTCGGTCTCGAAGGCGTCGAGCAGTGCGCCGCGGTCATCCGCCCGGTCGGGGTCCACTCCCAGCAGCGCGGCGTCGGCGCCGCCGGGCGGCAGGTCGCCGTCGCCGATGTCGTCCAGGAGGCGTACGCAGCCGTACACGGCCATCAGATCGTCCCGCCGGGCGCGGGGCAGGAAGCGGGGGGCCACGGGGAAGTTCTCGCGCGCCGCCTTGTCCAGGAGGGCGCGGCTGCGCGCGTCCCGCGCGGGGGTCACCGGGTGCCGCCCGCTGCCATCGCCGTCACCTCTGCGTCTCTCCAACCGACAGTCCAGTCCTTTTCGAAGCGGCGGCGGTCACGGCATCCGTGTCCCGCCTGCGGCCGCCTGTGTCCGCATGCCACCGTTGGCGTCCGCGACACCACAAAATCCGGGAGGGCCTGCGGTGCCGGGATGCCCGCGGCGTCGGCGGCGCCTCTCCCCCGCGGGCGCCGCCCGCGGGATCCGCGTACGGAACATCCTATTTCGGGCACGCCCGGAGCATGGTCCGCTGCTCGTCCGACCGGGTGCCGGACGTCCGGCGCACCGCCCACCGGCACCGGCTCAGCTTACGTCGTGCGCGCGGGCGCCCCGCCGCACGGGTGGGCACGGGGGCCGGACACGCACCGGCCCCCGCGCCCTGGCAGGGCGCGGGGGCCGGGAAAGCCGCCGGGAGGCCGCCGGGGAGCACCGGCTGCCCGGGCTACTTGCGGGTGAACTCCTCGTACGCCTTCATCACGTCCTCGGTCGGGCCGTCCATGCGCAGCTCACCGCTCTCCAGCCACAGCACCCGGTCGCAGGTGTCCCGGATGGACTTGTTGTTGTGGCTGACCAGGAAGACCGTCCCGGCCTCCTTGCGCAGCTCGCGGATGCGGGCCTCCGAGCGCTTCTGGAACTTCTTGTCGCCCGTCGCCAGCGCCTCGTCGATCATCAGCACGTCGTGGTCCTTGGCGGCGGCGATGGAGAACCGCAGCCGGGCCGCCATGCCGGAGGAGTAGGTCCGCATCGGCAGGCTGATGAAGTCGCCCTTGTCGTTGATGCCGGAGAAGTCGACGATGCCCTGGTAGCGCTCCTGGATCTGGGCCTTGGACATGCCCATCGCCAGTCCGCCCAGTATGACGTTGCGCTCACCGGTCAGGTCGTTCATCAGCGCGGCGTTGACGCCCAGCAGTGAGGGCTGGCCGTCGGTGTAGACCCTGCCGCGCTCGGCCGGCAGCAGGCCCGCGATGGCACGCAGCAGCGTGGACTTGCCCGAGCCGTTGGAGCCGATCAGCCCGATCGCCTCGCCGCGGTAGGCGGTGAAGCTGACGCCCTTGACCGCGTGCACCTCGCGCACGTTCCCGCCCGGCTTGCGGCGGATGATCCGGTTGAGGGCCGCCGTGGCGCTGCCCCTGCCCCGGGCGCCGCCGTTGACGCGGTAGACGATGTGCAGGCCGTCGGCGATGACGGTCGGCCGGCGTTCGGCGGAGACGGCCTCCGCGGCCTCCGCGTCCTTGTCCGCCGACGCGGCGGCTGCGCTCTTCTCAGCCACGGCCATAACGCTCCTCCGCCTTCCAGAAGTACACGAATCCGCCGGCGCCGATCACCAGGGCCCAGCCCGCGGCCAGCGCCCAGGCGTACGGCGGGAGGTCGGCGACCGTATAGCCGTCGATGAGCGCGAAGCGCATGAGGTCCATGTAGACGGCCGCGGGGTTGGCCTGCGCGGCGACGATCAGCCACTCCGGGGCACCGGTACGGTCCCTGAGCATGTACTCCAGGGGGAACATCACGCCGGAGGCGTACATCCAGGTGCGCATCACGAAGGGCATCAGCTGGGCGAGGTCCGGGGTCTTGCTCCCGAGCCGGGCCATGATCATCGCCAGGCCGGTGTTGAAGACCAGCTGCAGGGCCAGGATCGGCGCCACCAGCAGCCACGACCAGTCCGGGAAGTGCTGGAAGCCGAGGAGGATGACCCCCAGGACGATCATCGAGTAGAGCAACTGCTGGAGCTGCTGCAGGGAGAAGGAGACGGGCAGCGAGGCCCTCGGGAAGTGCAGGGCCCGCACCAGGCCCAGGTTGCCGGAGATGGAGCGGACGCCCGACATCACCGAGGTCTGCGTGAAGGTGAAGACGAAGACGCCCGTGACCAGGAAGGGGATGTAGTTCTGGTCGCCGCCCGGCGTCCCCTCCCGGCCGCCCAGCAGGATGCCGAAGACGAAGAAGTACACCGCCGCGTTCAGCAGCGGCGTGGCCACCTGCCACAGCTGGCCCAGTTTGGCCTGGCTGTACTGGGCCATGAGTTTCGCCCGGGAGAAGGCGAGGATGAAGTGCCGGCGCGCCCACAGCTGCCGGACGTACTCCGTCAGGGAGGGCCGGGCGCCGCTCACCGTCAGTCCGTACTTGGCGGCGAGTTCGGCCGGGGACAGGCCGTCGTCTGGTGAACGCGGGGGCTCGCCCGTCGCGATCGCACCACCGTGCGTTGTCTCGCTCACGTTGAAACTTTCGTCCTCACAGTGCGCAGCCGGGATGGAATGAGCGCAGCGGGCCCCGGCTGGTGTCACCGGACCCGATGCTCTCAGACAGAGCTTGTCAGATGACGGGAGGGCGGCCCAGTCGGGTCAGGCGCCACACCGTACGCCACTTCATGGGACGGCGGGCACCGCACGGGGTCGTCCAGCCCTCCCGGAAACCGCCCAGCCAGGCGCGCAGCGCGGGACGCGAGGGGCGCCGGGCCAGAGTCAGCAGCAGCCATACGCCCAGGTAGAGGGGGATCAGCGGCAGCGGCAGGTTGCGCCGGGCCAGCCACACGCGGTTGCGGGCGACCATGCGGTGGTAGACCGCGTGGCGGCTGGGGAGGGTGGTGGGGTGGTGGAGCACCATGTCCGCGCGGTAGTCGATCATCCACCCCGCGTCCAGCGCCCGCCAGGCCAGGTCGGTCTCCTCGTGCGCGTAGAAGAACTCGTCCGGCAGCCCGCCGACCTCCTGGAAGACCGCCGTCCGCGCGGCGTTGGCGCCGCCGAGGAAGGTCGTCACGCGCGAGGAGCGCATCGGGTCCGAGGCGCGCAGCCGCGGTACGTGGCGGCGCTGGGTGGCTCCGGTGTCCGGGTCGGCGATGCGGAAGCTGATGATGCCCAGCTCCGGGTCGGCGGCGAACGCCTGCCGGACCAGCTCGGCGGTGTCGGTGTTCGGCAGCAGCCCGTCGTCGTCGAGGAAGAGCAGGGCGTCCACCTCGCTCCCGCCGGGCCCGAACGCCTCGATGCCGACGTTGCGGCCGCCGGGGATGCCCAGGTTCTCCGGCAGCTCCACCGTCCGCACCCCCTGCGGGAGCTCCGGCAGCGGGGCGCCGTTGCCGACGACTACCACCTGGACCGGGTCGCCGTCCTGCTTGGCGACCGAGTCCAGCAGGGCACGCAGCTCCTCGGGGCGGTTGCCCATGGTGAGGACGACCGCGCCCAGCGTCAGGGGCCTGCCGGAGGAGGACCGCGCGCCCTCGGTCATGTCGTTCACCGCCCTCACCGCAGCCGGCTCGACGCCAGGATGGACACCAGGTGCAGCAGCGTCTGCAGGACCGCGATGGCCGCCAGGACGGCGACGCCCAGCCGGGTGAAGAACAGACCGCCGTGCACTGCGTCGGCGACCGCCACCGCCAGGATCACCAGGGACGCCTCGACGCCGCCGACCAGCCGGTGGAACTTCAGCGCCGCGGCCGCCCGGCGGGCCAGCGCCAGCCCCGAGGAGCGGGGCACGGCCGCCTCGTCCTTCACGGCGGGCAGGCCGCTGCGGGAGCGGGCGACGTCCACCAGGTCGGTCTCGGCCTTGATCAGGATCGCGCCCAGCGCGGCAACGGTCCCCAGGAAGGCCCACAGCCAGTTCGCGGAGGCCCCCTCGGTGCGGAAGACGTCGGCGGCCCGTACCCCGAAGCCGACCAGCAGCGCCGCCTCGGCCAGGTAGTGGCCCACCCGGTCGAGGTAGACGCCGGTGATGGAGGTCTGCCTCCGCCAGCGGGCGACCTCGCCGTCCACGCAGTCCAGCAGCAGGTAGAACTGGATCAGCAGGGCGGCCAGGACGGCCCCGGCGGGGCCCGGCACCAGCAGTACGGCGCCGGCCGCCACACCGGCGACCACCATCAGATAGGTGAGCTGGTTGGGCGTTATCCGGGTGTTCACCAGATGCCGGGTCCAGCGCAGCGAGATCTCCCGCATGTACAGGCGCCCGGCCCAGTGCTCACCGCTGCGCCGGTCCTTCACCCCGGCGGGGTGCACGACCGGGCGGAGTTCAGCTACTGACGGCTTTGACATAGTCGGCGTACGCGTCCCTGATCTGGTCGGTGGACAGGTCCAGGTGCTCGATGATCGTGTAGCGCCCGGGCCGGGTCTGCGGCGCGTACTCCACCGCGCGCACGAACTCGTCCTCGTCGAAGCCGATCTCGCCGGGCAGCACGGGCAGGCCGTGGCGGCGCAGCACCTCGACGATCAATTCCGTCTGCTCCTCGGCCCCGCGCAGGTGCATCGCGAAGGCGGCGCCGAGCCCGCACTGCTCGCCGTGCGCGGCGGCACGCCTGGGGTAGAGCAGGTCGAAGGCGTGGTTGATCTCGTGGCAGGCGCCGGAGGCGGGGCGGCTGTCGCCGGCCACCGACATGGAGATGCCGGTGAGCACCAGCCCCTCGGCCAGCACGGTGAGGAACTCGTCGTCGCCGCAGCCGCCCGGGTGGCGCAGCACCGCCTCGCCGGCCTGACGGGCCATGGCGGCGGCCAGACCGTCGATCGACTCGCCGGTGACCTTGTGGGAGAGCTCCCAGTCGGCGACGGCGGAGATGTTGGAGATCACGTCGCCCACGCCCGAGCGCACGAAGCGGATCGGGGCCTCGCGGATGACGTCGAGGTCGATCACGATCGCGATCGGGTTCGGCACGCCGTACGAGCCGCGGCCGGCGTCGTTGTCGAGCGTGGCGACCGGGGAGCACAGGCCGTCGTGGCTGAGGTTGGTGGCGACGGCGACCAGCGGCAGGCCGATGCGCGCGGCGGCGAACTTGGCGCAGTCGATGATCTTGCCGCCGCCCATGCCGACGACCGCGTCGTAGCGGCCGGACTTCATCGCGTCGGCCAGCTTGATCGCGTTGTCCAGCGTCCCGCCGCCGACCTCGTACCAGTCGGCGCCCGGCAGGGCGGGCGCGAACCGCTCGCGCAGGGTCGCGCCCGAGCCGCCGCTGATGGCGATGGCGAGCTTGCCGGAGGCCGAGATGCGCTGGTCGACCAGGAGGGTCGCCAGGTCGTCCAGCGCACCGGGCCTGATGTCGACGACGACCGGCGAGGGGATGAGCCGGGTCAGTACTGGCACGCGATCTCCCGCGCCTTGTTCAGGTCGTCGTGGTTGTCGATCTCGACCCACTTCACGTCGCCGATGGCGGCGGTGTCGATGGTGAGACCGCGGTCGACCATCTCCTGGTAGCCGTCCTCGTAGTACAGCTGCGGGTCGCGCTCGTAGGTGGCCTTCAGCGCGTCGGCCAGGTCGGCGGCTGCCTCGCCCTCGATGAGGGTCACGCCGATGTACTCGCCGGTGGCGTCGGCCGGGTCCATCAGCTTGGTGATGCGGCGCACGCCCCTGCCGGGCTCGGTGACGACCTTCATCTCCTCGTCGGCCAGCTTCTTGACCGTGTCGAGGGCGAGGATGATCCGCTGCCCCTTGCCGCGGGCGTCGAGCAGCGTCTGCTCGACGGAGACGGGGTGGACGGTGTCGCCGTTGGCCAGGATCACGCCCTCCTTGATGACGTCGCGGGCGCACCACAGGGAGTAGGCGTTGTTCCACTCCTCGGCCTTGTCGTTGTCCACCAGGTGGAGCTTGACGCCGTACTTCTTCTCCAGGGCGGCCCTGCGCTCGTAGACGGCCTCCTTGCGGTAGCCCACGACCACGGCGACGTCGGTGAGGCCGACCTCGCGGAAGTTGCCGAGGGTGAGGTCGAGCACGGTGGTGGTGCCCTCGCCCGCCGGGTCCACCGGCACCAGGGCCTTGGGAAGGGTGTCGGTGTAGGGGCGCAGACGCCGTCCGGCGCCGGCGGCCAGCACGAGGCCGATCATGCGGGTTCTCCTGTTTCGTCGTGTACGGCGGGTGCGTGTGAGGACACCCAGAAACGGACGCTCTCGGTGAGCACCGTGAGCGCCAGGGCCCCGGCCAGGGCCGTGAGCGCGATCGTGAAGCCCTGCCCGGCGGCCCAGAGGGCGGCGGCGGCCGTGACCGCCACAGCGCGTCCCTCGTGCCCGCCGATCGCCCGCACCAGCCGGTGCGGCGGGGCGCCGGTGCCGCCGCGGATGCGGTACACCGTGTCGTAGTGATGGTAGGCGACCGCCGCGACCAGCCCGAACGCTGCGGGCAGGGCCCCCGCCGCGTCCGACCGGGCGGCGAGTACCAGGACCGTGGTGTACTCCGCCGCGCGGAAGAGGGGCGGCACCAGCCAGTCCAGCGCGCCCACCGGCGGGCGGGCGACGGCCAGCCCGGACAGGACGGCGTAGCCGAGCGCGGCGGCCGGCAGCCAGGGGCCGACCGGGGCCCACAGCGCGGCGGCCACCAGGCCGGCCGAGCCGAGCAGGGCCAGGGCCGGGGCGGCGAACGCGGACGGCCGCGCCGCGCGCGTCCGGGACGCGGCGGCCCGGGCCACGCCCTCGGCCAGTGGTCCGGAGTCGGCCAGCTCGGCCAGGGCCCGCACGGCGCGGTCGGTGCGCACGCCCCTGCGGGTCAGGGAGCGCAGCACCCGCCCGGCGGTGGTGTAGCAGGCGGCGAACGCGCAGCCGGTCAGCAGCACGGTGAAGGTGGTGCGGGGGGTGGTGAGGGCGGTGAGGACGGCGATCAGCGCCCAGCGCTCGCCGATCGGCAGCACGATCATGCGGCGGGCCCACACCGTCCAGCCGACCCGGTCGAGCCTCCCCGACAGGGCGGCGGCGGGGTCGGTGCTCCCGGCGGCCGGCTCCCCCCCGCGCTCCAGCCCGCCGTCCCTGCCGTAGTGGTCGGCCTCGTTGAAGGAGAAGTCCACCACGTGGCGGCAGGTCTGGAGCACCATCGCGCCCAGCGCCAGGGCCCACACGTCGTCGCCGCCGCGGGCCGCGCCGAGGGCCAGGCCCGCGTAGTAGGCGTACTCCTTGGCCCGGTCGAAGGTGGCGTCCAGCCAGGCTCCGAGCGTGGAGTACTTCAGCGCGTAGCGGGCGAGCTGTCCGTCGGCGCAGTCCAGCACGAACGAGGCGATCAGCAGCACTCCGGCCGCGACGAAGCCGCCGCGGGTGCCGGTGGCCGCGCAGGCGGCGGCGACCAGCGCGGTGAGCAGCGAGGCGGTGGTCACCTGGTTGGGGGTCAGTCCGCGCCGGGCGCACCAGCGGGCGAGGTAACGGGAGTAGGGGCTGACGAAGAAGGTGGTGAAGAAACCGTCGCGGGACTTCACCGCCGAGCGCAGCCGCACGCGCTCCTCGTCGACGGCCGCCACGGCCCGCTCGGCCTCGGCCCGCTCCGCGTCGTCGGCGGGCACGGCGGCGACGAGGACGCCCAGCTCGGGGCGGTGCACGGCCGGGGCCCGGTCGTCCTCCTCCAGGGCGGCGGCCGCCCGGTCGGGCAGGCCGGCGGGCTCGGGGGCGGCGGTGCGCGCCGCGCCTCCCGCCGCGGACGGCGCGGTCCGCGCGGACGGTGCCGCGGCGGACACGGCGGACACGGCGCGGGCCAGGGCGGCGCGCGCGGCGGGCCGGACGGCCAGTGCGCCGGGGATCGCGGCGGCGGGGAAGCGCGGGTCGGTCAGGGCCAGCCGCAGGCTGTGCGTGTGCCCGACGAAGCGGGGGTCGACGAGGGCGACGCGCTCACCGGCCGGGACGGCCGCCAGCGCCGCCTCCACCCCGGCGGCGTCCTCCGCCACCCGCACATCGAAACCCAGCGACCGCAGACCGCCCTCCAAGGGCGCCCCCGCGACCGGTGGACCGGTGAGAATGGCGGTCGACAAGAACGAACTCACTCCTTGAAAGCCGTACTGTCCGCGGCGCGGTCCGTATCGAGCGGCATCCGGGCAGCGGTCACAGTGCGCCATCACCCGTCCGGGGCGGGCAGCACATGGCCAGAGGTTATCGGATAGGTGGAAGCGTCCGTTCACCCCGCATTCACCGGGCGGAAGCGCCCCGCCGTCACGAAAGGTGACAGAACACCACGGACCGCGTTCCAGGATCCTCGATCCCGGCGACTCGCACAAGGAGCGTGTCCGCGACGGTCCGCGACCGGTGGTTAGGCTGCGGCCTTGGCTTCCTCTCCCTCCCGGAGGAGGGGGATTCCCACGGCTCGCGCCGCGGGGGCCGGCTGCGGGCCGCCGGGGCGGACGCCGGTCCGTCCCGGCGGCGAACCGGCTTCTCCCGCCCTGCTCCGCAGGAGCTTCGTTGCTCCACCGCGGGCGGGAGGCACCCCACCCCCGGTCGAAGCCGGGAGTGTCCACGAAGGAGAGACCCGATGACATGGCTGGTGACCGGAGGGATCGGATACGTCGGCGCGCATGTGGCGCGGGCGATGGCGGAGGCCGGTGAGAGGGTCGTCGTGCTCGACGACCTCTCCAGCGGCCTGCCCGAGCGGCTGCCGCCCGGCGTGCCCCTGGTGCGCGGCTCGGTCGCCGACCGCGGGCTGCTCGACCGCACGCTCGCCGGGCACGGGGTCACGGGCGTGGTGCATCTGGCGGCGAAGAAGCAGGTGGGCGAGTCGGTGGAGCATCCGCTGACGTACTACCGGGAGAACCTGTACGGGCTCACGGTGCTGCTGGAGGCCGTGGTCGCCGCCGGGGTGCGGGGCTTCGTGTTCTCCTCCTCCGCCGCCGTCTACGGCATGCCGGACGTGGACACGGTCACCGAGGACACTCCCTGCGTCCCGATGAGCCCCTACGGCGAGACGAAGCTGGCGGGCGAGTGGCTGGTGCGCGCCGCGGGGCGGGCGCACGGGCTGTCCACCGCCTGTCTGCGCTACTTCAACGTGGCGGGGGCCGCGCGGCCGGAGCTGTCGGACGTCGGCGTGTCCAACGTCATCCCGATGTTCTTCGACGCCCTCACCCGCGGCGAGGCCCCGCGGATCTTCGGCGACGACTACCCCACCCCCGACGGCACCTGCGTACGCGACTACATCCACGTCGCCGACCTGGCCGAGGCCCATCTGGCCGCCGCCCGCCGGCTGGCCGGGCTCCCGGCCGGCGAGGACCTGACGGTGAACGTGGGCACCGGCGAGGGCGTGTCGGTGCGGGAGCTGGCCGGTCTCGTCGCCGAGGTCACCGGTATCCGCGAGCCCGCCCCGGTGGTCGTCCCGCGCCGCCCGGGGGACCCGGCGCGGGTGGTGGCCTCGGCCGGGCGGATCGGCGTGGAGCTGGGCTGGGCGCCCCGGTACGGGGTACGCGAGATGGTGGCCTCGGCCTGGGCGGGCCGGCGCCTGCGCGGCGCCGACGGCCTCCAGCGGGAAGGGGCCGCGCTCCCCGAGTGATCCGGGCCGGTCCCCCGAACGAGCGGACGCTATCCGCCAGGTGAATGGAAAGCGCAGGTCAGAGGGGATGACAACGGTGTTCAGTGCCGCGTTGCCCCATACCCCCCACCCGTAGTTCACTGGGATCGTCCGCACCGGTCGCAGGCGGCATCGGCCGCCATACGGGAGGCATCATCCATGGGCGCAGGGCACAACCACGGCGGGCCGCGGCCGGCCGGGCCGGGTACGGCGGGAGCCGCGTACCGGGGGCGGCTGCGCGCGGCCCTGGCCATCGCGGTCGTCCTGCTGCTCGCCGAGCTCGCGGGCGCCGCGCTGACCGGTTCGCTGGCGCTGCTGGCGGACGCCGGCCATGTGGCCACCGACGCGGTCGGCATCGGGATGGCACTGCTGGCGATCCACGTCGCCAACCGGCCCGGCAGCGAGCGGCGCACCTTCGGTCTCGCCCGCGCCGAGATCCTCGCCGCGCTGCTCAACGCCCTGCTGCTGCTCGGGGTGGGCGGCTACATCCTGGTGGAGGCCGTCGAGCGGCTGCGCCATCCCGAGGAGGTGCCCGGGGGGCTGACGGTCCTGTTCGGCGTCGTCGGCCTGGCCCTCAACGGCCTGTCCCTGGCCCTGCTGATGCGCGGGCAGCGGGAGAGCCTGAACGTGCGGGGCGCCTTCCTGGAGGTGGCGGCGGACGCCCTGGGCTCCGTGGCGGTGATCGCCGCCGCGCTGGTGATCATGTTCACCGGCTGGCGGCAGGCCGACCCCGTCGCCTCGCTGCTGATCGCGGTGCTGATCGTGCCGCGGACGGTGCGGCTGGCGCGCGAGGCCATCGACGTCCTGCTGGAGGCCGCGCCCCGGCATGTGGACATGGCCGGGGTGCGGGCGCACATCCTGAGCGTGCCCGGGGTGGAGGACCTGCACGACCTGCACGTGTGGACCATCACCTCCGGGATGCCGGTGCTCTCCGCGCACGTGGTGGTCGGCCGGGAGGCGCTGGAGGCCGAGGGGGGCCACGACAGGATCCTGCGGGATCTCCACAACTGCCTGGGTCGGCACTTCGACGTCGAGCACTGCACCTTCCAGCTGGAGCCGCACGGGCACGCGGCGCGCGAGGGACGGTTGTGCCACTGACGCTCCCCGCCGCCCCGTCCCCGTCCTCCGCCGGCGCCTCGGGGCCCGCGGGCCGTCCGCCCGGCGAGCGGCCCCCGTCCGTGTACGGCACACTGGAGCGGACAGTCGGAACATAGGAGAAATGCCGTTCCGACACATGCACGGTGAAGGGCGGACATGACCAACGGCACGGCGGACCCGATCATGCTCGAGCTGGTCGACGAGGACGGCAGGACGATCGGGACCGCGGAGAAGCTCTCCGCCCACCAGGCCCCGGGCCGGCTGCACCGGGCCTTCTCCGTCTTCCTCTTCGACGACTTGGGCCGGCTGCTGCTCCAGCGCAGGGCGCTGGGCAAGTACCACTCCCCCGGTGTGTGGTCCAACACCTGCTGCGGCCACCCCTACCCCGGCGAGCGGCCCTTCGCCGCCGCCGCACGGCGGGTCGGCGAGGAGCTGGGCGTGGCGCCCCGTCTGATGCGGGAGGCGGGGACGGTGCGCTACAACCACCCGGACCCGGCCTCCGGCCTGGTCGAGCAGGAGTACAACCACCTCTTCGCGGGGCTGGTGCGGGACATGCCCCGGCCGGATCCGGAGGAGATCGCCGAGACGGCGTTCGTGACGCCCGAGGAGCTGCTCAAGCGGCACGAGGCGGAGCCGTTCTCGGCCTGGTTCATGACGGTGCTGGACGCGGCGCGGGGCGGCATCCGCGAGGTGACCGGGGTCTCGGCCGGCTGGTGAGGCGCGCGGCGGTCGGCGCGGCGGTCGGCGCGGCGGTCGCGCTCACCGCGACGGCGGCAGGGAGGCCCGCGGCAGGACGACCCGGACCACCTTGCCGCCGGAGGCGGTCCGCTCGGCCTCGCAGGAACCGCCGGCCTCGGCGACGACGGCCTTGACCAGGAGCAGCCCCCGCCCCCCGGTGTGCTCCCGCCCCGGGGCGACGGCCAGCGCCGCGGGACGGTAGGGGTGGCCGTCCTCGACGCCCAGGCGTACCCGGCCGGCGTCGAGGGAGATCTCGACGCCGATCTCCGTGGAGAGCAGGGCCGCGTGCCGCACGGCGTTGGCGACCAGTTCGGACAGGATCAGCAGCAGGCCGTCCATCAGCTCGTCGGCGACCGGGGCCCCTGCGCGGCGAAGCAGGTCCCGCACGGCGTGGCGCGCCCGGGGCACGGAGGACTCGTGCACCGGGACGGTGAAGCGCCAGGCGCCCTCGTACGGCCGGGGGCGGTGGCGGGGCTCGGGCCGGGCGTGCGGCTGTTCCCCCGGCTGTTCCCCCGACCGGAGCCGGAGCCGTTCCCGCGGCGGCGCGGACGGCCGGCCGTCCCGGCCCGGGAGGAAACCACCGCGGACGTCCATCTGCCGCACCCCGCTCTCGGCTCTCGCCGGCCGCTTCCGTCCGGCTCCGTTCCGGGCCGGTCCCGGACCGGTTCTCCCCACGAGTGTCGGCCCGCGGTGCGCGCATCCCGGCCCTGTGACTGCAAGTCGGCACTTATCGATGGCAATTGACAGAAGACTTACGCGCCGTTCGCGGACGGCCGGCCTTGCGCGATCGTTTCTGCGGCCCCCGTCGCGGCCTCCGCGCCCCCTGCCGTTACGATCCGGCCCATGTCCGCGCACACCCCGCCGGCCGGCGGTCCGGCCCTGCCGGTCTCCGTCCAGGACGGCGTCGCCACCCTCACCATCGACAACCCGGCCAAGCGCAACGCGATGACACCGGACATGTGGCGGCGGATGCCCGCCGTGCTGGAGCGGCTCGCCGCCGATCCCGCCGTACGGGCCCTGGTCCTCACCGGCGAGGGCGGCACCTTCTGCGCGGGCGCCGACATCTCCGCCCTGCGCGAGGGCGACGAGGAGTCCCGCCGTCTGGCGGTGACCGCCGAGGAGGCGCTGGCGGCCTTCCCCCGGCCCACGCTCGCGGCCGTGCGCGGGCACTGCGTGGGCGGCGGCTGCCAGCTCGCCGTCGCCTGCGACCTGCGCTTCGCCGCCGAGGGAGCCCTGTTCGGCATCACCCCGGCGAAACTCGGCATCGTCTACGGCGCCTCCTCCACCCGGCGCCTGGTCTCCCTGGTCGGCCCGGCCACCGCCAAGTACCTGCTGTTCTCCGGCGAGTTGATCGGCGCCGAGCGGGCCCTGCGCACCGGGCTGGTCGACGAGGTGCACCCGGAGGGCGAACTGGAGGAGCGGGTGGCGCGGTTCGCGCGGCTGCTCGTCTCGCGCTCGCAGCTCACCCAGGCGGCCGCCAAGGAGTTCGCGAACGGCGCCGGGGCCGGCCCCGTGCCACCGGAGCGGATCGCGTACTGGGAGGAGCGCGCCCGGGAGAGCGGTGAGCGGGCCGAGGGCGTGGCCGCCTTCCTGGAACGGCGCCCTCCGGTCTTCACCTGGCCACTTACCGACGGGTAGCGTGCGGGTATGACGTCCCTCCCCGCCAAAGCCGGACGGCGCTGCCACAATGCCGTCAACCCGCTGCACTCGGCTCTCTACTTCGCCCCCGACCTGGCCCGCGAGCTGGCCCCCTACGGCATCGAGGACCCCTCCGCGGTCTACTTCGCCGGACGTGCCGCGGCGCTGGGCCGGGTCGGGCCCGGGGTCGTCACCGCGACCTTCCACAACTTCCACCACGCCCTCGTCGCCCGCCACCTGCCGGCCGTGTGGGAGCTGGCCGCCCCCGAGACCGTGCTCGCCGCCCGGCTGCGCGCCGCCGACTCCATGCTGCGGCGCCTGCTGGGCGAGGAGGCGGTGGCGTCCAAGGAGATGGCCGAGGCCGCCGAGCTGGCGCTGCGCGCCGCCGAGGGGTGCGTCCGCCCGGGCCGCCCGCTGTACGCGGCGCTCGCCGACCTTCCCGTGCCCGAGGCACCGCACCTGGCGCTGTGGCACGGCGCCTCGCTGCTGCGCGAGCACCGCGGTGACGCCCATGTCGCCGTCCTCCAGCACGCCGGGCTGGACCCGATGGAGGCGCTGGTCAGCCACACCGCCAGCGGCCGCGGCATGAGCCCCGGGTGGGCGCTGGCCACCCGGGGCTGGGACCGCCGGGACTGGGAGGAGGCCCAGGAGCGGCTGCGCGGGCGCGGACTGCTGGACGGCGACGGCGAGCTGACCGGGGCCGGCACCGCCCTGCGCAAGGAGCTGGAGGAGGAGACCGACCGGCTCGACGCCGCGCCGTACGAGCACCTGGGCGCGGCGGGCACCGAGCGGCTGACCGAGCTGTGCGGCGCCTTCACCGGCGCGGCCCTCGCCTCGGGCGCCTTCCCCGCGGACCTGTTCGGCAAGGGCTGAGGGGAATCCGAACGGAAGGGGGCGAAACGGGTTTGCCCGGCGCGAGAGCGGCCATGCGATCGGCATGTTCAAAGCCATTGCAGACGCACTCCGTACCGTCGGCGGCGCCATCGCGACCGTGGTGACGCTGCCCTTCCGTCTACTGGCCCGCCTCTTCGGCGGGGCTTCGCGCACCGGACGCCGCGTCTGACCGTCCGCCTGTCGGTGCGGCCTGTAACAATGCGGGCTACCGGGGGAGCACCCAGCACCGAGTAAGGCGGAACGGATCGTGACACAGTCCATCGGAGAGACGCCCGTCGAGGGCGCGGCACCGGCCGGCACGTCCGGCGCGGCGTCCGTCGAGGGCAGGATCGCCGAGGAACTCGGCGTACGGGAACGGCAGGTCAGGGCCGCCGTCGAACTGCTCGACGGCGGCTCGACCGTGCCGTTCGTCGCGCGCTACCGCAAGGAGGCCACCGGCGGCCTGGACGACGCGCAGCTGCGCGACCTGGAGGAGCGGCTGCGCTACCTGCGGGAGCTGGAGGAGCGGCGGGCGGCGATCCTGGAGTCCGTGCGCTCCCAGGGCAAGCTCGACACCGAACTGGAGGCCCGCATCCGGGCGGCCGACTCCAAGGCGCGCCTGGAGGACGTCTACCTGCCCTACAAGCCCAAGCGGCGCACCAAGGCGCAGATCGCCCGCGAGGCGGGCCTGGAGCCGCTGGCCGAGGGCCTGCTCGCCGACCCGTCCGTGGAACCGGCCGCCGCCGCGGCGGCGTTCGTCGACCCGGACAAGGGGGTGGCCGACGCATCCGCCGCGCTGGAGGGCGCCCGCGCGATCCTGACCGAGCGTTTCGGCGAGGACGCCGACCTGATCGGCGAACTGCGCGAGACGATGTGGCGGCGCGGCCGGCTGGTGGCGAAGGTGCGCGAGGGCAGGCAGGAGCAGGGCGCCAAGTTCGCCGACTACTTCGACTTCTCCGAGCCCTTCACCGAGCTGCCCTCGCACCGGGTGCTGGCGATGCTGCGCGGCGAGAAGGAGGAGGTCCTCGACCTCGCCCTGGAGCCGGAGCCGGAGCCCGCCGGGGAGGCCGCGGAGGGCGGGGCCCTGCGCGAGACCACCGGCCCCTCCGACTACGAACGCGCGATCGCCCGCCGGTTCGGCGTCGAGGACCGCGGCCGCCCGGCCGACCGCTGGCTGGCCGACACCGTGCGCTGGGCCTGGCGCACCCGCATCCTGGTGCACCTGGGCATCGACCTGCGGCTGCGGCTGCGCACCGCCGCCGAGGACGAGGCGGTCGCGGTGTTCGCGGCCAACCTGCGCGACCTGCTGCTGGCCGCCCCCGCCGGCACCCGCGCCACCATGGGGCTGGACCCGGGCTTCCGCACGGGTGTGAAGGTCGCCGTCGTCGACGCCACCGGCAAGGTCGCCGCCACCGAGACGATCCACCCCCACGCCCCGCAGAACCGCTGGAAGGAGTCGCTGGCCACGCTGGCGCGGCTGGCGCGGGAGCACCGGGTGGAGCTGATCGCCGTCGGCAACGGCACCGCTTCCCGCGAGACGGACCGGCTGGCCGCCGAACTGTGCGCCGCGCAAACGGAGTTGAAGCTGACGAAGGTGATGGTCTCGGAGGCGGGCGCGTCGGTGTACTCCGCCTCCGCCTTCGCCTCCCGCGAGCTGCCGGACCTGGACGTCTCGCTGCGCGGCGCGGTCTCCATCGCCCGGCGCCTGCAGGACCCGCTGGCCGAGCTGGTCAAGATCGACCCCAAGTCGATCGGGGTGGGCCAGTACCAGCACGACGTCTCCGAGGTGAAGCTCTCGCGCTCACTGGACGCGGTGGTGGAGGACTGCGTCAACGGCGTCGGCGTGGACGTCAACACCGCCTCGGCGCCGCTGCTGTCGCGGGTGTCGGGCATCGGCGCGGGCCTGGCGGAGAACATCGTCGCCCACCGCGACGCCAACGGCCCCTTCCGCGGCCGCAAGGGCCTCAAGGACGTCCCCCGGCTCGGCCCCAAGGCGTACGAGCAGTGCGCGGGCTTCCTTCGCATCCGCGGCGGGGACGACCCGCTGGACGCCTCCGCCGTCCACCCCGAGGCGTACCCGGTGGTGCGCCGGATGGTGAAGGCGACGGGCAGCGACGTCGCGGCGCTGATCGGCAACACCGAGGTGCTGCGCGGTCTGCGGCCGCAGGAGTTCGTGGACGACACCTTCGGCCTGCCGACGGTGACCGACATCATCGGGGAACTGGAGAAGCCCGGCCGCGACCCGCGTCCGGCGTTCCGGACGGCCACCTTCAGGGAGGGCGTGGAGAAGCTCGGCGACCTGGAGCCGGGCATGGTCCTGGAGGGCGTGGTCACCAACGTCGCCGCGTTCGGCGCCTTCGTGGACGTCGGCGTCCACCAGGACGGCCTGGTCCACGTCTCGGCCATGTCGAGGACGTTCGTGAAGGACCCTCGCGAGGTGGTGAAGTCCGGCGACGTGGTGAAGGTCAAGGTGCTGGACGTGGACGTGCCGCGCAAGCGGATCTCGCTGACGCTGCGGCTGGACGACGAGACCGGCCCCGGCGCGGGCGACGGCGGCCGTCCGGCGCGCGGTCAGCGCGGAGGCGGTCAGCGGGACGGCCGGCGCGCCTCCGCTCCTCGCCCGCGCCAGGGCGACCGGCGGGGCGGGGGCGGGCGGGGCCGTGACGCGGCTCCGGCCAACAGCGAGATGGCCGAGGCCCTGCGCCGCGCCGGCCTGCTCTGACGCCCGGACGGCTCCGCGGAGGCGGGGGCGGCGCACAGCGCCGCCCCCGCCTCCGCCGTTCTCCACCCCACCTCCACGGCCCCCGGGCACACACGGTCCGCATCCGCTCACAGAACCGATATTGCCTTTTCCGGGCCCGCCAACCTACGGTTTCGTAACCTACGGTCTCGTAGGTACCGTTTCCCGTCGTCGTTCCGTGGAGCCTTCATGACCCTCGCCACCCCGCACGCCCCCGGCTCGGAGCAGTGGACGGACACCCGTCTGCTCTATGCCCTGGAAGAGGTGGTGGAGAAGGAACTCGACCGTCATCTGAAGGTCGCCAAGGACTGGATGCCGCACGAGTACGTCCCCTGGAGCGACGGCCGCAACTTCGACGGCCCGCTCGGCGGCGAGGCATGGGAACCGGAGCAGTCCAAGGTCACCGACGTCGGCCGCATCGCCCTGGTGGTCAACCTGCTGACCGAGGACAACCTCCCCAGCTACCACCACGAGATCGCCACCCTCTTCGGCCGTGACGGCGCCTGGGGGACATGGGTGCACCGCTGGACCGCCGAGGAGGGGCGGCACGGCATCGTGATGCGCGACTACCTGCTGACCTCCCGCGCCGTGGACCCGGTGAAGCTGGAGGAGTTCCGGATGGCGCACATGTCGGAGGGCTTCGAGTCCGACAACCGGCACTCGATGCTCCACTCCGTGGCCTACGTCGCCTTCCAGGAGCTGGCCACCCGCATCTCCCACCGCAACACCGGCCACCAGTCCGGCGATCCGGTCTGCGACCGGATGCTCGCCCGTATCGCCACCGACGAGAACCTGCACATGGTCTTCTACCGCAACCTGCTGCGGGCGGCCTTCGAGCTGGCCCCGGACCGGACGATGTCGGCGGTGCGCGACGTGGTGGTGAACTTCCGGATGCCCGGCCACGGCATGCCCGGCTTCGAGCGGGCCGCCGCGCAGATGGCGATCGGCGGGATCTACAACCTGCGCATCCACCACGACGACGTGCTCCAGCCGGTGCTGCGCCATCTGAAGGTCATGGAGATCGGCGGGCTCGGCCCGGAGGGCCTCAGGGCCCAGGAGGAGCTGGGCCTGTACCTGGACGGCCTGGACGGCGAGGCCCGCAGGCTCGACGAGCGCCTGGCCGCCCGCCGCGCCCGTATCGAGGCCCGCAAGGCGGCCGCCGGAGCCTGAGCGGCCCCTTCCCCGCCCCCTGGCGCGCGGATGGTCCGGAGGCGTCCCCGCACGGGCGCGTCCGGGCCGTTCCCGGTCCGGCCCGGATCAGAGTCCGGCCCGGATCAGATCTCGACGGCGCCGACCTGCCGCAGCAGCCCGAGGTCGTCCCAGTTCCACCAGCTCTCCGCGATCTTCCCGTCCTCGAAGCGGAAGGTGGCGTGGCCGGTCCCGGTGATCTCCTTGCCGGTGGGCTCCAGCCCCTGGTACGGCCCCGAGTGGCGGCCGGTGTAGGACAGCCGCGCACAGACCTTGTCGCCCTCGGCGAACAGGTCCTCGACGACCATCACCGGCTGGAACGCCTCCAGGATCTCCTGGTTCTCCTCCTTGGCCTGTGCCAGCCTGACCTCGTAGGAGGAGAGCGAGGGGTCGTGCTCGCGGTAGTCGCCGGTGCACAGCCCGTCGGCCACGTCGAGGTTCCGCCCGTTGATCACCTCCTCGATGAAGGTGCGGGTCACGCCGGTGTTGAGCTGCTCGTCCCGGGACACCTCCAGATCGGTGAACGTCGGCCCCTCGTCGCAGGCCGCCGCCAGCCGCTGGAAGATCCGGTCGGTCTCGGGCAGATGGGAGTTGCGCATCGCCTCCTCGTAGGAGGGGAACTCCACGATCTCCACCACATGAGCGGGATCGGAGCGGTCCCGCGCGACGATCGAGTGGGTGGCCGTCCGCTTGCCCCGGGTCGCCCGGACCCAGTCGTCCATCAGCCGGTCCAGCTCGTCGGCCTGATGGGTCCTGCAGTCGATGACCTGGATGAATGTCATGAGGCCGCCTCCGCCGTCGGAGAAGTCGGGACACTCCCAGGCTATCGCCACCATGTGAATTATGTCCGCATCAACCCATTTGCCCCCTCCCTTCTTTCCGATACGGGTCCGGCCGCGTACGGAATCCGCCCTTCCGGAGACCCGGGAGGCCCATGAGAGCCCTGGCCCACGCTCGGTCACCGTGACCGGTGCGGGTCCCCGGCCCCCGCCCGCGCGCGTCGGCGCGCCCGCCGGGGGCAGACGGGGCGGTATGAGGACATCGACGAGAACATCCGCACCGGCACCGGCATCGATACGCGGGGGCGCCAGACGGGCCGCGCACAGCTCCGCCATGACGGTCGCCGCCCGCTGGGGGCTGGTCGCGTACGGCGTGATCTACCTGCTGATCGGCCTGCTGGCCCTGCGGGTCGCCTTCGGCGACCGGGAGGGCCGGGCAGACAGCGGCGGCGCGCTGCGGGAGCTGGCGCAGCAGCCGTTCGGGAACTTCCTGGTGTGGGCGGTCGGCGCCGGGCTGGCCGGACTGGCCCTGTGGCGGCTCTCGGAGGCCGTGCTGGGCGCGGCGCGCCCGAAGGGCCACACACCCAAGGAGCGGCTGCGCTCGGCCGCCCGGTTCGCGGTGCTCGCCGTCCTGGCCGCTTCGGCGATCACCTTCGCCGCGGGGACCGGAAGCGGCGGAACGGCCGGCGACCGGCCCGAGGACCTCACCTCCCGGGTGTTCGAACTGCCGGCGGGGCGCTGGCTGGTCGGCGCGCTGGGTCTGGTGGTCGTCGCGGTGGGCGTGTGGAGCGGAGTGCGGGCACTGCGGTACAAGTTCCGCGAGGAACTGGGCCCGGTACCGGCGCGCCTGCGCCGCGCCGTGGACGTGCTGGGCGTGGCGGGCGGCCTCGCGCGCGGGCTGGTGTTCGCGGTGGCGGGCGGCTTCGTGGTCCTGGCGGCCGTGCGGTACGACCCGGACGAGACCAAGGGCCTGGACGAGTCCCTGCGCACCCTGGCCACCGCCCCGGCCGGCCCGTGGCTGCTGGCGGCGGTCGCCACGGGGCTGGCGCTGTACGGCCTGTTCCTGTTCGCGCTGGCCCGCTGGCACAAGGGTTAGAGGGCGGGCGCCGCCGCCTTGCCGGCGGACCGCTGCCTCTTCCTGGGGACGTGCGTACGGGCTGTTGCGGTGGCTCGGGTGATGACCCGGCCGGCGTGCCGCCGGGTGGAGCTTCTTTCTCCCGATCATGGCCCGGCCACCGAAGTAGTGGTCTTCCTCCTTCCCGATGTCCATGACGAGCAGCACCGTGACCAGGACGAGCACCCCTCCCAGTACCAGAAAGGCCGCTCCGGCCAGGGTCGCCGCCGGACGCTTCAGAACCGAAAAGGACATGCGCCCCCTCCCTCGCCCCGTCATCCCCGTTCCGGGAGCGGCCAACCACAGGACATGGACACGGCGGTGGAGACATCCCCGCCCCGGCGCGGACGGCGGACGGCCCAGCGCCGGGTCAGCCGGTCCAGGCCGGGTGGCGGGGGTCGTCGGCGCGGACGACCACGTCGGCGGCCCGTCCCGGCCGCACCTCCTCCTCGTAGCGGGCGAAGGCCGGCAGTGTCCAGTGCTCCTCGGCCGGGGTACGGCGGGCCAGGGCGGCCGGGGTGAGCAGCAGATGGACCGCCAGGTCGAAGGGGAAACCGCGGCCGAGCAGCAGCGGACCGTCCATCACCAGTACGCCGCCGGGCGGCAGTCGGGCGTACGGGCTGCGGGTGGCGCGGTCGGTGGCCGGGTTCCACAGGTCGGGCAGCACCCGGCCGGTGCCGCCGGGACTCAGCGGGCCGAACACCTCGCGCCACAGGGCGCCGTCGTCCAGCCACAGGTCGTAGTACGCGTCCGGGTCCCGGTGGCCGTACTCCAGGCGCAGGGAGGCGGGCCGCAGGAAGCCGGCCGCGCTCACCCGGTGCACCGGTCGGCCGCGCAGCCGCAGCTCCTCGGCCAGGCCGTCCGCCCACTCATGAGGCCGGGCGGCCGGGGCGCCGTCCACGGCGGTGCGCAGCCAGGGCGAGCCGTCGGCGGCCTCGGCGGCGGCGAGGCGGTCGGCGAGATCGCCGACCGCCCGCTCCCGGGTGACGGGTGCGAACGCGCCCCGGGCCCGGGGGTTCACAGCCGCACCATGACCTGTTCCAGCTCCTTGCGGCGGATGTCGGGGACCCGTGCGCCGTCGGCCGGGTAGCCGACCGGGATGACGTACGCGGCGCGCTCCTCGGGCGGGCGGTCGCAGACCTCGTTGAGGAAGCGCATCGGGCTGGGGGTGTGGGTGAGGGTGGCCAGGCCCGCCTGGTGGAGGCAGGCCAGCAGCAGGCCGACGGCGATGCCGACCGACTCCTTGGTGTAGTAGGGGCGCGGGGTCTCGGGCCCCTTGTGGACCTCGAAGACCACGATCACCGCGGGCGCGGTCTCCAGGAACGGCTTGCGCCAGTCGGTGCCCAGCGGCGCGAGGGCGTCGAGCCACTCGTCGGAGGCGCGGCGTCCGTAGAACTCCCGCTCCTCGGCCTCGGCGGCCTCGCGCAGCCTCGCCCTGCGCTCGGGGTCGGTGAGGACGACGAAGCGCCAGGGCTGGACGTTCGCCCCGCTGGGTGCGGTGGCGGCGGTGCGGACGGCCCACTCCAGGACGCCGTCGGGCAGGGGGCGGGCGGAGAAGTCGCGCACGGTCCGGCGGCGGGCCATCACGTCGTGGAAGGCGCGGGCGCGGCTCTCGGCCTCCTCGGCGGGGACGTGCGGCGGCCGGTGCGGGACGGTGGGGTACGCGGCGGGCGGCTCGTCGGTGAGCCCATTGGTACGGTCCATACGCCGCAGCACAGCACACCCGCGGACGGCGGTAAACACCGCGGCGCGTCCGGCCGCGCGCCCGGCGGCACAGCGGTGGCGCACCGGCGGCACAGGGGCTGGGTCCAGGCATGAGGCACGACGGCGGAAAACCGTTTGCGGCCCCGCCGGGCCCGTCCTAACGTCTTTTCCGGCCCTGTCGTCGTCGATCGGAGAAGGCCGTTGCTCGTCTGAGGTCATGAGGCACCGGACCGCCGGACGCTTGTACGTCCGCGCGGCATCCGCATGTGCGACGACCTCGGGCTGCGAGCCGCCCTCCGGAGCGACCGGGCCGTAACGGCCGGCCGGACCGTCCCCGTCCAGGGGTTCCGGTCCCCCGCCTCCCGCGTGCTCCCCCCGTCGTCGTACGGCGTCCCCTCCCGGTGCCTCCCGCGTGTCGCTCCCTTTCCGTACCGAGAGCAGCAGGAGGCCCTCATGGCCCATCCCCTTTCCCGTTCCCACTCCCCCGCACCGTCCCGTCCGTCCGTCGTCTGTACCGGGGTGCGCTTCGCCTGGCCGGACGGCACCCCCGTGCTGGAGGACTTCCAGTTCTCCGCGGGCCCCGGCCGCACCGGGCTGGTCGGCCTCAACGGCGCCGGCAAGTCCACCCTTCTGAAGCTGATCGCGGGCGAGCTGACCCCGGCCGAGGGATCGGTGCGCACCACCGGCGAGGTGGGCCACCTTCCCCAGACCGTCCATCTGGACACCGCGCTGCGCGTGGACAGGGCCCTGGGCATCGCGGAGGTCCGCGCCGCGCTGCACGCCATCGAGGCCGGGGACGCGAGCGAGGAGAACTTCACGGCCGTCGGCGACGACTGGGACGTGGAGGAGCGCGCCCGCGCGGCCCTGGAGCAGCTCGGTCTGGGGCACATCGGCCTGGACCGCACCATCGGCGACCTCTCGGGCGGCGAGGCGGTCCTGCTGCGGCTGGCCGCGCTGCTGCTGGCCCGGCCGCGGATCCTGCTGCTGGACGAGCCGACGAACAACCTCGACATCACCGCGCGCGGGCGGCTGTACGAGGCCGTCCGCTCCTGGAACGGGGTGCTGCTGGTGGTCAGCCACGACCGCGAGCTGCTGCGTCACATGGACCGGATCGCCGATCTGCGCGACGGCGGGGTCCAGTGGTACGGCGGGAACTTCGACGCCTACCAGGAGGCCCTGGCCACCGAGCAGGAGGCGGCCGGGCGGGCGGTCCGCGCGGCGAGGGCGGACGTCAGGCGGCAGAAGCGCGATCTGGTCGAGGCGCACGACAAGCTCGCCGGACGGATGCGCCAGGGCCGCAAGGCCGCCGCCACCGCGGGCCTGCCCAAGATCGTGGCGGGAGCGCGCAAGCGCGCGGCGCAGGTCTCGGCGGGCAAGCACCGCATCCTGCACGAGGAGCGGCTGGAGGAGGCGCGGGAGCGGCTGGGCGAGGCCGCCGAGGCGGTGCGGGACGACGCCGAGATCCGCGTCGACCTGCCGCACACCGCCGTGCCGCGCGGCCGTACCGTCCTGACGCTGCGCGCTGTGGAGCTGCGCTGCGGGGCCCGTGCGGAGCTGGAGTTGCGCGGTCCGGAGCGTGTGGCGCTGGTCGGGCGCAACGGCGCGGGCAAGACCACGCTTTTGCGCACGGTCGCCGGGGAGCTGGAGCCGGCGGCGGGCGAGGCGGTGGCGCACGTCCCGGTGCGGTACCTGCCACAGCGTCTGGACGTGCTGGACGACGAGCTGTCGGTCGCGGCGAACGTGGCGCGCTTCGCGCCGGGGGCGACCGACAACCGCGTCCGGGCGCGGCTGGCGCGCTTCCTGTTCCGGGGTGCGCGGGCGGACCGCCCGGCCGGGACGCTGTCGGGTGGTGAGCGGTTCCGGGCGGCGCTGGCGGCGCTGATGCTGGCGGAGCCGGCGCCGCAGCTGCTGATGCTGGACGAGCCGACGAACAACCTCGACATGGCCAGCGTGCGGCAGCTCACCACCGCTCTGGAGGGCTACGAGGGCGCGCTGGTCGTGGCCAGCCACGATGTGGCGTTCCTGCGGGAGATCGGCATCACCCGCTGGCTGCTGCTGGACGGGGAGCTGTCCGAGACCGGTCCGCTGTAGTCGGTCCCGGAGCCGGACGGCCGGGGACGGGGTGCGCCCGCGCTCAGTTCCCGGCCGTCCGGGGCCCGGCGTCCCCGGTGAGCATGCGGCGGGTCAGCCGCGCGAGCCCGTCCTCCAGTTCCGTCCGGGACTCCTCGGGCAGAGCGGTGCCGCGGAAGCGGTGCGAGGCGACGAACGACAGCAACCACCACGCGCCGGCGGCCGGGTCGAGCCCCGGTGCGATCTCGCCCGCCCGCTGCCCCTGGGCCAGCAGCGCCGTCAGCTCCTCGGCGAGGCGGCGGGTGCAGCGGCCGTAGGCCTCGGTGATCGAGGGCTCCTCGGCGAGGGCGGCGGCGTCGGCCAGCAGGGCTCCCAGATTGCCGCGTGCGTGCATCCGGTCGATGTGGCCGGGGGCGAGGACGTGGTCGAGCAGGGCGGCCACCGAGCCGCCGCAGCAGGTGTCCAGCTCCTCGCGCAGACCCGTGCCGACCCAGTCGGCCACCTGGTCGAGCACGGCGGCGTACAGCGCGGCCTTGGAGCCGAAGTTCTGGAAGACCACCGGTTCGCTGACGCCGACGCGGGCGGCGATCTCGGCCGTCCGGCCGCGCCGGTAGCCGACGTCGGCGAAGACGGTGGTGGCGGCCTCCAGGATCGACGCCTTGCGGTCGGCCGCGCTCAGCCGGGTGCGGCGGTGGGTGGTGGTCGGTTCCTGCTGGGGCACGGCCCCATCGTATCCGTCCACTTGCCCAGCAACTTAGTGGCGACTAAGGTAACCGTTGTTAGTCGTCACTAAGTTATTGGGGGAACCGTCATGCCCGAAACCGCGGCCGACAGGCCCGGCCTCCTCATCAACCACCCCCGGCGCTACGAGCTGTTCAGTTCGCTCGCCATGCCCCTGGCGCGCCGCCGGCTGTTCGCGCGGCTCGCCGAGCGGTCCGGGGTCCGTCCCGGCGACCGGGTGCTCGACGTCGGCTGCGGCACCGGGGCGCTGACCCTCGCGGTCGCCGCGGCCGCTTCACCGGGCGGCGCCGTGCTCGGCGTCGATCCGTCGGAGCCGATGGTGGAGCACGCTCGCCGCCTGGCGGCCCGGCGGGGCGCGAACGCTTCGTTCACCCTGGGCACGGCCCAGGAACTCGACGCCGGGGACGGCTCGTTCGACGCCGTCGTCACCAGCTTCGCCGTCCACCACGTCCGCGCCGACCGGCGCGAGCACGCCTTCGCCGAGATGTTCCGTGTCCTGCGGCCGGGGGGCCGCCTGCTGGTGGCGGACTTCCGCGGACCCGCCGGCCGGCACCGGGAGATGATCGTCGCAGCCGGTTTCACCGGCCTGACCCGGGGCCGGGAGCTGCCTTTCGCCCACTGGATCGCGGCCACCCGCCCCTGAGACCGGGACGGAGACGGAGTCGGAAGAGGTTTCGCAACTGTGGTGAGACAGCAATACTGTCCGACATGGATCCGGCTGCCTCCCTGACCGTCGACGAGCTGGCCGCGCGAGCCGACGTGACCGTCCGAACCATCCGCTTCTACTCCACCCGGGGGCTGCTGCCGCCGCCGGAGATCGGACCGCGGCGGGTGGGGCGGTACGGGCCCGGCCATCTGTCGCGGCTCGCGCTGATCGAGGAGTTGCAGCACCAGGGGATGACCCTGGCGGCCATCGAGCGCTACCTGCGGCAGCTGCCCCCCGACCTCAGCCCGGAGGACCTGGCCCTGCACCGGGCCCTGGTGGCCTCCTGGGCTCCGGACGCCGAGGCCGAGGCCACCCGGGAGAAACTGGAGCGGCGGGCCGGGCGGCGGCTGACGGAGGACGACCTCGACCGGCTGGCGGCGATGAACGTCCTGGCCCGGACCGGTGACCCGGACGTCTTCCGGATCGACCCGGTGATCCTGCACCTGGGAGTGCGGCTGCTGGAGGTGCCCGTCTCGCTGAAGACGCTGCTGGCGGCGCGCGAGGTGGTCCTGGAGCACAGCCGCGAGGCGGCCCGCGAGCTGAGCAGGATGTTCAAGGAGGAGGTCTGGGAGCCCTACCGGCGGCGGGAGTCCGACCCCGAGCAGGTGGAGACGATGCGGACGCTGTCGGCCCATATGCAGCCCATGATCGTGCAGGCGCTGGTGACCGCCTTCCAGCGCTCCATGCGCGAGGAACTGAAGGCGTCCTTCCCCGACGAGGGGTGACCCGCGCGCGGCGCGGGACGGTACGGGACGCGCCCGGAGCGCACCGGGCGGGGGACGCGTCCCCCGCCCGGCCGGGGCCTACGCGGCGGGCGTGTCGGGCGTGTCGGTGAAGGTCTCGCCCTTCTCCGCCTTCTCCACCAGCAGCGCGGGCGGCGCGAACCGGTCGCCGTAGAGCGCCTGGAGCTCGCGGGCGCGGGCGGCGAAGCCGGGCAGGCCGCCCTCGTAGCCGTTGATGTACTGGAGGACGCCGCCGGTCCAGCCGGGGAAGCCGATGCCCAGGATGGAGCCGATGTTGGCGTCGGCGACCGAGGTCAGCACGCCCTCTTCCAGGCAGCGCACACTGTCGAGCGCCTCGGAGAAGAGCATCCGCTCCTTCATGTCCTCGAAGGGCACGGCCGCGCCCGCGCGGGTGAAGTGCTCGCGCAGCCCCGGCCACAGGCCGGCGCGGCGGCCGTCGGCGTCGTACTCGTAGAAGCCGGCGCCGCCGCTGCGGCCGGTGCGGCCGAACTCGTCGACCATGCGGTCGATGACCGCGTCGGCCGGGTGCGGCTCCCAGGTGCCGCCCGCGGCCTCCACCGCGCGCCGCGCCTCGTTCCGGATCTTCCTGGGCAGGGTCAGGGTCAGCTCGTCCATCAGGGAGAGCACCTTGGCGGGGTAGCCGGCCTGGGCGGCGGCCTGCTCCACGGAGGCCGGGTCCACGCCCTCGGCGACGAGCGCCACGCCCTCGTTGATGAACCGGCCGATCACGCGGGAGGTGAAGAAGCCGCGCGAGTCGCCCACCACGATCGGGGTCTTGTTGATCTGCCGCACCAGGTCGAAGGCGCGGGCGGTGGCCTCGTCGCCGGTGTGCTCGCCGCGGATGATCTCCACCAGCGGCATCTTGTCGACGGGCGAGAAGAAGTGCAGTCCGATGAAGTCCCGCTGCCGCTTGACGCCCTCGGCCAGCGAGGTGATCGGGATGGTGGAGGTGTTGGAGCACAGCAGCGCGTCGGGGGCGACGACGTCCTGGATCTCGGCGTACACCTTGTGCTTGAGGGCGGTGTCCTCGAAGACGGCCTCGATCACCGCGTCGCATCCGGCGAGGTCGGCGGCCTCGGCGGTGGGGGTGATGCGGGCCAGCAGCGCGTCGCGCTTCTCGGGCGTGGTGCGGCCCTTGGCCAGCGCCTTGTCCAGCAGACCGGCGGAGTACGCCTTGCCCTTCTCGGCGGCCTCGGCGCTCACGTCCTTGAGCACGACCTCGATGCCGGCCTTCGCGCAGGCGTAGGCGATGCCCGCGCCCATCATGCCGGCGCCGAGCACGGCGACCTTGCTCACCTTGCGGGGCTCGACGCCCCGGGGGCGGCTGCGGCCGGAGTTGACGGCCTGGAGGTCGAAGAAGAACGCCTGGATCATGTTCTTGGCGGTCTGCCCGGTCGCCAGCTCGGTGAAGTAGCGCGACTCGATGGCCTGGGCGGTCTCGAAGTCGACCTGGGCGCCCTCGACGGCCGCGGCCAGGATGTTGCGCTGGGCCGGGTAGGGGGCGCCGCCGAGCTGCTTGGCGAGGTTGGCGGGGAAGGCCGGGAGGTTGGCGGCGAACTTCGGGTGGGCGGGGGTGCCGCCGGGGATCTTGTACCCCTTGACGTCCCAGGGCTGGGCGGAGGCGGGGTTGGCGTCGATGAACGCCCGCGCCTTTTCCAGCATCTCCTCGGGAGTGTCGGCGACCTCGTGGACCAGGCCCTTGTCCATGGCCTGGCGGGGGCGGTACTGCCTCCCCTGGAGCAGGACGTTCAGCAGGGCGTCGGTGATGCCCAGCAGCCGCACGGTGCGCACCACTCCCCCGCCGCCGGGCAGCAGGCCGAGGGTGGCCTCGGGCAGGCCGATCTTCGAACCCGGGGTGTCGAGTGCGACGCGGTGGTGGCAGGCCAGCGCGATCTCCAGGCCGCCGCCGAGGGCCGCGCCGTTGACGGCGGCGACGACGGGGATGCCGAGGGTCTCGACGCGGCGCAGGTTGCGCTTCATGGCCATGCCGCGCTCGTAGAGCTCGCGGGCCTGCTCGGGCCGCACCGCCAGCAGGTCGTTGAGGTCACCGCCGGCGAAGAAGGTCTTCTTGGCGGAGGTGACGATGACGCCGCGGACGCTCTCGCGCTCGGCCTCCAGGCGGTCGGCGACCTCGGCGAGCGAGGCGGCGAACGCGGCGTTCATGGTGTTGGCGGACTGGGTCGGGTCGTCCAGGGTGAGGGTGACGACACCGGTGTCGTCCTGTTCCCAGCGGATGGTGGAGGGGGTTGCGGGGGCTGCCATGGTGGGTTTCGGTCTCCGTTGAGGTCTGGCTGCGTCGGGAGGTTCGGTTTGCGCGCCGCCCGGAGCGGGCGCGGGGCCGGTCGGGGCCGGTCAGAGCCGTTCGACGACGGTGGCGATGCCCATGCCGCCGCCGACGCAGAGGGTGGCCAGGCCGTAGCGCAGATCGCGGCGCTCCAGCTCGTCGACGAGGGTTCCCAGGATCATCGCGCCGGTGGCGCCCAGCGGGTGGCCCATGGCGATGGCGCCGCCGTTGACGTTGACCTTCCCCATGGGCAGGCCCATGTCGCGCACGAAGCGCAGGACGACGGCCGCGAACGCCTCGTTGATCTCCACCAGGTCCAGGTCGTCGACGGTCAGCCCCGCCTTGGCCAGCGCCTTGCGGGAGGCGGGCGCCGGGCCGGTGAGCATGATGGTCGGCTCGGAGCCGGAGACGGCGGCCGAGACGATCCGGGCGCGGGGGGTGAGGCCGTAACGCTCGCCGGTCTCGCGGCTGCCGACGGCCACCAGCGCGGAGCCGTCCACGATGCCGGAGGAGTTGCCCGCGTGGTGGACGTGGTCGATCTCCTCCACCCAGTGGTACTTCTGCAGCGCCACCGCGTCGAAGCCGCCCGCCTCGCCGATGGTGGCGAAGGAGGGCTTGAGGGAGGCGAGGGAGTCGGCCGTGGTGCCCGGGCGCATGTGCTCGTCGCGGTCGAGGACGACCAGGCCGTTGCGGTCGGTGACGGGGACGACCGAGCGGTCGAAGCGGCCCTCCTTCCAGGCGGTGGCCGCGCGCTCCTGCGACATCGCGGCGTACTCGTCCACGTCGCGGCGGGAGAAGCCCTCGATGGTGGCGATGAGGTCGGCGCCGATGCCCTGGGGGACGAAGGCGGTCTCGAAGCTGGTCATCGGGTCCATGGCCCAGGCGCCGCCGTCGGAGCCCATCGGCACCCGCGACATCGACTCCACGCCGCCGGCCAGGACCAGGTCCTCCCAGCCGGAGCGGACCTTGGCGGCGGCCATGTTGACGGCCTCCAGGCCCGAGGCGCAGAAGCGGTTCTCCTGGACGCCGGCGACGGTGTCGGGCAGTCCGGCGGCGATGGCGGCGGTGCGGGCGATGTCGGCGCCCTGGTCGCCCAGGGGGGTGACGACGCCGAGCACGATGTCGTCGATGGCGGCCGGGTCCAGGCCGGGGAAGCGGCGGCGCAGCTCGTGGATCAGGCCGACGACCAGGTCGATCGGCTTGGTGCCGTGCAGGGCGCCACCGGCCTTGCCGCGCCCGCGCGGGGTGCGGATGGCGTCGTAGATGTACGCGTCGTTGCTCGCGTGGGTCGTCACGGTCGAAGATGCCTTCCGGAAAGGGGTGGGTCAGGAGATCAGGAGATCAGGAGAGCAGGGAACGGCCGATGATCTCCTTCATGATCTCGGTCGTGCCGCCGTAGATGGTCTGGATGCGCCCGTCGGTGAACGCCCTGGCGACGGGGTACTCGCTCATGTAGCCGTAGCCGCCGTGGAGCTGGAGGCAGCGGTCGGCGGTGCGTTTTTGCAGTTCGGTCGCCCACCACTTGGCCATCGAGGCGTGGACGGCGTCCAGCCCGCCGCTGACGTGCTCCTCGATGCAGCGGTCGACGAAGGCGCGGGTGACGGCGCACTCGGTGGCCATCTCCGCCACTTCGAAGCGTACGTGCTGGAGCCGGGCGAGCGGCCGGCCGAACGCCTCGCGCCCCGTGACGTACTCGCGGGTGATCTCCAGGAGGTGCTCGGCGCCGGCGACGCCGGCCACCGCGATGGCCAGCCGCTCCTGGGCGAGCTGCGTCATCAGGTGGACGAAGGCGCCGTTGAGCTCGCCCAGCAGGTTCTCCCTGGGCACGCGTACGTCGTGGAAGAACAGCTCGGCGGTGTCCTGGGACTTCTGGCCGATCTTGTCGAGGTTGCGGCCGCGTTCGAAGCCGGCCATGCCGCGCTCGACGACCAGCAGGCTCAGCCCCTTGGCGCCGCCCTCGGGGGTCGTCCTGGCGACGACGATCACCAGATCGGCCAGGATGCCGTTGGAGATGAAGGTCTTGGAGCCGTTGAGCACCCAGTGGTCGCCGCGGTCCTCGGCCGTGGTGCGGATGCCCTGGAGGTCGGATCCCGCGCCGGGCTCGGTCATGGCGATGGCGGTGATCGTATCGCCGGAGCAGAAGCCGGGCAGCCAGCGCTTCTTCTGCTCCTCGGTGGCCAGGGAGGTCAGATACGGGCCGATGATGTCGTTGTGCAGGCCGATCGCCAGGCCGGGCGTGCCGGCCCTGGTGAACTCCTCGGCCAGTACGGCGCCGTAGCGGAAGTCGTCCTGCCCGCCGCCGCCGTACTCCTCGGGGACGGCCACCCCCAGCAGGCCCTGGCGTCCGGCGGCGCGCCACACCTCGCGGTCGACGGCGCCCTCGCGTTCCCAGCGCTCGTAGTGCGGCAGCACCTCCCGCTCCAGGAAGGCCCGGACCGTCTGCCGGAAGGCCTCGTGGTCCTCGGTGAAGATCTTCCGCTTCATCGTGAGCCCTCCTCGGGCATCAGTGCGGGCAGGTCCCAGTCGCGGGCCACCTCGGCGGCGTCCGCGCCGGGGACGGCGGGCGGGCGGCGCAGCGCGCCGGGGGTGGTGGAGAAGCGGGGGGCGGGGGCGGGCTGGACGGCCCCCGCGTGTTCGGTGTAGGTGCCGCGGGCGGCCAGATGGGGGTGGGCGGGGGCCTCGCGCAGGGAGAGCACGGGGGCGACGCAGGCGTCGGTGCCGTCGAAGACCTCCGTCCACTCCTGGCGGGTGCGGGTGCGGAAGCGGGCGGCGACGGCCCGGCGCAGCTTCTCCCAGCGGGCGGGGTCGTCACGGTCGGCGGCGGTCCGCTCGTCCAGGCCGAGCAGGCGGGCGAACTCCTCGTAGAACGGGCGCTCCAGTGCGCCGACCGCCATCCAGCCGCCGTCGGCGGTCTCGTAGACCCCGTAGAAGGGGCAGCCGCCGTCCAGCAGATTGGCGCCCCGGCGGTCCTGCCAGGCCCCGGCGGCCAGCATGCCGTGGATCATCGCGGTCAGATGGCTGGTGCCGTCCACGATGGCGGCGTCCACGACCTGCCCGCTCCCGTCCTCGGTACGGGCGTGGTGGAGGGCGGCGAGGACGCCGACGACGAGGTAGAGGGAACCGCCGGCGTAGTCGCCCAGCAGGTTGGCGGGGATGGCGGGCGGTTCGCCGGCCGGGCCGATCATGCCCAGCGCGCCGGTGACGGCGGTGTAGCCGATGTCGTGTCCGGCGTTCGCGGCCAGGGGGCCGTCCTGGCCCCAGCCGGTCATCCGCCCGTAGACCAGTTTCGGGTTGCGGGCCAGACACGGCCCGGGGCCGACGCCCAGGCGTTCGGCGACGCCGGGGCGCCAGCCCTCGATCAGCACGTCGGCACGTTCGGCCAGGCCGAGTACGGCGTCGGGGCCGCCGTCGGACTTGAGGTCGATCACCACCGAGCGCTTGTTGCGGCCGGTGACGTCGCGGGCGGGGTCGATGCCCAGGGGCTGCCCGCCGGGCCGGTCGACGCGGACGACGTCGGCGCCGAGGTCGGCCAGGAGCATCCCGGCGAACGGGCCGGGGCCGATGCCCGCCAGCTCCACCACCCGCACTCCGGCCAGCGGGCCGGGGCCCGTGCCTGCCGCTGCCATCCGGTCTCCAACCGTCCGGGCCGCCGCGCCGCGACCGTATGACACCAATGATGTAACACCGGCGATGCTAAGAACACGTTCCACTTTCCACAAGCCCTCACGGGGGCGCACGCGGAACGCTGTGCCCGTGCCCCGTGCCCGCACCGTCGCCCGGCCGCACCGGAGAGCCCGTACGCCGAAGGCCCGTCCCCCTCTCGGGGACGGGCCTTCGGCGTACGGGGCGCAACGGGCGCGCGACCGTTCTCACCTGCGCTGCAGCACGGAGGTGACACGCAGGCGGCCGCTGTGGATCCACACGTCCGAGTACTCCACCGGACGATCGTCGGCGAGATAGGTGACCTGCTGGAGGTACTGCACGGGAGTGCCCTCGGCCAGCGACAGGGCCTGCGCGACCTCCCCCGAGGCGGCCTCCGCGCTGAAGGTGCGGCGGGCCGAGGCGATCTTCAGGCCGTAGGCGCCCTCCAGGGCTCCGAAGAGGCTGGAGGCCGTGAAGTCCACCTTCTCGACGCCGGGCGCGAGGTCGGTCCGCACGAAGTTGAACAGCAGGGCGACCGGCCCCTCCTCGGTGCTGCGCACCCGCACCAGGCGCAGCACCTGCGTACCGGGAGTCACGTCCAGCAGGGCGGCGACCGGCCGGGGCGGGGTGATCAGGGAGCTCTCGCGCACCTCGGTGGAGGTGACGACGCCCTGGCTGGCGAAGTCCTCCGACAGGGTGCTGAGCTTCTGGGCGATGGCCGGCTCGATCACCGTGGAGGTGACGAACGTCCCGCGTCCGCGCACCTGCCGCAGCAGCCCCTCCTCGATGAGGGTCGCCAGGGCCCTGCGCACGGTGCCGCGGCTGACACCGAACTCCTGGGCCAGTTCGGGCTCGCTCTTGAGGCGGTAGTGCGGCGGCCACTCGCCGCCGGCGATGCGCAGCCGGATGTGCTCCGAGATCTGGGCGTGGATCGCGGTGGGAACGTTGCGCCTGATGTCCGGAAGACCTCCCTCGTCGGCCGTCACGGTCACGCGTCTCCTCTCCGGTTGCGAAATGTGCGGCCGCCGTGCCCCGCCCGCCCGCACGGGGCGGGCCGGGCACGGCGGCGGCCCGGCCGTCAGTAGCTGGTGGTCGAATCGTCGGCGGCGTCGGTGACGATCGCCACTCCGGCGCTGGTGCCGAGCAGCGAGGCCCCGGCACGCAGGAGTTCCAGGCCCTGACGGTAGCTCTTGATGGACCCGGAGGCCTTCACCCGAACGCCGTCCCGTGCCCGGTCGACAAGGTAGCGAACACTCGTCGGATTCGCGGTCTCGATCTGCCCGCTGCTGGCGTTCTTCAGGTAGGCCGCGCCCGCCTCCATGGCCAGTTCGACGGCGGCCTCCTTCTCCGCGTCGGTGAGCAGCGGCAGCTCCAGCATGACCTTGACCGGCAGGCCCGAGGCCCGTACGACGCCGGCGATGTCCTCCCGGAACTCGTCGTGCATACCGCTCTTGAGCCAGCCGATCTGCACGCCGATGTCGAGCTGCGTCGCGCCCAGACGGGCGATCTCGGCGGCCTCGGCCGCCTTGCCCGCGCTGGTCATGACGCCGACGGTCGGGAAGTCCAGGGCCGAGGCCACCTCGACCCCGGTGCCGCGCAGTTCGGCGGCCACGACGGGGACCCAGGAGGCGGGCACCATCGCGGCGTTGAAGCCGTGGGCGACCGCTTCCCGGGCGTGGGCGACCATGTCGTCGCGGGTGGCGTCCGGGTCGATTCTGGTGTGCTGGATGTAGGGCGCCATCTCGGCCGGGCTGAGTGCCGGTTCGGCGGTGGCCGCGGCGGTGGTGTCGGACATGCGGGGTCTCCTGTGCTGGAAGCCGTGGTGAGGGCTGATGGGTGGCGTGGGTCGGCGCGGCGGGCGGGCCGCCGCGGAGGTCAGAGCTTGGACGCGTAGTGGTCCGGGACGACGACGCCCTCCCCGCCGAACCACCGGGGAACGTCGACGCCGCAGAACAGGCCGATGTTGCCCCACGGTTCGAAGGCCCCGGTGCGCACGACGACCTTGGCCCGGTGGGCCAGTTCGCCGAGCACCTCGGCGTGCGGGCGAGTGGTGAACTCCGCGTCGGCGAAGCGCTCGCGCAGCCACTGGTCGAGCAGCGGGTTGTTGGACGGGACGTCCTCGGCGCGCACCACGCCCTCGACGACCAGTTCGTCGGCGATCAGGCCGAGCACGGTCCGCAGGTCCGGCAGATTCTCGGCGATGGCGAGGTCGATGCGGTGCGCGCCGCGGGGGACGGGGAAGCCGGCGTCCACGACCATCAGCAGGTCGGTGTGGCCGAGCGTGGCCAGGGCTCCGCTCAGTTCGGCGTTGAGGATGCCGGAGCGCTTCATGACGGGGTCCTTTCCGAAAGGGTGTGAGAGGTGTGGGGGACCGGACGGGACGGGCGGGGGTCAGGCCGAGGTCAGGCGGCCGGCACCGCTCCGGTGGCCAGTGCCATGACCGATTCCTCGGTCGCCTCCGCGGCCTCGACGGTGCCGACCAGGCGGCCCTCGCTCATCACCGCGATCCGGTCGGTCAGGGTGAGCAGTTCGGGCAGGTCGGAGGAGGAGCACAGGATCGCCAGGCCCTTCTGGGCCAGTTCGAAGAGCTGCTCGTAGATCTCGGCCTTGGCCCCGACGTCCACGCCGCGCGTGGGCTCGTCGAGGATCAGCACCCCCGGGTCGATCGCCAGCCAGCGGCCGAGTACGGCTTTTTGCTGGTTTCCGCCGGAGAGGCTGGTGATGGGCTGGCCCATGGTGGCGGTCTTGACCCGCAGCCTCCTCGCCTGTTCGGCGGCCCGCCGGTCCAGGGCCCGGCGGCGTACGAGGCCGAGGCGGCTGAGCGGCCTGGTCATCAGCGCGCCGACGTTCTCGCCGACGCTCATGGTGGTCAGCAGACCCTGGGCGCGGCGCTCGCCGGGGACGAACGCCAGGCGGCGCCCGACGCTGGCGATGGGGTCGCGCCGCTCGTAGGGGCTGCCCAGCAGCTCCACCGTGCCGCCGGTCCCCTTCTCGCCGCCGAAGATGTTGTGCAGCATCTCCACCCGGCCGGAGTCGGGCAGCCCGGCCACGCCCAGGATCTCGCCGGGGCGCAGGTCGAAGGAGACGCCGGTGTGCCGCCGTCCGCTCAACTCCCGCACCCGCAGGGCGGGTTCCCCGGCGGGCCGGACGGAGCGCTCCGCCCGGCGGGTGAGCCGGCCCAGCTCCCGGCCGACCATGGCGGCGACCGCCCGGTCGGGGGTGGTCTCGTCGGTGCGCCAGGAGGCGACGTGGGCGCCGTCCCGCAGCACCTCGATACGGTCGGCCAGCCGGAAGACCTCGGGCATGCGGTGCGAGACGTAGAGCATGGTCGTCCCGTCCGCCTTGAGCCTGGCCATCAGCGCGAACAGCCGCTCGGCCTCGGCCGGGGTGAGCATCGCCGTCGGCTCGTCCAGGATCAGCACGCGGCAGCCCCGGGCGACGGAGCGGGCCACCACGACGAGCTGCTGGGTGGCCAGGTCCAGCGACCGCACGGGGGCGGCCGGGTCCAGCCGGAGGTCCAGCCCGGCCAGGAGCTCGGCGGTGCGCTCCAGCATCCGGCGCCGGGAGGGGAACCAGCGGCTGCCCGGCTCGACGCCGCTGAGGACGTTCTCGGCGACACTGCGGTCGGGCAGCAGCGACAGCTCCTGGGGGACGATCGCGACGCCGTGCCGGCCGAGCATGGTGCTCGGGTCGAAGGAGGTGACCTCCTCGCCGAACACGGTGACGCCGCCCTCGCTGGGCGGCTGGAGGCCGGCCAGGATCTTGAGCAGGGTCGACTTGCCGGCCCCGTTCTCGCCGAGCAGTGCGGTGACCTCGCCCGCGGGGACGTCGAAGGAGACGTCGGTGAGGGCGCGCACCGGGCCGAAGTTGCGGGACAGGCCGCGGACGCCGACGGCCGGGGCGGTCTCGCGGGGGGCGGCGCGGGAGGCGGTGGCCCGGGCGGTCTCGCGGGAGGTGGCGGTCATCAGTCCTCCACGGTCGCTTCGTCGAGGTTGTCCTGGGTGATGAACTGGGCTCCGGTGTCCACGCCCTCGATCTCGGTGCCCTCGGTGAGGAAGTCGTGCAGCACCTTCACGGCCTGGTAGCCCTGCTCGGAGGGGTTCTGGCTGATGGTGAAGTCCAGCACCCCCTCGTCGATGTACTCGGCCGTCCGGGTGAGGAGGTCGAAGCCGCCCATGGTGATGTCACCGGCGTCGCCGGACTGCGCCACCCACTTGGCGGCGGCGGTCGTCGAGCAGCAGTCCAGTCCGGCGACCGCCACGACACCGGACTGGCCGGACATGGTGGACTCGACGGTGTTGTAGGCGGCGCTGGGCTCGTTGCCGACGTTCACCGGCCCGACGATCTCCAGGCCGCTGCCGTCCAGCCCCTCCTTGAAGCCGCCGAACCGGTCGTGCGACCAGCCGGCCCCGGTGTCCACGGAGAAGACGACGACCTTGCCCTCGTTCGTCCCGTCCAGCTCCTCCAGCAGCCGCTCGGCCTGGGCCTTGCCCGAGCCCTTGAGGTCCTGGCCGACGAAGCCCATCTGCTTGGAGTCGGGGTTGTCGGTGTTGAAGGAGATGATCGGGATGCCCGCGTCGTAGGCCTGGGCGATGACCGGCTTCAGGGCGTCGCTGGAGGCGGAGGAGACGGCGAGGCCGTCCACGGCCTCCTGCTGGATCAGCGTCTGTATCTCGGACACCTGCTGGGCGGCGTCGCCGCCGGTGGGGCCGATGAGGGCGACGTCGGCCCCCAGTTCCTCGCCCGCCTTCTCCATGCCCGCGCCGATCGGCGTGGCGAAGGCCAGGGACGGGTCGTGGTAGCTGAGCTTGATCCGCATCGGCTCGCCGTCGTCGATGCGCTGCTGGATGTGGGAGGCGAGTTCGAAGGAGCCGTCCTCGGAGCCGCCGGAGTCGGCGGGGGCGACGGCGCCGCACGCGCTGAGGGTGAGGGTGGCGGCGGCGGCCGTCGCGGCGGCGAGGCCCCTGAGGAGAGTACGAGCAGACATGGGCGTTCCTTGGCGGTGTTCGGGGGTGTCTGGGTGTTCGGGTGCGCGGGTGCGCGGGTGCGCGGGTGCGCGGGCGTGCCCCGGGGCGCGGTGGCCGGGCGCTCAGGCCCGGGTCTTGCGCCTGCGCTGCCAGGTGTCGGCCGCGACGGCGGCGACGATCACCAGACCGGTGACGACGGTCTGCCAGAAGGAGGAGATCCCGTTGATGTTGAGGATGTTCTGGAGCAGGCCGATGAAGGCGACGCCGATGACGGTGCCCCACATGGTTCCGGAGCCGCCGAACAGGGCCGCGCCGCCGATGATGACGGCGGAGATCACCGTCAGCTCCAGCCCCTGGCCGGTGACGCCCTGCACATAGGAGAGGAAGGACAGGCCGAGCACACCGGCGAGGCCGGCGGCGAAGCCGGAGAGGACGAACGCGGTCAGCTTGACCCGCTTGACGTTGACGCCGACCAGCCGGGCGGCCTCCTGGTTGCCGCCGACGGCGTAGGTGTTGAAGCCGAAGCGCGAGCGGGACAGCAGCACCACCCCGACGGCGGCGACGGCGACGAAGAAGACGAACTGCATCGGTATCAGGCCGAACAACCGCCCCTGACCCAGGAGATTGAACTCCGCGACCCCGGGCTGGGAGGAGCTGAGGGAGATCGGGGCGCCGTCGGAGATCAGCAGGGCGACGCCGCGGAAGACGCTGAGCGTGCCGAGGGTGACGATGAACGACGGCACGCCGAGCACCACGACGGCCAGCCCGTTGAGCAGCCCGGCCAGCGCTCCCACGGCGAGTCCGGCGCCCATCGCCAGGTGCCAGCTCCAGCCGTCCGAGATCAGCATTCCGGTCGAGATCGCCGACAGCGCGTAGGTGGACCCCACCGACAGGTCGATCTCGCCGTTGAGGATGACGAACGTGGCGCCGACGGCCATGATGCCGATCTGCGCGATCTGCTGTCCGACCGAGAGCAGGTTGTCGGACTGGGCGAAGCTCGGCGAGAGGACGGTGCCCAGCAGGAAGAGCAGCACGAGAGCGGCGAAGACACCGGACTCACGGGCGTGGAGCAGTCTGCGCAGCGGGAGGGAGAACTCCCGCGCCGGTGCGGTGGTCGAGGTCATGGGGTGTTTCCAATCCAGGCGTTCAGCCGGTCTCTGGTGGGCAGGGCGGGGATGACGCCGGCGATCGTGACGGTGTGGGCGCCCGCCGCGGCGGCGAACTCCGCCGCCTGCCGCAGGTCCCGCCCCTCTCCGAGGGCGACCGCCAGCGCCGCGGTGAAGGAGTCGCCCGCGCCCGTGGTGTCGACGACCGTGCCGGCCGGGTGGGGCGGCACCCGCGTCACGCCGGAGCCCCGGGCGATCAGCGCGCCCTCGCCGCCCCGGGTGAGGACGGCCGCGCCTCCGGTGCGCTCGCACAGGGCCCGGACGAGGTCCTCGTCCCCGAGCCCGTGCTCGTCGCCGAGGCCCAGGAGTACGGGGGCCTCGGTCTGGTTCGGTGTGATCACGTCGATCAGCGGCCAGGCGTCCTCGGGCAGCGGGCGGGCGGGCGCCGGGTTGAGCAGGGTCGTGGTGCCGGTCTCGCGGCCCGCGCGCAGCGCGGCCACGACGGCCTCCTCGGGGATCTCCATCGAGACGACGAGGACGTCGGCCGAGGCGATCTCGGCGCGGAACGGCTCGACGGCCGCCGCGTCCAGTTCGTCCAGGGCCCCCGGGGCGATGGCGATGCGGTTCTCGCCGGACGGCTCGACCAGGATGAAGCCGACCATCGTGGGCGCACGGGCCGTCAGCACGTGCCCGGACTCGACGCCCTCACGGCGCCACAGCTCGCGCGCGGCGCGGCCGAAGTCGTCGTCGCCCACGGCGGTCAGCAGACAGACCTCGGCGCCCAGCCGGGCGGCGCCCACGGCCTGGTTGCTCCCCTTGCCGCCGGGGCCGGGGGCGAACACGCCGCCCGACACGGTCTCGCCCGCCGCGGGCGCCTTCGGGACCCGCATGGTGAGGCCGGCCCCATAGCTTCCGACAACTGCGATCTTCATCGACGCACCACGCTTTGTATGTGAACAACCATGAACAAGCGCGAGCGTAGGTACAGGGATGTCCCTAGTCAATAGGTTGCCGAGAAGTGAACGTCCGTTACGTTTCCGTGTCATCCGCCCGGCTTCGGGCAGCACCTGCCGCCGATGCCGCCGACGCCTGGAGCCCGAGGTCCCGAACTCCTTCGAGGCAGCCGTACGGACTGCCGTCCTCGGCCTCAGCGGGTCCGGCCGGCCCGCGTCCTGCGGTAGCGGACCACACCCACCCCTAGAGCAGGCCCGACGAGAACGGCCGCGGGCGTCCCCCACGCCTGCCCCGCCGATGCTCCTCCCAGCAGGAGGACCACCGCGATCAGCAGATAGAGGGACCCGAGAGCCAGGAGGAAACCTCCCCACGGACCTGTGGCACGCATCGATCCTCCCGAACCGGACATGAACCCAACTCCCCTCGGACGGCCGGGCGCAGGAAGGCCGCGGAACCCGCGGCGGGGGCGCTCACGGCACGGCCGCCGCACGGCAGGGGGCCCGGCGATGACTGCGTCGAGGTCGCCTCCTGCCCCGGCACTGTCCATGTGCGGGACTCCAAGGACAAGGACGGCCCGCAGCTCACCGTCGCCCCGGAAGCGTGGAGCGGTTTCCTCGCCCACGCGGCCCGGAGCTGACCGCTCACGCAGCCGAACGCCTCGCACCGGAACGCGTCCGGTGCGAGGCGTTCCGCTCGGGACGGCGGCGGGCCGTCAGCCGGTCGTTCGCGCGTCGAGCTCCGTCACCAGTCGCTTCGGCGCGATGGTGCGGTAGCTCTCCTCGACCCAGTCCCGCAGCAGCTCCGCGTCCGGTGCCTCCGGCTCGCCCAGCGGGATGGTCACCCAGCCCGCCCGGCCGAGTCCGTAGCCGGTGGGGACGGCGCCGGGGGCGGACATCGCGTGGGCGTGGGCCCCGGGGTCGGTGAGTTTGACGGTGACGGTGGGCGGGTGGTCGTCGTCGCTGCCGTCGGGTCTGAGGAAGACGAAGATCTTCCGGTTGACCTTGACCACGGAATCGCCCCAGGGGAAGTCCTCGTACGCGCCGGGCAGTTCGAGGGCGAACTCGCGCACCCGCTCCCGTACCGCCCGCGCGTCGCCGCGCTCCCCGCGCCCCCTCGTCCGGTCGCTCATGATCCCAGCGTAGGGTCGGGCACCGACAGCCGGTCCGGTTCTCCGGCCCCTCTCGCTCCCGCTCCGCGCACAGGCGGAGCCCGAAGGAATCCAGGATGAGGAAACAGAGAAGAAGCCGCCTCTTACTCCTCGGTGCCGTCGCCGTCGCGGCGGCGGTCTCCTGCTCCGGACATCCCCTGCTCTCCCCCGGCCATTCGGTTCGCTCCGGCCCGTTCTCCGGTGACCCGCTCTGCGCGGATGTGGTGTCCGGGGCGCCCGAGGAAGTCCTGTCATGGCAGCGCGACGGGGACACGGGGGCCGGCACCGCATCGTGGGGAGAGGCGTCGGTGGTTCTGCGGTGCGGAGTCGAGCCGATGCCGCCGACGCCCGATCTGTGCATGAACGTCAGCGGTGTCGACTGGGTGCTCGACGAGGGCAGGCTGGAGACCGACGGCGTCCAGGTCCTCACGACGTACGGGCGCACCCCGGCCGTGGAGGTGACCATCGAGGACGCCCCCGGACACGCCGGGGACGTGCTGGTCGACATGAACCGTTCGGTCAGGGACATCCCCCGGAAGTCGAAGTGCCTCAGCCCCGGCGAGTTGCCGTGACCGCGCCCCTTCGCGCGTTCGCCCGTGTCCTCGCCGTAGGGTCGGGCGACGGCAGGTGATCCTGTCCCGCCCGTTCCCCTCACCCCCAGGAGGTCAGGAGTGCCCCGCGACGACCGTGAGTACGACGTGGTGCTGTTCGGCGCGACCGGTTTCACCGGCGGGCTGACGGCCGAGTACCTGGCCGCCCACGCCCCCGGTGACTGCCGCTGGGCGCTGGCCGGGCGCAACCGCGACAAGCTGCTGCGACTGCGCGAGCGGCTGGCTGAGATCGACCCGGCCTGCGCCGAACTGCCGCTGCTGCACGCCGACGTCACCGATTCCGGCTCGCTGCGCGCGGTGGCCGAGAGCGCCGCGGTGGTGGCCACCACCGTCGGCCCGTACGTCGAGTACGGGGAGCCGCTGGTGGCCGCGTGCGCCGAGGCCGGGACGGACTACGCCGACCTGACCGGCGAGCCGGAGTTCGTCGACATGATGTATCTGCGCCACCACGACCGGGCCCGCCGTACCGGTGCGCGGCTGGTGCACGCCTGCGGTTTCGACTCGGTGCCGCACGACCTGGGTGTGCTGTACACCGTCGAGCGCCTCCCCGAGGGGGTGCCGCTGCGGATCGACGGCTATGTGCGGGCGTCGGCTGCCTTCTCCGGGGGTACGTTCGCCTCCGCGCTGACGGCGTTCTCGCGGGGACGGCAGATGCGGGCCGCGGCGCGGGAGCGGCGGCGGGTGGAGTCCCGTCCGGCCGGGCGCCGGGTCAGCGCGCCGCTGGACCGGCCGCGCCGCAGCGGGAAGGCGGGGGTGTGGGCGGTGCCGCTGCCGACGGTCGATCCGCAGGTCGTGGCACGGTCGGCGGCCGCACTGGAGCGTTACGGCCCCGACTTCCGCTACCGCCACTACGCCGCCGTCCGCACGCTGCCCGTGGCGGTGGGCGGCATGGCCGGGGCGGGGGCGCTCTTCGCCGCCGCCCAGCTTCCGGCCGTACGCCGTGCGCTGTCGGCCCGGCTGGCGCCGGGGGACGGGCCGAGTCCGCGAAAGCGGGCGGAGAGCTGGTTCAAGGTCCGCTTCTTCGGGGAGGGCGGCGGGCGCCGGGTGGTGACGGAGGTGTCCGGCGGCGATCCGGGCTACGACGAGACGGCGAAGATGCTGGCCGAGTCGGCGCTCTGTCTGGCGCTGGACGACCTGCCGCAGGCCTCGGGCCAGGTCACCACGGCCGTGGCGATGGGGGACGCGCTGACCGGCCGGCTGGTGCGGGCCGGGGTTGGCTTCCGGGTGGTCTCCTCGTCGGAGGGCCGCTGAGCGTTCCGCAGGGGCCGGGGAGCCGGGTGGCGGGCGCTCAGCCCGTCACCCAGGAGGCTATGACGTAGAGCATGGCTATCACCCAGCCCACGGCGAGCGTGCCCGCCAGGGTGAGCGCCAGGGCTGGGCCGCGCCCGAGGTCCGAGGCCAGGGAAGGGGCCATTTCGGTGGTTCCGTGCACGTTCTCCATGATCCGCTCCATGCCTTTCAGGGTGCCGTCCGACCAGGGCTCCCAAACATCCGTACGCGTACTCATCCGCGTCGGGGATCAAGCTAGTTGCGGGTACTGACAACGCGGTCTCCGTGCGGACGGACGGGACTGCGGGCACAATGCGCCCATGGATCAACGGTCTTGGGCCCGGCTGTGGGCCGCACTCGGCGGTGACTCCGTCCTGTGCGAGCGTGTCCGGTTCGTCCCCCGTACCTGCCCCGACGGCTCCGGCGGTGTGCTGCCGGCCCGGCTGCCGGTGCGGGAACTGGCGCGCTCCACCGTGGCGGTGTGCGCGCTGGCGGCGGCCGAGTTCGGGGCCCGCTCCGCCACGGGGGGTGCGGGGACGGCCGTGCCCGGGGTCGGGGTGGACGACGGGGCGGTGGCCACCGCGTTCGTCAGCGAGCGTCATCTGCGGATCGACGGGCGCGCGCCGTCCACGTTCGCGCCGCTGTCGCGTTTCTGGCGCACCGACGGCGGTTGGCTGCGCACCCACGCCAACTACCCGCATCACCGGGCCCGGTTGCTGTCCGCGCTCGGTGTGCCGGACACGGGTGGCGACGAGGCGCTCGTCGCCGCCGTCGCCGGCGTGCTGGCGGAGCGCCGGGCGGAGGAGGTCGAGGAGGCGGTGTACGCGGCGGGCGGTCTGGCCGTCGCCGTGCGCGCTCCCGGGCAGTGGTCGGCGCATCCGCAGGGCACGGCCGTGGCCCGGCTCCCGCTGGCGGGCATGGAGCGGCTGGACGACGCGCCGGCGCTGCCGCTGCCCTCCCCCGGCCCGGATTCCGGCGCCGGTGCCGGTGCCGGTGCCGGGCTGCGGGTACTGGATCTCACCCGTGTCATCGCCGGTCCCGTGGCCACCCGCACTCTCGCCCTGCTGGGTGCCGACGTGCTGCGGATCGACTCGCCGCGTCTGCCCGAGAGCGCGGACGCGCACTCCGACACCGGGTTCGGCAAGCGGTCGGCGCTGCTGGACCTGGCGTCCCGCTCCGGCCGGGCCTCCTTCGAGGAGTTGCTGGGGAAGGCCCATGTGGTGGTCACCGGCTACCGTCCCGGCGCGCTGGACCGCTTCGGGCTGTCGGCCGGGGAGCTGACGGGGCGGCGGCCGGGTGTGGTGGTGGCTCAGCTGAGCGCCTGGGGCGGGTCGGGTGTCGGTCCGTGGGGCGGCAGGCGGGGGTTCGACAGCCTGGTGCAGGCCGCGAGCGGCATCGCCGTGACCGAGGGCGGGCCGGGCGGCGGGCCGGGTGTGCTGCCCGCGCAGGCCCTGGACCACGGTACGGGCTATCTGCTGGCCGCCGCCGTGCTGCGCTCACTCACCGACCAGCGCGACGGCGGGGGTTCGCGGCTCGTACGGCTCGCGCTGGCGCGGACGGCGCACTGGCTGCAGCACGAACTGGAGGGGGCGAAGGAACCGGAGGAGCCGGAGGAGGTGCGGGAGCCGTACGACCCGGCCGACTGGCTCGACGAGACGGTCGGCCCGCTGGGCCGGCTGCGCCACGCCGTCTCCCCGGTGGCCTACGACGGCGGGCCGGAGGGCTGGTCCCGGCCGCCGGGGCGGCCGGGCGGGGACGAGCCGGTGTGGGTGTGAGGGGGCGGCGGGTCAGTCGTCCCGTTCGTCACGTCTCCGGTCGTGGCCGTGGCCGTACGTGTGGCCGTGACCGTGCTCGTGCCCGTACCCGTGGCCGTCCTCCAGGCGCTTGCGCTCCCGGCGCTCCGCGCGCCTGCGTTTGCGCTCCACCCCGACGCCGCCCCAGAAGGCGAAGCCGCTGACCACCACGCGCGGCGCGTCCGGCTCGCCCCGGCCCGCGGCGCTGTGGTCGAAGCCGCCCATGACGCCGATGCCGCGTACGTCGACCTCGGCGTCGTCCGGGACGATCACGTTGACGCCGCCCATGATCGCGAAGCAGCGGATCTCCACCTCGCGGTCCTCGAAGTACGCCTCGCGCAGGTCGATCTCCCCACCGCCCCAGAAGGCGAAGCAGGTGAAGCGGCGGGGCGCGGTCCACGGCCCCTTGCGCACGAAGCCGCTCATGATCGCCACTGCGCCGCGGGAGGTGGCGCTGCCGCCGAAGCGGCCGGCCCAGCCGCGGCCGGCCCGGGCGGGCTCGGCCGGGCCGGCCGCTTCGGTGGCCCGGGGCAGATCCCTGACCAGCGGCGCCAGCTCGCCCTGGGTGCGCGCGGCGTAGGCGGAGTCCAGCCGGTCCTGGAACTCCTCCATGTCGAGGCGCCCCTCGGCCACCGCCTCTCGCAGCACCTCGGCCACACGCTCCCGGTCGGCGTCGGAGGCCCTCATCTCGGGCAGATCGTCGGTCATGGCGGCAGGCTACCGGCCGGGCCCGGCCGGTCGTCGGGCCCGGCCGGTCGTCGGGCCCGGCCGGTCGTCGGGCCCGGCCGGTCGTCGGACCGTCAAGGCCGTCGGGCCTCAGGCCAGGTCGATTCCGGGGTAGAGCGGGTGCCCGGCCAGCAGGTCGGCGGCGCGTCCGGCGACGGCCTCGGCGACCTTGGGCTCCAGCAGGTACCGGGCCCTGGAGGGGGCTCCGGCCGCGGTGGTGCCCGGCTCGGCGGCGGTGAGGGTGGTGTGGATCAGGTCGGCGACCTCGTCCATCTCGGCCGTGCCCAGGCCGCGCGTGGTCAGGGCCGGGGTGCCGATGCGGATGCCGGAGGTGTACCAGGCGCCGTTGGGGTCGCGCGGCACGGCGTTGCGGTTGGTGACGATACCGGCGTCCAGCAGCGCGTCCTCGGCCTGGCGGCCGGTGAGGCCGTAGCCGGTGACGTCCACCAGGGCCAGGTGGTTGTCGGTGCCGCCGGTGACCAGTCGTGCGCCGCGGCGCATCAGGCCCTCGGCGAGGGCGGAGGCGTTGTCCACCACCTGCCGGGCGTAGGTGCGGAAGGACGGCTGCCGGGCCTCGGCCAGCGCCACGGCCTTGGCGGCCATGACGTGGGGCAGCGGGCCGCCCAGCACCATGGGGCAGCCGCGGTCCACGTGCTCGGCCAGCGCCTCGTCGCACAGCACCATGCCGCCGCGCGGGCCGCGCAGGGACTTGTGGGTGGTGGTGGTGACGATGTGGGCGTGCGGTACGGGGTCGAAGTCGCCGGTGAAGACCTTGCCGGCGACCAGTCCGGCGAAGTGGGCCATGTCGACCATCAGGGTGGCGCCGACCTCCTCTGCGATCTCCCGCATGATCCGGAAGTTCACCTTCCGCGGGTAGGCGGAGTAGCCGGCGATCAGGATGAGGGGGCGGAACTCGCGGGCGGCGGCGCGCACCGCGTCGTAGTCCAGCAGGCCGGTGGCCGGGTCGGTGCCGTAGCTGCGCTGGGCGAACATCTTGCCGGAGATGTTGGGGCGGAAGCCGTGGGTGAGGTGGCCGCCGGCGTCCAGGGACATGCCCAGCATCCGCTGGTCGCCCAGCGCGCGCCGCAGCTCCTCCCAGTCCTGCTCGGTCAGGTCGTTGACGTGCCTGGCCCCGGCCCGCTCCAGGGCGGGGCTCTCCACGCGCTGGGCCAGCACGGACCAGAAGGCGACGAGGTTGGCGTCGATGCCCGAGTGCGGCTGGACGTAGGCGTGGTCGGCGCCGAACAGCTCGCGGGCGTGCTCGGCGGCCAGCGCCTCGACGGTGTCGACGTTGCGGCATCCGGCGTAGAAGCGGCGGCCGACGGTGCCCTCGGCGTACTTGTCGCTGAGCCAGTTGCCCATGGCCAGCAGCACGGCCGGGGAGGCGTAGTTCTCGCTGGCGATCAGTTTGAGGGAGGCGCGCTGGTCGGTGATCTCGGCGCCGATGGCGTCGGCGACGCGCGGCTCCACGGCGCGGATCACGTCCAGGGCGCCGCTGAAGGCGGTCGACGCGGTGGCGGCTGTGTCGGCGGCGCTCGCCGTGTTCCGGGGGGTGCGCGGGTCGGGTGCGGTGGCCATGGGCCCCTCCTTGACGTCCTCGAAGACGGTGCGGGCGGCCCAGGCGCGCGGCTCTTCGGCGCGGCGGGCTCGTACGCCCGGTGCGCGGGCCGCTCCCCGATGGTCGATCCCATCCCTACGCGCCAGTCACGGCCCGCCCGGAGCCTAGCACTCGCGGACGGCCCGTCCCTGGGGCACGGTGGAGACGAGAACCGATCGCCCCACCCTTCGCAGGAGGCACCATGTCCAGCCACACCTACCGTGTGACCGAGATCGTCGGCACCTCGCACGAGGGCGTCGACCAGGCGATCCGCAACGGGATCACCCGGGCCTCGGAGACGCTGCGGAACCTGGACTGGTTCGAGGTGACGCAGGTGCGCGGCAACATCTCGGACGGCGGGATCGAGCACTACCAGGTGGGGCTGAAGGTCGGGTTCCGCCTGGAGGGCGAGGCGTAGGCGAGGAGTGGGGCCGCCGCGGTAAGCGCCCGCCGGAGTACACCTCCCGCCCGGTTTCACCCGTCCTGCCGGGGCGGGAGGGATAGGAACGCCGCCGTGTGGCACTCGGACGCCCGGAAGGATGCCCCATTACCACCTTCTGGGCGATTCGGTCATTCCGAGAGGAACGCAGTATGCCCACGGCAGCCACCAACAGCCAGGTCACGATCACCGACGCCCCGGCCCACGGCCGGTTCGAGGCCAGGATCGGCGCGACCCTCACCGGCTTCGCCGACTACGTACGCGACGACGACCTGGTGACCTATCCGCGGGTGGTGGTGTCCCGGCCCTTCCGCGGCCGGGGCATCGGCGACCGGCTGGTGCGGGCCGCGCTGGACGACGCGCGGCGGCGCGGCCTGCGCATCCGGCCGGCCTGCTCCTTCGTCGAGCAGTGGATCGTCATGCACCCCGAGTACCGGGACCTCGTCGTGGAGGAGGCCGGGGAGGGCGGGGAGACCGGCGGGTAGCGCGCTCGGCGCCGCCCGCCGGGCACCCCTCAGGGCCCGGACGGGACCGGGGTCAGGGGGTGTCCCACTTCTGGTTGGCGTTGCCCGAGCAGGTCCAGATCTGCGTCTTGGTGCCGTTGGCGGAGTTGTTGTCCTTCACGTCCAGGCACTTGTCGGCGTTCGGGTTGACGATGTCCCGGGCCTCGGTGACGACCCACTGCTGGGCGGCCGTGCCGTTGCAGTCCCAGATCTGGACGGGGGTGCCGTCGGCCGTGCCCGCGCCGGAGACGTCCAGGCACTTGCCGAGCGCCCGTATGGTGCCGTCCGTGCCGACGGTCCACCGCTGGGCGGCGTTGCCGTTGCAGTCGTGGATCTGCACCGGGGTGCCGTTGGCGGTGTCCGCCCAGGCCACGTCCAGGCACTTGCCCGCCAGGCCGGTGATGGTGCCGGTGCGCTCTCCCCCGCCGCCGCTGTCGCCGCCGCTGGTGACGCGGACGTGGTCGACGACGAGTTTCTGCGGGAAGACGGTGCTCGAGTCCGGCAGGCCCGGCCAGTCGCCGCCCACCGCGAGGTTGAGGATCAGGAAGAACGGCTTGTCGAACACCCAGCGGTCGCCGCCCAGGTCGGCCGGAGTGCGGCGCTGGTAGACCTGGCCGTCGACCGACCAGGTGATGGAGTTCGGGGACCAGTCGACGGCGAAGGTGTGGAAGTCGTCGGCGAACGCCCGGCCGCCGGGAAGGGTGTAGCCGGCGCCGATGCCCTCGCCGCCGGAGTAGCCGGGGCCGTGCAGGGTGCCGTGCACGGTGCCTGGCTCGTACCCGACGTTCTCCATGATGTCGATCTCGCCGCTGTCGGGCCATCCGACGCTGCCGATGTCGTGGCCGAGCATCCAGAACGCCGGCCACATGCCCTGGCCGCGCGGGAGCTTCATCCGGGCCTCGACGTGGCCGTAGGTGGTGGTGAACTTCCCGGCGGTGTTCATCCGGGCCGAGGTGTACTCGCAGCGGCCGTACCAGCACTGGTAGTCGCCCGGGTTCTCCTTGCGGGCGGTGATCACCAGGTTGCCGTTGCCGTCGAGCGCGGCGTTGGCGTTGCCCGGGGTGTAGTACTGCCGCTCGTGGTTGTTGCCGCTGTTGTCGCCGGTCTCCAGCTGCCATCTGCGGCCGTCGACCGCCGATCCGGCGGGTCCGTCGAAGTTCTCCTCGAACAGCACCGCCGCCGGGGCCGCTTCGGCCCTCTGCGCGGTCTCCTGTGCGGTCTTCCGGGCGGTCTCGCCCGCCGGGCCGGCGGCCGCGGTGCCGGTGACCGCCAGGGTCGCGGCCAGTGTCAGCAGCATCGCCGCCGAAGCCCGGCGGCGGGAGCGGCGGCGCCGGGGCCTCTCGCCGCGGGGAGGGTCGTGGGGGGCCTGGGAGGCTGTCAGGTGCATGACCATCACATCCGTCTGTCGTCCGGAGGATCCGGCGGTGGGGGCCGCTCCCTCCGCATACGGGCCGTAGAGCGCGGGGCCGCCTCGTACACGGTGAGGGCGCGGTGCGGACGGGAAGGGGCGGGCAGCGCTCGGCGCGCCAACCGCCCGCGTTCCAGGCTTGGTTCGGGCAGTGAGTCAACTCCTGGGGAAAGCCGGCCGTCAAGGGCTTGGACGAGACCAATCAACTTCAAGAAGTGAACAAGAGAGCGCTCTTGAGAGCGTTCTCAAACAGTGACATCCAATTTTGGCGTGAAGTCTTGACGCCCTTGCCCGCTGCCGTTTGACTCCGTGCCCATGCCCGGCACCGGTCCCGGAACCGGTGCCGCCGAACCGAGCCCCACCAAGTCGAGCCCCGCCAGGCCGATCGGCGGCGACCTCCCGGACGGAGCTTCGGCACCCGGCCCGGTCCCCGCCCCCAGAAGCCCCACACCCCCGTCCAGCACCACCCCGGAACACCGATGAGAGCGCTCTCAGAGATGGAGGCGCAACCGATCTGAGAGCGCTCTCAGAACCGCGAGCGACAACTCCCTCACCCCTCGCGACCGAACAGGAAAGGCCCAGGAGGAGACACCATGAGAACCACGAGCGCGGCCCGGACCAAAACCGCCGTCGCGGTGGCCCTCGCCGCCACCGCCCTGCTCGCCGGCTGCACAGCGGGCGCCCCCGGCGCGGGCGGCCCGCAGGCCAAGGGCGACAAGGGCGTGCTCACCGTCGGCATGCCCAACGGCCCGCAGACCGACAACAGCAACCCGTTCCTGGGCACCTCCGCGGGCGCCTCCCTGGGCTACCGCCACATGATCTACGAGCCGCTGGTGATGGTGAACGGCGTCCGCCCCGCCGAGGAGGGCAAGCCCTGGCTGGCCAGCGAGTGGAAGTGGTCGGACAACTACCGGAAGCTCACTCTGACCGTGCAGGACGGGCCCACCTGGTCCGACGGGAAGGAGTTCAGCGCGAAGGACGTGGAGTTCACCTTCCGGCTACTGAAGGAGAACGAGGCGCTCAACACCAACGCCATCCCCTACGACGGCATCAGCCGCGAGGGCGACACCGTCGAACTGACCTTCCCCGAGCCGCAGTTCGTCAACCAGAGCAAGATCCTGACCACCTTCGTCGTGCCCGAGCACATCTGGTCGGAGGTGAAGAACCCCGAGACCTGGCCCAACAAGAAGCCCGTGGGCACCGGCCCGTACACGCTCAAGACCTTCACGCCGCAGACGATCACCCTCACCGCCCGCGACACCTACTGGCAGGACGAGCCCAAGGTCGAGGAGCTGCGCTACACCTCCTACAACGACAACAACGCGCAGACCACGGCCCTGGCCAACGGCACCTGCGAGTGGTCCTTCGTCTTCACCCCCGACTACGAGAAGATCTACGTCGCCAAGGACCCCGAGCACCACAAGCTCTGGTTCCCCTCCGGGCTGGGCGTCCACGGCCTGTGGTTCAACACCGCGAAGAAGCCCTTCGACGACCCGGCGCTGCGCCGCGCGATCAACCACGTCGTCGACCGTGAGGCCATCCACGTCCGGGCGCAGGCCACGCTCTACCCGGAGATCGAGAGCGTGACGGGCATCCCGCTGCCCGCCGGTGAGCCCTTCATCGCGCCCGAGTACAAGGGCGAGAAGCCGAAGGTGGACGTCGAGGCCGCCAAGAAGGAGCTGAAGGAGGCCGGTTACACCCTCGGCGGAGGCGTCCTGAAGGACCCCTCGGGCAAGCCGGTGACGATGACGCTCACCGACCCGGCCGGCTGGTCGGACTACCTCACCGGCCTGTCGATCATCAAGGACAACGTCAAGAAGATCGGCATCGAGGCCAAGGTGAGGACCCAGACCGTCGACGCCTGGACCACCGCGATGAACGAGGGCGACTTCGACGCCAGCCTGCACTGGACCAACAGCGGCGCCACCCCGTACGACATGTACCAGCACGTGATGGACGGCGAGCTGTACCAGCCACTCGGCAAGGCCTCCCCGGGCGGCAACTTCGGCCGCTTCCGCGACGAGGCGGCCACCGAGGCGCTCAAGGAGTACGCGAACGCGAGCGACGAGGGCACTCGCACCGAGTCGCTGAACGAACTCCAGCGGATCATGGTCGAGGAAGTGCCGCTCATCGCGACCGCCGCCGCTCCCATCGGCGCCGAGTACAGCACCCGCAACTGGGTCGGCTGGCCCTCGGAGTCCGACCCGTACGCGCCGCCGCAGCCCACCCAGCCCAACTCCCTGGACGTCGTCCTGCATCTGCGCCCCGCCTCCTGACGGCACGCGGGCTCCGGAAGCCGGGCGACCCCCGCCCCGCCGCACACCGCATCCCGTCCCCGCACCGCGGCGGGGCGGGCCCCGTCCGGCGCCTCCGGCATCCCCGCGTACACGTCACAGGCGGCCCGACAGCCACGACCACAGGGACGACAGGAAGAGCCATGCCCGAAGAACGCTCCGAAGAACACGCCGCACCACCGCCCGGCCCAGCCCCCGGCACCGCCGCGCCCGGCACCGCCCCGGAACACGACGGGCGCGTGGTGCTGGAGGCCGAGGGGGTGAGCAAGCACTTCCCCGTGCGGCGCGGCGCCCGCGCGCTGCTGGGCGGGAAGCGCCGGGCCGTCCACGCGGTGGACGACGTGTCGCTGCGGCTGCGCCGCGGTTCGGTGACCGCGCTGGTGGGCGAGTCCGGGTCGGGCAAGTCCACCGTCGCCCGGCTGCTCGCCCAGCTCCATCCGGCGACCGCCGGGGAGATACGGCTGGACGGCAGAGCGGCGCGGGCCGGGCGGGGGCGGGCGTTCCGCGCGTACTGCCGGCACGTCCAGCTGATCTTCCAGGACCCGTTCGCCTCGCTCAACCCGGTGCACACCGTGCGCTACCACCTCACCCGCGCGCTGCGCATCCACGGCCGGGCCGGCAGCGGCGCGGCGGAGCTGGAGGAGGCACTGGCCGCGCTGCTGGAGCGGGTGCAGCTCACCCCGGCCTCCCGCTATCTGGACGCCTTCCCGCACGAGCTGTCCGGCGGGCAGCGCCAGCGGGTGGCCATCGCCCGCGCCATGGCCGCCGATCCGCGGGTGCTGCTGGCCGACGAGCCGGTCTCCATGCTGGACGTCTCCATCCGCCTGGGCGTGCTCAACCTGCTGCGCGACCTCAAGGAGCGGCTGGACCTGGCCATCCTCTACATCACCCACGACATCGCCTCCGCCCGCTACTTCGCGGACGAGACGCTGGTGATGTACGCGGGGAGGATGGTCGAGGGCGGCGACAGCGAGACCGTCACCCAGCGCCCCGCCCACCCCTACACCCGGCTGCTGCTGGCCTCCGCCCCCGACCCGGACCGGGTCACCGGGGACGGTGAGGACGGTACGGTCACCGGGGACGGCGGGGAGGGCGCGGACCCCTCGGCGAGCGAGCCGCCCAGCCTGATCTCGCCGCCCGCCGGCTGCCGCTTCCACCCGCGCTGCCCGCTGGCGATGGAGCGCTGCCGCGACCGGACCCCGCCGCGCTTCGACCTCGACGGCGGCCAGTGGGCGGCCTGCTGGCTGTACGACACCTCCGGGGACGTACCGGCCACCGGGAGCGCGCCGGCCACCGGTGACGCCCCGGCCGCCGGTACCGGACGGGGGGCCGCGTCGTGAAGTTCGTCCTCCAGCGCCTGGCCTTCTACCTGCTGACCGCCTGGGCGGCCATCACCATCAACTTCCTCATCCCCCGGCTGATGCCCGGCGATCCGGTGCAGTCGCTGCTCGCCCGCTACCAGGGTCAGCTCTCCAGCAAGTCCATCGCCTCCCTGGAGGCCCTCTTCGGGCTCGACCGGGACCGCTCGCTGTGGCAGCAGTACACCGACTACTGGGCCGGCCTGGCCCGCGGGGACCTGGGGACGTCGTTCACCTACTTCCCCACCCCCGTCTCGGAGGTCATCTCCCAGAGCCTGCCGTGGACACTGGCCCTGGTCGGCACCACGACCCTGATCAGCTTCCTGCTCGGCACCGGCATCGGCATCTTCGCCGGCTGGAAGCGCGGCTCCTGGCTGGACGGGCTGCTGCCGGTGACCACCTTCATCTCGGCCATCCCCTACTTCTGGCTGGGGCTGATCGCCATCGCGGTGTTCGCCGTGCAGTGGCCGCTCTTCCCCGCCTCCGGCGGCTACGACGCCTCCCTGGTGCCCTCCCTCAGCGGGGCGTTCGTCTCCAGCGCGCTGTACCACGCGGTGCTGCCGGGCGTGACGGTCGTGCTCAGCGCGATGGCCGGCTGGGTGCTGGGGATGCGGAACATGATGGTGACCGTCTCCTCCGAGGACTACGTGATGGTCGCCCAGGCCAAGGGGCTGCCCGAGCGCCGGGTGATGTTCTCCTACGCCGCCCGCAACGCGATCCTGCCCAACGTCTCCGGTTTCGCCCTCTCGCTGGGCTTCATCGTCGGCGGCACGCTGCTGGTGGAGATGGTCTTCTCCTATCCCGGCATCGGCTACGTCCTCTTCCAGGGCGTCGGCGCCAAGGACTACCCGCTGATGCAGGGCGTCTTCCTGATCATCACCCTCGCCGTGCTGGCCGCCAACCTCCTGGCCGACCTGCTCTACATGATCCTCGACCCGCGCACCCGGAAGGAGGGCTGACCCATGGCCGTACAGGCGTCCGAAGGCGCTGCCGCCACCACCGCCGTCCCCGCCGCCCCGCCCCCGGCCCGCCGCGACCGGCTGCGCTTCCTGCGCAACGGCAAGACCGCCACCGGGCTGGCGATCCTGGGCCTGTTCGTCCTGCTCGCCGTCGCCGGCGAGTGGCTGGCCCCCCACGACCCGTCCGCGATGAGCGACGACGTGCTCCAGCCGCCTTCCCTGGAACATCCGTTCGGCACCACGCAGACCGGGCAGGACATCTTCTCCCAGGTGCTGGTGGGCACCCGCGGGGTGCTCGTGGTGGGCTTCGTCGCGGGTTTCTTCGCGACGCTGCTGTCGGTGCTGGTCGGGGTGAGCTCCGGCTTCCTGTCCGGCATCGGCGACGAGGTGCTCTCAGCCCTCACCAACATCTTCCTCGTCCTGCCCGGACTGCCGCTGATCATCATCATCGCCAGCTTCCTGCCGGACTCCGGCGACGTGATCATCGCCGTGGTCATCAGCCTCACCGCGTGGGCCTGGGGAGCGCGGGTGCTGCGCGCGCAGACCATGTCGCTGCGCGCCCGGGACTACGTACAGGCCGCGCGGGCCACGGGCGAGTCGACCTGGCGGATCATCGTCTTCGAGATCCTGCCGAACCTGACCGCCGTCATCGCCTCCGGATTCGTCGGAACGGTGATCTTCGCGGTGCTGTCGGAGATCACCCTGGCCTTCATCGGCGTGGCCGACATCTCCCACTGGAACTGGGGGACCATCCTGTTCTGGGCGCAGAGCAACCAGGCCCTCGGCCAGGGCGCGTGGTGGTGGTTCGTGCCCGCCGGACTGTGCATCGCGCTGCTGGGCACGGCGCTGACACTGATCAACTTCGGCATCGACGAGTTCGTCAACCCCAGGCTGCGCACCGCCGTCCGCGTCCGCGGCGGGGCCCGGATGCGGGTCGGCTTCACCCCCGTCGCCCGCGCCCCGCACGGCGGGGCGAAGTCCGCGAGGGAAGCGGGCGGGGCACGCGAGACCGAGGAGACCACCGTATGAGCACATCGGCCACCTCCCCCGTGAGCGCCCCGCCGCACGCCGCGACGCGGCCGCCCGTGCTGGAGATCGGCGGTCTGTGCGTCGACTACGGCGTCGGGGACGGCGCGGTACGGGCCCTGCACGACGTGGACCTGACCCTGCGCCGCGGCGAGGTGCTGGGCCTGGCCGGCGAGTCCGGCTCGGGCAAATCCACCCTGGCCTACGCCGTCACCCGGCTGCTCTCCCCGCCCGGGGTGATCACCGGCGGGGACGTGCGCTACCACCCGCGCGAGGGGGAGCCGGTGGACGTGCTGGCCATGGCCCCGCGGGAGTTGCGGGCGTTCCGCTGGCAGGAGGTCTCCATCGTCTTCCAGGGGGCGATGAACTCCCTCAACCCCGTCCACACCGTCCGCACCCAGCTCACCGACGTGCTGAAGGCCCACCGGCCGCGGATGTCCCGGGACGAGCGCGCCGGGCGGGCGCGGGAGCTTTTGTCGCTGGTGGGCATCTCCCCCGACCGGCTGGGCGCCTACCCGCACCAGCTCTCGGGCGGGATGCGGCAGCGGGTGATGATCGCGATGGCGCTGGCCCTGGAGCCGGAGATCGTCGTCATGGACGAACCGACCACCGCGCTGGACGTGGTGATGCAGCGCCAGATCCTGCGGCAGCTGGTGCGGCTGCGCGAGGAGCTGGACTTCTCGGTCGTCTTCATCACCCACGACATCTCGCTGCTGATCGAGTTCTCCGACCGGATCGCCATCATGTACGGCGGCCGGGTCGTGGAGCAGGCCGGGGCCGCCGAGATCTACCGCGACCCCCGCCACCCGTACAGCCACGGGCTGCTGCACTCCTTCCCCGCGCTGCACGGCCCGCGCCGTGAGCTGACCGGCATACCCGGCTCGCCGCCGGACCTGAGGGCCATGCCGTCCGGCTGCGCCTTCCACCCGCGCTGCCCGAAGGCCTTCGAGCCCTGCGGCCTGCGAACGCCCCACCTCGCGCCCGTGCCCGGCACCGGTACCGCCACCGACGCCGGTAACGGCACAGACACCGGCCGCAGCGTCGCCTGCTGGCTGAACGACGACCGCCGAGACGGAGAAACATGACCGCCACCACTCCCACATCCCCCCTGACCACCCCCGCGCCCGAGCCGGTCGCCGGGCTGCCGGCGGACTTCCGCTGGGGGGTGGCCACCTCCTCGTACCAGATCGAGGGCGCGGTCGACGAGGACGGCCGCACCCCCTCCATCTGGGACACCTTCTGCCGTGTGCCCGGAGCCGTGGCCGGCGGCGAGAACGGCGACACCGCCTGCGACCACTACCACCGGATGCCGCAGGACGTGGAGCTGATCGCCTCCCTGGGTGTGGACACCTACCGCTTCTCGCTGGCGTGGCCGCGCATCCAGCCGGGCGGGCGCGGGAAGGGCGACCCGCGCGGCATCGCCTTCTACGACCGGCTGGTCGACGAGCTGCTGGAGCGCGGCGTCACCCCGTGGGTGACCCTCTACCACTGGGACCTGCCCCAGGAGCTGGAGGACGCGGGCGGCTGGCCGGAGCGCGACACCGCCTACCGGTTCGCCGACTACGCCCAGATCGCCCACGACGCCCTCGGCGACCGCGTCCGGCACTGGACGACGCTGAACGAGCCGTGGTGCTCGGCGGTGCTCGGCTACGACCAGGGGGTGCACGCGCCCGGCCGCCGCGACTTCGGCGACTCCATGCGGGCCGTCCACCATCTGCTGCTCGGTCACGGTCTGGCAGCCCGGCGGCTGCGCGCCGCCGCGAACGCCCCCGGGGAGCTGGGCATCACCCTCAACCTGGGCACCGCCACCCCGGCGAGCGACGGCGAGGCCGACCGGGCCGCCGCGCGCCGCGCCGACGGGATGGGCACCCGGCTCTACCTGGACCCGCTGGTGCACGGGCGCTATCCGCAGGACGTGGTGGAGGACCTGGCCGCCAGGGGTGTGACCCTGCCCGTGGAGGACGGCGATCTGGAGGTGATCTCCACACCGCTGGACGTGCTCGGCGTCAACTTCTACACCGGCCACGTCTTCTCCGGCACCGCCGGGGACGGCTCCACGACCGGTCAGGACGGGCTGCCGGTGACCCGGATCGTCCCGCAGGGCCGGCCGCGCACGGCGATGGACTGGGAGATCGTCCCCGAGCGCCTGACCGAGCTGCTGGTGCGGCTGCAGAAGGACTACGGGCTGCCGACGGTGATCACCGAGAACGGCGCCGCCTTCGACGACGAGCCGGAGGCCGACGGCACGGTGCACGACGCCGACCGCACCGCCTATCTCGCCGGCCACATCCGCGCGGTGGCGGCGGCCCGGAGCGCCGGGGCGGATGTGCGCGGCTACTTCGCCTGGTCGCTGATGGACAACTTCGAGTGGGCCTACGGGTACGCCAAGCGGTTCGGTCTGGTCCACGTCGACTACGGAACCCAGCGCCGGACCGTCAAGGACAGCGGGCTGTGGTACCGGGACACGATCCGGCTGACCCGCCGGGCAGCGGGCCGGGTCGACGGGGACCGGGTCGACGGGGGTCAGGCCGCTGCGGGCTGACGTCCGTGCGGTGGTGGCGGGCGGCGGTCCGCGCCCGCCACCACCTCCCGCCCGCCCGTCTCCGGGGCCGTCTCCACCCCCAGGACCGCCTCCACCGCCTCCCGCGCGGCGGCGGCCAGCGCGCGGCGGTCTGGGTGGGCGCCGTGCGGCAGCGGCGGCAGTACGGTCACCTCGGCGACCAGGCCCCGGGCGGCGGCCACCCGGTACAGCGAGGCGGCCAGTGTGTCGTCGCCGACGAAGGCGGCCCGCGTGTCCACCGCCTCCGCCGTGTCCGTGGCTCCCGCCCCCTGCGCCGTGCCGTGCGCCCGGTAGCGGATCGCCACCGGCTGCACGGGGACCCCGGCGTCCAGCGCGGCCTGGAACAGCGCCCCGCGGAACGGCCCGCGCCCCCTGCCGCACCGGGTGCTGCCCTCGGGGAAGGCCACCACCGTCGAGCCCGCGCGCAGGGCGGAGGCGACCTCCGCGACCGTACCCGGCAGGGACCGCAACCGCTCGCGGTCGATGAACAGGGTGCCGCCGCGGGCGGCCGCCCGTCCCAGCAGCGGATACCGCCCGACCTCCCGCTTGGCCACCATCCGGCCGGGGGCCACGGCGGCCAGCAGCGGTACGTCCAGCCAGGAGACGTGGTTGGCCACCACCAGCGCCGGCCCGGCGACGGCCCGGCCCGTGACGCGGACCCGCACCCCCAGGGCGGCGGCGATCGCCCCGCACCACCACCGCAGCAGTCTCGTGCGGCGGGCGGGGGCGAGGCGGCGCACCACCGGTGACAGCGCCACCCCGGCCGGCAGGACGGCGGCCAGGGCCGCCCAGCGCGCCGCCCGCCGCACCGCCCCGGCGGCCGCCGGGCGGCGGGGCAGGCAGCCGGCCACGGTGCACGGCGAGAACGGGAACCACGGATCCGCCCCGGGGTCCGCCCGGTCCGGTGTGCCCATCGCTCCTCCCTCTCCTCTCCTCGTCCTGTCCCGCTCTCCTGCGCCGGCCTCTCCGCCGCCGGTTCCGTCAGGCCGGGAGAAGGGAGAGGAAGTGGCGCAGATAGCGCGGGTTGGTGTCGCGCAGCGAGAGCAGCACGTACAGGTCGGCGACGCCGAAGTCCGGGTCGTGGGCGGGTTCCCCGCAGACCTTGGCGCCCAGGCGCAGATAGCCGCGCAGCAGCGGCGGCAGCGCGCTGCGGGAGGCGGCGCGCGGGGCGGTCCCGGCGGTGGCGCCCGGCACCGGCCGCGCGCTCCCGGCGCGCCAGGGCAGCCGGGGACGCACCCGGTGCTCGGCGGGGGCCATGTGCCGCTCGGCGACCGCCGCCCACACGGCGGCGGCCGTCGCCCCGCCGTCGGCCAGCGGCAGGGAACAGCAGCCGCCGAGCCAGTTGTGGCCGGTGCGCTCCAGATAGCGGGCTATGCCCGCCCACATCAGGGCGATGACGGCGCCGTCGCGGTGGCCGGGGTGGACGCAGGAGCGGCCCGCCTCCACCAGGTCGCCGCGCAGGCCGGCGCCGTCCAGCAGCCCGTCCAGCTCGAACTCGGCCTCGGCGTAAAGCCGTCCGGCCGCGCGCGCCCGCTCGGGCGGCAGCAGCCGGTAGGTGCCCACCACCTCCCCGGTCGCCCGCTCCCGCACCAGGAGGTGGTCGCAGTAGGCGTCGAAGGGGTCGGTGTCCAGGCCCGGTTCGGGGCCCGCCAGGCGGGCGCCCAGCTCCCCGGCGAAGACCTCGTACCGCAGGCGCTGCGCGGCCCGTACGTCCGCCTCGTCCCGGGCGAGGGAGACGGTGTAGCCGTCGCCGCCGGGCGCGGAGGACGGCGCTGGGGCCGGTGCGGGGGCCGGTGCGGGTGCGGAGGGCTGGGCGGGGACACCGGGAAGGGTGGGGAGGGTGGCGGGCACGGGTACGGCTGGCACGGCGGAAGCGGACACGGCGGGTCCTCCTGGTCCGGGCGGCGGCGGATCACCGGCCCCGCCGTGCGGCGGGACCGGCTCTCCCCCTTTCTTCGCCGGGCCGGCTGGACTGCGCGTGTCCGCTCCGGGGAGCGGGGGTGTGCGCCGGTTGAACACACGCCCCCGGCGCGTACGGGCCGGTGACGGCGCCGCCGTCACCCTCGCGGTGCGCGGGGACATGAAACCGCCCATCCCGGTCAAGGGATGGAGTGAGAGGTCACCAGGCGGCGCGGCGGCGCCCGGCCGGAGGGACGGCGAGCGATGCGGACGATGCGGGCGGCGGGGGCTGCGGAGAACGGACGGAGCACGGGGCGGGGTACGGGACGGAGCACGGGGCGGCGGGCCGCACGGGCACGGGTGCGGATCCGGGCACTGGCGGCGCTGGTCGCGTGCGCCGCCCTGCTGACGGGCTGCCCGGGAGCCGGAGACGGCGACGGGGAGCAGGAGGGCCGCTCCCCGTTCACCGGTGAGAGCGTGGCCGACGCCTCGGCGCCGGTGCTCGCCGTGAAGATCGACAACGTGGCGGCCGCACGCCCCCAGACGGGACTGGGGCGGGCCGACATCGTCTATGTGGAGCAGGTCGAGTCGGGACTGACCCGGCTGCTGGCCGTGTACTCCTCCGACCTGCCGCCCACCGTGGGCCCGGTGCGCAGCGCCCGGGAGTCCGACATCGAACTGCTGCGGCAGTTCGGCGAGCCGGCGCTGGCCTACTCCGGGGCGCAGTCGAAGCTGGTGCCGGTGCTGGAGGCGTCCCCGCTCCATCTGATGCCGCCCGGCGAGGCGCCCGGCGCCTACTCGCGGAGCGCGGACCGCTCCGCCCCGCACAACATGTACCTGGACCCCCGGGCCGCCCTGCGCGAGGCCCCCGACGGGGTGAGCGGCGCCTCCGACATCGGCTTCCGCTTCGGCGCGGCGCCCCGGGGCGGCCGGGCCGACACCGAGGAGTCCGTCCGCTTCCCGGGCGTCCGGTACGACTTCATCTGGTCGGCCGAGTACGACCGCTGGCTGGTGTCCATCGACGGTCAGGAGGCGACCACCGCCGACAACGACCGGCTCGGGGCCCCCACGGTCGTCGTCCAGCGCGTGGTGGTCCGCGACTCCCGTTTCAAGGACAGCGGCGGCAGCGTCAGCCCGTACTCGGAGACGGTCGGCTCCGGCGAGGCGACGGTGCTGCGCGGCGGCCGGGCGTACCAGGCGCGCTGGTCGCGGCCGTCGGCGGAGAGCGGCACGGAGTTCACCACGCCGGAGGGCGATCCGGTGAACTTCGCCGAGGGGCAGGTGTGGGTGGTGCTCGCCCCGCGCTGAGCCGCCCCGCCCGGCCCCGCCTCCGCCGTGCCGGTCAGTCCGGTGCGGTGCGGCGCCGCAGGACGGCGCGCAGGTCGGCCTCGAAGGCGTCGTAGCGGGCGCGCAGCGCCGCGCCCGGCCAGTCGCCGGGCAGCAGGGCGGCCGGGAGCAGTGGGTCGGCGAGCAGATGGCGCAGGACGGCGGCCGAGACCGTGAAGCGCCGGGCCGGGTCACCGGCCTCCGCCGCGGCGTCGGCGGCGGCGGCCAGGGCGCGGGCCCGTGCCGCCCAGCCGTCCAGGTCCCACAGCGCGGCGGCCAGTTCGGCCGGGTCCCCGTCGGGGGCGCCGGTCAGCAGGGTGCACTGCCCGGCGACGACGGGCGGCCGGGGCCGCAGCAGGTTGGCGGGGCGCAGCCAGGTGCCCTCGCGCAGTTCGGCCAGGCGCAGGGCGGCCATGGCCCGGCGCAGGGCGCTCCGGTCGGCCGCGTCCCGGCGTTCGGCGGTGACGACGGCGATCTCCCATTCGCCGCGCCACTTACGGGTGCGGGGCGCGCGGCTGTCGTCCTGGCGGGCCTGGCGCTCCAGCAGGCGCGCGGTGAGGCCGTACGCGCCGTCGGCGGTCTGGGCCAGGTCTCCGGCCGCGACCATCCGCGACAGCGCCACCCGTACCGTGCCCTCCGCGATCCCGAAGAGTTCGCCGACCCGCACCAGGGCTCTGGCGGGCAGGGCGGGCGGGTGGTGGCCGAGCAGGGTACTGAGCACGATCGAGCGGGCCGTCAGGGGGCGCAGGGCGAGCTCCCGGACGGCGTCGGCTCCGTCGGTCCGGGCTGTCTCGTCCGGACCGGCTGTCGCGTCTGTGCTGTTCATGGGCAGTACGATCCTAACCTCCCCCGCTGTTACAGCCTTCCGTCACATGCACAGGATCTGTAATGTCGGAGTACGGGCACCGCCGCCCGCCCCGCCCCCGCCGGAGGTCGCCGTGAGCGCCACCCATGAAGTGATCAACCAGCCCCCGCCGCTGACCGGCTTCACCGCCGCGGACGATCCCGCCGTTTTCGAGGCCCTGCGCCGCCACGGCGCGCGGTGGGGCGAGGCTCAGGTGCGGGAGCTGGGCGCGCTGGCCGGCACCCCGGAGGTGCAGGACTGGGCCCGGATGGCCGAGGAGGTCCCGCCCCGCCTGCGCACCCACGACCGCTACGGCCACCGCGTGGACGAGGTGGAGTTCCACCCGGCCTGGCACCGTCTGATGGCCACCGCCGTCGAGCACGGCCTGCACGCCGCGCCCTGGGCCGAGGACCGCCCCGGCGCCCATCTGGTGCGCGCCGCCAAGTTCTACCTGTGGTCCCAGGCCGAGGCCGGGCACGGCTGCCCGGTCTCCATGACGTACGCGGCCGTCCCCGCGCTGCGCGCCCGGCCGGAGCTGGCCGCCGCCTACGAACCGCTGCTGACCGCCCGCTCCTACGACTTCGGACTGCGGCCCCCGCTGGGCAAGTCCGGGCTGATCGCGGGCATGTCGATGACCGAGAAGCAGGGCGGCTCGGACGTGCGGGCCAACACCACCGAGGCCGTACCCGACGGCGACGGCGCCTACCGGCTCACCGGCCACAAGTGGTTCACCTCCGCCCCGATGAGCGATGTCTTCCTGGTCCTGGCCCAGGCCCCCGAGGGCCTGACCTGCTTCCTGCTGCCGCGCGTGCTGCCCGACGGCACCCTCAACGCCATGCACCTGCAACGTCTGAAGGACAAGCTGGGCAACCGCTCCAACGCCTCCTCCGAGGTCGAGTACGACCGGGCCGTGGCCTGGCCGGTCGGCGAGACGGGCCGCGGGGTGCGCACCATCGTGGAGATGGTCAACATGACCCGCCTGGACTGCGTCCTGGGCACGGCCGCCGGCATGCGCGCCGGGCTGCGGCAGGCTCTGCACCACACCGCCCACCGGCGGGCCTTCGGCGCCGGGCTGGCCGAGCAGCCGCTGATGCGCTCGGTCCTGGCCGACCTGGCGGTCGAGTCGGAGGCCGCCACCACCCTCGGGCTGCGGCTGGCGGCGGCCGTGGACGCCGCGCACGCCGGGGACGAGCGGGAGGCGGCCTTCCGCCGCCTGGCCCTGGCCGTGTCCAAGTACTGGGTGTGCAAGCGCGGCAGCGCGCACGCCGCCGAGGCGCTGGAGTGCCTGGGCGGCAACGGCTACGTCGAGGAGTCGGGCATGCCGCGCCTGTACCGCGAGGCGCCGCTGCTGTCGATCTGGGAGGGCTCGGGCAACGTCGCCGCCCTGGACGTGCTGCGCGCGCTGGACAGGGAGCCGGCCGGGCTGGAGGCCGTCCTGGCGGAGGTGGACGCCGCCGCCGGCGCCGACGCCCGTCTGGACGCGGCCGCCGCCGGAGTGCGGGCCATGCTGCCGGAGCTGAAGGACCCGGTCGGCGCACAGCTGCGCGCCCGCGCCTTCGCCGAGCGCCTGGCGCTCGTCCTCCAGGGCAGTCTGCTGGTGCGCCACAGCCACCCGGCCGTCGCCGACGCGTTCTGCGCCTCCCGGCTGGGCGGGCAGTGGGGCCATGCCTTCGGCACGCTCCCGGCGGGCGCGGACCTGGGCGCGATCCTGGACCGGGCCCGCACCGGGTGACGGGGCGGCCGCCGCGTCCGGGAGCCGGCTCGTCAGCAGGTGCGGCGCCAGGTGTCCAGGGGGAGGCGCTTGCGGATGGAGCTGAGGCCCAGGCGGCGCGAGGTGTCGCAGAACTCCTCTGTGTTCAGCGCGTATTCGGCGTGGAAGACGGCCTTGCCGCGCTCGGTGAACGGGGCCAGCTTCGCGCACTCGCCGAACTCGGCGCACTCCTCGTTGACCGCGAAGTCGAAGTCGTCGACCAGCTGCGGGATCTGGTCGAGGTCGTTCTTCAGGCCGACCGACAGTCCGCGCCGGTGGGCGAGTCCGGCGACCATGCGGTTGAACGCGAGCTGGTCGCGGGCGGTGAGGGGGAAGCCGGTGTCGTTGCGGTAGCCGTCCAGGAGGTCGGGTTCGACGGCGTCGAAGCCCTTCTCGGCGCACATGTCGACGCGGGCGGCCAGGATCGGGCGCAGGACGTCCAGGCGGCGGATGTCCACCCAGCGCTCGCCGGGCCAGCCGTTGTTCCGGCCCAGCGCCTGCGGCGGGTAGTCGTCCCGGTCGGGCCGGAAGTCCTCCCAGGCGCCGGCGTTGAGGTAACAGATCACCTTCCGGCCGCGGGCGTGGAGGGCGGCGACGGTGTCCGCGCCGTTCTCGAAGCCGTCGATGTCGAAGACCTCGGCGTCCACGTCGAGGTCGATGCGGCCCTGGAGCTGCCACTGCCAGGTGGTGCCGGGGGCCGGGCGCCAGCGGTTCCGCTGCGGTGAGGCGTCGCCGGGCGGTGTCCGGTCGGGCGCGGCGGTGTCCGGTGCGGCGGTGTCCGGTGCGGCGGTGTCCGGTGCGGCGGTGTCCGGTGCGGCGGTGTCCGAGCAGGCCGCCGTGGACAGCAGCAGGAGGAGACAGAGCAGCCGGGCGGCCGGGCGGCGGATCGTGCGGCGAGGCGTGAAGCGGGTCACGGGGTGATCCTCCCGCAGCCGAGCACGGGCCGGGGCGTCGAGCGCCACGGGTTGGCCCCCTCCCCCGGCACCGCACAGTGCACCGCCGCGCCGCGCTCGTGGGCGGTGCGGGCCGCCTCGGCGGCCAGGCGGTCCGGTACGGCGTACACCAGGTGGCAGAAGCGGTGCGGCGGATGGCCGCGGGTCCAGGCGGGCGCACCGGCGCGGCGGTACTCCTCCCAGCACCCCTCGAAGGTGACCAGCACGTCGGCCAGGTGCGCGTACCCGGGGTCGGGGTGGACACCGGGGTTGAGGACGACGGTGGACGCACCCAGCAGCCGGGCGGCCCGCACCGTGCGCCGGTAGCGTGGCAGGTGCTCCGCGCCGGCCGCCGCGCGGTCGAGGAAGGCCCCGTCCGTGCCGTACCAGCGGCGGTGGCGGCGCACGTCGCGGAGCACGGCGCGCCACGGGCGCGCGCCGTAGGCGGTGTCCACGTATCCCAGCAGCGGCACCCCGGCGCCCCGCAGCCGGGCCGCCACCGCGGCGAGGGCCGGGTCGGGGCGCGGCCCGGGGCCGTCGGCGGCGTTGACGACCACCGCGTACAGCCGCCCGGCGGCCCGGACCGCCGCCTCCCACGCCCCCGGGTCGACGGCCGGGTGGACGTACAGCGGTACGAGCAGATGGCCCCGGCCCCGGCCCCGGTCCCGTGAGCCCCGTACGGCGGCGGGCGCCGGGGTACTCCCCCGGCGCCCCGTGCCCCCCGGGCGCCCCGCGCTCATGCGCCGGCCGCCCGCGCCCACAGATCGGCCAGGGACTCCTCCAGGGTGTACCCGGGCCGCCAGCCCAGCGTCCCGGCGGCGGCCGTGATGTCGGCCTGCTGCCAGGCGACGGCGGCCGAGCGGGCCGAGTCCGCGCCCTTCTCGTCGATCCGGCCGCGGAAACCGGCCGCCGCGGCCAGCCCCTCGGCCACGTCCCGCACCGCGCGGGCGGCGCCCGCGGCGATGTTGAGCACCGGCGGCAGCGGCCCGGGGGCGAGGGCCGCGGCGGTCGCGGCGCGGGCGATGTCACGGGGGTCGACGAAGTCGCGGTACGCCGAGAGGTCGCCGACCCGCACCACCCCGTCCGGTCCGGCCCGGCGCAGTTCGGCGGCGAGCCGCCCGGGCAGGGAGGCGGCCGGCGCGCCGGGGCCCACGGGGTTGAACACCCGCAGCACCACCGCGTCCAGGCCGGAGCCGGTGACGGCCAGGGTGCCGGCCAGTTTGGCGGCGCCGTAGATTCCCACCGGGCGGGTGGGGTGGTCCTCCGCCAGGGGGTGGCCGGGGGTTCCCGGCCCGTACTCGGCGGCCGAGCCGAGGTGGACCAGGCGGGCGCCCGGCGCGGCCTCGCGCAGGGCCGCGCAGAGCGCGGCCGGGCCGCGGGCGTTGACCCCGGTGAGGTGGAGGGCGTCGCCGCCGACGGCGCCCGCGCAGTTGACCACGGCGTCCGGGCGCGCCCGCCGGATCAGGGAGGCCAGTTCGGCGGGGGCGGCGGTGGCCAGGTCCACCGTCAGGTCCACGGGCTGAGCCACGGACGGGCCGGCCGGCGGATCCGCGGGTGGGCCGGCCGGCCCGCCCGCGGCGCGGCCCGCGCAGAGCACCCGCACGCCCGGCTGGGCGCGCAGGTGCCCGGCGGTGTGCCCGCCCAGATAGCCGGTGGCCCCCAGGACGAGTACGCGCATGGTCTCCGGTCACGCTCCCCTGATCAACTGGCCGCGGCGGGCGGTGAACTCGGCGTTGGCGCGGTCGTAGTCGTCGGGTCTTCCGATGTCGAGCCAGTAGCCGCCGAAGTCGTAGGCGTACGGCGGGGTGCCGTCCGCCAGCAGGTCGAGCACCACCTCGTCGAAGCCCAGCGGCAGTCCGGGCGTGTAGCGGGCCAGGGCTGCGCGCGAGACGCCGTACACGCCCATGGAGACGCGGTAGTCCATGGTGGGCTTCTCGGCGAAGCCGGTGACGCGCCCGGACTCGGTGCTCAGCACGCCGAAGTCGATGGAGACGGTGCGCACATGGGTGGCGATGGTCAGCGGCGCCCCGCGGTCCCGGTGACCGCGCAGCACGTCGCCGAAGTCGAGGTCGGTGAGGATGTCGCCGTTCATCGCCAGGAAGTGCTCGGGCAGCCGGTCGAGCATCGTCAGCAGCGGGCCCATGGTGCCCAGCGGGCTGTCCTCGGTGGTGTAGTCGACGCGCAGGCCCCACTGGGAGCCGTCGCCGACGTAGGCGCGGATGATGTGGCCCAGGTGGCCGATGGCCAGGGTGCAGCTGGTGAACCCGGCCGAGGCGAGCTGGCGCATCACGATCTCCAGGATCGCGTGCTGGTCGCCGATGGGCACCAGCGGCTTGGGCAGGGCCGTGGTGTACGGGCGGAGCCGGACTCCCTTGCCTCCGGCCATGATGACTGCGTGCATCGGTGCTGTCCTCTCCGTGGGGACGGGTGGCGGATCGTGCGTGACGGATCGCGTGCGACGGACGGCGGGACGTGACGGGTGGCGGAGCCCGGTGACGAGCCCGGTGACGGGTGCGGTGACGGGCCCGGTGACGGGTGCGGCGGCTCTGCGGCGAGTGCTGCGGCGAGTGCTGCGGCAGGCGCCGCGGCGGGTCAGACGTTGTAGAGGTCGGTCTTGTAGCGGGCGAGGTTGGCCGGGTCGCGGAAGAACTCGATCGTGCGGGCCAGTCCTTCCTCCAGGCTGTGGGCCGGCGCCCAGCCGGTGGCCGCCCGCAGCCGGCCGGCGTCGCAGACCAGTCGCATCACCTCGGAGTCGGCGGGGCGCACGCGGCTTTCGTCCTGGGCGACCTCGACGTCGGCGTCCATGAGCTTGCCGATGAGAGCCACCAGGTCGCCGACGGATATCTCGCCGCCGGTACCGGCGTTGAGGGTGCGCCCGACGACGGCCCCGGCGGGTGCGGTGCCGACGGCCAGGAAGGCCGCGGCGGTGTCCTCCACGTAGGTGAAGTCGCGGGTGGGGCGCAGGTCGCCCAGGGTGATGGTGCGCTTCCCGGCGGCGAGCTGGCCGATCACGGTGGGGATGACGGCGCGCATCGACTGGCGCGGCCCGTAGGTGTTGAAGGGCCGCAGGGTGACCACGGGGGTGCCGAAGCTGGCGTGGTAGCTGTCGGCGAGCCGGTCCCCGCCCGCCTTGGACGCGGCGTACGGGGACTGGGTGTTGATCGGATGGTCCTCGGTGATCGGCACCGTCCGCGCGGTTCCGTAGGTCTCGCTGGTGGAGGTGTGCACCAGGCGCGGGATCTCCAGGTGGCGCACCGCCTCCAGCACGTTGAGGGTGCCGGTGACGTTGGTCTCCACATAGCTGTGCGGGGCGCGGTAGGAGTACGGGATCGCGATGAGAGCGGCCAGGTGGTAGACGGCCTCGGCACCCCTGACCAGTCCGTTCACCGAGCCGGGGTCGCGGACGTCGCCGAGGACGATCTCCACCTCCTCCAGCACCTCCTTCGGCAGGGTCTCCAGCCAGCCGAAGGAGGAGAAGGAGTTGTACTGGACCATCGCGCGCACCCGGTGGCCGGCGGCGACGAGCGCCTCGACCAGGTGCGATCCGATGAATCCCTCCGCGCCGGTGACCGCGGCCGTCCGGGGGGCGGGGGCTGGTGCGGGCGTGGTTTCGGGCGTGGTTGCGGTTGCGGATGCGGGCGTGTTCATGGACGTGCTCCGTTTCCTTCCGGGCCGACGTTCGGCTGTGAAGCGGTGGTGCGGGCGGGTCAGCGGTGGGTGGTGATCCGGCCGAGCAGTGCCGCGGCGGTGGCGAGCAGGACGAGGGCGGCGGTGGCGCAGACGGCCGCCAGGACGGTGTCCGGCCCGGGCGGTCCGGGGTGGAGCCACAGCGGTGCGGCGGCGCAGAACGCGGCGGCGGCCGCCGTCACCGCCGCCGGGGTCCGGGCGGCGCCGAAGGCCTGGAGCAGCAGCCCGGTCCACAGCACCGCGCCGAGGGCGAGGACGGCCGGCAGCCGGGCGGGGTCGGCGGGCGGTCCGCCCGGCCACAGCGCGGCGGTGGCCAGGACGAGGGCGGCCAGGGCGGCGAGGTAGCCGGCCAGGCACAGCCCCAGCGCCCCGGCTGCCCGCCACCGCAGGCCGGCGGCGGTGGAGCTGCGGGCGAGGGCGGCCAGCGCCAGGGAGCGGCAGCGGTACAGCAGCCACTCGGCCGCGCCCATGCTGAGGGAGAGGGCGACCACCACGGGTCCGGCCGGAGCCGCGCCCGCGCCGTGCCACAGCGTCCCGCCCAGGGCGGCCAGGGCGGTCAGCACCCCGCAGCCCAGGCCGAAGAGTCCGTAGGGCACGGACGCCCGCCGCGCGGGGAGCGTGCCGTCCGCCGCACCGGCCGCCGCCGCGCCGCCCGCCCCCGTCCCCTCGCGTACGGCCCGTACGGTCTCGCGCGCCGCCGCCGCCACCGCCGCGCAGACGGCGACGGCCGGCAGGGCGGCCCTCACCACCGCCTGCACCGCCGCCGGTACGGCCTCCGGCGGCAGCAGCGGCAGCGCCGCCGCGCCGAGTGCCAGGGGCAGCAGGGCGAGCAGCAGCAGCCGTTCCCGGCCCAGGACGAGCAGGACGGTGGCCGCCGCCAGGTAGACCGCCTGGCCCGCCGCGAAGAGCAGCGCGGCGCCGGGCGCCGGCAGTGGCGCCGCGGCCGCCAGGGCCGCCGCCAGGGCGATGGGCACCCCCGCCGGTGCGCCCGTCCGCAGTACCCGCCCCGCCGCCGCGCGTCCGCCCGCCGCCAGGGCGGCGTACGCGCGGTGGGCGAGCGCCTGGTTCCAGGCCCAGGCCGCGAGCGCGGAGGCGGCCAGCGCGCCCGTGCCGGCCGGGAGGCCGAGCCGGTCCGGCGGCCCGGTGAGGAAGGGTGCGGCCAGCGCGTAGCCGAGACCGGGGAGGGTGAACACCAGGCCGCGCAGCAGCGCGGTGCCCGGATCTCCCCGCCACGGGTCGGGGGCGGGCGGGGGCTCGGGGAAGGCGCGCGGCACCCGGGCGAACAGTTCGGCGGCGGCCTCGAAGGTGTCGCGGCGGCCGTAGCGGCGCTGGATCTGCTCGCCGGTCAGGCCCTCGGACTCCAGATGGGCCGCGATCTCGTCCGGGTGGACGGCCGCGGCGCACACCTCGGCCAGCTCCTCGGCCAGCGTGTCCAGCGGGTCGTCCGCCCAGCTCGGCCGCCGCCGGCTCCGGGCGGCCGGGGCGGTGCGGCCGGGTGACCCCGGTGGCGGGGGCGCGCCGGGGACGAGTCTGAGCGTCCCGCTCACCGGGCGCCTCCCGAGGCTCCCGCGGCCAGTGCCATGGCCGGCGCCTGCGCTCCCGGTTCCCTGCCGGGAAAGGCGAGTTCGCGGTAGATGTCGCGGAAGGCGCTGATGGTCTGCCGGAGGGTGAACTGCTCGATCACCCGCAGCCGGGCGCCCTCGCCCATCCGCGCCCGCTCGCCGGGGTCCCTCAGCAGCCGCAGCGCGGCACGCGCCATGGCCTCCGGGTCGCGCGGCGGTACGACCAGCCCGCACTCCCCCACCGCCTCGCGCACTCCGCCCACGTCCGTGGAGACGGTGGCGCGTCCGCAGGACATGGCCTCGATCAGGGTGAAGGGGAAGCCCTCGCTGACGCTGGAGAGCATCACCGCGTTCCCGGCGGCGTAGGCGTCGCGGATGTCCTCCACGCGCCCTTCGAAGGTCACGCCCCCGGCCGCCCCCAGCTCGGCGGCGAGGGCCTCCATGCTCGCCCGGTACGCCTCCGCGCCGCGCGGGGTGCCGCCGAAGACCCGCAGCCGGGCGGCGGGGATCTCCTTTCTGACCAGGGCGAAGGCCCGGATGAGGGTGGCCAGGTCCTTGATGGGGTCGATGCGCCCGGCCCAGCTCAGCGTCGGCTGCTCCGGTTCGGGTCCGGCGGGCGGGAACGCGGTGGGGTCGACGCCGTTGTAGACGGTGCGTATTCGCTCCGGCGGGGTGCCGCCGTGCTCCTCCCAGCGCCGGTTGTAGCGGTTGCCGGGGGTGACCAGCGCGGCGCACCGGTAGCCCTCCTCGGCCAGCAGCCGGTACAGGCCCAGCAGCAGTGCCTTGACCGGCCAGCGGTACGGTTCGGCGCGGCTGCCCAGATAGCGTTCGCGCAGGTAGACGCCGTGCTCGGTGAGCAGGAACGGTACGCCGTGGCGGTGGTGGGCCACCAGGGCCGGCAGGGTGGCCAGTCCGCCGCTGACCGCGTGGGCGACCCCGTCGGTGACCGGGGGCGCGGCCAGCGGGCGCAGGGCGTGCTCCAGCAGGTCGACGCCGGTCAGCGCGTCGTGCAGGGTCGGCCGGGCGGCGGCGGTGGTCAGGCGGGGCCGGTTCCACAGGCGGGCGAGGGCGCGGGCGGCGGCCTCGGTGCGCAGGGCGGGCGAGAGGGCGCCCCGGGAGGCGTAGCCGGCCATCGCGTGGAGTCCGGCGGGGAACAGTCCCTCGGACTCGGGGTCGAGGAGGGCGAGGAGGAATTCCTCCAGTGCGGTGAGGAAGCGGCGCAGTTCCCGGCCGCGCGGGGCCCGGCCGGGCGGGGGCGGACCCCACAGCGGCAGGGTGTGCGTCCGCCGTACGTGGGCGGGCGTCCGCCAGGCCGGGCGTTCGCGCCCGGTGCCGGTGACGGCGATGACGCGGAAGTCCACGTCGGGCATGCCGTTGACCAACTGGTCGCACCACACGCTGACTCCGCCGTGGCTGTGGGGATAGGTGCCCTCGGTGAGCAGGGTCACCGAGGGGGTGCCGAAGCGCGGTCCGGCCGGCTGCCTGTGCATGGCGGTTCGTTGTCTCCAGGAGGGTGGGGAAACGAGCGGTCCGGTGTCACGGGCGGGTCAGCGCGCGGCGGTGTCCCCGGGGCCGTAGGGCACGGGGTCCGTGGTTCCGGCGGGCACCTCGGTCTGCCCGGCGGGGTCCCTGAACCCCTGGGCGTCCGGGGTGAGCAGTCCGCAGACCTCCTCCAGGAGGCCGAGGAGGTCCAGCAGGCTCAGCAGTTCCGGAAGGCAGCGGGGGTCCTGCTCCTGCGGGGCGTCCGGCTCCTGGGGTTCCCCGGGAGCGCCGGGCAGGTCGAGGACCGTGCGCCCGTCGCCGCCGGGCTCGGCCCAGCCGGTGCGCAGGCCCGCGTAGGGCTCGCCGAAGGCCGGGGCGGAGTCGTCGAGGCCGTCGAGCCGCTGCACGGTCCCCTCCGGTGCGGTGAGGGGGACGTGCAGCCCGGCGGGGGCGTCGACGGTCACGGTGGAGCCGGTGCGGTGGGCGGTGATCTCCCCGGCGTCCAGCGCCGCGCGCCAGGCCGCGCGCTGCCGCATCTCCTGTCCGATGTCCCTCATCGGCAGGCTGACCATCGGGGTGTTCCCGGCGAACAGGTCCGCGTAGTCGTCCAGGATCCGGTCCAGGGCCGGGTAGGCGATGCGGTCCTCGGCGAGGTTGGACTGGTGGATGAAGTGCGGGCGCGGGTCGTTGCCCATCACATGGCGCAGGGCGATCCGCGCCTCCAGGGGCACGATGTGGGACTCGTAGCCGGTGGAGATGTCCAGCGGGGCGTCCAGGCAGGTGGTGGTGGCCGGCGAGTCCTCGCACAGGCCGCTGCCGCCGTCGGAGCGCCGGGTGTAGATCCAGTTGTACTCGTCGACCTGCTCGGCGGTGCGCCCGGCGTTGTAGAAGATGTTCATCGGGTACCGGGGCACGGTCAGGGCGGGGCCGAGGGGGCGCTGGGCGGCCTCGCGGGAGGCGTCGGAGGCGATCCAGGTGACCCCGGTGGTGGTGAGCGAGGGGGCCAGGTTGGGGTTGTCCTGCGGCTGCTGCGGCAGGGTGACCAGGCCGGAGTGCTCGCCGGTGACCAGTTCCCGCTCGTCGACGGCCAGGTTGTTGCGGTCGGCCCAGGAGAGGTTGTTGTCGATCTGGGTGGTGATCAGGGCCCGGCTCTCCCAGCGGGTCTGCCCCTCCTCGTCGGTGGCGCACCGCCACGGCACGACGGTCACGTCCTGGACGCAGCCCAGGAAGAGGTGGTTGTAGGTGTGGTTGATCCAGCGGTGCGAGGCCTGGTCGGCGAGCATCCGGGCGGCGAGCGGATCGGAGCCGTGCTCGGAGCGGTGAAGGTCGCTGCCGCCGCCGTTGAAGGCCATGTCCAGGGTGAAGCCGCGGTCGGCCGACCACTGGGCGGCGTGCGCGGCGTCCGCCTCGGTCATCCGGATCGGGTCGGTCTCCAGCCCGTCGTCGGCCCCGCCGCAGTCCACGTCGCCCGGGGTGCAGTTCAGTTCGGTGTGCCAGCGGTCGTCGGCGGCGAACACGTCGTCGACGTGGACGGCGAAGTGGTTGCGGTCCACGCCCAGGTGGACGCCCTGGGTGAGCCAGGCGACGATGCCGCGGGCCAGCAGCCGGTACTGCTGCTGGTGGCGGTTGTAGACGAAGGTGACGACCAGTTCGCTGCGGCCGTCGTGGGTGTACTCGCCCACCAGCGAGCCGCGCTCCTGACCGCCCGGGACGGGGGCGTCGACGTACGAGGTGAAGGAGGCGCCCTCGGGCGGGTCGGCGAGCGGCACCGACAGGTAGCCGTAACTCTCGTCCACCTGCGGGTCGTTGTCCTCGAACGGCACCTTCCCGTCGAGGTAGCCGAACGGCCCGTCCCTGCCCGCCTCCGTGACCTGCGCCGTCTCGCCGTCCAGGGGGCCGGCGTAGCCCGTCTCCTGCGCCGGGTCCAGGCCCACGGCGGGACCGGCGTAGGTGTAGGCGTCCACCTGCCGGATGCCGAACTCCGCCTCGTACGCGGCGAGTGCGGCCATCTCCGCCGAGCCGGCGCCGAAGGGGTTCTCGTTGGGCAGCACCACGCCCTGGTACCTGGCGCGCGGGCGGCCGTCCACGGTGTCGCCGAGGAAGTCCTCGTCCACGGTCGGCCGGTCGTCGTCGGCGAGGTCGACGGTGGTGTAGGGCGTACCCGCGTCGCGCAGCGCCGCGGCGATCGCGTCGACGGCGGGTCCGCCGTCGTCGACGACCAGGACGCGCAGGTCGATGCGGGGCGCGGGTTCCTCCGCCGCGGCCGGCGGCGCCGTCGTGAGCACCATCGGCAGGGCCGCGGCCAGGCAGGCCGCGGCGGTACGGATCGCATGCCTCATCGGACGTTCTCCCCCCAGGACGGCCCCGTGCCTGCGGTGCCGCCCGGTGTCGAAGCGCGCGAACGCCCCGGCGGTGCCGGTGTCCGCGCGGACTGACTCCCCTTGTGGTGTGGCCGCGGTACCCGGGGCTCCCCTCCCCGGACGGCGTACGGCGGGCACTGCGGGCGGCCGGCCCGGCCGGGCTCCCGCAGGAGTTTCCCGGCGCTTCGGACGCCCACCGATATGGTGCGCCATCCCCGGGCCGTGTGAACGCCTCCGGGCCAAGTCGTCGGGCGTCGTTCGCCCTTCCGTGACCGGAATTCACCGGAGCGCAATCGTCCGTGTGCGCCCCCGTGGTGCCACCCGGGAGCCCGGCGCCGGTGCCGCACGCTGCATCGTCATTGGGGTGGACCAATGTCGATGCGACGTCCCACCCGATAGGGCATATGCGTATCTGATATTCATGGCGCCGGAAGTCGGCCGAATGCCAGCGGTCCGCTTCCGGAGACGATGGGGGCATTGATTCCGGTTCGCCCGGCCGGCTCCGGTACCTGCACGGTGCATCACCCCCTTCGCTGGACTCTCCCCCCTTCTTCCTGCCAACCTCTGTGCCGGCAGCGGCCGTTGCCGCCGGCCAGTCGCCCGTCCCGGCCGGATCGCGCACGGGTGGGCGGCATGCGGTGCCGGACTTCCGGTGGACGGCCGGCGCCACTCCGGCCCGGTTCCGGCACGGCCCGCACCCCACCGGAGCCGCGGCCGCGACCGCCCACGACGCACGAGGGGACCGCTCAGTGAAGGAACGGGAACTGCGCCGGCGGTGCAGACGGCTGCTCAACGAACTGGGCATCCGGCCGCCCCTGGACGTGACCGAACTCTGCCGCCGCGTGGAGCTGCGGCGCGGCAGGCCCCTGAGGCTCGTGCCGCACCCGATCCCCGTTCCGGGCCCGTTCGGCATGTGGATCGGCGCCCCCGCGGCCGACTACATCGTCTACCAGCGGCAGACCAGCGGCGCCCACCAGCGCCACATCGTCCTGCACGAACTCGGCCACATGCTGGCCGACCACGGCGGCGGCCGCCCCGACCGCCACGAGGAGGAGCTGCTGACCGCGCTGCGCCGCGGCACCGAGCACCTCGCGCCCGGCGAGATCCCCGACCTCGACCTCGACCCGGGCCCGGTACGGCGGGCGCTGCGGCGCACCTCCTACGACAGCGCGCAGGAGCGGGAGGCCGAGACGGTGGCCACGATCATCCTGGAGTGGGCCTCGGTGCTGGACCAGGTGGCCCCGCGGTCGTCCGCCGGAGCCGCCGCGGAGCGTATCGGCGCCGCCCTCGGCGACCGGCTGGGGTGGCTGTGAGCCTGCTGCTGACCCTGTACGGAGTGGGCTCGCTCCTGGTGCTGGCCTGGATGGCCCGCCGGCTGGCGCGGGCGCCGCGCGACGTTCCGCTGTGGGCGGTGACCGGGCTAATCGCCTGCTGGGCCGCGGCGTACCCCTTCGGGCTGGCCGCGGACCGCGAGGAGGTGTTCCTGGGGCTGGCGCCCATGACGTCCCGGCTGATCCAGCACATCCTGGTGCTGACCGCGGTCAACTGCATGGTCTGCTTCTACCTCTTCTCCGCGCTGGAGCCCGCACGGGCCCGCAGACGCGCCGGCTGGTACGCACTGGCGCTGATGGGCGCGGTGGCCGTCCTCATCGCCGCGGTGGCGGCCGCCCCCGAGGGCACCCGCACCCGGGACCACACCGTCACCGGCGTGGCGGTGTTCTTCGTGACGGCCGACCTGTATCTCGCCGTCGGCTTCGCCCTGGGCTGGATGTGGTCCCGGCGCCACGCGCGCGTCGCCGAGCCCCGGCTGGCGCGCGGGCTGCGGATCACCTCGCTCGGCATGGCCGCGATCGTCGTGGCCGACGCCCTGTTCGTCCCGGCGGTACTGATGCGCTGGGCCGGGGGCGACGGCGCGCCCGCCTCGCTGGACACCGCGGGCGCCGCGGAGACGACGCTGGGCTGGTTCGCGGCGGTGTTCTTCCTGCTGCCGGGCATCGTGCTGATCCTGGCCGGCGTCACCTACCCGGCCGCGGTGATGCGGCTGACCGCACTGCGCGTGTGGTGGCGGCACCTGCGGGCGTACCGCGGGCTGGAACCGCTGTGGACGGCGCTGCACCGGCGGTTCCCCGAGGACGCGCTGCACCGGGTGCCGGCGCGGCCCTGGCGTGACGCGCTGGGCCCGCGCGGGGTGCACCGCCGCTACTACCGGCGGGTCATCGAGTGCCGCGACGGACTGGTCCGCATCAGCCCCTACCTCGCCGCGCCCGGCGACAGCGGAGGCTACGGGGGCGGCGAAGGGGGCGGCGACGGGGGCGGTGGCGCGATGCCGCCGGAGGAACGGCTCGCGTGGCGGCTGCGAGAGGCGCTGAGGGCTCATGCCGCGGGCCGTCCGGCCTCCACCCGCGCGGTGCCCGTGGCCGTACCGGCCGAGGGCGACCTGGACGCCGACGTGGAGCGCCTGCTGGCGCTGTCGCGGGCGCTGCGGGAGGTGGAGGCCGGGCGGGGCGCGGTGTGAGGAGCCCGGGGCGAGGTGGACGGCACAAGGGGCGGCCGGTCACCGGCAGACCTGGTCCAGCCGGTCCGGCTTCCGCCGGAACCGCTGGACGTACTGCCGCCCGGACTCCTCCTGGACCTCCTGGATCCGCTCCAGCAGCCCGGTGGGGTCCTGCCCCGGGTCGGCGAGGAATTCCAGGACCTTCTCGTGGAAGACGCGGCGGATCATGGGCGGCATGACGTCCGAGGCGTCCAGGCAGAGCCGCCGGGCTTCCTCCAGTTCCCGCACTATGCGGCGGCTGACGGTGTCCCCGCCGCCGGCGGCGGGGTACCTCTCCTCACCCACGTCCTCGTGGGCGGAGAAGAAGGGGATCTCGCCCCTGGCCCAGGCCGGTTCGTCCTTCGCCCAGACCCGCTGCGCCCTGCGGGAGGCCAGGAAGCGCATCAGGTCCTGCGCCTCGGGGCTCTCGCGGAACATCGCCGCGAAGTCGGCGGAGACCTCCCGGTCGCGGCCGTCGCGGTCGGCGGCCCCGGGCAGCAGCCGGGGCGAGGGGACGAAGTCGGCCTCCGGTGCCCTGGGGCCGTACAGGTGGCGGGCGAAGCTGCCCTGGTGCTCCAGGTCGCAGCCGCCGCCCGGGCCCGTGCCGAAGAGCAGTCCGTCGCCGCCCTCCGGGCCGCGGTAGTCGGTGGCCAGCGCCTCGCGGGCCGCCCTTCCGCCGCCACCGGACATGAACTCGCCCCAGACCTCCCACGCCTCCACCACGGGGCCGTCCGTCCACGCCATCTCACCGGTCACCCAGTCCTCGTAGACCTCGGGGCCCGACCTCTGGAGGAGGATGTCCTCGATCCAGTCGCTGCCGGGCCAGCCGGAGGTGGCGTCGGAGCCCATGCCGACGCACCAGCGGTCCGCGTCCGCGCGCACGAGGTCCGGTTCCGTGCCCTTGCGGTACCAGACGATGCTCTTGAGATCGACCTTCACCGGAATCCAGTGGCGTTCCTCCATCCCGGCCGGCTGTGCCAGCCAGGGCCCGCCGTCGTACTCCTCCTCGTCCACGACCCCCTTCTCCAGCGGCTCCAGGAAGCCCTCGCGCTCGTAGTCGACCAGATCGCCGAGGACGGGCAGGACCGCGATGTCGGGAGGGTCGCCGGCCAGCAGGCCGGAGAGCAGGACCTCGCGGTTCGCCGTGGTGCCCTGGTACTCGACGGACACCCCGTGCTCGGCCTCGAACAGGCCCAGCAGTTCCTCGAAGGGCTGCTGCTCGGCCCCCGTCCACGGGCCGAGGACGGTCAGGGTGCGGCGGGGCTCCGCGGTGTCCCCGGCGCAGCCCACCGGGCCCGCCAGCGCCAGCAGCAGGGACAGCGCGCCGAGCGTGGCCGTACGCGCCCCGCGCACGCTCCTCGTACACGCGCGCCCCATACGTCCGCCCGTCACGCGCCCGCCCCTCACGGCCGGAACCTGTACTGGCTCAGGTGCCGCTGCAGCCCGGCCCAGGACAGCAGCGCGACCGCGGCGCCCCCGGCCGGTATGAGACCGGCCCGCCGCCCGCTCCCGGACGTCTCGTCCAGGAGCCCCTCGACCCGGGTGCGCGCGCCGGTGATGGCGGCCCTGGTCTCCTCCGGCTCCCCTCGGGGCAGTTCACCGCGTGCCTTCGCCCCCTGCTGCGGCTCGGCGACCGCCACCAGCTCCCGGCGGGCCTCGTCCAGACCCTTCTGGGTGTCCGCGGCCCACCGCACCGGCAGCCAGGAGGCCAGCAGGACGACGCAGGCCAGCAGCAGGAAGGGGTTCAGCCGCTGGGGGAAGCGCCGCTGGAGCTGCCACTGCACCACGACCAGCGCCAGCAGCGGCACGAGCGGAGCCTTCTCCACCCACCACCACAGCTCCCGCCGGGCCTCGGTGAACTCCGTCTGCTCCCCCAGCCGCCGGAGCTGGTCGCGCTGGAGGCCGTCGAGCCGCGCGAGGATGCCGGTCTCCCCCCGGTTGATGATGGTGTCGGCGCTCGCGCGCCACGCCCGGCTCAGCGCCTCGTCCTGCGCGTGCTCGATCGCCCGGCCGATGGCCTCCTGGTAGACCATCAGCAGGGCGATGACGGTGCTCAGCTCCCGCTTGCCCTCCTCCTGCGCGACCTGCCGGTCGGCCATCTGCGACAGGCTCTGGGTGGCCGCCACCATGTAGGTGCGGTACGCCTCGTCGGTGCCGGTGCCGTCGACCAGCTCGGAGGCCAGGTGGTCGCGGGCGGCGAGGTGGGCGTTGACCAGCGCGCCGCGGGCGGCGGCGACCTCCAGCACGGCCGGCGCCGTCCGGTCCCGGACTGCGCCGGGGCGGCGGTGGGTGTCGTCGTACGCGGCGAACAGCACGGCCGCGGCGAGCAGGGCCAGTACCACCAGCGAGACCAGCTGGAGCACCAGCAGCCACCGGGTGCCGATCACCGGTCCTCCCCCAGGGGGCGCCCGCAGCTCTCGCAGAACCGCTCCGGGCGCACCCACGCGGCGCACCGCGGGCAGCGCACGGGCGGCTTCTCGCTGTGCCCGGCGCCGGCCTCTCCGGGCGCGCCGTCCCCGGGTGCGCCCGGGGGCGGAGGCTCGCCGCCGCCCGCCCCGGGCGGGGGCGCGGTGCGGCTGCTTCTGGCTATCAGCGTCCGCAGATGGCCGGGGTCGACGGCGTCGCGGACGCGCACCAGGCCGACGGCGGCGTTCTCCACGGTCACCAGCGCGCGCAGCCGGGCCAGGTGCGAGGCGTCGCCCAGCTCGTACGCCAGGCGCACCGCTCGTCCCAGCTCCCGCTCGGCGGAGGGGACGTCGTGCCGGCCCAGGGCGGCGCAGCCGGCGCGGGTGGCCTCCTCCAGCTCGGTGTAGCGCCGGAAGTGGCGTCCGGCCACGCCGAGATCGGTCGGCGGCGCCTGTCCGACCCACCGGACGGTGATCCGCTCCTCGCTCGGCAGCACCACGCCCGCGGCGGCGTCGGCGTCCAGCCCCAGGGAGGCTATCCGTGCCTCCCCGGTCTCGCGGACGGACGGGTGGCCGGGGTCCACGCGCAGCCTCAGTTCGTACCAGCGGGTCTCCTCGCCCCACGCCCCGGTGGGCAGGAGCGTCCGGTCGCCGTCGCGGACGGCGGTGCCGGTCAGGTCCAGCACGGCCGGGTTGACCTGGCGGAAGAGGACGACCGACGCCTGAGGGCCGGTGTGCACGGCCACGGTGAGCCGGGACAGCCTCCTGCGCGTGGAGGCTCCGACCAGTTCCCGGAAGAGGCGGGTGAGCTGCTCGCCGAGCCCCTCGCCGCCACCGGTGCCCCGGGGGCCGTCGGTGTCCGGAGGGTCGTCGACGACCGCCTCGACGCGCCCGCGCAGCCGGTCGGCGATCTCCCTGAGCTGCTCGGCGTCCCAGCCCTCGCCGATCCCGAGCGCGTCGCACTCGAACTCGCCCGCGCAGTCGTCCAGGACGCGCCGCAGCTCCCCGGCCCGGCCGTGCTGGTCCACGCCGTCGGTCAGCAGCAGGGCGTGCCGGAAGGCGGTGCCGGGGCGCGCGGTGAGCAGTGTGTGGACCAGCGACAGCCAGGAGGAGATACGGGTACCGCCGTGGGCCTCCAGGGTGAGGGCCGCGCGGGCTCCGTCGGCCCGGGAGGCGGGCGAGGCCGCGACGGTGGCGGGCGAGGCCGGATCGCACCGCGGGTGGACGACGCGGGCCGTGTCCGTGCCCGCGACCAGGGCGAAGTGGGTGCCGTCCGGGAGCATCTCGATCGCCGCCGCGGCCGCCCTGCGGGCGGCGGCGATCTTCTGCACGGAAGGGTGTCCCATGGAGCCGGAGCAGTCGATGACGATCACCTCGGAGCGCTCCGGGGGGTGGCGCAGAGCGGTGGCCTCCAGCCCCCGCACCCGGATCCTCACCATCACCTGCACCTCGTGGCCGCCGCCGGGAGCGCCGCTTCGGCCGGGGACGTACTGCTCGTGGACGGTCTCCACCGTCATGTCCACGCGCGGGCGGCCGGGGACCGTTCCGCCCGCCGCCCCGGTGGCGGGGTCCCGCACGGCGTCGGTCATCGGGCCGGCTCCCTGCTCGTCCGGGGGTTCTTCCGGCCGGACGGGCGGACGAACCAGGTGCGGGGGAAGACCGCGTTGGAGCAGTCCTCGAGGTGTTCGTGCTGCTCCGGGGTGGTGCCGGGCAGCCGGGCCATATCGTGGAAGGACCACGACAGCAGCGTGCGCAGTCCGCGCTCGGTGGGCGGCCTGCCCGGGCCTCCGCCGAACAGCTCGCCGGTCAGTTCCGCCAGGCGCGCGCGGTCCTCCGCCCGTCCGCCGTCCTCGTCGTCCGCACCGCCGCCCGCGCCGCCGGCGACCCGCTGGATCCAGTCCAGCGCCCACTCGCGGATCTCGGCGGTCAGCCGGGTGCGTTCGGGGCCGACGCCCGCGCCGCCGTCGAGTTCCAGAGCGGGCAGCTCCTCCCGTACGGCGGCCAGGCCGCGCCAGTCGGGCAGGCCGCCGGGCCGGCCCCCGGGCTCCGGCGCCAGCCGGGCGGCGCGGATGCGCACCGCCGCGATCCGGGCGGCTTCGTAGTGCCGCGAGGTGGGCGTCACCCCGTCGAGCACCTCGGTGGCGCGTTCGCGGTCGCCCCGGGCCAGATGGACCCGGGCCAGGCCGAAGGCGGCGCTGCCCTGCTGCGGGTTGCGCCGCCACACCGCGTGGTAGAAGCGTTCGGCCCGCTCCGGTTCACCGCGGTGCTCGGCGCAGTGGCCGAGCGCCAGCTTGGGGGCGTACTCGCCCGGCAGCGCGCCGTACACCTCGGCGAAGTGCCCCTCGGCCCGCTCCACTTCGCCCCCTGCGAGGTGGAGCAGGCCGCGGTGCCAGGCGATGCGCCAGTCCGGGGCGGGCCGCTCGTCCGGCGTCGCGCCCAGGGCCGCCTCCGCCTCGCGCAGATGCCGCCGCGCTCCGTCCAGTTCCCTGCCGCGGTCCCTGGTGTGCTCTGGTGGCAGGGCCTCCCGCGCCGCCAGATGGGCCCGGCACAACCGCAGCCGGACCTCCGCGCTCGTGCCCGGGCCGTCCCCGCCCAGGAACCTCTCCAGCTGCCGTACGACCGCACGTGGACCGGGCGGTTCGGGCATGCGCAGCTGGACCGCGGCCGGATCGTCGGGGCGCGGCAGCGGGGCGGGCAGTCCGGCGGCGACGGCGGAGGGGGTGGGCCGGCCCGGGCACAGGGCGGGTGCGGTGACGGTACGCCGGTAGTCCCTGGCCCGGCGGCCCAGCCAGTTCTCCAGTCCGGGCACGGCGCCGAGGCCGGCGTCCAGGAGGGTGGGGGCGGGCTCGAAGACATCGGAGGGCCGATTGTGGGGACGTCCCGTCCGCAGCGACAGCAACTCCCTCAGCACTCCCTCCAGTTGGAGGGACATCTCGGCGGCGGAGGAGAAACGGCGCGCGGGGTCCCGGTCGGTGGCGCGCTCCACCAGCCGGTGGAAGGAGATGTGCCCCAGCCCGGTGCCGGGACCACTTGGAGTGCCGGAGGCGCCGGGGGTACCGGGGGCGCCGGGGGTACCGTCCACGGCCGCCCCGGCCAGCTCCTCCAGGGTCCGGCCGACGGTGTGGAGGTCGTGCGCGACGGTGGGCCCGCCGCCGGCCCTCACCTCCGGCGCCGCGTAGTCCGGGGTGATGACGGGGGCGCGGCGGGCGGAGCCGTCCGGCCGCCGCGCGCCGCCCAGGTCGATGAGGACCACGCGGGTGCCGCGGTGGATGACGTTGGCGGGCTTGATGTCGCAGTGCACCAGGCCCTGTTCGTGCAGTGCCGCCAGGGCGTCCAGGATCTGGCACCCGTAGCGGGCGACGTGTTCCAGGGTCAGGGGCTCGTCGGGGCCGAGCGGACGCAGGCCCCGCGCGGTCTCGTCCAGGATCTCCTGGAGGGACTTGCCTCCGACGTACTCCATCACGATGTAGTCGGCGTCGATCCCGCCGTCGCCGGGCCGGTGGTGCACGTAGTCGAGGATGCGGACGATGGACTCGTGGCCGACGGCGATCATCTGGTTGCGTTCCTCCAGCATGCTCTCCCGCGCCTCGTCGTCGTGCGGGTTGAGCACGCCCTTGAGGACGATGGGGCGGTCGCGCAGCCGGGTGTCGGCCGCCAGGTAGACCCAGCCCAGGCCGCCGTGGGCCAGCGGGCCGCGCACCTCGTAGCGCCCGCCGTCGAGCAGCTCCCCCTCCGCGAGCTGGGGGCGCAGCGAGTAGCGGGTGCCGCAGCGGGGGCAGTAGCCCTCGTGGCGGGCGGGCATGCCCCGGTAGGGCCTACCGACCGGGTTGCCGCACTTGCCGCAGGGGCGGCCGTCCAGGGGCGGTACGGGGTCGGTCAGGACGAGGGAGGCCGGGTCGCCGGGCGGCGGCAGCGTGGGCAGGGCCAGCAGCCGGCGGCGCTCGTCGGCCGGTCCGCCGTGGCCGGTGCCGTGGCCGGTGTGGTGCCCCGGGTGGCCCGCCGCGCCGCGCCCGCTCACCGCCGCTCCCCCTCCGCCTCGCGGGCCCCCGCCTCCGGGCCGTCCACTTCGGCACCGCCTGTTTCGGCACCGCCCGCCCCGGCGCCCCCCGCCTCCGGCGGCCAGCCCAGCGCACGACGGACCGCGGCCGTGTAACCGGTCACCGCCCGCGCCGCGATCTCCGCCTCGAAAGGGCCCGCGTGCAGCGCGTCGTGGGCCGCCCGGTACTCCCGGTCCAGCGCGACGTCCTCGATCCGGCCGTGCTGGACGGCCAGCCGCCGGTAGGCCCGCAGTTCCCCTCGCAGCTCCGCCCGCCGCCCGTATCCCCGCTCGGCCGCCTCCCACGCGGACTCCACCGCCCGCTCGGCCCGGTCGGTACGGTGCCGCAGCTCCTCCAGCGCCCCGGGAAGCCGGGACCGGTCCAGGTCGGCGCCGGTGCGGTGGGCGTGCCGCAGCCAGGCCAGGTCCATGTGCAGCCGGGTCACGGCCGGGCCGGGGTAGTCCACCCCCGACAGCCGCGCCCTGGCGCGGGCCAGGTCCCGCAGGCGCGCGTCGAGCGCCTCCAGCCGGCCCGCCAGGGCTCCCGTGCGGTGGCGCAGCGCCAGGTCCTCCTCGGCCCGCCGGCCGATCCGGGTGCCGGTCCGGTGGAAGACCAGCAGCAGCCGGCAACCGCGTTCGGCGAACTCCCCGCACAGCTCCAGCAGCCGGGCCGGGTCGGCGCACTCGTCCACGCCCAGCAGCGCGACGGTCAGCGGCGTGCGCAACCCCCGCAGCCGCTCCAGGGCCCGCGCCGGGCCGCTCTCCCTGAGGTTCATGCGCTCGGCGATCCGGACGGCCGCCTTCTCCGGCGCCGCGCCCCGCACGTCGACGGCCAGGTCGAGGCTGCCGACCGGGGGCACGGTGGACCCGGGGTCGGTGGAACCCGCGGCCGGAGCGTCCGCCGACAGCTCCCGGTCGGCCAGGGTCAGGGCGCGCCGCAGGGTGCGGTCGCGGCCGGAGCCGGGCCGGACCTCGGTGACGTAGACCGGGGGTCGCGCCCGGCCCCGGTCCGACAGCCAGGCGGCGAGCCGCTCCGCGTAGTCCGGCTCGTCCAGCCGCGCGGGCGGGCCGCCCCGGACCACTGAGGGCTCGACGCCCGGCGGGCCCTCGACCCGGTCGTCCAGTTCGGGCAGGTACTTGAGGACGGTCTCGACGGGGATCATGTGCGCCATCGTCAGCGGCGCGATCCCCCCGGATTCGGCGGACGCGGTGACCGTGACGCCCAGCACGCCGGGCGGGTCGCCCATGTCCAGCACCGGGCCGCCGCTGAACCCGCGCCGCGGCAGGTGCTCCGGGGCGACGTTGAGCTGTACGCGCTCGCCGAACGGCAGGCTCACCGTGGCCGCGAGGGCCGCGCCCCGGGCGTGCCGCACGGAGTCTGCGTAGCCGCACATCTCCACCCGCATGTCCCGCATCGCCGCCCGCAGCAGCGGCGCGGAGTGGCCGCCGGGCGGCGGACGGTGCACCCGCAGCAGGGCCAGGTCCGCGCGGTCCTCGCCCCGCCGGGGGAACCAGCCGCCGTCGGCGACGGTGGCCGTGGAACCGGCGGCCCCCTCGATCTCGGGGAACTCCACCAGGACCGGGGAGGTGCCGTCGGGCAGCACATGGGCGCAGGTCAGCACCGTGTCCCCGCCGAGCAGCACACCCGAGCCGACGACCGCGCGCGTGTCCTGCGAGCGGATGCGCACCAGCCACGGCATCCCGCGCGTCCCCTGTGCGACACCGTCCCCCGTGCGGTCTCCCATGGAGCCGCAGCATACGCCCGGGCCGCGTCTCTCTGTAGTCTCCCGGTGTCAACCGGTGAAACAGGCAGGGGAGTTGGGGCATGACGGGCTCGGAAGACCGCGGCAGCGGCAACGACAGTGACATCGGTCTGGCCGATGTGATCCGCCAGGTCCGCGCGGACCTGGCGGCCGCGCAGCGCGAGGGCGACGCCGCCGGCGACGGACCGCGCTTCACCGTGGACAGGGTGTGCCTGGAGATGGCCGTCCAGGTCCGCCGCGAGGGCAGCGGCCGCACCGGCCTGCGCATCGGCGTCGTCACGGCCGACCTGGGCGGCGGACTCAGCCGGGACACCACGCACCGGGTCCAGGTGGAGCTGACCCCCCACCGCCCGGGCGGCACCTATCTGGTGGGCGGGGAGCCCGGCGACTGATCCGGCTCTCCCGGCCGTACGCCCCGCTAGGGTTTCCCCATGGCAGCGACGCACCTCGTGATCATCGGCGACCGGGACGCCCTGAGCTGGGTCGTCACCGCCCGGCGCATGGCCTTCCCCGCCGGCCGTTCCGCCACCCTGGCCGAGGGCGACGAGGTGCTGCTCTACACAACGCGCGGCTGCTTCCGCAACCCCACCCGCGACCTCGGCCGGGTCATGGCGAGGGCCCGCGTGGCCGGACCGGTCCGCAGCCTGGACGAACCGGTCCGGTTCGGCGAGCGCGCCTTCACCGAGGGATGCGACCTGCGCATCGACGGCCTGGCCCCGTACCGCGAGGGCCTGGTGCTGCGCGATCTGGTGCCGCGTCTGGCCGTCTTCCCCGACCCGGCCTCCTGGAGTGTCCGCCTGCGCCGCACCATCCTGACCCTCCCCGCGCCGGACGCGGAGCTGATCGGCCGCGAACTCGCCGCCCACCTGCGGCCCTACGTGAACGCCGTGGACGGCTACCGCGCGGCGCGGCGCGGTGCCTGACGCGCCCCCACAACGCGTCGGACACCGCGCCGAACCTCCCCCGTTCCCCCGTCCCCCGTTCCGCGCGGACGTCAGGCGCTGCGCCTGAGTCTGCGCCGCTCCTCCTCCGACAGCCCGCCCCACACCCCGTAGCGCTCGTCGTTGGCGAGGGCGTACTCCAGGCACTCGATGCGCCCCTCGCACGACTGACAGATCTTCTTGGCGTCCACGGGAGTTCTGCCCGGCTCCGGGAAGAAGGGCTCGGAGCCGATCTGCGCGCACAGCGCGCGCTCCCACCATCCGGTCAGCTGCCCGACCGGACCGGAGTAATCAATTGCCATGCCGGGAAGCCTGCCCGGCGCCGATCAACGTTTCGTCAACGTCCGATCAACGCGCGCTGACCGGCCCCCGTCGGCTCCCACCCTCCCACCTCCGCACACCCGCGCCCCGGGGTTCGCGCCACCGGGCGTGTCAGCCCGCGGCGCGCGTGTAGGTGAGGATCACCGCGCCGCTGCCGAGGACCGTGTGGTCGGTGAGCGTCCAGGCACGCGGATCGAAGGAGGCCTTGCGGGAGAACACCGGGATCCCGTCGCCGATGGTCATCGGAGCGATCTTGAGGATCAGCGTGTCGATCTCGGTGTAGAGGGAGCCGGCCAGTTCGGCGCCGCCGATCAGCCAGATGTCCTTGCCGTCCTGCCGCTTGAGTTCCCGGACGGTGGCCACCGGGTCGTCGGCGACGAGTTCGACGGCCGGGTCCGGGCTCTCGGTCATGCTCCGGGAGAAGACCAGATGACGCAGGTGGGGGTAGGCGTCGGTGACCCCGGCCGCCAGGCCGATCTCGTAGCTGCGTCTGCCTTCGAGCACGGTGTCGAAGCGTGTGCCCTCCGCTGTGACGGACAGCGCCTGCCGGGCCTGCGCGGGCAGTGTCTCGGGGTACTCGGCCACCAGATGCCGGATGTAGTCCTCCGCGAGGGGCCAGAAGCCGTTCGGGCCGGTGGGGTCCGCGCCGCCCGGGCCCGCGATGAAGCCGTCGGGGGTGATGGCGACGTAGTAGACGAGTCTGCGCACACTGGTTCCCTTCCATCGGTCCGCTGTCGCGGTGCGGCCCGGGCCGCCGGGTGTGGCGTGCCGGGGTGCGGGGCCGCTCGGTGATCATCGCACCGGGCCGGTCGCGCGGGTGCCGTTCCGCCGATTCCCGCGGGCACTCGCACAGCCGACGGCCCGGCCCCGCCCCCGCCCGGCTGGGACGGGCGCCGGTGGGGGCCGGTGGGGGCCGGTGGGGGCGTTCGAGGAGGCCGAGGAGTGGCTGGTCGAGTCGCTCGGAATGTGGTGGCCGGACGCGGACGAGGGCAAACTGCTGGACGCCGCCACCGCTTGGCGGGACTTGTTGACGCGGGCCAGGCGGGGCCACCGGTAGGCGGCGGCGTCCAGCGCCGGGCTCCAGCAGATGACGGTGGCGGCCGGCAGGACGCCGTCCGCGATGGAGCTGCTCTTCCCCACCAGGCCTGGGGCGACCACCGCCTGGCCGACCGGCACCACGAGGAAGACGTCGGTGATCCCGAGGCCGCCGGCCTCGCGCTGTCCGGCGACGCGCACCATCGCCATCCAGCAGGAAGGTGACCGTGCCCCGCAGGAAGGTCCCCACAAGGGGGACGCCGGGGGCGAAGAGGGTGTTCCAGTCGGGCATGCACCGAGACAACCACCGCCCTGACGGGAGGCCCGCCTGCGACGCGCGGCGGTCCCGCCCTCCGAGCGGAGGACGGGACCGCCCGGCCCGTCGCAGGCGGGCCTCTCGTCAGCCGACCCGCTGCATCGCCTTGCGGTGCCGCTCGGCCATCGCGGCCCCGGACTCACGGCGGGCCATCCTGCGCAGGACGGGCGGTGCGAGGAGGAGCCCGGCGACCGCCCAGGCGCCCAGTACGCCCACCGTCTCCAGGTATCGCCAGGACTCGCCGATCTCGGCGGCGACAGCCACGTCCGGCAGCAGCGCGGCACGCAGGCCGAGGCCGAGCCAGTAGACGGGGAAGACCTGTGCGACGAGCTGCAGCCACTCGGGCAGCTCCGTCAGCGGGAAGTAGATCCCGGAGATCACCACCAGCCCCATCACCGGGAGCATCAGCAGCCCGATGGTGCGCGGGCTGGTGACGAGCGAGCCGATGACGGCGCCCGCCGGCAGGGTCGCCAGGAGGCCCAGCGGCACCACCCACACCAGCGTCAGCAGCGCTCCCCCGCCGCGCTGGGCGACCCCGTCGACCATGAACACGCCGACGGCGAAGGGGAGCACCATGGAGACCAGGGCCGTGCCCGAGACCATGACGACCTTGCCGACCAGATGACCGACCATGCCGTGGGGTACGGCCTTGGCGCGCAGCAGCGTGCCGTCCTCGCGCTCGGTCGCCAGCAGCTGCGCCGTGGTCATCACCCCGGTGAACGCCAGCGTCATCCCCAGCATGCTCGGCAGCATGAACGCGCCCGCCGAGATGCCCGCGCCCTCCAGCGCCTCGTCCCCGACCAGGAACAGCGGCACGATGAGCAGGACGGTCCAGAGCACGTACCCGAACACGTCCTGGCCGCTGGTGAAGGTCTGCTTGAGTTCCGTCCAGCCGCGCCGCAGGCCCGTCCTGGCCGCGTACCACACCGGGTTGTTCATCGCGCTGCCTCCCCGAAGGCGTGTGCCGCCCGCTCGCCGGTGACGTGGCCCGCCTCCAGCTCCCGCACCATCGTCAGATAGGTGTCCTCCAGGCTCGCCCGGCGCACCTCCAGCCCGCCGATCGCGTCGCCGTGCTCCTCGAAGAGGCGGCGGACGAACCGGGTGGGCTCGGCCGTCGACTGCTCGAAGGGTCTCCCGTCCCGCGTCCAGCGCACGGTGGCCTCGGCCGACGCCTGCCGGGACAGCTCCGCGGCCGGGCCGTCGGCCACGATCCGGCCGCCGGCCAGGATGAGGATCCGGTCGGCGAGCTTCTCCGCCTCGGCGAGGTCGTGGGTGGTCATCAGGACGGTGGTGTTCTCGTCCGCGAGCCCGCGCACCAGGCCGTGGAACTCGTTCCTGGCCTCCGGGTCCAGGCCGGCCGTCGGCTCGTCCAGGAACAGCAGCTCGGGCCTGCCCACGATGCCGACGGCCACGTCCAGGCGCCTGCGCTGCCCGCCCGACAGGGTCGCGACCCGCTTGTGCGCCTGCTCGGTCAGGCCGATGGCGGCGATGAGCTCGTCGGTGTCCCACGGCCGCCGGACGAGGTCGGTGGAGTACGGCGCGTAGTAGGCGCCCAGGTGCTCCAGCAGCTCCCGCACCCGCCACTTGCCGTGGTCGCGCCAGGACTGCAGGACGATGCCCAGGCGCGCGCGCCACCGCTCATCCCCGTGGGCCGGGTCGGCGCCCAGTACGGTCACCTCGCCGGCCGAGCGCATCCGGAAGCCTTCCAGGACCTCGATCGTGGTCGTCTTGCCCGCGCCGTTCGGGCCCAGCAGTACGAGGACCTCGCCCCGGCGGGCGGTGAACTCCACTCCCCTGAGCACGTCCTGGGTGCGGTAGCGCATCCGCAGGCCGCGTACGTCGATGACCGTGTCACTCCCCGGCGGGCTGCCTCCGGCTCCGGCTCCGGGTATGGCGTGGTCGGCCGTCATCGGCTCTCCCCCGTCTCTTTCGTGGTCCGCTCCGCGGGGCCGGGGTCGGAAGGCTGTGCCCGCGTCCGTGGTCATGGGACGCGCTGTGCGGCCGTGGCCGCCCTTCCGGGCCCTCCCCCGGACGGGCACCCTACCGAACGGCCCGGCCGCACTCCTCGGCGAGCGGTACGGCCGTACGCGCACACCGCGGCCGGGCGGGCCGGTCGGCCGACGAGTGGGTGAGTTCGGCCCGGCGAAAGGACGGCACGGCGGTCGGCAGCACGACGGCCCACCGGCGGCTGCCTACGCTGCGGGGTGTGGATATCGCCGAGGTTGTGCTGGTGGCGGGCGGACTGGTCGTGCTCGTCGGCGGCGGGGAGCTGCTGGTCCGCGGAGCCTCCGGGCTGGCGGCACGGCTCGGTCTCTCGCCGCTCGTCATCGGCCTGACGGTGGTGGCGTTCGCCACCTCCGCACCGGAGCTGGCGGTCACCCTCGGCGCGGCTCTGAGCGGCGAACCCGACCTTGCCGTCGGCAACGTGGTGGGCAGCAACATGGTCAACGTGCTCCTCGTCCTCGGCGCCTCTGCGATCGTGCTGCCGCTGACCGTCAGGTCCCAGTTGGTACGTCTGGACCTGCCCATCCTCGTCGGGGTGTCCGTGCTGCTGCTCGCCCTGGCGGCGGACGGCGCCGTCACCGCGGGCGACGGTGCGCTGCTGCTGGCCATCATCGTCGGCTACACCGCGCTGGCCCTGGTGACGGGCCGTCGGCAGGCCGGCTCCGGGCCCTCCGGCGCGGACGCCGGACAGGGCGCGCAGCGTCCGCTGTGGACGCAACTCGCGGCGGTGGCGGTCGGCGTGGGCCTGCTGGCCGTCGGAGCCCGCATGCTCGTGGAGGGGGCGGTCGGGATCGCGACCGGGTTCGGGGTGAGCAGTCTGGTCATCGGGCTCACCGTGGTGGCGGTGGGCACCTCGCTGCCCGAGCTGGCCACCTCGCTGATCGCGGCCCGGCGCGGGGAGCGCGACCTGGCGGTGGGCAACATCGTGGGCAGCTGCCTCTTCAACATCTGCGTGGTGCTGGGGCTGGCCGGTGTGATCGCCCCGGGCGGGGTGCCGGTGGCGCCGGCCGCGGTCGCACTCGACATCCCGCTCATGATCGCCACCTCGGTCGCACTGCTGCCGGTCGCGTTCACCGGGCTCGCGATCGCCCGGTGGGAGGGTGCGCTGTTCCTGGCCCTCTACGCCGCCTACACGGCTTACCTGCTGCTCGCGGCCACCGAGCACGACGCGCTCGAGGGGTTCACCACCGTCATGCTGTGGTTCACCCTTCCGCTCGTCGCGCTCACCCTCGTCGTCCTGGCCTCCTTCGAGGCCGGCCGGCGGCGCGGCGGCGGGCGTCCGATCGTGCCGCGGTAGCCCGGACCGCCCGGACCGCCCGCCCCGCGCCGGCTGGGAACGGCCGTTCGGTGGGGCGCCCGTCCGGGCCCTACCCGGACGGGCTTCCTGCCGAACGGCCCGGCCGCACACCTCAGCGAGCGGCGCGGCCCAGGAAGTCCTCCCACACGGACGGGGAGACGGCGAGGACCGGGCCGTCCTCCTCCTTGGAGTCGCGGACGTGCACGGCTCCGGGGCGGTACGCGACCTCCACGCAGCTGTCCCCCTGGGAACCGCTGTGGCTGCTCTTGAACCAGTTCAGCTCGTCGCCTGCGCTGCTCATAGCTCTCCTCGCATCCGCTTCAACAGTTCGACCGAGTCCGCCGGGGACAGGGCCTGCGAACGCATCCTGGCATAGCGCATCTGCATCAGGCTGACGTCTTTCCGCCCGGCTACGAGCTGGCCGGTTTGCTGCCCCTCCGCGTATCCGAGCCACCTGTGCTCCCGCGTCTCCATCAGCTGCATCGGGCCGTCCGTGCCCGCGTGGTGGGGCTGGCGCAGCGGCATGATCTGGATCTCGACGTTCCACAGCCGCGCGCACTCGATGAGGTGGTCGAGCTGCTCCCGCGTGACCTCGTCCCCGCCGGTGCGGCGCAGCAGCACCGCCTCCTCGATGATGAAGCTGAGCGCGATCGGCGGTTCGCGCCGCAGCAGTTCCTTTCGCGCCAGCCGCGCGGCGATCCGCTCGGCCAGTTCCTTCTCGGTGGGCGGCGGCGGGACGTCGAGCATGACCGCCCGCGCGTACGCCTCCGTCTGGAGCAGGCCGGGCACCACCCGGCACTCGTAGACGCACAGGGTCACCGCCGTCTTCTCCAGCTGCGCCCACAGCCGGAACCACGCCGCCAGCCCCGGCTGCCGCGCCACGTTCCGCGCCGCCACGCGCAGGACGCCGAAGGCGTCCAGAACCTCCTCCGCCCGCTCGACGAAGTCCTCGGGCGGCATACGGCGGCCCTGCTCGATCGAACTGATCGTGTGCGGCGAGTAGATCACCTCCTCCGCGAGCTGTTCCCGGGTCAGCGCCGCGCGCTCGCGGAAGACCTTGAGCACTGCCCCGAAGGTCTTCAGGCTGTCGGACGTCCCTGGTCCGCCGTCGATGTTCGCCATGAGTGGCCCCCTCGTCGCACATGTCGTGGATGCGTCGTACATGTCCAACGAGGCGGTGGGGGCCGGGTGCTCGTACGCCGCGGGGCCACCGCCCGTACACACCTGCCTGTACGTGCCGTCATCGTGGCGTGGGGCGTCGGCAGCCCGGCAGGGTGGGCGCATGACACCGACAACAGCCGCCGCGTGCACCGGACTCCCGCCGGCCGGGGCCGCGCCCACGGCGTACTTCGGCCCCACCACTCGCGTGCGCTTCTCTCTGGGGCGCCGGATGAGGCCGCGGCCTCACGGAGGTTCCGGAAGCCCTTCCCGCCGGTTGGCCCGAAAGCATGTTCCCCAAGCCGTCTCCCCTCACTACAGTTGCCGCGTTTGCGCTGGTCAGCATGGCCGGGCACCGGATCCGGCCGGAGGGGTGGCAGCTGTGGACAGGCCCTGGGAAGCCGATGCCGGAACCGACTTCAAAAGGAGGGTCGGCAAGTCCCCTCAGGAGTTGGGGGTGACGACCGACAACGCCGACTGTCCGGACATCTGGGAGCTCGGGAACGGGGACATCGCCGTCATCGGACGGGACCTCACGGAATCACTCGGAAAGAACCTGCCGGCCGGTGTGTCGATCGGAGCCGACGAGCGGCTGGTGGTTATCCCCAGGAGCATGATGATCGCGGCGAAACCGGATATCCCCAATGTTTGAATCATTCCCGGCAGGTGAATCAGTGCGCCTCGACCGGAAGAAGTACCACGAGGACTTCTACCGTGTCTTCGAGAGCGGGATCCGGCAGCTGAGGAAGCTCGAACGCGGCCAGCACTTCAGGGAACGCGGCTTCCCGAGCTGGGAGGCCTTCGACTCCGGGGAGTGGGAGACGGCCCTCTCCCTCGTCGAGGAGAAGCGCGAGGTCTATACACGGCAGTTGCGGGAAACGGAACGCCTCGGAGTCCGGCAGCGCCGTCTGCGGGTGGTGGAGTTCCCCGTCACGCCGTATGTGCAGTGGGAGTTCTTCGTCCTCCGCCTCAAGATGGAACTGGGCGACGAGATCAGGGCGATCGACGCCCGCGCCATCGCGGAGACCGAGCGCGAGCGGCCCGTGCCCGAGGTGGTGATCCTCGGGGACCGGGCCATGTACGAGGTGGTCTACGAGAACGGGGACGCGGCGGGCGCCCGGCGATACGCCGATCCGGCGCTGATCGCCGAGACGGCGGCCGGTTTCGACGCGCTCTACGAGCGCGGCGAGGACTTCACGGAGTTCTTCGAGCGGGAGATCGCTCCGCTGCCCCCGCCCGCCGTGGGGCGCCGTGTCGCCGCCGGGCACGGGGCGCCGTCGGCCTGACCCGCTCCCTGCCCCTGGCGCCCCGGTCTCCCGGCTTCCCGGCTTCCCGGCTTCCCGGCTTCCCGGCCGTACCGCGTGCCCATGTGCACCGCGCCGACGCCCACCGTTCCGCTCAGGGCCGGTGGGCGTCGGCGCGACTGCGGCGACGCGTTCGGCGCGCGGGGCGGTGACGGGCGCATGCGCCCGTCACCGGATGTCGTGGCCGGGGTGGGCCCGGTCGTAGCGGTGCCGTGCCTCGGCGATGGCGGCGCGATGGGCCAGTGACCAGTCGGCCAGCGCCTTGACCAGGTGGGTCAGTCCGTCACCGGTCTCGGTCAGGCGGTAGTCGACCTGGGCCGGGACGGTCGGGTACACGGTGCGCAGGACGAGCCCGTCGCGTTCCAGCCTGCGTACGGTGAGGGTGAGCATCCGCTGGGAGATGCCGTCGATCGCGCGCTGCAGTTCCCGGAAGCGGCGCGGCCCGCCGGCGAGTTCGACGATCACCAGGACCGACCACTTGTCCCCGATGCGGTCCAGGACGTCACGGATCCCGCAGTCCGGATGGTCCTCCCGCCCGCAGGGGTCGAGGTCGGCGGGCGCGGTGGAGTCCGCGTTCGGCGACGGCGCTCTGGCGGCGGTCGCCCGTGCGGACCTCGCCGAGGCCGCGGCGGTCGTCGCGGCGGACCCGGCACGGCACGAGGGGCGCACCTACGACCTGACCGGCACTCCGGTCACGGCGGAGCGGGTCGCCGGCCGGCTCGGCGTTCCGCACCGGACCATCGGCCTGGGCGAGTACCGGCGCAGGATCGCCGAGGGGATGCCGGGGCTGCTGCCGTTCCAGCCGCCCATGCTCGTCTCGATCGCGACCGGCATCCGGCACGGCTTCCTGGACGGCACCGGTCCCGATCTCGCCGGCCTCCTCGGCCGCCCGGTGCGCGATCCGCTGGACGCGGCCGTCGCGACCGCGTCCGCCGCGCGGCCGGGGACCGCGGCCTGAACCGGCGGACTCCGGCGGGCTGCGCTGCGGAGGACGCCGGTTCAGGGGCGGGCGTCCAGGCGGTGCAGCAGGGAGCCGTCCCGGCCGAAGACGTCCATCAGGTATCCCCGCTCCAGTGAGACGCCTTCCACCTGTACCAGGAAGAAGGCGAGGGAGTCCTTCAGCCGTTCGAACCTCTGGGCGTCCGAGTCCGTGGCGCGGCTGCGGACGGTCAGCAGGGGCACGCCGCCGGGGCCGGGTTCCCGCTGGACGGCGTAGACGTCCTCGTCGCCGCCGGATTCGCGGTAGCGCTCGGCCAGTGCCTTCGCCCCGGCGGGCGCGGCCGTGCTCACCGCCGTGGGCCCGGCGGAGGCGGGGGCGGAGGGGGCGTCGGGCCGTGCGTCGGGGCGCTCCTGCTCCTGATCCTGGCCGCCGGTGCAGGCGGTCAGGAGGACGGCGCACAGCGGCAGGGCCAGTGCGGCGGTGCGGGGGCTTCTCCGTAAGGGCATCGGCCGACCGTACCGCCTCCGGGCCGCGGCGTGGGCGGCGGCCCGGAAGCAGGTGGCGGGAGGCCGTAACGGGAGCCGGAAGGGGCGGGGTCAGCCGGCGTAGGCGGCCTCGATGTCCTCGACGACCTTCTCCATCGCGTACGGGCCGGCGCTGCTGCTCCACACCTGGCCGTCGACGCCGCTGACCGCGTCGCGCTCGACCGCCTTCAGCCGGGTGAAGGACTTCTGCTCCCGGGCCGCCTCGAGTGCCTTCTCCCCTTCGGCGTTGAGGGTGGCGATGAAGACGTGGTCGGCGTCGATGCGGTCGAGGTTCTCCAGGGACAGCGGGTCGGAGTGGGGGCTGTCGAGTTCCCGTGCGATGGGCAGGAGTTCGGCGCCGGCCTCCTTCAGCAGGCCGCTGGGCATGTTGGCGGCGTTCATCACCATGGGGCCGGCGGGCATCCAGCGGGCCACCACGGCCGTGCCGGGGTCCTTTCCGCCGGCGGCGTCGGCGGCGCGCTCCAGGAGGGCGCCGATCTTGTTGTCGAACTCCTCCTTCTCGCCCAGCGCCTCGGCGTAGGTCCGCGCCGGCTGCTGCCAGTCGTCGTTGCCGGGGACGACGGTGGGGGCCACCGCCTTGAGTGCGTCGTACTGGGACTTCTCCAGCCTCGGCGCGGCCAGGATCAGGTCGGGGTCGGCCTTGAGGACGGCCTCGATGTTGGGTTCCTTGACGGTGGCGACCAGCGGGACGGACTCCGCCTTCTCTCCCAGGTAGCCGGGCGCGGTGTCCGCGCCGCGGGCGCTGCTGGTGCCGACCGGCTCGATGCCGAGGTACAGGGCGGTGTCCAGAGAGGTGTCACCGAGAGCGACGACGCGCTTGGGTTCGGCGGGCACCTCCACCGAGCCGTAGGCGGTCTCGACCGAGCGCGTGGCGGCCGTCTTCTCGCCCCCGCCGCTTTCGCCGTCGTCGCCCGAGGCGGTCCCGCCGCAGGCGGCCACTCCCATGAGCAGGGCGGATGCCGCGAGAGCCTGGAGGGTTCGGCGGTTCACGGGCAGGGCGGAGCTGGGCATGACGGGCCTCCTGGACGGGGATGGTGCCAGCGAATGAGCTTAGGCTAACCTAACCGATGTACCGACCATCGAGAAGGTGTCATGTGACGCTCCGTAAGATTCTGCTGCGCGGCCTGCTGCCGGTGAGCGCCGTGCTGCTGGCCGTCGTGGCGGCCAGCCTGCTCCTGGGCGCCGGCGACGTCGGGCCCGACCGGGCCGCCTCCGTGCTCCTCGGCGGCGCGGACGGCGACGCGGACGCCCGCTTCACCGTGCTGGAGCTGCGGCTGCCGCGTACCGCCGTCGCCGTCGCCGTCGGCGCCGCGCTCGGCGTCGCCGGGGCCGTGCTGCAGGCCACCGCCCGCAATCCGCTGGCCGAGCCCGGTCTGCTCGGGGTGAGTGCCGGAGCGTCCTTCGCGGTGGTCCTGGCGATCGTGCTGGGGGCGAGCGCGACGACCGTGGGACCGTACGCCGCCGTGCTCGGCGCGGCGGCCGGCTGCCTGCTGGCCCTGGGCGCCGCCCGGCTGCGCGGGGCGGGCGACGACCCGGTGCGGCTGGTGCTGGCCGGCGCGGCGTTCAGCGGGATGGTGGGCGCGGCCTCCTCCGTACTGCTGCTGGTCAACCAGCGGGCGTCGGACGAGATCCGGTTCTGGACGGTGGGCTCGGTGGTCGGGCGCGGCACCGACGACCTGATGGCCGTACTGCCCGTCCTGCTCCTGGGGCTGGCCGCGGCCGCCGCGGTGAGCCCCGCGCTGTCCTCGCTCGCCCTGGGGGACGACGTGGCCACCGGGCTCGGCCACCGGCCGCGCCGGGTGCGCGCGGTGGCCGTCACCTCCGTCGCGCTGCTGGTCGGCGGGGCGACGGCGGTCGCCGGGCCGGTCGCCTTCGTCGGCCTGGTGGTGCCCTTCGCGGCCCGGGCGCTGGTCGGCCCGGACCTGCGGCGGCTGCTGGGAGTGTCGGTGCTGCTGGGCCCGGCCGTGGTGCTGCTCGCCGACGTCGTCTCACGGCTGGTCGTCCGCCCGTACGAGATGCCGCTGGGTGTGATGACCGCGCTGTTCGGCGCACCGGTCCTGGTCGCCGTCGTCAGATCGTCGAGGTTGCCGTCACTGTGAAGACGCCACTGGAACCGCGCTCCGGAGCGCCCGCGGGGGACGGCCCCGCCGGCGCCCTCGTCCCACCGTCCGTCCCACCGCCGCGCGGGCCCGGCAGGGTGCGCGAGCCGGGTGCGGCGGCCGTGGACGCCGCACCGCCGGGCACCTTCCGCCTGGCCGCCGGCGGCCTGTCCCTCCTCGTGCCCCGCCGTCCGCTGCTGGCCGGTCTCCTGCTCGCGGCGGTCCTGGTCGCGGTGGGCGCGGCGGGCCTGTCCGTCGGCGAGATCGCCGTGGCCCCGCTGGAGGCCCTGCGCGCGGCGGTGCTGGGCGAGGGAAGCCCGCGCGATCTGCTGGTGGTGCGGGAGCTGCGCATGCCCCGGGTCGAGGCCGGGATCGCGGTCGGCGCAGCCCTGGGGGCGGCCGGCTGCCTGATGCAGACGCTCTCTGGGAACCGGCTGGCCACCCCGGACACCGTCGGCCTGAACAACGGCGCGACCGCGTTCGCCGTCGCGGGGATCGTCGCCGTCCCCACCAGCCTGCTGCCCTCGGCCACCGCCCTGGTGGGCGCCGCCACGGCCGCGGCCCTCACCCTCGCCCTCAGCGGCGGGGCCGGGCAGCGCGGCTACCGGTTCCTGGTGGTGGGCCTGGGCGTGGGCGCGGTCTTCGGCGCGGTGACGAACCTGATCCTGTCGCGGGCGGAGATCGACGCGGCCAACGCGGCGTTCGCCTGGACCGTCGGCACCCTCAACGGCCGCTCCCAGACGGCGGTGACGGTGCTGGAGGCCGGGCTGCTGGTCTGCCTGCCGCTCGCGGTGGTGCTGGGCCACCGCCTGGGCACGCTGCGCTTCTCCGACGCCGTGGCCACCTCCCTGGGCGTGCGGGTGCGGCCGGTGCGCGCGGCGGTGCTGCTGACCTCCGTCGTCTGCGCCGGGCTGGCCGTGGCCGTCGCCGGGCCGCTGGGCATGATCGCCCTGGCCGCGCCCGAGGCCGCCCGGCGGCTGACCGGACCCGGGCCCGTACCCGTTCTGACCTCCGCGCTCGCCGGGGCCGTGCTGACGCTGCTGGCCGATCTGGTCGGCCGCACCGCGATGGCGCCGCTGGAGATCCCCGTGGGGCTGGTCACCGCCGTCGTCGGGGGCCCGTACCTGCTGTGGCTGCTGCTCACCACCCGTACCAGGAGGACCCCGTGAACGCCGTGACATCCGCGACCGCGACCGCCCCCGCACCCGTATCCGAGTCCGGGACCGGGGCCGGGACCGGGGCCGGGGCCGGGGTGGCGGACGCGGGCGGGGCGCACCGGCTGCGCACCGAGGCCCTCACCCTGGCCCACGGACGCACCCCCGTGGTGCGGGAGCTGGACGTCGAGCTGCCCCCGCGGCGGGTGACCGCGATCGTCGGCCCCAACGGCTGCGGCAAGTCGACGCTGCTGGGCGGGCTCGCCCGGCTGCTGGAGCCGCGCGGGGGCTCGGTGCTGCTGGACGGCCGGGCGCTTTCCTCGGTCTCCACCCGCGAGGTGGCCCGCGTGATCGGCCTGCTGCCGCAGTCGGCCACCGCGCCGGACGGGCTGACGGTGCGCGATCTGGTGCGCTACGGCCGCCGCCCGCACCAGGGCCTGCTGCGCCAGTGGTCGAGGGCGGACGCCGAGGCGGTGGAGGCCGCGCTGGACGCGGCCGACCTGCACGACCTGGCGGACCGTCCGCTGGAGACGCTCTCCGGCGGCCAGCGGCAGCGCGCCTGGATCGCGATGGCGGTGGCGCAGGACACCGCCATTCTGATGCTGGACGAGCCGACCTCCGCCCTCGACATCGGCCACCAGCTGGAGGTGCTGGAGATGGTCCGCTCCCTGGCCGCCCGGGGGCGCACGGTGGTGCTCGTCCTGCACGACCTGACCACGGCCTGCCGGTACGCCGACCACATGCTGGCGATGCTGGACGGGCGGGTCGTCGCCCAGGGCGCCCCGGCCCAGATCATGACGCCCGCCCTGGTGCGCACCCTGTACGGGGTGGAGAGCACCATCCTGACCGACCCCGTCCACGGCACCCCGGTGGTGTGCCCCACGGGCCTGGCGGCGGCCCCGGGCCCGGCGGCGGGCGGCGCGAACGGTACGGACGGCGGCGGTTCGTGACCCCGCCCACCCCGCCCCGCCCGGGTCAGGGGCGCCGCACGTGGTACGCGGGAGCGGATGCCGACGGCGCCCGGGGCCGACCCCGGCGGGGAGGAGGGGCGATGCGCACCAGCGAGGAGGTCTACCACCAGGTCCGCTGGGATCCGCGCCTGGATCCGGCCCGCTTCGTGCTGGGGATACGGCAGCGCGGCGCCGCGCCCGAGCGAGTCCCCCTGCCCTCCTTCGTCCCCGGCGGGGAGATCCCCTGGCACCGGATCCTGTTCGTGGAGGCGGACGGCGAGGTGGTCTGGGACCGCGCCACGGGCGTGGACCGCGTCGGCGTCTCCGGCGCCGGGCGGCGCCGCACTCCCCCGTGAAATCACTTGCCACCGCCGGACCGACCCCCTTATCGTCACTTTGACAATTAAGGAGGTCGCCGCGTGGACACCGTCGCGGACCTGCTCGCTCCCCTCCAGGAGCCCCTCTTCACCCTGCTCGGCAGTCCCGTCAGCTGGGTGGAGGTGCTCGGCTTCGGCAGCGGGGGGCTGTGCGTGTGGCTCGTCGCCCGCCAGCACATCGCCAACTGGCCGATCGGCATCGCCAACAACCTGTTCTTCATCCTCCTGTTCGCCGGCGCCGGGCTGTACGCGGACGCCGGGCTCCAGGTCGTCTACATCGCGCTGGCCCTGTACGGCTGGTGGTCGTGGGTCGCCGGCGGCCCCCGGTCCGCCTCCGGCCGGCTGCCGGTCAGCCGCACCGGCGTCCGCACCTGGTGGGTCCTGGCCTGCGCGACCGCGGCCGCCACCGCCGGGCTGACCGTGCTGCTGGACCGGGCCACCGACTCAACCGTGCCCTTCTGGGACGCCCTGACCACCGCGCTGTCGCTGGCCGCCACCTACGGCCAGTGCCGCAAGAAGGTCGAGTCCTGGTACCTGTGGATCGCCGCCGATGTCGTCTACGTGCCCCTGTACGCCCACAAGGGGCTGTACCTCACCTCGCTGCTCTACCTGGGCTTCATGGCCCTGTGCGTGGCCGGACTGCTCGGCTGGCGGCGCGAACTGGCCGGCCGCACCGGTCCGGCGGCCCCGGTGGGGGCCGCCGCGTGAGCGGGGGCGCGGGCGGGAGACCCGGGGAGCCCGGGAAGGAGTTCGAACGCGGGCTGGTGCTGGGCAAGTTCTACCCGCCGCACGCCGGCCACCACCACCTGGTCCGCACCGCCGCCGCCCGCTGCCGCCGGCTCACCGTGCTGGTGTGCGCCTCCTCCGTGGAGTCGGTGCCGCTGGCCGACCGGGTGGCGTGGATGCGCGAGGAGCACCCCGAGGCGGGCGTAGAGGTGATCGGGGCGGTGGACGACGTACCCGTCGACTACTCCGATCCCGCCGTCTGGGACGCCCACATGGCGGTCTTCCGGGCCGCCGTGCCCGGGCCGGTCGACGCGGTCTTCACCTCCGAGGCGTACGGCGCGGAACTGGGCCGCCGCTTCGGCGCGGCGGCCGTCACCGTCGACCCCGGCCGCACCGCGTACCCGGTCTCCGGGACCGCGGTGCGCGAGGACCCCGCCGGCTGCTGGCCGCATCTGGCCGCCCCCGTACGCGCGGCCCTGGCCCGCCGGGTCGTCGTGCTGGGCGCGGAGTCCACCGGGACCACCACCCTCTCCCGCGCCCTCGCCGAGCACTACCGGTCGCGGGGCGGGGTGTGGGCCGGGACGGGCTGGGTGCCCGAGTACGGGCGGCGGTACAGCGAGGAGAAGTACGCGCGGCTGCGGGTGCGGCGGCCCGGCGCCCCGTTCGGGGACCTCGTCTGGGAGCCGGAGGAGTTCGAGCTGATCGCCGAGCGTCAGCTCGCCGCGGAGGACGCCGCCGCGCGGGCCGGTTCCCCCGTGCTCTTCTGCGACACCGACGCCCTGGCCACCACGGTCTGGCACGAGCGTTACACCGGCCGCCGAAGCCCCCGGGTGGAAGCCGTGGCCGCCCGCGGCAGACACCATCTGTGGCTGCTGACCGACCACACCGGCGTGCCCTTCGAGGACGACGGGCTGCGCGACGGGGAGCATCTGCGGGCCTGGATGACCGGCCGCTTCCGCGCCGAGCTGAGCCGCCGCGGCCTGCCTCATCTGGTCCTCGGCGGGTCCCACCGGGAGCGTCTGCGCGCCGCGGTGGCCGCCGTCGACGAACTCCTCGCACACGGCTGGCACTTCGCCGCCCCGCTCCCGGAGCGCGGCTGACCGTCCGCCGCGCTCCGGGGCGCCCCTCACAGCCCGTTTCCCACAACCCTGCACCTCGTTCTGTGAACGGTGTCAAACGCCGTAGTAACCTGCCCAGTGACACCGATTGTTCGAATCCCGGCGCTCCCATCGGAGCTTTGAATTCGAACAGTTGCCTGTGGCAACCCCGACCGACCCGACCCCGGAGATCTCGATGCCTTCAACACGCTCAGTGCCGGTCACCCTCGCGGAGATCGCGCGGATCGCCGGGGTGGGGCGGGCGGCCGTCAGCAACTGGCGGCGCCGCCACGACACCTTCCCCGCCCGGATCGGCGGCACCGACGCCAGCCCCCAGTTCTCCCTCGCCGAGATCGAGCGGTGGCTGCGGGAGAACGACAAGCTCAAGGAGATCGGGGGGCGCGAGCTGCTCTGGCCCGGTCTCGAGGCCCTCGGCAGCCGGGACGAGACGGGGCTGGCCATCGCCGAGGCCGGACGGCGGATGCTCGGCGGCCAGACCCCCGCGTCCGCCGCGCCCCTGTCCGAGCGGGCCGGGGAACTGGTCGACGAGGCCGTGGCACTGGGGCGGCGCGAGGGGGCGCGGGAGGTCTTCGAGTTCCTGTTGCAGCGCTGGCTGGACGCCCATGTCCGCCAGATCAGCGCCAGCCCCCGGCCCCTGGCGGATCTGATGGCCGAGGTCGCCCTGGCGGCGCGCCCGTCCCCGGCCGGGGACGGGGCCGGGGCCGGGGCCGGGGAGGCGACCGTGCTCGACCCGGCCTGCGGCGCGGGCCATCTGCTGGACGCCGCCGCACGGGCCGAGGCGGGCGCGGGCGCGGCACGCGTCACCCTGCTGGGGTGCGACAGCGACCCGGCACTGGCCGCGCTGGCCGCCGCGCGGCTGGCGTTCGTCACCGACGAGGCGGGCGCGGCGGGGAAGACAGGGAGGACCGGAAAAGCCGGGAAGGCCGGCAAGGCCGGTGCGGGCGGGGTACGGGTGACGGCGGACGTACGGGAGGGCGACTCCCTGCGCGCCGACCCGCACGAGCGGGCCGCCGCGGACGTCGTCCTGTGCAACCCGCCCTTCAACGAACGCGACTGGGGCTACGAGGAGCTGTCCACCGACCGGCGCTGGGTGCACGGCCTGCCGCCGCGCACCGAGTCCGAGCTCGCCTGGGTGCAGCACGCCCTGGCCCGGCTGCGGCCGGGCGGCACCGCCGTGCTGCTGCTGCCGCCCGCCGTCGCCTCCCGCCGGGCCGGCCGCAGGATCCGCGGCGCACTGCTGCGCGCCGGACTGCTGCGCGCCGTCATCGCCCTGCCCCCCGGCTGCGCGCAGCCGCACAGCGTCTCACTGCACCTGTGGCTGCTGCGCGCCCCCGAGGGCGCCGGGCCCGCCGAGGACAACGGAGTCCTGCTCGCCGACGCGGCGGCCTCCCAGCGGGCGGCCTCCCGCGAGGGCGGGGTGGACTGGGACGCGCTGGGCGAGTTCGTACGGACCGCGGTACGCGCCTACGACAGCGGGGCGGCCGAACTGCCGGACTGCGCCCGGCGCATGGCCGTCATCGAGCTGCTGGACGACGAGGTCGACCTCACCCCCGGGCGCCACGTCTCCCCCGCCCCCGGCGGTGATGAACTCGATCTGGCCGGCGCCTGGAGCGGCTTCGGCGAGGCTCTGGACGGACTGCGCGCCGCAGGACGGGCGCTGTCCGCCCTGGAGACGGCCGGGGACGGCGGGGGCTCGCAGCCCAGGACGACCGTGGGCGACCTGGCCCGGGCCGGGGCGCTCACCCTGCGCGGCGGCCAGCAGCCGCCGGACGGGACGGTCCGCGGCGGCGAGGCGGGCGAGGACGGTCTGCCCCTGCTGACCGTGCCGGACCTGCTCCAGGGCGGCGGGCCGACGGGCTGGCTGCACACCTCGGACGTCTCCGACCGCGGAATGCTGGTGGCCAGGCCCGGCGACGTGGTGGTGGCCGGGGTGATCCGCGCCTTCGCCGCCTGGGTGCACCAGGGCCCGCCCACCGTGCTCGGCGCCCAGTTGTACGCACTGCGCGTGGATCCGGAGAAGATGGACGCCTGGTTCCTCGCGGGCTGTCTGCGCGCACCCTCCAACGGCCGCCAGGCGGGCACCCACGCCTCCAGCGCCTCGCGGGTGGACGTGCGCAGGCTCCAGGTCCTCCAGCTCCCGCTGGCCGAGCAGTCGCGCTACAGCGAGGCGTTCCGGCGGCTGACGGAGTTCGAGGAGTACCGCGGGCGCCTGGACGAGCTGGCCTCACGCCTGTCGCGCGACATCAGCGACGGCCTGGCGACGGGCCGGCTGTCGGCCGGAAGCTGAGGCCCGGCGCGGGAGCGGTGACGCCCAGGGCACCGGCTCCCCGCCGGTTCGGCGGGCCGGACCGGCCCGCACCCGGTCCACACCGTCACGGAGACGGCCATGCCCCGCTCCTCTCCCCGGCTCCCGGGCCCCCTTTCTCCGGGAGCCCGGGTTTCCCGGGGCGGCCCGGCCTAACCGGCCTGACCGGCCCGGCGGGCGAGGTGGCCCTCGATCTCGGCGAGCTCGTCGTCGGTGAAGTCGAGGTTGCCGGCGGCCGCGACGTTGTCCTCCAGCTGCTTCACGCTGCTGGCCCCGACGAGCGCGGAGGTCACGCGCCCGCCGCGCAGGACCCAGGCGATGGCCGTCTGCGCCAGGGTCTGGCCGCGCCGCCGCGCGATGGAGTCGAGCGCGCGGACCGTGGCCAGGGTCTCCTCGGTGATGCCCTCGGCCGTCAGGAACGGGCTGGCGCCCGCGGCCCGGGACCCGGCGGGGATGCCGGACAGGTAGCGGTCGGTGAGCAGGCCCTGGGCCAGCGGGGAGAAGGCGATCGAACCGGCGCCCACCTCGTCGAGGACGTCGAGCAGGCCGTCCTCGACCCAGCGGTTGAACATCGAGTACGAGGGCTGGTGGATCAGCAGCGGGGTGCCGAGCCCGGCCAGGATGCGGGCGGCCTCACGGGTCTGCTCGGGGCTGTAGTTGGAGATGCCCACGTACAGCGCCTTGCCCTGCCGGACGGCGGTGTCCAGCGCGCCCATGGTCTCCTCCAGGGGCGTGTCGGGGTCGGGGCGGTGGGAGTAGAAGACGTCGACGTACTCCAGGCCCATGCGGCTCAGGCTCTGGTCCAGGCTGGCCAGCAGGTACTTGCGCGAGCCCCACTCGCCGTACGGGCCGGGCCACATGTCGTAGCCCGCCTTGGTGGAGATCACCATCTCGTCGCGGTAGGGGCGGAAGTCGCGGGCGAGATGGCGGCCGAAGTTGGCCTCGGCCGCTCCGGGGGGCGGGCCGTAGTTGTTGGCCAGGTCGAAGTGGGTGACGCCCAGGTCGAAGGCGCGCCGCAGGATCGCCCGCTGGGCCTGAAGCGGCTTGTCGTCGCCGAAGTTGTGCCACAGGCCCAGCGAGATCGCCGGGAGTTTCAGCCCGCTGCGTCCGACACGTCGGTAGGGCATGGTGTCGTAGCGCGTGTCCGCGGCGGTGTGGGTCACGGTGCTCCTCTGCGGAAATGGGCGGGGCCGGTGGCTCGGAGATCGCAACGCTACACCGCGCCGCCGCAGCGCCGGACGGCCGCTGGTACCGCGCGGACGGCGGCGTCCTCCCGCCCCGGAAGCGGGGCGGGGGGACGCCACGCGGTGCTTTCCACGGGGCCTGTCCGCTCAGCAGGTGTTCCGGCTGGTGTTGTTGAGTGTGAGGTTGCGGTAGGTGATGTTCGTGCCGCAGGGGCTCTCCCTGAGCGAGGTGTTGTTCAGCGTCAGGTTCCGCAGGGTGATGTCCCGGTTGCCCGGGAACTCGCTGCGGGCCGCCAGCCTGACCTCCCCGCCGCCGTTGACCGTGCCGCCCTGGGAGGCGATGGTCACGTTGTAGCAGTTCTCGATCAGGATGGCGTTGTTGCCGGTGTTGGTCAGCGTCACCCGGTCGATGACCGCGCCGCCGCTCTCGGAGACGCAGAAGACCCCGCGCCCGCCCCCGCGTGCGATGACCTCGCCGACGCGGATGTTGGTCGGGTAGCCGCCGCCGATCCGGCCGTTGCGGTTGGCCATCCGGAACGCCGCGTAGCCGGTGCCGGTGGCGGTGTTGTCGGCGTCGACCTTCCCCACCGTGGCGTTGATCGTGTCGTTGAGCAGCAGTCCGGAGTAGCCGACGTCGCGGGCGGTCACCGTCCCGATCGTCAGCCCGTCCACCCCGTAGGTCTCCACGCCGTGGTTGCTCGTGCCCGAGACGTAGACGTCGTCGATGCGGATGTTGCGCGAGCGCGACGAGCGGTCGCCGTGGTTGTCGATCCGGATGCCCAGACCGCCGGAGAGGCGCATGTCGATCCGGCCGAGCACCACGTCGCTGACGTTGCGCATGAAGACGCCGTACAGCGGGCGGCCGGTGACGGTCAGATGCCCGACCTCGACGTTCGTCGTGCCGCGGGAGTAGATCGGCGCCTGGTCGCCGGATCCGGAGCCGGTGACGTCGATGGTGCCGCACACGTCGATGGCGGTGTTGCTCGGCAGCGACACCCTGGTCCCGGCGCTGATCGAGCCCGAGCCCCGCACCACCACGCGCTCCTTGGAGGAGCGGTTGGGTGTCAGGCTGCCGATCGCGGCCTGCATCGCGTCGCGCATGCTGCCGCCGGTGTAGACGGTGCTGCCGCCCCGGCGCGCGGTCCAGGTGCTCCCGCTCCTCACGGCCTCGGCCTGGTACGAGCCCTCGCCACAGGCGGCCGCCCGCGCCTCCTGTGCGGAACGGTCGGCCCCGGCCCGGGGCTCCGTGGCCCCGGCCGTGGGCGCCACCGTCGCCACCGTCGCCAGCATGGCCGCCGTCAGGGCGCCGGCCGCGACCGCGGCGAACCTGCGTCTCCTGACGGAGGATGCGACTCCGCTTCTCATCGTGGACTCCTTTTCGTGGGGGGACACCCACCGCACGCGGCGCGGGGCCGCTCGCGCCGGGCCGGGCCGAAAGGGGGCCGCCCGGGAGGGGGATTTCGCGAGAAAAGTGCAGTAAGCGCTTTCTGAGTCCGCCAGTATTGCAACGTTTCATTCAGGGGGTCAAGAGGCGTGAGAACGCTCCCGAGAACAGCCGGACCGCGGCCTTCCTCTCGGAACGCACCGCCAGAGCCCCCGGCAGGCCACCACTGACCTGCGGGTTTTCACACCCTTTGGCCGACCTCCGCCCCCGGGATTCCTTTTCTTCGGAACGTCCGCACCGAATAGCGGGCGGTTTCGGAAATCCGGAACGGGCATATTCCCCGCCGCTCCGCCGCGTGCGCGGTGAACCGGCCCGGGGCGCGCCCGCCCGGGAAACCCGCGTACGGGAAACCCCCGGCCGCAACGCGCCGAGTCGCGGAACCCACCACGCCGGATCAGACTTGGCCGAGGCCAAACCCGTGCCTCCCCCGGCCCGGACCCGGCCCTGCCCCCTGCTCCCGACCCCGGCACCGCCCAGGTGATCTCCATGCCGATGCCCGTGTTCGGACCGCAGGATCCGTTCGCCGAACCCCTCAACCGCCTCCTCGGCTCCGGACCCCGGACCCCGGAGCCCGCCGGGGCGCTCCCGGACGAGTCCGCCCGGGAGCTGCTGTCCCTGGCCGCCGGACGGGCGGCCGGGGACGGCGGCGAACTGGACACCGGCCACCTGCTGTGGGCCGCCACCCGGACGGGCCCCTCGCGCCGCGTTCTGGAGGACGCCGGGGCGGACCCGGACCGGCTCGCCTCCGACCTGCTCCCGGCCCTCGCCAGGAGCACGGGCGGCGCCGGATCCTCCCTGACGCCCGCGGCCGAACGCGCCCTGCTGGCGGCCCGTGCGGGCGCCCGCGCCGCCGGCGTGTCCCGCTTCGGCCCCGAGCACGTCCTGGCCGCCCTGCTGGACGATCCCCGCAGCGGCGCGGGCCGGGCGCTGCGCGCCGCGGGCACCGCGCCCGAGCCGGTGCGCGGGGCCGCGTCCCGCCCGTCCGGACCATCCGGTCCGTCCCGCCGGTCCGGTCCGTCCGACCGGACCGGCTCCACCCCCGTACTGGACCGCTACGGCCGCGATCTGACCGCGCAGGCCCGCGAGGGCCGGCTGGACCCGGTGGTGGGACGCACCGAGGAGATCGGCCAGACCATCGAGGTGCTCTCCCGCCGCACCCGGAACAATCCCGCCCTGATCGGTGAGCCGGGCGTCGGCAAGACCGTGGTCGTCGAGGGCCTGGCCCGGCGGATCGCGGCCGGCCGGGTGCCGCCGGAGTTGCAGGGCCGCCGGATCGTCGGTCTGGAGCTGGCCGCGCTGGTGTCCGGCGCCCGCTACCGGGAGGAGGTCGAGGAGCGGCTGCGCGCGATCGTTGAGGAAGTCACCTCCGACGACCGGATCGTCCTCTTCCTCGACGAGCTGCACACCCTCGTCGGCGCGAGCGCGGGTGCGGGCGCGGGCACCGACGGCTTCCCCGACCTCGGCGGCGTGCTGCGGGCCGCGCTCGCCCGCGGCGGGCTGCGCGTCGTGGGCGCCACCACCATCGACGAGTACCGCCGCCATGTGGAGCGGGACATCGCCCTGCACCACCGTTTCCAGCCGGTGCTGGTGCCCGAACCGACCGTCGAGGAGACCGTGCGCATCCTGGAGGGCCTGCGCGGCTCCTACGAGGCCCACCACCAGGTCCGCTTCGCCGACGAGGCGCTGCGCGCCGCCGCCGAGCTCTCCGCCCGCCACCTGACCGGGAGCTTCCTGCCCGCCAAGGCCGTCTCCCTGCTCGACCAGGCCGGCGCCCGCGCACGGCTGCGCGGTCTCGGCCGCAGCGGCGAGGTCGCACAGGTCGAGGACCGCCGCGACCGGCTGCGGCGTGAACTCGACCAGGCCCTGGCCCGGGAGGATCTGGAGCGGGCCGCGACGCTGCGCGCGGGCATGCGGGAGCTGGACCTGGAGCGGGCCGCCGTCGCCGAGAAGCGCGAGAGTGCCGCCCGGGTGACCGTGGAGGACATCGCCGGCGCCGTCTCCCGGCGCACCGGCATCCCCGCCGGCCGGCTGGCCCGCGACGAGCGCGAGCACCTGCGGCATCTGGAGGAGAGGCTGCGCGAGCGGGTGACCGGCCAGGACGAGGCCGTCTCGGCGGTGACACGGGCGGTACGGCGGGCGCGGGCGGGGATGAGCGCCCCGGGGCGGCCCGCCGCGGTCCTGCTGTTCGCCGGGCCGCCCGGGGTGGGCAAGACCGAGCTGGCCAGGGCTCTGGCCGCCGAACTCCTCGGTGACGCGGGCCGCCTGGTGCGCTTCGGCGCGGGCGCCCTGCGGGAGGGGCGCGGGGAGGCGGGCGGGCCGGCCGAGGCGGTACGGCGCGGGCCGCACTCCGTCGTCCTGCTCGACGGGATCGACCGGGCCCACCCGGACGTCCTCGACTCGCTGACGCGGCTGCTGGAGGGCGCCCGGCCGGCCGGTGCCCAGGCCCCCGCCGCCGGCATGGGCGGGACGGTGGTCGTCCTGACCGTCACCGTCGACCCGCGCAGCGTGCTGGCCCACTCCGGCGACCCTGGCGCGCTCCGCGAGGAGACCCTGGCGCATCTGCGCGACCGGGTACGGCCGGAGTTGCTGGAGCTGGTCGACGAGACCGTCTTCTTCCGCCCCCTGCCCCGCGAGGACCTGCTGCGCGTCGTCGGGCTGCTGCTGGAGGACAGCCGCCGGCTGCTGGGCGCCCAGGGCATCGGCCTGGAGGTCGACCTCAGCGCCCGCGAGTGGCTGATCAACCAGGGCTACCAGCCCGACTCCGGCGCCCACCCGCTGCGCGGCACCGTCCGCACCCATCTGGACGACCGCCTCGCCGACCTGATCATCGACGGCGCCCTGCGCGCGGGCGACACGGTGCTGGTGGGCATCGACGAACACGGCCTGACCTTCGAGACCGCCGGCCGGCGGGGGTGAGGGCGCCGTGGCCGGGGACGGCGTAGGGCCGCCGCCCCGGCCGCGGCGATCGGGCCGTCAGCGGCCGGTCACAGGGAGCGCTCCAGGCGCTCGGCCATCAGCCGGGTGAAGCGGGCCGGGTCGCCGGGCATGCCGCCCTCCGCCAGCAGCGCCATGCCGTGGACGAGTTCGGCCATGCCCTCCAGGTCCGGCGCGGAGGCGTTCTCCGCGTGCGCCTCGCGCAGGCCGGTGATCAGCGGGTGGCCGGGGTTGATCTCCAGGATGCGCTTGCTCTCGGGCACCTCCTGGCCCATGGCGCGGAACATGCTGCGCAGGCCGGGCGTCATGTCGTCGGTGTCCGAGACGACGCAGGCGGGCGAGACGGTCAGCCGGGAGGACAGCCGCACCTCCTTGACCTCGTCGCCCAGCCGCCCGGTCATCCACTCCAGCAGCCCGGCGTACTCCTCGCGCCGCCGCTCCCGCTCCGCCTCGGCCCGCTCCTTGTCCTCCTCGGTGCCGAGCTCGGCCTCGCCCTTGGCGATGGAGAGCAGCTTCTTCCCCTGGAAGTCGGGCACCGCGTCGACCCACACCTCGTCGACCGGGTCGGTCAGGACGAGCACCTCCAGCCCCTTGTCCCGGAAGGCCTCCATGTGCGGCGAGCTCTCCACCGCGCTCCGGGACGGGCCGGTGAGGTAGTAGATGTGCTCCTGGCCCTCCTTCATCCGCTCCACGTACTCCTGGAGCGTCGTCGTCCCCTCCGCCTCGTGGGTGGAGTCGAAGGAGGAGGCCGCCAGGATCGCGTCGCGGTGGTCGGGGTCGTTGATCAGACCCTCCTTGACGACCGCGCCGAACTCCCGCCAGAAGTCCGCGTACTTCTCCGGCCTGGCCGTCCTCATCTCCTTGAGGGTGGCCAGCACCTTCTTCGCCAGCCGCCGGCGCATCAGCTGGATGTGGCGGTCCTGCTGGAGGATCTCGCGGGAGATGTTCAGCGAGAGGTCCTGGGCGTCGACCACGCCCTTGACGAAGCGCAGGTAGGCCGGGACCAGCTCCTCGCACTCCTCCATGATCAGGACGCGCTTGACGTAGAGCTGCACGCCCCGCCGGTCCTGGGAGAGGACGCCCTGCGGCGGCCGCGCGGGCAGGAAGAGCAGCGCCTGGTACTCGAAGGTGCCCTCCGCCTGGACGCGGATGGTCTCCAGCGGGTCGGTCCAGTCGTGGCTGATGTGCTTGTAGAGCTCGTGGTACTCCTCGTCGGAGACCTCGCTGCGGGGCCGGGCCCACAGCGCCTTGCGGGAGTTGATCGCCTCCGGCTCCGGCTTCCCGCCGTCCTCGCTCTCCCCTTCCCCGTCCTCGCCCTTCGCGCCCTCTTCGGCGCCCGCCTCGACCAGGCGGATGGGCCAGGTGATGAAGTCGGAGTAGCGCTTGACGATCTCCCGGATCTTCCAGGGGGCCGTGTAGTCGAAGAGGCGGTCGTCGGCGTCCTCGGGCTTGAGCTTCAGGATGACAGAGGTGCCCTGGGGCGCGTCGCCGACCGTCTCGATCGTGTAAGTGCCCTCGCCGGTGGACGTCCAGCGGGTGCCCGAGGACTCCCCGGCACGGCGGGTCAGCAGCGTGACCTCGTCGGCCACCATGAAGGCGGAGTAGAAGCCGACGCCGAACTGCCCGATCAGCGCCTCCGCCGAAGCCGGGTCACCCGCTTCCCCGGCCTTCTGTGCCTCCTCCAGCTTGCGGACGAACTCCGCGGTGCCGGACTTGGCGATCGTCCCGATCAGCCCCACGACCTCCTCGCGCGACATCCCGACGCCGTTGTCGCGCACGGTCAGCGTGCGGGCGTCCTTGTCGGTCTCGATCTCGATGTGCAGGTCGGAGACATCGGCCCCCAGCGAGTCGTCGCGCAGCGCCTCGATGCGGAGCTTGTCGAGCGCGTCGGAGGAGTTGGAGACCAGCTCCCTCAGGAACACGTCCTTGTTCGAGTAGATCGAGTGAACCATCATCCGCAGGAGGCGGCTGGCCTCCACCTGGAACTCGAACGTCTCGGCCGTCATGGTCGTGGATTCCCCCACCAGTCGTCGTCCGTACCCGGCAGGCCCCGGCGCCGCCGGGCGGCGCGGGGGCCTGCCGGAAATGCCTTTCCCCGCGATGTTATGCCGGACGGGCCTCCGTCCCGGCGCGCACACCCGGGTTACGGCCCGCTCACACCGGCCAGGAGTCGGCCGGGTCGTCCAGCCAGGCCCGCCGCCCCTGCGGCGTGACGGTCAGACCGAACCGCTCGTACCCCGGCCTGCCCCGCTCCCGCCACCAGCGGTGGGCGGCCTCGACCTCGTCCCACAGGCGACGGGGCCCGGACTGCCACACACGCGCGGCCTGCCCGTCGCGGAACATCGCGCAGGCCCAGGAGCGGTCGGTCAGCCCGTACCACCACACCGGCCGGGCCCCCTCCCGCTTGTCGGCGACGACGCACCGGCAGTCCGGCACCCGGAGCCCGAGCGCGAAGTGCCCCGGCTCGAACCGCTCCCCGGTGAACTCCCCCTCCGGCAGCTCGGTGGACGACTCCTCGCCGTCGGCCACGCCGCCCGTGACGTACTCGGAGTGGACCGGGAACGGCGGGCGCTGGGAGCGCAGCTTCATGAACTCCACCGGACCGGTGAAGGGGCCCGACGCGCTCTCCCCGTCGCGGGAGACGGTCAGCCGGACGACCGCGTCGCCGTTGCCGTAGTGCGTCCCCCACGGGGCGACGATCAGGCCGCCGGGACGGCACTGCTCCACCCAGGCGCGGGGGACGGACCGCAGCCCGCACGTGGCGATGATCCGGTCGTAGGGCGCTCCGTCGGGAAAGCCCCGCGAGCCGTCGCCGTGGACGACGCGGACGGGCAGGCCGAAGATCTCCAATGCCCTGCGCGCGGCGGCGGCCACCGCCTCGTCCACCTCCACCGTCACCACGTTCACCGTGCCGAGGCGGTGGGCCAGGAGCGCCGCGTTCCAGCCCGTGCCCGCGCCGATCTCCAGCGCCCGGTGGCCCGGCCGTACCTCCAGGTCCCGCAGCATCCGGAGGACCACCGACGGCATGGACGCCGAGGAGGTGGGCTCCCGCCCCGGCGCCGTGCCGGTGTGCCGGCCGTCGTCCCACTGGGTGACGACGGGCACGTCGGCGTCGGCGTACCGGGCCCAGGCGTCCGGGTCCCGCGCCATCGACACGGCGACGCTGCGGCCCGCGTCCATGTCGTAGGGCCAGATCAGCTCCGGCAGGAACGCCGACCTGGGCACGGCCGCGAAGGCCGGCGTCCAGTCCGAGGAGAGGACGCCGCCCGCCATGAGGGCGCGCGCCAACTCCAGGCGGCCGGGGCGCTGCCCGGCCGTGCCGGTGTTCTCCGCGTCCCCCGCGCTCTGCGCGCCCTCCGCGTTTTCGGTGTGCTCGGTACTCATCGGCCGGTGACCGCCTTGGGCGGGTTGGGGACGCCCGGGCCGCCGTCCGGGGTGGGCGGCTGGTGCGGGCCGGGGTACGGCTCCCCCGGCAGCTTGTCGCCGCCGCCGTCGGCACCGATGACGGCGTGACCGTCGCCGTTGCGCCACATCCGGTTCGTCATGCTCTCTCTCCTCGCTGTCGTGTGTTTCCGGACCCGGCCCCGAGGGAGGCCGGGGGTCTATCGGGCGGAGGCGCGGTCCCGTTGCCGCAGGGCCTCCCACACCAGGGCGTTGAGCGTTTGGACGCAGTCCTCGCAGGCGTACAGCCCGGCCTGCTGCCCCTCGGTCTGCACCGGCCCGAGCCACACCACCGGCACCTGCGGGCGGAGGCAGTAGAGCCAGCACCGCCCGGTGGTCCAAGTGCGGGGCCTCACCGGCAGCGCTGCTCGCTGTGCCGGTTCGCCGCCCGCACCCCCGCGCTCAACTGCTCCTCGGGCGTGGGCAGTCGGGTGTTCTCCGGCAGGCACTCCCACTCCCGGCCCCCGCCGGGCGGGCGGAGGAAGTACCGCCCGCCGCTCCTGCCCATCAGCTCGCCGATCCGGTCGCGCACGGTGTCCACGAGGTACGTCGCCATGCCTGCTCCTGTGCTGTGCGTGGTGTCTTTCCGTATCCACCCACTCACAGATTGCTGCCGCAGCGGTACGCTCAACAGGGCTTCCAGCTCTCCAAAGCGCATGTCAAGAGGGGCACTTCGCACATGAGTCACTCCGTGGAACCTCAGGGGCCGCAGTCGCCCAAGCAGTTCTTCGGTGAGGAACTGCGACGCAGACGAGAGGCAGCAGGACTGACACAGTGCGCGCTGGGCGAGCAGGTGGTGTGCTCCCCTTCGCTGATCGCTCACTTCGAGGCCGGCCGACGCAAGCCCCGGCTCGAAGACGCCCAGCGTCTGGACGCCGTGCTGGGCACGGACGGGTTCTTCGTCCGGCTGCGCCGCGCCCTGGACGGCACCTCGCAGTTCGCCGACCACTTCGCGCCCGTGGCCGACCTGGAACCTCTGGCTACCGCCATCGAGGCCTACGCGGCCACGCTGGTGCCCGGCATCCTCCAGACCGAGGCGTACGCACGCGCCGTCCTCCGCGCGGGCCAGCCCAACTACACGGCGGAGGAGCTTGACAGGCGCGTTGTCAACCGCCTGGAACGGGCCCACATCCTCAAGGACCCGGACTCCCCCATGGTCTGGGCGATCCTGAACGAGAACGTGATCCGCGCCGTTGTGGGCGGTCCGGCCGCCATGGCGGAGCAGCTTCGCCACATCGTCGCGCTGGGACGGTCCGGCAGGGTGCTGGTGCAAGTGGTCCCGCACTCCGCGGGTGCTCACGCGACCATGGGTGGCATGCTGACCCTGATGGGCTTCGCCGACGCGCCCGACGTGGCTTACACGGAGGGCGTCTACAGCGGTGAGCTGATCGATGATCCGGTTCGGGTGGCCCGGTGCCGGAGGTCATACGATCTCGCCAGGGCCGCCGCGTTGGCACCGGATGCGTCCCTCGACCTACTCGAATCGGCGGCAGAGGAGTACGAGAGTGATCATCGATCTTGACCTGAGCACCGCTGCCTGGCGCAAGTCCTCCCACAGCGGCCCGGACAACGGCGACTGCGTCGAGGTCGCCGACGGGTTTTCCGGCGCGGTCCCCGTACGGGACAGCAAGAACCCCGGCGGCCCGGCCCTGGTCTTCCCCGAGCGGGCGTGGAGCGCGTTCATGGCGGAGATGAAGGGGCGCACGCGCCCCTGACCTCGAACCGCAGGCGGACGAACGCCGGGGGCGGGCCGTATCGGCCCGCCCCCGGCGTTCTTCACTGCCCCACCCGGCCGTCGACGCACTCGCGCAGCAGATCGGCGTGCCCGCAGTGGCGGGCGTACTCCTCCACCCTGTGCACCATCAGCTCCCGGACCGCGATCTCGTCCTTGCCCACGCGCTCGCCCAGGTCCTGGTACTCGGCCAGCACGGCGTCGACGGCGGCCTGTTCGCGCTCCAGGTCGGCGTACGCGGCGTCGACCACGGCCTGGTCGGCGACGGCTCCGTCGAAGTCCGCGTCCTTCTCGCCGTACAGCTTCGGCAGCGGCTCGCCGTCACCGATCCAGTTGCGCCAGTCGCGTTCCACCTCGGCGAGGTGCCGGAGCAGACCGAGCAGCGACATCGTCGACGGCGGGACGGAGCGGCGGGCCAGTTGCTCCGCGTTCAGCCCTTCGCACTTCATCCGCAGGGTGGTGCGGTAGTCCGTCAAGAACTCCCGCAGTGTCGCGAGTTCGCCCTCCGGGCCGGGGCCCTCTCTGTCGCGGGGGTCGTCGTCCGGGTCGGTCCACATGTCGGGGTGGACGGTGGCCTGGGTCCATCGCGCGGGTTGGTCGCTCATGCGCCCATGCTCGTCCGCGACAGCCCGCGCCCGCCACCGAGTTCTCCTGGGGCGGCGTCCTGGCCTGCCCGCGGGTGCCGGTTCCGGTTCACTTCCGGTGCTGTGTCTGTCCCTCACGCCGAAGACCCGCGGAACCGTGGGAGCCGAGTTGCGCGAGAGGTATTGACGCCGCTCACCGGATCCGTACGATCCGACTGGTCGACACCTCGACCCTTGTTCGGTATCGCGAACACCATAGGGCCGTATCACTCCGGCATCCGGAAAGCCTCTGACGGGGCAGGCCGGAGTCGCTTGTCCAAGGGTGACGAGGTCCCCATGCACAGACGTGGTCACGGGTGGCGGTCACGAGCGTGGCCGTACCGGCCGGGCCTCCTCGCTCCGCGGCGCCGGCCCGCACCTGATCACGGGCCCGCGACCATGCCCGTCGGCCCCGCCGACGAGTGGTTTCCACTTCGCCTCCCAGGAAGGAATCCCCCATGGTTCCCTTACGCAGTCGATTACCACGCCTCCTCGCGGCCACCGCACTGACGGTCACCGCCTGCGTCACCGCCTCCGCCGTCTCCGCCGCCTCCGCCGGCACGGCCGCCGAGGTCGCACCGGGCAGCCCGGCGCTCACTCCGCCACTGGGCTGGAACAGCTGGAACAGCTTCGGATGCGGGATCACCGAGACACAGGTCCGCGAGGCCGCCGACGCGATGGTGTCCTCGGGCATGCGCGACGCCGGCTACGAGTACGTGGTGGTCGACGACTGCTGGTTCGACCCGCAGCGTGACAGCGCCGGCAACCTGCGGGCCAACCCGGCCAAGTTCCCCAGCGGGATGAAGGCGCTCGGGGACTACATCCACGGCAAGGGCCTGAAGTTCGGCATCTACCAGGCCCCCAACGAGAAGACGTGCGCCCAGGGCGTGGGCACCTACCCCGGCTCCACGGGCAGCAGGGGCCACGAGGCCCAGGACGCCGCCACGTTCGCCTCATGGGGCGTGGACTACCTCAAGTACGACTGGTGCTCCGGCAGCGGCACCCTCAGCGAGCAGATCGCGCGGTTCACCATCATGCGTGACGCCCTGCGCGCCACCGGCCGCCCGATCGTCTACAGCATCAACCCCAACAGCTTCCACGCCCCCACCGGCGACAAGTACGACTGGGGCGAGGTCGCCGACCTGTGGCGGACGACCGAGGACCTGCTCGACATCTGGCAGAACGGCAACACCAACAGCTACCCGATGGGCGTCGGCAACGTCCTCGACGTCACCGCCCCGCTCGCCGCGCAGTCGGGCCCGGGGCACTGGAACGACCCCGACATGCTGGTCGTCGGCCGCCCCGGCCTGTCCCTGACCGAGTCCCGCTCCCACTTCGCCCTGTGGGCACTCATGGGTGCCCCGCTCATGGCCGGCAACGACATCCGCACCATGTCCGCCGACGTGAGCGCCATCCTGCGCAACCCGCGCCTGCTCGCGGTGAACCAGGACCCGCTGGGCGCGGGCGGACGCCGAGTCCGCGACGACGGCGCCACCGAGGTGTTCGCCAAGCCCCTGTCCGACGGCTCCGTCGCGGTCGGCCTGCTCAACCGCGGCGGCAGCACCACGACCATCACCACCACGGCCGCGCAAGTCGGCCTGTCCGGAGGGCCGTTCACCCTCACCGACCTGTGGACCGGCACCACGTCGAGCACATCCGGCCGGATCTCGGCCGGCGTCCCCGCGCACGGCGTCGCCGTGTTCAGGATGACCGGCGGCAGCCCGCTGGACTCCACCACCGCACGCCTGCGCGGTACCGGATCCGGCCGCTGTCTCGACGTGGAAGAAGCTTCCACCGCGGCCGGGACGGCGACGCTGATCTGGGACTGCCACACCGCCGCCAACCAGCTGTGGACCACCTGGGCCGGAGGTGAGATCCGCGTCTACGGCGACAAGTGCCTGGACGCCTCCGAGCAGGGCACCTCCAACGGCACGCCGGTCATCGTCTGGCCCTGCAACGGCCAGGACAACCAGAAGTGGACCATGCGGGCCGACGGGTCGATCCGCAACGTCCACGCCGGGCTGTGCCTGGACGCCGAACAGGCGGGAACCGCCAACGGGACCCCGGTCATCCTGTGGACCTGCAACGGCCGGAACAACCAGAAGTGGACCGTGCTCCCGTAAGCCCCCACCGGGCCCCTCGCACGCGCTACGTGCCGTAGGTGTTCCTCCAGCGCGCGCGGTGTTCCCGGTCGCCCTGGCCGGCGCCGTTGACGTCGGCCAGGGCGGGCAGGGAGGCGCCGTTGTTCCACAGGCCCAGGTGGTCGCGGTGCACGGCCAGGATGCCGTGCTCCACCGCCAGCGCCCGGGACGGGGCGCTGAAGCGCGAGGTCGTCACGAAGACGGCCACGTCGGCCCCGAAGTGCACCTTCGCTCCCATCAGGTCGCGCATCTCGCGGCTGGCGATGGTGCGGTGCGGCGCGTACCGCTTGCACTGGACGACCATCGTGCGGCCGTCCGGCAGCCGTCCGACCACGTCCGCGCCGTTGTCGTGGGATCCGCCCACGCGCCGGACCCCGGTGCAGCCGTCGCGGCGGCACAGTTCGGCCACCAGCTCCTCGAACTCGGTGCCGGACATCGCGTCCACCTCGGCCAGCGTGCGGCGGCCGGCCGCCACCGCGTCCGCCTGCCGCCACTGCCGGTCCCCGCCCCGGAGGATCCGGTCGGTGCGCCACAGCCACCACACCAGGCCGCCGAGACCCGCGGCGATCGCGGCCCCCAGGAGGTACGGCCAGACGGCCGACCAGGAGACGACGAGCAGGAGCAGCACCGCCACTCCGGCGACGACCACCGCCCTCTGCCTGGCCTCGCGCCTGCGCCGAGCCGCCGAGCCGCGTCCGGGCCCTCTGCGCCCTCCACGGCTCCCACGACCTTTACGACCTCCACGACCAGCAGCCATCCCCGGCCCCCTCTCCCCCACGATCCGCCCAGCAGTCTGGACAGCGGGGAGGCGGGCGCGGAAGGGCGCCCTTCGGCCATGGCCGGAAACCGTGCGGCGTCCGGGCGGACGCGGGGGCGCGTGCCGGAGAGCATGCGGTGGCGCTGCGTTTGTCGAGGAGGAGCTGCCGGGCACGGTCGGGACGGACCCGCTCGGCTCAGCGGGCCGTGGCGCCACGGTGGGCGCCCTGCGACCCTGGGGAGGAGGCCGGACCGCCGGGACGAGGAGTGGAGAGGGATCATGGGCGAGACGATCGCGGGCGTGCGCGTCCCGGACAGCGCCATGGCGCGGGAGGCGACCGAACTGGTCCGTGAGGCGGCCTCACCGCTGCTGTTCGACCACTCCCGGCGCGTGTTCCTCTGGGGATCACTGCGCGGGCGCGAACAGGGGCTGCGGTTCGACCCGGAGCTGCTGTACGTGGGGGCGATGTTCCACGACCTGGGGCTGACCGAGCGGTTCCGCCGCACCGACCAGCGCTTCGAGATCGACGGCGCCGACGAGGCGCGGCGGTTCCTGCACGCCCACGGCGTCACCGGTGAGGAGGCCGACCGGGTCTGGACGGCGATCGCCCTGCACACCACGCCGGAGATCCCGCTGCACATGGCCCCCGAGATCGCCCTGGTCACCCGGGGGGTGGAACTGGACGTGCTGGGCGTCGGCTACCGCGCGGTCTCCGAGGAGGAGCGTGCGGCCGTGGTGGAGGCCCACCCCCGCCCGGACTTCAAGAACCGGATCCTGGCCGCGTTCACCGAGGGCATCAAGGACCGTCCCGAGACGACGTTCGGCAACGTCAAGGCCGATGTGCTCGCCCACTACGTGCCCGGATTCGTCCGCGGCGACTTCGTCGAGGTCATCAAGGACTCCCCCTGGCCCGAATAGCCTCCGTCCCCTCGCCGTCCCCTCGCCGGCCCGTCGTCCGGCCCGCTCCGGCCGGTTCCCCCGGTGCGAGCGGGGTTCGCCCGCACCCGCCTTCCGATCACGCCCGAGGTCGCTCATGCCCGCCCAGCAGCCGAGTTCCGCCGCTGCCGACGCACCGTCCCTGGTCCCGCCCCGCCACGGCGGTGAAACGGCGAGCGGCCCCCGCGGCGACGCCCCGGCTCCGCAGGAGGCCGGCTCGCCGGTCTGGCGTGTCGCCGGTGATCCGCTGGTCGCGGCGCCCGAGAGGGGTGTGCTGTCCGGCTCCCGGGTCGCGGTGAAGGACGTCTTCGCCGTCGCCGGCCATGCGATCGGGGCGGGGAATCCGGCGTGGCTGCGCGAGGCGCCGGTCGAGCCCGCCCACGCCGCCGCCGTCCGGGCCCTGCTGCGGGCTGGGGCGGACGTCGCCGGCATCGCACGGACCGACGAGCTGGCCTACGGCCTGTCCGGGATCAACGCGCACTACGGGACGCCGCCGAATCCCGCGGCGCCCGGCCGGGTCCCCGGAGGTTCGTCGAGCGGCCCGGCCGGCGCCGTCGCCCTGGGACTGGCCGACATCGGTCTGGGCACGGACACGGCGGGCTCGGTGCGGGTGCCGACCTCCTACTGCGGGCTGTACAGCCTGCGGCCGACACACGGTCTGGTCCCGAACGCCGGCCAGGTCCCTCTCGCACCCTCGTTCGACACCGTGAGCTGGATGACCCGGACACCGGGACTGCTCGGCCGGGTGTCCGACGTGCTCCTTCCACGGCGATCCGCCCGACCGGTCGAGAGGCTGCTCCTGGCCACGGACCTGTTCGACCTGGTGGACCCGGCACTGCGTGGGCCGCTGCAGGACGCGGCCCACCCATGGGCAAAGGCGCTGGCCGTTCCGCTGCGACCGGAGGATGACACCTGCGCCGCGCAGCTCGAGGAGTGGGCGGAGGCGCTGGGCGTCCTCCAGGCCGTGGAGATGTGGCGACTGCACGGCGACTGGCTGCGGGCGCACCGCGAGGCCGTCTCGCCCCTCGTCGCGGACGCCGTCGCCGCGGGCGAGGGCATGCCGGCCGAGTACCTCGCGTGGGCCCGGAACACCGTGGGCCGGGCGCGGAGAGCCCTCGCCGAGCTGATCCCGCCCGGGACCGCGCTCGTGCAGCCGGCGGTCCCGACGGCGGCTCCTCCGCCCGGCCCGGCCGTCACCGGCATGGCACTGCGTACCGCGACCGTGCAGCTGGTCTGCGCCGCGAGCGTGGCGGGCCTGCCGGTGCTGACCCTGCCCGGGGTGCGGGGCCCGGCCGGTCCTGTCGGGCTCAGTCTCGTCGCGGCCGCCGGGAGCGATCGCGCCCTGACCGCCCTGACCGCCCTGCTCCCCGATCGCACCGCCGACTGCGCGGCCCCGGCACCGCTGCCCGCCTCCCCGCCCAATGCTTGAGGCACCGCGGTGTCCGGTGCCCCTGCCGGGGCGGCGACGTCTCGCCCGCACCGGGAAGGCGTCGGTCCGCGCACCGGACACGCGCGCATTCGCGGCGGCCGCCGGGCCGGCTCGGGCACCCGGAGGAGATCGCCGACGCCGTGGCCTTCCTCGCCTCCGGGCAGAGCAGCTTCATCACCGGCTCGAACCTGTACGTCGACGGCGGCCTGAACCAGATCGGAGCCCCTGCGGCGGCACGTCCGGCGGGAGCGGCACCTCCGGCGGGGCGACGTGGCGGGGCCCGGGAGTCGTATCCAGCTCCCGGGCCCCTGGGGATGCCACCCAATTGCGCACGCCGGCGGCGTTTAAGAGGACGGATCAGTCATCATGCCGTCGTGTTCTGCCTTTGAACTACCGCACCCTGGAAGAGGTGCAGGCGAGAGTCGAACTCGCACCCGACGGCGTTCGTCCGTCCCCGGTCGATCCGGCGATCGGCGGCGATGCTGAGACTGGAGCGAGAGTCTGAGATTGACCGCGGCTGCCTCTGCCATGTTGGGCTACCCCGGCCCGTCGGTAGTACTGCTGTGCCGGGGGAAGGACTCGAACCTTCACTGTCACCGCTCTTCAGGCTGAACTTCAGTGTCAGCTTGCGCTCCTCACGCGAACCGGTCCTCATTCCGGCCCGCGCCTGGTCGCGCACCCCCGCGCTCGCACACGGGGGCGATCATGGATGCTACCCGCGGCCGGCGTCAGCCGAACAGGTAGCCGAACACCGCGTCGCCGACCCGCTGGTCGGTGACCTCCGCGCCGTTGGCCTCCTCGCGGGCGAACTTCACGGCCTGCTGGAGCTTCTCGACCCGCTCCACCAGCTCGTTGACCCGCCGCGCCGGAAGCGCTCCGGAGAACTTCACGGTCGTCCAGTACCCGATGGGCACGTCCTCGTAGTACACCTCGACCTGCGCCGGGTGCTTGTCCGTCGCCTCCGCCTTGACGTGGTTGCGGGGGACCTTCTTGGTGCGGATCGTGCGGACCGGGTCCGTCTTCCACCAGTCCGTGGACGGGTCCTGCGACCAGGACTCGGCGGCGTCGAGCGTGGGGAGCTTCCTGACGAAGGTGTGCAGGTCGGTGAGCTGCTTCTCCAGGAACAGCAGATAGCTGACGGGGGCGTCGGCGACGATCGTCCGCCCGTCGACGGTGACGTCGGCGCGGGCCGCGCAGTTCGCCCAGTCCTTGGTGGCGGTCACGTCGAACAGCCGGGTCAGCGACGCGGACATCTCCCGCAGCACGTCCTCGGCCTGCACCTGCACCCGCGTGGACTCGGGCGGCAACTGCTCGCCCTCCTCGTCCTTGGGCTGGTACGTGCGCGAGATGCCCGCCAGCAGCGCCGGCTTCTGCACCTTGTGGTGCGCCGCGGTGATGTCCTGGAGCGCCTTGCTCTTGACACCCTTCTCGACCGCGATGATCTGGTTCAGCTTCGCCACCTCGGGCCCCCCTTCGAACAAGCAGGAACGTACCCCACCGGCCCGAACGCCCGCACGCCTTTATCGCCGCGCCCCCGGACTCCGGCCGCCACCCGGAACCACCGACGGGCACTTCCCCGTCCGGGCGGGAGGACGGAAGGGGGCGGCAGGTGCTCGCGTGATCCGCCTGTCCGGGCGGAGAGCGGCGACCGCGGAGTCGTCTCGCAGGCAGGCGCCGCTTCCACCGGTGAGAGGCCCGCTGTTAGGGTGCGGTGCCGCGTGCGGCGGAGTAGGGCGGGGGAGTAGGGCGGGGGAGCCAGGTTGAACATCCGGTACAGGATCGAACAGGTCGGGGACCTGCCGCCCGTGTTGGCGGCCGTCCTCGGGATCTTCGTGCTCGCCCTGCTCGTCGGAGTGGTGTGGGGGCTGCTGCGGTTGCCGGACCACACGAAGCTCAGGAGCCCGGCGGCCCGCGAGCGCGCGAAGCGTCGCAAGGAGAGCCAGAAGCGGCAGAAGAAGCTGCGTTCGCGCCGGGAGTCCCTGCAACGCAAGGCAGGCCGGCGCTGATCGACGCCCGCCATGCCGCGACGAGAACCTTCTCCCCCCACGCCTCGCTCAGAACCGGATCCGGCTGGAGATCGTCCAGCTCGCCCTCGGCCTGCCGGCTGGGGGTACCCCCGGACGAAGTCCGGGGGAGGACGCCGGTGCTCACCCTGACCGGTAAGACCCGCCGCTGAGAGCCCGAGAAGCTTCGCTTCCGCCTCCTCTTCTCAGCCGCCGCACAACTCGTCACCACCGGCCGTCGCCGCTCCCTCCGCCTCGCGGCGCACTGGCCCCGGACCGACGTGGTCACCGCAGCGGCCGACCGGCCCCAAACCCTGCCGAACTCCGGCTGACCAGCACTCTCGGCCCCCTGCGGACAGCATCACCCCACCGGAGAAGTGGAACCGGGCACCCACCCGACGCGACAGCCGGGCCACCACCATTCCCACCACCCGCTCGCAACAGCAGAACGGCCCACCCGAGAAACCGACGGACCGTCACACACGGCGAGGTTAATTCGTGAAACATGAAATTTCGGCATGGAGTCGGATCACCGAGTGGCTCCGCCGGAACGCACCACGCTCCTACGCACAGCTCCAGGAAGGTGCGACACCGGATGCTCTGGCGCACACGAGTGCGCGGCTGGGAACACCTCTGCCTGAAGAGCTTTCGGCCATGCTGCGCATGAACAACGGCGTACAGGTCGACCCCAACGACCCGGACGGCATGCGGCCCCGTCGCTCCGGTGAATTCGTCTCCGACTTCTACAGCGTTCTCTCGACATACCTGATCACCCGTGTCAACGAGCACATGAACGCCGTGTACAACGACGGGGAGCAGGACGGCGTGAAGCTTCCCCTTGATCTTGGACACGTCGTCCTGGTCGACGGCACCCTGATCCGCACCCGGTGCCGCACCGGAGCGGACAACCGCCGCAACTACAGCGGGAAACACAAGGCCCACGGCCTGCTGTTCCTCGCGCTCACCGACGACCGGGGCCAGCTCCTGTGGCTGTCCGCGGCCCGCCCGGGACGCTCCTCGGAGATCACCACCGCCCGCTACAACAAGCTCGTCGAGCGCCTGCGCGCCCACGAGTTGGGCGCCGTCGGCGACCTCGGCTTCACCGGCCTGGACGACGACCCGGACAACCCGGTGGTCATCACCGGTTACAAGGCCGCCCGCACCAAGCCCCTCACGTCGGCGAAGAAGCAGGTCAACAAGCTGATCGCGTCCGTCCGCGCAGTCTGCGAACACGCCTTCGCGCACCTGAAGAACCGGCGCATCCTCGCCAAGCTGCGGCTGTCGCCCCGCTATGCGACCACGCTGCTGCGGGCGCTGCTCGTACTGACCCGCACCGAAGTCGCCCCCTGACAGACGATCTCGGGAGCAGGCAACCGCCCACGACCAGTACGAGTGCAAGAACGCCGACTCACACCAGCCCCGGTGACCTGCGGATTCGAAGTTTGTCGATCTTCATTGGGACCGCGGCCCCATTCGGACCGGCACCAAGGGCGTAGCCCGAGGTCGGTCCCGCTCGCCGCGGACCGGACCGCTGCCACAGGAGATGCACAAGTACTGCACGGCATGTGACCACCCTGTACCCGTCTCCGCCTCAAACGATCTCTAGGTTCTGTGATCAACTCCGCGCGCACGTGCGGTGCGGAGGCTCCTAGTCGCCCCGGAGAGGCACAGTGCATCGTCACAGAATCTTCCGAGTATCACGCCGCGCGGCGGCCCTCGCGCTCGGTCTCGCGCTGCTCGGCCCGCAGTACGCCGTCGCGGACGGGCCCGAGCCGGAACGGACCAGCGGATCCGCCCCGCTCCTCGCCGGCTCACTGAAGCCCATCAAGCTCGAAGTCGGCATATCCACCGAGCAGTTAGAAAAGCTGCGCGAGCGGGGCAAGGCCGCCGAGCGGGCCGGCCGGCCGCTGCCGAAGGCGGACGTCCCGTTCCAGACCGAGCGCCGCCCCGAGCGCCAGCCGGCCGCCGGACGCGCCGACCTGACCTTCGCCGAGGCGATCGAGTTCATCGAGCAGGACGCCGAACGGCGCAAGACGCCGATGAACAGTCGCGTCGACTCCTACCTCGGTCAGCAGCGCACCGCCCGCACCGCGACCTCGGCGGAGAGCGGCTTCACCGCCCAGGCGACCGCCGCGACGATCGGCGAGACGCCGTCGCAGGCGCTCTACGACTCCTGCATGACCGCCGGCGCCGCCTCCGAGGCCGGGCGCGTGTACGACCGGTTCACCTTCTGCCAGCAGGTACCGATCACCGCCGACTACTGGGAGAAGGACGCCGCGGGCAACCCGGTGGACCACCTGGGCACGACCAAGGCCACCCTGGAGGTCGTCGCCCAGGGCTTCGAGGACCAGCGCACCATGCGGCTGTTCTCGCAGATCAAGCAGGGCTCCGTGTCGTACGACTGGGGCTGGTGGGACAACATCTGGACCGCGCCCGGCGTGCCGCTGTCGCTGTTCGGCACCTGCGCCCCGGATCAGCTCGACTGCGGGGCCTCCCGCAGCCCGGCGACTCTGACCTGGGACAACTGGAACAACAACCCCAGCTGGGCCTACTGGGACATCAGTAATTCGGCGGCGGCTGGCTACGGCCGCGACAAGCTCATGCCGAGCTTTTGGCGGGTGGAGTTCTTCACCGAGAGCGACGAGTTCAGCACCGATGCGCCCGGCACCTCCCCGGTGCAGGTGGTCCGCTGCGACTCGGCGGCCTACATCGTGGGCCCGTTCGGGGCCGACCGCTCGCACGGCTGCGTCTTCCCCGGCGCGACCCCCGTCCTGAAGTACAGCCTCTCGGGCACCGAGGCCGCCGTCGCGCAGCACATCCTCGGCGCGCAGACGCACCCCGAGTACACCTACCCGCGCCTGCCGGCCGAGGAGGAGGCGCAGCGCGACAAGAGCATCCCCGGCCAGGCGGTCAACGGGCAGCCGGTGCACTACGGCCTGCACCGCATCCACTCCACGCTCAACGCGACGGACTACCAGGCCAACCGTGACCATAAGGACGGCGCCTGCTACGGCACCGGCCCGCAGGCCTCGACGTATGCGGGCCTCGGTCTCAACCCGGCGCCGGACACCTCCACGCAGCAGTGCGACGAGTACCCGTTCGCCTCGACGCTGGAGGGCGCGGCGAGCCCGGACTGGGACTTCTCGGTGCAGGCGGTGCCGAAGACGGACAACGCCTCCGCGGGCGGCAAGCTGATCGCCTACTACAACGCCGCCCGTATTCTGGCCTGGGACGCGTCCCTGCCGTACCCGGACGGCACCAACGACCGGTTCTGGGTCGAGATCATCGACTAGATGCCAGACCGCCGGACCGTATAACGGCGGGGGCCGCCGCCGGGCGGCGGCCCCCGTTTCCGAAAGCCACCAGGGAGCCGACGCGATGCACGCACAACCGCTGGATCTGACCCGCCTGTGGGGCGAGGGCTGGGCCGTCACCTTCGCGCCCCGGACGCCCGCGTTCTGCCTCGACGCCATGGGAGTCGACGAGGCCGCGCCGCTTCCGGACGGGCTCGCGGCGTTCGCCCGGCGCACGCCGTTCGACGGGCCGCCCGTGCTGGTCGCGGCGGCCGCGCTGGACGAGCGGTGGTCGGTGGTGGTGGAGAGCGAGGCGCAGACCGGCTGGGTCGGCACTCACCCGGACGTCCTCGAGGCGCTCGCCGCGCCGGAGGCGCCCGCCTGCACCGCCTTCTCCGACCCGAACAAGGTGCAGGTCGTCTTCCGGGAGTACGGCAGTTCGGTCGGCGGCCTGGAGCCGCGCACCAACCGCCGCTGGGGCCACTTCGGTGACCGCACCCGGCAATCCCTGCGCGAGGCGGGTTTCCCCGACGACTACGCGACCCCGCAGCACCCGGTACCGGCCGCCCCCAGCGAGGGCGCCCTCGCTCTCCTCGCCGCCCAGGCCATCACCCGCACCGAACTGCGCGCCGAACACCTCCGGGGCCCCTGGCTCGGCGGCCTCACAGCCAAGCCCTACCCGGCCACCCACGCGTAGTACGTGGACCGCGCGGTCTTCATCACCTTGCACAGCAGCGTGACCGGGTAGTTCGCCTTCTCCGCGTGGATGAACCGGCATATCGCGCTCACCGGTCGCTCTCCTTCGCGAAGAAGGCCGTCGCTTTTTTCAGGATCTCGATCGTCTTCGCCTGCTCAGCGGTCAGCTTCCGCAGCCGCTTCAGCTCCTCGTCCCGGTCGTCGGCACTCTGCCCGGCCCGCCCGGCCACGGGACCGGATCCGGTGTCCTGAGCGGCGCGGGCCTTCTTCACCCAGCCCCGCAGGGACTCCGAGCTGACCCCGAGCTCCCGGGCGACCTCGGTCACCGTCCGGCCCGACGACCGCACGAGCTCGATCGCGTCCCGCTTGTACTCGTCCGAGTACCGCTTCGTGTACTTGCTTCCCACCTGGCACTGCTTCCTCTGGGCTCTCACGTCCCAGTTTCCAGGTGTCCAAGA
>NZ_PGSG01000105.1 GCF_002843305.1 Streptomyces barkulensis
TTCGGCACGATCCTGGGCGCGGTCAACTTCATCACCACGATCATCTGCATGCGCGCGCCGGGCATGACGATGTTCCGGATGCCGATCTTCACCTGGAACGTGCTGCTGACCAGCGTGCTCATCCTGCTGGCCTTCCCGCCGCTGGCGGCGGCGCTGTTCGCCCTGGAGTCGGACCGGGTGTTCCAGTCGCACATCTTCGACCCGTCCAACGGCGGCGCGCTGCTGTGGCAGCACCTGTTCTGGTTCTTCGGCCATCCGGAGGTCTACATCATCGCGCTGCCGTTCTTCGGCATCGTCTCCGAGGTCATCCCGGTCTTCAGCCGCAAGCCGATCTTCGGCTACATCGGCCTGATCGGCGCCACCATCGCCATCACCGGTCTGTCGATCACCGTGTGGGCGCACCACATGTTCGCCACCGGCGGTGTGCTGCTGCCGTTCTTCTCCTTCATGTCGTTCCTGATCGCGGTGCCCACCGGCGTGAAGTTCTTCAACTGGATCGGCACGATGTGGAAGGGCTCGCTGAGCTTCGAGACGCCGATGCTGTGGACGGTCGGCTTCCTGGTCACCTTCCTCTTCGGCGGTCTGACCGGTGTCCTGCTGGCCTCCCCGCCGCTGGACTGGCATGTGACCGACTCCTACTTCGTGGTGGCGCACTTCCACTACGTGGTCTTCGGCACGGTCGTCTTCGCGATGTTCGCCGGCTTCCACTTCTGGTGGCCGAAGTTCACCGGGAAGATGCTCGACGAGCGGCTCGGCAAGATCACCTTCTGGACGCTGTTCATCGGCTTCCACGGCACCTTCCTGGTCCAGCACTGGCTGGGCGCCGAGGGCATGCCGCGCCGGTACTCCGACTACCTGGCGGCCGACGGCTACACCGCGCTGAACACCTTCTCGACGATCAGCTCGTTCCTGCTGGGCATGTCGATCCTGCCGTTCTTCTACAACGTCTGGAAGACGGCGAAGTACGCGCCGAAGGTCACCGTGGACGACCCGTGGGGCTACGGCCGCTCGCTGGAGTGGGCGACCTCCTGCCCGCCGCCGCGGCACAACTTCGTCTCCCTGCCGCGGATCCGCTCCGAGTCCCCGGCGTTCGACCTGCACCACCCGGAGATCGCGGCCCTCGACCAGCTCGAGAACACCGGGGGTCCCGAGGGCCCGGCCCTCTCCGGTGCCAAGGAGGCCGGCAAGTGAAGATCCAGGGACGCATGTTCATCTGGCTGTCGGTCTTCATCCTGGCCGTCGCCGTCATCTACGGCTTCTGGGCCAAGGAGCCGGTCGGCACCACCGCGCTCTTCATGGCCTTCGGCCTGTCGATCATGGTCGGCTACTACCTGGCCTTCACCGCCCGGCGGGTGGACACCGGGGCGCAGGACAACAAGGACGCGGACGTCGCCGACGACGCCGGCGAACTGGGTTTCTTCAGCCCGCACAGCTGGCAGCCGCTCGTCCTGGCCGTGGGCGGGGCGTTCGCCTTCCTCGGCGTGGCCATCGGCTGGTGGCTGGTCTACATCTCCGCGCCGCTGCTGGTCATCGGTCTGTTCGGCTGGGTCCTCGAGTACTACCACGGCGAGAACCAGAACCAGTGAACCGGTAGGGAACCAGTAGCCCTACCCCCTTACGCACGGGTCATCTCCGGACACACTCCGGAGATGACCCGTTCGTACGTATCCGGCTCGTCCGTTCCGAGCAGCGTTCCTACCGTGGCAGCATGAGTCGTGGATCACGCAGGACGGCAATGATCTGCTTCCTGATGCTCGCGCCGCTCGCGGTGGGACCCACCGCATGCAGCAGTGGTGAGCGGCCTCAGGACGCGGCCCCCTACGACGCCACCGCGCACGTCTCGCTGAACACCGGCGGGAAAGGCCGTGCCGCGGACCCGGACCAGCCCCTGGAGATCACCGCCCGCGACGGCAACCGCATCACGGACGTCCGCGCGGTCGACACGGCGGGCCGCCGCCTGGAGGGCGCGCTGACCGCCGACGGCTCCCGCTGGCGCAGCGACACCCCGCTGGCCGGCGCCATGCGCTACACCGTCGTCGTCAGCACCGAGCGCGGCGACGGCTCCCCGGGCCGCCGCACCGCCGAGGTCACCACCCGGCAGGCGACCGGCGGCAGGAGGCTGGACGTGGACCTCGGGCCGGACAGCGGCACCTACGGTGTCGGCCAGCCCATCACCGCCGAACTCAGCCGGCCGGTCAGGGACGTCCGGCAGCGCGCGATCGTGGAACGCGCGCTGACGGTGGAGTCCTCGCCCGCCGTGGAGGGTTCCTGGCGCTGGATGGACGACCACACGCTCCACTACCGCCCGCGCTCCTACTGGCCCGCGCACGCCACCGTCGAGGTGCGCGGCAGCCTGGAGGGCGTGTGGATCAGGGACGGGCTGCGCGGCGGGAAGGCGGAGCCGGTGCGCATCCGGACCGGCGACCGCGTCGAGGCCGTCGTCGACATCGACGAGACGGAGATGACCGTCCGGAAGAACGGCGAGGCCGTCCGGACCGTCCCGGTCACCACCGGCAAGCCGGGGTTCCGCACCCGCGAGGGCGTCAAGGTGGTGCTCGGCCGGCAGGCCGCCGTACGCATGACCGGCACCAGCATCGGCATCCCGGCGGGCAGCGCCGAGTCCTACGACCTGAACGTCCAGTGGGCCGTGCGGCTCACCGACAGCGGCGAGTTCGTCCACGCCGCACCCTGGTCGGCGGCGCACCACGGCAGGGAGAACGTCAGCCACGGCTGCACGGGTATGAGCATCGAGAACGCCCGCTGGTTCTTCGACAACGTCCGCCAGGGCGACATCGTCCGGCACGTGGGAGGAGACGGGCCGAGGATGCCGGCCTTCGGCAACGGCCTCGGCGACTGGAACCTCTCCTGGGACCAGTGGCGCGAGGGCAGCGCCCTGAGTTGACCGGCCGGGAGGACCCGGAAGGAGCAGAGCTCACTCGAAAGAGGTAAGGGCCGCTGCCGGCACCTCGGGTGCCGGCAGCGGCCCTTCGCCCGCGGGCGTACTCTCAGGCGGCCGCGTGCGCGTCGCGGCGCAGCAGTCCGGCCAGGGCGTCGGCCAGGAGCACCGGGTCCACCGGGTGCGGAACGGCTGCCTCCGCCCGGCTCCAGGTCGCCAGCCAGGCGTCCTGCGGGCGGCCGATCAGCAGCAGGACGGGCGGGCAGTCGAAGATCTCGTCCTTGATCTGGCGGCACACGCCCATCCCGCCGGCGGGCACCGCCTCGCCGTCCAGGACGCAGACGTCGATGCCGCCCTCCTCCAGGGCCGTGAGCACGGCGGGAAGCGTGGCGCACTCCACGTACTCGACCCGCGGCACGTCGGCGGCCGGTCGGCGCCCGGCGGCCAGCCGCACCTGCTCGCGGGTGTTGGCGTCGTCGCTGTAGACCAGCACCGTGGCGGTCGGCTGCATGGTTCCTCCGTGTCCTCGGGGACGCCCGCCAAGGGCGTCTCGGGGTGTCTCGGGGTGGCTCAGAGGTCCACGGGCCCGTGGAGCCACGGACCTGTGGGCCGCGTATGCCGTCGTTGGCGGATGCTACTCCGTCCCGGCCCGTCGCGTCAGGGATCCGGAAGGCCCGGGGATGGGCCGTCTGAGCAGGACATGGGCGGTTGACACACCGAACAGGACCCCCCGAGGTGAGGGCCGGATAAGCGACCGACATAATGTCGGCGTGGCGACAGCAACAGCAGTAGATACCGGGCACGCGCACCCGTCGGTCAACAGGCCGAACCTCACCAGCGTCGGGACCATCATCTGGTTGAGTTCCGAGCTGATGTTCTTCGCGGCCCTCTTCGCGATGTACTTCACCCTCCGGTCGGTGACGGGAGCCGAATACTGGACGGAACGGGCGGACATCCTGAACCTCCCGTTCGCGGCGACGAACACCACGATTCTGGTGCTCTCCTCCCTGACCTGCCAGCTCGGCGTCTTCGCGGCCGAGCGCGGTGACGTGAAGAGGCTGCGCCTGTGGTTCGTGATCACGTTCATCATGGGTGCGATCTTCATCGGCGGCCAGGTCTTCGAGTACACCGAGCTGGTCCACGAGGGCGTCTCCATCTCCTCGGGGCCGTACGGGTCGGCGTTCTACCTGACCACCGGCTTCCACGGCCTCCATGTGACGGGCGGCCTGATCGCCTTCCTGTTCGTCCTCGGCAGGACGTACATGGCACGGCGCTTCACGCACCACCAGGCCACCGCGGCCATCGTGGTGTCCTATTACTGGCACTTCGTCGATGTCGTCTGGATCGGCCTCTTCGCCACCATCTACCTGATCAAGTGATCAGGCAGTACAGCCAGAAGCATCGACGCAGAAGATCCTGACACCGGGGTAATCCGTGAAAAAGCTCTCCGCACGACGGCGCCATCCGCTGGCGGCGCTCGTCGTCCTACTCTTCGCGCTGGCGGCCACCGGGGGGCTGTACGCCGCGTTCGCCCCCGCGGACGAGGCGAAGGCCGACACATCGGCCGCGTCCTCGCAGTCTCTCGCCATCGAGGAGGGCGAGAAGCTCTACGCCACCGGCTGCTCCAGTTGCCACGGAACCGGTGGCCAGGGCACGAGTGACGGTCCCAGCCTCGTGGGCGTCGGCGCCGCGGCCGTGGACTTCCAGGTGGGCACCGGCCGCATGCCGGCCCAGTCCCCGGGCGCTCAGGCGCCCAAGAAGCCGCAGGTCTACACGCAGGCGCAGATCGACCAGCTCGCGGCGTACGTCGCCTCGCTGGGCCCCGGTCCGAGCATCCCGACCGAGGAGCAGTACGACCCCGCGGGCGCGGACAGCGCCGCGGGCGGCGAACTGTTCCGCACCAACTGCGCGCAGTGCCACAACTTCACCGGTGAGGGCGGCGCCCTCACCAACGGCAAGTACGCTCCCTCGCTCGACGGTGTCTCCGACAAGCACATCTACGAGGCGATGCTGACCGGCCCGCAGAACATGCCCGTCTTCCCCGACTCGGTGCTGCCGGAGAAGGAGAAGAGGGAGATCATCGCCTACGTCAACGACGTCCAGGGCGAGGACGAGAAGTCCCCCGGCGGCTTCAAGCTGGGCGGTTTCGGCCCGGTCGCCGAAGGCATGTTCGCGTGGACGATCGTCCTCGCTCTTCTGATCGGCGTCGCCGTGTGGGTCGCGGCGCGTACCGCCAAGGCCAGGAAGTCATGAGTAGCCACACCGGATCCCACGACGTGCCAGACGAGAACCTGCCGGCGGGGCGCGAGGGCGCCCACGGCGAGGCGGCCAGGGCACAGAACCCGTTCGCCGACCCCGGGCTGCCGCCCCACGAGCCGCGTGTCCAGGACATCGACGAGCGGGCCGCCAAGCGTTCCGAGCGCACCGTCGCCCTGCTGTTCACGGTCTCGATCCTGGCCACCATCGGCTTCATCGCCTCCTATGTGATCTTCCCGATCGACCAGTACGTCTTCATCTGGCCGCTCGGTGAGATCAGCGCCCTGAACTTCTCGCTGGGCATGACGCTGGGCATCGCCCTGTTCTGCATCGGCGCCGGCGCGGTCCACTGGGCCCGCACGCTGATGTCGGACCACGAGCTGATCGGCGAGCGCCACCCGATCGAGGCGGACGAGCCGACCCGTACGCAGGTCCTGGCCGACTTCGCCCAGGGCGCCAAGGAGTCGCAGCTCGGCCGCCGCAAGCTGATCCGCAACACCATGTTCGGCGCGCTGGCCGTGGTGCCGCTGTCCGGCGTGGTGCTGCTGCGCGACCTCGGTCCGCTGCCCGAGGACAAGCTGCGCCACACCGCCTGGGAGAGGGGCAAGCTGCTCGTCAACCAGAACACCGACGAGCCGCTGCGTCCCGAGGACATCACCGTCGGCTCCCTGGTCTTCGCCAAGCCCGAGGGCCTGGAGGAGGGCACCCACGAGTTCATGGCGGAGATCGCCAAGGCCGCGGTGATGCTGGTGCGCCTGGAGCCGGAGGACATCAAGGACAAGCAGGAGCTGGACTGGTCCCACGAGGGCATCGTGGCCTACTCCAGGATCTGCACCCACGTCGGCTGCCCGGTCACTCTGTACGAACAGCAGACCCACCACGTGCTGTGCCCGTGCCACCAGTCGACGTTCGACCTGGCCGACGGCGCGCGTGTGATCTTCGGTCCGGCCGGCCACCCCCTGCCGCAGCTGCGGATCAGTGTCAACGAAGACGGCTACCTCGAGGCGCAGGGCGACTTCGCGGAGCCCGTCGGCCCGAGCTTCTGGGAGCGCGGATGAGTACTGCAGGCGACGCCCCGAAGCGCCGGGGCAAGGCGCCCGCCGGCGAGCGGGTCGCGGACTGGGCCGACGGCCGGCTGGGCATCTACAGCCTGGCCAAGGCCAACATGCGGAAGATCTTCCCGGACCACTGGTCCTTCATGCTCGGAGAGGTCTGCCTCTACAGCTTCATCATCATCATCCTGACCGGTGTCTACCTGACGCTGTTCTTCAACCCGAGCATGGGCGAGGTGGTCTACCACGGCTCCTACGTGCCCATGCAGGGTGTCCACATGTCGCAGGCGTACGCCTCGACCCTGGACATCAGCTTCGACGTCCGCGGCGGTCTGCTCATGCGGCAGATCCACCACTGGGCCGCGCTGGTGTTCCTGGTGGGCATGTTCGTCCACATGATGCGCGTCTTCTTCACCGGCGCGTTCCGCAAGCCGCGCGAGATCAACTGGCTGTTCGGCTTCCTGCTGCTGGTGCTGGGCATGTTCACCGGCTTCACCGGCTACTCCCTGCCGGACGACCTGCTCTCGGGCACCGGTGTCCGGTTCATGGAGGGCGCGGTCCTGTCCGTGCCGGTGGTCGGCACCTACATCGCCTTCTTCCTCTTCGGCGGTGAGTTCCCGGGAACGGACATCATCCCGCGGTTCTTCGTGGCCCACGTCCTGCTGCTGCCCGGCATCATGCTGGGCCTGGTGGTGGCCCACCTGATCCTGGTCTTCTACCACAAGCACACCCAGTTCGCCGGTCCCGGACGGACCGAGAAGAACGTCGTCGGCATGCCGCTGCTGCCGGTCTACATGGCCAAGGCCGGAGGCTTCTTCTTCCTGGTCTTCGGTGTCATCTCGGTCATCGCCGCGACGTTCACCATCAACCCGATCTGGGTGCTGGGCCCGTACCGGCCGGACCAGGTGTCCACCAACGCGCAGCCCGACTGGTACATGGGCTTCTCCGAGGGGCTGATCCGCGCGATGCCCGCGTGGGAGATGGTGCTGCCCGGCGGCTACACCCTCAACCTGGGCGTGGCCCTCCCGCTGGTGGTCATCTTCCCGCTGGTCCTCACCTCGATCGCGGTGTACCCGTTCATCGAGTCCTGGATCACCGGCGACAAGCGCGAGCACCACATCCTGGACCGCCCGCGCAACGCCCCGACGCGCACCGCGTTCGGCGCGGCCTGGATCGGCGTGTACTTCCTGCTGCTGGTCGGTGGCGGCAACGACCTGTGGGCGACCCACTTCAACCTGTCGATCAACGCCATCACCTGGTTCGTCCGGATCGGCTTCTTCGTGGTCCCCGTGGTCGTCTTCATCGTCACCAAGCGGATCTGCCTGGGTCTGCAGCGGCGCGACCGCGAGAAGGTGCTGCACGGGCGCGAGAGCGGCATCATCAAGCGGCTGCCGCACGGTGAGTTCGTCGAGGTGCACGAGCCGCTCTCCCGGGAGCAGCTGCACACCCTCACCGCGCACGAGCAGTACGAGCCGCTGGAGATCGGTCCGGAGACGGACGAGAACGGCGTGCGGCGCAAGATCGGTCCCGTCCAGAAGCTCCGGGCCAGGCTCAGCCGGGGCTACTACGGGGAGGGAAGCCAGATCCCCAAGCCGACCGCGGAGGAGTTCAAGGAGCTCACCAGCGGCCACAGCCACGGCCACTGATCCACGGCCGCCGAGTCCGGTACAGGGTGTCGCCACACCCCGGGCCCCGGTCCTCCTGAGGGAGGGCCGGGGCCCTCGGCGTTCCCGGGAGCTGTCCGGACTGCGGGCAGCGTCCGTGGACGCCGCGGCGCGCCGTTAGGCTGGCCGCGGGCCGCCGAGCCGATCCGGCCGCCTTCGCATCCGACCACGCCAGGAGTGATTCCCATGAGCGCTGCTACGACCACCGGAGGCGACACCGTGGCGGCGCGCACCTGGCCGGACGTGCTGAGCGCCCTGCTGGCCGGCGAGGACCTGCCCGCCGGGAGCACGGCCTGGGCGATGGACCAGATCATGCGCGGCGAGGCGACCGACGCCCAGATCGCCGGGTTCGCGGTGGCGCTGCGCGCCAAGGGCGAGACGGTCGACGAGGTCACCGGGCTGGTCCGCGCGATGTACGCGCACGCCAACGTGATCGAGGTGCCCGGCCCGTCCGTCGACATCGTCGGCACCGGCGGCGACCGGGCCAGAACGGTCAACATCTCGACGATGTCCGCGATCGTGGTGGCCGGGACGGGCGTGCGCGTCGTCAAGCACGGCAACCGCGCGGCCTCCAGCGCGTCCGGTTCCTCGGACGTCCTGGAGAAGCTGGGCGTCAACCTGGACCTCACCCCCGAGCGGGTCGCCGAGGTCGCGGGCGAGGCCGGGATCACCTTCTGCTTCGCGGTGAGGTTCCACCCCGCGCTGCGCCATGTGGCCGCGGCCCGCAGGGAGCTGGGCGTCGCGACCACCTTCAACTTCCTCGGCCCCCTGACCAACCCGGCCCGGGTGAAGGCCCAGGCAACCGGTGTCGCCGACGCCCGGATGGCGCCGATCATGGCGGGTGTGCTCGCCGAGCGGGGGACGTCCGCGCTGGTCTTCCGCGGCGACGACGGCCTGGACGAGCTGACGGTGACGGGCACCTCGACGGTGTGGGTGGTCCAAGGCGGCGAGGTCCGCACCGAGACCTTCGACCCGCGCGACGTCGGCGTCTCCCTGGTCCCGCTGGAGGCGCTGCGCGGTGCGGACGCCGCCCACAACGCGGACGTGGCCCGGCGGCTGCTGGAGGGGCGGAGGGGACCGGTGCGGGACGCCGTCCTGCTGAACTCCGCGGCCGCGCTGGCCGCCCTGGAGCCCACCGGGGCGCCGCTGACCGAGCAGATCGCCGCGGGGATGGAGCGGGCCGCCCACTCCATCGACTCCGGCGCGGCCAGGGCGGCGCTGGATCGCTGGGTGGCGGCCAGCAACGCCTGAGGCCGCCCCGCGGTCCCCGGGGAGCGCGGGGGCCGCACGAGCCCGCGGGGAGCCCGTGGGCTCGTGCGGGAAGCCCGGCGGCCCGCGGATCTCAGGAATCGAGCCCGATGGCGAAGGCGGCCTCCAGGTCGTGCTGGGAGTAGGTCCGGAAGGCGATGTGGGTCTCGGTGGACTCCACACCGGGGACCTTGCTGATGCGGCCCGGGATGACCTCCGCGAGATCGTCGTGCCGGGCCACGCGCACCATGGCGATCAGGTCGTGGGCGCCGGTCACCGAGTAGACCTCGCTGACACCCTCCAGTGCGGCGATCTGCTCGGCGATCTCCGGGATGCGGTCGGTGCTGGTCCTGATGAGCACGATCGAGGTGATCACGGTTTTCCCTTCTTCGGGGGAGGGGCCGCGGCGGCGCCTCGGCGGGCCTTTCGCTCTCGTGGTCCCACCACAGGCGGAACTGGCCCGCTCACTGTAGCCGCCGCCCGCGGCGGGCCCACGGGCGCGGGGGAGGGCGGGGGCGCCGCGGGAGACAGGGGGGCGGACCGGTTCCGCGGACGGTACCGGTCCGGATACGGGCCCCCGCCGCGGCGCGCCCGGTGGCCGCCAGGCCGTAGGGTTGCGGGGATACCCCCGGCCGGGCGCCCGGGGTACACGCACCACGCGAGCATCTTCCGGGGTCCGGGGCACCCGGGTACCGGAGAACGCCGGAAAACGCCGGAACACGGCGGAGCGGCAGCACGACGGCAGGACCGAAGGCAGGACGACGGCAGGACGACGGCAGGACCGAGGAGAGGACAGGATGATGCCGGTTCCCCGACCGAACGAAGGATCGCGGTGGCGCTGCACGATGTGCGGCAACCTCACCCGCTTCGATGTGACGCGCTCCAGCAAGGTGGTGGAGTACGTCCATCTGGACCTGGCCGGGGAACCGAGGGTCGAGGAGCGCGAGGTGCTCAGTGAGACGATCGAGTCGGTGCGCTGTCGCTGGTGCAACGCGGTGGACCAGGTCGAGCTGGTGGACCGCCCCAGCTCCGGCGCGCAGGTGTGACGACGGGCAGGTGTGAACCGTGGTGGAACGGACGGGTGGTGAGCGCGGACCGGGTGAGCCCGGCGAGGAGGCGCTCGACCGCCCGCTGCCCGAGAAGGTACGCCGCCGGGTGGTGGCGCTGACGGGTGACGCGCTCGGCGGCCTCACCGTCGCCGAACTCCCCGTCCCTCTGCGGCAGTACGCCCGTTTCACCCCCCAGCGGCGAGTCCGGTTCGCGGGCAACGCGATGGCCGCAGCCCTGGAGAGCGATCCGGCCTTCCGGCAGCGCATCGCCGACCGGCTGTGCGAGGCGCTGCCGGAGCTGGCCGCGTCCGTCCGGGGCGGTACGTTCCCGGCCGCCGCCGACCCCGTGGACGTGGCCGCGGTCGCCTATGTGCTGCGGCCTCAGGGCTGGGTCAAGCTCGTCGCCGCCGCGAGCGAGGAGGCCCAGCGGACGCAGGCCGAACGCGCCGGCGAGGAGGCGGAGCGGGAACTGGCCCGGCTCCGTGAGGAACTGGCGCAGGCCCGGGCCGCCGAGCGTGCCCACACCGAGGGGCTCCGCGCGGAACTGGACGCCGCCCGCAAGGAGACCGACTCCCTGCACCGCAGGCTGCGCAGCGCGCTCAGCGACGTCAAGCGCGGCGAGGCGGCGGCGCGCAAGGCGCGGGCCGAGCTGGAGGAGGCGCGGGCCGCGGCCGCCGCGGAGAAGGCCGCCGCCGAGAGCGAGGCGCGCCGGCTGCGGTCGCGGCTGGCGGAGGCGGAGGCGGCCCTGGAGGCCGGCCGCCGCGCGGTGCGCGAGGGGCGCAGTGTGGAGGACATGCGCCTGCGGCTGCTGCTGGACACGGTGCTGGACGCCGCCCAGGGGCTGCGGCGCGAACTCGCCCTGCCGCCTGCCACGCACCGCCCGGCCGAGACCGTGGACGCGGTCGAGCCGGGCCGGATGACGCCGAAGGACATCGCCCGGCGCGCCCTGTCCGAGGAGGACCCCGCGCTGCTGGACCAGTTGCTGGCGCTGCCCCAGGCGCATCTGGTGGTGGACGGCTACAACGTCACCAAGACCGGCTATCCGTCACTGCCCCTGGAGAAGCAGCGGCTGCGGCTGCTGGGCGGACTGGCGGGGCTGGCGGCCCAGACCGGCGCCGAGGTGACCTGTGTCTTCGACGGGGCGGAACTGGCGGCTCCGGTGCTGCTGGCGCCGCCGCGGGGAGTGCGGGTGCTGTTCAGCAAACCCGGGCAGACCGCCGACGAGCTGATCCGGCGTCTGGTGCGCGCGGAGCCGCCCGGCCGTCCGGTGGTCGTCGTCTCCGCCGACCGCGAGGTGGCCGACGGCGTGGCCGCGGCCGGAGCCCGTCCGGTGGCGTCGGTGCTGCTGCTGCGCAGGCTCGGCCGCACCTGAGCCGCATCTGAGCCGCACCCGCCCGGAGTGCCGCCCGCCGCCGTGTCCGGCGCCCTGCCCGGTGCCGTGTCCGACGCCGCGTCATCTCCCCGCGCGTGCCCGGAATGTCCGCCGAGGGCGGCACTCAGCGTCAGGCCGCGGTAGCCCACAGTGGAGCGATGGTAAAGGATGTGGCCGACGGGCGAGATTTTTCCTATGAGGATTTGAAGCGATCACCCCGCATGGCTAGTGTCTGGCCCGAACCTCTGCGCAGTTGATCACCCAACCGGGGTGACAGCGGAGGAACCGCCGAATCCGCGGCGCTCATCGCGGAGCCGGGTGGCCCCGGTCACTCCCGGCAGGCGGCTGAGGAAGAAGGAGCTCGCCCCAGTGGCGTCCCACCGTCGACCCAAGCAGCCGAACCGCGCACGTGTGACCGTGCTCACCGCGACCGCAGCGGCGGCGGTCGCACTGACATCCCAGACGGCCCAGGCCGAACCCAAGCCGACCAAGGACGAGGTCAAGGCCAAGGTCGACAAGCTCTACGAAGAGGCCGAGCACGCCACGGAGAAGTACAACGGCGCGAAGGAGAAGCAGGAGAAGCTGCAGAAGCAGGTCGGCAACCTCCAGGACAGCGTCGCAAGCGGTCAGGGAGAGCTGAACGACCTGCGTGACAGCCTCGGTTCGATGGCCACGGCCCAGTACCGCAGCGGCGGCCTCGACCCCTCCCTTCAGCTGTTCCTCTCCTCCGACCCGGACAGCTACCTGGCCAAGGCCTCCGCGCTCGACCAGCTCAGCAGCAAGCAGGCCGGCGCGCTGAAGAAGATCCAGGCCAAGCAGCGGACCCTCTCGCAGCAGCGCGAGGAGGCCTCCGAGAAGCTGAAGGACCTGGAGGACACCCGCAAGGAACTCGGCGACAAGAAGAAGAAGATCCAGGGCAAGCTCGCCGAGGCCCGGCGGCTGCTGAACACCCTCACCGCCGAGGAGCGCGCCGAGCTCGCCAGGCAGGAGGAGCGCGCCAACCGCGCCTCCTCGGCCCGTGTGGACCTCGGCAGCTCGGCCTCCGCCACACAGCGCGCCTCGGCCGCCCTCGGCGCGGCCAAGTCCAAGCTGGGCTCCCCCTACGTCTGGGGCGCGACCGGCCCGAGCTCCTTCGACTGCTCCGGGCTGACCTCCTGGGCCTACAGCCAGGCCGGCGTCTCCCTGCCGCGCACCTCGCAGTCCCAGGCCAACGCGGGCACCCGTATCTCCCGGAGCCAGCTCGCCCCCGGCGACCTGGTCTTCTTCTACAACGACCTGCACCACGTCGGCCTCTACGCGGGCAACGGGCAGATCCTGCACGCCCCGAAGCCCGGCGCCAACGTGCGCTACGAGTCGATCAACAACATGCCGTTCATGTTCGGCGTGCGCGTCTGACCGGCCGTCACCTGCGCTTTCCAGCCTCCTCCGTACGGGTGAATCCCGGCGGGGGAGGCTTTTCGCCGTCCTCTTCCGCCTCCCGTCGCCGGCCCGGCTCCGACCCGGCCCCGACCTGCCTCTGACCTGCCGGTGAACCGGTCCCGGCCCGCGCCACGGTTCCGCGCCGGGGGAGGAGCGCCGCGCGATGGGCGGTGCGGCGGTGCGTGAACGGAACGTGTCCGTGCCGCTACTGTCGGCCGCCACCGTCCTCGAAGCGGAAGGGAGAGCGGTTCCGCCGTGGTCTCGCAGCCTTCGCCCCGACACGCCCCCCGCCGTTCCGGCTCCCGCCGGCGCGCCTCCTCTTCCGGCCTGTCCGGGCTGGGTACCCGGGTCACCGCGCTGTCCGCCGCCGCGGGCGCGGCGGCGGTGCTGACGGCGGCCCCGGCGGGGGCCGACCCCGCGGACGGCCCGGCCCCGGCCGCGCTGAGCGCGCGGGTGGACCGTCTCTACGCCGACGCGGAGCGGGCCACCGAGCGCTACAACACCGTCTCCGAACGCGTGGAGGACCTGCGCGAGGAGGTGGAGAGGGCCCAGGACGGGGCCGCCCGCGACCAGGCCAGGGTCAACCGGATGCGCGGGGACCTGGGCTCCCTGGCGAGCGCGCAGTACCGCTCCGGCGGCATCGACCCGGCCCTCGCGCTGCTCCTGTCCGAGGGGCCGGAGGAGTACCTCGCCAAGGCCGCCACCCTCGACCGGATCAACAGCCGCCAGGCGGCCAAGCTCAAGGCGTTCCGCGGCGCGGTGCGCGCGCTGGAGCAGCAGCGCACCGAGGCCGGCGGGAAACTCGCCGAACTGCGGCGCCGGCGCGCGGCCCTGGGCGAGCACCGCGAGACCGTGCAGCGCAAACTCGCGGCCGCACAACGGCTGCTCAACCGGCTCCCGCCCGAGGAGCGCGCCGCCCGCGGGCACACCTCGCGCGACGGCGGACATCCCGGCGCGCCGATGGAGTCGGCCCCCTCGTCGCGGGCCGCCGCAGCGGTCGCCGCGGCCCGCGGGGCGGTCGGCGCGCCGTACGCCTGGGGCCAGGCCGGCCCCCACGCCTTCGACTGCTCGGGCCTGACCTCCTGGGCGTACGCCCGGGCCGGGGTCTTCCTGCCGCGCACCTCGCAGGGGCAGCTGCACGCGGGGCGGCACGTACCGCTGGAGCGGGCGCTCCCCGGCGATCTGGTCGTCTACCGGTCGGACGCCAGCCATGTGGGGATGTACGTCGGCGGGGGCCAGGTCGTCCACGCCCCGCGCCCGGGGGCGCGGGTGCGGTACGACCCGGTCGGGATGATGCCGGTCGCCGCCGTGGTCCGGCCCTGACCTTGTCCCCGGCCCCGGTCCTGAGCCCGGCCCTCCGCGCGCCCCGGGCCGGGACCGTACGATCAGCGGTGTGACACACAGGTGGCGGAGGGCGTCGGCGGTGCCGGCCGTACTGGTGGCCGGGCTACTGGCGTTCCAGCCGGGCTGTGTGGAGCGGGACCGGGACGGCGCCGCGGAGCGCGGGCTGCTCCAGGCGGTGCTGGACCGCCAGGCCGAGGCGGTGCTCACCGGTGACCGCGAGGCGTACCTGTCCACCGTCGATCCGCGCGCGGACGGCTACCGGGACGCCCAGCGCACGGTGTTCGGCAACCTCGCCCGGCTGCCGGTCGACCACTGGTCCTACCGCGTCACCGCCACCGGCGACGACGCCTTCCCGCTTCCGGAGGACGGGGGCGCCGGCCCCCGGCGGGTCGCGGTCCGGGCCGAACTGCGCTACCGGTTCGAGGGCTACGACCCCGCACCGGTGCGGGACGTGGAGTACCTGACCCTCACCGAGCGGAAGGGCCGCTGGTACGTCTCCTCCGACGGCGACGGCGACGGCGACGGCGACGGCGACGGCGACGGCGGCGACGGCGACGGCGACGGCGACGGCGGCGACGGCGCGTCCGGCGGCCGTCGCGGTACCCAGCAGCTGTGGGAACAGGGCGAGATGACCGTCGTACGCGGCGAGCGGAGCCTGGTGCTGGGGGTCGGCCGCCCGGAGTTCGACCTGCGCGCCCTGGCGGACGACGCCGACCGCGCGGTCCCCGGCGCAGGCGAGGCCTGGCCGCGCGAATGGCCGCGCCGGGTGCTGGTCCAGGCCCCCGCCACACTGGAGCGGATGGCCGGCCTCCTGGGCGGCCCGCCCTCCTCCTACCGCGGCATCGCCGCCGTCACCACCGGGGAGGTGGGCGGCGGGGGCGCAGCCCCCGCCGAGCGGATCGTGGTCAACCCGGAGGCCTACTGGCTGCTGGGCGAGGAGGGGCGGCGGATCGTCATGACCCACGAGGTCACCCATGTGGCCACCCGCGAGCACACCACCGAGTCCACCCCGCTGTGGCTGTCGGAGGGCTTCGCCGACTGGGCCGCCTACCGGGGAGTGGACCGGTCGCCCGCCCGGATCGCCCCCCTGCTGGCCGACGCCGTCCGCGACGGCGAGGTGCCCCGCCGACTGCCCACGGACGAGGAGTTCGCCTTCGACGGGGACGCCGACCGGCTCGCCCGCTCCTACGAGAGCGGCTGGCTGCTGTGCCGGATGGTGGCGCAGCGGTGGGGTGAGGAGAAACTGGTCGAGCTGTACCTGGCGGCGGGCGAGTCCGGCGGCGGCATGGACCCGGTGGTCCGCGAGGTGCTCGGCACCGGCATGGACGGGCTCACCGAGCGCTGGCGCGAGTACGTGCGGCGGGAGCTGGGCGGGCGGTAGCGCCCGCGGCGGCACCGCGCGGGCGCCGTACGGGGTGCCTCACCGGGAGACCAGTCCGCCCTCCGGCTCCGGCGCCTTCGCACCCCTGCCGCGCCCGTCCCCGCCGTCCCCGCCGTCCTCGCTGTCCTCGTCGTTCCCGGGGGCCCTCTCCGTACGGCGCAGGGGCTCGGTCACCGTCGTGCGCCACAGCCGGGCGCAGGCCAGCACCGCGGCGGCGACCAGCAGTCCGTTGCGCACCACCAGCAGCGTGACGCCCAGGGCGTCGCTCGCCACCACACTGCCGAAGTTGAGGGGGAACTCCAGCAGTGTCACCCCCGTCGCCACGACCACCAGCACGGCGGGCAGCCCCTGCCGGCCGGTGCGCAGTGTCACGCACACCGCCGCCAGGCCCACCAGCCAGACCATGTACTGCGGGCTGATCACCCGGCTGGTGACGGTGAACAGCAGCACCGCGGCGAACGCGGCGTCCGCCGCGGTGGACGCCGTCCACTCCACCGCGCGCAGCCGCCACCGCAGCATCCAGCCGAAGGCGGCGGCGGTGCACAGCAGCGCCGCGGTGCTCACCAGGTCCACGTACGGGCCCAGGAACTCCACCGAGCCGTAGTTCAGCAGCACCTGGCCCTCCCAGCCGAAGTGCCGCGCCACGTGGAAGACCAGGGCGCCCACCGACTCGACCTCGGTGCCGCGGTCGCGCTGGTGGGTGAGGAAGTCCAGTGCGCCGGGCATGGCGGCGGCGAACGCGGCGGTCAGCACCAGGGCCGCCGCCACGGCAGCGCCCCACACGGCGCGGGTGACGCGCCCGCGCGGCGTGCCCACCAGCAGCAGCGCGGGCCACACCTTCAGCAGCGCCCCGAAGGCCGCCAGCGCCCCGGCCGTGCGCGGGCTGCGCGACAGCGCCAGCAGCGCGGCGACCGCGACGGCGGTGACCATCAGGTCGTAGCGGGCGTACACCGTCGGGCCCAGCAGCGGCACCCCGGCCACCCACACCCACGCTCCCGCACGGCCGCGGCCGCGCTCCGGCCCGGCGCCGCGCCGGGAGGCGTACAGCAGCAGCGCGAACGCGGCGGCGTCGGCGGCGCAGGCCAGCACGTAGAACGCGGCCGGGTACTCCAGGAAGGGCAGCAGCGCGGGGGAGAGGATCGCCAGCGCCGCGGCGGGCGGGTACTGCCAGGTGACGTCGTCCGGCGGGAAGACACCGGTGCTCAGCACCCGGTACCAGCCCTGGTAGATCACCGAGACGTCGCTGGTGACGTCCGGTCCCGGCACCGTGATCACCTTGAACACGCACAGGAGCAGCACGGTCCGGGTGGCGGCCCAGGCCGCGATCAGAAGGCGCATGGACCGACCGTACCGGGTGCCGCCCCGGCGCCCCGAGGGCAGCGGGTACTGTCGGCGGCGATGGACAAGACCCTGATCGTCACCAACGACTTCCCGCCCCGGCCCGGCGGCATCCAGGCCTTCCTGCACAGCATGGCGCTGCGGCTGGACCCGGAGCGGGTCGTCGTCTACGCCTCGACCTGGAAGCGCGGCCGGGAGGGCGCCGAGGCCACCGCTCGCTTCGACGCGGAGCAGCCCTTCACCGTCGTGCGCGACTCCACCACCATGCTGCTGCCGACCCCGCGCGTGACGCGCCGCGCGGTCTCGCTCCTGCGCGAACACGGATGTGCGTCGGTGTGGTTCGGGGCGGCGGCGCCGCTGGGGCTGATGGCCCCCGCGCTGCGCCGGGCGGGAGCGCGGCGGCTGGTGGCGACCACCCACGGCCACGAGGCCGGCTGGGCCGGGCTGCCGGCCGCCCGGCAGTTGCTGCGGCGCATCGGCGAGGGCACCGACACCCTCACCTACCTCGGCGAGTACACCCGCTCCCGGATAGCCGCCGCGCTCACCGGCGAGGCGGCGGCGCGGATGGTCCATCTGCCGCCGGGCGTCGACGAGAAGACCTTCCACCCCGGCTCCGGCGGCGACGCGGTGCGGGAGCGGCTGGGCCTGGCCGGCCGGCCGGTCGTGGTGTGCGTCTCGCGGCTGGTGCCGCGCAAGGGCCAGGACACCCTCGTCCGCGCCATGCCGCGGATCCTGGCCGAGGTGCCCGACGCGGTGCTGCTGATCGTCGGCGGCGGGCCCTACGGGCAGGCGCTGCGGAGGCTGGCCGAGGAGACCGGTGTGGCCGGCTCGGTCCGCTTCACCGGCGCGGTGCCGTGGGAGGAACTGCCCGCCCACTACGGCGCGGGCGACGTCTTCGCCATGCCCTGCCGCACCCGCCGAGGCGGGCTCGACGTGGAGGGGCTCGGCATCGTCTACCTGGAGGCGTCGGCGACCGGGCTGCCGGTCGTCGCCGGCGACTCCGGCGGCGCTCCCGACGCCGTGCTGGACGGGGAGACCGGCTGGGTGGTGCGCGGTGGCGCCCCGGGCGGCGAGGCGGCCGCGGAGACGGCCGACCGCATCGTGAACCTGCTCAAGGACCCCACGCTGCGCCGCCGGATGGGCGAGCGCGGCCGCGAGTGGGTCCAGGAGCGCTGGCGCTGGGACCTGCTGGCCGAGCGGCTGCGGGCACTGCTCTAGCGCGTCGGTCTCGGCGGACCGATGGAGCGTGTCCCGCCTTCCGGCCGGGCGGGCCCGCCCCGGGAAGGGCGGCGAACGCCGGACCGCCCCGGTCCGGACGGAAGTCCTTCCGTCCGGACCGGGGCGGTCCGTGTGTCCGGCGGCGTCCGCGCAGCCGCGCCAAGGGCGCGCGGCGGACGCCGCGTTACGCGTAGAGCGCCTCGATCTCCTGCGCGAAGTCCTTGGCGACCACACCGCGCTTGAGCTTCATCGAGGGCGTCAGATGGCCCGAGTCCTCGGTGAACTGGGCCGACAGAAGGCGGAACTTGCGCACCGACTCCGCACGGGAGACGGCCGCGTTGCCGTCGTCCACCGCCTGCTGGACGGCCGCCAGCAGCTCGGGGTCCTCCAGCAACCGCTCCCCGGACAGGCCGGACTTGCCGTGCTCCTCGGCCCAGCGGGGCAGGAACTCCTCGTCCAGCGTGATCAGCGCGGCGACGAACGGGCGGCCGTCGCCGACCACCATGCACTCGGCGACCAGGGCGTGGGCCCGGATGCGGTCCTCGATGACGGCCGGGGCGACGTTCTTGCCGCCCGCCGTCACCAGGATCTCCTTCTTGCGGCCGGTGATGGTGAGGTAGCCGTCCTCGTCGAGGGTGCCGATGTCGCCGGTGTGGAACCAGCCGTCCTCCATCGCCTCGGCGGTGGCGGCCTCGTTGTTCCAGTAGCCGCTGAACAGGTGCTCGCCGCGCAGCAGCACCTCGCCGTCGTCGCCGATGCGGACCGTCGAGCCCGGCAGCGGCTGTCCGACCGTGCCGACCTTCGGGCGGTCGTAGGGGTTGAAGGCGGTGGGCGCGCAGGACTCGGTCAGGCCGTAGCCCTCCAGCACGGTGAAGCCGATGCCGCGGTAGAAGTGCCCCAGCCGCTCGCCCAGCGCCGCGCCGCCGGAGATGGCGTGGGTGGCCCGGCCGCCGAGGACCGCGCGCAGCTTGCCGTAGACCAGCTTGTCGAAGAGTCTGTGCTTCAGCCTCAGGCCCAGCGAGGGGCCGGAGGCGGTGTCCAGCGCGCGGCTGTAGGCGATCGCGGTGTCGGCGGCCCGGTCGAAGATCCTCCCCTTGCCCTCGCCCTGCGCCTTGGCCCGCGCCGAGTTGTAGACCTTCTCGAACACCCGGGGCACGCCCAGGATCAGCGTCGGGCGGAAACCCGCGAGGTCGTCGGTGAGCTGTTTGATGTCGGGGCTCAGACCGAGCCGGATCGGCGCCATGACGGCGGCGATCTGCACCATGCGGCCGAAGACGTGGGCGACCGGCAGGAAGAGCAGCACCGAGCCCTCGCCGGGGACGAACAGCGGCTTGAGCCGCTCGACCACGTTGCCGCAGTCGGCGAAGAACGCCCGGTGGGACAGGACGCAGCCCTTGGGACGGCCGGTGGTGCCGGAGGTGTAGACGATGGTGGCCGGGGCGTCGGCGCCGGCGGCGCCGCTGTGCTCGTCCAGGACCGCGTCGGTGATCTGCGTGCCGGAGTCGGCCAGTTTCCGCACCGCGCCGTCGTCGATGATCCACAGGTCCGCCAACTGGGGCAGCCGGTCGCGCACGGACTCCACCGCGGCGGCGTGGGCGCCGCTCTCCACGACACAGCCGACCGCGCCGGAGTCGGACAGGATCCACTGGATCTGCTCGGGAGAGCTGGTCTCGTAGATGGGCACGGTCACCGCGCCGGCGCTCCAGACGGCGAAGTCCAGCAGCGTCCACTCGTAGCGGGTGCGCGACATCAGGCCGATCCGGTCACCGGGGCGCACGCCCGCCGCGATCAGGCCCTTGGCGGCGGCCCGCACCTCCGCCAGGAACTCCCGGGCGGTCAGGTCCTCCCAGCCGCCCTCGGCGTCCTTGCGGGCGATGACCGGGAGGTCGGGGTGCTGTGCGGCGTTGCGGCGGATGAGATCGGTCAGATTTCCGTCCGCGGGCACCTCGTACAGGGCCGGAAGGCTGAACTCGCGCAAAACTGATGCTCCTCATCGGCGCCGCCGCGGATCCGCCGGGAAACGGACCTCCGTCGGCTCTGGCCCAAGACATACCGTCTTGAGGGTGGACGGCCACGGACGTTACCCACCAGTACGGGGCTCGGGATAGGGGGTGGCGCCGAGATGTTCGGTGCGTCACACACCACGGGACTGTCACCAGCAGGGTAGTCCACGCACCCGGCGGCCACGAAGGAGCCGCAGGTCCAGGGGGTGCGCGCGGACCCTCCGCGCGCCGGGGCGCGGGTTCTAGGGTGGCCTCATGCGAGTCCATGTGGTGAGCGACGTACACGGCAACAGCCGGGACCTGGCCGCGGCCGGCGAGGGCGCGGACGCACTGGTCTGCCTGGGCGATCTCGTGCTGTTCATCGACTACGCCGACCACACCCGCGGCATCTTCCCCGACCTCTTCGGCGCGGAGAACACCACCCGGTACGTCGAACTGCGCACCGCGCGCCGCTTCGACGAGGCCCGCGAGCTGTCGGCCCGGCTCTGGGCGGACGTGGACAAGGCGGGGGCGGTGGAGGCGGCCGTGCGCCGCCAGTACGCCGAGCTTTTCGCGGCCTTCCCCGCCCCCACCTACGCCACCTACGGCAACGTGGACCTCCCCGCGCTGTGGTCCGAGTACGCCGGCGAGGGCACCACCGTCCTGGACGGGCGTACGGCCGACATCGGCGGCCTGCGCTTCGGCTTCGTCGGCGGCGGGCTGCCCAGCCCGATGCGCACGCCCTTCGAGGTCGACGAGGAGACGTACGCGGCCAAGGTCGCAGCCCTCGGCGAGGTCGACGTACTGTGCTCCCACATCCCGCCCCTGGTGCCCGAGCTGTGCTACGACACCGTCGCCCGCCGCTTCGAGCGCGGCAGCGAGGCGCTGCTGGAGGCCGTCCACGCGGTGCGGCCCCGGTACGCCCTCTTCGGCCACGTCCACCAGCCCCTGGTGCGGCGTACGCGGATCGGCCGGACCGAATGCGTGAACGTCGGCCACTTCAACGCCACCGGCAGGCCCTGGGTCCTGGAGTGGTGACGGCGCCGGGCGGACGGGAACGCGGACGGGAGGGGGAGCACGCGGGGAGGCGGGGGCGGGCGGGCCGCCGCGTCCGCGCGCGATAGCCTTCCCCCGCAGACGGCGGCGGACCACGAGCCGGGCGCAGCAACGCGGAGGAGCCACAGGGATGGCCGAGCACACCAGGTCGAGCATCATCGTCGAGGCGGCACCGGCCGAGGTGATGGAGGTGATCGCCGACTTCGAGCGCTACCCGGAGTGGACCGGCGAGGTCAAGGAGGCCGAGGTGCTCTCCACCGACGACCGCGGCCGGGCCGAGCAGGTACGGCTGCTGCTCGACGCCGGGGCCATCCGGGACGAGCACACCCTCGCCTACGAGTGGGCCGGTCCCGAGGAGGTCCGCTGGTCCCTGGTGAGGTCGCAGATGCTGCGCACCCTGGACGGCGTGTACCGCCTGCGGGCCCTCGACGACGGCAGCCGCACCGAGGTGACCTACCAGCTCACCGTGGACGTGAAGATCCCCATGCTCGGCATGATCAAGCGCAAGGCCGAGAAGGTCATCATCGACCGTGCTCTGGACGGGCTGAAGAAGCGCGTCGAGAGCGGCGCCAAGTCCTGAGCGTGGAGGGCACCCGGACGCGCACGGTCCTGGTCACCGGCGGCGGGGGCAGCGGACGCACCACCGTCGCGGCCGCCACCGCGCTGGCGGCGGCCGGAAGCGGCCGCCGCACCCTGCTGCTCAGCGCCGAGGACCCGGCGCTGCTGGGGGCGCTGTTCGGCACGGACGGCGCGGACGGCACGGACGGCGCGGGCGGGGAGGGCGGGGAGGGGGCCTCCCGCGAGGTCGCGCCCGGCCTGGTCCTGTCCCGTCTCGACTCCGGCGCCGACTTCCGGGCCCGTGCCGTGGCCCTCCAGGAGCGCGCCCGCTCCGCCCTGGACCTGCTGGGCGCTGAGCCGCTGGACGACGACGAGCTGGCCGAGCCGCCCGGAGCCGACGCCTTCGCCCTGCTGCGCGCCCTGCGCTCGGCGCACGACCCGGCCGCGCACGACCCGGCCGCGCACGACCCCGCCGGGGGAGGTCCGTACGACCTGGTCGTGGCCGACATGCCGCCGGTCGGGCCGGCCGTGCGCACCCTGGCGCTGCCCGAGCACACCCGGCGCTGGCTGCGGCGGCTGCTGCCGCCCGAGCGGCAGGCCGCCCGTGCGCTGCGGCCGGTGCTGGCCCAGCTCGCCGGGGTGCCGATGCCCGCCCGCTCGCTCTACGAGGCCGCCGGCCGGCTGGACCGCGAACTCGCCGCCGTACAGGCGGTGGTCGAGTCGCCGGGGACGACCGTGCGGCTGGTCGTCGAGCCCGGCCCCGCCGCCGTCCGTGCGCTGCGCGCCGCCCGGGCCGGACTCGCGCTGCACGGCCTGGCGCCGGACGCCGTGGTCGCCAACCGGCTGCTGCCCACCGCCTCGCCCGACCCCTGGCTGGCGGGCCTGGCGTCCCGCCAGCAGGAGGCGCTCAAGGAACTGCTGGACGACTGCCCGTCCGGCCCGGCGGCCGTGTGCGAGCTGCCGCACCTGGGGCGGGAGCCGCAGGGCGCGGCCGACCTCGGCGAACTGGCGGAGCGGCTCCCGCCGCCCGGCCCGCCGCCCGGCTTCCCGCCCGGAGCCGCCCCGGGCGGGGACCGGGCCGAGGGCCCGTGGGCGGTGGAGGACCGGCTGGCGGACGAGGGCGTCCTGCTGTGGCGGCTGCCGCTGCCCGGCGCCGTCCGCGAGACGCTGTCCCTGGTGCGCCGCGGCGACGAGGTCGTCGTCACCACCGGGCCGTTCCGCCGGGTGCTGCCGCTGCCCGCCGCGCTGTGCCGCTGCGCGGTGGCCGGCGCCCGGCTGGCCGACGGCGAGCTGACGGTGCGCTTCGAGCCCGAGCCCGGGCTGTGGCCCGCGCGGGACTGACCGAGGGAGCCCGTCCGACGCCCCGGGCGCCGCCGGGGCGTTCGGGTAACGTCGAGGAGGAGGGACCGCCCGCCGGGCGCCCCTCCGCCACACGCCGCGGACCGCCGCGGCCCCGCCGCAGCCACCGCCCCAGGAGCCCGCCATGAGCGATGCCACCGAGCGCCCCTCCCACGACGCGGACCCGGGGGCCGATTCCGATGCCTGGGCCACCGCCTGCGAGGAGGACCTCGCCGCCGAGCGCGAGCGCCGCCGCGAGCGGTACGGGACTCCGCCCGGGAGCGCCGCCGAGGAACTGCTCAAGCTGGCCGAGGCGGTCACGGGGAAGCTCGCCGAACTCGGAGGGCCGCTGGCCGGCCCCGCCGCCCGGGGCGCGGTGCGGCAGTTCGCCCAGTTCGCCGACCGCGCCAGAGCGGCGGTGGAACCCGTCGTCGAACGCAACCCGGAGGTCTTCGACCACCTCGCCGCCGCGGGCGGCGAGCTGCTGGCCGCCTACCGCGCCGCGGTGACGGACCAGGAGGGGCGCTGGACCCGTGCGGGAGCGGGCGGCGGCGCGGCGGAGGACGGAGGCGAAGCCCGGGACGGGAAGGACGGGAAGGACGGGAAGGACGGGAAGGACGGGAAGGACGGGAGAGACCGGGGAGAGAAGGGCAAGGGCGGCGAGGGGGAGGGCCCCGCAGGGTCCCAGCGGATCGACCTCGACTGACCTCCGCTCCGGCTCCCGCCCCGGCCGGAACCCGGCCGGGAACGCTTCGGATGCCGTTCGGACAGTGTTCAGACCTTGTACGGACCGGGTTGGGTTTCGCAGTCGGTCCGTTCAAGCCTCCGCCCTCCGGTACGGTTGTGCACAGCGGGGATCGACCGAGTAACTGAGGGACACATGGGACTCACCATCGGCGTCGACATCGGCGGTACGAAGATCGCGGCCGGCGTGGTCGACGAAGAGGGCGCGATCCTCGAAACCAGCACGGTGCCCACCCCGTCCACCGCCGAGGGCGTCATCGACGCCATCGCGGAGGCGGTCCGCACCGTCAGCACCGGGCACGAGATCGAGGCGGTCGGCATCGGCGCCGCCGGCTACGTCGACGACAAGCGGGCCACCGTCCTGTTCGCCCCCAACATCAAGTGGCGCAACGAGCCGCTCAAGGACAAGGTCGAACAGCGCGTCGGCCTCCCGGTCGTCGTCGAGAACGACGCCAACGCCGCGGCCTGGGGCGAGTACCGCTTCGGCGCCGGCCAGGGCCACGACGACGTCGTGTGCATCACGCTCGGCACCGGACTGGGCGGCGGCATCATCATCGGCGGGAGGCTCCACCGCGGACGGTTCGGCGTCGCGGCGGAGTTCGGCCACGTCCGGGTCGTGCCCGACGGCCTGCTGTGCGGCTGCGGCAGCCAGGGCTGCTGGGAGCAGTACGCCTCGGGCCGCGCCCTGGTCCGCTACGCCCGCCAGCGCGCCAACGCCACCCCCGAGAACGCGAAGATCCTGCTCGCCCTGGGCGACGGGACCCCGGAGGGCATCGAGGGCCGGCACATCAGCCAGGCCGCCCGGAAGGGCTGCCCGGTGGCCGTCGACTCCTTCCGCGAGCTGGCCCGCTGGGCCGGAGCGGGACTGGCCGACCTGGCCTCCCTCTTCGACCCCGCCGCGTTCATCGTCGGCGGCGGCGTCTCGGACGAGGGCGACCTCGTCCTCGAACCGATCCGCAAGTCCTTCCGCCGCTGGCTGGTGGGCAGCCAGTGGCGCCCGCACGCCCAGGTGCTCGCCGCCCAGCTCGGCGGCAGGGCCGGTCTGGTGGGCGCGGCCGACCTGGCCCGCCAGGGCTGACGGTACAAGGGGACGCGGGTGAGCGAGGCCGCCGGAAACGGGGACTTCCCCGAAAACGGACCCGGGCCCGGGCAGGTCCCCGGACGCACGGCGTCCGGGGACCTGCCCGCGTCCCGCACCGAGCCCGACGGCTCGGCCGTCGTCCGGCTGATGAGCTACAACATCCGTTCCATGCGCGACGACACGGACGCGCTGGCCCGGGTCGTCCGGGCCTGCGCGCCCGACGTCCTCTGCGTCCAGGAGGCGCCCCGCTTCTTCCGCTGGCGCAAGTACGCCGCCCGCCTCGCCCGGGAGACGGGCCTGGTCCACGTCACGGGCGGGGCGACCGCCACCGGGCCGATGATCCTGTCCTCGCTCCGCGCCCACGTGGAGCGCAGCGAGGACGTACTGCTGCCGCGCACCCCCGGCCTGCACCGCCGCGGCCTGGCCACAGCGGTGCTGCGCTTCGGTCCCGCCGCCCGGCTGGCGGTGGTCTGCTGCCACCTCAGCCTGGCCGAGAAGGAGCGGTACGCCCAGGCCGGGATGGTCCTGGACCGCCTGGCGGGCATGGGGGCGGAGGCCGGGGTGGTGGCCGGCGACCTCAACGACGAGCCCGACGGCCGGGCCTTCCGCCGTCTGGCCGCCGATCTCCAGGACGGCTGGGCCACCGGAGCGTGGGGCGGCGAACTCACCTCGACCGCGGCCGAGCCCCGCAAGCGCATCGACGCCGTGCTGGCCACCGGGGCGGTGGAGGTGCTGGGCTGCGGTGTGCCCGCCGGTCTCCCGGGCGTCACCGACGCGGACCTGAAGGCGGCCACCGACCATCTGCCGGTCCTGGCCGCCCTGCGCGTACCCGCCGCGTAGCCCGGGCCCTCCCGCACGGCCCGGGCCCTCCCGCACGGCCCGGGCCCTCCACCGGCCCGTCAGACCACGGCGCCGCGCCCCGGATCCTCGAAGTCGTCGTCCTCGTCGTCGCGCATCCGCGTCACCAGCGCCGCGAAACCGCCCAGGAACCCGCCGATGCCCAGGGTGGCGATCCACCACGTCACCGGCTGCTGGAACAGGATGGTCAGCATCAGCAGCAGCGGGCCGCCCAGGACCGCCAGCCAGGCGAAGCGGCTCGCGGGATCCCCCTTGGGCAGCGGCGGCGGCTCGGGCGGCACGAAGTGGCCCTCGTCGTCCTCGCCGAGGTCGCCGTCGGACGGCTCGGCCGGGCTCCAGTCGCGCGGTCCGGAGCCGGCCGCGTACACGGTGAAGCCGCGCACCGGGAGGCCGCCGGCCTCCGGCCCGGAGCGCTCGCCGCGCCCTTCGCCGGTCCCGCCGGGGTCTTCGGTCCCGTCCTCCCCGCCGGTCCCGCCGCCCTCGTCGCTCCCGCCGGCCTTGTCCTCCTCGCCGGGTCCGCCGGGTCCGCCGGGTCCGCCGCCGCGCCGCTCCTCCTGCGGAGGGCTCGCGGGCTCCTCCCCGTAGGCGGCCACGATCTGGGCCCAGGCGGCCTCCTCGTCCAGCGGCTCCGGGCCCTCGCCGCGGCCCTGCTCACGCTCCGTCACGTGCCGTCTTCCTCGCTGTGAGGCGGGTGATGAATCCGTAGGAGTCCGCGAAGATCCGCTCCGCGTCGTGGTCCAGCGTGGCCACGTGCAGGCTCCGCTCCAGCACCGTCTCGGTGACGTCGCGCGAGGAGACCCGCTCCAGGATCAGCGCCGAGTCCGAGGGGGACACGACGTGGTCCACGCGGCTGTGCAGGAGCAGCAGCGGCCGGGTGACCCGGGGCAGCTCCCCGCGCACCGTCCGCAGCAGGTCGTACAGGGAGTGGGCGGCGTGCAGCGGCACCCGGTCGTAGCCGACCTCGACCACGCCCTCCCTGGCGATGTCGCCGGTGACGCCCCGGGTGGTGGGCAGCAGATGGCGCAGGACCGGCAGCGCGTACCCCTGGATCCGCGGGAGGGTGGCAGCCGGGTTGACCGCCACGACCCCGCTGACCGCGTCGCCGTGCAGGGCGGCCAGCCGCAGCGCGAGCGCCCCGCCCATCGACAGGCCGCAGACGAAGACCTGCTCGCAGCGCTCGCGCAGCCGGCGCAGTTCGAGCTCGACGGTCGCGTACCAGTCCTGCCAGCCGGTGACCGCCAGGTCCTGCCAGCGCGTGCCGTGGCCAGGCAGCAGCGGCAGCGAGACGGTCAGGCCCTGGTCGGCCAGATAGCGGGCCCAGGGGCGCATCGACTGCGGACAGCCGGTGAAACCGTGACACAGCAGGACGCCGACCTCGCCGCCGTCGTGGCGCAGCGGTTCGGCACCGGGGAGCAGGGGCACCGTGGATCTCCGTTCGGTGGTCGACTCGGTGGGGCACCCGGCACGGGCGGGGTGCTGCCACCCTACGCGTGCGCGCGGTGACCGGGTAGGCCGGACGGCCCGCGCGGGAGCGGAAGCGGGAGGGAAGCCGGTACCGGCGGGATATGGTCTTACCGGCAGACACAGGAGGTTCCTCGGTTGTTGTACGGCGTCATGAAGCTCTCCCTCGGGAACGGGCTCAGGCTCGCGTTCCGTCCCTGGGTGGAGGGTCTGGAGAACATCCCGGCCGAGGGGCCGGCCATCCTCGCGAGCAACCACCTGTCGTTCTCCGACTCCTTCTTCCTGCCCGCCGTCCTGGAGCGCAAGGTCACCTTCATCGCCAAGGCGGAGTACTTCACCACTCCGGGCGTCAAGGGTCGGCTGACGGCGGCGTTCTTCAAGGGCATCGGCCAGCTCCCGGTGGACCGCTCGGGCGGACGGGGCGCGGGCGAGGCCGCGGTCCGCAGCGGCGTCCAGGTGCTGGAGCGCGGCGAGCTGTTCGGCATCTACCCCGAGGGCACCCGGTCCCCGGACGGCCGCCTCTACCGCGGCAAGCCGGGCGGACTGGCCCGGGTGGCGCTGGCCACCGGCGCGCCCGTCATCCCCATCGCGATGATCGACACCGAGAAGATCCAGCCGCCGGGCAAGGTCCTCCCGAAGCTGATGCGGCCCGGCATCCGGATCGGCAGGCCCCTGGACTTCAGCCGCTACCAGGGCATGGACGGCGACCGCTTCGTCCTGCGGTCGATCACCGACGAGGTCATGTACGCGATCATGAAACTGTCCGGCCAGGAGTACGTCGACATGTACGCCACGGCCGCCAAGCGGCAGATCGCGGAGCGGGAGAAGGCGGAGAAGGCCGAGCGGGCCGCACGGCACAGGGCCGGGAAGGCGCGCGGGGGCGACGGCGCCCGGGAGGACGGGGAGCCCGGGGGAGCCGGGGGGCCCGGCGAGGCCGCCGGCGACGGCGGGGGCGACGACAGAGCGGCCTAGGAGCCGCCGGGGGAGGTACGGGGGCGTGGCGATGGCCGCGGGGATGTCCGTCGAGCAGCCGCTGTGGAGGGCGCTGACGGCCTATCGGGTGCTCACCATGGGGTACGCGCTGGCGCTGTACGCCCACGCGTACGGCGAGTACGTCCATCCGCTGGGTGCGGGCGCCTACCTCGCCGTCCTGGCGGTGTGGACGCTGGCGACCGTCCGCCGGGTCTCCTCGGCCGAGCGCTGCACACCGCCCTTCCTGGCGGTGGAGCTGGCCGTCGCGCTCGCCGGCATCCTGCTGACACCGGTGGTGGACACCCAGGCGCGCATCGACGTCGGCGGCCCCACCCTGCCGTCGATATGGACGGCGGGCGCGGTGCTCGGCTTCGCGATCAAGAGCGGCTGGCGCCGGGCCGCGGCGGCCTCGCTGCTGGTCGGCGCCGCCAATGTGGCCGCCGCGGGCGGCTTCGCGCAGGACACCGTGCACAACGTGCTGCTGGTGTGCATCGCGAGCGTCGCCATCGGCTACGTCGTCGAGGTGGCCCGGGCCAGTGAGCGCACCCTGGCGCGTGCGCTCCGGATCGAGGCGGCCACCCGTGAGCGGGAGCGTCTGGCCCGGGACATCCACGACAGCGTGCTCCAGGTGCTGGCCATGGTGCAGCGCCGCGGCACCGCCATCGGCGGGGAGGCGGCCGAACTGGGGCGGCTGGCGGGGGAGCAGGAGGCGGCGCTGCGCACGCTGGTGTCCAGCGGTGTGGTGCCCGAGGCCTCCGTGCCCCGCGACGGAGGGGGCCCCGCTCCGGGCTTCCCGCCCACACCGGGCTCCCCGGGCTCCCCGGTCCCCGCGGCCGCCGTGCCGCCGCAGGGCGGGGGCACAGGGGACGGTGAGGACGGCGGGGAGTGCGATGTGCGCGCGCTGCTGTCCGCGTACGCCGGGAGCAGGGTCTCCTTCGCCGAGCCCGGCGCCCCGGTGCCACTGCCCGCGGCGGCCGCCCGGGAACTGGCCGCGGCGGTCGGCGCGGCCCTGGACAATGTGCGCACACACGCACGGGGGCCGTCGGGCGAGGAGGCGCAGGCGTGGATCCTGCTGGAGGACGAGCCGGACGCCGTGGTGGTGACCGTGCGGGACGACGGACCCGGCATCCCGCCCGGGCGGCTGGAGGACGCGGAGGCCGAGGGCCGCATGGGCGTGGCGCTGTCCATCCGCGGCAGGCTGCGGGACCTGGGCGGCAGCGCGGAGCTGCTGTCGGTGCCGGGACAGGGGACGGAAGTCGAGCTGAGGGTGCCCAAGCGATGACGAGCACAACCGAGGGGAACGGCGGGCGCGGCGACGGGGCCGTACGGGTGATGGTCGTCGACGACCACCCGATGTGGCGGGACGCGGTCGCCCGCGACCTGGCCGAGGCGGGCTTCGACGTGGTGGCCACGGCCGGGGACGGCCCCCAGGCGGTGCGCCGGGCGCGGGCCGCCGGGCCGGACGTCCTCGTCCTCGACCTCAACCTGCCCGGACTGCCGGGCGTCGAGGTGTGCCGGCAACTCGTCGGCTCCGGCCCCGGGGGCGAACCCGCCGGCCCCCGGGTGCTGGTGCTCTCCGCCAGCGGCGAGCACGCGGACGTGCTGGAGGCGGTGAAGTCCGGGGCGACGGGCTATCTGGTGAAGTCGGCGAGCACGCGGGAGCTGCTGGAGGCCGTACGGCGCACGGCGGAGGGGGACCCGGTGTTCACGCCGGGGCTGGCCGGGCTGGTGCTCGGCGAGTACCGGCGGCTGGCCGGCGACCCCGCGCCGCGCGGACGCGACGAGCCCGGCGCGCCCCGGCTGACCGAGCGGGAGACGGAGGTGCTGCGGCTGGTCGCCAAGGGGCTGTCGTACAAGCAGATCGCCGAGCGGCTGGTCATCTCGCACCGCACCGTGCAGAACCATGTGCAGAACACCCTGGGCAAGCTCCAGCTCCACAACCGGGTGGAGCTGGTGCGCTACGCGATCGAACGGGGCCTGGACGACGCCTGAGCCCGCCGCACTCGCCGTCCGCCGCCGGGCTGCTGCCCGCCGCCCGCCGCCCGCCGCCCGCCGTCCGTTCCGGTGTTCCGCCGCTCCCGCCGCCCGTACCACCGCTAGCGTGGCCGGAGCGGCCGGCCGGTGGTTCCGCCGGATCGGGGGAACCCGCCGCAGGAGGCCGGAAACCGGGAAACCGGGCGGAGAAGGGAGACTCATGCGGGTCGGAGTGCTGACCGGCGGCAGCGACTGCCCCGGACTCAACGCGGTGCTGCGCGCGATCGTCCGCAAGGGGGTGCAGGAGTACGGCGACGAGTTCACCGGGTTCCGCGACGGCTGGCGCGGTGTGCTGCGGAACGAGACCGTGCCGCTCGACATCCGGGCCGTGCGCGGCACCCTGCCGCGCGGCGGCACCATCCTCGGCTCCTCGCGCACCAACCCCCTGGCACAGGACGACGGGGCCGACAGGGTGCTGGGCACCCTCGCCCGGCACCGGCTGGACGCCCTGATCGTGGTCGGCGGGACCGCCACGCTCGGCGCCGCGGCCCGGCTCGCCGAGGACCACGGCGTCCCCCTGGTGGGCGTGCCCAAGACCATCGACAACGACATCCCCCTCACCGACTACACCGTCGGCTTCGACACCGCCGTCGGCGTCGCCACCCAGGCCATCGACCGGCTGCACACCACCGCCGAGTCCCACAAACGGGTGCTGGTGGTGGAGGTGATGGGGCGCAGCGCCGGATGGATCGCCCTCCACTCGGGCCTGGCGGGCGGGGCCAACTGCATCCTCGTCCCCGAGCAGCCCTTCGACGTGGAGCAGGTGTGCGAGTGGGTCGAGTCCCGCTTCCGGGCCACCTACGCCCCGATCGTGGTCATCGCCGACAGCGCCCTGCCCGAGTCGGGCGAGATCACCCTGCACCGCGGCACCACGCCGCTGCCGGGCGCGGATCCCCGCGCCCGGCTCTCCGGGGTGGGCGAGTGGCTGGGCAGGGAGATCGAGCGGCGCACCGGAAAGGAGTCCCGCACCACCGTGCTCGGCCACATCCAGCGCGGCGGCGCTCCCAGTCCGTTCGACCGCTGGCTGGCCACCCGCTTCGGCCTGCACGCGATCGACGCGGTGCACCAGGGCGACTGGGGCTCGATGACGGCACTGCAGGGCACCCGGATCGCCCGCGTACGGCTGGCGGAGGCGACCTCCACGCTGAAGACGGTCGATCCGTCGCTGTACGAGGAGGCCGGCGTCTTCTTCGGCTGACCCCTGGTCCGGTCCGGCCCGGTGGATCCACCGGACCGGACCGGACCGGGAGGCCCTCAGACCAGGACGGCGGCCAGCAGATCGGCCGTGATGCGGGCCCCCTCCAGGGTCAGCACCGACTCGGGGTGGAACTGCACCCCGGCGAAGTGCGGTCCGCGCAGCGCGTGGACGTCCCCGCGGGCCGGATCGCGGCTGAGCTCCACCCCGTCCGCGGCCAGCTCCCGCTCCCGCGCCGCGCCGCAGCGGGCGGTGTAGGAGTTGTAGAAGCCGACGGTCCGCTCCGTGCCGAACAGGTCGATCCGCTCCTGCGCGCCCTGGTACGGCTCGTCCTTGCGGACCAGTTCCAGACCCAGCTCGGCGGCGATCAGCTCGTGTCCCAGGCAGACCCCCAGCAGCCCGTGGCGGTGGCGGCGCAGCAGTTCGGCGGCGAGCGGGCGCAGCACCCGCATCTTCGGGTCGGCCGCGTCGCGCGGATCGCCGGGGCCGGGGCCGAGCACCACCGGGCCCGGGTGGGCGAGCACCGCCTCGCGCAGCCCCGGCTCGTCGTACCGCCGCACCGTCACCTCCAGGCCGGTGGAGCGCAGCAGATGGGCCAGCATCGCGGTGAAGGAGTCCTCGCCGTCCACCACCAGCGCCCGGCCGCGCACCGCGCCGTGCCCGGCGCCGGGGGCGGACGTGCGCATCCGCAGCCAGAACGGGGCCAGGTCCGCGCGCCGCGCGTCGAGCGCGGCCCGCACCCGCGGGTCGTCCGCCAGGCGGGGCCGGCCGGCCGTTCCCGCCGTCCCGGCCGTTCCCGCCGTTCCCGCCGTCCCGGCCGGACGGGCCGGACGGGCCGGGCCGGTCCGCACCCCCAGCGCGGCCAGCACCCCGGCGGCCTTGGCATGGGTCTCGGCGACCTCGCCCGCCGGGTCCGAGGCGCGCACCAGCGTGGCGCCCACCGGGACCCGCACCCCGCCGGTGGCCGCGTCGATGTCGGCGGTGCGGATGAGGATGGGGGAGTCCAGCGTCTGCGCGCCGCCGCCGTCCCGGCCGATCAGCGCCAGCGCGCCCGCGTAGTAGCCGCGCCCGCCCTCCTCGTGGCGCCGGATCACCCGGCAGGCGTTCTCCACCGGGCTGCCGGTGACGGTCGCGGCGAACATCGTCTCGCGCAGCACCTCGCGGACGTCCCAGGTGCTGCGGCCGCGCAGCTCGTACTCGGTGTGCGCCAGATGGGCCATCTCCCGCAGCCGCGGCCCGACCACCACACCGCCCATGTCGCCGACGGCGCACATCATCTTCAGCTCCTCGTCGACCACCATCGACAGCTCCTCGGTCTCCTTGCGGTCGCCGAGGAACTCCAGCAGACCCTCCGCGGACGGCCCCCGGTCCGGATAGCGGTAGGTGCCGCTGATCGGGTTCATCACCACCGTCCCGCCGCTCATCCGGACGTGGACCTCGGGGCTGGCGCCCACCAGGGTGCGCTCGCCGGTGTGCACGGCGTACGTCCAGTACGCACCGCGTTCCCCGGCCAGCAGCCGCCGGAACAGCGCCAGCGCGTCGGCCCTGCCGTAGCCCTCGATCACGCCCCGGTAGGTGCGGCGGACGACGAAGTTGGCGCCCTCGCCGGAGCCGATCTCGTCCTCGACCACCCGGCGCACGATCTCCTCGTACGCGCCGTCGCTCACGTCGAAGCCTCCGCCGGTGACGCGGACCGCGTGGCCGGGCAGCGCGGCCGCCAGCGCGTCCAGGGGCACCTCGTGGATCTCGTCGGGGACGAGCACCGACAGCGGAGTGCCGTCGTCGGTCGCCTCGAAGCCGCGTTCGCGGATCTGCCGGAACGGCACCAGGGCGAGGGTGGCCGGCCCGTCGGCGGGGATGTCGGACAGCCGCTCCGCCTCCCCGACCGGCCCGATCAGCACCTCGACGGTGTGCCCGTCCCGGCCGGGGGTGCGGCGCAGCAGCAGTGCGAAGGGCGGGCAGTCGTCGGCCAGCAGGCGCTCCACCAGGGCGCTCGCGGTGACGGTGCCGGGGGTCTCGGGGGTACCGGGGGTCTCGGAGGTGCCGGTGCGGTCTCTCACAGCGGGTCCGTTCCTTCCTGTCGGGAGAGGGAACGGCCCGCGCGCCGACTGCCGGCGCGAACGCGGAAGGCCGCCCCTCGGGCGGCCTTCGCGTCGTACGGATTCAGTGCACGCGCCGGCGGGCCGCCGAAGAGGCGGGCCACCACCAGGCCGCGGCCGTCGCGGCCGGAACTGTCGTCTGCGCGTGCATGTCCCGCACCCTACCCCCGCCCCGCCCGCCCCCGCAGGCTCCGTCTCACCCATCGGTCAGGCGCGCGGAGCGGCCGACCCCACCCCGTAACCTGGACGCGTGACCGTGAACGCCAAACCCGACGCCGGTGCCCGCACCTGGCGAGACCTACCCGCGGCGCAGCAGCCCGAATGGCCGGACCTTGAGGCTCTGCGCGATGTGATCGCCGAGCTCGAGTCCTATCCGCCGCTCGTCTTCGCGGGCGAGTGCGACCAGCTGCGCGCCCGCCTGGCCTCGGTGGCCAAGGGCGAGGCGTTCCTGCTCCAGGGGGGCGACTGCGCCGAGGCCTTCGACGCCGTCTCCGCCGAGCAGATCAGGAACAAGCTCAAGACGCTGCTCCAGATGGGGGCCGTGCTCACCTACGCCGGGTCCGTCCCGGTGGTGAAGGTGGGCCGGATCGCCGGACAGTACAGCAAGCCGCGCTCGAAGCCGACCGAGACCCGCGACGGGGTGACCCTGCCCTCCTACCGGGGCGACTCCGTCAACGGCTTCGAGTTCACCCCCGAGGCCCGCACCCCGGACCCGCAGCGGCTCAAGCGGATGTACCACGCGTCCTCGGCGACGCTGAACCTGGTGCGCGCCTTCACCACCGGCGGTTACGCCGACCTGCGCCAGGTGCACGCCTGGAACCAGGACTTCGTGAAGAACTCCCCCTCCGGCCAGCGCTACGAGGCACTGGCCCGGGAGATCGACCGGGCGCTGAACTTCATGAACGCCTGCGGGGTGGACCCGGAGGAGTTCAAGACGGTGGAGTTCTACGCCTCGCACGAGGCGCTGGTCCTCGACTACGAGTCGGCGCTGACCCGGGTGGACTCCCGCACGGGGAACCTGTACGACGTCTCCGGCCACATGGTGTGGATCGGCGAGCGGACCCGCCAGCTGGACGGCGCGCACATCGAGTTCGCCTCCCGCATCCGCAACCCGATCGGGGTCAAGCTCGGCCCCACCACCACGCCCGAGGACGCCCTGACGCTGATCGACCGGCTGGACCCGGACCGCGAGCCGGGCCGGCTGACCTTCATCACCCGGATGGGGGCCGACAAGATCCGCGACAGGCTCCCCACCCTGGTGGAGAAGGTCACGGCCTCCGGCGCGCAGCCGGTGTGGGTGTGCGACCCGATGCACGGCAACACCTTCGAGGCCGCCAGCGGGCACAAGACGCGGCGCTTCGACGACGTGCTGGACGAGGTCAAGGGCTTCTTCGAGGTCCACAAGGGCCTGGGCACCCACCCGGGCGGCATCCACGTGGAGCTGACCGGCGACGACGTCACCGAGTGCGTGGGCGGCGGCGACGAGATCTTCGTCGACGACCTGCACCAGCGCTACGAGACCGCCTGCGACCCGCGGCTGAACCGCAGCCAGTCGCTGGACCTGGCGTTCCTGGTGGCGGAGATGTACCGGGACCAGTGAACGGCGGGCACCCCGGCGCACCGGCGGGTACCGGCAGGCGCCGATGAGCACCGGCACACAGCGGCGCCGTGGGGCGCGGATCACAGCGATCCGCGCCCCACGGCGTCTTTCGCGCTCCCGGCCCGCTCCCCGTGCGGACCGGGGCACGGGCGCGGTCACGGGCGCGGTCACGGGCACGGCCGTGGTCTGTCACCATGGAGACATGGTTCAGCCGGAAAGCCGCGAAGGGGAGCGACTGGATCTTCCGCCGGGGCAGCGGCTCCAGCGCGGCTGGCCGGTGACGCACTACGGCCCGGTGCCCAGGTTCCGGCCCGAGCGCTGGGAGTTCCGCGTCTTCGGGGCCACCGCCGACGGGGGCACGCACCGCTGGAAGCACGAGGAGTTCTCGGCGCTGCCCCACGAGACCGTGGTCGCCGACCTGCACTGTGTCACCCGGTTCAGCATGCTGGGCGTCGAATGGGGCGGGGTGCGTACCCGCACCCTCCTCGAACTCGTGCCGCCCGCGCCGGAGGTCACCCATGTGATGGTGTGGGCCGAGTACGGCTACAGCGCCAACCTGCGGCTGGCGGACTTCACCGCCGACCACACGCTCTTCGCCACCCACCGTGCCGGCGAGCCGCTCACGGCCGAGCACGGCTTCCCGGTACGGCTGGTCGTACCCCATCTGTACGCCTGGAAGGGGCCCAAGTGGGTGCGGGGCGTGGAGTACATGACCGCCGACCGCCGGGGCTTCTGGGAGGAGCGGGGCTACCACAACATCGGCGACCCCTGGCACGAGCAGCGCTACTCGTACCAGGAGGAGCCGGGCGACGGCCCCGGACTGTGAACGGGCCCACGACCCCTCGGCGCAGCCCCTTCGCGCGTCCCCTTCGCGTACTTCCTCGCGCGGTCCCACCCGCCGTCCGGGAGCCGCGTCAGCCCCTGAGCTCCTTCAGCCGTGCCACGTCCGCCGCGTGCCCCTCCCTGCCGCCCGGGGTCTCGATGACCAGGGGCACGCCCCCGGTCGCCGGATGGCGCAGCAGCTCGCGGAACGGCCCGGCGCCGATGTGGCCCGCGCCGATGTTCGCGTGGCGGTCCTTGCGGGCGCCGGCGACGTCCTTGGAGTCGTTGGCGTGGACCAGCCGCAGCCGCCCCTCGCCGGCCACCGCCACCACCTCGTCCAGCAGCGCCTTCATGCCGCCCTCGGCCGCCATGTCGTGTCCGGCGGCGAAGGCGTGGCAGGTGTCCAGGCAGATCCCGATCCGGGGATGGCGCTCCAGGGCGTCGAGGTAGGGGCCCAGGTCCGCGGCCCGCGCGCACAGCGAGGCGCCCTGGCCGGCCGTCGGCTCCAGCAGCAGCCACGGGTCCTGCGATTCCTCGCCGGGGTCCAGTTCCTCCAGCAGCGGCAGCATCCGCTCGCGCACCTGGGCCAGCGCCGTGGCGCGGTCCCGTCCGCCGGTGGCCGAGCCGGTGTGGACGACCACGCCCAGGGCGCCGATGTGCCGGGCGCGCCGCAGTGAGTGGCGCAGGGAGGCCACGGACCGCTCGGCCGTGGCCTCGGTGTGCGAGCCGAAGTTGATCAGGTAGGGAGCGTGGACGTAGGCGGGGATCCCCTCGTCCGCGCAGGCCGTGCGGAAGGCCTCGTCCTGCCTCGGGTCGCCCGCCGGGGTGGCCCAGCCGCGCGGGTTGGCGACGAAGACCTGCACGGCCTCGGCGCCGATCTCACGGGCGTACGCCAGGCCCTTGGCGGCGAGTCCGCCGGCGACGGCGACATGGCTGCCGACGGGGTTGCGGGCGCGGCGGGAGGCGGGGGCGGTCCCGCCCGCACCCGCGGAGGAGGGGGAGGGAGAGGGCGGGGCGTCGTGCGGGGAAGGTGCGGTGCTCACACGTCGAGGGTGCCAGGCCCCCGCGGCGCACGGCCCGGCGGCCCGCTCGTGGTGAGCGGGCCGCCGGGCCGTGCGGGAGGTGCCTTCGGGCCGGTCAGTAGGCCGAGTCGACGTTGTCCATGGAGCCGTACCGGTCGGCGGCGTAGTTGCACGCGGCGACGATGTTGGCCACCGGGTCGTACAGGTCGTACTTGGTGCCCTTGACGTGGTAGGCGTCGAAGGTGGGCTGGATCACCTGGAGCAGCCCCTTGGAGGGTATGCCGTTGCGGGCGTTGACGTCCCAGTTGTTGATGGCCCGCGGGTCGCCGCTGGACTCGCGCATGATGTTGCGGTGGATGCCCTCGTAGGTGCCGGGGATGCCCTCGCGCTCCATGATGGCCAGGGCCTCGCGGATCCACCCGTCGAGGTTGTCCGGGTAGGTGGCGGCCTGGCGCTGCTCGCGCTCGTACGCCTGCTCCAGGGTCTTCCTGTCGCGCTCGCCCCAGTTGCCGCCGTCGCCCCAGCCGCCGCGGTCGTGCGAGCGGTCGGCGGCCTTCTCGCGGTCGTGCGAGCGGTCGGCGGCGGCCTCGCGTTCGGCCTTCCCGGCCTTGCGCTCCTCCTCCTCCTTCTTCTTCTCGGCGGCGGCCTCGCGGGCGTCGGCCTGGGCCTGCTGGTAGGAGCCGGAGAACTGCGCCCGCAGGCCGCCCTGCCCGGCGGCGATGTCCTCGGCCTGGGCGGCAGGCTCCACCGGGAGCGAGACCGGTGCGGAGGCGGGCTTCGGCTCGGCCGAGGGAGCGGCCTGCTCGGCGCCCGCCGGGGCGAGGCCGAGCGCCAGGGTGGCGGCGCCGGTGGCCGCGGCGACACCGATGGCGGAGAACTTGTGGGTGCCGGCCATGCGGGCGGTGCCGGACATGCGGAACTGGTCGAGAACGCGGAACACAGACATGGGGGAGGAGAACCTCTTCCGATCGCTTGCGTCGCGGAGCCGGATCAGCCGGGCCGGCCATGGGGCCGAGCGGGGTTGCGCCGGGTTCCTCTCCTCGGCGCTGGCGACTGTTGCATTGTTAGCGACCGGAACTTATGAGGACAAAGACGTGGTGTACGACCTGGAGTAGTAGATATCCGGCGGAACGGATCTCCGGAGGGTGATCGGAGCCGCTCGGGGCCGGCCGGGCCACCGCGGTGTCCACTATGCGGCTTCGTAGGTGATCTGGGTCCTATGGGGCGCTTCACAATGGCTGCCCGCTCAAGCAACCCTCCGCACCCGGGCGGTGACGCACGGGTCGGTCCGGCCGGGCGGGCGCGCTCCGGTCAGCGCACCCAGACGGTGATCTCCGAGCCGCGCGGGGCCCGTTCGCCGGCCGTGACGGACTGGTCGAAGACGGTGCCGGTGAAGAAGACCCTGCGGACCCTCACCTCGAAGCCCGCGTCCTCCAGGGCCCGCCTGGCCTCGTCCTCCGCCATTCCCTCCACATCCGGGACCTCGATCATCTCCGGGCCCTTGGAGACGGTCAGCGTCACGGTGTCGCCCTCCGCGGCGACCGCGCCCTCGCGGGGCGACTGCCGGGCGACCGTGCCCTCGTCCTCTTCGGAGAAGACCCGCTCGGGGGCCGTGCGGACCTTCAGCCCGGCCTCCTCCAGCCGCTGCCGGGCCGTTCCCTCGTCCTCACCGACGACACCGGGTACCTCGACCCGCGCGCCCTTGGAGAGCACGAGTGCCACGGCCGTGCCCGGACGGCGCACGCTGCCCGCCCGGGGCTCGGTGCGGGCCACCGAGCCCCGCTCCACCTTCCCCGAGAACTCCCTGGTCACCATGCCGGGCTCCAGCCCCGCGGCCTTGATCTTCCGGCGGGCCTCGTTCGGTGTGTCGCCCGTCACGTCGGGGACCTCGACCCGCTCCGGGCCCTGGGAGACGGTGATGGTCACCGTGCCGTTGCCGCGGATGCGCTCACCGCGGTCCGGGTCGCTGCCGATGACATGGCCCCGCTCCACGGTGTCGCTGTAGTCCCGGACGATCCGCCACTCCAGCCCGGCCTCCTCGACCGTCCGCTTGGCCCGGTCCTCGGTCATGTCGAGGATCCCGGGTGTCCTGGTGAACTGCCCGGAGTTGATGTACCAGACGCCCAGTGCCGCACCGAGGACCAGCAGGGCGGCGGTGACCAGCGCCGGCACCGAACGCATGGGCCCGCGGCCCGCCCCCCGCCGCCGGCGCGTGCCCGGCCCGGGCGGACCCGCCTCCCCCGGCTCCGCCCGCACGGCGGCCGGCCGGGGCAGGACGGAGGTGCGGTTCAGCACCTCCCCGCCCTCCTTCGGGCCGGCGCCGCCGGCGGGCGCTCCCGGTGTACCGCCGCGCGGGAGGACGGTGGTGCTCTCCTCGGAGCCGGCGGGGACGGGGGAGACGGGGGAGCCGTTCCGGCCGGCGGCGGCCGGGGGCAGCGCGTCCAGCTGCTCGCCGGTCAGCGTCTCCATCACGGCTTTGACCTCGGCGAGCAGTTCCACGGCGTCGGCCGGCCGCCGTCCGGGGTCGCGGGCGGCGGTACGGGCCACCAGGTCGTCCAGGGCGGGGGCGAGATCGGGCACGGCGGCCGAGGGGGCCGGGACGTCCTGCTGGAGGTGCTGGTAGAGCACCTGGGCCGGGGTGCCGCCGGCGTGCGGCTTGGAGCCGGTCAGCATCTCGTACAGCACCACGCCGCAGGCGTAGACGTCCGCGCGGGCGTCGGCGGTGCCGTGCTCGATCTGCTCGGGCGCCAGGTAGGAGACGGTGCCCAGCACCGAGCCGGTGGAGGCGGACGTCTGGGAGTCCACGGCCCGCACCAGGCCGAAGTCGGCCACCTTGACCCGCCCGTCGTCCCCTATCAGGACGTTCTCCGGCTTCACGTCGCGGTGCACCAGACCGGCCAGATGGGCGGCGCCCAGCGCGGCGAGCACGGGCTCCAGGACGTCCAGCGCGGCGCGCGGCCGGAGCGCACCGCGCTCGCGCAGCACGTCACGCAGCGTGCAGCCCTGGACGTACTCCATGGCGAGGTAGACATAGCCGCCGTCCTCGCCCTGGTCGAAGACCCCCACCACGTTCGGGTGGGACAGACGGGCCGCGGACTTGGCCTCCCGGATGAACCGGTCGACGAACGAGGCGTCGGCTGCGAGGGAGGGGTGCATCACCTTCAGGGCGAGCTCCCGGTCCAGCCGGGTGTCCATCGCCCGGTAGACCGTGGCCATGCCGCCGACGGCGATCCGCGCCTCCACGCGGTAGCGGCCGTCGAGCACGTGCCCGATCAACGGGTCCCGAAGGGTCGTGTCCACGGCGCAGAGTCTACGAGCCGCCGTCCGCACGGCCGACCGCACCGGCGCAGGCGCACCGGAGTGCGGCACAACGGTGACGAAACCGCCGCCGCGCCGCGACATCGGTACGAAAGCCCTCGGACGGCCGCCCGCGGGCCGCTCACCCGAAGGCCGCTCACCCGAAGGCCGGCCGCTCCGGGTCGAGGTTCGCCATCCCCTCCGCCGGCGAGGAGGCCAGCGCGAAGTGGCGTCGCGGGATCCGGCCCGCACGGTACGCCAGCCGCCCCGCCTCCACCGCGTGCCGCATCGCCTCGGCCATCAGCACCGGCTCCTGGGCGCGGGTGACGGCGGAGGCCAGCATCACCGCCGCGCAGCCCAGCTCCATGGCGAGGGCGGCGTCCGAGGCGGTGCCCGCGCCCGCGTCCAGGACGACCGGGACGGACGCCCGCTCGGTGATCAGCTGGAAGTTGTGCGGGTTGCGGATGCCCAGGCCCGAGCCGATGGGCGAGCCCAGCGGCATGATCGCCGCGCAGCCCACGTCCTCCAGCCGCCGCGCCAGCACCGGGTCGTCGCTGGTGTACGGCAGGACGGTGAAGCCGTCGTCGACCAGCGTCTCGGCGGCCTCCAGCAGCTCCACCGGGTCGGGCAGCAGGGTGCGCTCGTCCGCGACGACCTCCAGCTTGATCCAGTCGGTGCCCAGCGCCTCGCGGGCCAGCCGGGCGGTGAGCACGGCCTCCCCGGCGGTGAAGCAGCCGGCGGTGTTGGGCAGCACGCGGATGCCGTGCCGCCTGAGCACCGACAGCACCGATCCGGAGACGGTCGGGTCCAGGCGCCGCATGGCCACGGTGGTCAGCTCGGTGCCCGAGGCGAGCAGCGCCCGCTCCAGCACCTCCAGGCTGGGCGCGCCGCCCGTGCCCATGATGAGGCGGGAGGTGAAGGCGGTGCCGCCGATGGTGAGGGTGTCGTCAGCCATGGCCGTCGTCAGCCCCCCTGCACCGCGGTCAGGACCTCGACCCGGTCGCCGTCGCACAGCCGTGTCGCCGGCCACTGCCCGCGCGGCACGACGGTCTCGTTGACGGCCGCGGCGACGCCGGCCGGGGCGGTGGTCAGGGACGCCACGACCGCGTCGAGTGCGAGGCCGGCCGCGATCTCGCGCGGCTCGCCGTTGACATGGACGGTGGCCGTGGCCGTGGCCGTGGCGGTGGCGGTGGTACGGGGTGCGCCGGTGTTCATACGGGGCTCTCCTGAAGCGTGCGGTCGAAGCGCCGGGGGGTGAACGGGCGTGCCTCCTCGGGGAGTTCGCCGGTGGTCAGGACCTGGGCCAGAATGTCGCCGGTGACCGGGGCGAGCAGCACCCCGTTGCGGTGGTGGCCGGTGGCCAGGTGCAGGCCGGGCAGGGCGGTCGGGCCGAGCAGCGGTGCGTTGTCGGGGGAGCCGGGGCGCAGCCCCGCGCGGGTCTCCACCAGCGGCAGCTCGGTGATGCCGGGTACCAGCTCGTGCGCGTCGCGCAGCAGCTCGTAGACGCCGCCGGCCGTCACGGTGGTGTCCCAGCCCTGCTCCTCGCTGGTCGCGCCCAGCACCAGTTCGCCGTCGGCCCGCGGCACCAGATAGACATGGCCGCCGCGCACCAGGGCCCGTACGGTGCGCGAGAGGAACGGGGCGTACGCGCCGGGGATCCGCAGCCGCAGGATCTGGCCCTTGACCGGGCGCACCGGCGGCAGGACCTCCTCGGGCACCCCCGCCAGCCGTCCGCTGTCGCTGCCCGCCGCCAGCACCACCCGGTCGGCCCCGAGGGCGGTGCCGTCGGCCAGCTGCGCCCCGGCCGCCCGGTCGCCGGACAGGGACAGCCGCCCGGCCCGCTGCCGCACGAAGCGGACCCCGGCCCGCTCGCAGGCGGCCAGCAGAGCGGCCGTCAGCCGGCGCGGATCGGTCTGGTGGTCGCCGTCCACGCGCAGCCCGCCGCGCACCCCGGGGGCGAGCATCGGCTCCAGCCGGCGGCACTCGCGGCCGGTCAGCCACGCCGACTCCAGCCCGCAGCGCCGGTGCAGCGCGTGCAGCTCCCGCAGGTGGGCCCGGTCGTCGGCGTCCAGCGCGACGGCCAGCGTGCCGCAGGCGCGGTAGCCGGTCCCCAGGCCCGAGGCCTCCTCCAGCTCGGCAGTGAAGGCCGGGTAGCGGCGCGCCGAGGCCAGGTTGAGGGCGAGCAGGGACTCCTCGCCGTAGTGCAGCTCGGTGACGGCCGCCAGCATCCCGGCCGCCACCCCGGCGGCGCCGCCGCCCGGCGCCGGGTCGACGACCGTGACCCGCGCCCCCCGCTGGGCGGTCCGCCAGGCCGTGACCAGCCCGATGACGCCGCCGCCGATGATCAGCACGTGCATGGGTGCGGTGCTCCTCCCTTCGCCGGAATGACCCGGATCAGGTTCGTACGGTCGGAGGCCGCGCAAGCCTCCCTCTCAGCCCGGTGCGCCGGGCTCCCGCGCTTTTGTCGTTCGCCGGTTCCCTCCGGGGCCTTCCCGTCCCCCGGACGCCGACCACCCTATCCGCGCGCCCGCCGGGGCTGAAGGGGAGCCGGGCCCGGCCCCCCGTCGGCCCCGGCGGCTGTGGCGGGGCTCTCACCGGACCGCCGGGCCGCCCGGCGGCCCGGCCCGACCTCCTACAGTGATCGCGTGAGCGTGCGAACCGAGCAGCAGAGCAGGCAGCGGATCCTCGTCGTCGGCGCCGGGATGGCCGGGGTGCAGACCGCCGTACAGCTGCGCGAGCAGGGCTGGCCGGGGCGGATCGCCCTGGTCGGCGCCGAACCCCACCGGCCGTACGACCGGCCGCCGCTGTCCAAGGCCGTGCTGCTGGGCAGGGCGGCCGGATCCGCCTTCGACGTCGACTTCCGGGCCCTGGAGGTGGACCTGCGCCTGGGCACGGCCGCCACCGGGCTGCGCACTGGCGACCGGGAGGCGGACACCGACGCCGGCCCGCTGTCCTACGACGGCCTGGTCGTCGCCACCGGCGCCGAGCCGGTCCCCCTGCCCGGCGCCGAGGGCGTCCCCGGGGTGTACCTGCTGCGCACCCTCGACGACGCCGAGCGGCTGCGGCCGGTGCTCGCCGGGCGCCGGGAGGTGGTGGTCGTCGGAGCGGGCTGGATCGGCGCGGAGTTCGCCACCGCGGCCCGCGAGGCCGGCTGCCGGGTGACCGTGGTGGAGGCCGCGGACCAGCCGCTGGCCGGAGCGCTGCCGCCGTCCGTCGCGGCCCGGATGCGCGCCTGGTACGAGGAGGCGGGCGCCGAGCTGCGCACCGGGTGCGCCGTCACGGGCGTCGCCGCGGCCGGCACACCGGAGGACCCGGTGTGCGAGGTGGAGCTGTCCGACGGCTCGGTGCTGACCGCGGGCGCGGTCGTCACCGGGATCGGCGCGCGCCCGGCCACCGGCTGGCTGGCGGGCTCCGGTGTGGCGCTGGGCGGGGACGGCGCGGTCCTCGCCGACGAGTACCTGCGTGCCTCCGTCCCCGGCGTCCACGCCGTCGGGGACTGCGCCTCCTACCCGTCGGCCCGCTACGGCCGCCGTCTGCTGGTCCACCACTGGGACAACGCGCTCCAGGGACCGCGCACGGTCGCCTCGGGCCTGATCGCCGGAGAGGCCGAGACGCCGGTGTACGACCCGGTGCCGTACTTCTGGTCCGAGCAGTTCGGCCGCTTCGTCCAGTACGCGGGCCACCACGCCGGCGAGGACGAGATGCTGTGGCGCGGCGATCCGGCGGACGCGGCCTGGACGGTGTGCTGGCTGCGCGACGGTGTGCTGCGCGCCCTGCTGGCCGTGGGCCGCCCGCGCGATCTGACCCAGGGGCGGAAGCTGATCGAGCGCGGCACGGCCCTGGACCCGGTGCGGGCCGCCGATCCCTCCGTCCCCCTGAAGAGCGCGGCCCGCTAGTGACTGTCGGTGGCAGATGGCAGGCTGGTCCCCGTGAACGAGATTGACGCGAAGACCGATGCTCTCGTCCCGGCCTGGCTCACCCTCCCCGATGTCGCCGACAGGCTCGGCGTCGAGGTGACGCGTGTGCGGCAGCTGGTCAGGGAGGGCCAGCTCATCGCGGTACGCCGCGGTGAGAACCGGGTGCTCCAGGTGCCCGCCGACTTCATCGGCGAGGGCCGGGTGGTGAAGGGCCTGACCGGGACCATCACGCTGCTCAAGGACGACGGCTTCAGTGACGAGGAGATGCTGGAGTGGCTGTTCACGCCCGATGACACCCTGCCCGGCACCCCGGCGCAGGCCCTGCGGGAGAATCGAGGCACCGAGGTGAAGCGGCGCGCCCAGGCGCTGGCCGTCTGAGCGGCGCGCTCACCGCGGACGACCCGGCCCGGCAGGGCCGGACACGGCGAACCGTACGACCGATCACCGGCGTGCGGGCCCCGGCGCCCACCCGGGCGCCCGGGCCCGCACGCCTCGTTCCGGGGGGATTCCCGCATGGCAGCGACCGCACGCGAGCGGCTCGGCGACGCCCGTCTGTACCTGTGCACGGACGCCCGCCGGGAGCGCGGCGACCTGGCCCAGTTCCTGGACGCCGTGCTCTCACACGGCGTCGACGTCGTGCAGTTGCGCGACAAGTCCCTGGAGGCCGGCGAGGAGCTGGAGCATCTGGCCGTCCTCGCCGACGCCTGCCGCCGCCACGGGAAGCTGATGGCGGTCAACGACCGGGCGGACGTCGCCCACGCCGCCGGCCCGGACGTGCTGCACCTGGGGCAGGGCGACCTGCCGGTGCCGGCCGCCCGCGCGATCCTGGGCGACGGCGTCCTGATCGGCCGCTCCACCCACACCGAGGCCGAGGTGGACGCGGCGCTGGCCGAGCCGGGCGTGGACTACTTCTGCACCGGCCCCTGCTGGCCCACCCCCACCAAGCCCGGCCGCCCCGCCCCGGGGCTCTCCCTGGTGCGGTACGCCGCGCGGCTGCGGCCCGAGCGGCCCTGGTTCGCCATCGGCGGGATCGACGCCTCCAACCTGGAGCAGGTGCTGGAGGCCGGGGCGCGGCGGGTCGTGGTGGTCCGCGCGATCACCGAGGCGGAGGACCCGGGGGCCGCCGCCGCGGACCTCGCCGCGCGCCTGCGGTCGGCCTGAGGCGGCCCTGCCCGGGGCGGGTGTCCACCCACTGGACGGCAAGTGGGCCAAACGGGCATATCGCCCCGTGGATGCGGTGTGCGGCCGGGGTGCCGGTTAGCCTGCCGACATGGCCCTCGGTACCCCTTCCACCAGGACGGATCGCGCGCGCACCGTCCGCGAGCTGCTCGCCTCCGGCGAGCGCTCGTACTCCTTCGAGTTCTACGCGCCCAAGACGGAGAAGGGCGAGCGCACCCTCTGGAACGCCATCCGCCGCGTCGAGGCCGTCGCCCCCACCTTCGTGTCGGTGACCTACGGCGCCGGAGGCTCCTCCCGGGAGGGCACCGTGCGCGCCACCGAGCGGATCGCCACCGAGACGACCCTCACCCCCGTCGCCCACCTCACCGCGGTGGACCACTCGGTGGCCGAGCTGCGCAACGTCATCGGCCAGTACGCGGACGCCGGCATCCGCAACATGTTCGCCGTCCGCGGCGACCCGCCCGGCGACCCCACCGGCGAGTGGGTACCGCATCCGCAGGGCATCACCTACGCCGCCGAGCTCGTCCGGCTCATCAAGGAGTCGGGGGACTTCTGCGTCGGTGTGGCCGCCTTCCCCGAGATGCACCCGCGCTCGCCCGACTGGGACAGCGACATCCGCCACTTCGTCGACAAGTGCCGGGCCGGCGCCGACTACGCCATCACGCAGATGTTCTTCTACGCGGACGACTACCTGCGGCTGCGCGACAAGGTGGCCGCGACGGGTTGCGACGTCCCGATCATTCCGGAGATCATGCCCGTCACGAGCGTGCGGCAGATCGAGCGGTTCGCGAAGCTGAGCAACGCGACCTTCCCTCCGGACCTGGCCGAACGCATCCTCGCGGTGGAGCACGATCCGGCCGCTGTACGCTCATTGGGAATCGAGTACGCCACGGAGCTGTGCGCGAGGCTGATGTCCGAAGACGTCCCCGGACTCCACTTCATCACCCTCAACCACTCCACGGCGACGCTGGAGATCTACGAGAATCTGGGCCTGCACCGGCGGGGCTAGAAGACGGGGTGGGAGGACGTACATGGGGTGGACGCTCCTCTACATCGCGTTCGGCATCGTCGCGGTCTGGCTGCTGGCCGAGGTGCTGCTGCAGTACAAGGCGAGACTGCGCTGGCGGCTGCTGGCCTTCGGCGGGTTCACCATGGTGGTCCTCGGGGTGGTGGCGATCTCCTCGGTGCCGCTGTCCCTGACGGTCATCGCGCTCGGCGGAGCGGCCTTCACGGTCGGCCAGACCTTCGTCACCCTCTCCTACCGGCGCGGCTTCACCGCGGGCTGGGCGCTGGGCGGCATGCCCGGCACCAGCAGGCGCCGCCGCGAGGTGCGCCCCATGCCGCCCCAGGACGCCGATCCGCACCTGGAGGTCTCCGGGCTGGAGGTCCACGAGGCGGAGCCCCCCGCGTACAGCCCGGAGCCGCTGCCCGACGACACCGGCGGTTACGGCGTCTACGAGCGCGGCGACTCCTCCGGGCAGCCGGGGGAGCGGTACGACGAGCGGGACCGGTACGGCGAGCAGGACCGGTACGACGAGCAGGGGCAGTACGACGAGCAGGGGCAGTACGGCGAACAGGGACAGCAACCCGCCCACTCCACCCCGTACGCCACCGGTGACTACACGGGCCATCCCGGCTACGACCAGGGCGGCCAGTACGCCGGGTCGTACGACTACGGCTACGGCACGGGGGACGGGCAGCAGCAGTACGCCGCCTACTACGACCCGTACGCCGACGCCTCCGGCGGGCCCGCCCACGACGCGCAGGGCGGCCAGGGTTACGCCTCCGACCCCTCCTACGGCGACGGATACGGCACCGGCCACCCCGCCGACCCGTACGCCGGTCAGACCCCGCCCGGCGGGGTCTGGGTGCCCCAGCAGCGCGGCTCCGAGCCGCAGCCCGGACAGTACGCCGAGGACGGCGGATACGGCGGATACGGCTACGGCTACGGCGAGGCCGGGTACGACCCGGCCACCGGGGCCGCTCACCCCTACGGCGAGCAGCCCCGCCACTGAGCAGTCCCGCCACTGGGCAGCCCGGCTCGTGCCGTCCGGCCGCCCCGGCCTCCGCCCGGCCGCGTCACCGCGATCCGCGCCAGTCGTCCCCCTCGACGATCAGCCCGGCGGCCAGCGCCCCCGACATCCCGGCGTGCGCCAGCCCGCCGCCCGGATGGGCCGAGCCGCCCACCCGGTACAGCCCGGCCGTACCCGTGGAGTTGGCCGCCCGCAGAAAGGCCCCGCCCGCCCCCGCCAGAGCGGGGGCGGGCACCGCACCGCCGGGCGCCCCGGTCTCCCGCTCGGTGTCGGCGGGGGTGCGCACCTCACGCCACAGCACCCGCCCGCCCAGGCCGAGCCCGGCGGCGTCCGCGGCGGCCAGCGCCTCGTCCGCGGCCCGCTCGGCCGCGCCCGGCGCCGTCCAGTCCACGGCCCCGCCGTCCCCGCCCCCCGCGCCGGCCGACGGGCCGGCCGCCCCCGCGCGGTGCGGCGGAACGGTCACCGACAGCACCGCCGACTCGTACTCCGCACCGGGGACCAGCGCCGGGTCGCCGGGCCGCAGCACGGTGACGGTGCGCGCCGTCCCGCCCGGCCCCCCGGTGTGCACCACGGTGCGGTGGACGGTGCCCTTGGGCCGGGCGCCGCGCAGCGCGAGCAGCACGGTCAGCCGTCCCGCCGCGTAGCCGGGGCCGCCGTCCGCCGCGCTGGCCCGGCCGCCGTACATCGGCCGGGGGTCGATTCCGCAGACCACGGTGTCCGCGGTCACCCGTGATCCGTCGGCCGGCTCCACCCCGGCGGCCCGGCCGCCCTCCACCGTGATCCGGGACACCGCCGTGCCGAACCGGAACTCCACCCCGCGTGCCAGGCACCGCTCGTACACCGCGTCCGCCAGCGCGCGCATCCCCCCGCCGACGTACCAGGTGCCGAAGGTCTGCTCCAGATACGGCAGGACGGCGGCGCTCGCCGGGGTGCGGCGCGGGTCGAGGCCGTGGGCGAGCGCGTGGCTCTCCAGCAGCGCCACCAGTCGCGGGTCGCGCAGCTCGGCGCGGGCGATCTCGGACAGGAAGGGTGCGCGGCGGCGCAGCAGCCCGCGCCGCGGCGCCGGATACGGGTCGGCGCCGAGCCGGGCGCGGTCGCCGGCGTCGGTCAGCGGCTCCTCCAGCAGCGGGCGCCGGGTGGCCTCCCACGTCCGGCGGCCGCGGCCCAGCAGCTCGCTCCACCGCTCTCCCGCGCCCGCGCCCAGGGCCGCGTCCAGGGCGTCGACCGTGCCCGCCCGGGAACCGCCGGGCAGGAGGACGGACGTGCCGTCGGCGAAGACGTGGCGTACGGCCGGGTCCACCTCGGTCAGCGCGACGCACTCCTCCAGCGGCTCGCGGCCGGTCTTGACGAAGAGGTCCCGCCAGACGGCGGGCAGGTACAGCAGCCCGGGACCGGTGTCGAAACCGAATCCGTCCCGCTCCAGACGGCGCACCGCGCCGCCGTGGGTCCGCGTCCGCTCGTACACCGTCACCCGGTGGCCCGCCACGGCCAGCCTGGCGGCGGCGGCCATGGCGCCCATACCGGCGCCGATCACCACAGTCCGTGCCATGACCAGGCACTCTAACCGGGGTGCGGTAACAGCTTCGAAGGGCCGTACGCAGTAGATGAGTAGAAGTACCTGAGTCCGGTTCTGAGTAGCCGTACGGATGGTCTTCACCAGGCGTGGACGGCAGAGTCGGAGACGACGGGAACGCGGCGCCGCACCGCCGGCACGGGGCGGCGGAGCGGCGCGGCGGCCGTCTGTAGGGGGAACGCTCGGGGGACACGGGGGACGGGAGCGGGCGGAACGGCGGATCGGCCGGGCCGCCCGCTCCTGCCGTTCCGCCCGCTCGGCAGCCGCGACAGCGCGCCGGTAACCGCCTCCGGCGGCCCCTCCGGCCGGAACACGGTCCGGCCCAGTCCGGCCCTGCCCTGCCCTGCCCAATCCAGCCCTGCCCAGCCCGGCCCTGCCCGGTCAGGTCCGTTGCCGCCGCAGGTCCCGCGCGGCTTGCCGGGCGCTGTCCCCCGTTACGCCGGACGAGCCCCGACAGGAGATGTTTGCCCAGGTCGGGGCCGATTGTCAGTGGGATGCGCAACGATGTTCCCATCGCGATCGCCGGTCGCGACCCGCGCGTGCGGACAGCACGGCGGGCAGCACGCGAACAGCACAGTCGTGACGGTCATGACGATGACAGGAGGTTCGCAGATGAACGGGCCCCCGGAGGATGTCCACCCCGTGCTGCGCAGGGCATCGGCCCCGCCCGCCGCACTCGACCTGCTCGCCCAGGCGCGGCGCGGACTCGACGAGGCGGCGGAGCTGGAGCACCCCAACGACCGGTACGCCACCGCACACCTGGCCGCCCTGCGCACCGCCGCCGCGGTGCTCGCCGTGCGCGGCCGTCCCGAGTCCACCGCACGTGCCAGACGGCGCATACGCAGCGCCTGGGAGGTGCTGCCCGAGGTGGCGCCCGAGCTGGACGAGTGGTGCAGGCTGTTCGCCGCCGGGGCGGCCAAGCGCGCCCGTGCCGAGGCGGGCATCGCCGGCGCGGTCGGCCGGCGCGACTGCGACGACCTGATACGCGACGCGGGGATGTTCCTGCGCATCGTCGAGCAGATGCTGGTGAGGCAGCCCGTGCTGCCCCTTCCCCGGGGCCTGGAGGAGCCGGGGGAGCGCGGCCGCCCGGAGGATGAGGGGCCGCGGCTGCGAGCGGGCTGAGGCCGGGGCGGGGATTTCCGCCGCGGCCCGGCCGGCCGGGCCGCGGCGGCGACGCAATAGGCTTGGGCCAGCCACGTCCGAGCCGCCTAGGAGCGTCCGCCATGTCCCGCCCCCACGCACACTTCCGCACCGCCGTGGTCTGGGAGGTCCTGCGGGAAGCACTCGACGACCGGGCCAGGGCCGCGGGCCGGGAGACGCTCGACGTCCTGGACACCGGCGGCGGCACCGGCAACTTCGCCGTGCCCGTCGCCCGGCTGGGCCACCGCGTCACCGTGGTGGACCCCAGCCCCGACGCGCTGTTCGCGCTGGAGCGCCGCGCGACGGAGGAGGGCGTGGCCGACCGGGTGCGCGGCGTGCAGGGCGACGCGCACGGGCTGTTCGACGTGGCCGAGCGCGGCGGCTACGACGTGGTGCTCTGCCACGGGGTCCTGGAGTACGTCGACGACCCGGCCGAGGGACTGCGCAACGTCGCGGCCGCGCTGCGCCCCCGGGGCGGCACCCTGAGCGTGCTCGCCGCCGGACTCGGCGGCGCGGTGCTCGCCCGCGCCCTGGCGGGGCACTTCACCGAAGCCCGCCGGGCGCTGAGCGACCCCGACGGCCGGTGGGGCGGCGGGGACCCGGTGCCCCGGCGCTTCACCCCCGAGCGGCTTGAGTCCCTGGTGGCCGCCAACGGGCTGGAGGTCGGCGCGGTCCACGGTGTGCGGGTCTTCGCGGACCTGGTGCCGGGCGCGCTGCTGGACGCCGAGCCCGGCGCCGCGGAGGCCCTGGCGGCGCTGGAGGAGGCGGTGGCCGAACTGCCCGCCTTCCGGACCGTCGCGGCACACCTCCACGTACTGGCGCGTACCCGGGAGGGCTCCGCGCCGTCCGCCGGCGAGGTGCGGTAGGCCACAGGCGACCCGAACGGCGGCTACCCGCCGTATGATCGAAGCACACCAACCGGCATGACGGCGTGGCGGCGGGGGAATGAGAAGCCCGACACCGCCACCCGGCCCCCGGTCCCGGTGGCACGAACTGGCGTAGAGGGGCGGGTTTCACGGGGGCGAATCCCTGCCTATCCTTGAAGGGTCGCATCCGGTCGCCCCCGCGACCGACGAGTAGGAGGACTCCGTGCCGCTCTCTGAGCACGAGCAGCGGATGCTCGAGCAGATGGAGCGAGCGCTGTACGCCGAAGACCCCAAGTTCGCGACAGCGCTCGAGGGAAGCGAGCTGCGCACGTACACCCGGCGACGGGTCTACCAGGCGGTCGCGGGCTTTCTGGTGGGCGTCGCGCTCCTCATGGCCGGGATGGTCGCGAAGCTGGTCATCGTCAGTGTGCTGGGCTTCCTGGTGATGCTCGGCTGCGCCGTCCTCGCGGTGACGGGCTGGCGCAAGGCTCCCAAGCCGGGTGAGCAGCCCCCCGCAGAGCAGGGTCACGACGCCGGAGGCCGTCCGCATTCGCGAAGGCAGGGCAGGCCGCGCCGCTCGATGATGAACCGCATCGAGGACCGCTGGCAGCGCCGCCGGGACGAGCAGCAGTAACGGTCCGCTCGCGCGCTGCCGACGCCTCTGGTGGCGGGCGGCGCGCACGACCACCGCGACCCGACAGCGCCGTCGTGACGCCCTCCGCACGACCGGCACAGCCTGTCACCACGATCTGTCACCACGACCTGTCACCACGACCTGTCGGTCAGGACCGACGACAGCGGGCGGCCGCCTCCCGCGGTCCGTCCGCCGGCAGGCGGCCTCCCGGCCCCCGGGCCTCAGACCCGCTGCCGCGACGGCCTGATCCGCGCGAGTGCCCGCCGCACCGAGCCGCTCCACCGCCCGGCCGAGGCCGACCAGCGCTCCGAGACGGCCCACACCGCCCGTACGGCCGACCGCGGCAGCAGCAGGGCCCGCAGCCGCGCACCGCGCCCGGCGGCCGCCCACAGCCCGGCCCGCACGAGCCGCACGTCCTCGGCCAGTCCCTGCGCCGACCGCGGCTCGGGGGCGTAGAGCGCCTGCTCGACCGCCGTGGCCAGCCGGTGCACGGCCCCGGCGGCCTCGCCCTCCAGCTTCCCCAGCCGTACGACGCGCGCCGCGGCCGTCCGCACGGTGGCGGACTCCTGCGGGAGGACGCCCAGGTCCCAGGCGGAGTCGGTCGCCTCCCGCCAGGCGGCGAGCGTGCGGGTGCCCGGTCCGCCGCCGCCCAGCCGCCGGCGCCGGACCCTGCTCCGCCACAGGGCCGGCAGCGCCAGGATCCCCGCGGCGAGCAGCACCGATGCCGCCACCAGCAGGGCACTGCCCACCGGGAAGCCGCCGCCGGCGGCCTCGCCGCCGTGCGGGAGGGCCGCCGCGCCGCAGTCCTCCGTGCCCTGCCCCGGGACGCACTCCTCGGACCGCGAGGGCTCCGGGAGCGGCTGCGCGCTGTCGTCCGGCCGCGGCTCGGGAACGTCCGACTGCTCGGGGGAGGGCAGGTCGGGCTGGGTGTACTCCGGCACGCTGCCCCGGCTCGGGGTGGGCTCGAAGCGGGTCCAGCCCACGCCCTCGAAGTACAGCTCCGGCCAGGCGTGCGCGTCCTGCAGCCCCACCGTCATCCCGCCGCTGCCGTCGGACGCCCCGGCCGTGAACCCCACCGCGACCCGCGCCGGGATGTCCAGGGTGCGGGCCATGGCGGCCATGGAGAAGGCGAAGTGGACGCAGAAGCCCTCCCGGTCCTCCAGGAAGCGGGCGATGGCCGCGCTGCCGCTGCCCGCCTTCACCTGGGTGTCGTAGCGGAAGCCGCCCTGGGAGGAGAACCAGTCCTGGAGCCTCACGGCCCGCTCGTAGTCGCCGGCCGCCCCCTCGGTGACGTTCCGCGCCATCTCGGCCACCACGGACGGCAGCGAATCCGGTACGCCGGTGTACTCCTCCATGATCTGCGGCGGGGGGGCCGGGGCGTCCGCCAGCTGCCGTGCGGTCGGCCGCACGACCAGGCTGTCCACCTCGTACCGCACGCCCCGGGTGGTCTGCCCGCGGTCGCCGACGAGCGTGCGGCCCTCCGGTTCGAAACGCCAGCGGCCGTCGATGCGCACCTCGGCGGCCGGATACGGCATGGGCAGCCAGTTCTGGGCGTACCAGCCGGCGGCCCGGAACGAGGTGGTGACGCGCTCGGTGGCCACGGACGGCGACAGCCCGGGCACCGGGGGAAGCGGCCGCGGAAGATCGGTGATCCGGCGCTCCGACGGCTTCCAGGACGTGCCGTCGAACCGGTCCAGCGCCACGATCCGCAGATACATGTCCGAGGTGCTCCCGGCATCGGTGGTGTACGTCAGCACCGTGCGGTTGTCCGGCTGGTTCAGGCTGTCCTGCAGCGCGACCAGCGGATTGACCGCCGAGATCGTGCCGCCCCCGTCCCCCGTGCCCCGTCCCTGGCGCGCGGTGTCCAGCAGTCCGCCGCCCAGCGACGGCAGCACCGCGGGCACTACCAGGGCGATGCCCAGCGCCACCGCGCCGATCCTCCGCCCGGTGCGCACCGGGGGCGGCGCGGCGGGGCCGGGCCGCGCGGCACCGGCGCCGCCGCCGAACACCCGGCCCCACCGCGACAGCCGGTCCCGGCCCTCCGCCAGGAGCAGCAGCAGATAGCCGGCGGCCGCGCACAGGAACCACAGCAGGCTCCCCCCTTCCGGGGACAGCCCGGCCGCGACCGAGTACAGCGCCAGCAGCGGCAGTCCGGCGGGGGCCGCGGCCCGGTACGTCACCGCGAGCAGGTCCACCAGCAGGCCGATGACGACCACGCCGCCCACCAGCAGCAGCCGGATGCCGTCGGTGACCGGGGCCGGGATGGAGTACCGGCCGACGTCCGCGGTGCCCTGTGCCAGCAGCGCGCCGAAGGCCTCGACGGCCTCCGGGCCCGGCAGCACCCCGAGCACGGCGTCGCCGCGGACGAAGACGAAGGTGAGCGCCAGCAGCGACACCACCGCCTGCGCCGCCACCGCCGGCGGTCCGGCCGGTGTCGTACGCCGCACCACCGTGCCCACCGCGCTCTGGACGCCCAGCAGCAGGGCGGCCTGGAACAGCCAGCCGGCCGGGGCGACCAGCGGCAGCAGCGCGCACGCCGCCGCCAGGGTGGCCGCCCAGGCGCAGAACGCCAGCCGGGCCTGTCCGCTCATCGTCCTCCGCTCCTCGCCGTCCGCCCGGGCGCCCCGCCCGAGGACCGGTCCGCCCGCCGCCACAGATCGGGCAGCGCGTCCCCGGGCACGTACGGCAGCACCGTCCAGCCCGCCTCGCGCAGCAGCCGCTCCCCCTCCTCCTGCGCGGCCGGCTCGCGCAGCCCGCGGGGCAGGAGGGCCACCGCGCCTCCCGCGCGCTGCCGCATCCGGCCGGCCAGCGCCGTCTGCTCGCCGTCCAGCGCACCGAGGAAGGCCACCAGCAGTCCCTCCTGCCCGCCACCGCCGCTGCCGCCGCGCAGCGCCTCGTACGCCCGTGCCAGGCCCGGTTCGCCGGAGTGCTCCACCACCGCGAGGGTGTCCAGGAGCAGCCCGGCGGTGTCGAGGGCGGCGATGTCGGTACCGGCACCGTCCGGTCCGGGCACCGGTGCGCCGGTGTCGGTCAGCAGCCGTACCGCGTAGCCGCGCTCCAGCAGGTGCACGGCGACCGAGGCGGCTCCCGAGACCGCCCACTCGAACGCCGACTCCGGGCCGGAGCCGGCCCAGGCCGCCCGGCGGGTGTCCAGCAGCACGGTGCAGCGCGGCCGCTGCGGCTGCTCCTCGCGGCGCACCATCAGCTCCCCGTGGCGCGCGGTGGAGCGCCAGTGCACCCGGCGCAGGTCGTCGCCGTGGCGGTAACCGCGCGGGATCACGTCGTCGTCGCCGGCCGTGGCCAGGGACCGGTGCCGCCCCTCGCCGAGTCCGGCCGCCTCCCCGGCCGGCCGTACGGGGGGCAGTTCCTCGGTCCGGGGCACGACGGTGAGGGTGTCGCGGGAGCTGAAGGACCGGGTCAGCTCCACCATGCCGAACGGATCCGTCAGCCGCAGCTGCAGTGGACCTATCGGATAGCGTCCCCGCAGGTCGGAGCGGACCCGGTAGGAGACCTCGCGCCGGCCGCCCGGTTCCACCCGGTCCAGGACGAAGCGCGGGCGCGGGCCCAGGACGTAGGGGACCTGGTCCTGGAGCATCAGCAGGGAGGTCGGAAGCCGCGAGACGTTGTCCAGCCGCAGGTGCACGAGGGCCTCCTCCCGGGCGGGTACGCGGGCCGGGGACAGCCGCCGGGAGGCCGCCACGCGGTGGCGGGTGCGGTACAGCACGATCACGCAGACCAGGGGCAGCGCGGCCAGCAGCACCCCCACCCGCAGCAGGTCGCCCTGCCCCAGCACGTAGGCGCACACCACCGCGGCCGCTCCCGCGGCCAGGAACGAGCGCCCCCGGGTGGTGAGCCCGGCGAGCGCGGCGCGCAGCGAACCCCGGCGCCCCTGTGCCCACGGCCCCCCGTCCGTGCCTCCGCCGGCGTCCGGGGCGGCCGTACCGGGGCCGTCCATCACAGTCCCCGCTGGGAGGGCCGGCCGTACAGCGGGGGCCGCGAGGTCGCCTCCCGGTAGTTGGACACGGGCACGGGAACGCGCCGCACGATGTCGAGGACGATCTGCTCCGAGACGCGCCCGCCGAGCTGGGCCTGGGCGGTGGGCAGCAGCCGGTGCGCCAGCACGGGCACGGCCAGTGCCTGGACGTCGTCGGGCAGCACGAAGTTCCGGCCGGCCAGGGCCGCCGCCGCCTTCGACGCCCGCAGCAGGTGCAGGGTGGCCCGGGGCGAGGCGCCCAGGCGCAGCTCGGGGTGGCCGCGGGTGCCGGCGACCAGGTCGACGGCGTACCGGCGGACCGGCTCGGAGACGTGCACGCCGCGCACCGCCTCCACCAGCTTGGCGATCTCGTGCGCGTGGGCGACCGGCTGCAGACCGTCCAGCGGGGAGACCCCGCCGTGCACGTCGAGCATCCGCAGTTCGGCCTCGGGAGAGGGGTAGCCGATCGACACCCGCACCATGAAGCGGTCGCGCTGGGCCTCGGGCAGCGGGTAGGTGCCCTCCATCTCGACCGGGTTCTGGGTGGCCACCACCATGAACGGGTCGGGCAGTTCGTAGCTGCGCCCGTCGACGGTGACCTGCCGCTCCTCCATCGACTCCAGCAGGGCCGACTGGGTCTTGGGGGAGGCGCGGTTGATCTCGTCGCCGATCACGACCTGGGCGAAGATGGCGCCCGGCTTGAACTCGAACTCCTGGTGCTGCTGGTCGTAGACGCTCACCCCCGTGATGTCGGAGGGCAGCAGGTCGGGGGTGAACTGGATCCTGCGGACCGAGCAGTCCACGGATCTGGCCAGCGCCTTGGCGAGCATGGTCTTCCCCACGCCCGGCACGTCCTCGATCAGCAGGTGCCCCTCGGCCAGCAGCACGGTCAGCGAGAGCCGTACGACCTCCGGCTTGCCCTCGATCACGCTCTCCACCGACCGGCGCACCCGGTCCGCCGTGGCGGTCAGATCGCTGAGATCAGCTCGTTCGTCATAGGTCGTCACCCGGCCCTCCTCGGCCCGCTCACGGGCCGGTCCGCCCCGCGGCGGGCCGACCCATCCCCGAACAACCGGCGTCCCCCGCGGGAGGTGCCCGCGGGGGAGAGCCGTCACTCAGACATTCTTCACTTACACAGCTCCGTGCGTCACGATCCCGGGCCGTTCGCCGGGTCGATCTCCCGGAGCAGACCCGTGGTGACGTCGAAGACGAAGCCCCGTACGTCGCCGGTGTGCAGCAGGAACGGTGAAGTACGTACCCGCTCCATCGACTGTCGCACGTCCTGGTCGGCGTCCCTGAAGGACTCGACGGCCCACGACGGGCGCTGGCCGACCTCCAGCTCCAGTTCGTGCCGGAAGTCCTCGGTCAGATTCAGCAGGCCGCAGCCGGTGTGGTGGATCAGCACGACGGCGCGCGTACCCAGGGCGCGCTGGCTGATGGTCAGCGAGCGGATGACGTCGTCGGTGACCACGCCGCCGGCGTTGCGGATGGTGTGGCAGTCGCCGAGTTCGAGGCCGAGGGCGGCGTGGAGGTCCAGCCGGGCGTCCATACAGGCGACGACGGCGACCTTCAGCACCGGCCGGGCGTCCATTCCCGGGTCGGTGAACTCGGCTGCGTAACGCTGGTTGGCTGCGACGAGGCGGTCGATGACCGGCCCTTCGGAGGAAGACGATGGCATGCCTATGACCGTAACCGCCCCGTCCGGGTCCGGCTCGGAGGGGGGCAGGGCAAAGCCGGTCAACGCGCACGGTGTGTGAGGTAACCCACACGGGTGGTGCGTGGCCCCCGTGCGGGTGGAACCGGCCGCCGGGATCCGCGGCACGCCTGTGCGGGGAATGCGGCCGGGACGCGCCTGACCAGTTGGTTGACCGGGGGGACGAGTGGGCTAAAGTGACGCGAAGCGGGAGCCGGGCAAGCGCCGGGCTCCCCCTGTCGAACCCCAGAATCCCATGTGCGCGGGCGCGCGTACGGCCGCGTACGGCCCGGCCTCCTCCCGCTCCCGGCCGGCCGGTGCCCCTTCCCCGGCGCCGGCCGCCGGTCTTCCCCTTCAAGAGCGGGCGGGGACCAGGCCGTACGGGCCCGCTCAAGGAGAGTCCAGTGAGCACCAACGAGCGGCACGTCCCGGTCATGCTCGGACGCTGTCTGGACCTGCTCGCCCCCGCCCTGCGCGAGCCCGGCGCCACCGTCGTGGACTGCACCCTCGGGCTGGGCGGGCACAGCGAGGCGATGCTGTCGGAGTTCCCGGACGTCCGGCTGGTCGGCCTGGACCGGGACCCGGCCGCGCTGGAACTGGCCGGCGAGCGCCTGGCCCGCTTCGGCGACCGGGCCACCCTGGTGCACGCCGTCTACGACGAACTGCCCGAGGTGCTGGGGCGGCTCGGCGTGCCGCGCGTCCAGGGGGTCCTGTTCGACCTCGGTGTGTCCTCCATGCAGCTCGACGAGGCCGAGCGCGGTTTCGCGTACTCCAGGGACGCGCCGCTGGACATGCGGATGGACCAGAGCAGGGGCGTCGGCGCCGCGGAGGTCCTCAACACCTACCCGCCCGGCGAGCTGGTGCGCATCCTGCGCGCCTACGGCGAGGAGAAGCAGGCCAGGCGGATCGTCTCCGCGATCGTGCGCGAGCGCGAGAGGGAGCCGTTCGCCGGCAGTGCCCGGCTGGTCGAGCTGATCCGCGAGGCGCTGCCGCAGGCGGCCAAGCGGACCGGGGGCAATCCCGCCAAGCGCACCTTCCAGGCGCTGCGCATCGAGGTCAACGGCGAACTGGCCGTGCTGGAGCGGGCGCTGCCGGCTGCCGTCGCCGCGCTGGCGGTGGGCGGCCGGATCGCCGTCCTGTCCTACCACTCGCTGGAGGACCGCCTGGTCAAGCAGGTGCTCGCCGCGGGCGCCACCAGCACCGCGCCGCCGGGGCTGCCGGTGGTCCCCGAGCGCTACCAGCCCCGGCTGCGGCTGCTGACCCGGGGCGCGGAACTCCCCGCCGAGGAAGAGGTCGCCGAGAACCGCCGCGCCGCCCCCGCCCGGCTGCGCGGCGCCGAGCGCATCCGGGAGGAGCCCTGAAGGACACGCCGAAGGCCGTACCCCGGGCCACCGGAGGACCGGCCTACCCGACACCCCAGCAGCGGCTGGCGAGGCTGGCGCGACTGGTCCCCGCGGGCGGCCCCTCCGCGCCGGCCCGCGCTCCCTTCGTGCTGCTGGTGGTCCTGCTGCTCGGCTCCGGGCTGCTGGCCCTGCTGCTGCTCAACGCGTCCGTCAACCAGGGGTCCTTCGAACTGAGGGAGCTGGAGAAACGGGCCGGTGAGCTGGCCGACGAGGAGCAGGCGCTCCAGCAGGAGCTGGACTCCTTCTCCGCGCCGGACGCACTGGCCGAACGGGCCCGGGAGCTGGACATGGTGCCCGGCGGGAACCCCGCCTTCATCCTCCCGGACGGCACCGTCCGGGGCGCGCCCGAACCGGCCCCCGCCGCACCCGGGGGGCCCGAGGGGGAGGACACCCCGTGAGCGAGCGCCCCCGGCGCCCCCGCCGTACGCAGCCCGCCCCGCGTTCCGCCGCGTCCCGTTCCGCCGCGCCCCGCTCCGCCCGTGAGCCACGGCCCGCCGCCCGCGCGCCCAGGCCCAGGCCCAGGCCGAGGCCCCGGTCCGGGCCGGACACCGTACGGCTGGGCAGTCCCCGCCCCCGGCTGAGGCTTCTCGGTGTCCTGCTGGCCCTGGTGATGCTGGCCTTCACCGTGCGGCTGTTCCAGGTGCAGGCCGTGGACGCGAGCACCTACGCCGCCAAGGCCGACGTCAACCGCTACATCACCGTCCCGCTCGCCGCCGAGCGCGGCACCGTCACCGACCGCGACGGCGTCGCCCTGGCCACCACGGTCGACGCGTACGACATCACCGCCGACCCCTACCTGTTCACCCCCGAGCAGACGAAGGTCCCCGACGCGCCGGCCCAGGCGGCCGAACTGCTCGCCCCCGTCCTCGGCGTGGACGAGGCGACGCTCACCGAGCGGCTCTCCCGGAAGGAGACCCGCTACGTCCTCCTGGCCCGGCAGCAGTCCCCGCAGGTCTGGCGGCAGATCACCGATCTCAAGCGTGTGCTGGCCGGACGGCAGCGCGCCGGCGGGGGCCACCACGTGCTGGCCGGGGTGTACTCCGAGGAGCACGCCAAACGGGTCTACCCGGGAGGAGAGCTCGCGGCCGCCGTGCTCGGCTTCGTCAACTCCGAGGGCAGGGGCCGCGGCGGTCTGGAGGCGAAGTTCGACAAGGTGCTGGCCGGGAAGGACGGCAAGATCACCTACGCCCAGTCCGGCGGCCGCCAGGTGCCCACAGCCGGCGAGCACGAGCAGCCCGCGCGCCCCGGCTCGGACGTGGAGCTCACCCTCGACCGCGACATCCAGTGGGCCGCGCAGAGCGCCATCGAGGAGCAGGTCGAGAAGTCCGACGCCGACAGCGGCTACGTGATCGTCCAGGACGTCCGCAGCGGCGAGATCCTCGCCATGGCCGACGCGCCCGGCTACGACCCGGGCGACCTGTCCACGGCCAGCGCCTCCGCACTGCGCAACGGCGCCGTGGAGGACGCCTACGAGCCCGGCTCCACCAGCAAGGTGATGTCCATGGCCGCGGTCCTGGAGGAGGGCGCGGCCACCCCGGGCACCCATGTCGTGGTGCCCAACCGGCTGCCGCGCGCGGACCGCAGCTTCGCCGACGACGTCGACCACCCCACCTGGTACCTCACCCTCAACGGGGTGCTCGCCAAGTCCAGCAACATCGGCACCATCCTGGCCGTCGAGCAGCTCGGCGACACCCAGGCGGAGGCCAACCGGGTGCTCCACTCCTACCTGCGCAAGTTCGGGCTCGGGCAGAAGACCGGTCTGGACTTCCCCGGCGAGACCCCCGGCATCCTCGCCGACCCAGGGGACTGGAACGCCTCGCAGCAGTACACCATCCCCTTCGGACAGGGCCTGTCGATCAACGCCGTCCAGGCGGCCTCGGTCTACTCCACCGTCGCCAACGGGGGCGTGCGCGTCGAACCGTCCCTGGTGCGCGGCACCACCGGGCCCGACGGGGAGTGGAGGCCCGCGCCGAAGCCGCAGCGGACCCGTGTCGTCAGCGAGAGGACCGCCACGACGCTCGCCACCATGCTGGAGTCGGTGGTGGCGGACATGGAGGGCACCGGCACCACCGCGCGCATCCCCGGCTACCGGGTGGCGGGCAAGACCGGCACGGCCAACCGGGTGGACCCCGAAACGGGCCGCTACAACGGCTACACCTCCTCCTTCGCCGGGTTCGCCCCCGCCGACGCGCCCCGCGTCACCGTCTACTGCGCCGTGCAGAACCCCAAGAAGGGCAGCTACTTCGGCAGCCAGGTGTGCGGCCCGGTGTACCAGCAGGTCATGAAGTACGCGCTCAAGGCCCTGCGGATCCCCCCGACCGGCGCCGAGCCCCCGCGACTGCCCGTCACCTTCGACCCCCGGGACTGACCCGGGAACCGACCGGAAAGCGACCGTGAGAACCATCGACGACCTCCCCCGCAACAGCCCCGCCGCCGCCGACGGCGCGCCCGGCACACCCGGCCCCTCGCTTCGCGGCGGCCCCGGCACGGCGGGTACGCTCACCGCCGTGCCACACGCTGATCAGACCCCATCCCTGCCCGCCCCGCCCCGCCCGGAGCGGGTCCGTCCCGTGCCGCTGGCGGAGCTGGCCCGGCGGCTGGGGGTCGCGGCCCCCGAGGGCGACGCGGCCGTCACCGGCATCACCCACGACTCGCGCGCCGTACTCCCCGGCGACATCTACATCGCACGTCCCGGCGCCCGCTTCCACGGCGCGGACTTCGCCGTCCAGGCGGCCCGCCTGGGCGCCGTCGCGGTGCTCACCGACCCCACGGGCACCGAGCGGGCCGCCGCCACCGGTCTGCCGGTGCTGACGGTGGACGAGCCGCGCGAGGTGACGGGCGACCTGGCCGCCGCCATCTACGGCGAGCCGGGCCGGGACCTGCTGCAGATCGGCATCACCGGCACCTCCGGCAAGACCACCACCGCCTACCTCATCGAGGGCGGGCTGCGCGCGGCGGCGAAGGAGGGAGAGCCGACCGGGCTGATCGGCACGGTCGAGTCCCGCATCGGCGACGAGCGGATCAAGTCCGAGCGCACCACCCCCGAGGCCACCGAGCTCCAGGCGCTGTTCGCCGTGATGCGCGAGCGCGGGGTGCGCTCCGTGGCCATGGAGGTCTCCAGCCACGCGCTGGTGCTGGGCCGGGTGGACGGCTGCGTCTTCGACATCGCCGTCTTCAACAACCTCAGCCCCGAGCACCTGGACTTCCACCCGGACATGGAGGACTACTTCCGGGCGAAGGCGCAGCTGTTCACCAAGGCCCGCTCCCGCGCCGGAGTGGTCAACATCGACGACGAGTACGGGCAGCGGCTGGCCGCCGGCGTCAGCGAGGTCCCCGTCACCACCTTCTCCGCCGAGGGCCACCCGGACGCCGACTGGCGCGCGAGCGACGTGGAGATCGGCCCGCTGGGCTCCACCTTCACCGTCATCGGACCGGACGGTGAGACGGCCCGCGCCAGTGCCCCCCTGCCCGGCCCGTTCAACGTCGCCAACGCGCTCGCGGCCATCACCGCCCTGGTCGCCGCCGGAATCGACCTGAAGACCGCGGCCGAGGGCGTCGCGGCGGTGCCCGGCGTGCCGGGCCGCCTGGAGCGCGTGGACGCCGGCCAGCCGTACCTGGCGGTCGTGGACTACGCGCACAAGCCCGACGCCGTCGACTCCGTGCTGCGCGCCCTGCGCAAGGTCACCGAGGGCCGGGTGCACGCGGTGCTCGGCTGCGGCGGCGACCGCGACCCGCACAAGCGCCCCGCCATGGGCGCGGCGCTGGCCCGGCTGGCCGACACCGCCGTCCTGACCTCCGACAACCCGCGCTCGGAGGATCCGCTGGCCATTCTCGCCGCCATGCTCGCGGGCGCGGCCGAGGTCCCGATCCACGAGCGCGGCACCGTGCTGGTGGAGGAGGACCGGGCCGCGGCCATCGCGGCGGCCGTCGCCCGGGCCGAGCCCGGGGACACGGTGCTGGTGGCCGGCAAGGGCCACGAGGTGGGCCAGGACATCGCCGGGGTGGTCCGTCCCTTCGACGACCGCGAGGTGCTGCGCGAGGCCGTCGAGCAGGCCACGGCCGCCCGGCGGAACACGGCGGGCGCCGCGGACGCGGCGGGCGACGGGGACAGCGGGGAGAGCGCGCCGTGATCCCGCTGACCCCCACGGAGATCGCCGGCATCGTCTCCGGCCGGGTCCACGACATACCGGACCCGGAGCCGACCGTCACCGGTCCCGTGGTCAAGGACTCCCGGGAGGTGCGCCCCGGCGCGCTCTTCGTCGCCTTCGACGGGGCCCGGGTGGACGGCCACGACTTCGCCGCCCGCGCCGTCGCCGACGGTGCGGCGGCCGTGCTGGCCGCCCGGCCCGTCGGTGTGCCCGCGGTCGTCGTCGACGACGTGGAGACCGCCCTGGGAGCCCTGGCCCGCCACGTGGTGCGGCGGCTGGGTACCGCCGTCGTCGCCCTCACCGGCTCCGCCGGCAAGACCAGCACCAAGGACCTGATCGCCCAGCTCCTGCGGCGGCTGGGCCCGACCGTCTTCCCCCCCGGCTCGCTCAACAACGAGATCGGCCTGCCGCTGACCGCGCTGAGCGCCGAGGAGGGCACCCGCCACCTCGTGCTGGAGATGGGCGCCCGAGGCATCGGCCACATCCGCTACCTGACCGGACTGACCCCGCCGCGCATCGGCGTGGTCCTCAACGTCGGGTCCGCGCACATCGGCGAGTTCGGCGGCCGGGAGCAGATCGCCCGGGCCAAGGGCGAGCTGGTGGAGTCCCTCCCCCCGGCGGACGAGGGCGGCGTGGCCGTCCTCAACGCCGACGACCCCCTGGTGCGCGCCATGCGCGCCCGCACCGAGGCACGCGTCCTCCTCTTCGGCGAGGCCGAGGAGGCCGACATCCGTGCCGAGAATGTCCGTCTCACCCCGAAGGGGCAGCCCGCCTTCACCCTCCACACCCCCACCGGGTGCAGCGATGTGACCATGCGCCTGTACGGTGAGCACCACGTGTCGAACGCGCTCGCCGCGGCCGCCGTAGCCCACGAGTTGGGCATGCCCGCCGACGGGATCGCCACCGCGCTCTCCGAGGCCGGCACGCTCTCCCGCTGGCGGATGGAGGTCACCGAGCGCTCGGACGGCGTGACCGTCGTCAACGACGCCTACAACGCGAACCCCGAATCCGTGCGGGCCGCGCTCCGTGCGCTCGCCGCCATGGGCAAGGGGCGTCGCACGTGGGCGGTGCTCGGCGAGATGGCCGAGCTCGGCGAGGAGTCGCTCGCCGAGCACGACGCGGTCGGACGGATGGCCGTCCGGCTCAACGTCAGCAAGCTCGTGGCGGTCGGCGGCCGGGAGGCCCGCTGGATCGACATGGGCGCCAAGAACGAGGGTTCGTGGGGTGAGGAGTCGGTGCACGTGTCCGACGCGCAGGCGGCAATCGACCTGTTGCGCGACGATCTGCGGCCGGGGGATGTCGTGCTGGTGAAGGCCTCCAGGTCGGCCGGCCTGGAGAAGGTGGCGCTCGCGCTGGTCGAGGGCCGGGGTCTGTCCGCCGAAGGCAGGGGAGAGGTCGCCGGCCGATGATGAGGCAGATCCTCTTCTCCGGGGTCATCGGGCTCTTCCTGACCCTGATCGGCACTCCGCTGCTGATCAAGCTGCTGGCCCGCAAGGGCTACGGGCAGTACATCCGCGACGACGGGCCGCGGGACCACCACAGCAAGCGCGGCACCCCCACCATGGGCGGCATCGCCTTCATCCTGGCGACGCTGATCGCCTACGCGCTCACCAAGGTCGTCACCGGCGAGCAGCCGTCCTTCTCCGGCGTGCTGGTGCTCTTCCTGATGGCCGGCATGGGCCTGGTCGGCTTCCTCGACGACTACATCAAGATCGTCAAGCAGCGCAGCCTGGGCCTGCGGGCCAAGGCCAAGATGCTCGGCCAGCTCATCGTCGGCGTCGCCTTCGCGGTCCTGTCGCTGAACTTCGCCGACGCCCGCGGCCAGACCCCGGCGTCCACCAAGCTCTCCTTCACCGAGGACTTCGGTTGGTCGATCGGGCCGGTGCTCTTCGTGATCTGGGCGCTGTTCATGATCCTGGCGATGTCCAACGGCGTGAACCTCACCGACGGTCTGGACGGTCTGGCCACCGGCGCCTCGGTGATGGTCTTCGGCGCCTACACCTTCATCGGGGTGTGGCAGTACCAGGACTCCTGCGCCATCACCGGCAGCCCGAGCTGCTTCGAGGTGCGCGACCCGCTCGACCTCGCGGTCGTCGCCTCGGCCCTGATGGGCGCCTGCTTCGGCTTCCTGTGGTGGAACACCTCGCCCGCCAAGATCTTCATGGGCGACACCGGCTCGCTGGCCCTGGGCGGCGCGCTGGCCGGCCTGGCCATCGTCTCCCGCACCGAGCTGCTGCTCGCCCTGCTCGGCGGCCTGTTCGTCCTCATCACCATGTCCGTCGTCATCCAGGTCGGCTCGTTCCGGCTGACGGGCAAGCGGGTCTTCAGAATGGCGCCGCTCCAGCACCACTTCGAGCTCAAGGGCTGGAGCGAGGTGCTGGTCGTGGTCCGCTTCTGGATCATCCAGGGCATGTGCGTGATCGTCGGAATCGGCCTGTTCTACGCCGGCTGGGCGGCCGGGAAATGACGCGCGGCCCCGTCGGCGAGGAGTTCGCCGGGAAGCACGTCACCGTCGCCGGCCTCGGCGTCTCCGGGATCCCCGCCGCGCGCGTACTGCGGTCCCTGGGAGCGGAGGTGACGGTCGTCAACGACGGCGACGACGAACGCGCCCGGCGGCAGGCCGCCGAACTGGAGGAGCTGGGGGCCGCGGTGCGCCTCGGCGACGGGGCCACCCTGCCCGAGGGCACCGAACTGGTCGTCACCACGCCCGGCTGGCGGCCGGACAAGCCGCTGTTCGCGGCGGCCGCGGCCGCGGGCGTACCGGTGTGGGGCGACGTGGAGCTGGCCTGGCGGCTGCGCGGCCCCGGCGCCGCGCCCTGGCTGGCCGTCACCGGCACCAACGGCAAGACCACCACGGTGCGGATGCTCGCCTCCGTCCTGGAGGCCGCCGGGCTGCGCACCGCGGCGGTCGGCAACATCGGCGTCTCGCTGCTGGACGCGGTCCTGGGCGGCGAACCGTACGACGTGCTCGCGGTGGAGCTGTCCAGCTACCAGCTCCACTGGTCCCCCTCGGTGCGCCCCCACTCGGCCGCGGTGCTCAACCTGGCGCCCGACCACCTCGACTGGCACGGCTCGATGGAGGCGTACGCCGCCGACAAGGGCCGGATCTACGAGGGCAACGAGGTCGCCTGCGTCTACAACACCGCCGACCCCCGCACCGAGGAACTGGTGCGCCGCGCCGACGTGGTGGAGGGCTGCCGGGCCATCGGCTTCACCCTCGGCGCCCCCGCACCGTCCCAACTGGGCGTCGTGGACGGCGTACTGGTGGACCGGGCCTTCGTCCCCGACCGGCGCAGGCAGGCCCAGGAGCTGGCCGGGGTCGCGGACGTCGACCCGCCCGCCCCGCACAACATCGCCAACGCCCTGGCCGCCGCGGCCCTGGCCCGCGCCTACGGCGTGGAGCCGGGGGCGGTACGCGAGGGCCTGCGCGCCTTCCGGCCCGACCCGCACCGCATCGAGCATGTCGCCGACGTGGAGGAGGTGGCCTACGTCGACGACTCCAAGGCCACCAACACCCATGCCGCCCAGGCGTCGCTGAACGCCTACGACCCGGTGGTGTGGATCGCCGGAGGGCTGGCCAAGGGAGCCGTCTTCGACGAACTGGTCGCCGGGTCCGCGAAGCGGCTGCGCGCGGCGGTGCTGATCGGCGCGGACCGTCACCTGATCCGTGAAGCGCTGGCGCGACACGCCCCGGATGTCCCGGTCGTCGATCTCGGCCGGACCGACACTGGGGCGATGGCGGCGGCGGTCGGCGAGGCCGCCCGGCTGGCCCGCCCGGGGGACACCGTCCTGCTGGCTCCGGCCTGCGCCTCGATGGACATGTTCACCAACTACCACGCGCGCGGGGACGCCTTCGCCGCCGCGGTCCGCGACCTGGCCGCGGACCGCCCCGCGGCGCGGGAGCGATAACCCGCCGGTCCCCGCGCCGCGGGCCGGCGGCCGGGGAGACAGGAGGGGACGGATGAGGGCCGAGCGACCCGTACCGCCGGCGGCGACCGCCACCGGCCCGGTGGGCCGCTTCCTGGCGGCCGTCGCCGCGGCCGTACCGGCCGTATCCGTACGGGCCGCCCCGGCGGTGGCGGGTACGGCCGTGACGCCGCCGGCGCCATCGGCGCGTCCGGGGCACGGCGCCGCGCTGCGCGAGACCCAGCGCTCCCGCCCCGGCCCCCGTACGGCGCGCCCGGGCACCCCGCGCGCCCCCCGCCCGGCCTCCGCGCCCCGGACGCCCGGCACCGGACGGCCCACGCCCCGGGGCGCTCCGGCGCGCCCGGGACCCCCGGGGCGCGGCCCGCGCCGTGCCGCGGACGGTGCCCGCGGGCTGTACCTGCGGGCGAAGCACGCCTGGGACCGGCCGCTGACCGCCTACTACCTGATCCTCGGCGGCAGCCTGATGATCCTCGGCCTCGGCCTGGTGATGGTCTTCTCCGCCTCGCAGATCGAGGCGCTGGGCTCCGGGCTGCCCTCCACCTACTACTTCCGCAAACAGCTGCTGGCCGCCGTCCTGGGCGGCGTTCTGCTGCTGGCGGCCGCCCGGATGCCGGTGGCCCTCCAGCGCGGGCTGGCGTACCCGCTGCTGGCCGTCTCCGTCGCCCTGCTCTGCCTGGTCCAGGTGCCGGGGATCGGGCATGAGGTCAAGGGCAACCAGAACTGGATCCAGCTCGGCGGTCCCTTCCAGTTCCAGCCCAGCGAGTTCGCCAAGCTCGCCCTGGTGCTGTGGGGGGCGGACCTGCTGGCGCGCAAGGGCGACAGACGGCTGCTGAACCAGTGGAAGCACATGCTGGTGCCGCTCGTCCCCGTGGCCTTCCTGCTGCTCGGCCTGATCATGCTGGGCCGGGACATGGGCACCTCGCTCATCCTCGCCGCGATCCTCGTCGGACTGCTCTGGCTGGCCGGCGCGCCGCTGCGGCTGTTCGCCGGGGTGCTCGCCGTCGCCGGGGCGCTGGGAGGCCTGCTGATCGCGACCAGCGGCAACCGGATGGCCCGGTTCGCCTGCCTGGGCGCCACCGATCCCGGCCCGAACGACCAGTGCTGGCAGGCCGTCCACGGCATCTACGCCCTGGCGTCGGGCGGATGGTTCGGTACGGGACTGGGCGACAGCATGGAGAAATGGGGACAACTGCCCGAACCGCACACCGACTTCATCTTCGCCGTGACCGGGGAGGAACTCGGCCTGGCGGGGACGCTGCCGGTGCTCGCCCTTTTCGCCGCTCTAGGCTATGCGGGTATCCGCGTGGCCGGACGCACGGAGGACCCCTTCGTCAGGTACGCCGCGGGAGGTGTGACCACCTGGATCACGGCCCAGGCCGTGGTCAACATCGGTGCGGTGCTCGGCCTGCTGCCGATCGCCGGTGTCCCGCTCCCGCTGTTCTCCTACGGAGGTTCCGCCCTGCTGCCGACGATGTTCGCCGTCGGGCTGCTGATCTCCGCCGCGAGATCGGAACCCGCCGCGAAGGCGGCACTGGCCATGCGGCAGCCTGCTGTGAGAAAGAAGCTGGCTGGGGTGAGACGGAAGACGATGGGACGGAGCGCCGTACGGCGCCCGTCCGGAGAGCGGTGAAATTCGGTGCATGTCGTACTCGCCGGTGGGGGGACCGCCGGCCACATCGAGCCCGCGCTCGCCCTCGCGGACGCCCTGCGCAGGCAGGACCCGACCGTGGGGATCACGGCACTCGGCACGGAGCGCGGACTCGAGACCCGGCTCGTCCCGGAGAGGGGTTACGAGCTGGAGCTGATCCCGGCCGTGCCCCTGCCGCGCAAACCCACTCCCGAACTGATCACCGTGCCGGGGAGGCTGCGCGGCACCATCAAGGCCGCGGAGCAGGTCCTGGAGCGGACCAAGGCCGACTGCGTGGTCGGCTTCGGCGGCTACGTGGCGCTGCCCGGCTACCTCGCGGCCAAGCGGCTCGGCGTGCCGATCGTCATCCACGAGGCCAACGCCCGCCCGGGGCTGGCCAACAAGATCGGCTCCCGCTACACCGGCTACGTCGCCGTCTCCACCCCGGACAGCAAGCTGCGCAACGCCCGCTACGTCGGCATCCCGCTGCGCCGCTCGATCGCCACCCTGGACCGGGCGGCGATGCGCGCCGAGGGGCGGGCCGCCTTCGGCCTCGACCCCGGCCTGCCCACCCTGCTGGTCACCGGCGGCTCCCAGGGCGCCCGGCGGCTCAACGAGGTCGTCCAGGCCATCGCCCCCAACCTCCAGCGCTCCGGCGTCCAGATCCTGCACGCGGTCGGGCCGAAGAACGAGCTGCCGCAGGTGGACAACATGCCCGGGATGCCGCCCTACGTTCCGGTGCCGTACCTGGACCGGATGGACCTGGCGTACGCCGCGGCGGACATGATGCTCTGCCGCGCGGGCGCGATGACGGTCGCCGAACTGTCGGCCGTCGGACTGCCGGCCGCCTACGTCCCGCTGCCGATCGGCAACGGCGAACAGCGGCTGAACGCCCAGCCGGTGGTCAAGGCGGGCGGCGGACTCCTCGTCGACGACGCCGAGCTGTCGCCGGAGTGGATCCAGTCCAACGTCCTGCCGGTGCTCACCGACCCGCACCGGCTGTACGACATGTCGCGGGCCGCCGCCGAGTTCGGGCGCCGGGACGCCGACGAACTGCTGGTCGGCATGGTGTACGAGGCGATCGCGGCACACCGCCGGGGCTGAGGCCGCAGGCGGGACGCGGGAGAGCGGGGAGCGTGGCCGGAAGGACGGCGGCCGCCGGGCGAGGCGGCCGCGACCAGCGTGACCGGCACGGACCGTCGGCGGGCTCGGCCCCGCCGACGGGCCGGTGGCCGCGGCGTTTCCGCGCGCCCCGCCTTCCGGAGGGCCGCGGGCGCCGCCGTCTGCTGCTCGCCCTCGCCCTCGGCCCGGCGCTGCTGATCGGCGGCCTCGCCCTGTGGCTGCTCTACGGCTCCGCGTGGCTGCGGGTGGAGGGCGTCACGGTCTCCGGCCGGAGCGTGCTGACGGAGCGGCAGATCCTCGACGCCGCCGACATCCCCCTCGGCGACCCCCTGGTCTCGGTCGATCCCGGCGAGGTGGAGCGGCGGCTGCTGGAGGCGCTGCCGCGGATCGACTCCGTGGAGGCGGCCCGTTCCTGGCCGCACGGCGTGGAGTTGACGGTCAGGGAGAGGAAAGCCGTGGTCGTGATGGTGCAAGACGCCCGGAACGGGGAAGGCGAGGGGGACGAGGACGGCAAGAGGGGGCGGCGCTATGCCGAGGTGGACGACGAGGGGGTGCTGTTCGGCACGGTCGCCGAACGGCCCGCGGGCGTCCCCCTCCTCGCGCTGGACCTCGCCGGATCCCCCAGCGGGCACCGCTTCGGGCCCGAGCGGATGCGCCGGGAGGCGGTCGGGGTCGCCGCGGCCCTCCCCGAGCGGGTACGCCGCGACACCCGGACCATCCGGGTCCGCTCCTACGACTCCATCACCCTGGAGATGAGCGGCGGGCGCACGGTGGTGTGGGGGAGCGGTGAGGACAGCGACGCGAAGGCCGGATCGCTCACCCTGCTGATGAAAGCCGCCGACGGCGCGGAGAGATTCGACGTGAGCGTTCCCGGCGCACCTGCGGCGTCAGGGAGTTGACGCACGTACGTGCAGGCCAGCACCCTGGTTGGCTACCGCGTTGCCTGATCACATAGGGTGAGAAGAAAAACGGGAGGTTCGGCGTGTTCATTGAACGCGAACCACTTGTCGACCTAGTGTCCGTTCCAAAGAATCCGAGGAACGACAGACATTGGTAACCCTAAACTTGAACGTTAGGGTTCGGGTCGGCGTCCGAACCGTCCCACTCGGCATAGGTCGGCGCACCGCAACCATCGTGGAGCGGCGACACGTAACTCGAGGCGAGAGGCCTTCGACGTGGCAGCACCGCAGAACTACCTCGCAGTCATCAAGGTCGTCGGTATCGGCGGCGGTGGCGTCAACGCCATCAACCGGATGATCGAGGTCGGTCTCAAGGGCGTCGAGTTCATCGCGATCAACACCGACGCACAGGCCCTGCTGATGAGCGACGCCGACGTCAAACTCGACGTCGGCCGCGAGCTCACCCGCGGCCTCGGCGCCGGCGCCAACCCCGATGTCGGACGCAAGGCAGCCGAGGATCACCGGGAGGAGATCGAGGAGGTCCTCAAGGGCGCCGACATGGTCTTCGTCACCGCCGGAGAGGGCGGCGGCACCGGCACCGGCGGCGCGCCCGTCGTCGCGAACATCGCACGTTCTCTGGGCGCCCTCACCATCGGCGTCGTCACCCGCCCGTTCACCTTCGAGGGCCGCCGCCGGGCCAACCAGGCCGAGGACGGCATCGCGGCCCTGCGCGACGAGGTCGACACCCTCATCGTCATCCCCAACGACCGGCTGCTGTCCATCTCGGACCGCCAGGTGAGCGTGCTCGACGCGTTCAAGTCCGCGGACCAGGTGCTGCTGTCGGGTGTCCAGGGCATCACCGACCTCATCACCACCCCCGGCCTGATCAACCTGGACTTCGCGGACGTCAAGTCCGTGATGTCCGAGGCCGGCTCGGCACTCATGGGCATCGGCTCGGCGCGCGGCGACGACCGCGCGGTGGCCGCGGCCGAGATGGCGATCTCCTCGCCGCTGCTGGAGGCGTCCATCGACGGCGCCCGCGGCGTGCTGCTCTCCATCTCCGGCGGTTCCGACCTCGGCCTGTTCGAGATCAACGAGGCCGCCCAGCTGGTGAGCGAGGCCGCGCACCCCGAGGCGAACATCATCTTCGGCGCGGTCATCGACGACGCCCTCGGCGACGAGGTCCGGGTCACGGTCATCGCGGCGGGCTTCGACGGCGGGCAGCCGCCGGCCAAGAACCGCGACAAGGTGCTCGGTTCGTACGCCGGGGGCAAGGAGGAGGCCCCGGCCGCTCCGCGTCCGGTGCCCTCCGAGCCCGACCGCCCGTCCTTCGGCGGGCTCGGCTCGGTCACCCCGCGCGAGGAGGAGCCCTCCCCGGCCGTCCCGCTGACGGACTCCCCGTCCGCCTACGGCTCGGGGTCCTCCTCGCCGCTGCCCGGTGAGACCGGCCCGTCCACCGCCCCGCAGGTTCCCCCGGCCCGTCCCTACCAGGACGGTTCGGCCGAGGAGCTCGACGTGCCCGACTTCCTCAAGTAGGCACCACGAGCGTGATAGGACAGCACGACATCGTCAGCGGCGCGCACTTCGCCACCACCGACAGGTGGGGCGGGGTGAGCGCCGCTCCGTATGGCGAACTCAACCTCGGCGGCGCGGTCGGGGACGACCCCGGCGCCGTACGGACCAACCGGGGACTGGCGGCGAGGGCGCTCGGCCTCGACCCGGCCGCGGTGGTCTGGATGAACCAGGTGCACGGGCGCGACGCGGCAGTCGTCACCGGGCCGTGGCGCGGCGGCGAAGCGCCGTGCGTGGACGCGGTCGTGACCGCTCGTCGGGGCCTGGCTCTGGCCGTGCTGACCGCCGACTGCGTCCCCGTGCTCCTCGCCGACCCCGTCGCGGGAGTGGTGGGAGCCGCGCACGCCGGGCGGCCCGGGCTGGTCGCCGGGGTCGTCCCGGCGGTGGTCGAGGCGATGGGCTCTCTCGGCGCGGACCCGGCCCGCACGGCCGTCCGCGTCGGCCCCTCGGTGTGCGGGGGCTGCTACGAGGTGCCGGAACGGATGCGCGAGGAGGTCGCGGCCGCGGTGCCCGAGGCGTACGCCACCACCAGGCGGGGCACCCCGGCGGTCGACGTCGCGGCCGGGGTGCGCGCCCAACTGGCCCGCCTCGGTGTGCCGGAGCCGCCGGCGCAGCAGGTCTGCACGATGGAGTCCCCGGACCACTACTCGTACCGCCGGGAGAGGACCACCGGACGGCTGGCCGGTTACGTATGGCTGGAGGCTCCCGCCGGCGGGGCGGGAGAGGCTGACGGGGAGGCCGCCGCGTGACAGATCGCAGAACCGGCCACGGCGCGGACCGCAGAGCCGAACTGGCCGCGAACCTCGCCCGGGTGGAGGAGCGCATCGCCCGCGCTTGTGTCACCGCGGGGCGCGCGCGCGAGGACGTGACCCTGGTCGTCGTCACCAAGACCCGCCCCGCCGACGATGTGCGGCTGCTGGCCGGGCTCGGGGTGCGGCATGTGGCGGAGAACCGGGACCAGGAGGCGGCGCCCAAGGCCGAGGCCTGTGCGGACCTCCCCCTCACCTGGCACTTCGTGGGGCAGTTGCAGACCAACAAGGTCCGGTCCGTCGCCCGCTACGCCGACTTCGTGCACTCGGTCGACCGGCCCCGGCTGGTCGGCGCGCTCTCCTCGGCCGCCGAGCGCGAGGGCCGGCGGATCGGCTGCCTGCTGCAGGTCGCGCTCGACCGGGAGGCGGGTTCGGCCGGGGGACGCGGCGGCGCGGCGCCGGAGGAGGTGGGGGAGTTGGCCGACAAGGTGGCCGCCGCCCCCGGCCTCCGGCTCGCGGGTGTGATGACGGTCGCACCCCTGTCCGGACCGTACGCCGGAAGACCGGGGGCCGCTTTCGAGCGGCTGGGGGAGATCTCGGCCGCCCTGCGGGCGAACCACCCCGCCGCGGACATGGTCTCGGCGGGGATGAGCGGGGACTTGGAGGAGGCGGTGGCGGCCGGGGCGACACATGTGCGTATCGGCAGTGCGGTACTCGGAGTACGACCCGGGCTCCGGTAACGTCGCCAAGCAAGTCGGACCACAGCAGAAAATATGGTCATTCCCGCCCAGTGTGGATGACCGCGTGGGCTCAGGGGCACCGGTGACGGAGTCTTGGGTTTGGGGGCCTCCCCGTCGGAGGCACCGGAGGCAGAATGGGGTCTCCCCGCCGCAGGCAGGAGACGGGGCCTCCCCGCCGATGGCCGGGGAACCACCACAGAGCGGAGGACGCAGAGAATGGCCGGCGCGATGCGCAAGATGGCGGTCTACCTCGGCCTCGTGGAGGACGATGGGTACGACGGCCCGGGGTTCGACCCCGACGACGAGTTCGAGCCCGAGTCGGAGCCCGACAGGGACCGGCGGCACCAGGCGCACCAGCCTGTGGCAGCCCCCGCGGCGAAGGCCGACGGGGAGCAGGAGCCCGAGGAGCCGGTGCGGGTCGTCCACCCCCCTGCCCACCGGGAGCGGGAGCAGGCTCCTGCGCTCGCCGCCGAAAACGGACGGCACGGGAGGATTGCCCCCGTGTCATCCATCACACCCGAACGCCAGAACCTGGAGAAGAACGCACCGGTGATCATGCCCAAGGTCGTGTCCGAGAGGGAGCCCTACCGGATCACCACACTGCACCCCCGGACGTACAACGAAGCCCGTACCATCGGGGAACACTTCCGGGAGGGCACTCCGGTGATCATGAATCTGACCGAGATGGACGACACGGACGCGAAGCGTCTGGTCGACTTCGCGGCAGGTCTGGTGTTCGGTCTCCATGGGAGTATCGAGCGGGTGACACAGAAGGTCTTCCTCCTGTCTCCTGCTAACGTCGATGTCACGGCGGAGGACAAGGCCCGCATCGCAGAGGGCGGGTTCTTCAACCAGAGCTGAGAGTCAGTGCAACCGGACGGGACGGCCGACGGGCCGGACGCGACCAAAGGGGAGAGGGAAGCGCACGATGGGCGTCGTACAGCAGGTGGTCCTCATTGTGCTGCAGGTCTTCCTGGTCGTACTGATCTTCCGCCTGGTGATGGACTACGTCTTCATGTTCGCCCGCTCATGGCAGCCCGGCAAGGCGATGGTGGTCGTCCTGGAGGCCACCTACACTGTCACTGATCCGCCACTCAAGCTGCTGCGGAGGTTCATACCGCCGCTGCGCTTCGGGGGCGTGGCGCTCGACCTGTCCTTCTTCGTACTGATGATCATCGTCTACATCCTGATCAGTGTCGTGGCCAGGCTGTGAGCGATACGGTCTTGCCGATATGCCGATGACTTACGTTGAGGTGAAGAGATGCCGCTGACCCCCGAGGACGTGCGGAACAAGCAGTTCACAACCGTCCGCCTGCGAGAGGGCTACGACGAGGACGAGGTCGATGCCTTCCTCGACGAGGTCGAGGCCGAACTGACGCGCCTGCTCCGGGAGAACGAGGATCTGCGCGCCAAGCTGGCCGCCGCGACGCGGGCCGCCGCGCAGAACCAGCAGCAGGGCATGCGCAAACCCGAGCCCCAGCAGCAGCAGGAACGGCCGGGTCCCGTCCCAGCCGCCATATCAGGACCGCAGCCGGTCCCGCCGGGGCAGATGGGCGGTCCGCCCCAGCTGCCCGGCGGTGCGCCGCAGCTGCCGGCAGGTCCCGGCGGGCACGGCCCGCAGGGCGGTCCGATGGGCCCCGGTCCGATGGGCCCCGGCGGTCCCGGCGGCCCGGGTGGTCCCGGCCCGATGGGCGGTCACGGCGGTCCTGGTGGTCCCGGCGGCCCCGGCGGCCCCGGCGGTCCGGGCATGCACCAGCAGGGCCAGGGGCCGGGCGGTGACAGCGCGGCCCGCGTGCTGTCGTTGGCGCAGCAGACCGCGGACCAGGCGATCGCGGAGGCCCGTTCGGAGGCCAACAAGATCGTCGGCGAGGCGCGCAGCCGCGCCGAGGGCCTGGAGCGGGACGCCCGCGCCAAGGCCGACGCACTGGAGCGGGACGCACAGGAGAAGCACCGCGTCGCGATGGGCTCGCTGGAGTCCGCCCGCGCCACGCTGGAGCGCAAGGTCGAGGATCTGCGCGGCTTCGAGCGTGAGTACCGCACCCGCCTGAAGTCGTACCTGGAGAGCCAGCTCCGCCAGCTGGAGAACCAGGCCGACGACTCCCTGGCCCCGCCGCGCACCCCGGCCACGGCCTCGCTGCCGCCGTCCCCCTCGATGGCATCGGCGGGCGCGCCGGGCGGCGGCACCATGGGTGGCCACCAGTCCATGGGCGGCCCGGGCGGCGGTCACGGCGGGCATGGCGGCCACAACCAGGGCGGTGGTCAGACCTACGGCGGGCAGCAGCAGATGTCCCCGGCGATGACCCAGCCGATGGCCCCCGTACGGCCGCAGGGTCCGCAGCCGATGCAGCAGGCGCCCTCGCCGATGCGCGGCTTCCTCATCGACGAGGACGACAACTGACGCAGCCGCCGTAGGCGGCGGGCGAATCGGATCGGCATATCGCGCAGGGCCGGGCCCGGGATCTCAGATCCCGGGCCCGGCCCTGCGGTGTTCCCGTCTCGTCCGGCTGCTTCGTCCGGCCCGGCCCGGGGCCCCGGACCGGCAGGCGGTCCGGGGCCCCGGCCACGGCCGGGCGGTCACACGCGGCGCAGCCGGAAGACCAGGGACAGCGACTCGTCCTCGAACGGCTCCCCGAAGGACTCGTCTCCCGCACCCTCCGCGTAGTCCGTCGCCAGGACCTCGTCCGCGATCAGGGCCTGGTGCTCGGCCAGCGCCCGGGCGACATCCTCGTCGTCCGACCGCCACCGCAGGGCGATCCGGTCGGCGACGTCCAGGCCGCTGTTCTTGCGCGCCTCCTGGATCAGCCGGATCGCGTCCCGGGCGAGTCCCGCCCGCCGCAGCTCCGGGGTGATCTCCAGGTCCAGGGCGACCGTGGCGCCGGTGTCGGAGGCCACCGACCAGCCCTCGCGCGGGGTCTCGGTGATGATGACCTCCTCCGGGGAGAGCGCGATGGTCTCGCCGTCGACCTCCACCGCCGCCGTACCGGCGCGCAGCGCCGCCGACAGGGCCGCCGCGTCCGCCTCGGCGATGGCCTTGGCGACCGGCTGGGTGCGCTTGCCGAACCGCCGGCCCAGCGCCCGGAAGTTGGCCTTGGCGGTGGTGTCCACCAGAGAGCCGCCGACCTCGGACAGGGAGGCGAGCGAGGTGACGTTCAGCTCCTCGGCGATCTGCTCGCGCAGATCGTCGCTGAGCAGCTCGAAACCCTGCGCCGCCAGCAGCGCACGGGACAGCGGCTGCCGGGTCTTGACCCCCGACTCCGCGCGCGTGGCCCGGCCCAGCTCCACCAGCCGTCGCACCAGCAGCATGTCGCGGGACAGGTCCGGGTCGACGGCGGACAGATCGGCCTCGGGCCAGTCGGCCAGGTGCACGGAGTCCGGCGCACCGGGGGTGACGGGGACGACCAGGTCCTGCCAGACCCGCTCGGTGATGAACGGCACCAGCGGGGCCATCAGCCGGGTGACGGTCTCCAGCACGTCGTGCAGGGTGCGCAGCGCCGCCGCGTCGCCCTGCCAGAAGCGGCGCCGGGAGCGGCGCACGTACCAGTTGGACAGATCGTCCACGAAGGTGGACAGCAGCTTGCCGGTGCGCTGGGTGTCGTAGGCCTCCATGGCCTGGGTGCACTGGTCGACCAGGGCGTGCAGTTCGCTGAGCAGCCAGCGGTCCAGCAGCGGGCGGTCGGCGGGGGCCGGGTCGGACCCGGACGGCGCCCAGTTCGAGGTGCGGGCGTACAGGGCCTGGAAGGCGACGGTGTTCCAGTAGGTCAGCAGGGTCTTGCGGACGACCTCCTGGATCGTGCCGTGCCCGACGCGCCGCGCGCTCCACGGGGAGCCGCCGGCGGCCATGAACCAGCGCACCGCGTCCGCGCCGTGCCGGTCCATCAGCGGGATGGGCTCCAGGATGTTGCCCAGGTGCTTGGACATCTTCCGGCCGTCCTCGGCGAGGATGTGGCCCAGGCAGACGACGTTCTCGTAGGAGGAGCGGTCGAAGACGAGCGTGCCGACCGCCATCAGGGTGTAGAACCAGCCGCGGGTCTGGTCGATGGCCTCGGAGATGAACTGCGCCGGGTAGCGCTTCTCGAAGACCTCCTTGTTGCGGTACGGGTAGCCCCACTGCGCGAAGGGCATCGAGCCCGAGTCGTACCAGGCGTCGATGACCTCCGGGACGCGGACGGCCGTCAGCGAGCAGCCCTCGGCGGTGCAGCCGAAGACGACGTCGTCGATGTACGGGCGGTGCGGGTCCAGGCCGGACTGGTCGGTGCCGGTCAGTTCCGACAGCTCCGCCAGCGAGCCGACGCAGGTGAGGTGGCCCTCCTCGCAGCGCCAGACGGGCAGCGGGGTGCCCCAGTAGCGGTTGCGGGACAGTGCCCAGTCGATGTTGTTGTCCAGCCAGTCGCCGTAGCGGCCGTGCTTGACAGACTCCGGGAACCAGTTGGTCCGCTCGTTCTCCCGCAGCAGCTCGTCCTTGATCGCGGTGGTACGGATGTACCAGGACGGCTGGGCGTAGTAGAGCAGTGCGGTGTGGCAGCGCCAGCAGTGCGGGTAGCTGTGCTCGTAGGGCAGGTGGCGGAAGAGCAGGCCGCGGGCGTCGAGGTCGGCGACCAGCGCTTCGTCGGCCTTCTTGAAGAACTGCCCGCCGACCAGCTCCAGGCCATCCTCGAAGGTGCCGTCGGGCCGGACGGGGTTGACCACCGGAAGCCCGTAGGCCCGGCAGGTGAGCAGGTCGTCCTCGCCGAAGGCGGGGGACTGGTGGACCAGACCGGTGCCGTCCTCGGTGGTGACGTACTCGGCGTTCAGGACGAAGTGGGCGCCCTCGATCTCCACCAGGTCGAACGGGCGGCGGTAGGTCCAGCGCTCCATCTCGCGGCCGGTGAAGGTGTGCCCGGTCGCGCTCCAGCCCTCCCCGAGGGCCTTGGCCAGCAGCGGCTCGGCCACCACCAGCTTCTCGGCGCCGTCGGTGGCCACCACGTAGGTGACCTCGGGGTGGGCGGCCACGGCGGTGTTGGACACCAGCGTCCAGGGCGTGGTCGTCCACACCAGCAGCGAGGCCTCGCCGGCCAGCGGGCCGGAGGTCAGCGGGAAGCGGACGTAGACCGAGGGGTCCACGACGGTCTCGTAGCCCTGTGCCAGCTCGTGGTCGGACAGGCCGGTGCCGCAGCGCGGGCACCAGGGCGCCACGCGGTGGTCCTGGACGAGCAGGCCCTTGCCGAAGATCTCCTTCAGCGACCACCACACGGACTCGATGTAGCCCGGGTCCATCGTCCGGTAGGCCTCGTCCATGTCGACCCAGTAGCCCATCCGGGTCGTCAGCTCGGCGAACGCGTCGGTGTGCCGGGTCACCGACTCGCGGCACTTCGCGTTGAACTCCGCGATGCCGTAGGCCTCGATGTCCTGCTTGCCGTTGAAGCCCAGCTCCTTCTCCACCGCCAGCTCCACGGGCAGGCCGTGGCAGTCCCAGCCGGCCTTGCGCGCCACGTGGTAGCCGCGCATGGTGCGGAAGCGGGGGAAGACGTCCTTGAAGACGCGGGCCTCGATGTGGTGGGCGCCGGGCATGCCGTTCGCGGTCGGCGGGCCCTCGTAGAACACCCACTCGGGGCGGCCCTCGGACTGCTCCAGGCTGCGGGCGAAGACCTTGTTCTCGTGCCAGAAGTCCAGCACGGCGCGCTCCAGGGCGGGGAGATCGACCTGGGCGGGCACCGGACGGTACCGGGGCGGGGGCTGCGGGCTCATGGTGAGCTTCCTCCAACGGACGTGGTGACTTCCGCCGGAGGGACGAGACCGCCGCCAGTCGGCGCCGGTGCCCGCGGTACCACCCTCCTTGGCGCCGGACGCGTACGCGGGTACGTGTCCACCGCCCTCTCATTGGTGCGGCGATGCCGGTTCTACTCGCCGCCCGTCGCACCGCGTGCTGTCGCCGCGTGTGCGCGGGGGCTTTCTTCCGGCGGCTCCGGGGTGATCTTCACGCCGCGCTCGCCCCCGGGCTCACACCGTCCCCGGGTCGCTCGTGGCCGCATACGGACGCTACTCGTCCCCTTCGACGCCTCTCGCTCAGCCCAAGTGTAAGGGTGCCTCCCAATGGGGGCTGACCGGTTTTCGGCCCGCGGTGCAGGGCAGAACGCTTCGCGAGGGCGCGGCGCCGCGCCCCGGGAAGCGGGAGCGGACCGGCGTGCCCTGTTGCCGCACGATCGGTGCCGATTTATCGTTCCGGTCACGATTCATACACAAGATCACAATATGTGAAGGGGTCGCGGCCATGGTGGCGAGGGAGTCCGCAGGGAGGAGAGCACGGGCCGCGCGGGAGCCCGCCGGGGACGCCGAGAACCCCGAGAACCCCGAGAACCCCGAGAACCCCGAGAACCCCGCGAGCGCCGAAGACCCCGAAGCCGCCGTGAGCGCCGGGGACGCCGCGAGCGCCGGGAAGAAGCACTCCGGAGGAAAGTCCGCCGCGAAGAGGGCGGCGGCGAGCACGGGCGCCGCAAGGGCGGCCGGCAGGAAGACAGGAGCCGAGACGGTGGTTGCCAAGAAGTCCACGACGGGAGCGCGGGCCGCCGGGCACGCCGCCCCGGTCCCCCCGGCGCGTACGGCCGCGGCCACCGCCGCCCCCGACGAGCTGGCCGTACGGCCCGGAGAGGAGCCCTGGACCGCGCAGGAGGTGGAGGAGGCGCGCGCGGAGCTGTCCTCGGAGTCCGAGCGGCTGCGTGTGGAGATCCACGCCGCGGAGGAGGCCCTCGAGGGCCTGATGCGGGACTCGGCCGACGGGGCCGGGGACGACCAGGCCGACACGGGGACGAAGAACATCACGCGCGAGCACGAGATGGCCCTGGCGGAGAACGCCCGCGAGATGCTCTACCAGACCGAGCGCGCCCTGGACCGCCTGGAGGCCGGGACGTACGGCGTCTGCGAGAACTGCGGCAAGCCGATCGGCAAGGCGCGGATGCAGGCGTTCCCCCGGGCCACGCTCTGCGTCGAGTGCAAGCAGCGGCAGGAACGCCGCTGACCGCCGCCGCTCGCTGCCGCCCGCCGCCCCCCTGGCGTGACGTACCCTGCATCACGTGACAGAGGTGGAACGGGCCGGCGAGCAGCCGGGCGAGGCGCAGACCGAGACCGAGACCGTGGACACAGCCGCCGGCCGGGCCGCGACCGAGGCCGGCGGGCCCGGGAGCGACGACGTGCCGGCCCCCCGCGGCCGGCGGCGGACCGTGGAACTCGCCATCGTGGCGGCCGTCGCCTACGCCCTGGACCTGATCACCAAGATTCTCGTGGTCGAGAAGCTGGAGGGCCACGACCCGATCGAGGTGATCGGCACCTGGCTGCGGTTCCAGGCCGTGCGCAACCCGGGCGCGGCCTTCGGCATCGGCGAGGCCCTCACCATCGTCTTCACCGTCATCGCGGCGGCCGTGATCGTGGTGATCGCGCGGATCGCCCGCAAGCTCTACAGCACCCCCTGGGCCATCGCGCTCGGACTGCTGCTGGGCGGGGCCCTGGGCAACCTCACCGACCGGGTCTTCCGCTCGCCCGGGGTCTTCCAGGGCCATGTGGTGGACTTCATCGCGCCCGCCCACTTCGCCGTCTTCAACCTGGCCGACTCGGCGATCGTCTGCGGCGGGGTGCTGATCGTACTGCTGTCCTTCCGGGGCCTGGACCCCGACGGGACCGTCCACAAGGACTGACCGGAGCCGGCCGCGGCGGGCCTCTCCCGGCCCGCCGGGAGGGGCCCGCCGGATGCGTGCCCCGGCCCGCCGGGCGGGGGCGCCGTGCGCTTCCGGCATACTCGACCGGGTGAGCCAGCTTCCCGAGATCCGCACCCTGCCCGTACCCGACGGCCTGGAGGGCGAGCGCATAGACGCGGCCCTGGCCAGGATGTTCGGCTTCTCCCGTACGAAGGCGGCCGAGCTGGCCGCCACGGGGAAGGTCCGGCTCGACGGCGGCGAGGTCGGCAAGTCCGAGCGTGTGCGCGGCGGAGCCTGGATCGAGGTCGAGATGCCCGCGCCGCCCGCACCGGTCCAGGTGGTGGCCGAGCCCGTGGCGGGCATGGAGATCGTGCACGACGACGACGACATCGTGGTCGTCGCCAAGCCGATCGGCGTGGCCGCCCACCCCAGCCCCGGCTGGAGCGGCCCCACCGTGATCGGTGGGCTGGCCGCCGCCGGCTTCCGCGTCTCCACCTCGGGCGCGGCCGAGCGGCAGGGCATCGTGCACCGGCTGGACGTGGGCACGTCCGGCCTGATGGTGGTCGCCAAGTCCGAGCGCGCCTACACCCTGCTCAAGCAGCAGTTCCGCGAGCGCACGGTCGACAAGCGCTACCACGCGCTCGTCCAGGGCCACCCCGACCCGCTCAGCGGCACGATCGACGCGCCCATCGGGCGGCACCCCGTCCACGACTACAAGTGGGCCGTCACCGCCGACGGCAAGCCGTCGGTCACCCACTACGACCTCATCGAGGCGTTCCGGGCCGCCAGCCTGCTCGACATCAAGCTGGAGACCGGCCGCACCCACCAGATCCGCGTCCACATGGCCGCCCACCGGCACCCGTGCGTCGGCGACACCACCTACGGAGCCGATCCGACGCTGGCCGGGCGCCTGGGACTGACCCGGCAGTGGCTGCACGCGGTACGGCTGGGCTTCGAGCACCCGGCGGACGGCCGCTGGACGGAGTTCTCCAGCGACTACCCCGACGACCTGCAGACCGCCCTGGACCGGATCCGGGCCGAGAGCGCGTAGCACGTACGCCGCGGGGCCGCGGCGTACGTGCGAGGCGTACACCCCGCGGCCCCGCGGGCCCCCGCCGGGCCGGCCGCCCGGCCTGTGTCTCAGCCGGGCTTGCGCGCGTCCGGTATCCCCGGCCGCCCGCCGTTCGCCCGGCCGTCCACACCCGTCCCCTCCCGCTCCGGTCCCCCCTCGAAGGCCGGGGCGGGGGCCGCCTGCGCGGTGGTGACGCGGGGCAGGGCGTAGGGGTGCTCCCGGTGGAGCCAGGTGATCAGCCCCTCGCGGACCTGGCAGCGCAGCGTCCAGATGTCGTCGGGGGTGCGCGCCGTCATCGTCGCGCGGACCTCGACCGTGGTGGGCGTGGAGTCGGTCACCACCAGGCCGTGGCCGCGGCCGTCCCAGGCATCGCTGGCACGCACGATCTCCTCGGTCTTCCGCCGGATCTCGGCGATCGGCGCCGAGTGGTCGAGGTGGAGGTAGACGGTGCCGGTCATCTGCGGATTGCCGCGGGTCCAGTTCTCGAAGGGCTTGCTGGTGAAGTAGGACACCGGCATGGTGATCCTGCGCTCGTCCCAGGTGAGGACCACCAGGTAGGAGGTGGTGATCTCCTCGACCGTCCCCCACTCGCCGTCCACGATCACCGTGTCGCCGATGCGCACCATGTCGCCGAAGGCGATCTGCAGGCCGGCGAAGAGGTTGCCCAGCGTGGACTGGGCGGCGATACCGGCGACGATGCCCAGCACACCGGCGGAGGCCAGCATGGAGGCGCCCAGCTTCTCCATCGTGGGGAACTGCAGCAGCATCGCCGCGCCGGCGATCACGGTGACCACCGCCGTGGCCAGCCGCTTGATCAGCGTCAGCTGGGTGCGCACCCGCCGCACCCGCGCCGCGTCATGGGCGATTCCGGCGTACCGGGAGTAGGCCGTCTCCACGACGGCGGTCAGCACCCGCAGCATCAGCCACGCGGCGGCCCCGATCATTATCAGGTTCAGCCACAGGTCGACGGCCTTCTGGTGGTCCCTGGCCAGGTGCGTCTCGTCCGAGAAGGCGTTGAGCAGACCGACGAAGACCACCGCCTGAAGCGGGACCCGGCCGCTGCGCAGCAGACCCCACAGCGGAGTCTCCGGATGCCGGGCGTCCATGCGCCGCAGCGCGCGGTCCACCGCCCAGCCGACGGCGAACGCCAGGGCGATGGCGCCGCCGAAGACGATCAGCGGTCGCAGCACGTTCTCCATGGTGGTGTGAACTCCTCGGAAGACTCCAGGGGATGGAAAAAGAACCCCACCGACCGTACCTGGCACCATGGGAGGACTCCGCCTCCCGGCACGGCGCCGTGACGTGGATCATGAGGCTGACCTGCTAAGGAAGTGACACCGTGCCCACCGTTGTGATGTTCCACTCCGCCTACGGGCCGCGCCCCGCCGTCGAGGAGGCGGCCGTCAGGCTGAGGGAGGCCGGGCACGAGGTCCACACCCCCGACCTGTACGGCGGGCGGACGGCCCGGACGGTCGAGGAGGGTATGGCGATCAAGGACGGGATCGGCCGCGACGAACTGCTGAGGAGGGCCGTCGCCGCCACCGCCGCCCTCTCCGAGCGCGGGGTGGTGTACGCCGGATTCTCCCTGGGCGGTGCGATCGCCCAGACCCTCGCGCTCGCCGACACCCGCGCCCGCGGACTGCTGCTCCTGCACGGCACCTCCGACATCCCCGAGGACGCGGCCGTCGACGACCTGCCCGTGCAGCTCCACGTCGCCGACCCCGACCCGTTCGAGCCGCACGACTGGCTGAACGCCTGGTACCTGCGGATGCGGCGGGCGGGCGCGGACGTCGAGGTGCACCGCTACCCCGGGGCCGGGCACCTGTTCACCGACCCCGGCCTGCCGGACCACGACGAGGAGGCGGCCGAGCGGACCTGGCGGACCGCACTCGGCTTCCTGGCGGAGCTGGAGGAGACGGCGGGCCGCTGACCCCCACCGGCCGCCGGCCGCCGGCCGCCGGACCGGGTGCGGGAGGCCCGCGCCCCGGGCCTCCCGCACGAGGAGAGCCTCAGCGCACGGGGTCCTCCGCGCGCTCCACCCGCTGCGTACCCGAGCGGGTCCGGTAGGAGCGCACATGGACGGCGGACGCCCGCGGGTCGGTCTTGTCCGACAGCGCGTAGTAGTCCATCTGGGTCCGCTCGGCGTCCACGTCGAGGACGCCGTAGCCGTGCGAGTCCATGTCGAGCCACTTGGTGTGCCGGTTGGCGGCGCGTATGGCGGTCTCCGCGACGGAGGAGACGGTGTGCGGCGGCACCCTGAGGATGTCGTCGATGTTGTCGGAGGTGACGGAGGTGACCACGAACTCCGTGGCCACCGGACGCTGGAGCGGGTAGGTCGCGGCCCGCAGGGGCACGTCGTTGGCGAAGGCCATGTGGATGTCGCCGGTGAGGAAGACGGTGTTGCCGATGCCGCGGTCGCGCAGATGCGTCAGCAGCTCGCTGCGGTCGTCGGTGTAGCCGTCCCACTGGTCGACGTTGACGGCCAGGCCCTCGCGGGGCACGCCGAGCAGTTCGGCCAGCGGCCCGAGCAGGTACGCCGGCACGGAGCCGAAGGCCATCGGGGAGATCATCACCGAGGTGCCCACCAGGTGCCACCGGGCGCCGGAGGAGGCCAGGGAGGACTTCAGCCAGTCCAGCTGCGCGCGGCCGGTGATGGTGCGGTCGGGATCGTCCACCTCGCCGCTGCCGATGCCCGCCTGGCGGTCGCGGAAGGAGCGCAGGTCGAGCAGGTGGAGGTCGGCGAGGTCGCCGAAGCGCAGCCGCCGGTAGACGGTGCCCTCGACGGAGGGGCGCACGGGCATCCACTCGAAGTACGCCCGGCGCGCGGCCGCGACTCGCGCCGCCCAGTCGCCCTCCGCGCCGGGGGTGTGGTTCTCCGCGCCGCCGGACCAGGCGTCGTTGGCCGTCTCGTGGTCGTCCCAGATCGCGATCACCGGGTGCGCGGCGTGCAGCGCCTGGAGATCGGCATCGCCCTTGTAGTGGGCGTGGCGCTGCCGGTAGTCGGCCAGGGTGACCGTCTCGTGGGCGGGGCGCATCTCGCGGACGACCCCGTCCTTGAGCGGGTACTCGCCCTTGCCGTACTCGTAGATGTAGTCGCCCAGGTGGAGGACGGCGTCCAGGTCGGCACGGGCGGCGAGGTGGCGGTAGGCGGAGAAGAAGCCGCTCTCGTAGTGGGAGCAGGAGACCACCCCGAAGCGGACGCGGTCCGCGGCCGATCCGTCGGCGGGCGCGGTGCGGGTGCGGCCGGCCGGGGAGAGGACGCCCCCGGCCGAGAAGCGGTAGTGGTACCCGGTGGCCGGGCGCAGCCCGCGCACATCGGCCTTGACGGTGTGGTCGGCCTCCGCGGTGGCGGTGGTGCGGCCGGAGGCGACGACGCGGGTGAAGGCGCGGTCCTCGGCGACCTCCCAGGAGACCTCCACGGGCGCGCCCACTCCGGATCCGGGCGTCGCGTCGGGGGAGGGGGTGACCCGGGTCCACAGCAGGACGCCGTCGGGCAGCGGGTCGCCGGAGGCGACGCCGTGGGCGAAGGCCGGGCCGTCCGCGGCCCGGGCGCGCTGCGGGGTGCTCAGCGGCAGCAGCGCGGCGCCGGCGGCGGTCGCGGCGGTGGCCGCGACGACCGTGCGCCGCGTGGGGGCAGGGGTGTGGGATGCGGTGTGGGTGTCGGTCACGGCCGCAGATGCTACGTGCCGGTAGGGCTACGGGACAGGGCGCCGGAAAGAGTTCGCCAACCGGTCGAACGGTGTTGTCCTGAAAGCGCTGTGAGCCGGACCGGGCCGTGCCGGGCCGCATCGGCGGCCCGGCGCCGGCGGCACCGGGAGCGGTGCCGCCGGACTGCCGGCCGACTCACTTGACGCCGAGCTTCTCCAGTTCGGCGGGCAGCGTGCCGACCACGACGTCCTTGCCGTCGATCCGGACGGCCGGGGTCCCGTGGCCCGGCGTCACCGGAGCAGTGGACCGACTGCTCCGGGGCCCGTCGCGGCCGATGGTGCTCAGACGCGCGCTACCCCCGGACGGCCCGTCAGGCCACACCGTCCTTGCGGTTGCAGAGGTGCGGCTCACCGGAGGCGCCGTCCTGCAGGCAGACCGTCAGCCGCACCTTGCTGCCCTCGGGGAACGACTCGTTCACCGCGACGCACTGATTGCCGCTGCCGTTGGCGTCCTGCAGGCTGCCGAAACGGGTCTGCGACGGAGTGAAGGCGATCCAGTCCGCCACGACGCGCTTGCCGTCCGAGCGGGTGTCACAGACCCCGAAGTGCTCTCCTTCGGCGGTGAAAGTGGCGTAGCCTCCCTACCCCGCGTCGTTGGTGTAGACGAGGATGTCGGTCTGGGCGGCGGCAGGCGTAGTACCCACGGCCATCGCGGCCGCGGCGGTTGCGGCGATGATTCCGGCCGAGTACCTGCGCTTCATATCAGGGTTCCCCTCTTTTGGTGATCAACATCGGCTATGGAACGAGAGGGTTCATGTCCCTGTCAAGTAATTAAGGATATTGGCTTGATCTGCACCTGTGGGTACGGTGCCGGTGTCTCAAACGATCGGGCCGGACGAACGGGGCGCACCCTGTTCGTCCGGCCCGTGAGACGGTGCCGCTTCGGGGCCTACTTCTTCAGCGCCCTGTCCACAGCCGCGTTGAGCTGGTCCGGCGTGATGATCGGGGCACCCTCCTGGGCGCCCTCGACCGTCAGCTTCTCGCCGTTCATCTTGAACGTCGGGGTGCCGGTGACGCCGCTCTCGTCGAACTTCTTCGACATCTCCAGGGCCCACCGGTCGAAGGTGCCGTTGGTGACGTCCTTCTCGAACTCGGTGTTCCCCTTGAGCTCCTTGACCTCCTCGGCGACCTCGAGGAGGTAGTCGTCGTCGGCGAACTTGTCCTCGGACTCGGCCGGGTGGTTCTCCTCCGAGTACAGGGCCTTCTTGTACTCCAGGAAGGCGTCCGGGCTGACGTTCAGGGCCGCGCCGAGAGCACTCAGGGAGTTCTTCGAACCGTTGCCCCTGGCCATGTTGTCGATGAAGGTGGCCATCGTGTAGGACGCCCGGTACTTGCCGTCCTCGACGTCCTTGATCACGGTCTCGCCCGAGGCCTGCTCGAAGGCGGCGCACGTCGGGCAGCGCATGTCCTCGTAGATCTCGAGGACCGGAGCGCCCTTCTCGCCGATCATGATCGTGGTGCCCTTGTCGCCGGAGGTGTTCGCCGGCTTGACGAGCTTCTTCTCGGCGGCCGCGCTCCAGTCGGTGCCACTGCCGCCGTCGTCCATGTTGGCGACGGCGAAGCCGACGCCGCCCGCGACCGCGAGGATCGCCAGCACCGAGCCGCCGACGACCGCCTGGCGGCGCAGCTTGTCCTTCTTGGCCTGCTTCTCCCGCTCGGCCCGCAGCCGCTCGCGGGCGGCGCGCTTGGCTTCCTGGCTGTTGCGCTTGCTCATGGGGGTGTGTTCTCCGTGTCCGGTTCGTATTGGGTGGGGACGGTGGTGCTCAGGCGGCGAGGGCCGCGGAGCACGGAGGTCCGCGCCGTACGACGGAGTGGGTCAGCACAGGGAGCGCGCGGTGCGCGCGGGTGCGGTGGGCGGGGCGCGGCACACGGCCGCAGGCCTCGCCGGCCGAACTTCGGGCTCCCACCGCCCGCAGCAGCGGCCGGAAGACGGCCGCCGCGGCGGCGCGCAGCAGCCGGGAGAGCGCCGCGTCGCCCCGGTGCAGCCACGCGGCCGCCGTCAGGCCGACGGCCACATGCGCGGCCAGCAGCAGCCACGGGGCGGCCGGGTGGGCGGCCACGGACAGCGGGGACGCGCCGGAGGCGGTCATCCGCGCCAGCGGCGTGCCGAAGTCGCCTCCCGCGCACAGCAGGTCCAGGCCGACCGCGCGCAGCGGCCCGGCCACCGGGCCGCCGGCCTGCCCGTAGCAGGCGTGCTGGCCGGTGGTGAAGACGGTGTCGGCGGCCAGTTCCAGCGGTACCAGCAGCGCGGCGATAGCCCGGAAGCCCCGCTCGCGTCCGGCGAGGGCGAAGGCGATCACGAACACCGTCGCGCCGACCGCCAGGAGCGGCGGATACGGCAGGGGGCCGGCCGAGAGCAGCACATGGGCGCCCGCGGACAGCACGAGGCACACCGCGGTGAAGACCGCGGCGCGCACCGCCCGGATGCCTGTGTCGGTGAAGCCGGTCCTGCCCATCGCAGCCGAGTGTGCCACGGGCTCCGCTAAGAAGTGCCTAAAGAACGGGCGCCGGGTGAGGATCGCAACACGACCGAAGCCCGCGGCCGCGGGTGTGGGCGGTGTGACCTGTGTGGCACCGGAGGTCGCACGGCGGGGGCGCACGGGATCCCGGGAGGGCTCACGGGGGCGTGGCGGCGGCCCGGCGCGGGGCCGCCCGGCGGGACACGCGGCGGGGACACGCGGCGGGGCCCGGCGCACCCGCCGTGCGACGGCTCCCACCGGCCCCGGGACGTAGACTTCGGACCCGTTCAGGGAACCGCCGCACGCCCGCTCGTTGGAGGACATCCGCCGTGGCAAAACCGCCGTTCACACACCTGCACGTACACACGCAGTACTCCCTGCTGGACGGTGCGGCGCGGCTGAAGGACATGTTCGAGGCGTGTCAGGAGATGGGCATGACGCACATCGCCATGACCGACCACGGCAACCTCCACGGGGCCTACGACTTCTTCCAGCACGCCACCAAGGCCGGCGTCACGCCGATCATCGGCATCGAGTCCTACGTCGCCCCGCAGTCGCGGCGGTACAAGCGGCGCGTCCAGTGGGGCCAGCCCCACCAGAAGCGCGACGACGTCTCCGGCTCCGGCGGTTACACCCACAAGACGATCTGGGCCTCGAACAAGGCGGGCCTGCACAACCTCTTCCGGCTCTCCTCGGACGCCTACATGGAGGGCTTCTTCGTCAAGTGGCCCAGGACCGACCGGGAGATGATCGCCGAGTTCTCCGAGGGCCTGATCGCCTCCACCGGCTGCCCCTCGGGCGAGGTGCAGACCAGGCTGCGGCTCGGCCAGTTCGACGAGGCGCTCAAGGCCGCCTCCGAGTACCAGGACATCTTCGGCAAGGACCGCTACTTCCTGGAGCTGATGGACCACGGCATCGACATCGAGCGCCAGGTCCGCGACGGGCTGCTGGAGATCGGCAGGAAGCTGGGCATCCCCCCGCTGGTCACCAACGACAGCCACTACACCTACTCCCACGAGGCCGAGGCGCACGACGCGCTGCTGTGCATCCAGACCGGCAAGAACCTCTCCGACCCCGACCGCTTCCGGTTCAACGGCGCCGGCTACTACCTGAAGTCCACGGAGGAGATGTACGCCATCGACTCCTCCGACGCCTGGCAGGAGGGCTGCCGCAACACCCTCCTGGTCGCCGAGCAGATCGACACCGACGGGTGGTTCGAGAAGCAGGACCTGATGCCCCGCTTCCCCGTCCCCGAGGGCCACACCGAGGAGTCCTGGTTCCGCGAGGAGGTCCGCCGGGGCATGGCCCGCCGGTACTCCGGCAACGTCCCCGAGGACCGGCAGAAGCAGGCCGACTACGAGATGGACGTCATCGTCCAGATGGGGTTCCCCGGCTACTTCCTGGTCGTCGCCGACTTCATCATGTGGGCCAAGAACAACGGCATCGCCGTCGGCCCCGGCCGAGGCTCCGCGGCCGGCTCGATCGTGGCGTACGCCATGGGCATCACCGACCTCGACCCGATCGAGCACGGGCTGATCTTCGAGCGGTTCCTCAACCCCGAGCGCGTCTCCATGCCCGATGTCGACATCGACTTCGACGAGCGCAGGCGCGGTGAGGTCATCCGTTACGTGACCGAGAAGTACGGCGCCGACAAGGTCGCCCAGATCGGCACCTACGGCACCATCAAGGCGAAGGCCGCGATCAAGGACTCCGCCCGGGTGCTGGGCTACCCGTACGCGATGGGCGACCGCATCACCAAGGCGATGCCCGCCGACGTCCTGGGCAAGGGCATCCCCCTGTCGGGCATCACCGACCCCAAGCACCCCCGCTACAACGAGGCGGGCGAGATCCGGGGGATGTACGAGAACGAGCCGGACGTGAAGAAGGTCATCGACGCAGCCCGCGGTATCGAGGGCCTGGTGCGGCAGATGGGCGTGCACGCCGCGGGCGTGATCATGTCCAGCGAGCCGCTGATCGACCACGTGCCGGTCTTCAGCCCCAAGAACGACGGTGCGGTGGTCACCCAGTGGGACTACCCCACCTGCGAGTCGCTCGGCCTGCTGAAGATGGACTTCCTGGGCCTGCGCAACCTCACGATCATGGACGACGCCGTCAAGCTGGTGAAGGCCAACAAGGGCGTCGACATCACCCTGCTCGATCTCACGCTGGACGACCCCAAGACCTTCGAGCTGCTCCAGCGCGGCGACACCCTGGGCGTCTTCCAGTTCGACGGCGGCCCCATGCGCTCCCTGCTGCGCATGATGAAGCCCGACAACTTCGAGGACATCTCCGCGGTCTCGGCCCTGTACCGGCCCGGCCCGATGGGCATGAACTCCCACATCAACTACGCGCTGCGCAAGAACGGGCAGCAGGAGATCACCCCGATCCACCCGGAGCTGGAGGAGCCTCTCAAGGAGGTCCTCGACATCACCTACGGCCTGATCGTCTACCAGGAGCAGGTGCAGAAAGCCGCCCAGGTGCTCGCCGGGTACAGCCTCGGGCAGGCCGACCTGCTGCGCCGGGCGATGGGCAAGAAGAAGAAGGAGGTCCTGGACGCCGAGTTCGTCAACTTCCAGAAGGGCGCCCGGGAGAAGGGCTACTCCGACGAGGCCATCCAGGCCGTGTGGGACGTGCTGGTGCCCTTCGCCGGATACGCCTTCAACAAGGCGCACTCCTCGGCGTACGGACTGGTCTCCTACTGGACGGCCTACCTCAAGGCGAACTACCCGGCCGAGTACATGGCCGCCCTGCTGACCTCGGTGCGCGATGACAAGGACAAGTCGGCGGTCTACCTCAACGAGTGCCGCCGCATGGGCATCAAGGTGCTGCCGCCGGACGTCAACGAGTCCGAGGCGAACTTCACCCCGCGCGGCGACGACACGATCGTCTTCGGACTGACCGCCGTGCGCAACGTCGGCCAGAACGTGGTGGACTCGATCGTCGCCTGCCGCAGGGCCAAGGGGAAGTACACCTCCTTCCCCGACTTCCTCGACAAGGTCGACGCGGTGGTCTGTAACAAGCGCACCGTCGAGTCGCTGATCAAGGCCGGCGCCTTCGACGAACTGGGCCACACCCGCAAGGGCCTGACCGCGCACTTCGAGACCATGATCGACAACGTGGTGCAGGTCAAGCGGAAGGAGGCCGAGGGACAGTTCGACCTCTTCGGCGGGATGGGGGAGGAGTCCTCCGACAGCGGCCCCGGCTTCGGCATGGACGTGGAGTTCTCCCCCGAGGAGTGGGACAAGAGCTACCTGCTCGCACAGGAGCGGGAGATGCTCGGCCTCTACGTCTCCGACCACCCGCTGTTCGGGCTCGAACACGTGCTGTCCGACAAGACGGACGCGGCGATCTCCCAGCTCACCGGCGGTGACTTCGCCGACGGCTCGATCGTCACCATCGGCGGGATCATCTCCGGCCTCCAGCGGAAGATGACCAAGCAGGGCAACGCCTGGGCGATCGCCACCGTGGAGGACCTGGCGGGCTCGATCGACTGCATGTTCTTCCCCGCCACCTACCAGCTCGTCTCCACCCAGCTCGTGGAGGACGCGGTGGTCTTCGTCAAGGGACGCCTGGACAAGCGCGAGGACGTCCCCCGGCTGGTCGCCATGGAGCTGATGGTCCCCGACCTGTCGGACGCCGCCTCCGACGCGCCCGTCACCATCACCATCCCCACCGTCAAGGTCACCCCGCCGCTGGTGGAGAAGCTGGGGGAGGTGCTCACCCACCACCGCGGCTCCACCGAGGTGCGGGTCAGGCTCCAGGGCGGCCGCAAGACGACGGTGCTGCGCCTGGACCGGCACCGGGTCACCGCCGACCCCGCGCTCTTCGGCGACCTCAAGGCGCTGCTCGGCCCCTCCTGCCTGGCAGGCTGAGGCGGGCCGCAGACGCGACGGGGCGCCCCGGTCCTTGCCGGGGCGCCCCGTGCGGTGGCCGCCGCCGTGCCGTGCGCGGCGGCCGGTGTCAGTTGTGGCCGAAGCGCCTGCGGTGCCTGCGTGCCACGTCGGCGGGGGTGCCCTGCGCGGCCGGCTGCGTCCGCGCCATCCGCTCGGCGGTGGTCCTCGACTGCTCCTGGGTCTCCTCTGCGGCGGTGCGCCCGCCGCGCCGCTCACGAGCTTCCTTCTTGTGCTTGCCCATGGTCGCCTCCTGTGCGGATCACAAAACGCTGGGCCGTGCCCAGCGTCGCACGCGTCCGCACAGCGCGCATGTCGGGCGACAGCCCTCGGTAGCCGCCCCTTCCGGCGGGAAAGCGGTGCCTCCCGCACGGTGGACACCGGCCTCCCGCCACGCCGAAGATCGAGCCGGAGCCCATAAGCCCTGTACGGTCGGGCAGACTCGAAACAGACTCGAAGGAGTGGGGCCGGGGCGAACGCGCCGCGGCCGCACCAGACGTCACCGGCCCCGGCGGCCGTACCGGTCGTGCCGGTCGTACCGAGAGTGGGTGGAGCGTGGACCGCTGCGTCGTCCTGGTGGACGCCGGATATCTTCTGGGCGCCGCCGCGAGCCTCCTGGCGGGCGAGCCCGCGCGCTCCCGGATCACCGTGGACCACTCCGTGCTCATCCAGGGGCTGCGTGAGCGCGCCGAGCTGGACACCGGCTGCCGGCTGCTGCGCATCTACTGGTTCGACGGCGCCCCCGACCGGGTGCCCCAGCCCGAACACCGGCGGCTGCGGGTGATGCCGCGTGTGACGGTACGGCTCGGCGCTCTCACCCGCAGCGAGGGGCGGTGGGCGCAGAAGGGCGTGGACGCCGCCATGCACGCCGAGCTGACGGAGCTGGCCCGCAACCGCGCCTGCTCCGACATCGTGCTGGTCACCGGGGACGGCGACCTGCTGCCCGGGCTGATGTCCGCCAAGGAGCACGGCGTGGCCGTCCACCTGTGGGCGGTCCAGGCCGCCGACGGCGACTACAACCAGTCCGAGGACCTGGTGGCCGAGGCCGACGAGCGGCGCGTTCTGGACCGCGCCTGGATCACCCGGGCCGTACGGGCCAGGGACCTGACCGGGGTCTGCCCGCCACAGCAGCCCGAGATCGCCGCCATCCTCTCCGCCCCGCTGCCCGAGCCCGCCCCCTCCGGCGGGAGCGCCCCGGCCACCGCCTCCGGCGGCAGCGGCGTCCCCGCGCCGGACACCACGGGCACGGCGGGTACGGCGGGTACGGCGGGTACCGCGGGCGCCGGGAGCGGTGCCGCTCCGGTCCCGGCACCCGGCGGGAACGGTGCCGCGGCCCCCGTCGCCGGGGAGTTCGGCGAGAAGGCGCCCCGGGAACCCGCGGAGGGGCTCACCGCCGGCCCCGGCGACGGCCTCGCGGAAGACCTCGGCGACGGCCTCGGGGACGGCCTCGGGGGAGGGGAGGGGCGGGCCGCCGACACCGGCCACGGCCGCGGCGTTCCCACCCCCAAGGACCTCGCCGGACTCGGCCGGCCCGCCGCGCACCCCCACAACGCCTCCTCCGCACCCGCCGGCGCCACCCTGCGCTGGTCCTCCGACAAGGGCTGGATCGACCGGGGCGCCGTCCCCGAGTCCACCGAGGCCGCCGCCCTGCCGATGCTGGCCCAGCTCACCACCGCCGAGCAGCGGTGGGCCGACCGCGAGGAGGACATCACCACCGTCAGCGGCGACCCCTTCGAGGTCGGCCAGGTCTTCGCCCGCCGCTGGATCGAGCGGCTGGGGTCCACCGCCCGGCTGAGGACGCTGTCGGGGGAGTACCCCCGCATCCCGCACCGCATCGACGGCGAGCTGCTGCGCTACGCCGCCCGCTTCGGCCTGCTGGCGCACAAGGACGACCAGATCGACGAGCAGGACCGCTACGCGATCCGCGCGGGCTTCTGGCGCGAGGTCGACGCCCGCACCGCGGGCGAACGCGCACCCGCCGCGGAATGAGCCCGCGCCGGGCGCGTACCCTCGTAGCTCGTGAGTACGGGCACTGGGCAGGCGGTGGGCGACACGGTGGAGAGCGTGGAGACGCCGGGGGAGACCGCCGTACGCGTCCACGACCTGGTCAAGACCTACCCCGCCCGGCGCGGCCGCCGCGGCGCCCCCGCCACTGCCGCCGTACGGGCCAGCGACAACGTCAGCCTGACCGTCCGGCGGGGCGAGGTCTTCGGCCTGCTCGGCCCGAACGGCGCCGGGAAGACCACCCTGGTGCGGCAGCTCACCGGGCTGCTGCGCCCCGACTCCGGGCGCGTCGACGTCCTCGGCCACGATCTGGTCCGCCATCCGCGGCGGGCCGCGCGGCTGCTGGCCTACCTCGGCCAGGAGTCCACCGCGCTGGACGAGCTGACCGTGGCGCTGGCCGCCGAGACCACCGGGCGGCTGCGCGGTCTGGACGCGGCGGCCGCGCGGCGCGAGAGCGGCGAGGTCCTGGAGGAACTGGGACTCGGCGCGATCGCCTCACGCCCCCTGAAACGGCTCTCCGGCGGCCAGCGGCGGCTGGCCTGTGTGGCGGCGGCGCTGGTGGGGGAGCGGCCCCTGCTGGTGCTGGACGAGCCGACCACCGGCATGGACCCCGTCGCGCGGCGCGCGGTGTGGGCGGCGGTCGACCGGCGGCGGGCCGAGCGCGGGGCCACGGTGGTCCTGGTGACCCACAACGTCATCGAGGCCGAGCTGGTGCTGGACCGGGTCGCGGTGATGGACCGCGGCCGGGCGGTCGCCTGCGGCACCCCGGCCGGCCTGAAGTCCATGGTCGGCGAGGACGTACGGCTGGAGCTGGTGTGGCGCGACCGGCCGCCGCTGGAGGTCCCCGAGGTCGCCGCGCTGTGCCCGGACGCCGCGGAGACGGGCCGCCGCTGGACGCTGCGGCTGCCCCCCGAGGAGGCGCGCGCGGCGGTCGCCGCCGTCACCGGCGGCCCGGCGTTCGCCGCACTGGACGACTTCACCCTCGCCACACCGAGTCTGGAGGACGTCTACCTGGCACTGGGAGGACACACGGAAGGTCTGGTGAAGGCGTGAGCACGGCCGTGGCGAGGACCCGGCGGGAGGCCCCGGAAGCGGCCGGAACCCACGAGGAGGCGGAAGGGGCGAAGGCCGCCCCGCTCGCCCCGGGCGCGAGGCTGTGGCCCGCCCTGGGCGCCGTCTACCGGGCGCAGCTGTCCAGGGCCCGGGTGGCCCGCATCCCGCTGCTGTTCGTGGCGACCTTCCAGTCGGTCGGGATCATGGTCCTGATGCGCGGGGTCGTCGACGGCGGCCCCGGACAGGAGGCGCGGGCGGTGGTGGCCGGCTCCAGCGTGCTGGTGGTCGCCTTCGTCGCGCTCAACCTCCTCGCCCAGTACTTCGGCCAGCTGCGCGCCTCCGGGGGCCTGGACCACTACGCCACCCTGCCGGTGCCGCCCGCCGCGGTGGTGCTGGGCACGGCGGGCGCGTACGCCTCCTTCACGGCGCCCGGCACGGCGGTCACCGCGGTGGCCGGCTGCCTGCTCTACGGGCTTCCGCTGGACGGACTGTGGCTGCTGGCGGCGGTGGTGCCGCTGGCCGGAGCGGCGCTTGCCGGACTCGGCGCGGCTCTCGGCCTGCTCGCGCCCCGCCAGGAACTCGCCACGCTCTGCGGACAGCTGGGGATGTCGGCGGCCCTGCTGCTGGGCGTGCTTCCGGCCGGAGGCCTGCCGGAACCGGTCCGGCTGCTGCGGGACCTGCTGCCCTCGACGTACGGCGTGGAGGCGCTGGCCGCAGTCCTCGGGCCCCGGCCGGACTGGGACCGGGTGGTCCTCGACCTGGGAGTGTGCGCCGCCGTCGGAGCCGTGGCACTGGCCGCCGCCGCCTGGGCGTACCGCCGGGCCGCGGTGCGCTGACCGCCGCCCCGGCCGGGTGATCGCCGTGTGCGGTACCGCCCGGCGGGCCGGGGGCCGGACCTGGCACGATGGCAGGGTGACCGCACCGACGCCTTCCTCCCCGGACCACGGCTCGTCCCAGTCGCCCCCGCCCTACGACCCGTGGGGGAGTGCCCCGCGCGGCAAGGACCCCGGCGAGAACCCCGCGGAGGGCGGGGACGGCGGCGCCCCGGCCGGACGGGAGGTCCTCGAAGCCGCGGCGGTGGCGGCGGCCGTGGCGGTCCTGGGAGTGGCGCTCGGGCTGCTGTGGCTGTGGCTGGCCCCCAGGGTTCCGCTGATCTCGGACGGCACGGCCGTCTACCTCAAGAACTCCGAGGGCGAGGAGACGGTCGGCGCCGACGGCACGTTCGTCCTGCTGGCCCTGGGCATCGGCGCGCTGAGCGGGGCCGCGGTCTTCCTCGCCCGGCGTCGCGGCGGCGTCGGCGTGGTGATCGGCCTGGCGGCCGGCGCGCTGGCCGGCTCGTTGCTGGCCTGGTGGCTGGGCGTACAGCTCGGCCCGGACCAGGACGTGGTCGCCCAGGCCAGGGCCGTGGGCAAGGGCAGGGTCTTCGACGCCCCGCTGGAACTCCAGGCCAAGGGGGCGCTGCTGGCGTGGCCGCTGGCCGCGCTGGGCGTCCATCTGGCGCTCACGTCCCTGTTCACCCCCCGGGAGCCCGAGCCGACACACCCGCTCCACCCCGGGTGGGGGCCGCCGCCGGGCGGCGCGGAGGACCGGCCGGGGGCGTGAGGCCCTGCCCCCGGCGGCCGGTGCGGTTTCGGAGCGGCTACCGGGAGCGGGCGATCGGCGCCGTCACCGCACCGGTGAGCTTCACCAGGTCGGCGGGGGTCAGCTCGATCTCCAGTCCCCGGCGTCCGGCCGAGACGCAGACGGTGGGGTGCCCCTCGGCCGAGGCGTCCACCACCGTCGGCAGCGCCCTGCGCTGGCCCAGTGGGGAGATCCCGCCGCGCACATAGCCCGTGGCGCGCTCGGCGGCGGCCGGGTCCGCCATCGCGGCCCGCTTGCCGCCGGCCGCCGCCGCCAGCGCCTTGAGGTCCAGCGATCCGGAGACGGGGACGACAGCCACGGTCAGCGTGCCGTCGACGTCCGCGACGAGCGTCTTGAACACCTGCTCCGGGTCGAGCCCGAGGGCCTCGGCGGCCTCCTCCCCGTAGGAGGGAGCGGCCGGATCGTGCTCGTAGGAGTGGAGGGTGAAGTCCACGCCCGCCCTCGTGGCGGCCACCGTCGCCGGGGTGCCCCCGGAACCCGTCTTCTGCTTCTTCCTGGCCATTCTCGCCGTGCCTCGCGTCGGTCGGTACTGGTGTGCGGTCGCCGTTCCCCGGCGGCGCGCCGGTTTCCGGGCGGCGTCAGTTCGGGCTGGTCGGTACGCGGGTGAGGTCCGCCGCGGGAACGGACGGGAGCCTGCCGATCAGCGCCGTCTCGCGCCTGAGGATCCTCAGCTCCTCGGCCAGCCGCGTGGCGGTGTCCGGAGCCTGCAGCAGCCGCTGCCTGGTCGGGGTGTCCAGGACGGTGGCGGCGGCCACCAGGTACGACACCACCGACGGCTCGTCCGGCAGCTCCTGACCGCCGGCCAGGGTCCTCTCCCGCGCGCCGGCGAGCTGCTTCTGGTAGGCGCGGAAGGCCCGCAGCACGCCGGAGGCGAGCGCACCCGCCCCCTCGCCGCCGTCCTCCGCCAGCTCCTCGACCTCGCCGACCAGATACGGCCCCGAGGCGTCGACGGACAGCAGCCGGAAGCGGGTGGTGCCGGTGGCGAGCACCTCGTAGCCGGCCCCGTTCCCGCCGGCCCGCTCCCCGTCGTCGTCCCCGTCCTCGCCGGCCTCCTCGCCGTCGCCGGAGCGCTCGCGGATGGACGTGGCGTCGGCGACGCAGCCCACCGTGTGGAAGGCGCGCATCGGGTCGGGGCCGAAGCCCGCGGCCGGCCCGGCGGCGGCCTGCGCCGTGGGGTCCGGCATCCCGACCGCGGTGGGGGCGACCTCCCGGCCGTCCCGGATGGCGACCACCCCGAAGCGGCGCGGTGCGTCCTCGGGGATCTCCAGCAGGTCGCGCATGAGGGCGCGGTACCGCTGCTCGAAGACGTTCAGCGGCAGCACCAGCCCCGGGAACAGCACGGTGTTGAGGGGGAAGATCGGTAGGCGCGTGGTGGTCACAGCCGCAGCCTACGGCCTCCCCGCGGTGGGGCGCCCCGTCACCCGTCACCCGCCCGCCGCACGCGCCCCGCGTCCGGCCGCCGGGCGCGCTCACTGACGCCTCAGCAGCCGGGTGGCCCCGGCCGCGACCGTGGTGGCCAGCACCCAGCCGAGCATGATCAGCGCCGCGGCCGTCCACTGGTAGGCCCCCGCGGGCTTCCAGTGGCTGTCCTGCCCCAGGTCGATCACCGGCAGCAGCAGGTCCAGGACGTACAGCGGGGCGTTCCAGTGCGGCGACTCCCCCGGTTTGAGCGGGGCCGGCGGCCGCCGGGCGAACAGCACCGCGCCCGAGGCCCACAGCACCGCCATCCACAGGGCGGCCTGGCCCGGCCGGTAGCCGTAGGCGACCGTCCAGTCCTGCAGATAGCCCCACAGCTTGGCGGCCAGCGGCAGGGTCTCGCGGCGGCGGCGCTGCTTGGCCAGCAGTACCGCGCGCGCGTCCGCGTCCTCCCCGCTGTTGCGCATCACCGCCGCGAGCTGCTCGTACGGCTCCGGGGCGTACTCCGGCGTCGCCGTCTCCAGCCACCGCAGCCGCTGGGCGAGGGTGAACCGGCCGCGCGGGATCAGGTTCTGGTAGGTGAACCCGGCCATCCACAGCCCCTCGTCCACCGGCCAGCTCTCCACCCTGTCCACCAGGTTGTCCACGGTCGCCCCGGCGAGCACCACCCGGCCGCCGCCCGGCCGCTCGGGGGTGAAGCACAGCTCCGGGGTCTGGATGCGGCGCAGCGACAGCTCCTGGTCGCGCCGGAGGTCGAAGCGGGCGTCGTCCAGCACCAGCGAGTCCCCGAACTTCCCGTCGTCCAGCTTCACCCCGCCGGTGCACTCGAAGCGCTTGACGCGCCGCACCATGTGGCTGTGCTCGTCCGGAGGCGGCCAGGAGGTGCCGCCCGGCGGAGTGGTGCCGTGGACCACCGGCAGCCGACGCGGCCCGGAGGAGGCGAAGTGGGCGAAGTGCTCCACGGTCATCTGCGGCGCGTACAGCGCGTACTGTCCGTTGCCGCCGCGCAGGACGCTGCCGTACATGAACAGCGAGCCGCCGATCTCCGCGCCGCGCAGGCTCACCTCCCCCTGGGCGAGCATCAGGCTGGCCTGGAGGTCCTGGGCGACCTGGATCCCGTCGGCGGACAGCGACCGCACGCGCTCCCCCCGGCCGACCGTCATCTCGTTGAGCATCAGGTCCGTGCCTATGGAGGCGTCGGTGAGCCGGACGCCACCGGGAATGGTGCAGCGCGGCAGGTGGAGATCGCCCTCGGTGCTCATCCGGGCGGCCTCCAGCCTGGGTATGTGGCAGTCGATCATGCGGGCGGTGACCAGCCGGCACTCGTGCAGCAGCACCTCCTGCTCGAAACGGCACTGCCGGAACTCGAAGTACGGCTCGACCGTCCCGCCGGACAGGTCCAGCTTCCCCGTCACATACACACCGGTCAGCTGCAGGGACGCGACACGCCCGAGCAGCGGCGGCGGACCGTGCAGCAGGAGCAGGGCGACGACGCGGGCCCGCACCGTCCGCTGCGGCCCCCACTCGTGGTCGCCGTTCGGGTCGTCCAGCTCCGCCTCGCCCGAGCGCAGATCGTGCTCGCTGCCGTTGCGGAAGGCCTGCCACATGCCCCACTCCGCGGTGGTCAGCCGGATACCGGGCGGCGGATCCCCGTTGTTCGGAACATCACTCACGACGTGTCCCCCAAGTCACAGATGGCGCTGCGTGACGATCAAGACGCTATCGGTCAGCACTGACATCTGAATGCCCTCTCCAGGCCCACCCGTACCGCGTATCACGCACTGATACGGAGCGCCGGGCACCGGATCGCGTCTGAGACACTGGGACACGTGCTTCGATCCGTATCCATGACCCGACTCGACCTGCGCGGACGCGATCTCGCCGCCGCCGGGGTCGAGCGGGAGCTGCTGCCCCGAGCCGAACTCGACGTCGAGGCCGCCCTGGAGAAGGTGCGGCCGATCTGCGACGCGGTGCACCATCGCGGCACGGCCGCGGTGATCGAGTACAACGAGCGCTTCGACGGCGTGCGGCTGGAGCGCGTACGGGTTCCGGCCGAGGCACTGGACAAGGCGCTGGCCGACCTCGACCCCGCGGTGCGGGCGGCGCTGGAGGAGTCCATCCGCCGCGCCCGGATCGTCCACCGCGACCAGCGGCGCACCGACTCCACCGTCCGCGTCGTCCCCGGCGGCACCGTCACCGAGCGGTGGGTGCCGGTCGAGCGGGTGGGCCTGTACGTGCCCGGCGGCCGGGCCGTCTACCCGTCGTCCGTGGTGATGAACGTCGTGCCCGCGCAGGAGGCCGAGGTCGGATCGCTGGCCGTCGCCTCGCCGCCGCAGAAAGGCGTCCCCGGACACTGGGCGGCGGGGCTGCCGCACCCCACGATCCTGGCCGCCTGCGCCCTGCTGGGCGTCGACGAGGTGTACGCCGCCGGCGGCGCCCAGGCGATCGCCATGTTCGCCTACGGCACCGAGGAGTGCGCGCCCGTCCAGCTGGTCACCGGCCCCGGCAACATCTGGGTCGCCGCGGCCAAGCGCCTGCTCAAGGGCCGCATCGGCATCGACTCCGAGGCCGGCCCCACCGAGATCGCCATCCTCGCCGACGACACCGCCGACGCCCGCCACGTCGCCGCCGACCTGATCAGCCAGGCCGAGCACGACACCCTGGCCGCCGCCGTCCTGGTCACCCCCTCCGAGGCGCTGGCCGACGCCGTCGACGCCGAGCTGACCAGTCAGGTGGCCTCCACCAGGCACCAGGAACGCATCGCCGAGGCGCTGGCCGGGAGGCAGTCCGGCACCATCCTGGTGGACGACCTGGACCAGGGCCTGGCGGTGGTGGACGCCTACGCCGCCGAGCACCTGGAGATCCAGACCGAGGACGCCGCCGCCGTCGCCGCCCGGGTCCGCAACGCGGGCGCGGTCTTCGTCGGCCCCTGGGCCCCGGTCTCGCTGGGCGACTACTGCGCCGGCTCCAACCACGTGCTGCCCACCGGCGGCTGCGCCTGCCACTCCTCCGGGCTGTCCGTGCAGTCCTTCCTGCGCGGCATCCACGTCGTGGACTACACCCGCGACGCGCTGGCCGACGTGGCCCACCACGTGGTCACCCTGGCGGAGGCCGAGGACCTGCCCGCTCACGGGGCGGCCCTCAAGGCGAGGTTCGACTGGAAGGTGCCACAGGGGAAGTGACCGGCATCGACGACCTGCCCATCCGGGACGAACTGCGCGGCAAGTCCCCCTACGGGGCGCCGCAGCTGGACGTGCCCGTACGGCTGAACACCAACGAGAACCCCCACCCGCTGCCCGAGGCGCTGGTGGCCCGCATCGCCGAGCGCGTCGCCGAGGCCGCCCGCGATCTCAACCGCTACCCCGACCGCGACGCGGTGGAGCTGCGCGGCGAGCTGGCCCGCTATCTGACCCGCACCGCCGGGCACGAGGTCACCGCGGGGAACGTCTGGGCCGCCAACGGTTCCAACGAGGTGCTCCAGCAGCTCCTCCAGGCCTTCGGCGGCCCGGGGCGCACCGCGATCGGCTTCGAGCCCTCGTACTCGATGCACGCCCTGATCGCCCGCGGCACCGGCACCGGCTGGATCTCCGGGCCGCGCAACGACGACTTCACCATCGACGTGGAGGCGGCGAAGGCGGTCATCGCCGAGCGCCGACCGCACGTGGTCTTCGTCTGCTCGCCCAACAACCCCACCGGCACGGCCGTCGACGCCGAGACCGTGCTGGCCCTGTACGAAGCCGCCCAGGCCGCCCGGCCCGCCATGGTGATCGTCGACGAGGCGTACGGCGAGTTCAGCCACCGGCCCTCGCTGCTGCCGCTGATCGAGGGCCGCCCGAACCTGGTGGTCTCGCGCACCATGTCCAAGGCGTTCGGCGCCGCCGGGCTGCGGCTGGGCTACCTCGCCGCCCACCCGGCCGTCGTCGACGCCGTCCAGCTGGTGCGCCTGCCCTACCACCTGTCCGCCGTCACCCAGGCCACCGCGCTCGCCGCGCTGGAACACACCGACACACTCCTCGGTTATGTCCGGCAGCTCAAGGACGAGCGGGACCGGCTGGTGGCCGAGCTGCGGGCGATGGGCTGCGAGGTCACCGACTCCGACGCCAACTTCGTGCAGTTCGGGAACTTCGACGGCCCCGGCGGCGCCCACGCGGTGTGGCAGGCGCTGCTGGAGCGCGGCGTGCTGGTCCGGGACAACGGAGTGCCGGGCCGGCTGCGGGTCACCGCCGGCACCCCGGCCGAGAACGACGCGTTCCTCGACGCGGTACGCGCAGTACTGAAGGAGAACAACCGATGAGCCGTGTGGGTCGCGTCGAGCGCACCACCAAGGAGACCTCCGTCGTCGTCGAGATCGACCTCGACGGCACCGGGAAGGTCGACGTGTCGACCGGGGTCGGCTTCTACGACCACATGCTCGACCAGCTCGGCCGCCACGGGCTGTTCGACCTCACGGTCAAGACCGAGGGCGACCTGCACATCGACAGCCACCACACCATCGAGGACAGCTCGCTGGCGCTGGGCGCCGCCTTCCGGCAGGCGCTGGGCGACAAGCGGGGCATCGTCCGCTTCGCAAACGCCTCGGTGCCGCTGGACGAGTCCCTCGCCCAGGTGACCGTGGACCTGTCGGGGCGGCCGTACCTGGTGCACAGCGAGCCGGAGAACATGGCGCCGATGATCGGCAGCTACGACACCACGATGACCCGGCACATCCTGGAGTCCTTCGTCGCCCAGGCGCAGATCGCCCTGCACGTCCACGTCCCCTACGGGCGCAACGCGCACCACATCGTGGAGTGCCAGTTCAAGGCGCTGGCCCGCGCGCTGCGCTATGCCAGCGAGATCGACCCGCGCCAGACGGGCATCCCCTCCACCAAGGGCGCCCTGTGAGCGTCGCGCGCGCGGCTGCCGGGCCGCTGCCGACGATGATGCGTGTGCTGTGCCGTGCGGGCGGAGAAGCGAACGGGGAAGGTGCTGTGAGCGTCGCGCGCGCGGCTGCCGGGCCGCGGTCGGCGATGCGTGTGCTGTGCCGTGCGGGCGGAGAAGCTCACGGAGAAGCTCACGGAGGAGCGCTGTGAACGGTGTCTCCATTCTGCTGATCTTCGTGGGGCTCTTCCTGCTCGGCGGCGCCATCTCCTTCTGGAAGCAGCGGATGCCCAAGGGGGTCGTCACCCTGCTCGGCATCGGCGCCGCCCTGTCCCTGATCGCCGGAATCCTGCGCCTGGAGGTGTGGTCATGACGGAGAGGAAGAAGGTCGTCGTCTTCGACTACGGCTTCGGCAACGTGCGCTCGGCCGAGCGCGCCCTGGCCCGGGCCGGCGCGGAGGTGGAGATCACCGGCGACTACGACACCGCGATGAACGCCGACGGGCTGCTCGTGCCCGGCGTCGGCGCCTTCGCCGCCTGCATGACGGGTCTGCGCAAGGCCCGCGGCGACTGGGTCGTCGAGCGCCGGCTCGCCGGCGGGCGTCCGGTGATGGGCATCTGCGTCGGCATGCAGATCCTGTTCGGCCGGGGCATCGAGCACGGGGTCGAGGCCGAGGGCCTGGACGAGTGGCCCGGCACGGTCGGCCCGCTCAAGGCGGACGTCGTACCGCACATGGGCTGGAACACCGTCGAGGCGCCCGGGGACTCCAGGCTGTTCGCGGGCCTGCCCGCCGACGCCCGCTACTACTTCGTGCACTCCTACGCCGTGCACGACTGGGAGCTTGAGATCACCAACCCCGCCATGGCCGCCCCCAGGGTCACCTGGGCCACCCACGGCGAGCGGTTCGTCGCGGCCGTGGAGAACGGCCCGCTGTGGGCCACCCAGTTCCACCCCGAGAAGTCCGGCGACGCCGGCGCGCAGCTGCTGACCAACTGGATCAGCACCCTCTAGCCCCACCCGCCACCACCCCGATCCCCAGGACCTTAGGACCGCCAGCTGATGAGCACCCACCGTCTCGAACTCCTCCCCGCCGTCGACGTCCGCGACGGACAGGCCGTCCGCCTCGTCCACGGCGAGTCCGGCACCGAGACCTCCTACGGCGACCCGCTGGAGGCCGCCCTGGCCTGGCAGCGGGCGGGGGCGCAGTGGCTGCATCTGGTGGACCTGGACGCCGCGTTCGGCACCGGCGACAACCGCGAGCGGATCGCCGAGGTCGTCCGCACCATGGACATCAGGGTCGAGCTCTCCGGCGGCATCCGCGACGACGCCTCCCTGGCCGCCGCGCTGGCCACCGGCTGCACCCGGGTGAACCTGGGCACCGCCGCACTGGAGAGCCCCGAGTGGGTGGCCAAGGTGATCGCCGAGCACGGTGACAGGATCGCCGTCGGCCTCGACGTGCGCGGCACAACCCTGCGCGGGCGCGGCTGGACCCGCGACGGCGGCGACCTCTACGAGACGCTGGAGCGCCTGAACTCCGAGGGCTGCGCCCGCTACGTCGTCACCGACATCGCCAAGGACGGCACCCTCAAGGGCCCCAACCTCCAGCTGCTGAAGGACGTCTGCGCCGCCACCGACCGCCCGGTCGTCGCCTCCGGCGGCGTCTCCTCCCTTGACGACCTGCGTGCGATCGCCACCCTGGTACCCGAGGGCGTCGAGGGAGCCATCGTGGGCAAGGCCCTCTACGCCAAGGCGTTCACCCTGGAAGAGGCCCTGGAGGCAGTGTCCCGATGACGGAGTCCGCGGCGGTGGGACGGGAAAGCGACGCAGAGGGGGAGGCGGCCGGAGACGGCCGGCGCCTCCGGCGCGTGCGCAGCGACAGCCACTGGGAGGAGACCATCGGCTCCGCCCGGGCCGTCGAGATCGGCGACCGGATCCTCGTCGCGGGCACGATGCCCCTGGCCGACGGGGCGATCCAGGGCGAGGGCGACCCTTACGTCCAGGCCCGGACCGCCTTCGAGCGGGCCGTGGCGGCTCTGGAGCCGTTCGGCCTGGACGTCCGCTCCGTCGTCCGTACCCGCATGTACATAACCCACGCGCGCGACGTGGAGGACGTGGGCCGCGCCCACCGTGAGGTCTTCGGCTCCGTCCGCCCCGTCGCGACGCTCGTGGTCGTCTCCGGCTTCGTCGACTCGCGCGTACTGGTCGAGGCGGAGATCGAAGCCTTCCGCACCCCGAAGGAGCACGCCTAAGTGTCCCTGGCCGTACGAGTCATCCCCTGCCTGGACGTGGACGGCGGCCGGGTCGTCAAGGGGGTCAACTTCCAGAATCTGCGCGACGCCGGCGACCCGGTCGAGATGGCCAAGGTGTACGACGCGGAGGGCGCCGACGAGCTGACCTTCCTCGACATCACCGCCTCCTCCGGCGACCGCGAGACCACCTACGACGTGGTGCGCCGCACCGCCGAGCAGGTCTTCATCCCGCTGACGGTGGGCGGCGGCGTGCGCACCACCGAGGACGTGGACAAGCTGCTGCGCGCGGGCGCCGACAAGGTGGGCGTCAACACCGCCGCCATCGCCCGACCGGAGCTGATCCGGGAGATCGCCGAGCGCTTCGGCAGCCAGGTGCTGGTGCTGTCGGTGGACGCCCGCCGCTGCCCGGAGGGGACGGTGACGCCGTCCGGCTTCGAGGTCACCACGCACGGCGGCCGGCGCGGCACCGGCATCGACGCGGTCCAGTGGGCGCACCGGGCCGCCGAGCTGGGGGCCGGGGAGATCCTGCTCAACTCCATGGACGCCGACGGCACCAAGGACGGCTACGACATCGCCATGGTCGGCGCCGTCCGCAAGCACGTCACCATCCCCGTCATCGCCTCCGGCGGAGCGGGGAAGCTCGCCGACTTCGCCCCGGCGGTGGAGGCGGGCGCGGACGCGGTGCTGGCCGCGAGCGTCTTCCACTTCGGTGATCTGCGCATCGGACAGGTCAAGAACGCCCTGCGCGAGGCCGGGCACCCGGTGCGCTGACCCGGCGGCCCGGCGGCCGTCCGGGACGCCGGGTCACACGCTGTCACGGACGGCGGCCCGCGCGGCCCCGCGCAGGGCCGCGCCCGCCTCCCGGGGAATCGGGTCGCCGTGCCCGAAGCAGGCGGTCTCCGTCTCCAGGGCGGCCAGCCGGTGGAACGACTCCAGTGCGCGGGCGCGGTCGAGGTTGAACACTCCCAGTATGGTGCGGCCCTCCACGTTCGCGATCGCGTCCCCCGTGAACAGCACCCCGTGTGCGGGCAGGTGGAGCGCGATGCTGCCGTCGGTGTGACCGGGCGCGGCCACGACCCGCGCCCCGCCGCCGAAGTCGACCATGTCGCCGTCGGCCAGCTCGCGGTCGACCCGGCACGGCGGGGCCGCGGGCAGCGGGGGCAGGCTCTCGTACAGCTCGCGCTCCCAGCCGGGCGCGTCGGTGAAGTCCGGCGGCGGACCGGGCAGCTCGCCCCGGACGACCGGCGCGTCCAGCCGGTGCGCCATGACGGTCGCGCCGGTCAGTTCGGCGAGTTCGGCGGCGCCTCCGGCGTGGTCCTCGTGGAAGTGGGTCAGGATGATGCGGTCGATGTCCTCCGGCTCGTGGCCCAGTTCCCGGACGGCCTCGGCGCCGACGGCCCAGGAGCCGGCGGTCCCGGTGTCCACCAGGGTCAGTGAACCGGGATCGCGCCACAGATACGCCTGGCCGACGGTGAAGGCGAACATGTGCAGTCCGGGCAGTACCCGGGTGGTCTCCATGACGCGCATCCGAACACGCGGACCGCCGGGCCGTGCCGCGCCGCGCCGTCGGCTCGACCGGAAGAGAGCCTTACGGGGGACCCGGGGCCCGGGCCCCGGGGATCCGGCCCCCGGGCGTCAGAGGCCGAGCTTCGCCTCGCGTACGCGCGCCACGGACTTCTCGTCGCCCTCCAGTTCCACCCGTGCCGAGTCCTGCCGGCCGGAGACGAAGAGGAGCAGCTCACCGGGCTCGCCGGTGACGGTGACCACCGGGGCGCCTTTGCGGGCCACCGCCACCTGGCCGTTGGGGCGGCGCAGCACCAGGCCGACCGGGCACCGGCGGCCGTAGGCGCGGGCGGTGGTCTCCAGCCGCCGCCACAGGGCGTCGGCGAGCACCGGGTCGATCTCGCGCGGCGTCCAGTCCGGCCGGGCCCGCCGGATGTCCTCACCGTGGACGAAGAACTCCACGGTGTTGGCCGCCTCGTCGACCTGCTTGAGGGAGAAGGGCGACATCCGCGGTGGCCCGGTGCGGATGAGCTGGATCAGCTCCTCGTACGGCTTGGCCGCGAACTCCTGCTGCACACGCTCCAGCCGGGGCTGCAGTGCCTTGACCAGTATCCCGCCGGCGGCGTCCGCGCGGCGCTCGCGTACCACGACGTGAGCCGCCAGCTCCCTGGTCCGCCACCCCTCGCACAGGGTGGGCGCCTCGGGTCCGTAGGTCTCCAACAGATCGGCGAGCAGAAGGCGTTCGCGCCGGGCGTGGGTCGACATACGGCCACCCTACGGCCGTGTGCCGGCCCACGCCACGCACCGCGCCCGGGGTCAGCCCGGCAGCGGCGCGTCCAGATCCGGGCCGTCCACCTTGTTGCTGAGCGTCAGGGAGCAGGTGACCTGGTCCTCACCGCGCTCGTAGGTCAGGAGCGTCGGATAGATGGCGTAGTAGTAGTAGGTCCTGTCCTGCGGCATCCGGGCCAGCCGCTTCTTCACGTCCGCCCTGCACAGCGACATGACCTCCTTCTGCAGCTCCGCCTGGGTGTCGAAGTCGCCGGTGATCGTCTCGTTGGCGATCACCTCGCCGTCGTGGGGCTCGTCGCAGGGCCGCTCCTCGACCTCGGTGACATCGCTGCTCAGCGACGGGTGGTCGAAGCAGGTGCCCGGGTCGAGCACCACGTACAGCACCAGGTCGCTGGGCATCGCCGTCACGTCGGGCGTGGGCGCGCCGGTGGTCGGAGCCTCCGTCGGCTCCTCGCTCACCTCGGGTGAGGTGGGGGAGGGCTCGGGGGAGGGCGGGTCGCTGGGTGTGACGCCCGGCTTCGCCCGTTGGTCCTCACCGCTTCCGCCGTCGGCGGCCAGCAGCACGCCCCCGACGATCAGCCCCGCGACGACCACCGCGGCGATGATGATCGCGGCGATCTTCCCGCCGTTGCCCCCGCCGCCCCCGCCCGGCGGGGGCGGGTAGGGGCCGGGCGCGCCGGGGCCGCCGGGCGCGCCCGGGTAGCCGTACCCTCCGGGCCCGCCCGGGGCCCCGGGCGGGCCCGGAGGGCCTCCTGGAGTCGGATAGCCGTAACCGCCCGCGGGCGGACCGGGCTGCTCGGGCGGACCGAAGCCCTGCGGCGGACCGAAACCGCCGCCTGGACCGGGGTTGTGCGCGCCGCCACGCGGCGGTGGATAGCTCATGCCGGAAGGATGCCGTACCGCACGGACATGCCAAGTCCCGGGTGCGTCACAACCCTGCCACAGGGCCGTACGGCCCTGTGGCGCGTACCGCGAACCCCGTCCGTCCCGGTCCTCGGGCGGGGTTCGCGGCGGGTGCCGCGGCGACGGCACAATGACCCCATGCCCCGATCCCCACTCGACCCCGCCGTCGCCGCCCGCCTCAAGCGCAACGCCGACGGCCTGGTGCCCGCCATCGCCCAGCAGTACGACACCGGTGAGGTGCTGATGCTCGGCTGGATGGACGACGAGGCACTGCACCGCACCCTCACCACCGGCCGCTGCACCTACTGGAGCCGCAGCCGCGGCGAGTACTGGGTCAAGGGCGACACCTCCGGGCACGTCCAGCACGTGAAGTCCGTGGCCCTGGACTGCGACGGGGACACCGTGCTGGTGAGGGTCGACCAGGTGGGCGCCGCCTGCCACACCGGGGACCGCACCTGCTTCGACGCCGGTGAGCTGCCGCTGGGCGGCCCCGCGTCGGCGCGGGAGGGGAGCCCGGCATGACCGCCCAGACCACTTCCCGGACCACCTCCCACGGCACCTGCCCGGACCTGGAGACCTTCCGTACGCTGGCCAGGGACCGCCGCGTCATCCCGGTCACCCGGCGCCTGCTCGCCGACGGCGACACCCCCATCGCGCTGTACCGCAAACTCGCCGCCGAGCGCCCCGGCACCTTCCTGCTGGAGTCGGCCGAGAACGGGCGCACCTGGTCGCGCTACTCCTTCGTCGGCGTGCGCACCTCCGCCACCCTCACCGTCCGCGACGGGCGGGCCCACTGGCTGGGCGCCCCGCCGGCCGGCGTCCCCGCGGACGGGGACCCGCTGGACGTCCTGCGCGCCACCGTCGAGGCCCTGCACACCCCCCGCGACCTGCACCGCGACGCCGATCTGCCGCCCTTCACCGGCGGCATGGTCGGCTACCTCGGCTACGACGTCGTGCGGCGTCTGGAGCGCATCGGCGACAGCACCCGCGACGACCTGGGACTGCCCGAGCTGACCATGATGCTCACCTCCGACCTCGCGGTGCTCGACCACCGCGACGGCACGGTGCTGCTGATCGCCAACGCCATCAACCACAACGACCTCGACACCGGAGTGGACGAGGCCCACGCCGACGCCGTGCGCCGTCTGGACGCCATGGCCGCCGACCTCGCCCGGCCCGCGCCCGCCATGGCCGCCCCGCTGCCGGCGCCCGAGCTGCCCGAGTACGCGGCCCTGTGGGGCGGAGCGGTCTACCGGGAAGCGGTGGAGGAGATCAAGGAGCGCATCCGAGCGGGCGAGGCGTTCCAGGTGGTGCCCTCGCAGCGCTTCCAGGCGCCCTGCCCGGCGAGCGCGCTGGACGTCTACCGCGTGCTGCGCGCCACCAACCCCAGCCCGTACATGTACCTGCTGCGCCTGGACGGCTTCGACGTCGTCGGCTCCAGCCCCGAGGCCCTGGTGAAGGTCGAGGACGGGCACGCGATGATGCACCCCATCGCCGGGACCCGCCCGCGCGGCGCGACCCCGCAGGAGGACGCGGCCCTGGCCGAGGAACTGCTGGCCGACTCCAAGGAGCGCGCCGAGCACCTGATGCTCGTCGACCTGGGCCGCAACGACCTGGGCCGGGTCTGCGAGCCCGGCAGCGTCGAGGTCGTGGACTTCATGTCCGTCGAGCGCTACAGCCATGTGATGCACATCGTCTCCACGGTCACCGGACGGCTGGCGAAGGGCCGCACCGCCTTCGACGCGCTCACCGCCTGCTTCCCGGCCGGCACCCTCTCCGGCGCGCCCAAACCGCGCGCGATGCAGATCATCGAGGAGCTGGAGCCGACCCGGCGCGGCCTGTACGGCGGCTGCGTGGGCTATCTGGACTTCGCCGGCGACGCCGACACCGCCATCGCCATCCGCACCGCGCTGCTGCGCGACGGGACGGCGTACGTCCAGGCGGGCGCCGGGGTCGTGGCCGACTCCGACCCCGCGGCGGAGGACACCGAGTGCCGCAACAAGGCCGCGGCGGTGCTCAGGGCGGTGCACACCGCCGGACGGCTCGGCGGTAGCGTGGTGGAGTGATTTCCCCGCACACGCCCCCTTCCTCCCCCGAGCCCGCCCCTCGTCCCGCGGACTCCCCGAGAGCGCGTCGCGCGCTCGGCGCCGCGCTGACCGCCGGCGCGCTGGGCGCCACCGCGGTGCTCGTGGCCGCCGGGCAGGTCTGGGGCGAGGGCACCGCCGTCCTGGCCCGCGGCGAGGTGCCCGTCCGGGTCGAGGGCGGCGAGGTGACCGGGTTGCCCAGCGCCCTGGCGCTGGTCGGCCTCGCCGCGCTGGTCGCCGTCTTCGCCGTACGCCGTGCCGGCCGCGCGCTGGTCGCCGCGCTGCTGGCGCTGTGCGGCGCGGGCACCGTCGCCGCCGCCCTCCTGGGGGCGGGCGACCGGAGCGCGCTGGAGGCGAAGGCGGCCGAGGCCGGCGGGCTGACCCGGGGCGTGGTCGAGGCCGTCTCCTTCGGCCCGTGGCCCTATGTCGCCGCCCTGGGCGGCGCCGGGCTGCTGGCCGCCGGGCTGCTGGCCCTGCGCCACGGGAGCCGCTGGCCCGCGATGTCGGGCCGCCACGAGCGCGCGGGCGGCGCCGGGCCGGCCGCGGGCCGCCGCGCGGCCCCCGATCCGGACCGTCCCGAGGAGCTGTGGAAGGCCCTGGACCGCGGAGAGGACCCCACCACCGGGAGCGGCGGAAACCGCTCCTGACACAATGGCCGGTGAGCGAGCCCAGATCGGACCTACGAGGAGCACTCAATGGCGGGCAACAACCACGGACACACCCCTGCCGCCTGGACCGGCGTCACCATCGCGTTCATCGGCTTCTGCGTCGCCTCGGTCTTCACCGTGATGGCCGAGCCGGTGTGGTTCTGGGTCGGTGTGGCCATCACCCTCCTCGGCGGTGTCGCCGGCCTGGTCATGCGCTCGATGGGCATGGGTCAGCCGGAGGAGTCGCACGGCCGCCGCCTGGACCAGTCCAAGGAGCGGGTGGAGGCCTGACGGGCCGCCGGCGGGCCGCCCCGGGCGGCTCGTCCCGGCGCGGCGCCGCCCCGGGCGGCACCGCGCTTGTCCGTGTCCGGCCGCTCCGGGCGGCGGCACGGCGATACCGCCCGGTATGTGGGACCGGTCCGCCCGGATGCGGGTTCCGCGTCCCGGGCCGGATACCATCGCAGTGCGTGACCGTGTGTCCGGACAAGCCCCGCGCCCGCCGCAGGGGCCCGAGCCAGCCAGGAAGGGGGCCGCTCGCGTGAGCGTGCTCGACGAGATCATCGACGGGGTCCGCGCCGACCTCGCCGAGCGGCAGGCGCGTGTGGGCCTCGACGAGCTCAAGGAGCGCGCGGCCCGTGCGCCGCGCCCGCGCGACGGCGTGGCCGCCCTCAAGGGCGAGGGCGTCAAGGTCATCTGCGAGGTCAAGCGCTCCAGCCCCTCCAAGGGGGCGCTGGCCGCCATCGCGGACCCGGCCGCCCTCGCCGCCGACTACGAGGCGGGCGGCGCCGCGGTCATCTCGGTGCTGACCGAGCAGCGGCGCTTCGGAGGCTCGCTGGCCGACCTGGAGGCGGTGCGCGGACGGGTGGACGTCCCCGTGCTGCGCAAGGACTTCATCGTCACCTCCTACCAGCTGTGGGAGGCCCGGGCCCACGGAGCCGACCTCGCCCTGCTGATCGTCGCCGCGCTCGACCAGGACGCGCTGGTGTCGCTGGTGGAGCGTGCCGAGTCCATCGGGCTGACCCCGCTGGTCGAGGTGCACGACGAGGAGGAGATCGAGCGCGCGGTGGACGCCGGGGCCAAGGTCATCGGCGTGAACGCGCGCAACCTCAAGACCCTGGAGGTCGACCGCGGCACCTTCGCCCGGGTCGCCCCCGAGATCCCCGAGGGCGTCGTGAGGGTCGCCGAGTCGGGAGTGCGCGGCCCGCACGACCTGATCGCCTACGCCAACGAGGGCGCCGACGCGGTGCTCGTCGGCGAGTCCCTGGTCACCGGCAAGGATCCGAGGGCGGCCGTGGCCGACCTGGTCGCCGCCGGCGCCCACCCCGCCCTGCGGCACGGGAACTGAGACGGCAGCGACCGCGATGGCCCTGTCCGCCCGCCTCGCCCCCGGCTGCCGCCCCCGCGGCTGCCGCGCGCCCGCTCGCCGGGTGCTGGGGCGGCGTGTGCGCTACCACATCGGCTGCGAGCCGGGCCAGATCAACGGCAGGCGATGGCCTGCCCGGGCCGGGCGCTGAGCGGCGTACCCCGCCCCGGCCGCCCGCCGGGCCGCCGACGGTCCGCGACCGCACCCGCGGCCGCGGCCGCGTACCCCGCGCCCCGGCCGCACCGCCGCACCCGCTCCTCCGGGCCCTCCCGGCTCCTCCGGGCCGGTGCGGCACACCGTCTCCCGTGACCATCCCTTTCTGGGGCGTGCGCCCCGACAAGGAGCATGTCGGATGTCCACCGACTTCTTCGTTCCCGACCCCGAGGGCCGGGTGCCGACCGCCGAGGGCTACTTCGGCGCCTTCGGCGGCAAGTTCATCCCGGAGGCGCTCGTCGCCGCCGTGGACGAGGTCGCCGCCGAGTACGAGAAGGCCAAGGCCGATCCCGCCTTCGCCGCCGAGCTGGAGGACCTGCTCGTCAACTACACCGGCCGGCCCAGTGCGCTGACCGAGGTGCGGAGGTTCGCCGAGCACGCGGGCGGAGCCCGGGTCTTCCTCAAGCGCGAGGACCTCAACCACACCGGCTCGCACAAGATCAACAACGTGCTGGGGCAGGCGCTGCTGACCCGGCGCATGGGCAAGACCCGCGTCATCGCCGAGACCGGCGCGGGCCAGCACGGCGTCGCCACCGCGACCGCCTGCGCCCTGTTCGGCCTGGAGTGCACCATCTACATGGGCGAGATCGACACCCAGCGCCAGGCGCTCAACGTCGCCCGGATGCGGATGCTGGGAGCCGAGGTCGTCCCCGTCGCCTCCGGCAGCCGCACCCTGAAGGACGCCATCAACGAGGCGTTCCGCGACTGGGTCGCCAACGTCGACCGCACCCACTACCTCTTCGGCACCGTCGCCGGCCCCCACCCCTTCCCGGCGCTGGTGCGCGACTTCCACCGCGTCATCGGCGTCGAGGCCCGGCGGCAGATCCTCCAGCGCACCGGGAGGCTGCCGGACGCCGCGCTGGCCTGCGTCGGCGGCGGCTCCAACGCCATCGGCCTGTTCCACGCCTTCATCCCCGACACCTCCGTGCGCCTGATCGGCCTGGAGGCCGCCGGGCACGGCGTGGCCTCCGGCGAGCACGCGGCCACCCTGACGGCCGGCGAGCCGGGCATCCTGCACGGCTCGCGCTCCTACGTCCTGCAGGACGACGAGGGGCAGATCACCGAGCCGTACTCCATCTCCGCCGGACTGGACTACCCCGGCATCGGCCCCGAGCACTCCTACCTCAAGGACATCGGCCGCGGCGAGTACCGCCCGGTCACCGACGACGAGGCGATGCGGGCACTGCGCCTGCTGTCGCAGACCGAGGGCATCATCCCGGCCATCGAGAGCGCGCACGCGCTGGCCGGCGCGCTGGAGGTCGGCCGCGAGCTGGGGCCGGAAGGGCTGCTGCTGGTGAACCTCTCCGGCCGCGGCGACAAGGACATGGACACCGCCGCCCGCTACTTCGGGCTGTACGACGGTGCGGACACCGCGAAGGGGACCGAGTGATGGCGGGCCGGGCGGAACTGCTGGGACGCGTCCTGGCGACGGCGAAGGACGAGGGCCGGGCCGCGCTGGTGGGCTATCTGCCCGCGGGCTTCCCCACCGTGGACGGCGGCATCGCCGCCTGCACCGCCCTGCTGGAGGGCGGCTGCGACATCGTCGAGGTCGGGCTGCCGCACAGCGACCCGGTGCTGGACGGACCGGTCATCCAGACCGCCGACGACATCGCCCTGCGCGGCGGGGTGCGCATCGCCGACGTGCTGCGCACCGTGCGCGAGACGCACGCCGCCACCGGCGCGCCGGTGCTGTGCATGACGTACTGGAACCCCGTCGACCGCTACGGCGCCGAGCGGTTCGCCGCCGAGCTGGCCGAGGCGGGCGGCGCCGGCTGCATCCTGCCCGACCTGCCGGTCGAGGAGTCCGAGGTGTGGCGCAAGGCCGCCGAGCAGCACGGCCTGGCGACCGTCTTCGTGGTCGCCCCCAGCAGCCGCGACGAGCGGCTGGCGAGGATCACCGAGGCCGGCAGCGGCTTCGTCTACGCGGCCTCCCTGATGGGCGTCACCGGCACCCGCGAGTCGGTGGGGCAGGAGGCACAGGAACTGGTGCGCCGCACCCGCGCCACCACCGACCTGCCGGTCTGCGTCGGACTGGGCGTCTCGAACGCGCGGCAGGCCGCGGAGGTGGCGGCCTTCGCGGACGGCGTCATCGTCGGCTCGGCCTTCGTCAAGCGGCTGCTGGACCACGAGGAAGACCCGGACGCCGGCCTGGCCGCGGTCCGCGAGCTCGCGGGCGAGCTGGCCGGGGGCGTACGGCGCCGCGGCTGAGCGGGGCCAAAGAGGCGAACGGCACGAGAACGGGCCCGGGGGCGTACGGCGAACGGCCGCGCGCCCCCGGGCCCGCGCGTTTCCCGGGGGCTCGCGTACCCCCTCGGGGCCGTGCGCCGGTCAGGGAGCGTGCAGCCGCAGCACGGCACGCTCGGACCAGTCGGCCGGAACGCCGCGCAGCGAGACCGCGGTCATGGTGAGGAACGCCAGCGGAACGGTCCAGGCGGCGGGCTGGGCCAGCAGCACGGTCAGCCAGGCCGACGACGGCTGCGTCAGGGCGGACAGCACCGCGGCCCCCGTCGCCGTGACCACCCCGGTGGCCAGCCCGGCCGCCGCGCCCGCGACCGTCAGCCGCGTCCACCAGATGCCCAGCACCAGCAGCGGGCAGAACGTGGAGGCCGCCACCGCGAACGCCCAGCCGACCACCACGTTGATGTCCAGGTGCGCCGCCGGCAGCGACAGCAGCACCGCCACCAGCGCACCCGCCGCCACCGCCAGGCGCAGCCTGGTCACCCCGCCGCCGAACAGATCGTGGGAGAGCCCGCCGGCCAGGGCCAGCAGCAGCCCGGAGGAGGTGGACAGGAACGCGGCGAACGCGCCGGTGGCCACCAGCGCCGTCAGCACGCTCCCCAGCGTCCCCGGCACGGCCACCCCCGGCAGGACGACGGAGACGGTGTCGGTGGCGTTGCTGTGCACCAGGTGCGGGGTCAGCACCCGCCCCAGCAGCCCGTAGACGGCCGGGAACAGGTAGAACAGGCCCAGCAGGCCGATCACCAGCACGGCCACCCGCCGGGCGGCCCGGGCCGTGGGGCTGGTGTGGAAGCGCATGATCACATGGGGCAGCCCGATGGCGCCCAGCGTGGTGGCCAGCAGCACCGACCAGGTGGACAGCAGCGGCATCCCCGCCCCCTGGATGTCGATCAGCGGGCGGGTCCACTCCTCGGCGGCCGGGCCCGTCTCCCGGACCGGCCGCAGCGCCTCGGTGCGCGTGTCCGCGCCGACGTGCACGATCAGGTAGATCGCCGGCACGGCGATGAAGGCCAGCTTGACCAGGTAGTGGAACGCCTGCACGTAGGTGGCCGACCGCATGCCGCCCACCGCGATCGACGCGCTCACCACCAGTCCGGCCAGCACCACGCCCACCCAGTACGGAGTGCCGCTGACCAGGCTCAGGACCACCCCGGCGCCCTTGAACTGCGGCACCAGGTAGAGCCACATGATCACCAGCACGATCACCCCGCACAGCTTGCGGATCGCAGGCGAGCCCAGCCGGTACTCGGCGAAGTCGGGCACCGTGAACGCCCCCGAGCGCCGCATCGGCCCGGCCACCAGTGCCACCACCGCGACATACCCGGCGGTGAAGCCGACGGCGTACCACATCGCCCCGACGCCGTCCTTGAGCATCAGCCCGGCCAGACCGAGCACCGAGGCGGCCGACACGTACTCCCCGGCGATCGCCATGGCGTTCCAGCCGGGGGCGATACGGCGGGAGGCGACGAGGAAGTCCGGGCTGGTGCGGGCGGCGTGGACGCCGTACAGGCCGATGGCCAGGCTGGCGGTCAGGACCAGGCCGATCGCGGTCACGGCGGTCACGGGCCGTCCCCCGTGCCCGCACCCGTACCGGGCACCGCGCCCGTGTCCACGCCCGCGGAGCTCTCCGCGCGCTCGGCGCGGCGCACATGGCACAGGGCGAGCAGCAGCAGCACCGGGTAGGTGGCCACCACCAGCACCAGCCACGACACCGGCACGCCCGCCACGTGGAGCCGGTCCAGCACCGGCAGCGCCGCGATCGTCCCGCTGGAGCCGAACAGCACCGTCCCCAGCAGTGCCACCGTCCGCAGCGCGGTGCGGCGCTGCGCGGCGAACACGGCTCGGGCGGCCTCGGCGTCGGCCGGCGCGGGCAGCGGCAGCAGCTGCGGATGGCGGCGGTGCCCGCGGGCCAGGGCGATACGGGTCTGCGGACTGGTGACCTTCACCCGGCGCGGTCCGCCGAGCTGACCGCCCTTGACCGGGCTCTTCACCGGGCCGCCCGGCCCAGCCGGCCGCTGCGCGCCGCCTCCAGCAACTGCTCCTTCAGGCTCCGGGCATGCCGGCGGCTGACCGGCACGTCACCGGCCGGAGTGCACGCCACCAGCCCCGACGAACTGGTGACCCGCAGGTCGTGGACCCAGCCGACGGCCACCAGATAGCCGCGGTGCACCCGCACGAAGCCCGCCGGAGCCCATATCTCCTCCAGATACGACAGCGACAGCCGGATCAGATGCGTGCCCTGCCCGGTGTGCAGCCGTATGTAGTCGCCGTGCGCCTCCACGAACTGGACGTCGTCGCGCCGCACGAACACCGTCCGGCGGCCGTGGTCGATCTGCACGACCGCCAGCTCGTCGCGCGGCCCCTCCGCGCCCTCCGCGCCGTCCGCGCCGCCGGACGACGCGGCCCGCCGGGAGGTGCCGATCCGGGCCACCGACTCGGCCAGCCGCTCGGGCCGGACGGGCTTGAGCAGGTAGTCCACCGCCCCGATGCCGAACGCCTCGATGGCGTGGGACTCCGAGGCGGTGACGAAGACGATGGAGGGCGGCGCCGAGAGCTGGCTGATGACCCGGGCCACGTCCATGCCGTCCAGCCCCGGCATGGAGATGTCCAGGAAGACGGCGTCGAAGGCGGTCGCGCCCAGCAGCTGCACCGCCCGGGCGCCGCTGTCGGCGGCGTACACCTCGCCGACCTCGGGTGTGTCCGCCAGGAGGTCGGCGAGCTCCTCGCGGGTGGACGCCTCGTCCTCGACGACGAGGACCTGAAGGGCCCGCGGCGCGCTGCTCATTCCGTAACCACTCCTCGCATGAATCGCGGCACCCTGATGGTCACCTTGGTGCCGTTGCCGGGCGCGGTCTCGATGACGAGGCCGTACTCCGGGCCGTACACGGTACGGAGCCGCCGGTCCACGTTGGCCAGACCGACGTTCTTCGCGGGAGGGCCGACTCCGGCGAGGATCGCCCGTGCGAGTTCCGGCTCCATGCCCACGCCGTCGTCCTCGATCTCGATGACGCACAGCGGGCCCTCGCCGAACCCCGAGACGCCGATGTGTCCGGGTCCGGCCTTCTTCTCCAGACCGTGGCGCACGGCATTTTCCACTATGGGCTGGACGACGAGGAAGGGTATGGCGACGGGAAGAATCTCCGGCGCCATCCGGACGGTGATCTCCATCCGGTCGTCGAACCGGGCGCGCTGCAGCTCCAGGTACGTCTGGGTGGCCTGGAGCTCGTCGGCGACCGTCACGTAGTCGCCGGCCGTGGAGAAGCTGTAGCGCAGATAGTCGGCGAAGTCGGTGAGCAGGCGGCGGGCGCGGCCGGGATCGGTGCGGATGTGCGCGGCGATGACGGCCAGGGAGTTGTGGACGAAGTGCGGGGAGATCTGGGCCCGCAGGGTGCGCAGGTCCGCCGCCGCGATCCGGGCGCGGGCGCTGCGCAGCTCGGTGTGGTCCAGCGCCTGCGACACCAGCTCGGCCACCTCGGCCACCTCGGCCTCGTCCAGCGCCCGCTCGTCCGCCGAGCCGCTGACCACCAGGCAGCCCGTCAGCTCGTCCGCCACCAGCAGCGGGGCCGCGCACAGCGGGGACTTGCGGAAGACGGTGCCGTGCTCGTACACCTGGGCGAGTACGGCGTCCAGATCGGTGCCCGGAGGCAGCGCGCCGTGCCGGGCGACGGGCCCGTCGAGATCGGCGAGCACGACGGCCTCGGCGCCCACCAGCCGCCGGATGCGGCGGGCCGCGGCCAGGGCCCGGCTGCCGTGCAGGCCGTCCTGGAGGTCCGCGCCGATCAGCCGCACCTCCCGCAGGACGCCCATGGTCCCGGGCAGGCCGGATCCGGCCGGGCCCGCCCGGCCCGCCCGCCCGCGGCGGGCGCCGATCCACGATCTCCTGGCCACAGTGCGACCGTATAACGCGACAAATGGCGATGGGGAGTCCTTCGAACCTGCTTCGAAGGACTCCCCAAGGGCCCGGTGGCGGGACCGGCGCCATGATGTGGGGGGTCACGCCGGTGCACAAGCACCCGCCACCGGGGGCCCGAAGGGCCCGCCGGGGGGATGGGCGGGCCCGGTCCGGGGTGCGGTCAGTGCTTGGCCGCGCCCTCGGCGCCGGCCCCGGTCAGGGCCCGCACCTGGAGCTCGGCGAAACGCCGCGGGTTGCTCTCGCCCGAGGACAGCGTGCCGACGATCGCGCACAGCAGACCGAGCGGGATGGACACCAGGCCCGGGTTGGTCAGCGGGAACCACGCGATGTCGATGCCCGGGAGCAGCGCCTTCTCGGTGCCGGAGAACACCGGCGAGAAGACCACCAGACCGACCGCGCTGATCAGACCGCCGTAGATACCGGCGACCGCGCCCCGGGTGTTGAACCTCTTCCAGAACAGGCTCAGCAGCAGGGTCGGCAGGTTGGCCGAGGCGGCGATGGCGAAGGCCAGACCGACCAGGAAGGCCACGTTGAGGCTCTGGGCGAAGATCGCCAGGACGATCGACGCGGCGCCGATGCCGAAGGCCGACAGACGGGCGACCTTGATCTCCTCGTGCTCGGACGCCCGGCCCTTGCGCACCACGCTGTTGTAGAAGTCGTGCGCCAGGGACGAGGAGGAGGCGATGACCAGGCCGGCCACCGTGGACAGGATCGCCGCGAAGGCGACGGCCGCGATGACCGCCAGCATCACCGAGCCGAAGAACTCGCCGCCGAAGTGCTCACCGACCTCCCGGGCCAGCTGCGGCGCGGCGGTGTTGCCCGCCGCGTCCTGGGCGGTGATGGCCTCCTTGCCCACCAGGGCCGCGGCGCCGAAGCCCAGGATCAGGGTCATCAGGTAGAACGAGCCGATCAGGCCGATGCCCCAGTTGACGGACTTACGGGCGGCCTTGGAGTCCGGGACGGTGTAGAAGCGGATCAGGATGTGCGGCAGACCCGCGGTGCCCAGCACCAGGGCCAGACCGAGGCTGATCAGGTCGAGCTTGTTCCACATCGTCTGCAGGGCGTCACCGGGCACCTCGACGCCGAACCGCAGCCCCGGTTCCAGGAAGGACTGCCCGGCGCCGCTGGCGTTCGAGGCGTCGCTCATCAGCTCGCCGAAGTCGAAGCCGTAGATGGCCATCACCAGGGCGGCCAGGACGATGGTGCCGCCCATCAGCATGCCGGCCTTGATGATCTGCACCCAGGTGGTGCCCTTCATGCCGCCGAAGGTCACGTACAGGGTCATCAGGATGCCGACGACGACGATGCCCACGATCTTGGCGGTGTCGGCGTCCATGCCCAGGTACGTCTCGCCCGGCTGGATGCCCAGCAGAAGGGCGACGACCGCACCGGCGCCGACCATCTGAGCCAGCAGGTAGAAGATCGACACGGTGATGGTGGACACGGCCGCGGCGGTGCGCACCGGGCGCTGCTGCATCCGGTACGACAGCACGTCCGCCATGGTGAACCGGCCGGAGTTCCTCAGCAGCTCGGCGACCAGTAGCAGGGCCACCAGCCAGGCGACGAGGAAGCCGATGGAGTAGAGGAAACCGTCGTAGCCGAACAGCGCGATCATGCCCGCGATGCCCAGGAAGGAGGCGGCGGACATGTAGTCGCTGCCGATGGCGAAGCCGTTCTGCATACCGGAGAACTCGCGCCCCCCGGAGTGGAAGTCGGCCGCGGACTTCGTCTGGCGACCCGCCCACACCGTGACGCCGAGCGTCACGGCGATCATGACGATGAACACCAGGATGGTCAGGGTGCGGCTGCTGGAGCTGACCTCTTCGGCCGCCAGGAGCACGCTGGAAGCGGCGGTCGTCATGCCCGTCCTCCCGCCCGGCCGGCGGACGCGCCCGCGGGCGCACCGGTCAGTTCGGCCCTCAGGCCGTCCGCGAGCGGGTCGACCTTCCGGTCGGCGTAGCGCGCGTACATGATCGCGATGCCGAAGGTGCTGACGAACTGGAGGATCCCGAACACCAGGGCCACGTTGACATCGCCGAACAGCACCGTGGACATCACGTCACGGGCATAGGCGGACATCAGCACGTACAGCAGGTACCAGGCGAGGAAGCCGACGCTCACCGGGAGCACGAACCTCATCAGGCTCCGCCTGAGCTGGTCGAAACGCGGATCGCCGTGCATGGCCACCATGCGGTCCTCCGCGTCCCCGGCGGGGTCCAGGGTTTGTTGTGGACGGTCTGCGGACACTGCCGCCTCCTTCATCGACACGACGCGATACGACACGACGTACGGGAGCGGAAAAGGAATGCGGGGAACGTAAGGTGCGTCACACTCGCGGTGAAGAAGCTGATCGCGGTGTGCGGCGAACGCCGGATACGCGCGCCGAACGGTAGACCGTCGTGCGCCGAACGGTCGTCTTTCCGCGCCGAGCGGTCACCCCCGCGGGGGGAGCGGCGGTGGAGCGCACGCCGGACGCGGGCCGTCCCCGCACCGCCTCTCGTGCGCGCCGCGGGGCTTCACACCACCCGCACGCGCGTTACGCACCCGTTGCCGGGTGAAGCGGCCCCTTCGGGGCCCGGCACGGTAGCGTTCGTGGGGTCATGGAAACCCTTGCCTTCATCCCCAGCCCGTCGTCGGGCGAGATCGTCATCGGACCGATCCCGCTGCGGGGCTACGCGTTCTGCATCATCCTCGGCGTCTTCGTCGCGGTCTGGCTCGGCGGGAAGCGCTGGGTCGCCCGCGGCGGACAGCCCGGCACGGTCGCCGACATCGCCGTGTGGGCGGTGCCGTTCGGCCTGGTCGGCGGCCGTCTCTACCACGTCGTCACCGACTACCAGTTCTACTTCGGCGAGGGCCGTAACTGGGTCGACGCCTTCAAGATCTGGGAGGGCGGCCTCGGCATCTGGGGAGCGATCGCGCTGGGCGCGGTGGGCGCCTGGATCGCCTGCCGCAGGCGGGGCATCCCGCTGCCCGCCTACGCGGACGCCATCGCGCCCGGCATCGCGCTCGCCCAGGCCATCGGCCGCTGGGGCAACTGGTTCAACCAGGAGCTGTACGGGCGCCCCACGGACCTGCCGTGGGCCGTGGAGATCGACCCGGGGAACCGTCCCCCGGAAACCCCTGAGCTGGCCACTTACCACCCCACCTTCCTGTACGAGTCGCTGTGGTGCGTGGGCGTCGCCCTGCTGGTGATCTGGGCCGACCGCCGCTTCCGCCTCGGCCACGGCCGCGCCTTCGCGCTGTACGTCGCGGCCTACACGGCGGGGCGTTTCTGGATCGAGTACCTGCGCGTCGACGAGGCGCACCAGATCCTGGGCCTGCGCCTGAACAACTGGACCTCGATCGCCGTCTTCCTGGCGGCGGTGGCCTACATCGTCCTCTCGGCCAGGCTCCGTCCGGGGCGTGAGGACGTGGTGGAGCCGGTGGCCCAGAAGACCGGCGGCAGCGCGGATGACAGCACCGACAGCGACAGCACCGACAGTGACATCGACGGCGGCGCCGAGGGATCCGCCGAGGGGTCCGCCGAGGGGGAGAAGGACGCCGCGAAGGGCCCGGAGGCCGGACCGGGGCGCGCGGAGTCCGCCGGGTCCGCACAGACTCCCGAATCCTCCTCCGCCGGCGGGACGTCCGCCTCCACCGCCGGCTGACCCCGGCCACGGGGAGAGAACCGCACCGGCCCCGGCCGCGCCCCTGTGGCGCGGCCGGGGCCTTCCCGTGAGGCGGCGAAAGCCCAGGTCAGCGAGGTAAGTTCGGCCTGCCTTGCTGGAACCGCACCCCGGGGTGGACGTACGGTCGAGACATCGGGCACCAGACGGGGGAAACAGGAGGCGCAGACGGATGTCGTCCATGGCCGGAGACGGGACCGAGATCACCCTGAGGCCCGGAGTTCCGAACTCCGCGCACCGTGACAACCACACCCACCGCGACGTGACCGGCGGCTGGCTGCGTCCGGCCGTCTTCGGGGCGATGGACGGACTGGTCTCCAACCTCGCCCTGATGACGGGCGTCGCCGGCGGCGACGTGGACCGCAACGTGATCATCATCAGCGGTCTGGCCGGACTGGCGGCCGGCGCCTTCTCCATGGCGGCCGGCGAGTACACCTCGGTGGCCTCCCAGCGCGAGCTGGTCCTGGCCGAGCTGGACGTGGAGCGGCGCGAGCTGCGCCGCAACCCCGAGGACGAGCAGCGGGAGCTGGCCGAGCTGTACGTGGGCCGGGGCGTGGAACCCAAGCTGGCGGCGGAGGTCGCCGAGCAGCTGTCCCGGGACCCCGAACAGGCCCTGGAGATCCACGCGCGCGAGGAGCTGGGCGTGGACCCGGGCGAGCTGCCCTCGCCCGCGGTCGCCGCGGTGTCCTCCTTCGGCGCCTTCGCGGTGGGCGCGCTGATACCGGTGCTGCCCTATCTGCTGGGGGCCGCCGCGCTGTGGCCCGCCGTGCTGGTGGCGCTGCTGGGCCTGTTCCTGTGCGGTGTGCTGGTCTCCAAGATCACCGTGCGCCCGTGGTGGTACAGCGGACTGCGGCAGCTCACCCTGGGCGGCGCGGCCGCCGCGGTGACCTACGGGCTCGGTACCCTGTTCGGGGTGGCAGTGGGGTGACGAGTCCGCCGCGCGGGCCCGGACCCGGCCCGGCCCACCCGGTGTGACCTGTTCAACTCCGGAATCCTCCGCTCATCTGTTACCCGCCGGTTTCAGCCGTGTCACCGTTGGGAATGAACAACGAGCGCTTCTGGCAGTGTCGCCGGCGCCGCCCGGATCCACGCAGCGGCCATGCGCCGTATGCCCGATTCGACCCCCATCGCAGGTCCGCATGATGGACCGAGGTGTCCGCCCTTCGGAAGAAACCTCATCATGTAACCTGCACGAAAATTTGTTCCGCAGAGGGCCAACGTCGTCCCTCGGCGCCCTTCGGACCCGGTCCGGAAGGCGCCACCAAGCCCCACGAGACGACGGGAGAGCCGATGCGTGCTGCGCCCCTGACGGCCTACCCTGCCAAGCAGGGAATGTACGACCCGCGCGACGAGCACGACGCCTGCGGCGTCGGCTTCGTGGCCACCCTCACCGGTGAGGCGAGCCACACGCTGGTCGACCAGGCGCTGACCGTCCTGCGGAATCTGGAGCACCGCGGCGCCACCGGCGCCGAGGCCGACTCCGGCGACGGCGCGGGCATCCTGGTCCAGATCCCCGACGCCTTCCTGCGCGAGACCGCGGGCTTCGAGCTGCCCGAGGCGGGCTCGTACGCCGTGGGCATCGCCTTCCTCCCCACCGGCGAGGCCGACAGCGCCGAGGCCACCGCACGCATCGAGGCGATCGCCGCCGAGGAGGGACTGACCGTCCTGGGCTGGCGCGAGGTCCCCGTCACCCCGCAGCTGCTGGGCAACGGCGCCCGCGCCACCATGCCCGCCTTCCGCCAGCTGTTCGTCGCCGACGGTGTGAACACCGGCCTGGCCCTGGACCGCAAGGCGTTCGTGCTGCGCAAGCGGGCAGAGCGCGAGGCCGGCACCTACTTCCCGTCGCTGTCCGCGCGGACGATCGTCTACAAGGGCATGCTGACCACCGGGCAGCTCGAACCCTTCTTCCCCGACCTGTCCGACCGCCGCTTCGCCAGCGCCATAGCCCTGGTCCACTCGCGGTTCTCCACCAACACCTTCCCCAGCTGGCCGCTGGCCCACCCCTACCGCTTCGTCGCCCACAACGGCGAGATCAACACCGTCCGCGGCAACCGCAACTGGATGCGCGCCCGTGAGTCCCAGCTGGTCTCCGACCTCTTCGGCGACAAGGACGCCGGGGACCTCGCGCGGATCTTCCCCGTGTGCACCCCGGACGCCTCCGACTCCGCCTCCTTCGACGAGGTCCTGGAACTGCTCCACCTCGGCGGCCGCTCCCTGCCCCACGCGGTGCTGATGATGGTCCCCGAGGCGTGGGAGAACCACCCCTCCATGGACCCCGCCCGCCGCGCCTTCTACCAGTACCACTCCACGATGATGGAGCCCTGGGACGGACCGGCCTGCGTCACCTTCACCGACGGCACCCGGGTCGGCGCCGTCCTGGACCGCAACGGACTGCGCCCGGGGCGCTACTGGGTCACCGACGACGGCCTGGTCGTCCTCTCCTCCGAGGTCGGCGTCCTGGACATCGACCAGGACAAGGTCGTCCGCAAGGGCCGCCTCCAGCCCGGCCGCATGTTCCTGGTGGACACCGCCGAGCACCGCATCATCGAGGACGACGAGATCAAGGCCTCCCTCTCCGCCGAGCACCCCTACCAGGAGTGGCTCGAGGCCGGGATCATCGAGCTGGAGGACCTGCCCGAGCGCGAGCACATCGTCCACACCCACGCCTCGGTCACCCGCCGCCAGCAGACCTTCGGCTACACCGAGGAGGAACTGCGCGTCCTGCTCGCCCCGATGGCCCGCACCGGCGCCGAGCCGATCGGCTCGATGGGCACCGACTCGCCCATCGCCGCGCTCTCCACGCGCCCGAGGCTGATCTTCGACTACTTCACCCAGCTGTTCGCCCAGGTCACCAACCCGCCGCTGGACGCCATCCGCGAGGAACTGGTCACCTCGCTGATCTCCTCCCTCGGCCCCCAGGGCAACCTGCTGGAGCCCACCGCCGCCTCCTGCCGCAGCGTCACCCTGCCCTTCCCGGTGATCGACAACGACGAACTCGCCAAGCTCGTCCACATCAACGCCGACGGCGACATGCCGGGCATGAAGGCCGTCACCCTCTCCGGTCTCTACCGCGTCGGCGGCGGGGGAGCGGCCCTGGCCGAGCGGATCGACGAGATCTGCGCCGAGGCCGAGACCGCCATCACCGACGGCGCCCGCCTGATCGTCCTGTCCGACCGCCACAGCGACGCCGAGCACGCCCCGATCCCGTCGCTGCTGCTCACCTCCGCCGTCCACCACCACCTCATCCGCACCAAGCAGCGCACCCAGGTGGGCCTGCTGGTCGAGGCCGGAGACGTCCGCGAGGTCCACCACGTCGCCCTGCTCATCGGCTACGGCGCCGCCGCGGTCAACCCCTACCTGGCCATGGAGACCGTCGAGGACCTGGTGCGCGCCGGAACCTTCCTGCCCGCCGGCACCGACCCCGAGACCGCCATCCGCAACCTGATCAAGGCGCTCGGCAAGGGCGTGCTGAAGGTCATGTCCAAGATGGGCATCTCCACCGTCGCCTCCTACCGCGGCGCCCAGGTCTTCGAGGCCGTCGGCCTGGAGCAGGACTTCGTCGACACCTACTTCCACGGCACCGCCACCAAGATCGGCGGCGCCGGCCTGGACGTCGTCGCCAAGGAGGTCGCCGCCCGCCACGCCAAGGCCTACCCGGTCTCCGGCATCGCACCGGCCCACCGCAACCTGGACATCGGCGGCGAGTACCAGTGGCGCCGCGAGGGCGAACCGCACCTGTTCGACCCGGAGACGGTCTTCCGCCTCCAGCACGCCACCCGCACCCGCCGCTACGACATCTTCAAGCAGTACACCCGGCGCGTGGACGAGCAGTCCGAACGCCTGATGACACTGCGCGGCCTGTTCGGCCTCAAGTCCGACCGGCCCTCGATCCCCGTCGAGGAGGTCGAGCCCGTCTCCGAGATCGTCAAGCGGTTCTCCACCGGCGCCATGTCCTACGGCTCCATCTCCCAGGAGGCCCACGAGACCCTCGCCATCGCCATGAACCGGCTGGGCGCGAAGTCCAACACCGGCGAGGGCGGCGAGGACCCCGAGCGGCTGTACGACCCGGCCCGCCGATCCTCGATCAAGCAGGTCGCCTCCGGCCGCTTCGGCGTCACCTCCGAATACCTGGTCAACTCCGACGACATCCAGATCAAGATGGCCCAGGGCGCCAAGCCCGGCGAGGGCGGCCAGCTGCCCGGCCACAAGGTCTACCCGTGGGTCGCCAGGACCCGGCACTCCACCCCCGGCGTCGGACTCATCTCCCCGCCCCCGCACCACGACATCTACTCCATCGAGGACCTCGCCCAGCTCATCCACGACCTGAAGAACGCCAACCCCGGCGCCCGCATCCACGTGAAGCTGGTCTCCGAGGTCGGCGTCGGCACGGTCGCGGCCGGCGTGTCCAAGGCCCACGCCGACGTCGTGCTGATCTCCGGCCACGACGGCGGCACCGGCGCCTCCCCGCTGACCTCCCTCAAGCACGCGGGCGGCCCCTGGGAGCTGGGCCTGGCCGAGACCCAGCAGACCCTGCTGCTCAACGGCCTGCGCGACCGCATCGTCGTCCAGACCGACGGCCAGCTCAAGACCGGCCGCGACGTGGTCATCGCCGCCCTGCTCGGCGCCGAGGAGTACGGCTTCGCCACCGCCCCGCTGGTCGTCTCCGGCTGCGTGATGATGCGCGTGTGCCACCTGGACACCTGCCCCGTGGGCATCGCCACCCAGAACCCGGTGCTGCGCAGCCGCTACAGCGGCAAGGCCGACCACGTGGTGAACTTCTTCGAGTTCATCGCCGAGGAGGTCCGCGAACTCCTGGCCGAACTCGGCTTCCGCACCCTGGACGAGGCCATCGGCCACGCCGAGGTCCTCGACGTCAGCCGCGCGGTCGACCACTGGAAGGCCCAGGGACTCGACCTGGCCCCGCTGCTGCACGTCCCCGAACTGCCCGAGGGCGCCGCCCGCCACCAGGTCGTCCCCCAGGACCACGGCCTGGCCAAGGCTCTGGACAACCAGCTCATCAAGCTCGCCGCCGACGCCCTGTCGGCCGACACCGCCGAGGACGCCCGCCCGGTACGCGCCCAGGTGCCCATCCGCAACATCAACCGCACGGTCGGCACCATGCTCGGCCACGAGGTGACGAGGAAGTTCGGCGGCGCCGGCCTGCCCGACGACACCATCGACATCACCTTCACCGGCTCCGCCGGCCAGTCCTTCGGCGCCTTCCTGCCGCGCGGCATCACCCTCCGCCTGGAGGGCGACGCCAACGACTACGTCGGCAAGGGCCTCTCGGGCGGACGCGTCGTCGTCCGCCCCGACCGCGGCGCCTCCCACCTGGCCGAGTACTCCACCATCGCGGGCAACACCCTCGCCTACGGCGCCACCGGCGGCGAGATGTTCCTGCGCGGCAGCGTCGGCGAACGCTTCTGCGTCCGCAACTCCGGCGCGCTGGTGGTCTCCGAGGGCGTGGGCGACCACGGCTGCGAGTACATGACCGGCGGCACGGCCGTCGTCCTGGGCCGCACCGGCCGCAACTTCGGCGCCGGCATGTCCGGCGGCACCGCGTACGTCATCGACCTCGACGCCGGCGACGTCAACCCCGACGTCGCCGCGGCCGTCGAACCCCTCGACGACACCGACCGGCAGTGGCTGCACGACGTCGTGCGCCGCCACCAGGAGGAGACCGGCTCCACCGTCGCGGGCAAGCTGCTCGCCGACTGGGAGGCCGCCGCCGACCGCTTCAGCAAGATCATCCCCCGCACCTACAAGGCAGTGCTCGCCGCCAAGGACGCCGCCGAGCGAGCCGGACTGTCCCAGGACGAGACCCACGAGAAGATGATGGAGGCGGCGACCAATGGCTGATCCCAAGGGCTTCCTCAACAACGACCGCGAGGTCGCCGAGACCCGCCCCGTACCCGAGCGCGTCAAGGACTGGAACGAGGTCTACGTCCCCGGCTCCCTGCTGCCGATCATCGGCAAGCAGGCCGGCCGGTGCATGGACTGCGGCATCCCGTTCTGCCACAACGGCTGCCCGCTGGGCAACCTCATCCCCGAGTGGAACGACTACGCCTGGCGCGGGGACTGGCAGGCCGCCGGCGAACGGCTGCACGCCACCAACAACTTCCCCGAGTTCACCGGACGGCTGTGCCCGGCCCCGTGTGAGTCCGCCTGTGTGCTGGGCATCAACCAGCCCCCGGTGACCATCAAGAACGTCGAGGTCACCATCATCGACAGGGCCTGGGAAGCCGGCGGCGTCACCCCGCAGCCGCCCGAGCGCCTGTCGGGCAAGACCGTCGCCGTCATCGGCTCCGGCCCCGCCGGCCTGGCCGCCGCCCAGCAGCTCACCCGCGCCGGCCACACGGTCGCCGTCTACGAGCGCGCCGACCGCGTCGGCGGACTGCTGCGCTACGGCATCCCCGAGTTCAAGATGGAGAAGCGCCACATCAACCGCCGCATCGAGCAGATGCGCGCGGAGGGCACCAAGTTCCGCACCGGAGTGGAGATCGGCCGCGACATCGACGCCGCCGACCTGCGCAGGCGCTACGACGCCGTCGTCATCGCCGCAGGCTCCACCACCGCCCGCGACCTGCCCGTCCCCGGCCGCGAACTGAACGGCGTCCACCAGGCGATGGAGTACCTGCCCCTGGCCAACAAGGTCCAGGAAGGCGACTACATCACCCCGCCGATCACCGCCGAGGGCAAGCACGTCGTCGTCATCGGCGGCGGCGACACCGGCGCCGACTGCGTCGGCACCGCCCACCGCCAGGGCGCGGCCTCCGTCACCCAGCTGGAGATCATGCCCCGGCCGAACGACGAACGCGACCCGGTCGACCAGCCCTGGCCCACCTTCCCCATGCTCTACAAGGTCACCTCCGCGCACGAAGAAACCGCGGTGCTGGCCCGGATGAAGGAGGGCGCCGACCCCGGTGAGGGACCCTCCTCGCCGAAGGCGGGCGAGGAGGGACGGATCTACTCCGTCTCCACCACCCACTTCGAGGGCGACGAGGACGGCAACGTCCAGGCCCTGCACCTGGTCGAGGTCGAGTTCATCGACGGCAGGCCGACGCCCAAGCCGGGCACCGAGAAGCGCATCCCGGCCCAGCTCGTCACCCTGGCCATGGGCTTCACCGGCATCGACAAGGACAACGGCCTGGTCGAGCAGTTCGGCCTGGAACTGGACCAGCGCGGCAACGTCGCCCGCGACGCCGACTACGCCACCAACGTAGACGGCGTCTACGTCGCCGGCGACGCCGGCCGCGGCCAGTCCCTGATCGTGTGGGCCATCGCCGAAGGCCGCTCCGCGGCCAGGGCCGTGGACCGCTACCTGACCGGGACCAGCTCCCTGCCGGCCCCGATCAGGCCGACCGACCGCGCACTGACCGTCTGACCCACCCCGACCGTCCGTACGGCGCGGACCGGCCGGCCACCCCGGCCGACCGGCCCGCACCGCCACGGACACACACCCCGCGGCGCCGACCCCCTCCCCGACCGGGGGCCGGCGCCGCGGCACGTCCGCGCACCGGTCAGCCACCCTCCGCCAAGCGCGCCGGGAAACCTCCCGTGGCCACCGGACCCCAGCGCACCGGAGTGATCCGCAACAGCGACTTGCCCTGCCGCACCATCGCCTCGCGGTACTCGTCCCAGTCCGGATGCTCACCCGCGACCGCCCGGTAGTACTCCACCAGCGGCTCCACCGCCTCGGGCACGTCCAGCACCTCGGCGGTGCCGTCCACCTGCACCCACGGACCGTCGAAGTCCTCCGACAGCACGATCACGCTCACGGCCGGATCACGGCGCGCGTTGCGCGCCTTGGCGCGCTCGGGATACGTCGACACCACGATCCGCCCCGCGCCGTCCACCCCGCACGACACCGGCGACCCCTGCGGGGAGCCGTCGGCACGGCGGGTCAGCAGCACCGCCCGGTGGCGAGGGCGCACGAAGTCCAGCAGCTCGTCGAGTCCGACACGGGTGTTGGTGGCGATGGAAGGGCTCATGATTCCGAGCCTATGCCGCACCGCACGGAGCACCGCACCCCCGGCACGCCCCGGCACGCCCCGGCACGCACAGCCCGTATCCGCCCACCGGAACGGGCGGGGAGGCTGAGCCGAAAACGCATAGAGTCGGTGACCATGACGAACAGCGAGATCGACCCGTCGGTGCAGGCAGAGCTCACCCGGCTGCGCGACAGCATCGACAACATCGACGCCGCCGTGGTGCACATGCTCGCCGAGCGGTTCAAGTGCACCCAGCAGGTCGGCCGCCTCAAGGCCGAACACCGACTGCCCCCCGCCGACCCCGCCCGCGAGGCCCAGCAGATCGCCCGGCTGCGCTCACTGGCCGAGAACGCCAAACTCGACCCGGCCTTCGCCGAGAAGCTGCTGAACTTCATCATCGCCGAGGTCATCCGCCACCACGAGACCATCGCCCGCTCCTGACCACTGCCGGCCGCACGGCCCCGGGCCGCACAACCCCGGCCGGAAGGCACGGCACGGGACACCCGGTGCGCCCCGCACGGCCGATACGGCAGCATGAGCGCCATGCCCGCACTGACCCGAGAAGAGGCGCGGAGCCGAGCCCGGCTCATCGACGTCCGGCACTACACCGTCGACCTGGACCTGACCCGGGGCGAAGAGGTCTTCGGCTCCACCACCACCGTCCGCTTCACCACCCGCGAAGCGGGCGACACCTTCGTCGAGGTACGGCCCCGCACCCTCCACCGGGCCGTCCTCGACGGACACGCACTCGACACCGCCCCCCTCACCGACGGGCGCCTGCCGCTGACCGGCCTGAACGCGGGCGAACACGAACTGCGCATCGAGGCCGACATGGCCTACTCGCGCACCGGCGAGGGCATGCACCGCTTCACCGACCCCGCCGACGGCCGCACCTACCTCTACACCATGTGCTTCCAGACCGAAGCCCCCCGCGTCTTCGCCGCCTTCGACCAGCCCGACCTCAAGGCCCCCTTCACCGTCACCGCCACCGCCCCCGAGGAATGGACCGTCCTGGGCAACGGCACCACCCACCGCGTCGAAGGAGAACCCGGCCGCTGGGAGTGCGCCACCACCCCGCCGCTGAGCACCTACCTCATGGCACTGGCCGCCGGCCCCTGGCACTCGGTGCGCACCGAGCACGCCGGCATCCCCTTCGGCCTGCACGTACGCCAGTCCCTCGGCAGCCACCTCGACGACGACGCGCAGGAACTGCTCGACATCACCCGCGCCTGCTTCGACCGCTACCACCAGATCTTCGACGAGCCCTACCCCTTCGACTCCTACGACCAGGCCTTCGTCCCCGAGTTCAACGCCGGCGCCATGGAGAACCCCGGACTGGTCACCTTCCGCGACGAGTACGTCCACCGCTCCGCCGTCACCGACACCCAGCTCCAGAGCCGCGCCGTGACCATCGCCCACGAGATGGCCCACATGTGGTTCGGCGACCTGGTCACCCTGCGCTGGTGGGACGACATCTGGCTCAACGAGTCCTTCGCCGAGTACATGGGCTACCAGATCGTCACCGAGGCCACCTGCTTCACCGGCACCTGGACCGAGTTCGCCGTCGACCGCAAGTCCTGGGGCTACGACGCCGACCAGCGCCCCTCCACCCACCCCGTCGCCCCTGAGCCCCAGGACGTGCCCGACACCGCCACCGCCCTGCTCAACTTCGACGGCATCTCCTACGCCAAGGGCGCCTCCGCACTGCGCCAACTGGTCACCTGGCTCGGCGAGAAGGCGTTCCTCGCCGGCATCAACGACCACTTCGCCCGCCACCGCTTCGGCAACGCCACCCTCGCCGACTTCCTCGACTCCCTCGCCCGCGCCTCCGGCCGTGACGTCCACGCCTGGGCCGACCGCTGGCTGCGCACCACCGGCGTCGACACCCTCACCCCGCACATCACCACCGACGGCCGCCACTGGCGCCTGGAGACCACCCACACCGGCAACCGCCCCCACCGCCTCACCATCGGCCTCTACGACCTCGACGGCACCGAAACAGAAGGCCGCCCGACCCCCCGCGAACCCCTCACCGCCGACCTCCCCGCCGACGACGGCCACACCCTCACCGCCGACGGCCCCCGCCCCGACCTCGTCCTCCTCAACGACCGCGACCTCACCTACGCCAAGGTCCGCCTGGACACCGACTCCTGGCACACCGCGCGACGCGCCCTGGCCCACCTGCCCGACCCGCTCACCCGCGCCACCGTCTGGAACGCCGCACGCGACATGGTCCGCGACGGCGCGCTGCCGCCCGCCGACTACCTGGACACCGCACGCGCCCACCTGCCGTACGAGAAGGACGACGCCATCGTCGCCGGCGTCCTGGACTTCGCCCGCCACGAGATCGCCGACCGCTACCTGCCGCCGGAACAGCGCACCGCCGCCCTGGAGACCCTCACCGACCTCGCCCGCGCCCTGCTGGAGCGCGAACCGGCCGGCGCCGGACGCGACGGGGGAGTACAGCTGACCGCCGTACGCGCCGCCATCGACAGCGCCACCACCCCCGGCGACCTCCACCACTGGTGGACCACCGGCACCCTCCCCGGCGGACGCCCCCTCGACCACGAACTGCGCTGGCGACTTCTGCACCGCCTCGCCGTCCTCGGCGCCGTGAACACCTCCGACATCGGCGCCGCCCACGACGCCGACCCCAGCGCCACCGGCACCGAGGGAGCCGCCCGCTGCCGCGCCGCCCTGCCCGACCCCGCCGCCAAGGAAGCCGCCTGGCAGGCCCTGTTCGACGAGGCCGACACCCTCTCCAACTACCTGCTCAAAGCCACCTTCCAGGGCTTCTGGCACGCAGAGCAGCACAACCTGCTGCGCGACTACGTCCCCCGCTACTTCGAGCAGGCCCCCGCCCTCGCCGCCCGCCGCGGCCCCGCCATCGCCCAGGCACTGGGACGGCACGGCTTCCCCCGCCCCTTCACCGACCCCGGCACCCTGGCCCTGGGGCAGCGGTGCCTGGCCGACGACTCCCTCATCCCCGCCCTGCGCCGCCCCCTCGCCGACGAACTCGACGACCTCGCCCGCGCGTTGCGCGTGCGCGCGGCGCACTGACGCCCGTGGGTGCCGGGGCCCGTCCACGGACGGGCCCCGGCACCCACGGGCTGCTCATCGCATGTCCGCGCAGGGATCGCTTTTCAGAAAATCATCGCGGTACGCGACAATGAACTTCTCCATGCCTTTGGCTCCAGCGGTGTTCTCATTCGCCTTGGCCACGAGAAAAAGGTCTCGGTCGCCCCCCTGATCGGTACACCGCACTGTGGCCACCGCGCCATTCTCCGAGTACACGTAGGAATTGTCCGCAGCCTCATGCGTCGGCTTCACATAGGCGTGTCTGACGGCGAAGCGCCGTGCGGACCAACCTGGTTCCCAGTTGTCACGGCTGATGCGGAAGACATCCTTACCGTCCACCGATACCTCGCAGGTCCAGACGATGAGACCCGCTTCACTCTCCGTCTGTTGAATCCACTTTCCCGGAGGCATGAAGGGGTCGACCAGATCCGTGTCGATATTCACGCCGCACAGAGACTCTGGGAGAGAGTACTCCCTTCGCTGCTCTTCGCTGTCCCCGCAACCAGACAGTGTCAGAAGCGGGACGGCTATCAGTGAGGCGAACGCGCTTCTCGAGCCTTCTCTCCCTGCCCTCATGACGCATCCCCAGAGGCTTCCCACATGGATCCCTCGCCATAACTATTGCCCGCCTGAGTGGTTGCCGCCTCCCTGATGTCCCAGGCGGTTTCGGAATTGATGTCGGAGCGGTCGAGGAGTGCACGCCTGACGATTTCGTCAGTCGCTTCGATGGTGGCGCTTCGAGCCTTGCCGTAGTCGCGGCTGCCCTCCTGTTCCCCTGCGGTCACAATATCCTTCTCGGCGCTCTTCACCACGCTCTCAGTGATGTCCTCGGCTGCCCAGTTAATAGCCTCTCCCGCCACTGGAACCCGGGGCGGAATGAGCGAGGTACCCAACTCGACGACACGGGTGACCCACTTACCTCTGTCCGCCGCTGCCTCGTTGTAATCCTTAGCAGATGCCGAGTGGTAGTCGAGGATGGCGTCTGCCCGGGCCTCGCTCATAATGCCCGCGATCACGGCACCGGGAGCGACCGCATTACTGATCCTCTGATCCATATGCACCGTCGATTCGCTCTCACCATTGACGACGCCGTCCACCAACAGGGTCGTATATGCCTGCTGGGCACTGGTGATCGTGGCGTACGCCTCCGGATCCTGACCCACTTCGGCAAGGAACCGCTGTGCCTGACCGGAGTCGAAGACTGCAGGTTCGCCATGGACGGGGAAGCGCCCCGACAGCGGATCACTCCCATACATCACCCGCTGGAAGTCGCCGATGTACTCCGCCGTGATGTTGCCCAGACTGTCCCGCAGCACATGGAGGGGCCCGGACTTCAGATCCTCGAACTTCTCGTCCTTCAGATTCTCGTTGTGGCGGATCAGCTCGGGATGCTCGCCGAAGTGCGCCACCAGACGCTCGGTGAACTCCGCACGCTCCGAGGTGTGCTCGATCGGCTCCGTCGACTGACTGTCGTACGCGCGCCCGGTCGCCGCCGCCTCCAGCGCGTGCCCCAGCGCGTTCGGCCCGTGCTCGAGAGCGTCCTTCAAACCGTCCGCACCCGGCTTCGCCAGGCTGTCCGGCGGCCACTCGAAGTCCTCCCTGAGGAACTCGTCGAAGTACTGGTAACCCAGCTTCCCGTTCTTGTCGACGATGCCGTCCTCCCGGTACACCGTCGGGTCACCCGTGAAGAACCTCTCCGCGGCCTCCGGGCTGTGCCCCAGCGCCTCCAGCACACTCGTCAGCGGGTCGTAACCGGCCCCGCCCCTGCCCGACGGGTTGTAGCCGAGATCCGCATCGCCCATGCCCGCCGGCCTGTTCGACGTGAACCGCATGGGCTCGTCGTGGTGGAGCTGGGTGATGTGCTCCGCGATGGGGGTGAGGAAGTCCGCGTCGTACTCCCCGTAGCGCATGATCCCGCCGAGAACCTGGTAGCCGTACGGCTGCGGGCCGAACGGGCCCGGCTCCAGATCGAGCTGCTGAGTGCCGAGCCTGCGGAACTCCTCTCCCCACCTGGCAGGCAGGTGCGTCTTGTTGTCCGGGTCGGTGGCGGTGGCCAGCGCGATGCCCATGTTCCGCTGGAGGTCCCGGGACAGCGCCAGCCGCCCCTCGTTCTCCTCCCCGTCCCCCAGGGTGCCGTCGACCGACATCCGGGCGTAGAACCGCAGGGCCTCCTCGGGGCCGCCCAGCCCCCTGTAGAAGGCCGTGGAGAACTCCGGGTCCTCGGCGTTCGCGCCCACCAGGCCGTTGAACTCGCGGTACTGGGCATCCGACATGTCCGGGCCCAGCTTCGCCAGCTTCACGGCGCGCTCGGCCTCGACCTCGTCCAGGGAGCCGTACTGGACGTGCCCGAAGTTGTAGGGATCGCCGCCGTGGACCCTCTTCAGCGCCCGCGCCGCCAGGTCGTCGAGCTCATCGGCCCGCGCGATCAGCCGGTCGATCCGGTCCGCCAGGTCCCTGCCCGCCCGGCGCTGCTCCTCGGAGGGGGCGCTGTTGTCCGGCCGGCGGTCGAGGGAGAAGCCCACCGTCCCGTCGCCGTTGTCCCTCACCCGGATGCCCTGCTCACGGCCTCCCTCGACCTCCTTGATCAGGTCGGCCTGAACGGACTTCAGGTCCGTGTGCACGTCCCTGAGGATGTTCCTGATGCTCCTGGCCTGGGCCGCCGCGTCGTCGAACTCCTTGGCCGTCTTGCGGACGAACGGCTTGGTGACGGTGGCGTTCTCGCCCTTCCAGTCGGTCTTCTCGGCCTTGGCGGCCATACCGGTGCGGGCCTCGTCCGCCAGTTCCCCCAGTTCGGTGACCACCGACTCCCAGTCCGACACCGCGTCCGACAGGCCGGAGAAGGAGAAGCCGTACAGATCGGTGAAGGTCAACTTGGCCATGGTGCCGTTTCCCCGTTCCCCGTGCTTATTTGCAGTAGTGCTCGATCTCCGACACCGACATGGCCGAGCCGTCGCGGTGCCGCATCTGCGCCTCGATCTCCTTGTCCTGCTTGGTGTAGGAATTCGCGCTGTAGTCGAGGTGGTTGGAGATGTGCGCACAGGACTGCAGCAACGTCCTGAGCTGGGAGTCCCACACCCCGACGGTGAGGCCGAGCTCCTCACCCAGGGTGAAGTTGGCGTTCTTCAGAGCGGTGGCGGCACCGTCGCTGGACTCGCGGGCGAGGTCGCCGTCCTTCCGCAGCCGCCCGAACAGTACGTAGGCGTCGTGCCCGATGGCCCCCAACTCGTCCTGGACGGCCGACAGGTCGTGCCCGCCACCCCCGCCGCCACCCGGGTCGGCCACCTCGTTCAGCCGCGTCCCGGCACCGCTGCGCTCCGATGCCTTCGCCACCAGAGCGGCCCACTCCTCGTCGAACGACACACATCCTCCCCCGAGTCGGTCAGTGCACTGCGTAACCAGACGATAACAGCCGGGAGTGGGTGCGAGTACGGCCCGAAGCGCAGGCCCGCACGCGCCGTCGTATGCCGTCGTGGAAAACGGAAATGCTCATCCGAGCAACCTCGCGCCCATTTCACAAGTTGTTAACGGCCCTATATGAAACGGCCGTTGAACAGTTCCCTTCCCACAGTCCCCTACCTGCGGGTAAGTCATAGGCTCACTGCCATGCGCCGCGCGAAAATCGTCTGCACCCTGGGCCCCGCCACCGACTCGTACGAGCAGATCAAAGCGCTCGTCGAAGCCGGAATGGACGTCGCCCGCCTCAACCTCAGCCACGGCGCCCACGCCGAGCACCAGGAGCGCTACCACCGCGTGCGCCGCGCCTCCGAGGAGACCGGCCGCAGCGTCGGCGTCCTCGCGGACCTTCAAGGCCCGAAGATCCGGCTCGGACGATTCCGCGAAGGCCCCGTACTCCTCGAACGCGGCGACGAGTTCACCATCACCACCGAGGACGTCGAGGGCGACCGCGAACAGTGCGGCACCACCTACGAAGGACTCGCCGACGACGTCACACCCGGCGAACTCGTCCTCGTCGACGACGGCCGCGTCACCCTCAAGGTCACCGCCGTCGACGGACCCCGCATCCGCACCGAGGTCACCGAAGGCGGCATGGTCTCCGACCACAAGGGCCTCAACCTCCCCGGCGTCGCCGTCTCCGTGCCCGCCCTCTCCGACAAGGACATCGACGACCTGCGCTGGGCCCTGCGCACCGGCGTGGACCTCATAGCCCTCTCCTTCGTCCGCAGCGCACGCGACATCGCCGACGTCCACCGCGTCATGAAGGAGGAGGAGCGCCACCTCCCCGTCATCGCCAAGATCGAGAAACCCCAGGCGGTGGAGAACCTCCCCGAGATCGTCGACGCCTTCGACGGCCTCATGGTCGCCCGCGGCGACCTCGGCGTCGAGATGCCCCTGGAAACCGTCCCCCTGGTGCAGAAACGCGCCGTCGCCCTCGCCCGGCGCAACGCCAAGCCGGTCATCGTCGCCACCCAGATGCTCGACTCGATGATCGACTCCTCCCGGCCCACCCGCGCCGAGGCCTCCGACGTGGCCAACGCCGTCATGGACGGCACCGACGCCGTGATGCTCTCCGGCGAGACCAGCGTCGGCAATTACCCGACGGAGACGGTCAGGACCATGGGCCGCATCGTCGCCGCCGCCGAGGAGGACATGCTCTCCCAGGGCCTGCGCCCGCTCGCCGAGAGCGCCAAACCCCGCACCCAGGGCGGCGCCGTGGCCCGCGCCGCGGCCGAGATGGGCGACTTCCTCGGCGCCGAGTTCCTCGTCGCCTTCACCCAGTCCGGCGACACCGCCCGCCGCCTGTCCCGCTACCGCTCACCCATCCCCGTCCTCGCCTTCACCCCCGACCCGGCCACCCGCGCCCAGCTCAACCTCACCTGGGGCGTGGAGACCTTCCTCGGGCCCACCGCGCGCAGCACCGACGAGATGGTGGAGCAGGTCGACGAGCGGCTGCTGGAGATGGGGCGCTGTGCCAGGGGCGACAAGGTGATCATCACCGCCGGCTCCCCGCCCGGCGTCTCCGGCACCACCAACATGGTCCGCGTCCACCGCATCGGCGACGGGCACCCCGCCCGCTGACCCGGCCCCGTGCGGCCCGACCGGCCGCCCTCGAACCGGGAGGCCCCGGCCGCCGCCTCGCGCCAGCGGCGGCCGGGGCCTCCCCCGTACCGCCTTTCAGTGCTTCGGCCCGATGTGCGCGTCCATCAGTGCCACGGACGCCCGGCGGGCGACGGAGACGTTGTACGCCCCGGTGGGGCGGCGTACGGCCCGCCACTCGACTCCCAGCCGGTCCAGGGTCTCGCCGTAGACGCGCACGATGTCCCCGGAGGTGTTGGTGAAGAAGTACCGCGGGTACTCGTAACGCTTCCGTACGCCGCCCACGGGACGTGTCGTCCAGTTGGTGATCCGGCAGCCGTCGGAGTGGATGAGCCCCCGGACCAGTTCCCAGGGGTGCTCGTCGGTGACCTCGCACTGCCAGGGCTCCAGAGCGATGCGCCGCTCGTGCTTCCTGCCCGGCCCGTGCTGGGGGAACAGGCAGGGCCAGTGCCGGCTGTAGGAGGTGACCATGACGCACCCCTGCGCCTGTACGAGGTAGGCGCTCCGGTCCGGCAGGACGGCGGTGATCGCCTCGCGGCATGCGGCGATCAGCCCGGGCCAGGCGTCAGCACAGGCGATCCGCAGATAGTGACCGTCGCGCCGGGGGTGCGCGCTGACGCAGCCGTCGCCCAGGTAGAGGCCGAGCAGGTAGGCGTAGGCGGGCCGGTCGGCGGGGAGGGACGGCTCGGATCCACAGCGGAAGCAGTCCGTCTCCCGGGAGATGCCCGGGAGCGGCTGGATGCGTGTCTGCCAGGCGCGGATCGCGGAGCGGGATATTCCGGTCTGCCTGCTGACGGAGTTGAGACTGCGGCCCTGGTCGACGAGGGCGAGGACGCGCTTCCGCGTGGCGAGGCCGTACATGCTCGCGAGCATGTACGCGGAACCTTCTCGATAGGGGCAATCGAAGATTCGTTCACCTTAAAGCGTGAAGATTCCCAAGCGGTGGACGCTTTGGAAAATAAGGCAATGTGCCCCGGGTGGGATTCGAACCCACGCTGTCGGTGGTTTGAGCACCGTGTCTCTCGCCGCTGGACTACCGGGGCTTCCTTCAAAACGAAGGTTAGCGGACGACCGCCGTACCTCAAACATACAGGAGGTAGGTAGGCTCTTGTGGTCCACCTGGCCGGAAAACGAGGAGCCCAGTGAGCACCGCGGACATCCCCGAGCCCATCAGCACCGACGACGGCGCCGACAGCACGGCCGGCGCGGCCGGCGAGCGGGCGCATGTGCCTCCGGAGACGACGCGGGTCGTCATCGCGGAGGACGAGGCGCTGATCCGCCTGGACCTCAAGGAGATGCTGGAGGAGGAGGGCTACACCGTCGTCGGCGAGGCCGGGGACGGGCAGCGGGCCGTGGATCTGGCCCGGGAGCACCGGCCGGATCTGGTGATCATGGATGTGAAGATGCCCGTGCTCGACGGGATCTCGGCGGCCGAGCAGATCGCCGAGGAGTCGATCGCCCCGGTGCTGATGCTGACCGCCTTCTCGCAGCGCGAGCTGGTGGAGCGGGCGCGGGACGCGGGTGCGATGGCGTATCTGGTGAAGCCGTTCAGCAAGAGTGACGTGGTGCCCGCCATCGAGATGGCGGTGTCGCGGTTCAACGAGATGAAGGTGCTCAGCCGGGAGGTCGCCGATCTGGCGCAGCGGCTGGAGACGCGGAAGCTGGTGGACCGGGCCAAGGGGGTGCTGCAGACGCAGTACGGGCTGAGTGAGCCGGCCGCGTTCCGGTGGATCCAGAAGACCTCGATGGACCGCCGGCTGTCGATGCGGCAGGTGGCCGAGGCCGTGATCCAGGACGCGGAGGAGAAGAAGCAGCAGCGGTGACGCCCGTGCGGGGCCGCTTGGTTCCGGCCGGTTCCGGCCGGGGCGTCGCCAGTGCCGGGGCGCGGGGGGCGGGGGGTGGGGCCGTTCGCGGCCCGGCACCGGCCCCGCGTGAGCCGGGGTGTTGGCGGGGGACGGAGGATTGCCGGATCCCCGTGCGGGCCGTGTGCGGTGGCGGGCGGGGCGCGGGGGTGGGCATTTGCGGTCCGGGGTCGAAGAATTCACGAGTCCGACCCCTGATGATCTTTCCCTTTCTGTCCGTTCTCCGGTAAGGAGTGTTCTGTTTCCGGCGCATGGCGCAGGTCACAGGGAGATCACATCTGCCGCTCTCACCTATCTGGTCTGCTTCTGGGGCAATAGATTCCGGGCCACGCCGCACGTACGTACGTGCGGACCGCGACGCCGGAACGGTACGGCGATCGTCGTGATCTGAGCAGGCTCCAGGGGGTTCCACGTGCTCAACAAGACCATCGTCAAGCTGGCCATTCCCATGGCCGTCGGCGCGCTCGCGCTGACCGGTTGCGGCGGAGGGGACAGTGGCAGCGGCGACGCGTACAAGATCGCCTTCCAGGGCCCGCTCTCCGGCGACAACGTGCAGCTCGGCCAGAACATGGAGAACGGCATCAAGCTGGCGATCGACCAGGCGAACGCCGAGGGCGACCTCGGGTTCGAGGTCGAGTACGTGCCGGTCGACGACCAGGGCCTGCCGGACAAGGCGACCACCGCCGCGCAGAAGGCGATCGACGACGAGGACGTCGTCGCGGTGATCGGCCCGGCGTTCTCGGGCCCGGCGGACACCGCCGCCGAGATCTACGGGGCCGCGGGCCTGGTGGCGCTGTCGTCGTCGGCGACGCGCCCGGACCTGACGACCAAGGGCTACGAGACGTTCCTGCGCGCGGTGCCCAACGACAGCGCCCAGGGCGCCGGGATGGCGAAGTACCTGTCGGCCAAGGTCAAGGCCGAGAAGGTCGTGGTGGTCGACGACAAGACCGACTACGGCATCGGCCTGGCGGACGTCGCCGAGAAGGACCTGAAGGCCGCCGGTGTCGAGGTGGTGCGCCAGAGCGTGCCGCAGAAGACGCCGGACTACAGCGCCGCGGCGAAGAACGTCACGAAGAACAAGCCGGACGCGCTGATCTACGCGGGCTACTACCAGGACGCCGGCCCGTTCGCCAAGAAGCTCAAGGAGGCGGGCTTCGACGGTGTGGCGATGTCGGGTGACGGCACCAACGACGCGCAGTTCATACAGCTGGCGGGCGACGCCTCGGACGGCTGGCTGCTGACCTGCCCGTGCACGGACGCCACCAAGGAGGACGCGACGAAGAAGTTCGCCGCGGACTACGAGAAGGAGTTCAAGCAGGCTCCGGGTACGTACTCGGCCGAGTCGTACGACGCCGCGATGATGATCATCGAGGAGATCAAGAAGCTCCACGAGGACGGCGGTGTCGAGCGCCAGGCGCTGGTGGACGCTCTGCGCGCGGCGAAGTACAAGGGTCTGACGAAGGAGTTCTCCTTCGACGACAAGGGTGAGTTCACCAACCAGACCATCTACCTGTACCAGGTCAAGGGCGAGGGCATCGAGTACCAGGGCAGCATCGACGAGCTGGCCGGCTGAGCCGGCCGACGCTTCCGGCCGGCCGGCGCGGTGGGTTCGCTCCCGCGCCGGCCGGTGTGACACCCGGCGGACACCGCCTTCGTACCGGGCGTCCGCCTCCGTGATCCTCGCGCCGCCCGTTCCCCGAGTGCTGAACGCACGGCCGGGCGGCACATTCCCACAAGGAAGACAGTTCGATGTCCCTCAGTGAGTTCTGGGACTTCCTCGTCCTAGGGGTGGTGCTCGGCAGTCTCTACGCCGTCATCGCCATCGGCTACACGCTGGTGTACGGCGTGCTCCAGCTTCTGAACTTCGCGCACAGCGAGGTCTTCATGTTCGGCGGTTACGGGGGCCTGCTGGCCCTGACCGCCCTGATTCCCGAGTCGACGCCCTCCGGCATGGGCTCGGTCGCCTACGTCCTGATCGGCATGCTGGCGGGTGCCGCGCTGGGCGGTGCGGTGGCCTTCGGTCTGGAACGGGTGGCGTACCGGCCGTTGCGCAGGCACCGTGCGCCGCGCCTGGTGTTCCTGATCACCGCGATCGGCGCCTCGTTCTTCCTGTACAACCTGGCGGGCAAGCTGTTCGGCCGCAATCCGCTGCCGATGCCGTCGATGTACGAGAACAAGAAGGTGCTGAGCGTCTTCGGCGCCGAGCTGACGATCACGCAGGTGCTGATCCTGGTGTCGGCGGTGGCGATGATGATCGGCCTGGACTACGTGGTGAACCGCACGAAGATGGGCTCGGGCATCCGCGCGGTGGCGCAGGACCCGGAGGTCGCGTCGCTGATGGGCGTGGACATCGACAAGGTGGTGTCCCGGACGTTCGTGCTCGGCGGTCTGCTGGGCGGTGCGGCCGGCTTCCTGTTCGGCACCAACAGCCAGGTCTGGTACACGATGGGCTTCCTGCCCGGTATCACGGCCTTCGCGGCGGCGGTGCTGGGCGGTATCGGCAATGTGCGCGGCGCGATGCTGGGCGGCCTGATGCTGGGCGTGGTGGAGACCATGACGGTGGGCCTGTGGGGGGATGACTGGCGTTACGTCGGCGCCTTCGTGGTGCTGGTGCTGGTGCTGATGGTCCGTCCGACCGGAATTCTCGGCGAGCGTGTGGGGAGGACGGCGTGAGCATCAAGACATCGGCTGCGGAAGGCGCCGGGCAGGACTCGCCGAAGAGCGCGACGGCGCCGCTGTCGGCGGCGGCCCGGCTGCGGAAGGTGCACTGGTACCAGGAGCCGCGCTGGCGGCGGCTCGGGGCCCTGCTGGCGCTGGCGGTGACGCTCAGGCTGATGACGGGCGAGGAGGGCACCACCCAGGATCTGTTCCTGGCACTGCGCGAGGACTTCACCGGTGTCGGCCTGTGGATCTGGCTGGCGATCGCGTTGGCGGTCTGGGCGGTGCGGGAGTTCCTCACCGATCAGACCTCCCGTGCGGTGGAGGGCACGAAGAAGGTCTCCGCCGGCCCGCTGGAGCAGATCCGGCAGGTGTGGTCGGCCGACAAGCGGGTCCGGATGGGCGTGCTGACGGCCGTGCTGGCGCTGGTGGTGTTCGGGCCGCTGGGGGTCGAGCGGTACTGGCAGCAGGTGCTGGTGGACCAGATCGCGATCTTCGTGCTGCTGGCGATCGGCCTGAACGTGGTGATCGGCTGGGCGGGTCTGCTGGACCTGGGCTTCATCGCGTTCTTCGCGATCGGCGCGTACAGCGCGGCGTACTGGACGGGGGCGCTGCCGGTCCAGCCGCCGGTGGCGCTGAACAACTTCCTGGTGCTGCCGATCGCGGTGCTGACCTGTCTGGTGGCGGGGGTGATCCTGGGTGCTCCGACGCTGCGGTTGCGGGGCGACTACCTGGCGATCGTGACGCTGGGCTTCCACGAGATCGTCTACCTGATGGCGAAGAACGCCGACGGGGTGACGGAGGGCGCGCGCGGTGTGAAGGTCGAGCGGTTCAGCGTCGATGTGGGCTTCTTCTCCTACGAGTGGAAGCTGGACCCGATGCCGTACTACTGGCTGCTGGTCGTCTTCATCGTGCTGGCCATCTTCCTGTTCCTGCGGCTGGAGCACTCCAAGGTGGGCCGGGCGTGGACGGCGATCCGCGAGGACGAGGTGGCCGCGGCGGCCACGGGTGTGCCCACGGTGCGCTACAAGCTGATGGCGTTCGCGATCGGTGCGTCGACCTCCGGTGTGGCCGGGGTGGCGTACGCGAGCAAGGCCGGGTACTTCAATCCGGAGAACTTCGCGATCCTGCTGTCGATCCTGGTGCTGGCCTATGTCATCTTCGGCGGCATGGGGTCGATCCCCGGGGTGCTGTTCGGCGCCGCGTTCCTGGTGTGGCTGCCGGAGTACCTGCGCGAGTGGGTGGATCCCAAGGACCGGTACATGTACCTGGGCGCTCTCCTCGTCATCATGATGATCTACCGGCCGCAGGGCGTGCTGCCCTCCCGCCGCCGCAAGCGTGAGCTGCGGATGGCGGAGGTGGGAGTCGGCGGAGCCGACGCGACCGGCCCGGCGGAAGGCAGGCAGCCGTGACCACCGAGACGGTGAAGAAGGAGCAGGGACCGGCGGGCGGTTCGGCCGGCGCCGGTGAGCTGGTGCTGGAGACGTCGGGCGTGACGCTGCGGTTCGGCGGTCTGACCAGTCTGGACAACGTCGAGCTGCGGATGCGGCGCGGTGAGGTGCTGGCGGTCATCGGGCCCAACGGCGCGGGCAAGACGTCGCTGTTCAACTCGCTGACGGGCGCGTACGTGCCGCAGGAGGGGCGGATCGTCTTCCGTCCGCGCGAGGGCGGTGAGCACTCGCTGCTGGGCGCCAAGCCGCATGTGGTCAGCCAGTGGGGTCTGGCGCGCACGTTCCAGAACATCCGGTTGTTCGGGGCGCTGACCGCGCTGGAGAACGTCAAGATCGCGGCGGAGACGCGGCTGAAGGCCGGCCCGGTGTCGATCATGCTGGGGCTGCCGAACGCGCGGAAGGCGGAGCGGGCCAGTGACCGCCGGGCGCACGAGGTGCTGTCGTACGTCGGTCTGCTGGGGAAGATGAACGAGCTGGCGGGGTCGCTGAGCTACGGCGACCAGCGGCGGCTGGAGATCGCGCGGGCGCTGGCGACGGATCCTCAGGTGCTGCTGCTGGACGAGCCGGCGGCGGGCACCAACCCGACGGAGAAGCTGGAGCTGGAGGAGCTGATCCGGCGGATCAACACCGAGCTGGGTGTGAGCGTGCTGCTGATCGAGCACGACATGCGGCTGGTGATGTCGGTGGCGGACCGGGTGATGGTGCTCAACTTCGGCAAGAAGATCGCCGAGGGTTCGCCGTCGCAGGTGCAGCGGGATCCGGCGGTGATCGAGGCGTACCTGGGCGCGGTGGCCGAGGATGACGGGGCCGCGGTGGCCCCGGCCGCCGCCGAGGGGGCCGGGGCGCAGGAGGACGCCGGGTCCGGAGCCGACACCGACACCGGTTCCGGGGCCGATGCCGGTTCCGGGGCCGATGCCGGGGCGCCGCAGCGGGACACCAAGGAGCACAAGTGAGCGTCACCACGGATCTGAAGAAGGAGCCGCAGGGCGGCGAGCCGGCCGCCCCGGTGGTGCTGGAGCTGCGTGATCTGCGGGTGTTCTACGGCGCCATCGAGGCGCTCAAGGGCGTCAACCTGACGGTTCGCAGCGGGGAGGTGGTCGCGCTGCTCGGCGCCAACGGCGCGGGCAAGACGACCACGCTGCGGACGGCGTCGGGGATGATCGCGCCGCGCGAGGGGCAGGTGCTGCTGCACGGGGAGCGGATCGATGGCATCAAGCCGCACGATCTGGTCCGGTTCGGCATCGGCCACGTCCCCGAGGGGCGCGGGGTGTTCCCGCGGATGACGGTCCGGGAGAACCTCCAGATGGGGGCGTACCGGTTCAAGTCGGTGGACAAGGCCGACATGGACCGGGTGTTCACGCTGTTCCCGCGGCTGGGGGAGCGCAAGAGCCAGCTGGGCGGGACGCTGTCGGGCGGTGAGCAGCAGATGCTGGCGATCGGCCGTGCCCTGATGGGCAAGCCGGAGGTGCTGCTGCTGGACGAGCCGTCGATGGGTCTGGCGCCGCTGATCGTTCAGCAGATCTTCGAGATCGTCAAGGAGATCAACGAGCAGGGCACCACGGTGCTGCTGGTGGAGCAGAACGCCGCGCAGGCGCTCCGGATGGCCGACCGCGGCTATGTGCTGGAGACCGGTGCGGTGGCGATGGAGGGTGGGGCGTCCGAGCTGCTGTCGGACCCGCGGGTGCGGGCGGCCTATCTGGGCGAGGGCGCCTGACGACTCCCCTCATCGGCCGTGGAAACGGCGGTGCCGCGGCGACCAGGAGGTCGCCGCGGCACCGCCGTTTTTGTCTTCGGTCCAAGGGCGGCCGGAGACGGTGCGCCGGTCAGGGCAGGTCGGTGTAGGGGGCGAGGAAGGCGCGGGCGCCGGGCGCGTCGATCCGGTAGGCGACGTTCGTGGCGTAGCAGGGGGAGTCACCGGTGATGGTGGTGCCGACCAGGACGCGTTCGCCGCCGATCTCGGCGAAGTTGGGGCCGCCGGAGTCGCCGTAGCAGGCGCCGCCGTTGCCCTGCGGGGCGGTCATGGCCACGCGTACCCACGCCTCGTTGAGGGCGTTGAAGGAGGTGGGGGCCTTCAGCCGTACGCCGCCGCCGGGGTGGGTGTGGCCGCCGGGGCCGCGCTGGGCCTCCTGGGTGCCGTAGCCGGCGACGGTGAAGCCGGTGCCGTCCAGTGCCCGGGGGCCCATGGTGTCGAGCTGTCCGGCGGTGGGCAGGGTGGCCGGGGTGAAGTCCCAGCGGCCGGCCATCTCGTCGGCGGGGACCTCCACGACGGAGATGTCGCGGGTGTCGGTGGCGGGGCCGGGGTACTGCGGGTGGTTGTGCGCGGTGCCCTCGACGGCGACGGCCGCGGCGACGGCGGCCGGGTCGCCGGGATGCTCCCGTGCGGCCGCGTCGAGGGCGGCCCGTACGTCCTGCTCCAGGGAGACGTGGAAGCGGGCGCCGGCCGGCCAGTCGGTGGTGCAGTGGGCGGCGGTGAGGAAGGTGTCGCGGTCGATCATGGTGCCCGAGCAGAACCAGTCGACGCGGTCGGGGGTGGTGGCGTCCTCGTCGTGGTCGTAGGTGACGACCAGCGCCCCGACCTCGGTCCGCTCCGGGGCGGGGGAGGAGTTGTAGGTGCTGATGGCCGCGGCGGGGAGCGCGGCGGCCATGGCCAGAGCGGCCGCGGCCGTGGTGACGGCGGCGGCGCGCTTCCGGGATGTCAGGCGTGTGGCCCGCACGATCGGTGCCCTTTCGTCCCTGGCCGCCCCGGTGGCGGCCCGGAGAGGTATCAAAGCGCACCGACCGGGCTCTGCAGAACCCCGTGACCTGTGGTTTTTCGGTGAGGGTCGTCAGTTGCCCCAAGCACCGGCGGGTGCGTCGCGCAGCAGGCAGGTGAGCCGGGCGCTGCACACGCGGCGGTCCTGCTCGTCGGTGACGACGACCTCGTAGGTGGCGGTGGACCGGCCGCGGTGCACGGGCGTGGCGGTACCGGTGACGGTGCCGGAGGTCAGTCCGCGGTGGTGGGTGCAGTTGAGGTCCACGCCGACGGCGATCCTGGTGGGGCCGCCGTGGAGCATGGCGCCGACGGAGCCGAGGGTCTCGGCCAGGACGGCGGAGGCGCCGCCGTGCAGCAGCCCGTAGGGCTGGGTGTTGCCCTCGACGGGGAGGGTGCCGACGACCTTCTCGGGGGCGGCGTGGGTGATGACCAGGCCCATGCGCTCGCCGAGGCGGCCGGCCGAGAAGAGGGCGGGCAGGTCGATGCCGAGCCCGGCCCACTGGTCGAGGATCTCCTGGGGGAAGACGGTGCTGGTCGGCTCGCCCATGGGCGCGTGGCTCCGATCGTCGTGCCGGGGCCGGTGGGGCACGGCCGTGCGGCGGGTGATGGATGTGCTCTGCACCGTCTTACTTATCAGAGGGGCCGGCGGGCCCGGGGGCGGGGGTGAGGCGGATCACCACGGACTTGCTGGCGGGGGTGTTGCTGGTCTCGGCGGTGGCGTCGAGGGGGACCAGGACGTTGGTCTCGGGGAAGTAGGCGGCCGCGCAGCCGCGGGCGGTGGGGTAGTGGACGACGCGGAAGCCGGGCGCGGTGCGTTCGCGTCCGTCGTCCCACTCGCTGGTGAGGTCGGCGTAGGAGCCGTCCGGCAGGCCCAGTTCCGCGGCGTCGCGGGGGTGGACGAGGACCACGCGGCGGCCCCCCTTGATGCCGCGGTAGCGGTCGTCGAGGCCGTAGACGGTGGTGTTGTACTGGTCGTGGGAGCGCAGGGTCTGCAGCAGCAGGCGGCCGGGCGGCAGATGCGGCCAGGTCAGCGGCGCGGCGGTGAAGTTGGCTCTTCCGGTGGCGGTGGGGAAGCGGCGCTCGTCGCGTGGGGCGTGGGGCAGGGTGAAGCCGCCGGGGCGGGCGGCGCGGGCGTTGAAGTCGGCGAAGCCGGGGATGGTGCGGGCGATGCGGTCGCGGATCGTGGCGTAGTCGGCCTCGAACTCCTCCCAGGGCACGGGGTGGGCGGGGCCCAGGGCGCGGCGGGCCAGCCGGCAGACGACGGCGGGCTCGGACAGCAGGTGCCCGCTCGCGGGGGCGAGGCGGCCGCGGGAGGCGTGGACGACGCCCATGGAGTCCTCGACGGTGACGAACTGCTCGCCCGATGCCTGTACGTCGCGCTCGGTGCGGCCGAGGACGGGCAGGATCAGGGCGCGGGCGCCGGTGACGCAGTGGGAGCGGTTGAGCTTGGTGGACACGTGCACGGTCAGCCGGGCCCGCCGCATCGCGGCCTCGGTCACCTCGGTGTCGGGGGAGGCGGCGACGAAGTTGCCGCCGAGGGCGAAGAACACCTTCGCCCGCCCGTCGCGCAGGGCGCGGATGGAGTTCACCACGTCCAGGCCGTGCTCGCGCGGCATGGGGACGCCGAACTCCGACTCCAGCGCGTCCAGCAGGGCGCCGGAGGGCTTCTCGACGATGCCCATGGTGCGGTCGCCCTGGACGTTGCTGTGGCCGCGCACCGGGCAGACCCCGGCGCCGGGGCGGCCGACGGCGCCGCGCAGCAGCAGGAGGTTGACGATCTCGCGGATGGTGGGTACGGCGTGCCGGTGCTGGGTCAGGCCCATGGCCCAGCACACCACGGTGCGCTCCGAGGCCAGCACCAGCTCGGCGGCGCGGTCGATGTCGGCCGGGGCGAGCCCGGTGGCACGCAGCACACCGGCGGGGTCGGTGGCGCGGGCCGCGGCGGCGAACTCCTCGTAGCCGTGGGTGTGTTCGCGGACGAAGGCCTCGTCCACCCCGCCGTCGGCCTCCAGCACCCGGCGGCACAGCTCACGGAAGAGGGCCTGGTCGCCGCCGATGCGGATCTGCAGGAACAGGTCGGTCAGCGGTGTGCCGGAACCGGCCAGGCCGCGCAGGGTCTGCGGGTTGTCGAACCGCTCCAGGCCGGCCTCGGGCAGTGGGTTGACGGTGATGATCCGCGCGCCGCCCCGCTTGGCCTTCTCCAGCGCGGAGAGCATCCTGGGGTGGTTGGTGCCCGGGTTCTGCCCGGCGACGATGACCAGATCGGCGCGGTGGAGGTCCTCCAGCAGCACGCTGCCCTTGCCGACGCCGAGGGTCTCGGTCAGCGCGGCGCCGGAGGACTCGTGGCACAGGTTGGAGCAGTCGGGCAGGTTGTTGGTGCCCAGGCAGCGGGCCAGGAGCTGGTAGAGGAAGGCGGCCTCGTTGCTCGTGCGGCCGGAGGTGTAGAAGACGGCCTCGTCGGGGGAGTCCAGGGCGCGCAGTTCGCCGGCGACGATCTCGAAGGCCTCGTCCCAGCCGATCGGCTCGTAGCGGCCGGAGCCCTCGGCCAGGTACATCGGGTGGGTGAGGCGGCCCTGCTGCCCCAGCCAGTACCCGGAGCGCGTCGCCAGGTCGGCCACGGGGTGCTCGGCGAAGAAGGCGGGGGTCACCCGCCGCAGCGTGGCCTCCTCGGCGACGGCCTTGGCGCCGTTCTCGCAGAACTCCGCGGTGTGCCGCCGCTCCGGCTCGGGCCAGGCGCAGCCGGGGCAGTCGAAGCCGTCCTCCTGGTTGACCCTCAGCAGGGTCAGCGCGGTGCGCCGCACCCCCATCTGCTCCCCGGCCATGCGCAGGGAGCGGGCGACGGCGGGCAGCCCGGCGGCGCTTCGGCGCGGGGCGCCGACCCGGGGGGCGTCCTGGACGGGATCGGTGGCGGGCGGCCTGCGTCTCATGGCCGCAGATCCTGCCACGCTCCACCGGGACGCGACAGTGGCTCCAGGGCGGCCCGTGATCCGGTGTCGGTGGTGCGTGGCAGGATCGGGGCGTGGCCAACAAAGCATCGAAAGCGACCGCAGCGAACTCCTCCGAACCGCCCGAGTCCCAGGACCGGCGCCTGCTCCTGCTGGACGGGCACTCCCTCGCCTACCGGGCGTTCTTCGCGTTGCCCGAGGAGAACTTCTCCACCACCACCGGGCAGCCGACGAACGCGATCTACGGTTTCGCCTCGATGCTGGCGAACACGCTGCGCGACGAGGACCCCACCCATCTGGCGGTCGCCTTCGACGTGTCACGCACGACCTGGCGCACCCAGGAGTTCGCCGACTACAAGGCGAACCGCTCCAAGTCCCCGGACGGCTTCAAGGGGCAGGTGGAGCTGATCGGCGAGCTGCTGGACGCGATGGGCGTCCGGCGGTTCGCGGTGGAGGGCTTCGAGGCGGACGACATCATCGCCACCCTGGCCACGCAGGCGGTGGCCGAGGGCTTCCACGTCTCGATCGTCACCGGTGACCGCGACTCCCTCCAGCTCGTCAACGACGCGACGACGGTGCTGTACCCCACGCGGGGAGTGTCGGAGCTGACCCGCTTCACCCCCGGGAAGGTGGAGGAGAAGTACGGCCTGACCCCCGAGCAGTACCCGGACTTCGCGGCCCTGCGCGGCGACCCGTCGGACAACCTGCCCGGCATTCCCGGGGTGGGCGAGAAGACCGCCGCGAAGTGGATCAGGCAGTTCGGCTCCCTCACCGAGCTGCTGGAGCGGGCCGACGAGGTCAAGGGCAAGGTCGGGGAGAAGCTGCGCGACCACCTCGACAGCGTCCGGCTCAACCGGCGGCTGACGGCGCTGGTGTGCGACGTCGAGCTGCCGGCCGGCCCGGCGGACCTGGCGCGGGCGCCGTACGACCGGGGGGCGCTGGAGGTGGTGCTGGACGCGCTGGAGTTCCGCAACACCGGCTTCCGCGACCGGCTGTACGCGGTCGACCCGGGCGCGTCCGGCCAGGAGGAGGCGGCCCCGGCGGACGGCGTGGAGGTCGACGGGGTGGTCGCCGGCGCGGGTGAGCTGGCCCCCTGGCTGGCCGAGCACGCCGCGTCCGGCACCGATCCGCTGGGCGTGGCCACCGTCGACAGCTGGAAGCTGGGCGCGGGAAGCGTCGGCGAGATCGCCCTGGCCACAGGACGGGGGCCGGCGGTGTGGTTCGACCCCGCCCAGCTGGACGAGGCCGACGAGCGGGCGTTCGCGGAGTGGATCGCCGACGGGGACCGGCCGAAGGTCATGCACGACGCCAAGGCGGTGATGCGGGTCTTCGCCGAGCACGGCTGGAGCGTCGCCGGCGTCACGATGGACACCGCGCTGGCCGCCTACCTGGTGCAGCCGGGCCGCCGCTCGTTCGCCCTGGAGGCGCTGTCGGTGGAGTTCCTGGGCCGGGAGCCGGCCCGGCCCGCCGAGAGCAGCGGGCAGCTGGCGCTGGGCGCGGACGAGGAGGCCGAGGCGGACGCGCTGATGGCCCGGGCCCGCACCGCCCTGGACCTGGGCGGGGCGCTGGCCGGGCGGCTGACGGAGGTCGGCGCGTCCGGTCTGCTCCAGGACATCGAGCTGCCGACCTCGGGCCTGCTGGCGCGGATGGAGCGGGCGGGCATCGCCGCGGACCGCGAGTGGCTGGGCCGTATGGAGCAGCAGTTCGCCGCGGCCGTCCAGCAGGCGGTGCGCGAGGCGCACACCTCGGTGGGCCACGAGTTCAACCTCGGCTCGCCCAAGCAGCTGCAGGAGGTGCTCTTCGGCGAGCTGGGCCTGCCGAAGACGAAGCGGACCAAGACCGGTTACACCACGGACGCCGACGCGCTGACCTGGCTGGCGACGCAGACCGAGCACGAGCTGCCGGTGATCATGCTGCGCCACCGCGAGCAGTCCAAGCTGCGCACCACCGTCGAGGGCCTGATCAAGACGATCGCCGCCGACGGCCGCATCCACACCACGTTCAACCAGACGGTCGCCGCCACCGGCAGGCTCTCCTCCACCGACCCCAATCTGCAGAACATCCCGGTGCGCACCGACGAGGGCCGGGCCATTCGCCGGGGCTTCGTGGTCGGCGAGGGCTACGAGTCGCTGCTGACGGCCGACTACAGCCAGATCGAACTGCGGGTGATGGCGCACCTGTCGGAGGACGAGGGCCTGATCGAGGCGTTCACCTCCGGCGAGGACCTGCACACCACCGCCGCCTCCCAGGTCTTCGAGGTCCCCAAGGACCGGGTGGACCCGGAGATGCGCCGCAAGATCAAGGCCATGTCGTACGGGCTGGCCTACGGGCTGTCGGCCTTCGGCCTGTCGCAGCAGCTCGGCATCACCGCCGACGAGGCGCGCAGGCTGATGGACGCCTACTTCGAGCGCTTCGGAGGGGTGCGCGACTACCTGCACCGGGTGGTGGAGGACGCCCGGGCCACCGGCTACACCCACACCATCCTGGGCCGCCGCCGTTACCTGCCCGACCTCAACAGCGACAACCGCCAGCGCCGCGAGATGGCCGAGCGGATGGCGCTCAACGCCCCGATCCAGGGCACCGCCGCGGACATCGTGAAGATCGCGATGCTGAAGGTGGACCGGGCACTGGGCGAGGCGGAGCTGCGCTCGCGCATGCTGCTCCAGGTGCACGACGAGATCGTGCTGGAGGTCGCCCCGGGCGAACGGGAGGCGGTGGAGGAGCTGGTGCGCCGGGAGATGGCCGGAGCCGTCCGGCTGAGGGCGCCGCTGGACGTCTCCGTGGGCTCCGGCGGGAACTGGGAGGACGCCGCCCACTGAGGCGGTCGCGGAGGGCCGTGTGCCGCCCGGGGGCCGGCGCCGGCCCCCGGGCGGCACACGGCGGTGAACGTCCGGTGGAACGGTCGTGTGCGTTGCCGCGTCGTCCTCGGATGTGGTGGATCGGGTGCCGAACTTGCCGTAGTGTCCCGTTCGTTACGCCTCACGAGGGAGGCGGTGCGGCCGGGGCACGGACATGCGGCAGGTGCCGGGGGAACCGGGCACACAGGACGTACACAACCGTACAGAGCGTCTGAGGGACGCCACATCCGGCGGATGCGGCGCGGCAGCGCGTGACATACAGCGTGGAGGGTCTGGCAGATGGCGGCTCGGCGGCTCGTGGGCAGGGTCCGAAGGGGCGTTACCAGCACCGCGGTGGCGGCGGCGGCGATGGCCGCGCTCACCGCGTCCCAGGGGCCCGGCCTGGAACTGGTGCAACCCGGCGGCAGGGAGGCGGCCGGCTCCCCGGAGTCCCCCGACCTTCCCGCCGACGGCAACTCCCCTTACCACACCGAGCTTCCGCCGCTGGTCAAGCCGGACAAGCCCGAATCCTCCAGCGATCTGCCGGACGTCACCGGTCCCGCCGAGTCCGGCATACCCGCCACCGTTCTGGCCGCCTACAAGCGGGCGGAGCGGACCCTGGGCGAGGAGCGGCCCGGCTGCAACCTTCCCTGGCAACTCCTGGCCGCGATAGGCAAGGTGGAGTCCGGGCAGGCGCGCGGCGGAGCCGTGGACGCCCGGGGCACCACCCACAAGCCGATCCTCGGGCCCGCGCTCAACGGTGTGGGCTTCGCGCACATCTCGGACACCGACGGCGGTGCGTACGACGGCGACACCCGCTACGACCGGGCCGTCGGGCCGATGCAGTTCATCCCGTCCACCTGGGCCAACTGGGGCGCGGACGGCAACGGCGACGGCCGTGAGGACCCGAACAACATCTACGACGCCGCCCTCGCCGCGGGGCGCTACCTGTGCGCGGGCGGCAGGAACCTGTCGGACCCGGCCGATCTGGAACGGGCCGTCCTCAGCTACAACCGGTCGCGGGAGTACCTGCGGACGGTGCTGTCCTGGCTGGACTTCTACCGCAAGGGCGTCCACGAGGTGCCCGACGGCGAGGGAACGCTGCCCGACAGCCCCGGCGCGGGCAACGAGTCGCGGCCCGCACGGCCGGGCGGCGAGCCGGCCGGCGGCTCCACCGGGGGACCGGGGGAGAAGGCCGACGACCGCAGGGGCGGCGACGGCGGTGAGAAGGGGGAGGACGGGAAGCCCTCCCCGAAGCCGCCCGTCTCCGAGGACGGTACGGTCACCCCTCTTCCGCCCGACGACTCCGAGAAGCCCGGGGAGGAACCGGACAATCCCGGGGAGCCCGGGGAACCCGGGGAGGACCCGGACGACCCCGGGGAGGGCACGGACGAGCCGGGCAACCCGGAGGAGCCCGGCGAGGAGCCTGAGAAGCCCGGGGAGGAACCGGACAACCCCGAGAAGCCCGGGGAAGAGCCCGAAGAGCCCGGGGAGGAACCGGACAACCCCGAGGAGCCTGGAGAGGAGCCGGAGGAGCCCGAGAACCCGGACGAGCCCGGCTGCCCGGCGGAGCCGGACGACCCCGAGAGCCCGGACGGCCCCGAGAGCCCGGAGGAGCCCGGCGGGAGCACCGAGGAGCCGGCCGACCCGTCCTCCCCCGCCCCGACCGGGGAGCCGGGCGAGGACTCCGAGGACCCGGAGGAATCCGAGAACCCGGACGAGCCCGCCGAGGACCCGGAGAACCCGGAAGACCCGGAGAACCCCTGCGGGGACGAGGAGCCGGAGGACCCGGACGAGCCCGGGGAGCCGGGCGAGGACGGCAGCGGCCAGCAGGACGACGGGGAGCAGACCCCCGCCCCGACCGCCGGCCCCACCGTCCAGGCCCGCCAGGAGGACTGAACCGCCGTGCCGCGGGGTCCGGCGGCCACCGGACCCCGCGGCACGGCGGGCGCCGCTCAGCCTCCCCGCCCGGAAGCCCGCCGCGCCGCGGCGGTCGTACGCCCGGTCGGCCGGGCGGCCGCCGGGTCCTCGGGCCAGGGGTGCTTGGGGTAGCGGCCGCGCAGTTCGGCCCGCACCGAGCGGTAGCCGTCGCGCCAGAACGACGCCAGGTCCGCGGTCACGGCCGCCGGCCGCCCCGCGGGCGACAGCAGATGGACCAGCAGCGGCACCCGGCCGCCCGCCAGGCGGGGCGCCTCCTGCCAGCCGAACAGCTCCTGGAGTTTGACCGCGAGCACCGGCCGCTCCCCGCCGTAGTCCACCCGTACCCGCGAGCCCGAGGGCACCTCGATCCGCTCCGGCGCCAGTTCGTCCAGCCGGGCGGCGTCCCCGAAGGTCCAGGGCAGCAGCGCGTTCAGCAGCCGGCCGGCGTCCGCGTGCTCCAGATCGGCCCGCTGCCGCACCGGGCCCGGCAGCCCGTCCAGCCACTCGTCCGCCCGTGCCAGCAGCGCCTCGTCCGACACGTCCGGCCACGGCTCGCCCAGCTCCCGGTGGAGGAAGGCCAGCCGCTGCCGCAGCGACGCGGCCTCCCGCGTCCAGCGCAGCAGCCCCACGCCCTCGCGCCGCAGCCCCTCCAGCAGGGCCGCACGCACCGGCGCGGGGCCGGGGTCGCGCAGGGGGCGGGAGGACAGTTCGATCGAGCCCAGCCGTTCCACGCGCCGGGCCACCACATCGCGCCGCCCGGCGGACCAGCCGATCTCCTCGGCCTCCGAGTACAGGGCCCCGGCCGCCTCCCGCACCGTCTCCTCGTCGGCCGCCGCGGCCAGCCGTATCCGCGCGGAGGCGGCCCCCACGGGCCGGTCGGCGACGGCGACCGCCAGCCAGGTGGCGTCGCGCAGCCCGGACCCCGGGGCGAGTTCGGCGCGGGTGCCGGAGGCCATCAGATACGCCCGTTCGCCGCGCGAGCGCGCCACCCGCTCGGGGAAGGCCAGCGCCACCACCAGGGCGGCGGCCGCGTCGTCGGCCGCTCCCGCGGACTCCTGCCCGCCGCGCCCGCCGGGCAGGGCGCCCTCCAGCCGGCGCGCCTCCCGGCGCCAGCGGGCGGCGTAGGCGTCCCGGCCCCGGCGCGCGGTGCGCCACACCGCCGCCATCTCGTCGCCGTACTCCCGGGGCGGCTCCTCGCTCAGCAGCGCCACCACCTCGGCCGCCGGCCGCGCCCCCACCCGGGGAGCGGCGTCCAGCAGGGCGCGCGCCAGCCGGGGGTGCAGGCCCAGCGAGGCCATCGCCTTCCCGCGTTCCGTGGCCCGCCCCCGCGCGTCCACGGCGCCGATCGCCCGCAGCACCTCGCGGGCCGCCGCCATCGCGCCCTGCGCGGGCGCGTCGGGCAGCGCCAGTCCACGCGCGTCCGGATCCCCCCAGCAGGCCGCGCGCAGCGCGAAGGCGGTGAGGTCGGCGACGGCGATCTCGGGGGAGGGGAAGCGCGGCAGCCGGTCGTGCTCGGCCTCCGGCCAGCAGCGGTAGACCACCCCCGGCGCCTCACGTCCGGCCCGTCCCGCGCGCTGCCGGGCCGATGCCCGCGAGGCCCGCACCGTCGCCAGCGCGCTCAGCCCCCGGGCGTGGTCGGTGCGCGGCTCGCGGGACAGCCCGGCGTCCACCACCACCCGCACCCCGGGCACCGTCAGGCTGGACTCGGCCACCGCCGTGGCCAGCACCACCCGCCGCCGTCCGGCCGGACCCGCCAGCACCGCGTCCTGGACGGCGGCCGGGGCCCGCCCGTGCACCTGGAGCACCTCGGCGCCGGCACCTGCGTCCAGCAGAGCCGCCACCCGGGCGATCTCCCCGGTCCCCGGCAGGAAGCACAGCACGTCGCCCTCCTCCTCCCGCAGCGCCCGGCGCACCGTGTCCGCGACGTGCTCCAGCAGGGCCGGATCCACCCGCGTGCCGTGGGCGGGGCGCACCGGGCGGGCCGGGGGCGCCCACACCACCCGCACCGGATGGGAGACGCCGGACGCCTCCACCACGGGCGCGTCCAGCAGCCGGGCCCAGGCGCCGGCGTCGGTGGTGGCCGAGGCGGCGACCAGACGCAGTTCCTCCCGCAGCGCGGCGCGTACGTCCAGCAGGAAGGCGGCGGCGGTGTCCGCGTCCAGATGCCGCTCGTGGCACTCGTCCAGCACCACCGTGTCCACCCCGGGCAGCTCCGGGTCCCGCTGGAGCCGCTGGAGCAGCACCCCGGTGGTCACCACCTCCACCAGGCAGCCGGGTCCGACCGCCCGCTCCCCGCGCACGGTGAACCCGACCCTCGCGCCGACGGGCTCGCCCAGCAGCCAGGCCATCCGCCGCGCCGCGGCCCGCACCGCGATCCGGCGCGGTTCGGCGACCAGCACGCGCCGCGCCGCAGCCCCCTCCCGCGGGCCGGCGAGCCCGGCCAGGGCGAGCGGCACCAAGGTGGTCTTGCCGGTGCCCGGCGGGGCGCACAGCACGGCCGCCCCGCGCGTGTCGAGGGCCGCCTCCAGTGCGGGCAGGACGGTGCGTACGGGAAGTCGGCTCAGGGCGTCGGTCCGCAGGGGCATGCCCCCATCCTCGCAGCGCTCCTAAGGCTCCCCGGAAGCTCCTTCCCAGTGCCGCCGGTCCCGCTCGCAGACGAAGATCGCGGTGCCCGGGATCAGCCGGCCGCGCAGCGGCGACCAGCCTCCCCACTCCTGCCGGTTCCACTCGGGCCACTCCGGCTCCACCAGGTCCACCAGGCGGAACCCGGCGGCGGTGAGGTCGCGCACGCGGTCGCCGAGGGTGCGGTGGTGCTCGACGTAGACGGCGCGCCCCCGCTCGTCCTGCTCCACGTAGGGAGTGCGGTCGAAGTAGGAGGCGGCGACCGTCAGCCCCTCCGCACCCGGTTCGTCGGGGAAGGCCCAGCGGACCGGGTGCGTCACGGAGAACACCCACCGGCCGCCCGGCCGCAGGACGCGGCGCACCTCGCGCAGCACCCGCACCGGGTCGGCGACGAAGGGCAGCGCCCCGTACGCGGAGCAGGCCAGGTCGAAGGAGCCGTCGGCGAAGGGCAGTGCCCCGGCGTCGGCCTGCACCAGGGGGAACGCCGGGGCGGCGCCGTCGATGCGCAGTGCGTGCTGGAGCTGCCGGTGCGAGATGTCCAGGGCCACCGGGCGCGCCCCGCGCGCGGCCAGCCAGCGCGAGCACTGCGCCGCCCCGGCGCCGACCTCCAGCACCGAGCGGCCGGCCAGCCGCTCCGCCGGGCCCAGCAGACCGGCCTCCTCCTCGTCCAGGCCCTCCGGGCCCCACACGAAGCGGTCGTCGCCGAGGAAGCCGCCGTGCTCGCGCTGGTAGTCGTCGGCGTTCCGGTCCCACCAGCCGCGGCCGGCCCGGCTGCTCTCGGCGGCGTCCGCGTCGCGGCGGGTGGCCTCCGGCTCTGGTTCGCTGTCCTGGTTCATCTCGCCCGTCGTCGTAGCCTTCGGTTCCGGCGGGGCCGGAAGGGAAACGCCGGGGGGCGGTGCGGGCCTCGAGGAGGCGGGAACGGGACGCGGATCCGGCGACTTGTGCCGGATTTGGGACCAAAGTCCCGTGTGTCCTCGTTCGCGCATTGACCCCGCCCGGCTGCCCCCGTATGCTACAAGTTGCGCTGCGGGCCTGCGCGCCTCGGACGGAGCAGGTCGCGCTCGCATCTGTTGTATGTCCCCTCGGTTGTCGAGGTGCTCGTGGTTTCCCCGGAGATCTTCGGTTGAGCACCTCTCAGGCTGTCCGGCTTCGGCAGTGCGATACGGGCTCTCGGCGTAGCAGTACCTACGACTTCAATGTCCGTACCGGAGCCCTTTTCCACATGACGAGCAGCACCGAGACCACCGTGACCACCCCGCAGGTTGCGGTTAACGACATCGGTTCCGAGGAAGCCTTCCTCGCCGCGATCGACGAGACGATCAAGTACTTCAACGACGGCGACATCGTCGACGGCGTCATCGTGAAGGTCGACCGGGACGAGGTCCTGCTCGACATCGGCTACAAGACCGAAGGCGTCATCCCTTCCCGAGAGCTGTCGATCAAGCACGATGTCGACCCGAACGAGGTCGTCGCCGTCGGTGACGAGATCGAGGCCCTGGTCCTCCAGAAGGAGGACAAGGAGGGCCGCCTGATCCTCTCGAAGAAGCGTGCCCAGTACGAGCGGGCCTGGGGCACCATCGAGAAGATCAAGGAAGAGGACGGCATCGTCACCGGTACCGTCATCGAGGTCGTCAAGGGTGGTCTCATCCTCGACATCGGCCTCCGCGGCTTCCTGCCGGCCTCCCTGGTCGAGATGCGTCGTGTCCGCGACCTCCAGCCGTACGTCGGCAAGGAGCTCGAGGCCAAGATCATCGAGCTGGACAAGAACCGCAACAACGTGGTCCTCTCCCGCCGCGCCTGGCTGGAGCAGACCCAGTCCGAGGTTCGCCAGACCTTCCTCACCACCCTCCAGAAGGGCCAGGTGCGGTCCGGCGTCGTCTCCTCGATCGTCAACTTCGGCGCCTTCGTGGACCTGGGCGGCGTGGACGGTCTGGTCCACGTCTCCGAGCTGTCCTGGAAGCACATCGACCACCCGTCCGAGGTCGTCGAGGTCGGCCAGGAGGTCACGGTCGAGGTCCTGGACGTCGACATGGACCGCGAGCGCGTCTCCCTGTCGCTCAAGGCGACCCAGGAAGACCCGTGGCAGCAGTTCGCCCGGACCCACCAGATCGGCCAGGTCGTGCCCGGCAAGGTCACCAAGCTGGTGCCGTTCGGCGCGTTCGTCCGGGTCGACGAGGGCATCGAGGGCCTGGTCCACATCTCCGAGCTGGCCGAGCGCCACGTGGAGATCCCGGAGCAGGTCGTCCAGGTCAACGACGAGATCTTCGTCAAGGTCATCGACATCGACCTGGAGCGCCGCCGCATCAGCCTCTCGCTGAAGCAGGCCAACGAGTCCTTCGGCGCCGACCCGATGGCGGTCGAGTTCGACCCGACCCTGTACGGCATGGCCGCGTCCTACGACGACCAGGGCAACTACATCTACCCCGAGGGCTTCGACCCGGAGGCCAACGACTGGCTGCCGGGCTACGAGAAGCAGCGCGAGGAGTGGGAGCGCCAGTACGCCGAGGCGCAGCAGCGCTTCGAGCAGCACCAGGCGCAGGTGCTCAAGTCCCGCGAGGCCGACGCCCAGGCGGAGGCCGAGGGTGCCGCCGGCGGTGCCCCGCAGGGCGGCGGCGCCGGCGGTGGCGGCGGCTCGTACTCCTCGGAGTCGGGCGACAACTCCGGCGCCCTGGCGTCGGACGAGGCCCTGGCGGCCCTCCGCGAGAAGCTCGCGGGCGGCCAGAGCTGACCCGCCGGGCCACCGCGGCCGGCAGGCCGGCCCGCGGAGGCCCGCGGTAGCGCATGAAGCATGGCCTCCTCCCCGCCCGGGGAGGGGGCCATGTGGCGTTCCCGCCCCGTCGCGCGGCCCCCGCGGGGGACGCCGGGAGACCCCGGTGCCGGGGAACGCACCGAAGATGACACGATGCGGTGCCGGAGAGGCCTTCCGGTCACCCGGTCAGGGGAATGCGCACGCGGCGGCGGATGTTGCCGACAGACGGAAGCGACACGGAGGAGCGGCGAAGGTGCTGGACCCGCAGGGTTTGTACGCATGGGATCCGACCGGCCTGGCGGAGGCCGAGGCGGTCATCGGCGAGCCGGGCAGTGCAGGGCCCGTCATGCTCTACCACTTCGAGGGCTTCATCGACGCCGGCGAGACCGGCGGGCAGATCGTCGAAGGACTGCTGGACGGCGGCCCGCGCACGACCGTCGCCCGCTTCGACGTGGACCGCCTCGTCGACTACCGCGCCCGCCGGCCGGTGATGACCTTCCGGCGCGACCACTGGGCGTCCTACGACACCCCCCGGCTGGAACTGCGGCTGCTGCGGGACGCCACCGGCACCCCCTTCCTGCTGCTGGCCGGCCCCGAGCCGGACGTGGAGTGGGAGCGGTTCACGGCCGCCGTGCGCGAGATCGTCGAGAGGCTCGGCGTGCGGCTGTCCGTCGGCTTCCACGGCATCCCCATGGGCGTGCCCCACACCCGCCCCGTCGGCCTCACCCCGCACGGCAACCGCCTGGACCTCACCCCCGTGCGCCAGATGCCCTTCGACGAGGCGCAGGTCCCCGGCAGCGCCGCCTCGCTGCTGGAACTGCGGCTGGCCGAGTCCGGCCACGACGTACTGGGCTTCGCCGCGCACGTCCCGCACTACGTGGCCCGCTCCACCTACCCTGAGGCCGCCCTGACCGTGGTCGAGTCGATCACCGCGGCCACCGGGCTGGTGCTGCCGGAGGTCACCCAGGCGCTGCGCGCCGACGCGCACCGCGTGCGGGAGGAGATCGAGCGGCAGCTCGCGGAGGGGGACGGCGAACTGGTCGCGGTCGTCCGGGGTCTGGAGCAGCAGTACGACGCCGTGGCCGGGGCCGAGACCCGCGGCAGCCTGGTCGCCGAACCCGCCGAGCTGCCCTCGGCGGAGGAGCTGGGGGAGGTCTTCGAGCGTTTCCTGGCCGAGCGCGAGAACGGAGACGGGACCGGGGACGGGGAGGCCGGCGGTGCGGGGGACGACGGCGGCCCCCGGCCCTGACCGGGGCTCCGCCCACGCTTGGGTAGGGTGACGGCAGCCGCCGCGGGCGAACCCGTGTGCGGTACGCGGCCCCGCCGCCCGGCGCGGGGCGCGGTGCGGGCACGGACACAGGTGGAGGCGCGGCCATGCTCTCCGTGGGGCTGACAGGCGGAATCGGCGCGGGCAAGAGCGAGGTCTCGCGGCTGCTCGGCGCGTACGGCGCCGTGATCGTCGACGCCGACAAGATCGCCCGCGAGGTCGTCGAGCCGGGCACCGAGGGGCTCGCCGCGGTGGTCGCCGAGTTCGGCGAGGAGGTCCTGGCCCCGGACGGCACCCTGGACCGGCCCGGGCTCGGATCGATCGTCTTCGGCGACCCCGGGAAGCTGAAGGCGCTCAACGCGATCGTCCACCCGCTGGTCGGGGCGCGCTCGGCCGAACTCCAGCGCACGGCCGGCGAGGACGCGGTGGTCGTGCACGACGTGCCGCTGCTGACGGAGAACGGTCTCGCGCCCCTGTACGACCTGGTGGTCGTCGTCGACGCCTCCCCGGCCACCCAGCTCGACCGGCTGGTGCGGCTGCGCGGCATGGACGAGGAGGACGCCCGGGGCCGGATGGCCGCCCAGGCGACGCGCGAGCAGCGGCTGGCGGTCGCGGACATCGTCATCGACAACGACGGCCCGCTGGAGAAGCTGGAGCCCCAGGTCGCCGAGGTCTGGCGGCGGCTGAGGGAACGCGCCGGCGGGCGGGCCTGAGGACGACGGGCCTGAGGACGACGGGCCGGACGCGGCGGGCGGTGGGCGCGGCCGCGGCGGTGTGCTTGACGACTCCCCGTGCCGGGAAGAATCCCCGCACAAGGGCAGCGGGAATATGCCCGCGCGGCGGTGCGTTGCCGTGGCGGTACACCGGGGCGTCCCAGGACGTTCCCGGACGTCCCGCGACGCCCCGGTAAGCACCCCCGTACCCGAAGGACCCGTGATCCCGCGGCCAGTGCGACGCGGCCGATCCCGGTCGAGGAGGCGTCGACGTGCCCGAGACCACGCCCGAGACCCATGTCATCCAGTACCGTGCCGCGGAGCAGCTGCTGGCCGCCCGCGACCCCAGGGGCGCGCTGAAGCTCCTGGAGTCCGTCGTCACGGCCTTCCCGGAGAAGACGTCCGTCCGCCTGCTGCGTGCCCGCGCGTTCTTCCTCAGCGCCCAGCTGCGAGCCGCCGAGGAGGAGTTCCTGGTCGTCCTGGAGCGCGAACCGGACAACTCCTTCGCGCACTTCGCCCTCGGCCGCACCCTGGAGCGCGCGGGCCGCGACGAGGAGGCGCTGCGCCACTTCCGCCTGGCGGCGGCGCTGGACCCCCGGCCGGACTTCTGGGAGGCGGCCCGCTTCGGCGACCGCGCCGCCTGACCGCTGTCTGACCGCCGCGCGGCCCCGCCCGGCGCCTGCCCGGGCGGTTTCCTCCCGTGAGGCCGCACGGGCCGCCCGCCGCGCCCGGCCCCGGGCGCGCCGCCCTGCCGCCTGCCCAGCGCGCGCAACTCCACGCGGTCGGTCAGCTCCACCGGCAGTGGGCACAGCGTCCGGCCGCCCTCGCCGTCCAGCAGCTCCATGTGCGCGACCCCGTCCGGGGCCAGGGTGATACCGCGCACCGGTACCGGCGCCCCCCGGGGCACCAGAGCGGGCAGTACATGCGTCAGGGAACCCTCGCCGTCGATCTCCAGTTCGACTCGTGCGCCGCCCGCGCCGCCCGCGCCGCCCGCGCCGGTCCACACCACCCGCACCGCACCCCCGCCGACGGGCTCCGAGCGGCCGGGGGCGTACAGTCGCCGCAGCAGTTCGCCGTACTCCTGCCTGCCGCCCACCTCGAGGCCGATGGCTCCGAAGTGACTGGTCATGAGGCGCCCCCGTGGGACCGATCGGTTTCGACAGCCACCCACCGTCCTCCACCCGCCGGGGGAGGGCAATCGGATTTCGCCCCGGGCACCGGGGGATGATGGGCTGTGGGCCGCCTCTGTCCGCAGTGACCGGCCCGCCGTGTACACCCGCCCCGATCCCTGGACAGCCCGTGCCGATACCAGTCCTCCGCCCGGTTTCCACCGCCGCCGTCGCGCTGAGCGCCGCCCTGTTCCTGACGGGCTGCGAGACGATCGACCTCGAAGTCCCGCCCCCGGCGACGGAGTCCGGCGCGCCTGCCGGACGCGCCGTCAGCCCGCTGGAGAACGAGGAGGGCACCGAGCCGGGACTGGCGCCGGTCTCCTCCGCCGCGGACCGCGAGAGGGCCCGCGAGATCGTGTCGGAACTGGCGACCAAGGGACGCGGCCCCAGGACGGGGTACGACCGGGACGAGTTCGGCTACGCGTGGATGGACACCGCCGACGGGGTGCCGCTGGCGCGCAACGGCTGCGACACCCGCAACGACCTGCTCGCCCGTGACGGCGAGGAGTTGCGCTTCCGCTCCGGCTCCGACTGCGTGGTCGTCGCCATGACGCTGGCCGACCCCTACACGGGCGAGGAGATCGACTGGAAGAAGCAGGACGCCGCCGAGGTGCAGATCGACCATGTGGTGCCGCTGTCGTACGCCTGGCAGATGGGCGCGTCCCGCTGGCCGGAGGACAAGCGCGAGCGGCTCGCCAACGACCCGCTGAACCTGCTGCCGGTCGAGGGCCGCGCCAACTCGGCCAAGGGCGACTCCGGCCCGGCCTCCTGGCTGCCGCCGAACAAGCCGGTCCGCTGCGCCTACGCGGTGCGCTTCGCGCAGGTGGCCCTGGAATACGAGATGCCGGTCACCGGACCGGACAAGGAGACGATGCTCCGGCAGTGCGGGGGCTGAGCCCCGCCGTGAGGGCGGGCGGCCGGGCCGGGCGGCGGGGCGGGAGGTGGAGAGGGCGCTCTGGTGGAGAGGGCCGGTCTTCCCCAGCATGGGGGTACCGGCAGCATCCGCCGGCACCGTCCCCACCGGGAGGAACCATGAGACGCCCGCCCGTACCCGCGACCGTCCTGGCGTTACTGGCCGCTCTGGTCACCGTGCTCCTCGGCGCGCCCGCGGCCTCCGCCGCCTCCACCACCTCCACCACCTCCACCACTTCCACCACCTCCGCTTCGGCGGCGCCGATCGCCGTCCGCGGCGGCGACGTGCTGTACGACAGTCAGGGCCACCGCTGCATGGTGGCCTTCAACGCCCGCCGCGACACCGCGTACTACGGCCTCGCCGCGGGGCACTGCATGGGTTCGGAGCCCACCACCTGGTACGCCGACGCCGCACGGACCGTGCCGGTCGGCACCACCGCGGCCCGGAGCTTCCCCGGCAACGACTACGGGATCATCCGCTACACCAACACCACCCTGTCCTACCCCGGAGAGGTGAGTCTGGGCGGCGGGGCCGTCCGGGACATCACCGGCGCCGCCTCCCCCCGTGTGGGCCAGTCCGTCTGTCATGTGGGCCGGACCACCGGGCTGCGCTGCGGCACGGTCACCGCGGTCAACGTCACGGTCAGCTACCCCGGCGGCATCGTCTACGGGCTGTTCATGTCGAACGCCTGCTCGGAGCCGGGTGACACCGCAGGCCCCGCCTTCTCCGGCACCACGGCCCTCGGCGTCATCGTGGGCGGCAGCGGCAACTGCGTCTACGGCGGCGCCACGTACTACCAGCCCGTCACCGAGATCCTGGCCGCGTACGGGCTGAGCCTGTACTGAGGCCGGCGGGAGCACCCGGACGGGAGACGCCGGGCTCCCGGAGGCGTACTTGGCAGGGGATGCGACACCTTTTAGCTTGACGGTGTTCATTCAAATCGGAGGTGCCGTCGCAAGCGGTGCCTCCGGCTGCCGAGGAGGACCGTATGTTCGGCTGGAGAAGACCCCAGGCCCGTCGGATCACCGGCATCGCCACCGCCGTGCTGACCCTGGCGGGAGCGCTGTCCCTGGCCGCCCCGGCGGGGGCCGCCGCCGGTGACCGGCAGGGCGCCGGCCCGGAGGCGGCCGTGACCGAACGCCTCGTCGAACGCGGGCGCGCCGAGGCCGAAGTCGCGGCAGCGCACGACGCTACGCGCGTCAACGTCACCCGCGACACGGGAGGATGGGCCTTCGGCACGGCGGTGCTGGCGACCGAACCCGGCTCGCAGCGGATGCCCAGGGGCTGGCTGTTCCTCGCCGAGCGCGAGGGCGGGAGCTGGCGAGTCGCCCTGGAGGGCGAGGAGCGGTTCGCCGAGCTGTCCCGGCGCTCCCCGCTGGTCGACCCCGAGGAGAAGCCCCTGTTCGCCGCGCTCGACGGCAGGCAGGACAGGCAGGACAGGCGGGACAGGCGGGACAGACAGGACCGGGCCCCGGGGGGCAGCGGCCCCGGCGGCGAGGTCGTCGCGTACGGAGCGGGCGACTACCGCACCGGCATGGCGCTGCCGACGACCGTCGGCGCCAACACGGTCATGACCAGCGGCCCCCACGGCTGGAGCGGCAGCGCGGCGCCATGGAGCTCGCTGGACTTCGCCGGGGGCGACGAGGTGGTGCGCGCCGCCCGGCAGGGAACGGCCTACACCATGTGCCGGGGCTGGATACGGGTCGTCCACGACCGCGGCTACGCCACCGACTACTACCACCTGTGGAACAACATCAACACCGACGGCGGCTGGGTCAACACCGGCGCGTTCCTCGGCTACACGGGCACGGACGTCACCTGCGGCGGCGCCGCCTACGGCCGCCACGTCCACTTCGGCCTGATCCAGAACGGCTCGTACATCCCGCTCGCGGGACACAACCTGGGCAAGTGGGTGATCTACAACGGCTCCGCCGCCTACCAGGGCTCGGCGATGCACGGCAGCCGGCGGGTGGGTGCCGGCGGGACCCTGTACAACTACGGCGCGCTGGGTCTGAACCAGGCCGTGATCGACGCCAACGGAGGCGGTCACGTCAACAAACGCACCGGACCGGGCACCGGTCACGCGATCGCGGGCTCGGTCGCCGACGGAGCCACGGTCACCGTCTCCTGCTCCGCCTCCGGCACCTCGCACACCGGCCGCTACGGCACCACGAGCCTGTGGAACAGGCTCAGCGACGGCACCTGGATCAGCGACGCCTATGTGTGGTCGGGCGTCAACGGCCCGATCAGCGGCTGGTGCTGAGACGACTCGCTCGCCTCGCCCGCGCCGCACCGCCTCCGCGCGGTGCGGCGCGGGCGTCCGGCCGCGGTCGTAGACGGCGTACGCCGACAGGAGCCCGGACGGGGAGACGAACTGACCGACTTTCCCCGCGGAAGCGGCCGCATCCCCGCACACCGCCCTCGCCGCGGTGACGGCGAAGGTACCGTGCGTCGCCGAACGAACGGACTGGAGGCGGGGGTCGTGGGCACGACACGGCGAACGGTTGCGGCCGCACTGGCGGCGACCGGTGTGCTGCTGCTGGGCGGATGCGGGCAGACGGACGGCACCGGGGGGCCGGACGGCGCCGCCGCCGGGGAGGCCGGCGCCGGCGGCCGGTCCATCCCCCCGGAGCTGGTGGGCAGTTGGAGCACCGAGCGGTCCACCAACTTCGACACGACCGTCTTCAGCTTCTACGAGGACGGCGTCTACACCCGGGAGACCGGGGCGACTATGGTCACGGGCCGCTACGAGGTCAGGAACAGCACGCTCGTGACCTTCCCCGAGGAGGGGAAACCCAAGGAGTACACCTGGCGGACGGGAGAGGGCGGCTGCCTGCGTCTCGACGGAGTCCGCCACTGCCCGTACTCCTGAACCAGCGGCCCCCGCGGCTCTTGTGGCCTCGTGGCTCTTGTGGCCCCGCGGCCGGTGTGAGCGGTGGTCAGTGGGCCGCGGGCGGCGGCGGGGGCGGCAGGTGGCCGCACAGCCGCGGGCAGACGACCGTCCGTCCGGGCTCCGCCCCGGCCCTGGCCGGCGGGCGCTTGGCGTACCCTCTCCCGGCCGCCGGACGGCACCGCGCCCGCAGGGGGCGCCGGTGGGGGGATCCGTTGAAACAGCAGAGCCTGTGCGGGGACCGGGACAGAAAGCGGGGGGAAGGCAACACGCTCACACCGTATCGGCCCCGGCCCGTTTCCGGGCCTGCCGTGTGAGTACCGGCACACCGGCCGCAGGGCGCACGGGACTTGTGCCGCGTCAGCCGGACGACTGGCCGCCAGGACGCGACTCGCTCGGACGCACGATCACGAACCCCTCGCCGTCCAGCCTGAGTTGCACCGCCTCGCCGGAACCGCCGCGGATCATCGAGCCGAAGCTCTGCGAGCGGTGCAGCGAGGTGTCCAGCCGGGCGCTCCAGCCGACGACCGCGTCGGTGTCCACGAAGACCGGGCTGCCCGGGGAGACGGGGATGACGACGGGGGTGCCCTCGCAGATCACGCCCAGCCTGCCCTGCCCGGTGAAGACGCTGTTGAACAGGCCGCCGCCGGCCATGCCGGCGCCCTTGACCATCCTCACCTCGTACTGGAGGGTCGCGTCGAAGCAGAGGACGTTGCGCCCGTTGACGGTGAGGCTGTCGCCGGGGTCGATGTCGACGAGGAAGCAGTTGGCGGAGTCGTGGGCGAACCAGGCCTCGCCCCGGCCGCGGACGGACATCAGGGCGAGCCCCTCGCCGGTGACGGAGCGTTTGAGGAAGTTCCCCACCCCCTGCCCCTTCCTCTCGAACCTCAGATCTCCCCGGAAGGCGATCATCGCGCCCTGCCGGGCGTAGCACTCGCCGTCCACCACGTACCGGATCGACTGCGGATTCTGCAGGGACATGCCGGGGGCGGTGGCCGGCCGGACCATGTTCTCGGAGGCGAAGAGGTCGCTGCGCATGGGCGTATGCTCCCCGGAGCCCCGCGCCCCGCCAAGACGCCGCGCTCGCCCCGGCCGGCGGACCGCGTGGCGGGGAGCGGAGGCGGCGCCGATAGCGTGTTCCCATGGCGATGGACGGGATGAGGACGGCCGACGGGCTCGAGGACGCTCCGGGAAGCCGGGGGCCGACCGCGACGACACAGGCGCGGGCGGACGAGATGGGCGCCGTGCGGACGGTCTACGCGCCCGATCCGGACGGCGACCCCGACCCCGGAGAGATCGTCTGGACCTGGGTGCCGTACGAGGAGATGGACGGACGGGGCAAGGACCGGCCCGTCCTGGTCGTGGCGCGCGAGGCGGCCGGAACCCTGCTGGCCGTCCAGCTCTCCAGCAGGCGGCGGGACGGCGAGCACGACTGGGTGCCGCTCGGATCCGGTCCCTGGGACCGCTCAGGACGGGACTCGTGGGTGGATCTGGACCGGGTGCTGCGCGTCCATCCGCAGGGGATGCGGCGCGAGGCGTGCGCGCTGGACCGGGCGAGGTTCAACCGGGTCGTGCACAGCCTCCAGCGGCGGTACGGCTGGCGCTGACCCGGGCGCATACTGGCCCGGTACGGCACAACCGACTCACAGCGCTGCCGCGAAGGAGGCCACCGTGGACGGCCGGCTCAGCCCCATGCCCGAGGACTGGAACCGTGCGCTCGCGATCGTCGCGCACCCCGACGACCTGGAGTACGGCGCCGCCGCCGCGATCGCCCGGTGGACCGCCGCCGGCAGGGAGGTCGCCTATCTGATGGTCACCCGGGGCGAGGCCGGGATCGACACCATGGAGCCCGAGCGGGCGGCACGGGTGCGCCAGGCGGAGCAGCGGGCGAGCGCGGCCGTGGTCGGGGTGGAGAAGGTGGAGTTCCTGGACCACCGGGACGGGGTCGTCGAGGAGGGCGTCGCCCTGCGCCGCGACCTGACCGCCGCGATCCGCCGCCACCGGCCCGACCTGCTTGTCACACTCAACCACCACGAGACCTGGGGCGGCGTCAACTGGAACACCCCCGACCACCGGGCCGTCGGCCGTGCGGTGCTGGACGCGGCCGGGGACGCGGGCAACCGCTGGATCTTCACCGACCTGGCGGACCAGGGCCTGGAGCCGTGGGACGGGGTGCGCTGGGTGGCGGTCGCGGGGTCGGCGCAGCCGACGCACGCCGTGGAGGTGGCGCGGGAGGACGTGGACCGGGCCGTCGCCTCCCTCGCCGAGCACCGTGCCTACATCGGGGCGCTCAGCGACAAGGAGCCCGCCGAGTACGCCCGCGAGTTCGTCACCGGTGTGATGGACATGCTCGCCGAACACACCGGCGGGCGGCGGGCCGTGGCCTTCCAGGTGTACCCGAGGGGGTGACCGGGGCGCTTCGGCCCGCGCGCCGAAGCGGCCCGCGCGCCGAAGCGGTGCGGCGACGGGTGCGGTACGGCGGTGGGTGCGGTGCGCCCGTGGGGCCCGGCGTGCCGCCGCGGCGCGGCAGGGACAAAACGTGTCACCGGCCGTCCGGGGCCGGCGGGCGGAACCTCAGGTGCAGGACGAGTGCGACGACCGGCAGGAGCAGGGCCGCTCCCATCGCGTTGAGCCAGCCGTAGCCCGCCTGCGCGACGACCAGGCCGGCGAGCGCGCCGCCCGCCCCGGCCGCGGCGTTCATGGACAGGTCGGACAGCCCTTGGACGGCCGCGCGGGCGCTGTGCGGCACCGAGTCGGTGAGCAGGGTGGAACCGCCCACCAGCCCCGCCGACCAGCCCAGCCCGAGGAGGAACAGGCCCGTGGCGCTCCGGACGTGGTCGCCGTCCGCCGTACCGGCGACCAGCGCCGCGCACGCCAGCACCGCGACGCCGACCAGGACGACGGGGATCCGGCCGATCCGGTCGCACAGCCAGCCCATCAGCGGGGAGAAGGCGTACATGCCCGCGATGTGGATGCTGATCACCAGGCCGATCAGCTCGATGCCCGCGCCGTGGTGGCCGAGGTCGACCGGGGTCATCACCATGATCGAGACCATGGTGGTGTGGGAGCACGCGACGGCCACCAGGGCCAGCCGGGCCCGCGGCGAAGCGGCCACGGCACGGAGCCCGGCACGCAGCGAGCGGCTCTCGGCGGACTGCGGGGCGTGCCCGTCGGCGGCGGCCAGGGAGCGGGCGGTGAGCAGGGGATCCGGCCGCAGCAGGACGAACACCAGCGCCGCGGCCAGCAGGAAGACACCCGCGCCCCACAGGAACGGGCCCGCCGCCTCGGGGACGCCCAGGCCCCGGACGCTCCGCCCGGCCGGGGCGGCGATGTTCGGACCGAGGACCGCGCCGACGGTCGTGGCCCACACCACCGTGGAGATGGCCCGTCCGCGGTGGGCGGGCTCGGCGAGGTCGGCGGCGGCGAAACGGGCCTGGAGGTTGGCGGCGGAACCCGCGCCGAAGGCCGCCGTGCCCAGCAGCAGGAGGGGAAAGCTGCCCAGGACGGCGGCGAGCACCACCACGCCCCCGCCCACCGCTCCGACCAGATAGCCCAGGGTGAGGCCCGCGCGGCGGCCGCGCGCCGCGGTCAGGGCGGCGAACGGCAGGGACAGCACGGCCGTGCCCAGGACCGACGACGTCATCGCCAGACCGGCCAGCCCCTCGGAACCGCTGACCTCCTCGGCCAGCACGGCGGCCAGCGCGATGCCCGTGGCCACGCCCAGCCCGCCCAGGATCTGGCCCGCCACGAGCACGGCGGTGGTGCGGCGGCGCAGTGCGGCCAGACCCGCTCCGCGGGGGACCGCGGCGGCGCCGCGGGGACCGGGTATGCCCGACGGGCTGTCAGCAGCGTCGGCGATTTGGGAGGTGTCCTTCACGAAAAGGCAGTCTGCCAGCCGGAGGCGGCCGGGGGAGGAGGCGCGGGAAGCGAGGTTCGCCACAGGGGGCGAGGGGCGAGGGGCGTGAGACGTGGAGCGTGGGGCGAGGTGTCAGAACAGCGGCGCCGGAAGGATCCCCTCCAGCGCGAGCAGTGCCCGCTTGGTCTCCAGCCCGCCGCCGAAGCCGCCCAGCCCGCCGCCGCTCTCCACCACCCGGTGGCACGGAACCACGACCGGCAGCGGGTTGGACCCCATGGCGACACCCACCGCGCGTGCCGCGCCCGGCTCGCCGACGCGGTCGGCCAGGGTCTGGTAGCCGACGGTGCCGCCGTAGGGCACGGAGGCGGCCAGCGTCCGCAGCACCCGTTCGTTGAACCCTGAGGTCAGGGACCAGTCCAGGGGCAGGGAGAACTCCCGCAGCCCGCCGCTGAAGTACGCGTCCAGCTCCCGGGCCGCTTCGGCCAGGACCGGGTCGTCCCCGCCGGGAGCCGGTTCGGCGCCCAGTCGCGCGGCGAGCCGGGCCAGGCACCGGCGCACCGTCCGCTCCTGGGCGTGGAAGACGACGGTCACCAGCCCCCGCCCGGTCGCCGCGAGCAGCAGCGGGCCGACCGGGGTGTCCCGTACGGTCCAGGCCGCGGTCGTGACGGCGCCCTCGGCCGGTGTCTCGGTCATGGGGCGAGTCTACGGAAACGGCCCCCGCCGCGGGCCGGTATGCGGACGCGGCCCGCGGCGGGTCCGGTGGCCGGGAGGTCAGGGAGCGGGGAAGGAGATGCCCGCCTCCCGGGCCGCCTCCCGGGCCGCCTCCCGCGCCTCTTCCACCGCCTCCTCCAGTGCCTCCTCCGGCCCCTCTTCCCGGGACTCCTTCCGCCCGCCGTCCCGGACGGCGTCCCCGGCGCCGGACCGGGTGGCGTCCCGGACGACGTCCGGGTAGTTGGAGATGATCCCGTCCACGCCCATGGAGGCGACCCGGCGGGCCGCCTCCGCGCCGTTCACCGTCCAGGTGAAGACCTCCATCGGCTTGCCGTGGGGGCCCTTCAGGGCCTGGACCCGCCGCACGTACTCCCCGGTCAGGGTGGTGTGGGGCGGATTGATCTGGTCGCTGAACCGCGCGTACAGCGGCAGCTCCTCGACGGCGGGGGTGCCCAGGAAGCCGGTCCTGACGGCCGGCGCCTGCTCGTGCACGGCCCGCACCGAGTCGGCCCCGAAGCTCTGGACGACCAGCCTGCCGCGCACGTGCCGCCGGTCCAGCCAGCCCTCGCTGCGCAGCTCGCCCAGGATGTCGGCCTCGATGCCCGGGTAGAGCTCGGGCCGCTTGATCTCCAGCAGCAGGTTCTGGCCGGTGCGGTCCAGGTGCCGCAGGTACTGCTCCAGGGTGGGCACCCGCTCGCCCGCGTACAGCGGGTCGAACCAGCTTCCCGCGTCCAGCTGCGCGATCTCGGCGGCGGTGAAGTCCGCGACCCTCCAGGGAGCGCGGTCGGGGAAGACCTCCTCGACGTCCGTGGTGCGGCTGAGGGTGGCGTCGTGCATCACGACGAGTTCGCCGTCCCTGGTGCGCTGCACGTCGTTCTCCACCCACTTGACGTCCAGGGCACGGGCGGCGTCGACGGCGGCCAGGGTGTTCTCGGGCGCGTAGCCGGAGGCCCCGCGGTGCGCGACCGGGACGGGGGCCCCTGCCGCCGGTGCGGCCTGCGGGGCGGCCTGGGCGGGGACGGCTGACAGGACGAGCGCGCAGAGGCCGGCGAGTGAACCGGTGACGGTGGCAGCGGGGCGTAGGGGCACGGGGGACTCCTCACGTCTTCGGTGCACTGACCCCGGAAGCATTCCGGCATCGGCGGCCGGTTACATGGGCGGGAAGTGGACAGAACCTGAACGCTTCAAGGAAAACCCCCTCACCGGTGGCGGCCGGGCCGCGCTCCGGCCGTATCCGGGCCGTGCCCCGGCGGCGCTCCGGGCGGGGCACGGAAGCCGCCCCCGGTTGTCAGTGGGGGGACGTAACGTGGTGGACATGCGGCCCCAGACCCAGATCGAACGCAGGACGGCGCCCTTCGAGGTCGTCAGTCCCTACCAGCCCAGCGGCGACCAGCCGGCGGCCATCGGCGAGCTGGCCAGGCGCGTCACGGCCGGTGAGAAGGACGTCGTCCTGCTGGGCGCGACCGGCACCGGCAAGTCGGCGACCACCGCGTGGATGATCGAGAGGCTCCAGCGGCCGACTCTGGTGATGGCGCCGAACAAGACGCTCGCAGCCCAGCTCGCCAACGAGTTCCGCGAACTCCTGCCGAACAACGCCGTCGAGTACTTCGTGTCGTACTACGACTACTACCAGCCCGAGGCGTACGTTCCGCAGACGGACACCTACATCGAGAAGGACTCCTCCATCAACGAGGAGGTCGAGCGGCTGCGCCACAGCGCGACGAACTCGCTGCTCACCCGGCGCGACGTCGTCGTGGTCGCCTCCGTCTCGTGCATCTACGGCCTGGGCACGCCGCAGGAGTACGTCGACCGGATGGTGCCGCTGAGGGTCGGCGAGGAGATCGACCGGGACGCGCTGCTGCGCCGCTTCGTCGACATCCAGTACACGCGCAACGACATGGCGTTCACCCGCGGCACCTTCCGGGTGCGCGGCGACACCGTCGAGATCTTCCCGGTGTACGAGGAGCTGGCCGTCCGCATCGAGATGTTCGGTGACGAGATCGAGGCCCTCTCCACGCTCCACCCCCTCACCGGCGAGGTCGTCTCCGAGGACCGGGAGCTGTTCGTCTTCCCCGCCTCCCACTACGTCGCGGGCCCCGAGCGCATGGAGCGGGCCGTCGCGGGGATCGAGGCGGAACTGGAGGAGACCCTCGCCCGCATGGAGAAGCAGGGCAAGCTGCTGGAGGCGCAGCGGCTGCGGATGCGGACGACGTACGACATCGAGATGATGCGGCAGATCGGCACCTGCTCCGGCATCGAGAACTACTCGCTGCACATCGACGGCCGTGAGAAGGGCTCCCCGCCGCACACCCTGCTCGACTACTTCCCCGACGACTTCCTGCTGGTCATCGACGAGTCCCATGTCACCGTCCCGCAGATCGGCGCCATGTACGAGGGCGACGCCTCGCGGAAGCGGACTCTGGTCGACCACGGCTTCCGGCTGCCGTCCGCGATGGACAACCGGCCGCTGAAGTGGGAGGAGTTCCAGAAGCGCATCGGGCAGACGGTCTATCTGTCGGCGACTCCGGGGCAGTACGAGCTGTCGCGCTCGGACGGCGTGGTGGAGCAGATCATCCGCCCCACCGGCCTGGTCGACCCGGAGGTCGTGGTCAAGCCCACCGAGGGCCAGATCGACGACCTGGTGCACGAGATCCGCACCCGTACCGAGAAGGACGAGCGCGTCCTGGTCACCACGCTGACCAAGAAGATGGCCGAGGACCTGACCGACTACTTCCTGGAGCTGGGCATCCAGGTCCGCTACCTGCACAGCGACGTGGACACCCTGCGCCGGGTGGAGCTGCTGCGCGAACTGCGCGCCGGCGAGTACGACGTGCTGGTCGGCATCAACCTGCTGCGCGAGGGCCTGGACCTGCCGGAGGTCTCGCTGGTGGCCATCCTCGACGCCGACAAGGAGGGCTTCCTGCGCTCGGGCACCTCCCTGATCCAGACCATCGGCCGCGCGGCGCGCAACGTCTCGGGCCAGGTGCACATGTACGCCGACAAGATCACCCCGGCGATGGCCAAGGCCATCGACGAGACCAACCGGCGCCGGGCCAAGCAGATCGCCTACAACGAGGCGAACGGCATCGACCCGCAGCCCCTGCGCAAGAAGATCGGCGACATCGTGGCGACGATCGCCCGCGAGGAGGTCGACACCCGGGAGCTGCTGGACAGCGGCTACCGCAAGGCCGGCGCGGGAGAGGAGCGACGGGCCAAGGCCCCGGTGCCCGACCTCGGCCGCGCGGACGGCGACCGCGCACGGGGCGGTGCGGGCAGGGGCCGGGAGGCCGGCCGGCCCACCGACCGGCCCGCCGCCGAACTCGCCGAACTCATCGAGGAGATGACCGAGCGCATGCGGGCCGCGGCGGCCGAGCTGAAGTTCGAGGTGGCCGCACGGCTGCGCGACGAGGTCGGCGAACTGAAGAAGGAGCTGCGCCAGATGAAGGAGGCGGGCCTGAAGTGATGCGGGGGCGATACGGGGCGGCGGAGCCGTGAGGAAGTGTTGCAGGAGCGACACAAAGCCCACCCGTCCCGTCCGCGCCGCCGACGGCGGTGCGTAGGGTTCGTGGCAGCCGCCGGGGACGGCGGCCGATCACAATGGCTGGAAAGAGGGGAACGCACGTGACGGTCAACTTGTCCAAGGGGCAGGCGGTCAGCCTGCAGAAGTCCGACGGGGGCACCCTGACCGCGGTGCGGATGGGGCTCGGCTGGCAGGCGGCTCCCCGCCGGGGCCTGTTCGGCCGCCGCACCCAGGAGATCGACCTGGACGCCTCGGCCGTGCTCTTCGCCGGCCAGCAGCCGGTGGACGTCGTCTTCTTCCGCCATCTGGTGAGCGACGACGGCTCCGTGCGGCACACCGGCGACAACCTCGTCGGCGGCGCCGGGCAGGGAGGCGACGACGAGGCGATCCTGGTGGACCTCCAGCGGGTCCCGGTCCACATCGACCAGATCGTCTTCACCGTGAACTCCTTCACCGGCCAGACCTTCGCCGAGGTGCAGAACGCCTTCTGCCGGCTGGTGGACGAGACGAACGGTCAGGAGCTGGCGCGCTACACCCTCACCGGCGGCGGCCGGCACACCGCGCAGATCATGGCCAAGGTCCACCGCCAGGGCGAGGGCTGGCAGATGACCGCCCTGGGCACCGAGGCCAACGGCCGCACCTTCCAGGATCTGATGCCCTCGATCACCCCCCTGCTGTAGGAGGCGGCGAGCGGCCGCGAGGAGGCCGCGAGGAGGCCATGGGGGCCGCCGGCCGGATGCGGAGCACAGCGGAACACACGCGGGAGGGGGCGCGGCCATGGCGGCCGAACTGGTCCGGGGGCAGAACCACCCACTGCCCGGGAGCCGTCTGGAGATCCGGGTGTCGGCGGGAGGGGTCGTCGCCGGAGTGACGCTGGGCGACGAAGCCGGGCGGCTGCGGGAGCCGGGCTGGATCGCCCACCTTGGCTCTCCCCGTCTGCCCGGGCTGGAGGTCTCCCGGCAGGCCGCCGCCGACCACCGGATCGCGGTGGACCTGGAGGCGCTCCCCGAGGCCGTACACCGGGTCAGCGTGCTGCTCGCCCTGTCCACCGGGGCCGGTGGGCCGCTCTCCTTCGGGGCGCTGGCCGCTCCCGTGGTGGCCGTCACCGGCCCGGACGGCACCGACGTCGCCGGCTACACCGTCACCGGGCTCGGCACCGAGTCCGCCGTCGTCGCGGTGGAGCTCTACCGCCGGCGGGGCGCCTGGAAGGTACGCGCGGTCGGCCAGGGCTACGCGGGCGGGCTCGCCGCCCTGCTGGAGGACCAGGGGCTGCCCCGGGCACGCGAGGCGGCCGCCGCCGTGGAGGAGGGCATCGCCTCGGGCGCTGCCCGCGCCCTGGCACCGCCGCCGGCCCGCGCCGGAGGCGAGGTGCGCGGCCGGCGTACCGTGCCGGTCGACGGGCCGCCCGGTGCACCGGGCACCGCACCGGAGGCCCTCCCGGACGCGCCGCCGGAAGCCGCCGCGGCGCTCCGGACCGCTCCCACGGGGCCACCCGCACCCGCACCCGCACCGCCACCGCCCGCGCCCGCCGCTTCGGGGCCGGTGGACTACCGCCACCCCCGCCGTACGCCCCGTACGGCGGCCGCGCCGCCGCCCTCTGTGCCGCCCTCCGCACCGCCTGCTCGGCCCGGGACGCCCGACCGGCCCGTGGCGGGCGACGGGCCGGGCTGGAGTATGGAGGAACGGCTCCACAACCAGGTCTGGGGCATGTTCGAGGATCTGGCCCGCACCACCGCCGCCTACCGCGGCGCGGTCGACTTCGCCGACTCGCGCATGGAGCGGGAAATGGACGAGGCGCTGGCCGACCCGCGCTCCAGGCTCGGCCCGGGCGCGGAGGCCGCCCGCGCCCGGGCCGGGGAGCGCCGCGCCGAGCTCGTCGGCCGGGCCCGTGCCGCCCTTGAGCGCGATCTCGCCCAGCTCACCGCCGAGTCCGAGGTCGTCGAACCGGCCCTGCCGCCCGCCTTCGCCCGCTGGGACAGCCCGGTCTGGGACGCCTACCGGGTGCCCGCGCAGGCGCCGATGGCGGTGCGCCTGGGCGACCTCGCTCTTCCCGAGCACAGCGGCCTGCGCGTGCCCATGCTGGTACGGCTGCCCCTGGAGCGCGGGCTGTGGGTCGACGCCGGACGAGCTTCTTCGGCCGCCTCTCCCACGGCCGACCCGCACCGGACGCGCCGCCTGGCCGGCGAGCTGGCCACCGCCGTCGCCGGCCGGCTGCTCGCCGTCCACCCGGCCGGCGAGCTCACCGTGCACGTGCTCGACCCCACCGGCACCGCGGGGCCCGCCCTGGCCCCGCTGACGGAGTCCGGCGCGCTGCGCGAGCCGCCCGCCACGGGCCCGCAGGGCGTCGCCCCGGTGCTCGCCGGGCTGACCCGCCGTGTCGACCTGGTGCGGATGGCGATGCGCACCCGTGCCACCGACGCGCTCCCGCCGGAGGTGGACCTGGCCGAGCAGCTGCTGATCGTCCACGACTTCCCGCACGGTTTCGACGACCGCGCCGTCACCCGGCTGCGCTACCTCGCGGACGAGGGGCCGTCCGCCGGGGTCCACCTGATGATGGTCGCCGACCGGGAGGAGTCGCGGGAGTACGGACCCGTGCTCGACCCGCTGTGGCGGTCACTGCTGCGGATCACCCCCGTTCCCGACGACCACCTCGCCGACCCCTGGGTCGGCCACGCGTGGACGTACGAGCCGCCGCTGGTGCCGGCCGGCAGTCCGGTCCTGTCCAGGGTGCTGGGGCGGGTGGCCGAGGCCCGCCGGCGGTACGGGCGTTGACGAGCGGGACCGCGACCCCCGGCTTTGCCTTTCCTTGGCTCTGTTTTACTCTTCCTTGGGCGGAGGGGAGTACTCTCGTATGCGGCGTTCCCGTCAGTACGGGCCGGGTGTGACCGGCCCCGGGGCGCCGGCCCGCGGGCCGGTCCGGCCCCGGGCGGAGGAGACCTCCGGCAACCGGAGCCGGAGGATTCCTGCATGGACGTTTCCACGACCACCTGGGCGCTGACCATCGTCGGCCTGTGCGCCCTGATCGCGGTCGACTTCTTCATCGGCGGACGCAAGCCGCACGAGGTCTCCATGAAGGAGGCCGGAATCTGGACGATCGTCTGGGTCGTCCTGGCGATCCTCTTCGGCGCCGGCCTGTACGCCGTCGGGGAGAGCCGGGCGGCGGGCGAGTTCGCCGCGGGCTACATCACCGAGAAGTCGCTCAGCGTCGACAACCTCTTCGTCTTCGTCCTGATCATGGCGAAGTTCGCGGTGCCCACCGTCTACCAGCAGCGCGTGCTGATGATCGGCGTGCTCATCGCCCTGGTGATGCGCGCGATCTTCATCGCGGCCGGCGCCGCCCTGATCTCCACCTTCTCCTGGGTCTTCTTCATCTTCGGCGGCTTCCTCATCTGGACGGCCTGGAAGCTGGTGCGCGAGGCCCGCGCCGAGGCAGCGGGCCACGAGGACGAGGCCTACGAGGAGAACCGCCTGCTGAAGCTGGTGGAGCGGCGCTTCCCCTCCACCTCCCAGTACCACGGCACCAGGCTGTTCGTGGTCGAGAACGGCAAGCGGCTGATGACGCCGATGCTGATCGTCATGCTGGCCATCGGCAGCACGGACCTGCTGTTCGCCCTGGACTCCATCCCGGCGATCTTCGGCCTGACCCAGGATCCGTACATCGTCTTCACCGCCAACGCCTTCGCCCTGATGGGCCTGCGCCAGCTCTACTTCCTCATCGGCGGACTGCTCAAGAGGCTGGTGCACCTGTCCTACGGGCTGTCGATCATCCTCGGCTTCATCGGCGTCAAGCTGGTGCTGCACGCCCTCCACGAGCAGGGCGTGCACGTCCCGGAGATCTCCACCCCGGTGTCGCTGGCCGTCATCTGCGGCGTTCTGGTCGTCACCACGATCACCAGCCTGCGCGCCTCCCGGAAGCCGGTACGCGAGGAGCAGGCCGCGCCGCGCGACTGAGCCGGCCCGCCTCGAAGCGGCGGTACGGCCGGGCGTGCGTCCCGGCCGTACCGCCGCCGTGCGTCACCGCACCACCGCGACCCGCCGCTGAAGCCGCTCACCGCTCACGGCCACCGCCACGGTCACCGTCCCCGGCCGCAGCCCCCTCAGGGTGCCCGCCACCGGATCGAGGAGGGCCACGCAGCCCGCCCGGGCCCGCGCCCGCTCCGCGTCCCCGGTGCACAGGCCCCGCGAGCCGGTCCAGTCCGCGCTCAGCGGCCAGCCCACCGGCACCGTACGCGCGCCGCTCCCCTCGCCCTGGACGACTGTCGCGGAGACCCTCCCCGGTGCGCCGCCCGCCGCCACGGAACCGGGCGCGGTCAGGGAGAGCTTGTCCACATGGGCGCGGGTCTGGACCGAGATCCAGTCCCGGCCGGAGCCCTTGTCGACCCCGACCAGCGACCAGCCGCTGAAGCCGCCCTCGCCGGCGGGCGCGGCCGGCGCCTTGCCCGCGTTGCCGTTGACCAGATACGGCACGCCGTCCACCCGGGAGGCGTGGAAGACGCCGACGTGCGCCCCGATGAACGCCGCCCCCTTGCCGGTGCGGCGGCGGAAGTCGGCGAGCCAGTCCTCCAGGAGGTCCGCCTCCAGCCGGTCGGTCAGCCGGCTGCCGCGCTGCGGGGTCGGATCGCGCGGCGGTACGTGCGCCAGCACCACGACCGAGCCGATCCCCTCGTCGCGGGCGGCGGCGTCCAGCCGCTCCCGCAGCATCCGGATCTGCTCCCAGCCGCCGCCGCGCAGGGTCAGCGAGGAGGTGTCGAGGGTGATGAAGCGCGTGCCCTCGTGGTCGAAGGAGCGGTGGGCGTCGCCGAACTCCGCGCGGAAGTTCCCGATGGAACCGCCCATCACCTCGTGGTTGCCCGGAACGTAGTACCAGGGCACGTCCTCCCCCAGTTCCTCGTCGAGCACCCGGCGGGCGAAGGCGAGGTCCCCGGGCGATCCCTCGTCCACCCAGTCCCCGTTCACCACGGCGAAGTCGGGCCGGGCCGCCCTCACCTCCCGCAGGGTGCGCCGGGCCTTGCGCACCGCTTCGCCGTCCGGATCGCGGGCGACGAACTGGGCGTCGGAGACCACCGCGAACCGCCAGTCGCGTCCGGCCGTGCCGGCGGCCGTCGAGATCAGCGGGTCCCGGTGGGGGCCGGCGGCGGGCAGATCGACGTCCGGCGGGGTCCGGGCGGTCAGCCCGTCCAGGACGACCTCGCCGCGGTACAGCTCACCGGGCCGGGTCTCGGCCAGATAGAACCGCCGGACCTTCAGCGGATGGGCGACGCCCTCGGGCACCTCGAAGACGATTTGCCGCCAGCCGGTCCAGGTGACGTGCGGGCCGCGCAGTATCTGCGAGGTGCCGGCGGCGTCGGTGAGGTGGAGCGAGGGCCAGGCGCCGTGGCCGTCGCCCCTCAGCCACAGGGTGAAGCTCTGCGGCTGGCCGGGGACGGGGATCTGCTCCGGGGGACTGGCGTAGGCGGCGCGGGTCGCGGTGGAACGGGTGAAGTCGTACTCCATCCGCAGCCCGGTGCCCTCGTGCCCGGCGGGGTCGGCGGTCAGGGAGCCGGAGGCGCGTGCGGCGCTGAAGGTCCACCGTCCGGCGTCGTCGAAGCGCGCCACGTCGCGGTCCGTCAGGCCGACGGTGACGGCCAGAACCGCCTTCTTCCCCGCGACGGTCGCCCGGACCAGACCGGAGGCGGACTCGGTGCCCTCGGTGGCGGCGACGGTGAAGCCGCCGCGCGCCGGGTCGGGGTCGATACGGAACAGCGAGCGGTCGTAGTCGAGCGCCACGTCCGAGGGATCGACGGGGGCGCTGTACCCCTCGGCGTCGAAGCCGGTGAAGCCGAAGGGGGCTTCCACGCCGGGCTCTGGGAGCCCGACCCGTTCCCGGGTGGGGGCGATCCGCTCCAGCGGGCCCAGCACCGTCAGGGTGGTGGAGCCGCGGGCGTCGCCGCGGCGCGCGACGACCTCGGCCGTCCCCGCCGCGCGGGCGTGGAAGACGCCGTCGCCGTCCACCCGGCCGACCTCTGGGCGGGAGCTGCGCCAGCGGGGGGCCGTTCTTTCCGGTCTTTCCGGATGCTCCGCCGGTCCGTACGTCTCGTCGTGGCCCGCGGCGGTGAGCGCGCGGGTCAGACCGGGGAAGACCCGGTCCGGATGGCCGCCGGGCACATTGTCCGCCGAGGGGGCCCCGGCCGGCTCCGCGGCCGTCTCCACCCAGAAGCCCTCCAGGCTTCCGCTGCCGTCGGGGGCGGTGACGGCCAGCCCGTTGGGGACCTCCCGCTCAGAGCCGTCGGAGGGGCTGTTCTCCACCCGCGGGGTGTCCGAGCCGGGCTCACGGGCGACCAGTGTGGAGGAGCCGCCGCCGTCGAGATTGAGCGCGTTGTGGGCGCCCAGCTCGTCCATCATCACGGCGAGTTCGGTGAGGGTGACGCCGCCGGACGCGGCCTGGCGGCCGTCCACGGTCAGCACGTGCATCGTCGAGCCGTCCCGGGAGAAACCCACGGCGGTACGGGGGGCGGCGGTGTTGTTGGGACGTCCGTCCCAGTTCCGCACCTCGCCGTCCTCGACCAGCACACCGCGGCCGCCGACCGCGGTGCGGGGCAGCTCGCCGCCGTCGGTGCGCAGCTCGTACTCCCAGCTCACCGGATCCCCCGGGGCCAGCGCGGCCAGGGCCCCCGCGCCCACGCCCCGGCCGAGCAGCACGGTGGTGCCCTCGGGCACCGGACCCACCGGACCGTTTCCGGGGGAGGCGTCCACACCGGTGACCCGGCCTTCGGTGACGGTGACCTCGGTCACCTGCGATGCGCCGTCCACGGCCAGGGCGCGGTCGGCGGGCCCCCACCGGGCGTTGTAGGCGCCGATGCCGTCGGCGGGGACGTTCGCGGCGTTGTACGCGGCCAGCGGCTCGGTCCCGCCGGGCAGGGTGAGGGTGCCCTCGAAGTACAGATCCAGGACGCGGCCCGCGCCGTCCGCACCGAAACCGGCCGCCTCGTGGACGCCGGGGGCGGGGGAGTGGGTGATCTCGCCGTCGTCCAGGCCCGGACCGAGCGGGGCGCCGGTCTCGTTGATGTCGAAGAAGTCGGCGTTGAAGGCGGCGACGGTGCGGCGCCCGGGGCCGGGGTCGTGCGCGGCGGCCATCTCGGAGAGGGGGGCGCGGTCGGAGACGGAGCCCGGCGACAGGTAGTCGACCTCCGCGCCGCCGTCGAGATCGACGCTGAGGGCGTCGGCGCGCAGCCACTTGTCCGGCTCCAGCCGGGCGAACGAGGTCAGTGTGGTGCCGGGCGCCACGGGCCGTACGGTGCGGGACAGCTCCATGCCGTCGGCGGGGGCGGCGGTGGCGGCCGCGGGGGCGGCAGTACGTACGGGAGGGGAGGGAGAAGCGGTGACGGGGGCGGCGGTGGCGGGGCCGGCGGCGACCGGCGGCGCCAGTCCCAGCCCGAACGCGAGGACGGCGGCGAGGCGCACCGCGGCCCGCCCGGAGGGTCTTCTGCTCTGCGACCTTCGTGACACGACATCACCCACAGACGCTGCGAGGGGGCGCGCTCTCTGCGCGCCCAGCGCCACAGGGTGGCAAGGCCGACCGGTCCACACCAGAGGGCGTGCGCGAACACCGCCGGAACAACACGCGTTCCCCGTGCGTCCGTTGGACCGAACGGACGCACGGGGAACGTGTGGGAGCGGACCGGGCCGCCGGGCCTGGCTGTGTTCAGTCGCCGGGTCCGGCTGTGTTCAGTCGCCGGGTCCGGCTGTGTTCAGTCGCCGGGTCCGGCTGTGTTCAGTCGCCGGGTCCGGCGACGAGGCGGCCGTTCTGCACCCTGACCGGGACCGAGGGAAGGGGCGCGCCCGCCGGACCCGCCAGCACCTCGCCGCTGGTGGTGTCGAAGAGGCTGCCGTGGCAGGTGCAGTCGGCCTCCAGCTCCTTCACCGAGGTCAGCACACAGCCCGCGTGGGTGCACACCGCGCTGAACGCCTTGTAATCGCCCTCGGAGGGCTGGGACACCACCAGTTTCTTCTCGCGGTACAGCCGGGCGCCCCCCACGGGTACGGCGTCGGCCGCGCCGAGGTCCACGGGCGCGGTCGGGACCGCCGGGGCCCGCCCGCCGTCCCCGCCGGAGCAGGCGGTCAGGCCGAGGCCCGCGGCCCCGGAGAGGGCCACGCCGCACAGCACGGTGCGGCGGCCGGGGGAGCCGGGAGAGCTGTCGCTCATGGTCGTGTTCTCCTCTCGGCCGCTCACGGCTTCAGCGGCAGGACGTCCTGGAGGAACTTGCCGGTGTGGCTCCCGGGAACCACCGCGACCTGCTCCGGGGTGCCCTGGGCGACGACCGTGCCGCCGCCGCTGCCGCCCTCCGGGCCCATGTCCACGACCCAGTCCGCCGTCTTGATCACATCGAGGTTGTGCTCGATGACGATCACCGTGTTGCCCTTGTCCACCAGTCCGGACAGCACCTCGATCAGCTTGCTGATGTCCTCGAAGTGCAGACCCGTGGTCGGCTCGTCCAGGACGTAGACCGTGCGGCCGGTGGAGCGCTTCTGGAGCTCCGAGGCGAGCTTCACGCGCTGCGCCTCGCCGCCGGAGAGCGTGGTGGCGGGCTGGCCGAGCCGCACGTAGCCGAGGCCGACGTCGTTGAGGGTGCGCAGGTGGCGGGCGATGGCGGGCACCGCCTCGAAGAACCCCAGTGCCTCCTCGATCGGCATGTCCAGCACCTCGGCGATGGACTTGCCCTTGTAGTGCACCTCCAGGGTCTCCCGGTTGTAGCGCGCTCCGTGGCAGACCTCGCACGGCACGTACACGTCCGGCAGGAAGTTCATCTCGATCTTGATCGTGCCGTCACCGGAGCAGTTCTCGCAGCGTCCGCCCTTGACGTTGAAGGAGAAGCGCCCCGGCAGGTAGCCGCGGACCTTCGCCTCCGTCGTCTCCGCGAACAGCCGGCGCACATGGTCGAAGACGCCCGTGTACGTGGCCGGGTTGGAGCGGGGGGTGCGGCCGATGGGGGACTGGTCGACGTGCACGACCTTGTCCACGTTGTCGTCGCCCTCCACCCGCACATGCCGGCCCGGCACCGACTTCGCGCCGTTCAGCTCGCGGGCCAGGTGGGTGTAGAGGATGTCGTTGACCAGGGTGGACTTGCCCGAGCCGGAGACGCCCGTGACCGCGGTGAACACGCCCAGCGGAAACGACACGTCGATGTTGCGCAGGTTGTTCTCCTTGGCGCCGCGGACGGTCAGCATCCGCTTGCGGTCCACCGGGCGGCGCTCCCCGGGCGTCGGGATGACCTTCCGCCCCGACAGGTACTGTCCGGTCACCGACTCCTCGTTGGCCAGCAGTTCCTTCAGCGGACCGCTGTGCACCACCCTGCCGCCGTGCTCGCCCGCGCCCGGACCGATGTCCACCACCCAGTCGGAGGTCTTGATGGTGTCCTCGTCGTGCTCGACGACGATCAGGGTGTTGCCCATGTCCCGCAGCCGCACCAGGGTCTCGATCAGCCGGTGGTTGTCGCGCTGGTGCAGGCCGATGGACGGCTCGTCCAGCACGTAGAGCACGCCCACCAGACCGGAGCCGATCTGGGTCGCCAGCCGGATGCGCTGCGCCTCGCCGCCCGAGAGCGTCCCGGCGGCGCGGTTGAGGGAGAGGTAGTCCAGGCCGACGTCGACCAGGAACCGCAGCCGCTCGTTGACCTCCTTCAGGACCCGCTCGGCGATGGTCTTCTCGCGCTCGCTGAGCTCCATGCCGCTCAGGAAGTCGGCGCACTCGCTGATCGACATCGCGGAGATCTCCGCGATCGACTTCCCCTGCACCGTCACGGCCAGGACGATCGGCTTGAGCCGTGTGCCCTCGCAGGAGGGGCAGGGCACCTCGCGCATATAGCCCTCGAAGCGCTCCCGGCTGGAGTCCGTCTCCGCCTCCGAGTGCCGGCGCCGCACGAACGGGACCGCGCCCTCGAAGGCCGTGGTGTACGACCGCTCCCGGCCGTAGCGGTTGCGGTAGCGGACCTCGATCTGTGTGCGGTGGCCGTTGAGCAGGGCCTTCCTCGCGCGCTGCGGCAGTCCGCCGAAGGGGACGTCGGTGCGGAACCCGAGCGCGTCGGCCAGGGCGCCGATCAGCCGCCCGAAGTACTCCTTGCTGTGACCGTGCGACCAGGGGTGGATCGCGCCCTCGTCCAGCGACTTGTCCGGGTCGGGGACGACCAGCTCCGGATCCACCTCCATACGGGTGCCGATGCCGCTGCACTCCGGGCAGGCGCCGAAGGGGGAGTTGAAGGAGAACGAGCGCGGCTCCAGCTCCTCGAACGACAGGTCGTCGTAGGGGCAGTACAGGTGCTCGGAGTACATCCGCTCGCGCTGCGGGTCGTCCTCGTCCAGATCGACGAAGTCGAGGATCACCATGCCGCCGGACAGGCTCAGCGCGGTCTCGACGGAGTCGGTCAGCCGCCGCTTGGCGCTCTCCTTGACCGTCAGGCGGTCGACGACCACCTCGATCGTGTGCTTCTCCTGCTTCTTCAGTTTCGGCGGGTCGGAGAGCTGGACCGTGGCGCCGTCCACCCGGGCGCGGCTGTAGCCCTTGGTCTGCAGCTCGGCGAAGAGGTCGGCGAACTCGCCCTTGCGCTGGCGCACCAGCGGGGAGAGGACCTGGAAGCGGCTGCCCTCCGTCAGGGAGAGCACCTTGTCCACGATCGCCTGCGGGGACTGCCGGGCGATCGGGCGCCCGCACTCGGGGCAGTGCGGCTTGCCGACCCGCGCGAACAGCAGCCGCAGGTAGTCGTAGACCTCCGTGATGGTGCCGACCGTCGAGCGGGGGTTGCGGGAGGTGGACTTCTGGTCGATGGAGACCGCCGGGGACAGTCCCTCGATGAAGTCCACGTCCGGCTTGTCCATCTGCCCCAGGAACTGCCGGGCGTAGGAGGACAGCGACTCCACGTAGCGACGCTGCCCCTCGGCGAAGATGGTGTCGAAGGCGAGCGAGGACTTGCCCGACCCCGACAGCCCGGTGAAGACGATGAGGGAGTCGCGGGGGAGGTCGAGCGAGACGTTCTTGAGATTGTGCTCGCGAGCCCCACGGACGATGAGACGGTCGGCCACGCCGATTGGCACCTTTCGTGTGGGATGTAGGGGGCCGGACACCTGCCCGGAGCCCCTGCCCAAGGGTATGGGGTAGCGCAGCCCTGGCGTCGTGCCCGGGGCGCATCGCGAGCCTATAGCACGCGCATTCGATTTACGGGGCTTCCGTCCCTCCTTCACCCGAAGGAGTGGTGGCGATAGCTTTGGATCATGACTGTGCCTGCCGCCGGCTCCGCCGGTTCCGCCGCCGACCCCGTCGCCGACACCGCCGCGCTGCGGGAGTCCACCGACCGCCTCCTGGCCGCCGTCCGGAAGCTGGACGACGCCGCCCTGGCCGCCCCCTCGAAACTGCCGGGCTGGACCCGGGGCCATGTCCTCGCCCACCTCGCCCGCAACGCCGACGCCCTGGTCAACGTACTGGCCGGCCGCCCCATGTACCTCAGCGCCGAGGCCCGCGAGGCCGACATCGAGCGCGACGCCCCCCGCCCCCCGGCGGCCCAGCTGGAGGACCTGAGCGGCAGCGCCGCCCGCCTGGACGAGGCGATGGCCCGGCTCACCGGCGAGCAGTGGGGCGCCACCGTCGAACTGCGCAACGGCGTCACCGACCTCGCCTCCTCCCTCCCCTTCCGCCGCCGGATCGAGGTCGAGCTGCACCACGTCGACCTCGGGGTCGGGTACGGGCTGGCGGACATGCCCGCCTCCTTCACCGACCGCGAGCTGGAGAACATGGCCAGGCGGTTCGCGGGGCACCCCGATGTGGAACCCGTGGAGCTGAGGGTGGAGGACGGCCGGGTCCTGCGCACCGGCCGCGCGGCCGGGCAGGGGGAGCCGGCGGTGACCGTCGCCGGCTCGCCCACCGCGCTCGTCGGCTGGCTCACGGGACGCACCGACGGTGCCGGACTCACCGCCTCCACGGCGGACCTGCCCGCGCTGCCGCCCCTCTGACACACTGATCGCCGACCGCGTCCCCCTTCCGGAAGGAGCCGCACAGCCCATGCCGTACACAGGAAAAGTCGCGGTCGGCGGTCCGCCGGACGTCCACGAGCTGACCGACCTGGTGATCTCCAAGGTCGCGGTCGGTCCCATGGAGAACAACGCCTACCTGCTGCGCTGCCGCGCCACCGGCGAGCAGCTCATGATCGACGCGGCCAACGAGCCCGACGCCCTGCTGGGCCTCATCGGCGAGGACGGCATCGGCTCGGTCGTCACCACCCACCGGCACGGCGACCACTGGCAGGCGCTCGACACCGTCGTCCGGGCCACCGGCGCGCGCACCTACGCCGGGCGCCACGACGCCGAGGGCATCCCGGTGCCCACCGACGTGCCCCTGGAGGACGGCGACACCGTGACCGTCGGCCGCGTCACGCTCACCGCCCGCCACCTGCGGGGCCACACCCCCGGCTCCATCGCGCTGGTCTACGACGACCCCCACGGCCACCCGCACCTGTTCACCGGCGACTGCCTCTTCCCCGGCGGAGTCGGCAACACCCGCGGCGACGCCGAGGCGTTCACCACGCTGCTGAACGACGTGGAGGCCAAACTCTTCGGCGAGCTCCCCGACGAGACCTGGGTCTACCCCGGCCACGGCGCCGACACCACCCTGGGCGCCGAGCGCCCGCACCTGGCCCAGTGGCGCGAGCGCGGCTGGTGACGGACCCCGCCCGGCGGCGGGGCGTGCCGCCGCCGGCCCTGTGTGTCGCAGGCCGCCAGTAAGGTGGGCGCCATGGCAGATCCCTCCAGCTACCGCCCCAGGCCTGGAGAGATCCCCGACTCCCCGGGGGTCTACAAGTTCCGCGACGAACACGGCCGGGTGATCTACGTCGGGAAGGCGAAGAGCCTGCGCCAGCGCCTGGCCAACTACTTCCAGGACCTGGCCGGCCTCCACCCGCGCACCCGCACCATGGTCACCACGGCCGCCTCCGTGGAGTGGACGGTGGTCTCCACCGAGGTCGAGGCGCTCCAGCTGGAGTACTCCTGGATCAAGGAGTTCGACCCGCGCTTCAACGTCAAGTACCGCGACGACAAGAGCTACCCGTCCCTCGCGGTGACGATGAACGAGGAGTTCCCGCGCGTGCAGGTGATGCGCGGGCCCAAGAAGAAGGGCGTGCGCTACTTCGGGCCGTACGCGCACGCCTGGGCCATCCGCGAGACCGTCGACCTGATGCTGCGCGTCTTCCCGGTGCGCACCTGCTCGGCCGGGGTCTTCAAGCGCTCCGCCCAGATCGGCCGCCCCTGCCTGCTCGGCTACATCGGCAAGTGCTCGGCGCCCTGCGTCGGCCGGGTCGACGCCGAGGAGCACCGGCGGCTGGCCGAGGAGTTCTGCGACTTCATGGCCGGGCGCACGGGCGCCCACCTGCGCCGCCTGGAGCGGGAGATGCAGCGGGCGGCCGAGGAGATGGAGTACGAGAGGGCCGCCCGGCTGCGCGACGACATCGAGGCGCTGAAGCGGGCGATGGAGAAGAACGCCGTCGTCCTCACCGACGCCACCGACGCCGACCTGGTCGCGGTCGCCGAGGACGAACTGGAGGCCGCCGTCCAGATCTTCCACGTCCGCGGCGGACGGGTGCGCGGCCAGCGCGGCTGGGTCACCGACAAGGTGGAGGAGGTCACCACCGCCGGCCTGGTCGAGCACGCCCTCCAGCAGCTCTACGGCGAGGAGAGCGGCGACGCCGTGCCCCGGGAGGTCCTGGTCCCCGCCCTGCCCGACCCGGTGGAGCCGCTCACGGCATGGCTGGCCGGCCGGCGCGGCGCGGCCGTGGATCTGCGCGTGCCGCAGCGCGGCGACAAGCGCGCCCTGATGGAGACGGTGCGGCGCAACGCCCAGCAGGCCCTGGCCCTGCACAAGACCAGGCGCGCCTCCGACCTGACCACCCGCTCCCGGGCGCTGGAGGAGATCGCCGGGGCACTCGGGCTGGACTCCGCCCCGCTGCGCATCGAGTGCTTCGACATCTCCCACCTCCAGGGCGAGGACGTGGTGGCCTCGATGGTGGTCTTCGAGGACGGGCTGGCCCGCAAGAGCGAGTACCGCCGCTTCCAGATCAAGGGCTTCGCCGGCCAGGACGACGTCCGCTCCATGCACGAGGTGGTCTCCCGCCGCTTCCGCCGCTACCTCCAGGAGAGGCAGCGCACGGGTGAGTGGGCCACCGGGGAGGACGGGGAGAGCCACGGGAGCGAGGGGCCCGGGACCGCACCGGGCGGTACGGCCGGTGCGGCCGGTGCGGCTGGTACGAGCGCAGCGGACGGAGCGGACGGAGCGGACGGGCCGGCCCCGGCCGAGGAGGGAGGCCGGAGCAGGGCGCCGAAGTTCGCCTACCCGCCGCAGCTGGTCGTGGTCGACGGCGGGCAGCCGCAGGTCGCCGCCGCGCGGCGCGCCCTGGACGAGCTGGGGATCGACGACGTGGCCGTGTGCGGGCTGGCCAAGCGCCTGGAGGAGGTGTGGCTGCCCGGCGAGGACGACCCGGTGGTCCTGCCCCGGAGCAGCGAAGGCCTGTACATGCTCCAGCGGGTCCGCGACGAGGCGCACCGCTTCGCCATCCGCTACCAGCGCGGCAGGCGTTCGCGGTCGCTGAAGGCGAGCCCGCTGGACGCCGTCCACGGCCTCGGGGAGTCCCGCAAGCAGGCCCTGGTCAAGCACTTCGGCTCGGTCAGGCGGCTGCGTGCCGCCACCGTCGAGCAGATCTGCGAGGTTCCGGGCGTCGGGCGCAAGACCGCCGAGGCCGTCGCCGCGGCCCTGGCGCAGGCGGCTCCGGCCGCTCCGGCGGTGAACACCGCCACAGGTGAGATCCTGGAAGACCGGGAAGACCAGTAGGACACCGGCGATCGACAAGCGGAACGGCACAGGCGGGCGGGGGAGAGCGCGATGAACGAGCACATGGGAGACGGAGCGCAGGTGGCCACGGGTACGAGTACGGGAGCGGTCGCGGAGACCGCGGGAAACGGAGGCGACGGCGCCGCCGCCATCCCCGAGCTGGTGATCATCTCCGGCATGTCCGGCGCCGGCCGCAGCACCGCCGCCAAGTGCCTGGAGGACCTCGGCTGGTTCGTGGTGGACAACCTGCCGCCCGCCCTGATCCCGACCATGGTCGACCTCGGCGCCCGCTCGCAGGGCAACGTGGCCAAGATCGCCGTCGTCGTCGACGTCCGCGGCCGCCGCTTCTTCGACAACCTGCGCGAGTCCCTCGCCGACCTCGACGCCAAGAACGTCACCCGCCGGATCGTCTTCCTGGAGGCGTCCGACGACGCCCTGGTGCGCCGCTTCGAGTCGGTGCGCCGCCCCCACCCGCTCCAGGGCGACGGGCGCATCGTGGACGGCATCGCCGCCGAGCGCGACCTGCTGCGCGAGCTGCGGGGCGACGCCGACCTGGTCATCGACACCTCCGCCCTCAACGTCCACGAACTGCGGGCCAAGCTCGACGCCCAGTTCGCCGGCGAGGAGGAGCCCGAGCTGCGGGCGACGGTGATGTCCTTCGGCTACAAGTACGGCCTCCCCGTCGACGCCGACCTCGTGGTCGACTGCCGCTTCCTGCCCAACCCGCACTGGGTGCCGGGACTGCGGCCGTACACCGGCCTCAACGAGGAGGTCGCCCAGTACGTCTTCAACCAGCCCGGCGCCAAGGAGTTCCTGGACCGCTACGCCGAACTGCTCCAGCTCATCGCCGCCGGCTACCGCCGCGAGGGCAAGCGCTACGTGACCGTCGCGGTCGGCTGCACCGGCGGCAAGCACCGCAGTGTGGCGATGTCCGAGAAGCTGGCCGCCCGGCTGGCCGCCGAGGGCGTCGAGACGGTCGTCGTACACCGGGACATGGGACGCGAGTGACCGTCCGCACCCGCAGACTGCGGCGCCTGGTCACCACCCGCAGGGCCCGTGGCGGGACCCCGAAGGTGGTGGCGCTCGGCGGCGGCATGGGCCTGTCCGCCTCGCTGGCCGCGCTGCGCCGGATCACCCGCGACCTGACCGCGGTGGTCACCGTCGCCGACGACGGCGGCTCCAGCGGGCGGCTCCGCGACGAACTGGGCGTCCTGCCCCCCGGTGATCTGCGCAAGGCCCTCGCCGCGCTGTGCGGCGACGACGAGTGGGGCCAGACCTGGGCCCGGGTCATCCAGCACCGCTTCGTCAGCAGGGGCGACCTGCACGAGCACGCGGTGGGCAACCTGCTGATCGTCGCCCTGTGGGAACAGCTCGGCGACCACGTCCAGGCCCTGGACCTGGTGGGCAAGCTGCTGGGCGCGCACGGCCGGGTGCTGCCGATGTCCGCCGTCCCGCTGGAGCTGCGGGCCCTGGTGCGCGGCCACGACCCGGCGCGCCCGCGGGAGGTCACCACCGTCCGGGGCCAGGCCACCGTCGCCCTCACCCCCGGCGAGGTGCAGCAGGTGCACCTCGTCCCGCACGATCCGCCCGCCGTCCCCGAGGCCGTCGAGGCGGTCCTCGACGCGGACTGGGTGGTGCTCGGTCCCGGCTCGTGGTTCTCCTCGGTCATCCCCCACCTGCTGGTCCCCGAACTCCTCCAGGCGCTCACCGAGACCAGGGCGCGCCGGGTGCTCTCGCTCAACCTCGCGCCGCAGCCGGGAGAGACCGACGGCTTCTCCCCGCAGCGTCATTTGGAGGTTTTGGCCCGACACGCCCCTAAACTCGCCTTCGACGTGGTGCTGGCCGACCGGGCCGCCGTGCCCGACGAGGAGGGCCTCCGCGACGCCGCCCGGCGTCTGGGCGGCACGGTCGAGCTGGCACCGGTGGCCGCCCCGGGCGGAGCCCCCCGGCACGACCCGGAGCTGCTGGCCGCCGCGTACGACCGGATTTTTCGAATGCATGGAAGGATCGGCCCATGGCGATGACGGCAGCGGTGAAGGACGAGATCTCCCGGCTACCCGTCACCCGGACCTGCTGCCGGAAGTCGGAGGTCTCCTCCATCCTGCGGTTCGCCGGCGGACTGCACCTGGTGAGCGGCCGCATCGTGATCGAGGCCGAGCTGGACACCGGTATCGCCGCACGCAGACTCCGCAAGGACGTCCTGGAGATCTTCGGCCACGCCTCCGACCTGGTGGTCATGGCCCCCGGCGGGCTGCGCCGCGGCAGCCGCTACGTCGTACGGGTGGTGGCGGGCGGTGATCAGCTCGCCCGGCAGACGGGGCTGGTCGACGGCCGCGGCCGCCCGGTGCGCGGTCTGCCGCCGCAGGTGGTCTCCGGGGCCACCTGCGACGCCGAGGCCGCCTGGCGCGGCGCCTTCCTGGCGCACGGCTCGCTCACCGAGCCCGGACGCTCCTCCTCCCTGGAGGTCACCTGTCCCGGTCCCGAGGCCGCACTCGCCCTCGTCGGCGCCGCCCGCCGCCTGCAGATCGCGGCCAAGGCGCGCGAGGTGCGCGGCGTGGACCGGGTCGTCGTCCGGGACGGCGACGCCATCGGCGCGCTGCTGACCCGGCTGGGCGCCCACGAGTCGGTGCTGGCGTGGGAGGAGCGGCGGATGCGCCGCGAGGTGCGGGCCACCGCCAACCGCCTGGCCAACTTCGACGACGCCAACCTGCGCCGCTCGGCGCGCGCCGCCGTCGCGGCCGGGGCCCGGGTGCAGCGCGCGCTGGAGATCCTGGGCGACGAGGTGCCCGAGCACCTGGCCGCGGCCGGCCGGCTGCGCATGGAGCACAAGCAGGCGTCCCTGGAGGAGCTGGGCGCGCTGGCCGATCCGCCGCTGACCAAGGACGCCGTCGCCGGGCGTATCCGGCGGCTGCTGGCCATGGCCGACAAGCGCGCCGCCGACCTGGGGGTCCCGGGCACCGAGTCGAACCTGACGGAGGAGATGGTCGGCTGAGCGGGCCCCGGGAACCCCGGCCGCCCGTCCGCCACCTCTGCGCGCCGCTCCCGCGCGCGCCGCGCCTTTCGCGGCCCGCGGGCCGGGCGTTTCGCGGCCCGCGGCCGTGGATCCGGGCGCCGGGGATGTCTGCCGGGCACCCTCGCGGGTACGTCCTGCCACCGGTGCGCCACACCGCACACGGCGGGTGGCCGATGTCACTCGCGAGCATCCGGCGCGGTAGGGTCGGAGATGGTCGGGGACATCCCAAACAGCTTCGCCGGTGTCCGCACCGGCGTACCTAGCGAGGAGATCGGTTCGTGACGATCCGCGTAGGCATCAACGGCTTCGGCCGCATCGGACGTAACTACTTCCGCGCTCTTCTGGAGCAGGGCGCGGACGTCGAGATCGTCGGTGTCAACGACCTGACCGACAACGCGACCCTTGTCCACCTGCTGAAGTACGACAGCATTCTGGGCCGTCTGAAGCAGGAGGTCAGCCACACCGCCGACACCATCACGGTGGGCGGCCAGACCTTCAGGACGATGGCCGAGCGCGACCCGGCCGCCCTCCCGTGGGGCGAGCTCGGCGCCGACATCGTCATCGAGTCCACCGGCATCTTCACCAAGCGCGAGGACGCCGCCAAGCACCTGGCGGCGGGCGCGAAGAAGGTCCTCATCTCGGCCCCGGCCAAGAACGAGGACATCACCGTCGTCATGGGCGTCAACCACGAGGCCTACGACGCCGAGAAGCACCACGTCGTCTCCAACGCCTCCTGCACCACCAACTGCGTGGCGCCGATGGCCATGGTGATGGACGAGAACTTCGGCATCGTCAAGGGCATGATGACGACCGTCCACGCGTACACCAACGACCAGCGCATCCTGGACTTCCCGCACAAGGACCTGCGTCGCGCCCGCGCCGCGGCCGAGAACATCATCCCGACCTCGACCGGCGCCGCCAAGGCCACCGCCCTGGTCCTGCCGCAGCTCAAGGGCAAGCTGGACGGCATCGCCATGCGCGTCCCGGTCCCGACCGGCTCGGTCACCGACCTCGTGCTGGAGCTCGACCGCGAGGTCGGCAAGGACGAGGTCAACGCCGCCTTCCAGAAGGCCGCCGAGGGCCGGCTGAAGGGCGTCCTGGAGTACACCGAGGACCCGATCGTCTCCTCGGACATCGTCAACTGGCCGGCCTCCTGCACCTTCGACTCCTCCCTGACCATGGTCCAGGGCAAGCAGGTCAAGGTCGTCGGCTGGTACGACAACGAGTGGGGCTACTCCAACCGCCTCGTGGACCTGACGGTCTACGTCGGCGAGCGGCTCTGACCACGCTGCCGGACAGCAGCGCCGAGACGTGACGCGGCGGGGTTCGCGGGGCGCGATGACGCGCCCCGCGGGCCCCGCCTCGCGATGACCGGCCGCAGGGCCGGCGACCGTGCAAACCACCGAGCAGACCACCACGGAGCCACACCATGAAGACGATCGACGACCTCGGTGTCGCGGGCAGGCGGGTCTTCGTCCGCGCCGATCTGAACGTGCCGCTCGAGGGAGGGGCCATCACCGACGACGGCCGCATCCGCGCCGCCGTCCCGACGATCGGGAAGCTGGCCGAGGCCGGCGCCAGGGTGATCGTCGCCTCCCACCTGGGCCGCCCCAAGGGCGCCCCCGACCCGCGGTTCTCCCTCGCCCCCGTGGCCGGGCGACTGGGTGAACTGCTGGGCAGGGACGTCGCGTTCGCCACCGACACCGTCGGTGAGTCCGCGCAGTCCACCGTCGGCGCCCTCGCCGACGGACAGGTCGCGGTACTGGAGAACCTGCGCTTCAACGCCGGCGAGACCAGCAAGGACGACGCCGAGCGCGGCGCCTTCGCCGACAGCCTGGCGGCCCTCGCCGACGTCTACGTCGGCGACGGCTTCGGCGCGGTGCACCGCCGCCACGCCTCCGTCTACGACCTCCCGGCACGGCTGCCGCACGCCGCCGGCGGCCTCATCGCCACTGAGGTCGGCGTCCTGCGCAAGCTCACCGACGACGTCGAGCGCCCCTACGCCGTGGTCCTGGGCGGCGCGAAGGTCTCCGACAAACTCGGCGTCATCGACCATCTGCTGGAGCGCGCCGACCGCATCCTCGTCGGCGGCGGCATGGCCTACACCTTCCTGAAGGCCCAGGGGCACGAGATCGGCGCCTCGCTGCTCCAGGAGGACCAGATCCCGGCCGTCCAGGGCTACCTCAAGCGTGCCGAGGAGCGCGGCGTGGAGTTCGTCCTCCCCGTCGACGTGGTGGCCGCCGCCGGATTCCCGGACCTGAGCACCAAGGCGCCCTCCGAGCCCGTCACCGTGGCCGCGGACGCCATCCCGTCCGACCTGATGGGGCTGGACATCGGCCCCCGCAGCCAGGAGCTGTACGCCGCCAAGCTCGCCGACGCGGCCACCGTCTTCTGGAACGGCCCGATGGGCGTCTTCGAGCACCCGGACTACGCCGAGGGCACCCGGGCCGTGGCCCAGGCGCTGATCGACAGCCCGGCCTTCACCGTCGTCGGGGGCGGGGACTCCGCGGCGGCCGTCCGCATCCTGGGCTTCGACGAGGAGGCCTTCGGCCACATCTCCACCGGGGGCGGCGCCAGCCTCGAGTACCTCGAGGGCAAGACGCTCCCCGGCCTCGCCGCGCTGGAGGACTGACCCGGTGCGCCGGGTCTCCCGGCGCACCCGGGAAGCACCCGCGGCCGCCGGGCCGCGAACGACCACGACGCCCGCGCCCCCGCGCCGCGCGGGCGACAGCGACACGAGCCGCTGCCGCGGCGGAGTGAACTGAAAGGCACCTCCACCCATGGCAAACCGCATCCCGCTGATGGCGGGCAACTGGAAGATGAACCTCAACCACCTGGAGGCCATCGCCCACCTCCAGAAGCTCGCCTTCGCCCTGAACGACAAGGACCACGAGGCCGTCGAGGTCGCCGTCCTGCCGCCCTTCACCGACCTGCGCTCGGTGCAGACCCTGGTCGACGGCGACAAGCTGAAGATCCGCTACGGCGCCCAGGACATCTCGGCGCACGTCTCCGGCGCCTACACCGGCGAGGTCTCCGGGGCGATGCTGGCGAAGCTCAACTGCACCTACGTGGCCATCGGCCACTCCGAGCGGCGCCAGTACCACGGCGAGACCGACGAACTGTGCAACGCCAAGGTCAAGGCGGCCTACCTGAACGACCTGACCCCGATCCTGTGCGTGGGCGAGGGCCTGGAGGTCCGCAAGGCCGGTGACCAGGTCGCCCACACCCTCGCCCAGGTCGACGGCGCACTGGCGGACATCCCCGCCGACCAGGCCGCCCGTATCGTGATCGCCTACGAGCCGGTGTGGGCGATCGGCACCGGCGAGGTCGCCACCCCCGAGGACGCCCAGGAGGTGTGCGGCGCGATCCGCGGCCGCCTGGCCGAGCTGTACGACCGCGAGCTGGCCGACGGGGTCCGCATCCAGTACGGCGGCTCGGTGAAGTCCGGGAACGTCGCCGCGATCATGGCGCAGCCGGACGTGGACGGCGCCCTGGTCGGCGGGGCCGCGCTGGACGTGGACGAGTTCGTGAAGATCGTCCGCTTCCGCGACCAGTAGGGTCGTCGGCGACCGCCGCCGGCGAGTGACGGCGGGCCGTCCACGTCGTACCCTGTCGGGGCCGGGAGCGAGCACGCACAACGCCTCCCGGCCCCGTACCCTGCAAGTCCCGACAGTTCCCGTCATCCGTCCGAGAGAGTTGGTCCAGCCGTGATCCTGGGGTTCTCCATCGCCCTCATCGTCTTCAGCCTGCTGCTGATGCTGCTCGTGCTGATGCACAAGGGGAAGGGCGGCGGCCTCTCCGACATGTTCGGCGGCGGCATGCAGTCCTCCGTCGGCGGCTCCTCGGTCGCCGAGCGCAACCTCGACCGCATCACGGTCGTGGTGGGCCTGATCTGGTTCGCCATCATCGTGGCGCTCGGCATCCTGATGAAGCTCGACGGCTGAGGCCGCCGACGCCTGCCGGCACCCGCCGCGCGACGGCGGTCGCCGCACTCTGACGCCGTGTCGCCTTCCCGGCCTATCATGAGGTTCGCGCCCGCAGGGCCCGAAGGGGGCCGCAACTCGGGTCTGTGGACGCGCGTTGGGCCCTACGTACACTGGGGCACCCGCAGCGGAGCGGCCTGTCGATGCTCCGCGGCACCGTGAAGGCAGGGAGTTACGACCGTGGCAAGTGGCAACGCGATCCGGGGAAGCCGGGTCGGAGCGGGGCCGATGGGGGAGGCCGAGCGAGGCGAGTCCGCGCCGCGCCTGCGCATCTCCTTCTGGTGCTCCAACGGGCACGAGACCCAACCCAGCTTCGCCAGCGACGCGCAGATCCCGGACACCTGGGACTGCCCTCGCTGCGGCTTCCCGGCCGGCAAGGACCGGGACAACCCGCCGGACCCGCCGCGCACCGAGCCGTACAAGACCCACCTCGCGTACGTGCGCGAGCGGCGCAGCGACGCCGACGGCGAGGCGATCCTCGCCGAGGCGCTGGCCAAGCTCCGCGGGGAGATCTGAACGCCGGCCGGCCGGCCGGACAACGGCGCACGACGGCCCGGCCGTACGCCCTCACGGGGCGCGCGGCCGGGCCGTCGTTCCATTAGGTTGGGACGCGGCGGGGTCCGTACGACAGGAATGGACTGATTTCCCAGATGAACGCTGAAGGCCGCGGCAGGCTCGACCGGATGCCGCAGTGGCAGGCGCTGGCCAGGCACCGTGAGGAACTGGGGGAGGTGCACCTGCGCGAGCTGTTCGCCGCCGACCCGCGGCGCGGCGAGCGCTACGGCGTCCGGGTCGGCGACCTTTACCTGGACTACTCCAAGAACCTGGTCACGGACGAGACCCTGCGGCTGCTGCGCGAGCTGGCCGAGGCGACCGGGGTGGCGCGGCTGCGGGACGCGATGTTCCGCGGCGAGCGGATCAACACCACCGAGGACCGGGCCGTCCTCCACACCGCCCTGCGCGCCCCGCGCGACGCGGTGATCGAGGTGGAGGGGGAGAGCGGGGGGAACGCCGGGAACGTCGTGCCCGCCGTCCACGCCGTGCTCGACCGGATGTCCGCCTTCGCCGAGGCGGTGCGGGCCGGGAAGTGGGCCGGGCACACCGGTCTGCCCGTCAGGCACATCGTCAACATCGGCATCGGCGGATCCGACCTGGGCCCGGCGATGGCCTTCGAGGCGCTGCGTGCCTACACCGACCGGGAGCTGGACGTCCGCTTCGTCTCCAACGTGGACGGCGCGGACCTGCACGAGGCGCTGCAGGGCCTGGACCCGGCCCGGACGCTGTTCGTCGTCGCCTCCAAGACCTTCACCACGATCGAGACCATCACCAACGCCACCTCCGCCCGGGAGTGGCTGCTGACCGGTCTGGGCGCGGGGAGGGAGGCGGTCGCCAAGCACTTCGTGGCGCTGTCGACGAACGCGGAGGCGGTCGCGGAGTTCGGCATCGACACCACGAACATGTTCGAGTTCTGGGACTGGGTCGGCGGACGCTACTCGTACGACTCGGCCATCGGCCTCTCCCTCATGATCGCCATCGGCCCGGACCGTTTCCGCGAGATGCTCGACGGCTTCCGCACCGTCGACGAGCACTTCCGCACCGCGCCGCCCGAGGAGAACGCCCCGCTGCTGCTGGGCCTGCTGGGCATCTGGTACGGCGCCTTCTTCGACGCGCAGTCGCACGCGGTGCTGCCCTACAGCCACTACCTGTCGAAATTCACCGCCTACCTCCAGCAGCTCGACATGGAGTCCAACGGCAAGTCCGTGGACCGGCGGGGCGAGCCGGTGGACTGGCAGACCGGCCCGGTGGTGTGGGGCACGCCCGGCACCAACGGCCAGCACGCCTACTTCCAGCTGCTGCACCAGGGCACCAGGCTGATCCCGGCGGACCTGATCGGCTTCGCGCGCCCCGTGACGGGACTGGAGCCCGCGCTGGCGGCCCAGCACGACCTGCTGATGGCCAACCTCTTCGCCCAGGGCCAGGCGCTCGCCTTCGGCAAGACCGCCGAGGAGGTGCGCGCCGAGGGCGTCGCCGAGGAGCAGGTCCCGCACCGCACCTTCCGCGGCGACCGCCCCACGACGACGATCCTGGCCTCCGAGCTGACCCCGTCGGTGCTGGGGCAGCTCGTCGCCCTCTACGAGCACAAGGTGTTCGTCCAGGGCGCGGTGTGGGACATCGACTCCTTCGACCAGTGGGGCGTGGAGCTGGGCAAGGTGCTCGCCAAGCGCATCGAGCCCGCGCTGACCGAGGGCGCCGAGGTGGAGGGGCTGGACGCCTCCACGGCGGCCCTGGTGGCCCGCTACCGCTCGCTGCGCGGCCGGGACTGACCCGGCGGGCCCCGGCAGAGGCCGGCGGGCCCGGAGAGGCCCCCACCGCGCTCACGGCGGCGGCCCCGCTCCTCCGGCGAGTTCCGGGGGAGCGGGGCCGCCGCGTTCGGTACGGGCTCCTGCGGCGGCCGGTCAGCTCCGGACCGACTCGGGCAGGCGGGCCGCCGCCTTCTCGTCGAGGATCCACAGGGTGCGCTCGTGCCCGCGGGCGCCCGCCGCGGGGGTCCGTGCCGGATCACCGGCGGTCAGCGCGTCGGCCGCCGCCTCGGCCTTGTCCTCGCCCGCCGCCAGCAGCCAGACCTCCCGGGCCGCCCGGAGGGCAGGAAGGGTGAGGGAGATCCGGGTCGGCGGCGGTTTGGGCGCCTGCCGTACGCCGACGACCGTGCGCCCGGTCTCCCGCGCGGCCGGATGGCCGGGGAAGAGCGAGGCCACATGGGTGTCCGGGCCCAGCCCCAGCAGCAGCACGTCGAAGGCGGGCACCGCCCCGTCCGTACCACCGCCGTCGCCCGTACCGCCGCCGCCGGGTCCGCTGTCACCGGCGGCCGCGGCCAGCTCCGCCGCATACGCCTCGGCGGCCGCGTCCACGTCGTCGCCGTGCGGACCGTCGCCGGCGGGCATCGGGTGGACGCGCGACGGCTCCAGGGGGAGCGTGTCCAGGAGCGCCTCGCGGGCCTGGGTGTGGTTGCGGTCCGGGTCGCCGTCGGGCAGGAACCGCTCGTCACCCCACCACAGGTCGACGCGGGACCAGTCCACGCCGTCCCGTCCCGGGGCCTGCGCCAGGGCGGCGAGCAGGGCGTTACCGCCCCGGCCTCCGGTCAGGGCGACATGGGCCCGGCCGCGGGCGGTCTGCGCGTCCACGATCGCGGTGATCAGACGTGCGGCCGTGGCCCGGGCCATCCGCTCCTTGTCCGGGTGGACGACGATCTGCGGGGGAGCCTGCTCCCCGCCCGTGGCCCGCGCGGCCTGCGCCTGCGCCGCCTCGGCCGCCTCCATCTCGGCGACCTGCCCGCGCACCAGGCGGTCGAGGCCGAAGCGGACGGCGCTCGCGTAGGTCCCGTCCGGGTCCAGGCGCCGCAGCTCCTCGGCGATCAGCTCGGCCGTGGAGCGCCGGTGCAGGGCCACGCTCCGGTCCGGCTGACCCGGCACCGAGAGCGTGGCCAGCGAACCGTCGCCGCGCTCCAGGCAGATGTCGCCCTCCTCCGTGGCCAGCCGCACCGCCGTGATGCCGGGACCGCCGGAGAGCACACGCTCGACGGGGACGCCCAGACGGTCGGCCAGCCACAGCGCCAGCAGCTCCGAGCTGGGGTTGTACTCCTCGCCCTCGACCACCGCCCGGGTCACACGGGCCTGCTTCTGGTCCAGGGCGGCGGCCAGCACGCTGCGCCACAGGGTGACACGGGTCCAGGCCAGGTCGGTGTCGCCCGGCGCGTAGGAGGAGGCACGCCCCCTGAGGGCCGCGACCGGGTCCTCGGTCTCCGCCGCGTCGGTGATGCGCCGCTGCGCCAGGGCGCCCAGGGGATCCTTCGAGGGGTACTCGGGCGGATCGGCCGGCCACCACAGGACGACCGGCGCGTCCGGCAGCAGCAGGGGCAGGACGACGCTGTGTGCGTGGTTCGCCAGCTCGCCGTGGAGGCGCAGCAGGACCGTCTCCCCGGTGCCGGTCTCGCCGCCCACCCGCACCTCGGCGTCGAGCCGGGCCATGGCCCGGTCGCGGGGCGAGCGGCCCGGACGCCGCACCACGACGAGGATGCGCGAGGGATGCTCCTTCGACGCGTCGCTGGCCGCCTTCAGCGCGTCGTAGTGGCTGCCCTCGTCCGTGACGATGACGAGCGTGAGCACCATCCCGACGGCCGGGCTGCCCATCGCCCGCCGCGCTCGCACCAGAGCAGCGTTGATCCGGCCGGACGTGGTGTCCGTGAGGTCGATGTTCATGGCCGCCGCCAGCTCCGTCCGTCGCGTGCGAGCATCTCGTCGGCCGCCTGGGGACCCCAGGTCCCGGCGGTGTACGGCTCGGGCCTGCCGTGCGCGTCCCAGTACTCCTCGACCGGGTCCAGGATCTCCCAGGAGCGCTCGACCTCCTGGTGCCGGGGGAAGAGGTTGGCGTCGCCCAGCAGCACGTCCAGGATGAGCCTCTCGTACGCCTCGGGACTGGACTCGGTGAAGGACTCGCCGTAGGCGAAGTCCATCGTGACGTCGCGGATCTCCATCGAGGTGCCGGGCACCTTGGAGCCGAACCGGATCATGACGCCCTCGTCCGGCTGCACCCGGATGACCAGGGCGTTCTGGCCCAGTTCCCGGGTGTCGGTGGCGTCGAAGGGGGAGTAGGGGGCGCGCTGGAAGACCACCGCGATCTCGGTGACCCGGCGGCCCAGCCGCTTGCCCGTGCGCAGGTAGAAGGGGACCCCCGCCCAGCGGCGGTTGTCGATCTCCAGCTTGATGGCGGCGTAGGTGTCCGTCCGGGAGGCCGGGTCGATGCCCTCCTCCTCCAGATAGCCGGGCACCTTCTCGCCGCCCTGCCAGCCCGCCCGGTACTGGCCGCGCACGGTGTGCCGGCCCAGGTCCTTGGGCAGCCGCACCGCGTTGAGCACCTTCAGCTTCTCGGTGACCAGCGCCTTGGCGTCGAAGGAGACGGGTTCCTCCATCGCGGTCAGGGCCAGCAGCTGGAGCAGGTGGTTCTGGATGACGTCGCGCGCGGCGCCGATGCCGTCGTAGTAGCCCGCGCGGCCGCCGATGCCGATGTCCTCGGCCATCGTGATCTGCACGTGGTCCACGTAGGAGCGGTTCCACAGGGGCTCGAACAGCGTGTTGGCGAAGCGCAGCGCCAGGATGTTCTGGACGGTCTCCTTGCCCAGGTAGTGGTCGATCCGGAAGACGTCGGACTGGCGGAAGACCCGGTGGACGACCCGGTTCAGCTCCTGGGCGCTGGCCAGGTCGTGGCCGAAGGGCTTCTCGATGACCGCGCGGCGCCAGGAGCCGTCGGGTGCCTCGGACAGCTGGTGCTTCTTGAGCTGCTCCAGGACGCTGGGGAAGAACTTCGGCGGCACCGAGAGGTAGAACGCGAAGTTGCCCCCGGTGCCGCGGGACTTGTCCAGTTCCTCGATGGTGGACTTCAGCCGGGCGAACGCGGCGTCGTCGTCGAAGACGCCGGGGACGAAGCGCATCCCCTCGCCGAGCTGGCGCCAGACCTCCTCGCGGAAGGGGGTGCGGGCGTACTGTTTGACCGAGTCGTGCACGACCTGGCAGAAGTCCTGGTCCTCCCACTCGCGGCGGGCGAAGCCGACGAGGGAGAAGCCCGGTGGGAGCAGGCCCCGGTTCGCCAGGTCGTAGACGGCGGGCATCAGCTTTTTTCGTGACAAATCGCCTGTGACGCCGAAGATCACCAGGCCCGACGGCCCCGCGATGCGCGGGAGCCGCCGGTCCTGTGCGTCACGCAGCGGGTTGGCTGCGCTGCTCACCTGCTCTATGCCTCCTTCGGCGCGAGGCGCTTCAGCTCGGTCTCGGTGGAGGCCAGCAGGTCGTTCCAGGCCTGCTCGAACTTCTCCACGCCCTCGACCTCGAGCTGCTCGACGACCTCGTCGTAGCCGATGCCGAGCTTCGCGATCGCGTCGAGGTCGGCACGGGCCTGCTCGTAGGTGCCGCGCACGGTGTCGCCGGTGATCTCGCCGTGGTCGCCGACGGCTTCCAGGGTGGCCTCCGGCATGGTGTTCACCGTGTTCGGGGCGACCAGGCCGGTGACGTAGAGGGTGTCGGGGTAGCTGGGGTCCTTCACGCCGGTGGAGGCCCACAGCGGGCGCTGCCGGTTGGCGCCGGCGGACTCCAGGGCCGCCCAGCGGTCGGAGGCGACGACCTCCTCGTACGCCTGGTAGGCCAGCCGGGCGTTGGCCAGCGCCGCCTTGCCGCGCAGCGCCAGCGCCTCGTCGGTGCCCAGGGCCGCCAGCCGCTTGTCGATCTCGGTGTCCACCCGGGAGACGAAGAACGACGCCACGGAGTGGATCTCCGACAGGTCCAGGCCCCTGGCCTTCGCCTGCTCCAGACCCTCCATGTAGGCGTCCATCACCATCCGGTAGCGCTCCAGCGAGAAGATCAGCGTGACGTTGACGCTGATGCCCGCGGCGATGGTCTCCGTGATCGCCGGGAGCCCGGGGGTGGTGGCGGGGATCTTGATCAGGGTGTTGGGGCGGTCCACCAGCCAGGCGAGCTGCTTGGCCTCGGCGACCGTGGGCCGTGTGGCGTGGGCCAGCCGCGGGTCCACCTCGATGGAGACCCGGCCGTCCTGCCCGTTCGTGGCGTCGAAGACCGGGCGCAGGATGTCGGCGGCGTCGCGGACGTCGGCGGTGGTGATCATCCGGATCGCCTCCTCCACCGTCACACCGCGGGAGGCGAGGTCGGTGAGCTGCCGGTCGTAGCCGTGCCCCTCGGAGATCGCCTTCTGGAAGATCGACGGATTGGTGGTGACACCCACGACGTGCTGCTCGTTCAGCAGCTCGGCGAGGTTGCCGGACGTGATGCGCTGGCGGGACAGGTCGTCCAGCCAGATCGCCACGCCTTCGTCACTCAGGCGCTTGAGTGCGTCTGTCATGAGGGATGCATCTCCTGATCTCGTTGCCTGTTGGCGTCAGCGTGCGGCGGCCGCGATGGATTCCCGGGCGGCGGCGGCGACCGCCTCGCCGGTCAGGCCGAACTCGCGGTAGAGCACCTTGTAGTCGGCCGAGGCGCCGAAGTGCTCCAGGGAGACGATCCGGCCGGCGTCGCCGACGTAGCGGTGCCAGGTCAGGCCGACACCGGCCTCGACGGCCACGCGCGCCCGGACCGACGGCGGCAGCACGCGCTCGCGCCAGGTGAGGTCCTGCTCCTCGAACCACTCCAGGCACGGCATCGACACCACCCGGGCGGGCACGCCCTCGGCCTGGAGCGACTCGCGCGCGGCGACGGCGAGCTGCACCTCCGAGCCGGTGGCGATGAGGACGACCTGCGGCTCGCACTCGCGCCCCTGGGAGTCCGTGGCCTCGAACATCACGTATCCGCCGCGGGCGGCGTCCTCGTTGGGCTCGTAGGTCGGCACGTTCTGGCGGGTCAGCGCGACGCCGTGCGGGGCCGGACGGTCGCCGTGGCGGCGCATGATCTCGCGCCAGGCGATCGCGGTCTCGTTGGCGTCGGCGGGGCGCACCATGTTCAGGCCCGGGATGGCGCGCAGCGCCGCCAGGTGCTCGACCGGCTGGTGGGTCGGGCCGTCCTCGCCCAGTCCGATGGAGTCGTGCGTCCACACGTAGGTGACCGGCAGCCTCATCAGGGCCGCCAGCCGCACCGCCGGACGCATGTAGTCGGAGAACACCAGGAAGGTGCCGCCGTAGATCCGGGTGTTGCCGTGCAGCGCGATGCCGTTCATGGTCGAGCCCATGGCGTGCTCGCGGATGCCGAAGTGCACCGTGCGGCCGTACGGGTCCGCCTCCGGCAGCGGGTTGTCCGCCGGGAGGAAGGACGAGGAGGCGTCGATGGTGGTGTTGTTGGAGCCCGCGAGGTCGGCGGAGCCGCCCCACAGCTCGGGGATCACACCGCCCAGCTCCTTGAGCACCGCGCCGGACGCCTTGCGGGTGGCCATGTCCTTGCCGGCGGGGAAGGAGGGCAGCGCCTTCTCCCAGCCCTCGGGCAGCTTCCCGGCGCTGATCCGGTCGAACTCGGCGGCGCGGTCGGGGTTGGCCCCGCGCCACTTGGCGAGCCCGTCCTCCCAGGCCCGGCGCGCCCGGCGGCCCCGGTCCACGACCTCGCGGGCGTGCCGAAGGACCTCGTCGGCCACCTCGAAGTCCTTCTCCGGGTCGAAGCCCAGCACCCGCTTGGTGGCCGCGACCTCCTCCTCGCCCAGCGCGGAGCCGTGCGAGGCCTCGGTGTTCTGGGCGTTCGGCGCGGGCCAGGCGATGATCGTGCGGGCGGCGATCAGGGAGGGCCGCTCGGTCTCCTCCCGCGCCGCCTTCAGCGCCGCGTACAGCGCCTGGACGTCGAAGTCGCCGCTGGGCGCCTGCTCGATGCGCTGGACGTGCCAGCCGTAGGCCTCGTAGCGTCCCAGGACGTCCTCGGACAGCGCGGTCGCGGTGTCGCCCTCGATGGAGATGTGGTTGTCGTCGTACAGGGCGACGATGTTGCCCAGCTTCTGGTGGCCGGCCAGCGAGGACGCCTCGGCCGAGACCCCCTCCTCCAGATCGCCGTCGGAGACGATCGTCCAGACGGTGTGGTCGAAGGGGGAGGTGCCCGGGGCGGCGTCCGGGTCGAACAGGCCGCGCTCGTAGCGGGCGGCCATCGCCATGCCCACGGCGTTGGCGATGCCCTGGCCCAGCGGGCCGGTGGTGGTCTCGACCCCGGCCGTGTGGCCGTACTCCGGGTGGCCCGGGGTCCTGCTGTCCCAGGTGCGGAAGGCCTTCAGGTCCTCCAGCTCCAGTCCGTAGCCGGACAGGTACAGCTGGATGTACAGCGTCAGGCTGGTGTGGCCGGGGGAGAGGACGAACCGGTCCCGGCCCGTCCACCGCGCGTCGGACGGGTCGTGCCGCATCAGCTTCTGGAAGAGCAGGTACGCCGCCGGAGCGAGGCTCATGGCGGTACCGGGGTGTCCGTTACCGACTTTCTGCACGGCGTCCATTGCCAGGACCCGTACGGTGTCGACAGCCCGCTGATCCAGTTCGGTCCACTCGAGATCTGTGGTGGTCGGCTTGGTGCTCACCCTGCGTCAGGGCTCCTCTCCACATGTCGAAGGCCGGTGTCTGTCAGGTCACACCGGGCGGTGTCGAGCGTACCCTCGCCAGGGTTCCCTCTTTCGGTCCGCTCACCCTTTGGGAAGCCGGTGGACCAAACTGTGTGAAAACGGGCGTGCGATGGGTCTCACCTGGGCATCTGTGGAACGCCCGGCGCACATGAGCGCGGCCTTCCGGTGCCCCGAGAGGCCCTGTGCACCCCCTGCCCGCGCCCCGCCGGAGCACCCCCCGGCGGGGCGCACCGACACGGGCGACCCCCGGAGCGAGCGGCGTATGGCCAGCGTCTACAGTGGCGTGGTACGTGCGAGTCGTGAGGGGACCTTCCCGAAGGTCCGGACTCGCTTGTTCCCACGCGGCGCGAGCCGCGCATGTCGCATCGTGATCAGGGGTGTCCGTGACGGCCGTCGAATCCCGTCCCGCGGGTGGGGATACCGCCCACACCCGAGGGGTTGTGGGGGAGCTCGATCAGAGCCCAGCACACCGGCCGCTCGGGGCCCGCATCAAGGGCTATGTGGCGCTGACCAAGCCGCGGATCATCGAGCTGCTGCTGATCACCACCATTCCGGTGATGTTCCTCGCCGAACAGGGCGTCCCCGACCTGTGGCTGGTCCTGGCCACCTGCCTGGGCGGCTATCTGTCGGCGGGCGGTGCCAACGCGCTGAACATGTACATCGACCGGGACATCGACGCGCTGATGCACCGCACCGAGCAGCGCCCCCTGGTCACCGGTGTGCTGACCCCGCGCGAGGCCCTGGTCTTCGGCATCACGCTGGCCGTGGTCTCCACGCTGTGGTTCGGCTGGACGGTCAACTGGCTCTCGGCCGCCCTGTCCCTGGGTGCGCTGCTGTTCTACGTCGTCGTCTACACGATGATCCTCAAGCGGCGCACCGCCCAGAACATCGTCTGGGGCGGTATCGCGGGCTGCATGCCCGTGCTCATCGGCTGGTCGTCGGTGAAGAACGAGGTGAGCTGGGCCGCCGTCGTCCTCTTCCTGGTCATCTTCTTCTGGACGCCGCCGCACTACTGGCCGCTGTCGATGAAGGTCAAGGACGACTACGCCCGCGTGGGGGTCCCGATGCTCCCGGTCGTCGCGGGCAACCGCGCGGTGGCCCGGCAGATCGTGGTCTACAGCTGGATCATGGTGGCCGTCTCGCTGGCCCTGTGGCCGCTGGGTTACGTCGGCTGGTTCTACCCGCTGGTCGCGCTCGCCGCGGGCGGCTGGTGGCTGTGGGAGGCGCACGCCCTCCAGGCCAGGGCCAAGGCCGGGGTCACGGGCGCCAAGCTCAAGGAGATGCGGCTGTTCCACTGGTCCATCACCTATGTGTCGCTGCTGTTCGTGGCGGTGGCGGTGGACCCCTTCCTGCGCTGATCCGGCGCCGGTCCCGCACGCCGGTCCCGCGCCGGTCCCGCGTCGGCTCCGCACCCGCCCGGGGCCGGCGCCGGGCGTGGCGCAGGCCACCCGGAGCTGCGGTCGCCAGGCGATCTACCCGTCGGTAGCATCCTGTTCATGGACAGCACACAGCAGGCGGAAGAGACCGGGCCCGACGCCAAGGCCCAGCGCTGGGTGACCAAGCTCGCCAAGGAGATCACCGCGTTCGTCAAGGAACGCGGCGGCAGCGCCGACGCCCAGATCTCCTACATCGGCGAGCGCGGCGTGCGCATCGTCCTCGTCGGCGAGGACGGCGGCTGGGGCGATCTGGTGGCCCCCTCCCGCGAGGTCGCGCAGAAGGCCGCGCAGAAGGCGGGGGTCACCGTCCACGAGACCCTCGACGGGGACCTCGCCGCCCGGATCCGCACCGGCCCCTACGAGTGGGAGCGGATGGCGGGCATCCAGGTCGGAGGCCCCAAGGACCGCTGACGCGCCCGGGAACCGCTGACGCGCCCGGGAACCGCTGACGCGCCCGGGAACCACTGACGCGGGAGCGCTCCGGGGCGGCCGCGAGGGCCTGCCGGACGCCCTTTGGCGCCACCGTGTTCCGCCGCCTCCCGTGCTCGTCCGCCGTCCGGCACAGGCGCGCGGGGCCCCGGTGCGGCACGGCCGCACCGGGGCCCCGCCGCGTCCGGGCGCGGTCCCCGCCGGGTGAGGGGAGAACGCGGTGAGGGCCGGGCGGGGGGCTCCCCCGCCCGGCCCTCACCGCCGAGGTCCTACAGTCCGGACGCGGCCGGAGCCGGAGCCGGCCGGTCGGCGGGCGCGGACGCCGCGGCGCCCGTGTCCGCCGCCACCGGCGGCAGACCGCGCTCGCGCAGCGACAGCAGCACCCGCAGGGTGGCGACCCACACCAGGCAGGAGCCCAGCAGGTGCGCCGCGACCAGCACCTCCGGCAGCTCGGTGAAGTACTGGACGTAGCCGATGACGCCCTGCGCCAGCAGGACCAGGAAGAGGTCCCGGGTGCGGGCGCGAGGGCGCCGGGGCGCGTCCACGGCCCGCAGCGTCAGCCACAGCAGCACGGTCAGGGCCACCACGGCCCAGGCCAGCAGGGCGTGCACCCTGGCGGTCGTCTCCCAGTCCACGCCCATCCGCGGCACCTCGCTGCTGTCGCCCGCGTGGGGGCCCGCGCCCGTCACCATGGTGCCGACGACGATCAGCACCACGGACACGGCCGTCAGCGCCGCCGCGAGCTGCCGGATACGCGGCCCGGCCAGCGGGCGCGGCACGTCGTCGCCCTCGCGGGCGCGCAGCCAGGTGACGGCGGTGACCGTGATGAGCACGCTGGCGAGCAGGAAGTGCGCGGCGACGGTGTACGGGTTCAGCCGCAGCAGCACCGTCACGCCGCCCAGCAGGCCGTTGGCGACGACCAGCCAGAACTGCGACCAGGCCAGCCGCGACAGGCCCCGGCGGCGCGGCTCCGCCGAGCGGACCGCGACGATCGCCCAGCCGACGGCGGCGCACAGCACGTACGTCAGCAGACGGTTGCCGAACTCGATGGCGCCGTGCAGCCCCATCTCGGGTGTGGCGATCAGGCTGTCCCCGCTGCACTTGGGCCAGGTGTCGCACCCCAGTCCCGAGCCGGTCAGCCGCACCACCCCGCCGGTGACCACGATGAGCACGCTCAGGACGAGCGCGGTCAGGGTGGCGCGCTCCACGGTGCGCTGGGCGGGGGTCCAGCGCCTGGCGACGTACGCGACGGGGTTTCGCGCGAATTCGAGCAGATTGGGCACGGGCACCATGGTAGGCGGGCGCTTGTGCAAGCTTTCACGAGGGGGCGCGGGGAGCGGTCATTCCCACCGGAAGAAGCGGGCCGCGGCGGCCAGGCCCGCCACCGCCCACACGCCCAGGACCGCCAGGTTCGCCCAGGGCATCCCGGCCCCGTCCCGCAGCACCTCGCGCAGTCCCTCGGAGAGCGCGGAGATCGGCAGCAGCTCCAGCGCCGCGCGCACCGGCTCGGGGAACTTCTCCAGCGGCACCACCACCCCGCCGCCGACCAGCAGCAGGACGAAGACGAGGTTGGCCGCCGCCAGCGTCGCCTCGGCCCGCAGCGTCCCGGCCATCAGCAGTCCGAGACCGGAGAACGCCGCCGTCCCGGCGACCAGCAGCAGCGCTACGGCGAGCGGGCTGCCGTGCGGCGACCACCCCAGCGCCAGGGCCACCGAGGTCAGCAGCACCACCTGCAGCACCTCGGTGACCAGCACCGCACACGTCTTGGCGGTCATCAGCCCCCAGCGGGGCAGCGGGGAGGCGGCCAGCCGCTTGAGGACGCCGTAGCGCCGCTCGAAGCCGGTGGAGATCGCCTGGCCGGTGAAGGCGGTCGAGAGCACGGCCAGCGCCAGCACGCCCGGAGCCAGGAAGTCCACGCGACCGCCTCCGCCGCCCTCCTCCCCGGCCAGGTCCACGATGTCCACCGCGCTGAACAGCACCAGCAGCAGGGTGGGGATGACGATCGTCAGCAGCAGCTGCTCGCCGTGCCGCAGCAGCAGCCGCGTCTCCAGTGCGGCCTGCGCGGCGATCATCCGCGGCAGCGGGGCCGCGCCGGGGGCGGGGGCGTAGGTGCCCGGCCCGGTGTTCTCCGTACTCACGAGCGCAGCTCCTTGCCCGCCAACTCCAGGCTGTGTTCCTCCGGGGGGCGACCCCCGGACCCCCGGCCGGTGTGTGCGTACCGCCTCACGAGCGCAGCTCCTTGCCCGTCAACTCCAGGAAGACGTCCTCCAGCGTGTGCCGCTCCACCGCGATGCCGTCCGGCATCACCCCGTTCTGCGCGCACCAGGACGTCACCGTGGCCAGGAGCTGGGGATCGACGGTGCCGGTCAGGCGGTACGAGCCCGGGGCCGTCTCGGCGGCGGCGGTGTCCGGTGGCAGCGCCTTGAGCAGGGAGGCCAGGTCGAGGCCGGGGCGCCCGGTGAAGCTCAGGGTGTTCTCGGCGCCGCCGCGGCACAGCTCCTCGGGGCTGCCCCGCGCGATCACCCGGCCCTCGTCGATGATCGCGACGTCGTCGGCCAGGGCCTCGGCCTCGTCCATGAAGTGGGTGCTCAGCACCACCGTCACACCGTCCGCGCGCAGCTCCCGCACCAGGTCCCAGGCGGAGCGGCGGGCCTGCGGGTCCAGGCCCGCGGTCGGCTCGTCCAGGAAGACCAGTTCGGGCCGTCCCACGACGGCCATGGCCAGCGCCAGGCGCTGCTGCTGGCCGCCGGACAGCCGCCGGTAGGGGGTGCGGCCGCAGCCGGCCAGCCCCAGCCGTTCGATCAGCGCGCCGGTGTCCAGCGGGTGGGCGTGCAGCGCGGCCGTGTGGCGCAGCATCTCCGCGGCGCGGACGGTTGGGTAGATCCCACCGCTCTGGAGCATCACCCCGATCCGGGGCCGCAGCGCGGCGGCGTCGGCGACCGGGTCCAGACCCAGGACGCGGACGGTGCCGGCGTCCGCGCGGCGGTAGCCTTCACAGGTCTCGATGGTGGTGGTCTTGCCGGCTCCGTTGGGGCCGAGGACGGCGGTGACGGTGCCGCGCCCGACGGTGAGGTCCAGCCCGTCCACCGCCGTCCTGCTCCCGTACCGCTTCACCAGTCCCGCGACCTCGACGGCCGCCGTGTCTCGCATACGGGCGAGTGTAGGAGCCCGCGGGCGCGCCGCCCCCGCCGGGCCGCGCCGTCGCCGGACCGTGCCGCCGGGTCGCGCCGACGGCGTTGCGGGTAAGGCACGCCTTACGTGACGCACCCCATCCGGGCCGGTCAGGGTGCGGCTTGCCCGCCTCCCCGGAATTACGCAACAATGGCGTTGTGAAAAAGCGCGCCCGCCGAGCCCGCGGCCCGGCCGCGGCGGGCGGGAGCACTGCGGACCCGGGACGGAGCGAGGAGGCGCGAGAGCACATGGCGGCCCACCACGGCGGCGGTGACACCCGCGCCCCAGGCCATCCGGCCCCGGACGAGCACCACGGCACCCGCAACAAGGTCGCGCGCTCCATCCTCGACCACGGCCCGTCCACCGCGGCCGAACTGGCCCAGCGGCTGGAGCTCACCCAGGCGGCGGTACGACGCCACCTGGACGCGCTCGTCTCCGAGGGCGTGGTCGAGCCCCGCGAGAAGCGGGTCTACGGCTCACGTGGCAGGGGCCGCCCAGCCAGGGCCTTCGCGCTCACCGACTACGGCCGCAGCGCCTTCGACCAGGCCTACGACCAGCTCGCCGTCGACGCCATGAACTGGATAGCCCAGGCCGCCGGCGGCGGGGAGAAGGGGCGGGCCGCGGTCGCGGACTTCGCCCGCGCCCGGGTCGCCGCCCAGGCCGAGCGCTACCGCGCCGAGCTGGAGAGGGCCGCGCCCGGGGAGAGGGCCAGGGTCCTGGCCGAGGCCCTGTCCAGGGACGGGTACGCTGCCACCGCGCGCGGCGCGCCCGCCTCCAGCGGAGAGCAACTCTGCCAGCACCACTGCCCGGTGGCGCATGCCGCCGAGCGGTTCCCGCAGCTGTGCGAGGCGGAGACGGAGGTCTTCTCCCGCCTGCTCGGCACCCATGTGCAGCGTCTGGCCACCATCGCCCACGGCGACGGGGTGTGCACGACGTTCATCCCCGAAGCGGCTTCCGGGGCAGCACCCGGGACACCCAAGACACCCAAGACACCCAAGACATCCAAGACCACCGCAGCGACAGCATCTGCAAGCACAGCCGGGAGGAACCCCGCATGACTCTCCCCACGGAGACTGCCCACCCTGAGCTGGAGGGCCTGGGCAAGTACGAGTACGGCTGGGCCGACTCGGACGCCGCCGGCGCCTCGGCCAAGCGCGGCCTCTCCGAGGCGGTCGTCCGCGACATCTCGGACAAGAAGTCCGAGCCGGAGTGGATGCTGAAGCTCCGCATGAAGGGCCTGAAGCTCTTCGAGAAGAAGCCCATGCCGAACTGGGGCTCGGACCTGAGCGGCATCGACTTCGACAACATCAAGTACTTCGTGCGGTCCACCGAGAAGCAGGCCCAGACCTGGGAGGACCTGCCGGAGGACATCAAGAACACCTACGACAAGCTGGGCATCCCCGAGGCCGAGAAGCAGCGCCTGGTCGCCGGTGTGGCCGCCCAGTACGAGTCCGAGGTGGTCTACCACCAGATCCGCGAGGACCTGGAGAGCCAGGGCGTCATCTTCCTGGACACCGACACCGCGCTCAAGGAGCACCCGGAGCTGTTCCAGGAGTACTTCGGCACCGTCATCCCGGCCGGCGACAACAAGTTCGCCGCGCTGAACACCGCGGTGTGGTCCGGCGGCTCGTTCATCTACGTGCCCAAGGGCGTCCACGTGGACATCCCGCTCCAGGCCTACTTCCGGATCAACACCGAGAACATGGGCCAGTTCGAGCGGACGCTGATCATCGTCGACGAGGACGCCTACGTCCACTACGTCGAGGGCTGCACGGCGCCGATCTACCAGTCCGACTCGCTGCACTCGGCGGTCGTGGAGATCATCGTCAAGAAGGGCGCCCGCTGCCGCTACACGACCATCCAGAACTGGTCGAACAACGTGTACAACCTGGTCACCAAGCGCGCCGTGGCCTACGAGGGCGCGACGATGGAGTGGGTCGACGGCAACATCGGCTCCAAGGTGACCATGAAGTACCCGGCCGTCTACCTGATGGGCGAGCACGCCAAGGGCGAGACCCTCTCGATCGCCTTCGCGGGCGAGGGCCAGCACCAGGACGCCGGCGCCAAGATGGTGCACATGGCGCCCAACACCTCCTCCAACATCGTCTCCAAGTCGGTGGCGCGGGGCGGCGGCCGCACCTCCTACCGCGGTCTGATCGAGATCGGCGAGGGCGCGGAGAACTCCAAGTCCAACGTGCTGTGCGACGCGCTGCTGGTGGACACCGTCTCGCGCTCGGACACCTACCCCTACGTCGACGTCCGCGAGGACGACGTGACGATGGGCCACGAGGCGACGGTCTCCAAGGTCAGCGACGACCAGCTGTTCTACCTGATGCAGCGTGGTCTGTCCGAGGACGAGGCGATGGCGATGATCGTGCGCGGCTTCGTCGAGCCGATCGCCAAGGAGCTGCCCATGGAGTACGCCCTGGAGCTCAACCGGCTGATCGAGCTGCAGATGGAGGGCGCGGTCGGCTGACCGCCCGGCCACCCGTCCTCCCCCCTCCGTGACCGTGAGCCGGTTCCCGGGCCGCTGGAAGCCCGGGAACCGGCGAACACAGAAGACAGAGAGTGAGCAACACGACAGCCATGGCTGAGGCTCAGAACATCCCGGCCGGGTCCACGACCGCCGGATCCATCGCGGTGGCGGCCGAGTCCACCGTCGCCACCCGGATGAGTGCCCCTCCGTCCTTCGACGTGGCGGACTTCCCGGTGCCGCACGGCCGCGAGGAGGAGTGGCGCTTCACCCCGCTGGAGCGGCTGCGGGGCCTGCACGACGGCACCGCCGAGGCGGGCGGCGGCGTGAAGGCCGACGTATCCGCGCCCGACGGCGTGACGGTGGAGACCGTCGGCCGTGACGACGCCCGGCTGGGCCGGGCCGGCAAGCCCGTCGACCGGGTCGCCGCCCAGGCCTACAGCGCCTTCGAGAAGGCCGCCGTCGTCACCGTGCCCAAGGAGACCGTGCTCACCGAGCCGATCCGGGTGAGCATCCAGGGCCAGGGCGGTGTCTCCTTCGGGCACACCGTCTTCGAGCTGGGCGCCTTCGCCGAGGCCGTCGTCGTCATCGACCACACCGGCGACGGTGTGCGCGCCGCCAACGTCGAGTACGTGCTGGGCGACGGCGCGAAGCTGACGGTCGTCTCCGTGCAGGACTGGGACGACACGGCCGTGCACTGCTCCCAGCACAACGCGCTGGTCGGCCGGGACGCCACCTTCAAGTCCGTGGTCGTCACCTTCGGCGGCGACGTGGTGCGCCTCCACCCGCGCGTCAACTACGCCGGCCCCGGCGGCGAGGCCGAGCTGTACGGCCTGTACTTCACCGACGACGGCCAGCACCAGGAGCACCGCCTCTTCGTCGACCACGAGGCGTCCAACTGCCGCAGCAACGTGGTCTACAAGGGGGCCCTCCAGGGCCAGGACGCGCACGCGGTGTGGATCGGCGACGTACTGATCCGCGCCTCGGCCACCGGCACCGACACCTACGAGCTCAACCGCAACCTCGTCCTCACCGACGGCGCGCGGGTGGACTCGGTACCCAACCTGGAGATCGAGACCGGCGAGATCGTCGGAGCCGGCCACGCCTCGGCCACCGGCCGCTTCGAGGACGAGCAGCTGTTCTACCTGATGGCGCGCGGCATCCCGGAGCAGGACGCCCGCCGCCTGGTGGTGCGCGGCTTCTTCGCCGAGCTGGTCCAGCAGATCGGCCTGCCCGACCTGCAGGACCGCCTCATCGCCAGGATCGATGAGGAACTGGAGGAGTCGGTCGCATGAGCACCGGCGAAAGCACGGTGGGCAGCGCGGGCTTCGTCCGCGTCGCCTCGCTCGGCGAGCTGGAGGAGGACACCCCCAGGCGGGTGGAGGTCGGCGGTGTCCCGGTCTCGCTCGTCCGCACGCAGGGGGAGGTCTTCGCGATCAACGACATCTGCTCGCACGCGAACGTCTCGCTCTCCGAGGGCGAGGTGGAGGACTGCCACATCGAGTGCTGGCTGCACGGGTCCAGCTTCGACCTGCGCACCGGCAAGCCCGACGGACCGCCCGCCACGCGCCCCGTCCCCGTATACCCCGTCAAGATCGAAGGAGACGGCCCCGACGCGGCCGTGCTCGTCTCCACCACCCAGGAGTCCTGAAGCCCCATGGCAACGCTTGAGATCCACGACCTGCACGTCTCCGTCGAGACGGATTCGTCGAACAGCCCCACCGAGATCCTGCGCGGCGTCGACCTGACCGTGAAGCAGGGCGAGACGCACGCCATCATGGGCCCGAACGGCTCCGGCAAGTCCACCCTCGCCTACTCGCTGGCGGGCCACCCGAAGTACAAGATCACCGGCGGCACCGTCACCCTGGACGGCGAGGACGTCCTGGAGATGAGCGTCGACGAGCGCGCCCGCGCCGGCGTCTTCCTCGCCATGCAGTACCCGGTCGAGGTGCCCGGCGTGTCCGTCTCCAACTTCCTGCGCACCGCCGCCACCGCCATCCGCGGCGAGGCCCCCAAGCTGCGCACCTGGGTGAAGGAGGTCAAGGAGGCCATGGAGCGCCTCAACATCGACCCCGCCTTCGCCGAGCGCAACGTCAACGAGGGCTTCTCCGGCGGTGAGAAGAAGCGCCACGAGATCCTCCAGCTGGAGCTGCTCCGGCCGCAGATCGCGATCCTCGACGAGACCGACTCCGGCCTGGACGTCGACGCGCTGCGCATCGTCTCCGAGGGCGTCAACCGCGTCCGTGAGAGCGGTGAGGTCGGCACCCTGCTGATCACCCACTACACGCGCATCCTGCGCTACATCAAGCCCGACCACGTCCACGTCTTCGCGGCCGGCCGGATCGCCGAGTCCGGCGGCCCGGAGCTGGCGGACAAGCTGGAGGAAGAGGGCTACGAGGCCTACGTCAAGGGCGACCGGGCGGCGTGAGCCGTATCCGCGGGGCCGCCCCGGCGGCCCCGCGCACCGACTGCGCCCCCGGCACGGCCGGACGGGCGCGCAATGGGGTACCGCCGGGGCGTGGGGCCCCGGGGGAGAACGGAGAAACACGAGCGTGACACAGCTGCCGGGCCTTCTCGACACGGACGCGATCCGCAAGGACTTCCCGCTGCTGGACCGCACGGTCCACGACGGGAAGAAGGTCGTGTACCTGGACAACGCGGCGACCTCCCAGAAGCCGAACCAGGTGCTCGACGCGCTGAACGACTACTACGTGCGGCACAACGCCAACGTCCACCGCGGCGTCCACGTGCTCGCCGAGGAGGCCACGGCGCTGTACGAGGGTGCGCGCGACAAGGTCGCCGCCTTCGTCAACGCCCCGAGCCGCGACGAGGTGATCTTCACCAAGAACGCCTCGGAGTCGCTCAACCTCGTGGCGAACATGCTCGGCTGGGCCGACGAGCCCTACCGCGTCGACGACCGGACCGAGATCGTCATCACGGAGATGGAGCACCACTCCAACATCGTGCCCTGGCAGCTGCTGGCGCAGCGCACGGGCGCGAAGCTGAAGTGGTTCGGCCTCACCGACGACGGCCGCCTGGACCTGTCGAACATCGACGAGATCATCACCGAGCGGACCAAGGTCGTCTCCTTCGTGCTGGTCTCCAACATCCTGGGCACGGTCAACCCGGTCGAGACGATCGTCCGCCGCGCCCAGGAGGTCGGCGCGCTGGTGGTGGTCGACGCCTCCCAGGCCGCCCCGCACATGACGGTGGACGTCCAGGCGCTCCAGGCCGACTTCGTGGCCTTCACCGGTCACAAGATGTGCGGGCCGACCGGCATCGGCGTGCTGTGGGGCCGCCAGGAGCTGCTGGAGGACCTGCCGCCGTTCCTCGGCGGCGGCGAGATGATCGAGACCGTCTCGATGCACTCCTCCACCTACGCCCCCGCACCCCACAAGTTCGAGGCGGGCACCCCGCCGATCGCGCAGGCCGTCGGGCTGGGCGCCGCCGTGGACTACCTGACCGCGATCGGCATGGACCGCATCGCGGCCCACGAGCACGCGATCACCGAGTACGCGGTGCGCCGGCTCCAGGAGATCCCCTCCCTGAGGATCATCGGCCCGGCCACGGCCGAGGACCGGGGCGCCGCGATCTCCTTCGCGCTCGGCGACATCCACCCCCACGACGTGGGCCAGGTCCTCGACGAGCAGGGCATCGCCGTCCGGGTCGGTCACCACTGCGCCCGGCCCGTCTGCCTCAGGTACAAAATTCCCGCGACCACCCGGGCGTCGTTCTATCTGTACTCCACTCCGGCGGAAGTCGACGCCCTGGTGGAGGGGCTGGAACACGTACGGAACTTCTTCGGTTGATGTTCCGTGACCGACGACGGACGACCGCAGCGGCTGAAGGTGACTCGTGAAGCTTGACTCCATGTACCAGGACGTGATCCTGGACCACTACAAGCACCCGCACGGACGGGGGCTGCGCGACGGCGACGCCGAGGTGCACCACGTCAACCCGACGTGCGGCGACGAGATCACCCTCCGGGTGAGGATGGACGGCTCCACCGTCGCGGACGTCAGCTACGAGGGGCAGGGCTGCTCCATCAGCCAGGCCAGCGCCTCGGTGCTGAACGACCTGCTGGTCGGCAAGGAACTGGCCGAGGCGCGCCGGGTCCAGGAGACCTTCCTGGAGCTGATGCAGTCCAAGGGCCGGATCGAGCCGGACGACGCGATGGAGGAGGTCCTGGAGGACGCGGTCGCGTTCGCCGGGGTCTCCAAGTACCCGGCACGCGTGAAGTGTGCCCTGCTGAGCTGGATGGCATGGAAGGACGCCACCGCCCAGGCCCTGGGCGACGGCTCCGCCGAGAACGAGGCCGGGCGCAAGGCCGGGCGCAAGGCCGAGGAGAGGACCGCATGAGCGAGACGCCGACCACGACGAAGCCCGCGAGCGAGGACGAGGTCCGCGAGGCGCTGTACGACGTGGTGGACCCCGAGCTGGGCATCGACGTCGTCAACCTGGGCCTGATCTACGGCATCCACGTCGACGACGACAACACCGCCACGCTGGACATGACGCTGACGTCCGCGGCCTGCCCGCTGACCGACGTGATCGAGGACCAGGCGAAGTCGGCGACCGACGGTATCGTCAACGAACTGCGCATCAACTGGGTCTGGATGCCGCCGTGGGGTCCGGACAAGATCACCGACGAGGGCCGCGAGCAGCTGCGCGCACTCGGCTTCAACGTCTGAGGCACCGGGCTGGGCCCGGTGCCCGGCACCCAGCGACCTCCCCGCCGGCCGGGGCCCCCGAGCGGGCCCCGGCCGGCGGCGTGCGCGCCCGGGCGGGGGCGTGCGCGGGGACGGGGCGGTCGGCGGCTCCGCCGCACCGCTGCGTAGCCTCGGCGCATGGCGTATCTGATGCTGGCCTGCGCGATCCTGGCCGAGGTGCTGGCGACCACCTCGATGAAGTACAGCGACGGCTTCACCCGGCTGTGGCCCACCCTGGGCACCGCCGCCGGGTACCTCGTCGCGTTCGTCCTGCTCGCGCAGACGCTCAGGACCATGTCCGTGGGCACCGCGTACGCGATCTGGTCGGGCGTCGGCACCGCCGCCATCGCCGTGATCGGCATGGTCTTCATCGGCGAGGCGGTCAACGCCGTCAGGATCACCGGAATCCTCCTGGTCATCGCCGGAGTGGTGGTCCTCAACCTCGGCGGCGGCGGTCACTGAGCGGATCTGCCCACGCGTACCGGCGCGTCCAGTGCCTCCGGCGCCTCCGGCGCGTCCGGCCGGTGGGACCGGTTCGCGCTCGCGGAAGGTGTCCGGTTAGCGTTTGGCCATGACCGAAGCACCCGCATCCGCACCCCGTACGTCCGGCGCAGTCGCCGCCGGACTGGCCACCGTCGCGCTGGAGGGGGGCGCCGTCCTCGACACCTGGTTCCCCGCGCCCGAGCTGACCGACGCACCCGGGCCCGCCGGCACCGAGCGGCTGAGCGCCGAGCGTGCCGCCGAGCTGCTGGGCGACGCCGCGCCGCAGGCCCTGGGCCCGGACCGGGTCCGCGGCGTCGAGGTCATCGCCGTCCGCACCGTCATCGCCTCGCTGGACGACAAGCCTCTGGACGCGCACGACGCCTACCTGCGGCTGCACCTGCTCAGCCACCGCCTGGTGAGGCCGCACGGCCAGAACCTGGACGGGATCTTCGGCCTGCTCGCCAACGTGGCCTGGACCAGCCTCGGCCCCGTCCCCGTCGAGAGGGTCGAGCAGGTCCGCCTCGCCGCCCGCGCCGAGGGCAGGCAGCTCACGGTCACCAGCGTCGACAAGTTCCCGCGGATGACCGACTACGTCATCCCCAAGGGCGTGCGCATCGGCGACGCCGACCGGGTGCGCCTGGGCGCCCACCTCGCCTCCGGCACCACCGTGATGCACGAGGGCTTCGTCAACTTCAACGCCGGGACACTGGGCACCTCCATGGTCGAGGGCCGCATCAGCGCGGGCGTGGTCGTCGACGACGGCTCCGACATCGGCGGCGGCGCCTCGATCATGGGCACCCTCTCCGGCGGCGGCAAGCAGACCATCTCCATCGGCAGGCGCTGCCTGCTGGGCGCCGAGGCCGGCATCGGCATCTCGCTGGGCGACGACTGCATCGTGGAGGCGGGCCTCTACCTGACGGCCGGCACCCGCGTCGCCCTGCCCGACGGCAAGGTCGTCAAGGCGCTGGAGATGTCCGGCGCGAGCAACCTCCTGTTCCGCCGCAACTCCACCACCGGAGCCGTCGAGGCCCTCCAGCGCTCCGGATCCTGGGGCGGTCTGAACGAGGCCCTGCACAGCCACAACTGACGCCGCACCGGGTACACCCCCGGCACCGGACAGCCGGCCGGGCCCGCCGCTCCCATCGGGCGGCGGGCCCGTTACGCTGTGCGGTCATGAGCGATCTCATGACCGGAGCGCGGTACCTGGGGCGGGGCCAGAAGTGGGTCCTGCGCAACGGACGGTGGTTCGGCTTCGGGCTGCTGCCCGCGCTCATCACCCTGGTGCTCTACACGGCGGCCCTGGTCGCCCTCGGCTTCTGGGCCGACGACCTGGCCGCCTGGGCCACGCCGTTCGCCGACGACTGGTCCTCGCCCTGGGGCGGACTGCTGCGCGGCACGTTCACCGTGCTGCTGTTCGCCGGCGGCCTGCTGATGGCGGTGCTCACCTTCACCGCCGTCACCCTGCTGGTCGGCGACCCCTTCTACGAGTCACTGTCGGAGAAGGTCGAGGAGTCCGAGGGCGGCTGCCCCGAAGGGCCGGACGTCTCGCTGCTGCGCGGGCTGTGGATCTCCCTGTGCGACAGCCTCTACGTCCTGGTGCGGGCCCTGGCCTTCGGCGTGGTGCTGTTCCTGCTCGGCTTCGTCCCCGTCGCCGGCCAGACCGTCGTGCCCGTCGCCGGCCTCGCCGTCTCGGGTTTCTTCCTGGCCCTGGAACTCACCTCGGTCGCCATGCAGCGCCGTGGCATCCCCGTCCGCGAGCGGCTGCGGATGCTGCGCGGACGCAAGGCGCTCGCGGTCGGCTTCGGGGCGCCGCTGGCACTGTGCTTCCTGGTGCCGCTGGCCGCGGTCCTCCTGATGCCGGGCGCGGTCGCGGGCGCCGCCCTCCTGGTGCGTGACCTGACGGGCGCGCCCGCGGACGGACAGCCGGCCGCACAGGGGCCGCAGGGGCCTTACGGGCCGCAGGGGATGTGGGCCGAGCCGGGCCACCGGGCCGGACCGGAGGGGCCGACCGGACCGGCCTGACCACGCCCGGGGCCGCAAGGGCCGGATCACCGGGACAGCGCCGCCCTGAGTGCGTCGGCCAGCCGCGCGGTCAGCGCCTCGTCGGCCGGCAGCAGCGGCGGGCGCACCGGCCCGCCCGGCAGCCCCGCCGCGGCGAACAGCGCCTTGACCGAGACCGCGCCGGGCACCTGGGACATCATCGCGTCGACCAGCGGCACCAGGGCCTGATGGCGCCGGGCGGCCCCGGCGTGGTCGCCGGCGTCGAAGGCGTCCAGGACGCCGCGCACGGCGGGCCCCGCCACATTGGCGACCGTGCTCACACAGCCGTGGGCGCCGATCGCGCGCAGCGGCAGGGTCATCTCGTCGCGGCCGGAGTAGTGGGCCAGCCCGGTGGAACCCAGCACCTTCGCCGTCTTCATCAGGTCGTGGGCGCAGTCCTTGACCGCGCGGATACGCGGGTGCTCCGCGAGCCGGGTCAGCGTCTCCACCGTCAGCGCGGTACCCGCCCCGGTGCGGGCGGGGATGTCGTAGAGCATCACCGGCAGGGCGGTGGCGTCGGCGACGGTGGCCAGATGGCGGGCGACGGCCTCCTGGGTGGGGCGGGAGCAGTACGGCGTGACGACCAGCAGGCCGTGGGCGCCCGCCTCCTCGGCGGCCCGGGCCAGCTCCGCCGAGTGCCGGGTGTCGGCGGACCCGACGCCGGCGACGATCCGGGCCCGGTCGCCGACCTCCTCGGCCACGGCCCGTACCAGGGCGGTCTTCTCGTCGTCGGAGGTGGTCGGCGACTCGCCGGTGGTGCCGCTGAGCACCAGGGCGTCGCAGCCGGCCCGGTCCACCAGATGGGCGGCCAGCCGCCGGGCGCCGGGGAGGTCCAGCGCGCCGGAGGAGTCGAACGGGGTGATCATGGCGGCGGCGACGCGGCCGAAGGGGGAGTCGGGCATGGGGCGAGTCTGGCCCACGCCGAAGCGGCCGGTCCAACCGGCCGTCCGACAGGTCCGGTCAGCGTCGCCCGGCCCGAGGCGCGTTCCCCGGGAAGGTCCCGACGCGCCGGCCGTGCCGCCCGCCCGGAAGCGGGCGGGCGGCACGGCCGGTCCTCACGGGGATGCCCCGGCTCAGGGACGGAAGCGGATCACCTGGGGGTCGTGGTCGCTCGCCTGGTCGGCGAACTCCGCGTTGACGTGCACGATGTCGTAGTCGAAGCGGCGGATGCCCGGGGAGACCAGGGTCTGGTCCAGCACCTGGGAGTTGCCGTCGTAGACGTAGGTGTAGCGCTCGTCCTCGGGCAGCGAGAGCACCGCGCTGCGCAGCGCGCCGCCCGCGGTCAGCTCGCGGGTGGTGGCGGAGAACTCGAAGTCGTTGATGTCGCCGAGGACGACGACGTTCGCCTTCCGCTGCACCGCCAGCACCTGCCGCACGAAGTGGTTGACCACCTTCGCCTGCGCGGTGCGCTGGATCTCGGAGGAGCGCTCGGGCGGCTGGACGGCCGCGTGCAGGGACTGGTCGCCGCCCTTGGAGGCGAAGTGGTTGGCGACCACGATGACGGTGCGGCCGCGGAAGCGGAACTCGCCGGCCAGCGGCTTGCGGCTGTCCTCCCAGGCCGTGTCGTTCGGTGCGACGCGGGCGGGGGAGTGGGTCAGCACGGCCCGGCCGCGCTCGCGCTCCACGCCGACCGCGGTGGTGGCGTCGCCGCCGGGGCGGTCCACGAAGGAGACCCGCGCGGGGTTGAAGAGGAAGACGTTGCGGATGTTGCCGCCGGGCTGGCCGCCGTCGGCGTCGTCGACCGGGTCGACGGTGCGCCACTCGTAGCGCGGGCCGCCCGCGGCCGCGATGGCGTCGGTGAACTTCGCGAGCGTGGCGTCGGCGGAGACCACCTCGTCGTTCACCGGGCCGTTGTCGTCCTGGATCTCCTCCAGGGCGACGATGTCGGGGGAGGCGAGGCTGTCCACCACGCCCCGCGCCAGCCGGTCGAACTTCTCCTGGTCGTTGCCGGGGTGGAGGTTCTCCACGTTGTAGGTGGCCACGGCCAGTTCGCCGCGGCGCTGGGCGCGGGTGCGCTCGCGCTCCAGGCCGCGGTCCTCGACCTCGCCCAGCTCGCGGGCGGCCACCAGGTAGCCGCCGTACTGCTCGTAGTCCAGCGGGCCGGTGGTGGCGCCGGCCAGCACGTCGCCGGTGTTCGCGGCGGGGAAGGGCTGCTGGGACAGCGGGACGAGCGACTCGACCTTGAGCCGGCCGGAGTTCTGCTGGTCGTAGCCGCCGTAGACGGTGCCGCCGCGCGCCGAGGGGTTCTGCTCCGGCCTGACGGTCACCCACAGTTCGGCGTACCGGGTGCTGGGGCCGGCCACGCGGGCGTCGCGGATCTGTACGTCCATGCCCTCCAGGGACTCGTACAGGTCCAGCGCGTAGGTACCGGGGCGCAGTCGAAGCCCCTCGACGCTCCCGTCCGCGGCCGGGTCGCCCTGGGGCGCGTAGGCCTCGGGGACGGAGGCGGAGTCCAAGACCACCGGGGCGGGCAGCCGGTTGCCGGAGGAGACGACGGTCACCTGGGGGCGGGATATCTGGGTGAGGGTCTGGTTGCCCGAGGAGTTGCCGCCGGAACGGTACTCGGTGACCGTGCCCGAGACGCTCACCAGGTCGCCGACGGCCACCTCGGGCGCGGATCCGGTGTAGACGAAGAGGCCCTCACTGGTGGCCGGGTCCCCGTCGGGGGCGGTGTCCTGCATCCAGAAACCGCGCGAGCCGTAGGTGCGCACGCCGGTGACGACGCCGGACACCTGCGACACCCGCTCGCCGGCCAGCGGCGAGAGGCGGGTGGTGCCCTGGATGTCGTGGATGCGGACCGCGTCGGCCGGTTCCGCCGCCGAGGCGGGGACGGCCAGCAGCGTCGAGGTCAGGGCTGCGACGGTGAGTGCGGCGGTACGGGCCGCCTGGGATCTGCTCAAGGGGTCCCTCCGGGACGGTGCTGTGGGTGCCGGACGCGCTGGACGTGCCAGGTGCGCCCGGCGGAGAGCCGAAGTGCGGCGCCGGGGAAGCGGTGACGCTGCCCACGGTTCGCACGGTGCGGTTTCTACGCGCGTAACGTGCCGCTCTGGTCAGGTGCTTGTCAAGCGGCCCCCGGTGTACGCGGGCGGAAGGGCCGGTGAACCCGACGGCGGAAGCGGAAGCCGTCTACGCTGGGGCAGCGATCACAACGCCCGCCTCATCGAATCGAGGAGCCCCTCCCCCATGACCGGTGACGACCGTCCCACCGTGCCGCCCGTACGGCTGCCCGCCGAAGCCGAACTGGCGCGGGACGCGCTGGCCTCGCCACTGCTGTCCCGGGCCGCCCGGCTCGCGCGCTGGGCCGGGGAGGGAGTCCGGGTCGGCGCCGGGGGCGAGCTGTCCGACGAGTCGCTGGAGCGGGCCGCCGCCCACCTCGGCCTCGACGGGGAGGACGGGCTCGCGCACGCCGAGCGGGCCTGGGACACGGCCCTGGACACCGGTCTGCTGGAGATCCGCGAGGACGACGGGGCGGACGGGGACGGAGAGGCCGGAGACGGCACGGCGGTCCCCGGCGAGGAGCTGTCCCTGCTCACCGGGGGCGCTCCCGGTGACGTACTGGACGTCTGGCGCGACGGCCTGGAGGCGGCCCTCGCGGACGCCGCCGCCCCCGCCCTGGAGGATCTGCTCGGCGAACTGGGCGCCGAGGGCGAGGACGGCCGGATCGACCCGGACTCCCTCGACCTCGACGCGCTCGACTGGGACCCCGAGGAGGAGGCCGACTTCCTCGACGGCGCCCTGGGCAACCTCTACGTCCTGACCGCGACCGACCCCGCCGTGACGGACGGGGCGATGGTGCCGCTGCCGGTGCTCGCCGCCTCGATGGTCGCCCCGGAGGACATGGAGCACCCCACCGACTCCGTTCTGGAGGACGTCTCGACGGCGATGGTGAGGCTGGACGAGCAGTTCCGGATGCTGGAGCCGATCGGGATCGTCGACTACCGGCCCGTGGACGAGGCCCTGATCGAGGAGGCCGACGGCGGCGAGTCCGGCGAATCCGACGGGCTCGACGCGCCGGACGACTCCGGCGGCACGGACGAGGAGGACCTGGCCCGCTACGGCATGGTCCGCCTGACCCCGCTCGGCCTGTACGGCGTGCGGCAGCGGCTGCTGGAGGCGGGCGTCCACGCCCCGGTCGTGGGCGATCTGGCGCGGGAGAGCGCCCGGGAGCTGCTGGCCGCCCTGCCCGGCCACGGCGAGGAGGCGGCCCGCCACGAGATCGAGCTGTGGCTCGCCCGGCGCGCCCCCCTGGAGGCCGCCCGCGAACTCCTCGCCGCCGCCCGGGGCGACGACCGGGACGCGCCGCGCCGCCGCCTGGCCTGCCAGCAGGCCCTCTCGATCACCGGCGCGGAGGCCGAGCCCGCCCTGCGCGAGGTCCTCGACGACGGCCACCTGGGCGGACTGGCCCGGGTGTGGCTCTCCGAGCGCGGCTTCGCCGACGTGCCCGCGCCGTCGGAGGAGATGGTGTTCTGGCTGACCGTGGACACCCTGGCCGCCCAGCTGGCCACCGAGGAGGGCGGGGACGACTCGGAGGAGCTGCGCGAGCTGGTGCGGGGCCTGGTCGACCAGCACAGCGGCTTCTTCGACAAGGCGTGGCGCGTCGACCACCCGGCGACCGGAGAGGTGCTGGAGGCGATGAGCCGTGTGCATCCCGACCGCAAGGCGGCCAAGGACGCCCGCAAGGCGGCGTACAGGGCGCGGTCGCGCGGCTGAGCCGACCGGTTCGGCCTGCGTTCAACCCGCGTTCGCCGGAGGGCGGGATCGTGGTCGGCGCCGTGCCATCGCGCAGAGCCGACGGGAGAGACGATGCCGACCAGCAGCGAAGTCAGTCGCCCAGATCTCAGCAGGCGGTCGGTCGTGGCCGGGGCCGGGATCGCCATCACCGGCAGTGCGGGCATCCTGGCCGGCACCTCGGGCGCGTTCGGCGTCCCGGGCCGCGACGACCGCGACGACCGTGACGGACACCGCGGGCGGGGGGAGGACGACGCACCGCGGGGCTACGGGCCACTGCTGCCCGACCCCGAAGGGGTGCTCGCCCTGCCCGCGGGTTTCTCGTACCGCGTCCTCACGCACTGCGGCGTCACCCGGCTGGAGACCGGCGAGCCCACCCCGGCCGGGCACGACGGCACCGCCGCCTTCGACGGGCCCCGGGGCAGGACGCTGCTGGTCAACAACCACGAGCTGAAGGGCCCCCGCGGCGACTGGGAGCATCCGGTGCCGCTCGCCGAGGGGCTGGTCTACGATCCGGCCGCCGCGGGGGGCTGCACGGTCGTGGAGGTCTCGCACGACGGGGAGAAGCTCGCCGAGTGGGTGGGCATCGCAGGCACCTCCACCAACTGCGCGGGCGGGGTGACCCCCTGGGGCACCTGGCTGACCTGCGAGGAGAACTCCGACCGGGCCGGCGAGAGGGGCATGACCCGCGACCACGGCTACGTCTTCGAGGTCGATCCGCGCGACCGGCGGGCCAATCGCGACCCCAGGCCCCTCAAGGCGCTGGGCCGCTTCGACCACGAGGCCGTCGTCGTGGACCCGCGGCGCGGTCACATGTATCTGACGGAGGACGACTCCGACCCCAACGGCCTGCTCTACCGGTGGACGCCGCCGCACGGCTTCCGGCACGGGCGGGGGATGCTGCGCTCACTGGCCGACGACGCGGGCGTCCTCCAGGCGTTCCGCTGCTTCGACTCCGGCGGCCGGTTCGTCGACGACCTCTCCCGCGCGGTGCGCCCCGGCACGGTCTACGGGGTCGACTGGGTGGACGTCCCCGACCGCGACGCCCGCGAGGTGCCCGTCCGCAGGCAGTTCACCGGGAGCGAGGTCACCCGCGCCCGCAAGCTGGAGGGCATGTGGTGGGCCGACGGCGGCGCGTACGTGGTGGCCTCCTACGCCCGTGACGAGGACAGTCCCGGCGAGCCCCACGACGGCCAGGTGTGGTTCTACGACCCCCGGCGCCGCACCCTCACCCTCAGACTGCGCTTCGGGGTCAACCGCGACCCGTACGAGCCCGGCGGCCTCGACGGCCCGGACAACATCACGGTCTCGCCGTACGGCGGGGTGATCATCGCCGAGGACGGCGAGGGGCTCCAGCACCTGATGGCCGCGGACGACCGCGGCCGGGCGTTCCCGATCGCGCGCAACGAGGTGAACACCGGCACGGAGGAGGAGCCGGAGTACAGCGAGTTCGCCGGGGTCTGCTTCTCGGGGGACGGCCGGACGCTGTTCGCCGGGATCCAGGAGCCCGGCATCCTGCTGGCGATCACCGGCCCCTGGCGGCGCCACTGAGCCGCCGCCGCGCAGCAGCTCCCGCCGGCGGGAGCTGCTGCGCGGCTGTGACAGTGCGGAAGGGCCCGCGGGAGATGATCTCCCGCGGGCCCTTCCGCGCCGTGCCGTGTCCGTGCAGTGTCCGTGCAGTGTCCGTGTTGTGCCGGTGCCGTGCCGGCGGCTTCAGGCCGCGGCGGTCATCCTGTGCCGCTCGGCCGCCCGCCACAGGCTCCGCAGCCGGTCCAGCTCGGCGAGCTCCGCCCGGGACCAGGGACGGTCTCCGTGAGCGCGGACGAAGGCGCGGAGCGCCTCGTTCGCCTGGGCGGGAGTCTGGGACCCGGGAGCCGGGGATCCTTGCTCGGGAGTGGTGGACATATGACCAGCGTAGGGGCTGGGTATGACAGCGGCAGGTCTTGCCGGTTTCCCTTCCGCCGTGTAGTTCAAACCTCAATCGCTCCGCAAATGCCCGAAATCGCCGCTGACCTGCGAATATGGCTGCCGGTGCGGGGAGTTGGGCTCATCGGGCCGGTCGGCGGATGCGACGGATATCACTCCCGCCGCCCCTCCGCAGGGGTGGACGGCGTCCCGCGGCAAGGGTCTTCACGACTTCTGCGCGACTCCCGCGCGACTCCTCCCCCGTCCTCTCCCCGCTCCCGCGCGGCCGGTGTTCCCGCGGCCGACCCCTGCGGCCCCGGCTCCCCTACAGGGCCGCGCCGCCCGGCTTCACCATGCCGCGGACGGTGCGGGAGTCCACGTAGTCGCCCAGCGCCGTCATCTCCCACTCGCCCGAGAACTGGCGGATCAGCTTGCACATCAGCACACCCGTGCGCGGCTCGGACCCGGTCAGGTCGAAACGGACCAGCTCCTCGCCGGTGGCGGCGTCCAGCAGGCGGCAGTAGGCCTTGGCGACATCGGTGAACCTCTGCCCGGAGAAGGAGTTGACCGTGAAGACCAGGCCCGTCACCTGCGGCGGCAGACCGCCCAGGTGGACGGTGATGGCCTCGTCGTCACCCGCGCCCTCGCCGGTGAGGTTGTCGCCGGAGTGCTGGATCACTCCGTTCAGGATGGCGAGCTTGCCGAAGTAGCAGTTGTCGATCTTCTTGCGGTTGGCGTCGTAGGCGATGACCGACGCGTCGAGGTCGACGTTCTTGCCGCGGAAGGCGGGCTCCCAGCCCAGCCCCATCCGGACCGAGGTCAGCAGCGGCTTTCCGCCCTTGACCAGGGAGACGGTCTGGTGTTTCCGCAGGTCCACCCGGCCCTTGTCCAGGTTGATCTTCCCGGTGGCGGCGGGAGCGGCGGGCGGAGCGGCCGGCATGGCCGGAGCCGCGGGCGCGGGCGCGGGCGCGGTGGGAGGAGCCGCGGGTGCGGTGGGCGCGGCGGGCTCCTCCACCGTCACACCGAAGTCCGTGGCGATGCCCGCCAGCCCGTTCGCGTACCCCTGGCCGACCGCGCGGACCTTCCAGGCGTCGCCCCTGCGGTACACCTCGACGACGACCAGCGCCGTCTCCGGACCCAGCCGGGGCGGGGTGAAGGTGGCCACCACCGCGCCGCTCGCCGCGTCCCGCACGGTCGCGGTGGGCTCGGTGCCGGCGAAGGTCGCGCCCGGGGCGTCGAGGCTGGCCGTCACCACGATCTTCTCGATGCCGGCGGGCACCGCGGCGGTGTCCACGGTGATGGTGTCGAGACCCCCCGCGGAACTGTGGGCCACTCCCGGAGCGGAGGGCTGGTTGTAGAAGACGAAGTCGTCGTCGGAGCGCACCTTCCCGTCGGCGGCGATCAGCAGGCCGGAGACGTCGAGCCGCGCCGGCGCGGTGACGTCCACCGCCACACGCGCGGTGGACAGCGGAAGGTTCGAACCGGGAGTCATTGCAGTCATGGTCCGGATAACGGACCGCACCGCTTTACGGTTCCATTACCGTCCGCCGTCCGGGGACACGCTCCGTACCGGCCTCAGCGGGACGGGCGCGAGTGGCCGAAGAGCAGACGGTAGGCGATCAGCAGCACCAGGGAGCCGGCGACCGCCGAGACCCACAGGGCCGGGTCGTAGAAGTCCCGCTCCACCGGGCGGTCCAGATAGGTCGCCGACAGCCAGCCGCCCACGAACGCACCGACGATGCCGATGAGCGTGGTGCCCACCAGCCCGCCCGGGTCGCGGCCCGGCAGCAGGATCTTGGCGACGACCCCCGTGACCAGTCCGAGCACCAGCCAGCTCACGATGTCCACGACCGTACCCCTCCCCGCCGCGGGACTCCGCCCGCGGTCCGTGATCTTCGCGGGCCATCATGCCCGAACGGAGGCTCCTCCGAACACCGTCCGGTCAGGCGGCCGGGAGCGGTGCGGAACGCGCCGCGCCGACGGGCGCGTTCCGGGACCGTCCCGCGGCTCGTGCCCCGGGGCCGCTCCGGGCCCGCGGCCGCACGGCGGTGCCGGCGGCCAGGGCGTGCGGGGGCGGGCGCCGATGTCTCCGTCACCGAATCCTGTTCACATCCTTGTGGGTTACGGGAAGCTCGCCCGAACCCTGTCGGGGGATGCAAGGCTCCGGTGACCGCTCGGACCCCGGGCTCCGGGGAGTGGGCGGATTCCATGCGCTGTTCAGATGTGTGTACACATGACACCGTTGTGGACAGCCGCTCACGGAGGTGGGTGAGGCTGTCGCGGTCCGGTCCTCTGATCTAGCCTTCGCCCGTCCCGCCCGTCCCGCCCGTCCCGCCCGTCCCGCCCGTCCCGCCCGTCCCGCCCGTCCCGCCCGTCCGGTCCACCCAACCGAATCCATCTCACACCAAGGAGCCGTCGATGCGCGCTTCCGCGTTCGTCTACCCCTGGGACGTCGTCGGCGACCCGGCCGCCGCCCGCCGGATCGCCGACCTCGGCGTCGAGCAGGTCACCCTCGCCTCCGCCTACCACTCCACCAGGGCGCTCACCCCCCGCCATCCGCGCCACCGTGTCGTCTCCGCCCGGCACTCCGCCGTCTACTACCCGGCCGACCCGGCCCGCTGGGAGGGCCGGCGACTGCGTCCGTACACGCAGGACTGGGTCGCGGGCGAGGACCCGTACGGTGAGGCCGCGGCGGCTCTGGCCGACGCCGGGCTGGAGGTGCACTCCTGGGTGATCCTCGCCCACAACACCCGGCTCGGGGGCGAGCACCCGGATCTGACCGTGCGCAACGCCTACGGCGACCACTACCCCTGGGCGCCCTGCGTCGCACGGGAGGAGGTGCGCGCCTATGCCGCCGCCCTGGCCGCCGAGGCCGCCGTGCGGCCCGGTGCGCGCGGGGTGGAGCTGGAGTCCTGCGGCTGGTACGGGCTGGGGCACCTGAGCGCCCACGACAAGACCGGCGGGGTGCGGCTGGACGGAGCCGGCCAGTACCTGATGTCGCTGTGCTTCTGCCCGGAGTGCGAGGCGGGGTACGCCGCGCACGGCGCCGATCCCGAGCGGCTGCGGCGTGCCGCGGCCGCCGCGCTGGAGCCGCTGTGGCGCGGGGAGCGGGGGGAGCGTGAGGAGCGCGAGGGGCGCGAGGGGCGCGAGGGGCGCGAGAAGGTGTCCGGCGGACGCGCCCAGGAGTGGGGGGAGGTGGAGAAACTGCTGGGGCAGGAGCTCGCCCGGGCTGCGGCCGCCTGGCGCGATCAGATAGCGAGCGCTTTCCAAACCGAGGTTGTGACAGCCGTGCGGAAGGCCGCCGAGGCCCGGCGGACGGAAGGGTTCCGGGTGCTGCTGCACGCCGATCCGGCGCCCCATCGCTGCGGCGCCAACGTCGGTGTGGACCCCGCTGCCGTCCTCGCCCTGGCCGACGGGGTGGTGCTGCCGTGCACCGGGGGCGGCGCCGAACGCGAGGCCGTCCTGGCGCCCTTCGCCCCGTACCGCACCCCCTCCACCGTGCTCGCCGCCAACTTCACGGTGGTCGGCGGGATGGGCGGGCGCCCTGCGGAACTGGCCGGAGACGCCGCGCACGCCCGGGAGTTGGGGGCGACCGAGCTTCGGCTGTACCACGCCGGCCTGGCCGGTGACGCGGACCTGGCGGCCGTGCGCGCCGCGCTGTCCCGCCTGGACTGAGCCGCGCCGGGCCCCACCGGACTGAGCCGGGCCGGCACGCGAGCGCGGCGCACGGCAGCTCCCTGTGATCGTCGGCGCACCCGTCGTCGCATACAGTAAGCGCTTTCAAGGCGGTCCCCGAAAGTTCTGTCAGAACCGTTGACGGAGCCCGGGGGCCGCCCTACTTTCGTCCCACCGCACGTCGTACGCGATACGTCATACGCCATATCTCGTGCGTCATATACGAGATATGGCGTATGCGGGTGCGTGCCGCTCCCCGAGTGCCGCACCCACCGCCGTCCGTACGCCCGTCGCCACAGCCGACCTGAGAGCCGACCGCATGAGAGCCCCCCTGACCGGTCTCGCACCGGTACCCGTCCCCTCCAGGACGCAGTACGTCATGGAGCATCTGACCCACGCCATCCTCACCGGGCAGCTCCCACCCGGGCAGCCGCTGGTGGAGACCGAGCTGGCCGCGAGATTCGGCGTGTCCAAGACCCCGGTCCGCGAGGCGCTGAAGACCCTCGCGGGCCGCGGGCTGGTCGTGATGAGCGAGTACAAGGGCGCCACCGTGCGCACCGTGGACGCCTCGATGGCCCGTTCGGTCTACGACGTGCGGCTGCTGCTGGAGCCGGAGGCGCTGCGCCGCACCGTCACGGCGAAGGCGGACCTGGCCGGGGCCCGGGCCGCGCTGGAGCGGGCCGACGCCGCCGCCGACCGGGCCGACCGCTCGCTGGCCAACCGGGACTTCCACCGGGCCCTGTACCTGCCCTGCGGCAACCCGCTGCTGACGCGGATGCTCGACGACCTGCGCGACCAGGCGGCCCTGGTGTCCACCGTCGCCTGGGAGGCCGTGCCCTCCTGGGAGCACGAGGCCGCCGAGCACCGGGAGATCCTCGCCCGTGCCCTGGGCGGGGACGCCGACGGCGCGGCCCGGCTGCTGCGCGACCACATCGAGGGATTCGTCCGCCGGGCCTTCCCGGCCATGGAGAACCAGGAAGGTCAGGTCCAGGCATGACGGACTTCTCCCACCGGCGTGCCGCGCTCGCCGATGTCGTGGCGATCCCGGTCACACCGTTCGACGAGCAGGGCCGGCTGGACGCCGACACCTACCGGGCCCTGGTCCGCCGGCTGCTGGACGCCGGGATCCGCGCCGTCACCCCCAACGGCAACACCAGCGAGTTCTACTCCCTCACCCCCGCCGAGCGGCGGCTGGAGGTCGAGCTGACCGTGGCCGAGGTCGAGGAGGCCGGAGGGAGGGCCGAGGTCGTCGTGGGCGTCGGCCACGACCCGGCCACCGCGGTCGCCGCCGCCGAGCAGGCCCGCGAGGCCGGGGCCGGCATGGTGATGGTCCACCAGCCGGTCAACCCCTATGTCTCGCAGGCCGGCTGGGTGGACTACCACCGGGCCGTCGCCGAGGCCGTCCCGGAGGTGGGCGTCGTCCCCTACCTGCGCAACCCCCTCATCGAGGGCGCGGCCCTCGCCCGGCTCGGCGAGGCGTGTCCCAACGTCATCGGCGTCAAGTACGCCGTCCCCGACGCCGCGCGCTTCGCGGCCTTCGCCCGCGACGCCGGCGCGGACCGCTTCGTGTGGGTGGCCGGACTCGCCGAGCTGTACGCGCCGGCCTACTTCGCCTGCGGCGCCACCGGCTTCACCTCGGGTCTGGTCAACGTCTCCCCGCGGATCTCGCTGGAGATGCTCCGCGCCCTGCGGGCGGGGGACTTCGGCGCCGCGATGGAGGTGTGGGAGAGCATCCGAGTCTTCGAGGACCTGCGCGCCGCACAGCAGTCGGCCAACAACGTCTCCGTCGTCAAGGAGGCCCTGGCCCACCTCGGCCTGTGCCGCCGCGACGTCCGCCCGCCGAGCCGGACGCTGCCCGAGGAGCAGCGCGCCGAGATCGCCGGGATCGTCAAGGGATGGGAGGCGGCATGACCGAGCAGCACGGCCGAGGCGACGGCCCCCGCGCCCGCCGCGCCCCCGGGGAGCTGCGCAGCCACCAGTGGTACGGCACCGACGGGCTGCGCTCCTTCAGCCACCGCGCCCGCACCCGGCAGCTCGGCTACCTCCCCGAGGAGCACCTGGGCAAGCCGGTCATCGCGATCCTCAACACCTGGTCCGACATCAACCCCTGCCACCAGCACCTGCGCGAGCGCGCCGAGGCGGTCAAGCGCGGGGTGTGGCAGGCCGGCGGCTTCCCCCTGGAGTTCCCCGTCTCCACCCTCTCGGAGACCTTCCAGAAGCCCACCCCCATGCTCTACCGCAACCTGCTCTCCCTGGAGACCGAGGAACTGCTGCGCTCCTACCCGGTGGACGGCGCGGTGCTGATGGGCGGCTGCGACAAGACCACCCCCGCCCTGCTGATGGGCGCGGCCTGCGTCGACCTGCCCACCGTCTTCGTCCCCGCCGGGCCCATGCTGCGCGGCCACTGGCGCGGCGAGACCCTCGGCTCGGGCACCGACATGTGGAAGTACTGGGACGACAAGCGCGCCGGTCTCATCGGCGACTGCGAGATGGCCGAACTGGAGTGCGGCCTGGCCCGCTCGCCCGGCCACTGCATGACCATGGGCACCGCCTCCACCATGACCGGCGCGGCCGAGGTGCTGGGCGTGACCATGCCCGGAGCGTCCTCCATCCCCGCCGTCGACTCCGGCCACTCCCGGATGGCCGCCGCGGCCGGGCGCCGGATCGTGGAGATGGCCTGGACCGACCGCAGGCTCTCCACCGTCCTGACCCGTGAGGCGTACGAGGACGCCGTCGCCGCCGTGTGCGCGCTGGGCGGCTCCACCAACGCCGTCATCCATCTGATCGCCATGGCCGGGCGGTCGGGCGTCGGCCTCACCCTGGACGACTTCGACCGGATCGCCCGCACCACGCCCGTGCTGGCCAACCTCCGGCCCGGCGGGAAGTACCTGATGGAGGACTTCCACTACGCGGGCGGCATGCCCGGCTTCCTCTCCCGGCTGCGAGGCCACCTCCACCTGGAGCGGCCCACCGTCGCCCACGACACGCTGCGCGAGCAGATCGCCGGCGCCCTCGTCCACGACGACGACGTCATCCGCACCGCCGACAACCCGCTCGCGGCCGAGGGAGGCGTGGCCGTACTGCGCGGCAACCTCGCCCCGGACGGCGCGGTCATCAAGCACATCGCCGCCGAGCAGCACCTGATGAAGCACACCGGCCCGGCGGTCGTCTTCGACGACTACCGCACCATGCAGGCCACCATCAACGACCCGGACCTGGGCGTCACCGCCGAGAGCGTACTGGTGCTGCGCGGCTCCGGACCGCTGGGCGGACCGGGCATGCCGGAGTACGGGATGCTGCCGATCCCCGACCACCTGCTCAAGCAGGGCGTGCGCGACATGGTCCGCCTCTCCGACGCCCGGATGAGCGGCACCAGCTACGGCGCCTGCGTCCTGCACATCGCCCCCGAGTCCCATGTGGGCGGGCCGCTGGCCCTGGTGGAGACCGGCGACCTGATCACCCTCGACGTGGCCGCCCGCACCCTGCGCCTGGAGATCGACGACGCCGAACTGGAACGCCGGCGCGCCGCCTGGCGCCCGCCCGGGCGGCGCTACGGGCGCGGCTACGGGGCGCTGTACGAGGAGCACATCACCCAGGCCGACACCGGCTGCGACTTCGCCTTCCTCGCCCGGCCCGGCGAGGTCCCCGAACCCTACGCGGGCTGACCGCCCGCACCGCACCACCGCACCACCGCACCACAGACCGTTTGAACCGCCCGCCGACACGACATCTCGAACGACGTTCGACAGTCATTCGACGACAGAACGGAGCACCGGCAATGGCCCTCACCGCCGTGCCGAAGAAGCGCCCCCTGCCGGGGAGGCCGGGGAAACCGGGGAAGCCGGGAAAGCAGGGGAAGACCGGGCTCACCGGGAAGCGCGGCCTGCCGTACCTGCTGATCGCGCCCGCCGGGCTGCTGATGCTGGGCTTCATCGCCTACCCGATGCTCAGCGTCCTCTACTACAGCCTCCAGCACTACAACGTCACCAAGCCCTGGCGGAACGGCTTCGCGGGTCTGGACAACTTCCGGGAGATCTTCTTCGAGGATCCGCTGTTCTGGCAGACCCTCGCCTTCAGCGCCAAGTGGGTCGTCGCCGAGGTCGGGCTCCAGCTCGTCTTCGGCCTGGCGCTCGCCCTGATCGTCAATCAGACGTTCGTCGGCCGCGGCATCGCCCGGGCCCTGGTCTTCTCGCCCTGGGCCGTCTCCGGTGTGCTCACCACCACCATCTGGATCCTGCTGTACAACCCCTCCACGGGCCTGAGCCGCTACCTGGCGGACGCCGGCATCGGCGAGTACGGCACCTCCGTCCTCTCCGACACCGGGACCGTCTTCTGGGCCGCCGTGCTGGCCGAACTGTGGCGCGGCGTCCCCTTCTTCGCGATCCTCATCCTCGCCGACCTGCAGTCCATCTCCAAGGACCTGTACGAGGCGGCCTCGGTGGACGGCGCCGGCCGCTTCCGGCAGTTCTGGCACATCACCCTGCCGCACCTGAAGGACGCGATCATCCTCTCCACCCTGCTGCGCGCGGTGTGGGAGTTCAACAACGTCGACCTGCTCTACACCCTCACCGGCGGCGGACCGGCCGGCGTGACCACCACGCTCCCGCTCTACGTCGCCAACACCGGGATCGAGGGCCACGACTTCGGCTACGCCTCCGCGCTGACCACCGTGGCCTTCGTGATCCTCTTCTTCTGCTCGATCCTCTATCTGCGCCTGAGCAAGTTCGGAGGCGACGACAAGTGACCGCGGCGATCGTGGAGAAGGGCGCCCAGGCGCCCGCCCCGGCCGACGGGGAGACCCCGCCCCCGGCCCGCAGGAAGGCACGGCAGCGCAAGCTCGACGACGGGCCGCCGCGCTGGCAGATCTACCTGCCCCTGGGCATCTACCTGCTCTTCACCCTCATCCCCTTCTACTGGATGCTGCTGTTCGCGCTCCGCCCCTCCGGTTCCACCTCGCTGGTGCCCTGGCCGATGACCGGCGAGCACTTCGAGAAGGTCTGGATGGAGCGCAGCTTCGGCACCTACTTCCTCAACAGCACCCAGGTCGGCATCGCCTCGATGGTGATGACGATGGCGGTGGCCCTGGCCGGCGGGTACGCCCTGGCGCGCTTCCGGTTCCGGATGAAGAACGCCTTCATGCTGGCGCTGCTGTGCTCGCAGTTCATCCCCGGCGCGCTGATGCTGGTCCCGCTGTTCGAGACCTTCCGGGGCCTCCAGCTCATCAACTCCATGTGGAGTGTGATCATCGCGGAGACGGTCTTCCAGCTTCCGCTGTCGATGATCCTGATCAGCGGCTTCATCAAGAACGTCCCCGAGTCGCTGGAGGAGGCCGCCTGGGTGGACGGCTGCTCCCGGCTGCGGGCGTTCGCGGCCATCGTGCTGCCGATGCTGCGGCCCGGGCTGATCGCGGTGGGCTCCTTCGCCTTCGTGCACAGCTGGAACCACTTCCTGTTCGCCCTGATGTTCCTCTCCTCGCAGGAGAAGCAGACGATCCCGGTGGGCCTGAACACCCTCATCGGCTCGGACAGCGTGGACCTGGGCGCGCTCGCGGCGGGCGGTGTGGTCGCCGCCGTGCCCGTGGTGATCATCTTCGCCTTCATCCAGAAGTGGCTGATCACCGGCTTCAGCGCTGGGGCGGTGAAGGGCTGATGGCACCCGCCTCCACCGCGGCCGACGCCGCTGCCCCCGCCCTGCCGGTGGTGCTGGCCGGCGCCCGCGGCCACGGCCGCCGGCACCTGGACAACATCCGCCGCCTCGCGCGGGAGGGACTGGTCCGCCCGGCCGGGATCTGCGAGCTGACCCCGCTGGACGAGGGCGAGCTGGCCGGCCTCGGCAGCCCCGAGCAGTCGGCCGACTTCGCCGCACTGCTGGAGAGCACCGGCGCGCGGATCGCCGTGGTCTGCACCCCGATCCACACCCACACCGACCTGGCGCTGGCCGCCGCCGAGCGGGGCGTGCACCTGCTGCTGGAGAAACCGCCCGCGCCTTCGTACGCGGAGTTCGAGCGGATGGTGAAGGGGGTGCGGGCGGCGGGCGTCGCCTGCCAGATCGGCTTCCAGTCGCTGGGCTCGCACGCCGTCACCGCGGTGCGCGACCTGATCGCCGACGGCGCGATCGGCGCGGTGCGCGGCATCGGCGCGGCCGGCGCCTGGAGCCGGGACCTGGCCTACTGGGAGCGCGCTCCCTGGGCCGGCCGGCGCCGCCTGGAGGGCCGGGACGTGGTGGACGGCGTCCTCACCAACCCCCTGGCCCACGCGGTGGCCACCGCGCTGCGCATCGACGGCGGCGACCGCGCCGAGGACGTCGCCGGCATCGAGCTGGAGCTGTACCGGGCCAACGCCATCGAGTCCGACGACACCTCCTGCGTCCGGCTGCGCACCGCGCACGGCGACGGGACGGCGGGCGAGATCACCGCGGCCGTGACCCTGTGCGCCGAGCGGCCCGGCGAGCCCTACGTCGTCGTCCACGGCACCGGCGGCCGGATCACCTTCTGGTACAAGCAGGACCGCCTGCTGCTGGAACGCGACGGGCACGCGCCCGAGACCACCGAGCACGCCCGCACCGACCTGCTGCGCAACCTCGTGGCACACCTCGCCGACGGCGAGGAGCTGCTGGTGCCGCCCGAGCGCACCGGCGCCTTCATGCGGCTGGTGGAGGCCGTGCGCACCGCGCCCGAGCCGGTCCCGCTGCCCGGCGGCGCCTGGCGCACCGAGCCCGGCACCGGCAACGGTACCGGCGCCGAGGGCTCCGCCCGGCGCGTCGTCACCGGCATCGACGAGCTGGTCGCGGCGGGGGCCGAGGAGCTGGCCCTGTACTCCGAGCTGTCCGACGGCTCCGGCCCGCGCGCTCCCTGGGCCGCCCCGGCGGCCCGGCCCGGACCGCAGCCCGGACCGCAGCCCGGGCGGGAGCCCGAGCGGAAGGGAGCCGGGGCATGACCGCGCCGCACCCGGAAACCCCCGGGACCCCCGGGACCCCCGGGACCCCCGGGACCCCCGGGACCTCCGAAGCCGCCGGGTCCGTCGAACTGCGCTGCGCCGGAAGGACCGTGGCCCGCTACGAGTACCGGCCGCGCCTGGCCGGGAGGGAGTCGCCGCGCCCCTACCTGCACCCCGTACGCACCCTGGGCGGCACCGCCGTCACCGAGCTGCGGCCCGCCGACCATGTGCACCACCTCGGGGTGAGCATGGCCGTCCCCGACGTCGGCGGCGCCAACTTCTGGGGCGGGCGCACCTTCGTCCGCGACCGGGGACCGGTCGAGCTGGACAACCACGGGCACCAGGACCACCTGGGCTGGACCGACCTGAGTGAGAACGGCTTCACCGAGGAGGTCGCCTGGCAGCGGGACGGGCGGCGGCTGCTGACCGAGCGCCGCACCGTCACCGCGCGGGCGCTGGACGCGGACTGCTGGGCGCTGGACTTCACCACCGAGCTCACCAACGTCTGCGGCGAGGAGCTGTCGGTGGGCAGCCCGGCCACCAACGGCCGCCCCGGCGCCGGCTACGGCGGCTTCTTCTGGCGTCCGCCCGTCGGCCCCCGCCCGCCGGAGGTGTTCACCGGGGACGCCGAGGGCGAGGAGGCGGTGCACGGCTCGCGGGCGCCCTGGCTGGCCATGGCGACCGACGCCTGGACGCTGGTGTTCGCCGGGGCCACCGAGGACACCCGCCGCGACCGATGGTTCGTACGCGCCGCCGAGTACCCGGGCGTCGGCTCCGCGCTGGCCTGGGACGGCAGACTGCCGCTGCCGGCCGGGCGGCCGGTGGTGCGGCGGGTGGTCACCGGTGTCGCCGACGGGCGGCTGGAGCGGGCCGCCGCCGCCGGGGTCGCCGCCCGGCTCACCGGGAAGGAGGGGTCCCGATGACGGCCCTCCCGGTGGCCCCGGCCCCCACCGCACCGGCCGGCACGTACCGCAACCCGGTGCTGGACGCCGACTGGTCCGACCCCGACGCCATCCGCGTCGGCGACGACTACTACCTGACCGCCTCCAGCTTCGGCCGCGCCCCCGGCCTGCCGATCCTCCACTCCCGGGACCTGGTCAACTGGCGGATCGTCGGCCACGCCCTGAAGCGGCTGGAGCCGGAGCAGGCGTTCACCGTCCCGCGCCACGACTGCGGGGTGTGGGCGCCGTCCATCCGCCACCACGCCGGCCGCTTCTGGATCTTCTGGGGCGACCCCGACCACGGCATCCACCAGATCAGCGCCGAGGACGTACGGGGCCCGTGGAGCAGACCGCACCTGCTGAAGGCCGGCCGCGGACTGATCGACCCCTGCCCGCTGTGGGACACCGACGGCCGCGCCTACCTGGTGCACGCCTGGGCGAAGTCCCGCTCCGGGATCAAGAACCGGCTGACCGGCCACCGGATGAGCCCCGACGGCCGCGAACTGCTCGACGCCGGCCGCACGGTCGTCGACGGCGACGCGCTGCCCGGCTGGTTCACCCTGGAGGGCCCCAAGCTCTACCGGCACGGCGGCTGGTACTGGATCTTCGCCCCGGCCGGGGGAGTGGAGACCGGCTGGCAGGGCGCGTTCCGCTCCCGGGAGGTCTTCGGCCCCTACGAGGAGCGCATCGTGCTCGCCCAGGGCCGCAGCGGCGTCAACGGCCCGCACCAGGGGGCGTGGGTGCGGGCGGCCGACGGATCCGACTGGTTCCTGCACTTCCAGCAGCGCGGCGCGTACGGGCGGGTGGTGCACCTGCAGCCGATGGACTGGGACGAGCACGGCTGGCCGGTGATCGGCGACGGGGGAGAACCCGTCGCCGCCCACCGTCCGCCCGTGGACACCGAGCGCCCCGCGGCCCCCGCCACCGACGACGACTTCCCCGGCGGCCGCTTCGGCCACCAGTGGTCCTGGACCGCCAATCCGGGGCAGGGCTGGACGGTCGCCCACGGCGGTGACGGGCTGCGGCTGGTCTGCCGCCGCACCGCCGACGCCCAGGACCTGCGCCGGCTGCCGAACGTACTGGTCCAGCGGCTGCCCGGCCGCCCGTGCGCGGTCGAGGTCGAGCTGCGGCTGGACGGCACGGGCAGCGGTGCCAGGGCCGGACTGGCCGTACTGGGCGACGCGTTCGCCTGGATCGGCCTGGAGCGGGACGCCTCGGGGACGACCCGCCTGGTCCACCGCTTCGCCGAACCCGCCGCCGCGCACGAGCGGGACGCCGCGCGCTCCCGGCCCGCGCCGGGCGGCCGCGCCCGCCTGCGCGTCGAACTCCTCCCCGGTGCCCGCTGCCTGTTCTCGGCGCGCACCGGGGACGACACCGGCTTCCTCCCCTCCGGCCCGCCCTTCGCCGCGACCTCATGGCGCTGGGTGGGCGCCCAGCTCGGCCTGTTCGCCGCCGCTCCCGAAGGCGGCGAGCCGGCCGGAACCGCGGACTTCACCCGGTTCCGCGTCACCTGATCCGGTCCGCCGGACACCCCCGCACCCGGACAACCGCACCCGGACACCCCGCGCACCCCGCACGGTCCGACCCCGTCTCCCAGGACACCCCGCAACCCCGCAACCCACGAACACCCACGCGGAAACGCACGACCAGGAAAGAGACTCGACGATGAGTGGAAACATCAGCCGCAGACCCCGTGCCCGCACCCTGCTGGCCCTGGGCATCAGCGCGTCCCTCGCCCTGACCGCCACCGCCTGCGGCGGCTCGGGCACCGAGACGGGCAGCGAGGGCGAGGGCGAGGGGAAGGTCGTCTTCTGGGACAACAACGGCGGTGTGCGCACCGAGGTCTGGAAGAAGATCATCACCGAGTTCGAGAAGGAGAACCCCGAGATCGACGTGGAGTACGTCGGCATACCCATCGCCGACGTGCAGTCCAAGTACGACACCGCCATCCAGGGCGGCGGCGACAGCCTGCCGGACGTCGGCATGGTCGGCACGGCCTACCTCGCCAACATGGTCGCCCAGGGCGCCCTGGACCCGGTCGGCGACCGGATCGAGGGAGGCCCCCTGAAGGGCAAGCTGGTCAACGGCATGGTCGAGAGCGTCAAGGCCGCCGGGGGCGAGAAGGACCAGATGTTCACCGTCCCGACCTCCGCCAACCAGGGCGTGCTGTGGTACCGCACCGACCTGTTCGAGGCGGCCGGCCTGGAGGGCCCCACCACCTGGGAGAACTTCTACACGGCCGCCGAGGAGCTGACCGACAGGAAGAACAACCGGTTCGGCTTCACCATCCGCGGCGGCGCGGGCTCCGTCGCCCAGGCGCTGGAGATGATGTACGCCCAGTCGGGCATCGAGAGCTTCTGGGACGGCGACAGGACCACCGTCAACGACCCGAAGAACGTCGAGGCGCTGGAGAAGTACGTCGGTCTGTACAACAAGTACACACCCAAGGCCGACCTGAACAACGACTTCACCAAGATGGTCGCCACCTTCACCGGCGGTGAGGTCGGGATGCTCCAGCACAATCTGGGCTCCTACACCGACCATGTGAAGGCGTTCGGCGAGGACGGCGTGGACGGACTGCCGATGCCGGCCTCCTCCGAGGGCGGCCCGCGCACCCTGGTCTCCAACCCGGTCGACGGGATGGGGCTGTTCAAGTCCAGCGGGAACAAGGCGGCGGCCTGGAAGTTCATCGAGTTCGCCGCGTCCGCCGAGATGAACAGCCTCTGGAACGAGTCGGCGGGCGCCATCCCGGCCCACACCGACGCCGCGGACGACGAGTGGATCAACAAGGCCAAGCCCACCAAGGCGGCCATGGAGTCGCTCGACGACCCGAACACCAAGATCGTCCAGCTGCCGTACTACCTGCCGGACTGGAACAGCATCAGCAAGGCCGACACCGAGCCCAACTTCCAGAAGCTGCTGCTGGGGCGGATGACGGCCAAGGAGTTCGCCGACGACCTGGCGAAGCGGCTCAACGAGGCCCAGGCCGAGTGGAGCGAGCAGAAGGGCTGACGCCCCGCCGCGGCGGGGCGGTACCGCACCGGACCGCCCCGCCGCCCTCGCCCGGGGGCGGGCCGGCCCGCCGCGCCGTCCGCGACCACCGGGCGCCCCCCCCCGGAACCCGGGGCGTCCCCGGGCCCTCCTCGCACAACCCGCACGACCCGCACGACCCGTACGACCCGTACGACCCGTACGACCCGTACGACCCGCACGACCCGTACGACCCGCACGACCCGTACGACCGAACACGTCCTAAGGAGTCGCAGTGCAGAGAAAAGTGTGCCAAGCGCGTGTCATAGCCCTGACAGGGTGTGCCTCGCTCGCCCTGGCGGCCCTCGCCGTACCCGCCCAGGCGGCACCGCGCCACGGCGGTGACCAGGTCCGCGCCGTCCTGCCGAAGAACGACGGCTGGGCCTCGGCCGAGGGCGGCACCACCGGCGGCGCCGCCGCCGACGCCGACCACGTCTTCACCGTCACCAACCGCGCCGAGCTGGCCGCAGCGCTGAACGACGGTGACGACACGCCGAAGATCATCAAGGTCAAGGGCACCGTCCATGGCAATGCCGACGACCAGGGGAGGCCGCTGACCTGCGAGGACTACCAGCGCGACGGCTACACCCCGGAGAAGTACCTCCAGGCGTACGACCCCGAGGTCTGGGGCGAGAACGAACCCTCGGGGCCGATGGAGGAGGCCCGAGCCGCCTCGGCCGCCGAGCAGAACAAGCGGGTCAAGCTCAAGGTCGGCTCCAACACCACCCTGATCGGGGTGGGCGAGGACGCCACCATCCTCGGCGCCAGCCTCCAGATCCGGGGCGTGGAGAACGTCATCGTCCGCAACATCACCTTCGAGGACACCTACGACTGCTTCCCGCAGTGGGACCCCACCGACGGCGAGAACGGAGCCTGGAACTCGGAGTACGACAACGTCGTCGTCCACGGCTCCCGCCACGTCTGGATCGACCACAACACCTTCACCGACGGCCGCCGCCCCGACAGCGAACAGCCGCGCTACTTCGGGCAGCTCTTCCAGCAGCACGACGGCCTGCTCGACATCGTGCGCGGCGCCGATCTGGTGACGGTGAGCTGGAACGTCTTCACCGAGCACGACAAGACCATCCTGCTGGGCAACAGCGACAAGGCCGAGGCCGACGACCGCGGCAAGCTGCGCACCACCTTCCACCACAACCTCTTCGAGGACGTCAACGAGCGTGCCCCGCGCGTGCGTTTCGGCCAGGTGGACGCCTACAACAACCACTTCAAGCAGAACGAGGGCGCCAAGTACGGCTACACCTGGGGCATCGGCAAGGAGGCCGCGCTCGTCGCCGAGCACAACGCCTTCACCCTCCACAAGGGTCTGACCCCGGCCGACAGCATCCGCCAGTGGACCCCCGGCACCTCCATGACCGAGCGGAACAACTGGGTCAACGGCCGGTACGTGGACCTGCTGGGCGCGTACAACGCCGCCAACCCCGACCGCCTCCTGGGCGACGACGCGGGCTGGACTCCCACCCTGCGCACCCGCGTCCACCACCCGCTGGCCGTCCCGTACCTGGTGGACCGGTACGCCGGGGCAGGGGAGATCAAGGTCAGGGACGGAAAGGGCCGCAGGTGAGCGGGGCGCCGACGAGCAGGCCACGAGTGGGCACCACCCGGCGCGGCGCGCTTCTGGCCGGAGCCGGCGCCGCCCTCGGTGTGGCCCTGGCGGGCCGGGCCCACGCCGGGCCCGCCCACGCCGGGCCGCGGCTGAGGGTCGCACCGGACGGCGGCGGCGACTTCGCCACCGTGCAGGAGGCCGTGGACGCCACGCCCGACCATCCCGGGACGCCCTGGACCATCGTTCTGGCCCCCGGCGTCCACCGCGAGACGGTGAAGATTCCGGAGAGCAAGACCGGGCTGACCCTGCTGGGCGGCACCGGCGATCCCCGCGACACCGTCATCGTCCACGACAACGCGGCGGGGACCCCCAGACCCGACGGGTCCGGGACCTACGGCACCTCCGGCAGCGCCACGGTCACCGCCCGGCCCGACGGCTTCACCGCCCGGCGGATCACCTTCGCCAACGACTGGCTGCGCGCCGACCACCCGGAGATCACCAGCGGCACCCAGGCGGTGGCGATCAAGGTGATGGGTGACCGGTCGCTGTTCGACCGCTGCCGCTTCCTCGGCCACCAGGACACCCTGTACGCCGACACGCGGCATGTCTCGCTCACCGCGCGGCAGTTGTTCCACCGCTGCTATGTCGAGGGGGACGTGGACTTCGTCTTCGGCCGGGCGACCGCGGTCTTCCACGGCTGCGAACTGCGCACCCTGGACCGGGAGGTGGACTTCACCCCGTACGGGTTCGTCTTCGCGCCGTCGACGGCCGCCGGCACCCGGTACGGCTACCTTGCCCACCGCTGCCGGATCACCACCACCGCGCCGGCCGGCGCGTACAAGCTGGCCCGGCCCTGGGTGCCCAGCAGCGATCCGGGGGCCCGGCCGGGCCTGGTGGTGCGCGACAGCCTGCTGGGGGCCGGCATCGACGCGGCCCGGCCGTACGCGAACATGCGGGAGCAGTACCCGTGGCAGGGGTTCTTCTTCCGGGAGTGGGCCAACCGGGGGCCGGGCGCGGCCGTCGCCGATCCGGCCGAGCGTCCGCGGCTGACGGCGGCCGGGGCCGCCGAGCACACGCCGGCGGCCTATCTGGGCGGCTGGCGTCCCGCGGTCGGCTGAGTCTCCTCGCGGTCGGCTGAGTCTCCTCGCGGTGGGTGCCGCGCCCGTCCGGCCCGTGCCGGCCGGGCGCGGCACGGGCCGGTTCGGTGCGGGCCGGGCCGGTTCGGTGCGGGCCGGGGATGACGAAGCCGCTCTCGTAGGCGGTGATGACCGCCTGGGTGCGGTCGCGTGCGCCGATTCCTGCCAGGAGGGGAACCGCCTCCCCGTGCGGGGGAGGGGGTCTGCGACTTCGGTGGGGGATCGGGCCGGAGCGGGAGGGGTTACGGGACTACAGGTGGCGGGTGGCCAGGGCGAGCCGGTCGCGCGCGTCGAACAGGGCGTCCTTGATGGTCTGTTCGTGTGCGGGGGTCAGCCGTGCCACCGGGACCGAGCAGCTGATGGCGTCCCGTGCGGGGGTGCGGTAGGGGATGGCGACGCCGAAGCAGCTCAGTCCCAGGGTGTTCTCCTCGCGGTCGACCGCGTAGCCCTGTTCGCGGATCTGGTGCAGTTCCTCGATGAGCTTGCCGCGGTCGGTGACGGTGTGCTCGGTCAGCGGTGCCAGGGTTTCGGGGAGCATCGCGCGGACCTGGTCGTCGTCGTAGGTGGCCAGCAGGGCCTTGCCCAGCGAGGTGGAGTGCGCGGGCAGGCGTCGTCCCACCCGGGTGAAGGGACGCAGGTAGTGCTGCGACTGCCGGGTGGCGAGGTAGACGACGTTGGTGCCGTCCAGCCGGGCGAGGTGGATGGTCTCGGTGGTGTCGTCGGAGAGCCGGTCCAGGGTGGGGCGGGAGGCGGCCACGACCTCGTCGCCGTCGATGTAGGAGGTGCCCACCAGCAGGGCGCGCACTCCGATGCCGTAGCGGGTGCCGGTGGCGTCGGTCTCGATCCAGCCCAGTTCCACGAGTGTGCGCAGCAGCATGTAGAGGCTGGACTTGGGGTAGCCGACGGCTTCCTGGACGGCGGCGAGGGTGTGCATGCCGGGCTGTCCGGCGAAGAACTCCAGCAGTTCCACGGTGCGTACCGCCGACTTGACCTGTGCCCCGCCCGCCTCCGGTTTCCTGCCGGGGGCGCCCCCGTGCGCAGAAGGCATCGACCTTGACCCTTTCGCTCGACCGGCCATAGAGTCCCAGATGGTTATTCACACATAGGGACGGCGTTCAGTATATCGAACGAGGTCTCCGGGGGGACAGTCTTCGGCGCCCGGTGTCCCGGACGCGCCCCCGCCGGTCCCGTCGCCCCCTGCCGCCGCCCGGTCGGCGGCCGTTTCGAAGGAGGAGTTCAGCGGTGGCAGTACCAGTGTGGAGTGTCGACCCCAGGACGGGGAAGCGGCGTGAACAGGTCGCGGCCGAGGCCACGGCAGCCGATGTCGACGCGGTCGTACGCGCCGCCCACGCCGCCCGCGGCGAGCTGGCGGGCCGCACCGCGCGGATCGCCCTGCTGCGCGCGGCCGCCGAGGAGCTGGAGGCCGCCCGCGGTGAGATCGTCGCCACCGCGGACGCCGAGACCGCGCTGGGCGAGGTCCGGCTGAACGGCGAGCTGGGCCGCACCACCTACCAGCTGCTCGCCTTCGCCGACGAGGTCGCCGACGGCGCGTACCTGGACGTCGTCATCGACCACGCCGACGCCTCGCTCACCCCGCCCCGGCCCGATCTGCGCCGCTACAAGATCCCCCTGGGCGTCGTGGCGGTCTACGCGGCCTCCAACTTCCCCCTGGCCTTCTCCGTCCCCGGCGGCGACACCGCCAGCGCGCTCGCGGCGGGCTGCCCGGTCGTGGTCAAGGCGCACCCCGACCATCCGGCCACCTCCGAGCTGTGCGCGGCCGCGCTGCGCCGCGCGGCCGCCCGCGCCGGTCTGCCCGAGGACGTCGTCCGTGTGGTGCACGGCTTCGACGCGGGTGTGGAGCTGGTGAAGCACCCGCTGGTCGCCGCGGCCGGGTTCACCGGCTCGATCCGGGGCGGCCGGGCCCTGTTCGACGCCGCCGCGGCCCGCCCGGTGCCCATCCCCTTCCACGGCGAGCTGGGCAGTCTCAATCCGGTCGTCGTCACCGAGGCGGCGGCCAGGGAGCGCGCCGAGGAGATCGGCGGCGGGCTGGCCGGGTCGATGACGCTGGGCTCGGGGCAGTTCTGCACCAAGCCGGGGCTGGTCCTCGCCCCCGAGGGCGAGTTTGGCGACCGGCTGCTGGGGGCCCTGGCCGACTCCGTCGCCGGGGCCGCCCGCGGGCCGCTGCTGGACACCCGGATGCGCGAGGCGTTCCTGGCCGGGGTGAGGGCCCGGGCGGAGCTGGAGGACGTGACGGCGCCGGTCGCCGCGGCCGAGGGCGAGGAGCAGACCGTGGGCGCGGGCTTCCTCACCGTCCCGGCGGAGCGGCTCGCCGGCTCCGAACAACACGCACTGCTGCTGGAGGAGTGCTTCGGGCCCGTCACCGTCGTCGCCCGCTACCGGGACGCCGGCGAGGTCAGCGCCGTGCTGGCCAGGCTGTCCGGCAACCTCACCGCCACCCTCCACATCGCCGGGGAGGAGGCGGGGCAGGAAGGCGGCACCGCGGCCCGGCTGCTGGCCGAGCTGACGGCGCTGGCCGGGCGGGTCCTGGTCAACGGCTGGCCCACCGGTGTCGCGGTCGCCCCCGCCCAGCACCACGGCGGCCCCTACCCGGCCACCACCTCCACCTCCACCTCGGTCGGCGCCACGGCTGTCGAGCGCTGGCTGCGTCCGGTCGCCTACCAGGACACCCCGCCGGCGCTGCTGCCCGAGGAACTGCGCGACGACAACCCGCTCGGCCTGCCGCGCCGGGTGGACGGACGCCGCGAGGGCTGAGCGCCCGGGGCCCGGGGCTCCTCGCGTGGCCGCTCTCCGCGGGGGGCGGCCACGGGCGTTTCCGCGGCGGGCGGGAGGCGGGCAGGAGGGGAGGAATCCTCCGTCCATAAGCGAGGCTTGGAGATCGTCCAAGACAATTCGCCATGGACAGGAGCGAACCGGGGCGACACAGTGGCGTGCATGGAGACATCACTGCCGGGAGCACCGGACCTGCCGGACCTGCGGGACCTCGCGCGGGCCGAGTTCGCGCCGACGACCGTCTATCTGAACACCGCCTCGCACGGCCTGACACCGGCCCGTACCGCCGGCGTCCTGCGGGAGGCGGTGCAGGAGACGGTGGAGGGGCGCATCGACATGACGCGCTGGTTCGCCGTGATCGAACAGGCGCGTGCCCGCTTCGCCCGGCTGGTCGGCCTGACCCCGGACAGGGTGGCGCTGGGAGGGGCCGTCTCCGCGCATGTCTCGCTGGTCGCGGGCTCGCTGCCGCCCGGCGCCGAGGTGCTGGTGGCCGACGGCGACTTCAGCTCCCTGGTCAACCCGTTCGCGATGCGCGCCGACCTCAAGCTGCGCACCGCCCCGCTTCAGGACCTGGCGGACGCCGTCCGGCCCGGCACCGCGCTGGTGGCCGTCAGCGCCGTGCAGTCGGCCGACGGCCGCCTCGCGGACCTCGCCGCCGTCGCCGGGGCCGCACGGGCCCACGGAGCCCGCACTCTGGTGGACACCACCCAGGCCGCCGGCTGGCTGCCGCTGGACGCGGGAGCCTTCGACTACACCGTGTGCGGCGCCTACAAGTGGCTGTTGTGCCCGCGCGGCACCTCCTTCCTCACCGTGCCCGGGGACGGCGGGGGGCTGGTGGCCTCGCAGGCCGGATGGATGGCGGGGGAGCGGCCCTGGGACAGCTGCTACGGGACGGTGGAGGAGCTGGCCCGCTCCGCCCGCCGCTTCGACGTCTCCCCGGCCTTCCTGCCCTACCTGGGCGCCGAGCGCTCCCTGGGCCTGATCGAGGAGGCCGGGCCGGAGGCGATCGGCGCCCACGACCGGGCCCTGGCCGCCCGCTTCCGCGCCGGCGCCGCCGGGCTGGGCCACCGTCCGGTGCCCGGCGACTCGGCCATCGTCGCGGTGCCCCACCTGGGCGGGGCGGCCGACGTGCTGAGGGAGGCGGGGGTGGAGGTCTCCGTCCGGGAGGGGAACCTGCGCGCTGCCTTCCACCTGTACAACACGGCCGAGGACGTGGAGCGGCTGCTGGCGGCGCTGCCCCGGGCGTGACCCCGAGCGGCCGAGGGCCCCGGGGCCGGCGTGCCCCGGGGCCTTGCGGTCACGCCGACTGCCTGCGCACCAGCTCGGTCGGCAGGATCACCGCCGACGGCTCCTCGCCGCCGATCAGGCCCAGCAGCACCCGCACCATCTCCGAGCTGATCCGGTCCCACGGCTGGCGGACGGTGGTCAGTTCCGGGAGTCCGGCGACGGCGGCCGGCGAGTCGTCGAAGCCGCCGACGGCGACGTCGTCGGGCACCCGCCGCCCGGCCCGCTCCAGCGCGGTCAGCGCACCGCGCGCCATCAGGTCGGAGGCGACGAACAGCGCGTCCATCCCCGGTACCCGCTCGAGCAGTTCGGCGGCGGCCCGCCGACCGCCGGCGCGGCTGTAGTCGCCGTGGGCGACCAGCTCGTCGCCGGCCGGGAGCCCGGCCTCGGCCAGCACCTCGCGCCAGCCCGCCAGCCGGTCCACTCCGCCGGGGGTGTCCGGCGGTCCGGCGACCGTGGCGATGCGGCGGCGCCCGAGCGAGACCAGATGCCGCACGATGCCGCGGGCGCCGTCGCGGTCGTCGGCCGCCACATGGGCGATCCTGACGGTACGCCCGCCGCGGTCGACCGGCCTGCCGCCGGCGACCACCGGTACGCCGGCCTTCAACAGCTGCTCGGCCACCGGGTCGCCGGTGTGGCTGGACACCAGCAGGACGCCGTCGACATGGCCCGCGGTGACGTAGCGCACGACACGGCGCCGCTCGGCGGGCGTACCGGCGGTCATCAGCAGCAGCGGGATGTCGTGAGCGGCCAGCGCCCGGGTGCAGCCGCGCAGCAGCACGTTGAAGTTGGGATCCTCGAACAGCTTCTCCTGCGGTTCGGTGAGCAGGAAGGCCACCGAGCCGGAACGGCCGGTGATCAGGCTGCGTGCGTGCCGGTTGACGACGTAGCCCGTCTTGCGTACCGCGGCCCTGACCGCGTCCGCCGCGGCCGGGCTGACGTTGTGCCCGCCGTTGAGGAACCGCGAGACCGTGCCGCGGGAGACCCCGGCCTCCCGCGCCACGTCGTGGATCGTCGGCGGGCGCCGCCGCTCACTGCCGCTCATGCGGTACTACCCATCCTCGCGTCCGTCCCCGTCTCCCCGTCTCCCCGTCTCCCCATCTCCCCGTCTCCCCGTCTCCCCGTCTCACGTGCAATTGTCGGGGATCCCCGCGCACTCGCCGGCCTTCGGCGTGACCCGGCGCGGGATCCCGGGCGTTCACGCCCGGGTGGGGGTGCCTCCCGCTCGCGGGTGAGAGGCGCTTCTCGACGCTGCTTCGGCCCGCGCGGATGCACGGGTGGTGCGGTGGTTCGTGTTCCCTCCCCCGACAAGGTGCTGTGAACGTGCACAGTAGGGAAGGGTGACTGACTCTTGTCATCGGCTCCAGGCTTGATGTTTTCTGGGTTATGCAGTCGGCAAGTGGCTGTGAACGTTCCCAGTTCTGTCTCGGTCCGGCCCACTCGGGCCGGACCTTCCACCCAGGAGGTCGCATGGTGCGCCTCGCCTACGGCGGCGACTACAACCCCGAGCAGTGGCCCGAGGAGGTCTGGCACGAGGACGTCGCGCTGATGCGTGAGGCCGGTGTGACCACGGTCAGCGTCGGGATCTTCTCCTGGGCGATGATCGAACCCGCCGAGGGCGTCTTCGACTTCGGCCGGCTCGACCGGATCGTCGGTCTGCTGCACGAGGCCGGCATCGGCGTCGACCTGGCCACCCCCACCGTGGTGCCGCCCGCCTGGTTCTACCGGGCCCACCCCGAGGCGCTGCCCGTCAGCCGGGAGGGCGTGCGCTGGGAGTTCGGCTCACGCGGCGCGATCTGCCACAACTCGCCCGCCTACCAGGAGGCCTCCGCCCGGATCGCCCGCGCGCTGGGCGAGCGCTACGGACGGCATCCCGCGGTCGTGATGTGGCACGTCCACAACGAGTACGGCGTCCCCGTCCTGGAGTGCTACTGCGAGATCTCCGCCGCGGCCTTCCGCACCTGGCTGCGGGAGCGCCACACCACCCTGGAGAAGCTCAACGCCGCCTGGGGGACCGCCTTCTGGGGGCAGACCTACGGGGACTGGGAGGAGATCGCCCCGCCCCGGGCGACCCCCACCGTCTGCAACCCCGCCCAGCGCCTGGACTACGCCCGCTTCGCGAGCGACAGCGCCCTGGCCAACTTCCGCCGCGAGCGCGACCTGCTGCACGAGCTGTCCCCGGGCGTCCCCGTCACCACCAACTTCATGGTCTCGCCCACCCAGTGCGACACCATCGACTACTGGGCCTGGGGCCGCGAGGTGGACATCGTCACCAACGACCACTACCTGGTGGCCGAGGACGAGCGCAACCACGTCAATCTGTCGATGGCCGCCGACCTGACCCGCTCGGTCGCCGGCGGCGAGCCGTGGCTGCTGCTGGAGCACTCCACCAGCGGCGTCAACTGGCAGCCGCGCGGCATCGCCAAGCGCCCCGGCGAGATGACCCGCAACTCCCTGGCCCACATCGCCCGCGGCTCGGAGGGGGCGATGTTCTTCCAGTGGCGCGCCTCCCGCTCCGGCGCGGAGAAGTTCCACTCGGCGATGGTCCCGCACGCCGGCACCGACAGCCGGATCTGGCGCGAGGTGGTCTCGCTCGGCGCGGACGTCGCGGCGCTGGAGGAGATCCGCGGCACCCGCACCGTCGCGGACGTGGCGGTGGTGTGGGACTGGCAGTCGTGGTGGGCGCAGAAGCTGGAGTGGCGCCCCAGCCGGGACCTCGACGCCCGCGAGCGCGCCGAGGCCTGGTACGCGGCCCTCTTCGACCGCCGTCTGACGGCCGACTTCGTCCCCCCGCACACCGACGCGGCCGCTCTTGCCGCCTATCCGCTGGTGGTGGTCCCCGCCCTCTACCTGGCCACGGCGCAGGCCGGGGAGAACCTGCGCGACTACGTCGCCGGCGGCGGCACCCTGGTGGTGTCGTACTTCTCCGGCATCGTCGACGAGCACGACGCCGTCCACCCCGGCCCGCACCCGGGTGCGCTGCGCGAGGTGCTGGGGCTGACGGTCGAGGAGTTCCAGCCGCTGCGGGCGGGCCGGACCGTGACCGTCACCGGCCCCGGGGCCGGTGCGCTGGAGGCCGACGTGTGGGCCGAGACCGTCGTGGCGCGGGGCGCCGAGGCGGTGTGGTCCTACGGCGACGGCCCGGCCGGGGGCGGCCCCGCCGTCACCCGCAACCGGCTGGGCGGGGGCACCGCCTGGTACGTCTCGACGCGGCTGGGCCCGGACGGGCTCGACGCGGTGCTGGCGGCGGCCTGCGCGGACGCGGGCATCGCCCCGCGCGAGGAGATCCCCCACGGCGTGGAGGTGGTGCGCCGCTCCGGGGAGCCGGGCACCTACCTCTTCGCCCTCAACCACACCGGCGCCGACGTCCAGGTGCCGCTGGAGGCGTCCGGCACCGAACTGCTCGGCGGCACCCGCGTGGCCGGCCGGCTCGAGGTCCCCGCGGGCGGGGTCCGCGTGGTCCGTCTCGACGGGTGAGCCCCGGGGCGCGGGCCGGCCGGCGGGGAAGGTGAGGGGAGGGGCGGGACCGCCGTGGCGGTCCCGCCCCTCCCCTCACCTCCGCGTCCCGTTTCCCCGCCGGGCCGTTCCGTACGGTCCGGCGGGGAAACGGTGCGCCGCGCGCTCCTCACCTCGTGTGAGCGCTCACCTCACGGGGGATGGTCACCTCACGGGGGTGAAGTCCCGTGCGCCGAGGAACCCCGGGCGCGGGACGGGCGCCGCGAACGGCTCCACCGCGGTGTTCTCCACGCTGTTGAAGACGATGAAGACGTTGCTGCGCGGGTAGGGGGTGATGTTGTCCCCGGAACCGTGCATGCAGTTGCAGTCGAACCAGGTCGCCGAACCGGGCTTGCCCGTGAACAGGCGGATGCCGTGCTCGCCGGCGAGCCGGGTCAGCGCCTCGTCGGACGGCGTGCCCGCGTCCTGCATCTGCAGGGACTTCTTGTAGTTGTCCTTCGGCGTGGCGCCCTCGCAGCCGAGGAACGTCCGGTGCGAACCGGGCATGATCATCAGAGCGCCGTTGGTCTCGTAGTTCTCGGTCAGGGCGATCGAGACGGAGACCGTCCGCATGTTCGGCAGACCGTCCTCGGCGTGCCAGGTCTCGAAGTCGGAGTGCCAGTAGAACCCCGAGGCCCCGAAGCCCGGCTTGACGTTGATCCGGCTCTGGTGGACGTACACGTCCGAGCCCAGGATCTGACGGGCGCGGCCCACCACCCGCGGGTCCCTCACCAGGTTGGCGAAGACCTCGCTGATCTTGTGGACCTCGAAGACGGAGCGGATCTCCTGGGACTTCGGCTCCACGATCGAACGCTCGTCCGCACGGATCAGCGGGTCCGAGACCAGCCGGTTCAGCTCCCGGTTGTAGACCTCCACCTCATCGGGGGTGATGAGCTGGTCGATCGCCAGGAAGCCGTCCCGGTCGTAGGACTCCAGGTCCGCGGTCTCGATCGGCCCCGGGGTACCGGGGGCGGACCACACCGTGGGGTCCTGCCGCGGGGTGATCACCTCGGAGGCGCCCCGGGTCGGGTAGAGGTCTGCGGTGCGTTCGGGTGCGGTGGTCATGGTTCTGCCTTCCTCTCCTCATCGTGCGGCCCTGTACCCGCGTGTGGCCGCTTCGCTGCGGGTTCTCTCGCCAGGGCCTCCCGTGTGGTCTCGGCTGCCGTCCGCACCGGCCCGTCTGGCTCGGCCGGTGCGGTGTGTCAGCTCTCGTCCGGTTCGGTGAGCAGGGGGTAGACGCCGTTCTCGTCGTGGTCCTCACGGCCGGTGACCGGCGGGTTGAAGACGCAGACGCAACGGAAGTCCGTCTTGGGACGAAGTGTGTGCTTCTCGTGCCCGTCCAGCAAGTACATGGTGCCGGGGGTGATCCAGTGCTTCTCGCCGGTCTCGTCGTTGGTGAGCTCGGCCTCGCCCTCGACGCAGAGGACGGCCTCCACGTGGTTGGCGTACCACATCGAGGTCTCCGTGCCCGCGTAGAGCACGGTCTCGTGCAGCGAGAAGCCCACACGCTCCTTCGCGAGCACGATCCTCTTGCTCTCCCAGGTGCCGGAGGCGGACCTGACGTGGCGGTCGGTGTCCTCGATTTCCTGTAGCGATCGGACGATCACGGTGAAGTGGTGCCTTTCCGGTCAGAGGCCCATCCGCGGGAAAAACCTGCGGGATGGGCCATTCGGGTGGTGCGTGCGGCGACCGGACGCCCCCGGCGCCGAAAGGGCGCCGGGGACGGGCGGTGCCGCGGGTGTCAGGCGGTCTCGCGGACCGCGCGGGCCAGGATGCGCAGGCCCTCGTCCAGCTCCTCGGGGGAGATCGTCAGTGCCGGGAGCAGCTTGACGACCTCGCTCTCGGGGCCGGAGGTCTCGATGAGCAGTCCGAGCTCGAAGGCACGGGAGGCAACGGAGCCGGCACGGGCCTTGTCGTGGAACTCCATGCCCCACACCAGGCCGCGGCCCCGGACGTCGGCCACCTCCTCGGGGTGCTCGGCGGCGATGGCGCGCAGCGCGGCCTCGACCTGCTCGCCGCGGGCGAGCGTCTGCTTCTCCATCTGCCCGTCCGCCCAGTAGGTATTCAGGGTGGCCGCGGCGGTGACGAAGGCGGGGTTGTTGCCGCGGAAGGTGCCGTTGTGCTCGCCGGGCTCCCACACGTCCAGCTCGGGCCGGAACAGGGTCAGCGCCATCGGCATCCCGTAGCCGCTGATGGACTTGGAGACGGTGATGATGTCGGGGGTGATGCCCGCCTCCTCGAAGGAGAAGAAGGCACCGGTGCGGCCGCAGCCCATCTGGATGTCGTCGACGATCAGCAGCATGTCCTGCCGCTTGCACAGGTCGGCCAGGGCGCGCAGCCACTCGGCCCGGGCGACGTTGATGCCGCCCTCGCCCTGGACCGTCTCGACGATCACGGCGGCCGGCCGGTTCAGACCCGAGCCGGAGTCCTCCAGCAGCCGCTCGAACCACAGGAAGTCCTCGACCTTGCCGTCGAGGTAGCGGTCGAAGGGCATCGGGGTGCCGTGGACCAGGGGGACGCCGGCGCCGGCGCGCTTGAAGGCGTTGCCGGTGACGGCCAGGGATCCCAGCGACATGCCGTGGAAGGCGTTGGTGAAGGAGACGATCGACTCCCGGCCCTTGACCTTGCGGGCCAGCTTCAGGGCCGCCTCGACGGCGTTGGTGCCGGTCGGGCCGGGGAACATCACCTTGTGGTCCAGGCCGCGCGGCCGCAGGACCACGTCCCGGAAGGTCTCCAGGAAGGCGCGCTTGGCCGTGGTGGACATGTCCAGGCCGTGGGTGACGCCGTCGCGCTCGAGGTAGTCCAGCAGGGCGCGTTTGAGCACCGGGTTGTTGTGGCCGTAGTT
>NZ_PGSG01000106.1 GCF_002843305.1 Streptomyces barkulensis
TTCGGCACGATCCTGGGCGCGGTCAACTTCATCACCACGATCATCTGCATGCGCGCGCCGGGCATGACGATGTTCCGGATGCCGATCTTCACCTGGAACGTGCTGCTGACCAGCGTGCTCATCCTGCTGGCCTTCCCGCCGCTGGCGGCGGCGCTGTTCGCCCTGGAGTCGGACCGGGTGTTCCAGTCGCACATCTTCGACCCGTCCAACGGCGGCGCGCTGCTGTGGCAGCACCTGTTCTGGTTCTTCGGCCATCCGGAGGTCTACATCATCGCGCTGCCGTTCTTCGGCATCGTCTCCGAGGTCATCCCGGTCTTCAGCCGCAAGCCGATCTTCGGCTACATCGGCCTGATCGGCGCCACCATCGCCATCACCGGTCTGTCGATCACCGTGTGGGCGCACCACATGTTCGCCACCGGCGGTGTGCTGCTGCCGTTCTTCTCCTTCATGTCGTTCCTGATCGCGGTGCCCACCGGCGTGAAGTTCTTCAACTGGATCGGCACGATGTGGAAGGGCTCGCTGAGCTTCGAGACGCCGATGCTGTGGACGGTCGGCTTCCTGGTCACCTTCCTCTTCGGCGGTCTGACCGGTGTCCTGCTGGCCTCCCCGCCGCTGGACTGGCATGTGACCGACTCCTACTTCGTGGTGGCGCACTTCCACTACGTGGTCTTCGGCACGGTCGTCTTCGCGATGTTCGCCGGCTTCCACTTCTGGTGGCCGAAGTTCACCGGGAAGATGCTCGACGAGCGGCTCGGCAAGATCACCTTCTGGGTGCTGTTCATCGGCTTCCACATGACCTTCCTGGTCCAGCACTGGCTGGGCGCGGAGGGCATGCCGCGCCGGTACGCCGACTACCTGGCGGCCGACGGCTTCACCGCGCTGAACACGGTCTCCACCATCGGCTCGTTCCTGCTGGGCATGTCGTTCCTGGTGTTCTGGTACAACGTCTGGAAGACGGCGAAGTACGCGCCGAAGGTCGCCGTGGACGACCCGTGGGGCTACGGCCGCTCGCTGGAGTGGGCGACCTCCTGCCCGCCGCCGCGGCACAACTTCGTCACCCTGCCGAAGGTCCGCTCCGAGTCCCCGGCGTTCGACCTGCACCACCCGGAGATCGCGGCCATCGACCAGGTCGAGAACGTCGGGCGCAGGGACATCGCCGACGTCTCGGCGGAGCGGCGCGGCGACATGGGGTGAGCGCGGAGCCGGACGCAAAAGATCCGCAAACGGTGTAATCCAGGCATCCCCGGGAACGCGGTCCCCACGTCGGCGCACGCCGCCGGCCAGCGCTTCGACCTTTCGGGAGGACGAGATGGCCACGCACGGCAGGAACAAGACCGGCCCCGCCCGGGACGACGAGCTCAAGCACGAGATGGAGGGCGAGCTCCGCGCGGGCCGGTCCCTGCGCATGGAGGAGGACCACGAGCTCCAGCCCTCGGGCGAGGACCAGCCCGATGTGGACCGCGCGCCGAACACCGTGCTCACCGGCGGCACGCCCCCGGGGATGGACCACAGCGACGTCGAGGTCCGCAGTGAGCTGGCCCGGCACCTGGGCCTGGGGCTCTACCCGGCCGACCGCGACGCCGTGCTCGGCAAACTGCGCGAGAACAACGCCCCCGACCGTCTGCTGGGCCTGGCGGAGAGGCTGCCGGCCGGGCAGGAGTTCCGGAACGTCCAGGACATCGCCCGGGCCCTCGGGCTGGGCGTGGAGGACACCGGCCACCGCACCTGACCGCGACGGCCCGGGTGCGCCTCCCGCCGGGGACGGCCGGACGGCCGCGTCCGACCGGACGCCGCACCCGCCCGGAGCCTGAGGGCTCCGGGCGGGTGCGGCGTCTTCCGGGGGCGGATGGCGGCGACGGCGCCGAAGAGGGCCGGGGGCCGGGGGACCGGCGGTACGGAAGAGACGGCAGGACGAAGGAAGAAGGGCGGACATGAGCGACCAGGAGCAGCAGGACCCCACCCGGCGGCATCCACGACCGGAGTTCCCCCAGCAGGATCAGCCGCACCCCGGCCTGACCGGGCGGATGGAACCCGAGCCCGACCACGGCGAGTCGTCCTACCGGGGCAGCGGCCGCCTGACGGACCGGAGGACGGTCGTCACCGGCGGCGACTCGGGTATCGGGCGCGCCGTGGCCCTCGCCTTCGCGCGGGAGGGCGCGGACGTGCTGTTCACCTATCTCGCCGAGGAGGAGAAGGACGCCCGGGAGACGGCGCGGCTGGTCGAGGAGGCCGGCCGGAAGGCCGTGCCCCTGCTGTGCGACATCCGTGAGGAGTCCGAGTGCCTCAGGCTGGTGGACCGGGCGGTGGCGGAGTTCGGGCGCATCGACGTCCTGGTGAACAACGCGGCCTTCCAGATGGCGCAGTCCGAGAGCATCGAGGGCATCGGCACCGAGCAGTTCGACCGGACGATGCGCACCAACCTCTACGGCATGTTCTGGCTCTCCAAACTGTCCCTGCCCCACATCCCCTCGGGTGGCAGCATCATCAACACCACCTCGGTGCAGGGGTACAAGCCCAGCCCCCATCTGCTCGACTACGCGATGACCAAGGGCGCCATCGTCACCTTCACCCAGGGGCTCGCCCAGTACCTGGCCGAGCGGGGCATCCGGGTCAACGCCGTCGCGCCGGGGCCGGTGTGGACCCCGCTGATCCCCTCGACGATGCCCGACACCTCGGAGTTCGGCGCACAGTCCCCGCTGGGGCGGCCCGCCCAGCCCGCCGAGATGGCCCCGGCCTACGTCTTCCTGGCCTCCCAGGAGGCGAGTTACATCACCGCCGAGATCGTCAACGCCACCGGCGGGACCCCGCTGCCCTGACGCTCCGCCGGCAGGGCCCGCGGCGCTGACGGGTACTGACGGGCGCTGACGGGTGCTGACGGGTGCTCACCGAAAGCACCCGCATGGCCGCACCCCTTCCGGGTAGGCGTGAGGCTACGACACAAAGCGTCACATACCAGTCATCACAGCGAGAGAAGGGATGCTGGATGTCTCACGTCGAGGAGTCGATCGAGGTCCGCGTGCCGGTGCGCACCGCGTACAACCAGTGGACCCAGTTCGAGAGCTTCCCCGAGTTCATGGAAGGCGTCGAGCGGGTCGAGCAGAAGGACGACACGCTGACCCACTGGGTGACGAAGGTCGCCGGCGCCGAGCGGGAGTTCGACGCCCGTATCACCGAGCAGATCCCGGACGAGCGGGTGGCGTGGACGACGGTCGACGGCCAGGCCAAGCAGGCCGGTGTGGTCACCTTCCACCGGCTCGACGACAGCACGACCAAGGTGATGCTCCAGATGGACCACGACCCCGAGGGCGCGACGGACACCGTCGGCGACAAGCTCGGTGTGGTCCGCCACCGCGCCAAGGGCGACCTGAAGCGGTTCAAGGAGTTCATCGAGAAGCGTGGCGCGGAGACGGGCGCCTGGCGCGGCCAGGTCTGATCCGGTCCTCCGGACCGCGAGGGGGCTCCTCACCCCCTGTCATGCGGCCGCGGCCCGTGACCACCTCCACGGTGGTCACGGGCCGCGGTTCTCCCGTGCGCACGGGTGGGGGCTCACTCCCCCGGCCGGTCCGGCGGCTGCGGTCCCCCGGCCGGCTCCTCCGCCCGCTCCTCGACCGGTTCCGGCGGGGCCCACTGCTCCGGCTCGGGCGCCAGCCTGCGGACCACCGGGGCCGCGGCGGCGCCCAGCAGCGTGGCCGTGGTGATCGAGCCGAGGGTGATGCCCCAGGCGACGGGGCCGAGCGGGGTGCAGCCGAAGAACTGGCTGACCCCGGGCGTCTGGATGACCCCCACCAGGGCCGCGGCCGAACCGATCCCGGCCGTCAGCACATTGCGGTCCAGTCCGCCGGTGAGCAGCGTCTGCGCGAGCTGGGTGCCCACCACCGAGGCCAGGGCCACCGTCCCGGCGCGCCGCCCCCGCCCGGTGAGCCTGGCCGCGCCCCAGGCCAGCCCGGCACCGAGCGTGGTGGTGGCGCCGCGCAGCAGCACCTCCTGGCTCAGACCGGCCCCCAGGGAACGGTCCGGGCCCTCGCTGAGCAGCCGCTCGCCGGCCTCCGTCGCCGGTTCGCGCACCGCGATGGCCAGTGCCGGGGCGAGGTCGGTGAGGAGGTTGACGAGCATGATCTGGCGGGCGTTCAGGGGGGAACTGCCCGTCAGTGCGGCGGCCAGCACGCTGAAGGCCACCTCCCCGAGGTTGCCGCCGACGAGGATGGCCAGCGCGTCGCGCACCGAACCCCACATCGCGCGGCCCTCCAGCAGCGCGGCGATGATCGTCTCCAGCCGGTCGTCGCCGACGACCAGATCGGCGGCGGCGGTCGCGGCGGGCGTGCCGCGCCGCCCGAGCGCGATCCCCACGTCCGCCAGCCGGATGGCCGGGGCGTCGTTGGCGCCGTCCCCGGTCATCGCCACCACCCGGCCGATGCGCTGGTACGCCTGGACGATGCGGACCTTGTGGTGGGGGCTGCACCGGGCGATGACGTCGAGCGTGGGCAGCAGTTCGTCGAGCTCGCCGTCGCTCAGCTCGTCGATCTCCGCGCCCGTGCACACCTTCTGGTCGGGGTCCTCGCTGACGGTGGCCGCGATGGCGTCCGCGGTGGCGGGGTGGTCGCCGGTGAGCATCACCGTCTGCACGCCGGCCGCCCGCAGCCGCGCGGTGGCCGGCGCGGCCGAGGAGCGCACGGGGTCGGCGAGGGCGACGAAGCCGAGGAACGTCAGGCCGGCGACGGCCTCGTCGGTGAGGTCCTCCCCCTCCTCCAGCGTGCGCTCCGCCACGGCCAGCACCCGCCGCCCGGCGCCGGCGAGTTCCTCGGCCGCGCCGGTCAGGCGCTCGCGGGCCGCCGCGTCGAGCTCCTTCTCCTTCCCGGCGTCCTTGCCCGCGTCCTTGCCGCCGCTCCCCTCCCGCAGCCGGGTGCAGCGCTCCAGCACGTTCTCGGGCGCGCCCTTGACGCTGAGCAGCATTCCGCGCGAGGTGCGGCCGGCGGTGGCGTGGTAGGCGCGGGACGGCTCGAACGGCAGGGCGTCGGTGCGCCGCCACTGCGACGCCCCCTGGCGTACGGCCACCTTCGCCCGCCGGGCCCCGGCCGCCACCGCGCGGTCGGTCTGGTGCTCCATGGGCTCGGAGGCGCGGGCCGGCGGGGTGGCGCGCAGCGCGGCGCCCAGGATCTGCTTGCGGGCGGTGTCGAGCCGGTCGGCGGGCAGCTCGCGCCGGCCGTCGCTGACGGCGGCGAGCTGCAGATCGCCCTCGGTGAGGGTGCCGGTCTTGTCGAAGCAGAGCACGTCGGCGCGGCCGAGCGCCTCGATGGTGCGGGGGTTGCGCACCAGCGCGCCGTGGTCGGCCAGGCGGCGGGCGGCGGCGAGCTGGGCCGCGTTGACCAGCAGCGGCAGCCCCTCGGGTACGGAGGCGACGGCCAGGTTCACCGCGGAGGCGAGCGTGTCCGCCAGAGGGCGGCCGTGCAGCAGCCCGGATCCGGCGACCGCGGCGGCCGAGCCGAGCGCCAGCGGCAGGCTGGTCTTCGTCAGGGCGTGCAGCCGCGACTCCACCCCGGTGTCGGGGGCCTTCTGGCGGGCGGTGGCCAGGCTGCGCCCGACCTCGGTGGCCGATCCGGTGGCCACCACGACGGCCACCGCGGTGCCCGCCGAGACGGTGGTGCCCTCGTAGAGCATCGAGCGGCGGTCGGCGATCTGCGCGGCGACCACTGGAGCCGGGTCCTTGGCCACCGGCAGGGACTCGCCGGTCAGCGAGGACTCGTCGACCTCCAGCCCCTCCCCCCGCAGCAGCCGGCAGTCGGCGGGGACGACCTCCTGGGAGCGCAGCACCACCACGTCCCCGGCCACCAGGTCCCCCGCGGCCACCAGGCGTTCGGCCCCGCCGCGCCGCACCCGCGCGCCGATCGCCGAGCGGGCGAACAGTTCCTCCAGAGCCTTGTCGGTCCTGACCCGCTGGACGGCGCCCACCAGTGCGGACGCGCCGGTGATGCCGGCCACCAGCCCCGCGTCGGTACGCGATCCCACGGCCGCCGACAGGGCGGCGCCCGCCGCGAGCACCGGAGTGAGCGGATTGGCCAGCTCCTCGATGAACGCGGCCGGCAGGCCGATGCGGGCCGGCTGTCCGGAGGCGGCCTCCCGGCCCGCCCTGCGCCCGGCCTCCTCCCGGCTCAGGCCCTCGTCGGTGCTGCCCAGCCGCTCCAGCGCGCGGTCGGCGGGCATCAGATGCCAGGGGGTGGTCTCCACCGGCGGGGTGACCGGACGGGACAGCAGTTGCCGGGCCCGCCAGGTGCCCAGGCAGAACGCCGCGGTCCCGGCGCCGGTGCCCGCCGCGGCGCCGCGGGCCGTCGCCCGGGCGGGAGGCGCCTGGAGGGCCGCGACGGCGCCGACACCGCTGCCGCCCGCGGCCAGGAACCGGCTCTCCCGGTCGACCTGGGAGGCCACCCCGACCGCGTCCACGACCAGGCCGGCCGACTCCAGGTCGGTGCCGATCAGGATGTGCGCGCCCCAGGCCGGCGGTTCGCCCTCGCGGTGCACGCCGATTCCGCAGTCGGCGGCGGCCAGCGCCCGCCGGTCGCCCGACAGCAGCAGCACCACCGCGCCGTCCGCCTGCAGCCCGCGCAGGGAGGCGGTGAGGCGGTCGCCGCCGGGGACGACGGCGTCGGCGAAGCCGAACGCCGGCTCGGGGCGGGCACTGGCCAGGACCACGCGCGCCCCTGCGCGGCGGGCCGCGGCCGCCACCGCGTCCGCGCCCGGGGCCTTCTGCCGGGCCAGGCCGGCGACGGCCTCCAGCCGCCCGCCCCTGGCCAGGCCCAGGACGCTCTCGCTGCCCTGCCTGCGCAGCCGGGCCGCCGCCCGCGCCCCCTTGCGCCCGGTCAGCTCCAGTTCCTCCAGCGGCCCCAGGACCCAGCCGTCCTCGTCGCGGTGGGTCTCGCCGATCCTCTCGGGGACGAAGAGCGCGAAGAGCCGCTCGGCGGCCTCCCGCGGGTCGGCTCCCTCCAGCGGCACCAGGTCGGCCAGTTCGTGGTGGCTGCCGCTGAGCGCCTCCTCGTCCAGCACGACGGTGTCCGTCTGCCCCAGACGGCGCAGCACGCTCCGGTCCATGACGGTCGCCCCCCGCAGCGCCAGGGCGCGGCCGAGGGTGGTGGCGAAGCCCTCCCGGCCCGCGTCCGGGGCCTTGGGCACGCCGGAGAGCGCCACCGCCAGCCCGCGCCGCGGTCCGGCGAACGGCGCGGTCGCCGCCCCGGCCGCGGCCGTCAGCGCCATCGAGCGCTCGACGTAGCGGTCGACGGCGTCGGGGGGCGGGGGCACGGGCCGTTCCACCGCGACCGGGCCGGCCGCCGCGTCCTCGGGGCTGCCCACCAGCCTCGCCTCGGCCTCCTCCCATGCCATGCGGTAGGCCCCGGCCTCCCGCCACTGCGCCATGCGCTCCACGACGTCGAGCACGAGGCCGCCGCCGCGCGTGGCCACGCCCTGGGTCAGGGCGGTGAGCACCGGCAGCAGGGAGTCGGCCTGCTGCGGGTCGTGCAGCCCTCTGGCGACCAGTTGCCGCAGCCGCGGATGGCGGGCGACGGCCCCGGTGAGGGCGGCCACCTCGGGCGGCAGCGGCGTCCAGGGGGCCACCCGGTTGAGCGTGGACAGCCCCAGCCCCACCACGTCGGCGGCCAGGGCGGTGACGGACTGACCCGTCCGCGGTCCCTCGCAGGGGTGGTGCGGCTCCTGGCACCACTCCTCGTGCTCCTCGTCCGCGCAGGGGACGTGCCCCTCCGCGCGCTCCACCAGCGCCACCAGTTCGCGTTCGGGCGGCGGCGGGGACTCCAGCGCCACCACCACCCGCCCCGACGGCGCGTTCACCCGTGCCCACAGCACCCCGGGGTGCCGCTCCAGGACGCGTTCCACGCGCCGGGCGGTCCGCTCGCCCTCCGGTGTGTTGACCCCGTGGACGGTGATGTAGCAGCGCCCCGGCCGGGACCACACGGCCCGGCGCGACAGTCCCGTGAACTGCCCGGCCAGCCGGCCGGCGGTGCCCACCGCCTCGCGCGCCCCGGCCTTCACCCCCCGCGGCACCAGACCGGCCGGCGAAGGCACCGGCAGACGCAGACCGGGCAGCCCCGGTACACCCGGCAGACCCGACAGCAACGACATCGACCGTGCCCTTTCGACCCCGAACCGACAGACGAACCCGCGGGCGGCCCCGCGGACAAGCGGCACCACCGGCACAGTCCCCGCCGAAGGAGTCGCACGCTCCGGATAACCCCGTACGTCCGGCTCACACCTGCCGGCCGCGTCGCTCGCGGACAAGTGGGGCCGTACCCGACGTGTCGTACCGGCCCGAGGGGGAACCCCGGTGCGTCGAGACAGACGCACCGAGACAGCAGCGCGGCCCGGTCCGCCGGGCCGGCGGGATGGACATCTATGACCAGCGGGTACATGGGTCCCGAGGACTTCGGCCGGGATCCGCTCGGAGAGTTCCTCGCGCGCTTCCTGGGCGCCTCGTCGTCGGGCGGGCAGCGGCCGGGGCCCCGGTACTTCGACTTCGTGCGGCTGATGAGCGAGCCCGCCCGGCAGCTCGTCTCCTCCGCGGCCTCCTACGCCGCGCAGCACGGCAGCACCGACCTCAACACCGAGCATCTGCTGCGGGCGGCGCTCACCACCGACCCGACCCGCGCCATGGTCTCCCGCGCCGGCGGCGATCCCGACACCATCGTCTCCGAGATCGACCGGCACTCCGGGGACGGTCCGCCGCGCTCCTCCCTCTCCGTCAGCCCCGCCGTCAAGCGTGCCCTGATGGACGCCCACCAGGTCGCCCGCTCCTCCGGTTCGTCCTACATCGGCCCGGAGCACGTGCTGGTGGCCCTGGCCGCCAACCGGGACTCCGCGGCCGGCCAGATCCTCAACGCCGCCCACTTCGATCCCCGCTCCGGGCTTCCGGAGGGGCCGCAGCCCGGCGGTCCGGGTCCGGCCGGCGAACGCCCGCCCGCCCCCGGAGGACGCCCCGGGGGAAGTGGCACGCCGAACCTGGACAAGTTCGGCCGCGACCTGACCGAGCTCGCCCGCGAGAGCCGTATCGACCCGGTGATCGGCCGCGACGAGCAGATCGAGCAGACCATCGAGATCCTGGCCCGGCGGGGCAAGAACAACCCGGTGCTGATCGGCGAGGCGGGCGTCGGCAAGACCGCCATCGTGGAGGGCCTGGCCCAGCGCATCACCGACGGCGACGTGCCGGACAACCTGCTGGGCCGCCGCGTCGTCCAGCTCGACTTCGCGGGCGTGGTCGCCGGCACCCGCTACCGGGGCGACTTCGAGGAACGGCTCAGCGGCATCATCGACGAGATCCGCGAGCACACCGACGAGCTGATCGTCTTCATCGACGAGCTGCACACGGTGGTGGGCGCCGGGGGAGGCGGCGAGAGCGGCGCGATGGACGCCGGCAACATGCTCAAGCCGGCCCTGTCCCGCGGCGAGCTGCACGTCATCGGCGCCACCACGCTGGAGGAGCACCGCCGCCACATCGAGAAGGACGCCGCGCTGGCCCGCCGCTTCCAGCCCGTCCTGGTCCCCGAGCCGGGCACGGCCGACGCCGTGGAGATCCTGCGGGGGCTGCGCGACCGCTACGAGGCGCACCACCAGGTCCGCTACAGCGACGAGGCGCTGCTGGCGGCCGTGGAGCTGTCCGACCGCTATCTGACCGACCGCTTCCTGCCGGACAAGGCGATCGACCTGATGGACCAGGCCGGCGCGCGGGTGCGGCTGCGCTCCTCCACCCGGGGCACCGACGTGCGGGCCCTGGAACGCGAGGCCGAGCAGTTGCGGCGCGACAAGGACCAGGCGGTGGCCGACGAGGACTACGAACGCGCCAAGGAGCTGCGCGACCGCCTGGCGGAGGTGGAGCGGCAGGCCGCCGAGGGGGACGGGAGGCAGCCGGTGGGCGACCGTATCGCCGAGGTCGGCGTGGAGGACATCGCCGACATCGTCTCCCGGCAGACCGGCATCCCCGTCAGCACCCTCACCCAGGAGGAGAAGGCCCGGCTGCTGGGCCTGGAGGACCATCTGCACCGGCGAGTGGTGGGCCAGGACGAGGCGGTCTCCGTCGTCGCCGACGCCGTGCTGCGCTCGCGGGCCGGGCTGTCCAGCCCCGACCGCCCGATCGGCAGCTTCCTCTTCCTCGGCCCCACCGGCGTGGGCAAGACCGAGCTGGCCCGCGCGCTGGCGGAGGCGCTGTTCGGCACCGACGACCGGATGGTGCGCCTGGACATGAGCGAGTACCAGGAGCGGCACACCGTCAGCCGGCTGGTCGGCGCCCCGCCCGGGTACGTCGGCCACGAGGAGGCCGGCCAGTTCACCGAGGCGGTGCGCCGCCACCCGTACTCGCTGCTGCTGCTGGACGAGGTGGAGAAGGCCCACCCGGACGTCTTCAACATCCTGCTCCAGGTGCTGGACGACGGGCGGCTGACGGACGCCCAGGGCCGCACGGTGGACTTCACCAACACCGTCATCGTGATGACCAGCAACCTCGGCTCCGAGGCCATCACCGGACGCGGCGGCGCGCTGGGCTTCTCCCCCGGCGCGGCGGGCGGCGAGGCCGATGAGGCGGCCCGCCGCGAGCGGGTGCTGCGCCCGCTGCGCGAGCACTTCCGTCCGGAGTTCCTCAACCGCATCGACGAGATCGTGGTCTTCCGGCAGCTCTCCGACGAGCAGTTGCGGCGGATCACGGACATGCTGCTGGACGAGACGCGGCGGCGGCTGCACGCCCAGGACGTGGAGGTCGACTTCACCCCGCAGGCCGTGGAGTGGCTGGCCCGGCACGGCTACCAGCCGGAGTACGGGGCCCGGCCGCTGCGCCGCACCATCCAGCGGGAGGTGGACAACCAGCTCTCGCGGATGCTGCTGGGCGGTGAGCTGGCGCCGCACACCCGGCTGCGGGTGGACGTGTCGGACGGCGCTCTGGTCTTCCACCGGGACCGGGCGGCCGCGCCGACGGCGCCGTAGGCGGCGCGCCCGGGCCCACTCACCGAGCCCCGTGCGGCGGCCGCCGCACGGGGCTCGGTGAGTGGCCCGGGGGGCCGGTGTCCCTCCGTCGTCTCCTCAGTGGCCCTTGCCCCGGCCGGTGAGGGCGTCGCGGAGCCGGTCGACCATGCCCGCGCCGGCGTCCATGACCTTGTTGGCCGGCGGGGTGTCGGGGGCCGAGGGGTGGGGGCGCGTCGGGGCGGTCCTCTTCGCGGTGCGAGCCTTGTCGCCCAGCCGGTCCAGCTTCTCCTGGGTCGCCGCCCGGCGCAGCCGCGGGAAGAGGTTGCGTTCCTCGTCGGCGATGTGGGAGCGGATCTCGGTCGTCAGCTCGGCGACGAGCCGGTCGAACTCGGGGTCGTCGGCGCCGCGCCCCTCCATCGCCTTCATGGTGCGCTCGGCCGCGGAGTGCTCCTCGATCTCCTTGTCGGCGATCTCGTCGCCGTCCGGCAGCATCTCCCGCACCGCCGGGTACAGGTACTGCTCCTCGGCGACGGAGTGCCGCACCAGCTCCATGACGGCCTGGTCGGCGAACTCCTTGCGCCGCGCGTCTCCCACGGGCATGGCCTCGATCCTGCCGAAGAGCTCCTCGACCTCCCTGTGGTCCGTGCTCAGCTCCTGGATGATGTCTCCGCCGTGTCCCATGGCCGGTGTCTTCCTTTCGCCGTCTGTCACAGGCGCCCGCCGAAAGGCGGGCACAGACACCGTGTGCCCGGAGTCCGGAACGGTTAACGCCCGGTGACCCACCGCCGTGCGCGCCTCTGCCCCGCGGGGGTCCGGGCGCGCCCGGAGGTGTGTCCGGGCATGCCGACGCGGGGCCCGCGGCCGGGAGGCCGGGCCCCGCGTCGCCGTGCGCGCCGCCCGCGGCGGGCGCCGGCCGTCCGGCTCACTTCTGGGTCAGCATGCCCTCGCGCAGACGTGCCAGCGCCCTGCTCAGCAACCGGGAGACGTGCATCTGCGAGATTCCCAGCTCGGCGCCGATCTCCGACTGTGTCATGTCGCCGCCGAAGCGCATCTGCAGGATGCGCCGGTCGCGCTCGTCGAGCTGCTCCATCAGCGGCTTGAGCGCGTGGAGGTTCTCCACCTTCTCCAGGGCCGGGTCGACGTCCCCGAGCTGGTCGGCCAGAGGAGTGTCCTTGCCCTCGTCGCCCACCGGGAGGTCCAGGGAGCCGGCGACGTAGCCGTTGCTGGCCACCTGCCCCTCGATGACCTCCTCGACGGTGACGTTCATGAACTCCGCCAGCTCCTCGGTGGTGGCGGAGCGGCCCAGCCGGCGGCCGAGCTCCTCGTTCGCGCGGGCCAGTTCGATGCGCAGCTCCTGCAGCCGGCGCGGAACGCGCACGGCCCAGCTGGTGTCCCGGAAGAAGCGCTTGATCTCCCCCACGATGTAGGGAACGGCGAAGGAGGTGAACTCCACCTCGCGGCTCAGGTCGAAACGGTCGATGGCCTTGATCAGACCGATGGTGCCGACCTGGACGATGTCGTCCATGGGCTCCGCGCGGTGGCGGAACCGGGAGGCGACGTAGTTGACGAGCGTCAGGTTGAGCTCGATGAGGGTGTTGCGCGCGTACTGGTACTCGTGCGTCCCCTCCTCCAGCACACGCAGGCGCTCGAAGAACAGCTTCGAAAGCTGCCGGGCGTCGCGGGGCGCGACCTTGCCCGCGTCCTCGATTCTCGGCAGTTCGGGCAGATCAGTGGAGGCGGTCTCCTGCTCCTGGTCCGGCAAGACGTCACCGCTCGTCAGCTGAACCTCCGGGCTCAGGCTACGCATCATGCCCTCCTCTTTTGATCTGTCATGTGCAGCACGGCGCGTACCCGGCCCCGAACAACTCACACGCCCATCCGGGTGAGGTTTTGCCTACGTACACACGATGTCTGTTAATCACCCGGGGTAAATGCCACCATAACGGATTTACTTCTCACAGCACGCATGCGTGAATGGCATGTTCGCGGTGGCCGGCGGGCCGCCGGCGCCGCTCGGCCTCCCGCCTTCCGCGCGACCACCGGCGCGCGGAGGGCGGCAGGTCCTAGGTTGTGCACGGCGGCCGGCCCGGCCGCCGTCACACAGGGCACAGGATCAGGAGGGCCCCATGACCGACGGCCGAACCCGCACCGAACGGGACGCGCCGCCCGCGATCGACCGCAGCGTCCCGCACTCGGCGCGGATCTGGAACTACTGGCTGGGCGGCAAGGACAACTACACCGCCGACCGCGAGGCGGGTGACCAGTACCAGGAGATCTTCCCCGGGATCGTGGAGCTCGCCCGCGCCTCGCGGGGCTTCCTCTCCCGCGCCGTGACGCACCTGGCCGGGGAGATGGGCATCCGGCAGTTCCTGGACATCGGCACCGGACTGCCGACCGCCGACAACACCCACGAGGTCGCCCAGCGGGCCGCCCCCGCCTCACGGATCGTCTACGTCGACAACGACCCCCTGGTCCTGGCCCACGCCCGGGCCCTGCTGACCTCCACCCCCGAGGGCGCCACCGCCTACATCGACGCCGACCTGCGCAACCCCGACACCATCCTGGCCGAGGCCGCCCGGACCCTGGACCTCGACCGGCCGGTCGGTCTGATGCTGATGAACATCCTGGGCCACATCGGGGACTACGACGAGGCCAGGGCGACCGTGAAGCGGCTGATGGCCGCCCTGCCGTCGGGCAGCTGCCTGGTGAGCAACGACGGCACCGACGGAAACGAGGCCTTCAACCGCGCGCAGCGGTTCTACAACGAGCTGGCCGGGGTCCCGTACCTGCTCCGCACCCCCGAGCAGATCGCCGGGTACTTCAGGGGTCTGGAGGTGCTGGAGCCGGGCGTGGTACCGGTCTCGCAGTGGCGGCCGCAGGCCCCGCCGAACGGAGCGTCGCCCTCCGGGGGCCTTCCCCCCGCCGTGGACGAGTACGGCGGGGTCGGCGTCAAGCCGTGACGTCCGGGAGCGCCGGGAGCGCACGGGGACGGTGACCGGCGAACGGCACCGCCCGCGCGTGGCGGGCGGTGCCGTGGAACGGCCGCGGGAGACCTGACGCGGCGCTAGGGGAGGTACCTCTCGACTGCGGCGGCTCCGTGCTCCTCCAGCTCCCTGCGCGCCTTCTCGATCCGCTCCGGCGTGGGTTCGCGGCCGGACAGCCTGACCAGATCCTCCGGATCCACCGGCTGCTCGCTGCCGGTGCGCAGGTGCGTCGGCCGCGGCGCGGAGGACTCTTCCTTGTCGTGTTCACCCTTCACAGCGAGCCTCCTCTGCTCGGTTCCACCCCCATGAGCGGGGTTGTCTGCTGCGTACCCCCGCTTTCCCGGCTGATTCGCCCGGGCGGCACGCACGGTCACGGGCCGGCCGGCTCCGGGCTCGCCCCCGAGGCGCGCCCGGCGGCCCTGAACCGGTCGCGGCCCAGCCTCACCATCGCCCCGGCCCCCGCGGTGTAGGCCAGTGAGAGCACGGCCGCCGCCTGCGCCGGGTGCAGGGCGGACTCCAGAGCCCGCAGCGCCGCCCGGTGGGCGGAGCCCACCGCCAGCAGCGCGCACACCCCGGCGCCGCCCAGCAGCGCGCCGCCCGCGCCCGCCTGCCGGGCGGCGGTCCGCAGTCCGTCGCCGACCCCCTGGAAGCGGTCGCGGAACAGCTCGGACGCCTCCCGGGTCACCTGCTCCACGGCGTCGGCGATGTGCTCGCCCGCGGTACCGCTGTGCGGCATCGTCTCCCTCTCCCTTCCGGGCCCGGTCCGCCCGGTGCTCGTGTTCCCGCCGCGCCCGGTGGCGCGGCGTCCCGCGCGTGCCCCGTACCCGCCGCGGCCCCTTCGATGCCCGCCTTTGTCCGGACGTGCGGCGGCCCCGGCCCAAGCGGCCGGGGCCGGCGTGCGCGGGGCCGGGGTGCGCGGGGCCGGGGTCAGTCCCGGCCGCTGGGGTTGTCGTCCGAGAACTTGCGGGTGTCGCGCGGCTCGACGTAGGGCTCCTCCTCGGCCGGGTGCCCGCCCTCGATGGCCCGGCCGCGCTCGAGCTCGGCGTTGAGTTCCTGGCCCAGCAGGATCACGATGTTGGTGATCCACAGCCAGATCAGGAAGATGATCACGCCGGCCAGGCTGCCGTAGGTCTTGTTGTAGTTGCCGAAGTTGGCGACGTAGAAGGCGAAGGCGGCCGACGCCACGATCCACAGCAGCACGGCGACCAGGCTGCCGGGGCTGATCCAGCGGAAGCGGCGCTTGACGTTGGGCGCGGCCCAGTACAGCAGCGCGATCATGAAGGCGACGAGCAGCACCAGCACCGGCCACTTGGCGATGCTCCACACCGTCAGGAAGGTGCTGCCCAGGCCGATGACGTCACCGGCCCGCTGTGCGATGTCGCCCGTGAAGACCACCGCGACGGAGCTCAGCGCCAGGAGCACCAGCAGGGTCAGGGTGACGCCCACCCGCACGGGCAGCGTCATCCAGATCGGGCGCCCCTCCTCGATGTCGTAGACGGCGTTGGAGGCCCGCATGAAGGCGGCGACGTATCCGGAGGCCGACCACACCGCCAGCGCGACACCGATGGCCAGCGCGAATCCGGCGGCGCCCTGGTTGTTCTGGAGCTGCGTCAGCATGCTCTCGAGGATGTCGCGCGCGGCTCCCGGCGCAATACTGCCGAGGTTGTCGATCAGGGGCTGGATCGCGGAACTGCCGATCACGCCCAGGATCGACACCAGCGCGAGCAGCGCGGGGAAGATCGACAGGACTCCGTAGTAGGTGAGGGCGGCCGCCCAGTCGGTGATGTTGTCGTCCTTGAACTCGGCGACCGTGCGCTTCAGCACGTCCTTCCAGGACCTCTTCGACAGGTCGGTGGGCTTCTTGGGGGCCTGCCCGGCGGAACCGTCCCGCTGTCGGCTCTCGTGCTTCGTCATGTGGTGGCACCTCGTCCGTTCCCGGTCGCCCCCGCCCGCGCGGGCGGGGGCGACAGCCGCGGAGCCTGTCTCAGTGCGCCGAGCCGGGGCCCTGGCGGCGGGTTTCCTCGGCCATGCTCTGCTTGGACCGCTGGGCCTGTCCCTTGACCTCCCCCGCCTGGCCGCGCGCCTCCTCGGCAGTGGTGCGGGCGGCGCCCGAGGCGGTCTCCTTGACCTGCTGGGCCGCCTGCTGGCCGGATTCCCTGGCGTCCTCCTTCAGGTGCTCCACGGACTCCATCGCCGCTTCCCTGACCGGCTCGGCCAGTCCGCCCGCCTTCTCGGAGAGCCGGCCCACCGCCTGCTCCTCCTTCTGCGAGCCGCGCAGCGCCGAGGCCGCCAGCATCCCGGCGCCGAAGGCGATCACACCGGCGGCCAGCGGGTTGCCCTGGGTCTTCCGCGCGGCGTGCTGGGGGGCGGCCTTGACGGCCTCGCCCGCCTGCCCGGCTCCCTCGCGCGCCTTGTCGGCGGTGTTCCCGGCACTGTCACGGACCGACTGCGTCGTGTCCGAGGTGGTTCCCATGACTCGCTCCCGTACTACGGTCATCCTGCCCCGCGCCCGCTCCTTGCGGCGGCGGACGGCGTGGCGGGGGTTGGCGTGGTCGGCAAGCCTGCCGACGTCCTCCGACAGCTCCTGCCGGGTGGTGTCGATCCGAGCCCTCAGCTCGTCGGGTGACGTGCCCATTCGGCGTCCTCCTTGAGGGTCTGGACGGTGCGCTCCGGCTTGGGGTGGACCTGCTTCATCTTCGAGCGGCCCATCACGTACATCACGGCCGCGGCCACGCCCCACAGGGCGGTGACGATGAGCGCCGCCCAGCCCCAGTCCATGACGTTGGCCAGACCGAAGGTGAGCGCCAGCGAGGCGAACAGGACGGTCATGTAGCCGGCGAACCCGGCTCCGCCGTACATGCCGGCGGCCTTGCCCGCCTTGGTGGCCTCCTCGCGGATCTCGGCCTTGGCCAGTTCCACTTCCTGCCGGAACAGCTTCTGCGCGTCCGAGGTGACCGCGGAGAGCAGTTCGCCGATCGAGGCGTCCTCCTGCGTCGTCCTGTCCCGGGCCTCCAGGTCGGTGTCCGGCCGGTGAGCCGTGTACGCCATGTCAGCCCACCTCCGGACGGCGGGGGACGTCGGGGGTCCCGTAGGTGCCGGTGGCCCCGTAGCCGCCGGTGCCGGTGGTGCCCGGGGCTCCCGGGGCGGCGCCGTAGGAGGGCTCCCCGTAGCCGGGCATCTGCCGGACCTCTCCGCCCGGGCCCGTGGGGACCGCGGCGCCCGGGGACGGCGGGTAGGCCTCGTAGCCCTGCGCCTGCGCCGTGCCGGAGCCGTCCTGCCCCTGCCGGGCCGACTTGGTGCCCGCCTTGGCCACACGCCCGATGGCGAAGCCGGCCAGCGCCGCACCCGCCAGGAACGCGCCCGGACGGCGGCGCGCGAAGGACTCGACGCCCTCGACCAGACCGCCGACGCCCCGCTCCTCCAGCATGTCCGCCGCGCGGCGGCCGCCGTCGGCGGCCTGGGACGCCAGGTTCCGCACCGGGGAGTCGGACCGGGTGTTCTCCGCCATGCCCGACAGGTCGTCGGCCCACTGGCGTATGGTGTCGGCCGTCCTCCTGGTCTGCGTGTCCGCCTCCTGCGCGGCACGCTCCTTGAGGTGACCCGCCATGTTGACGACCTGGTCGCGGGCCTCGCCCGTCACGTTGTGCGCCTGCTCCTTGGCGCTGCCGGCCACGGTGCCCGCGGCCTCCTTCGCCCGGTCGGCCGTGGCGCGGCCCTCCTGCTTCGCGGCCTGGCCTTTCTGCTGTGCGGGGCCGTTGCCCGTGATCGGAGATTCACTCACCGGTGCCTCCAGTTGGTCTTACGAAATTTGCCTTTTGCGTCATATGTGACTAGTGACTCACAAAGGGCGAGGTACCCGGCCTTCGACCCGGCATTCACACAACATTCCCTTTTGCCCGGCGCTCCGGCACGGCCGGGGCCCGTACGGAAAGGACGTCTCCGAACGGGCCCCTGGGGGTGGAACCGGCGGTTCAGCGGCGGCGGCGCCGCTTGTCGTCGGCCTCCTCCTCGATGCGCTCCTTGCGCACCTGCCCCTCGACGGTCTCCTCCTCGGTGCGCTCGTCCGTGGTCAGGCGCACCCGCTCCACCGGGCGCACCTCGGTCTCGACCACCGGGCGCTCCTCGTGCAGGGTCACCTCGTACTCACCCTCGGAGATCTCCGGGCCGCTCATGGCCTCGCCCCTGTTCTCCTCGGTGATGGGCTCGCGCTCCACGCGGACTTCCTCGCGCCGCACGGGCACCGTCTTCTGGACGTCCTCGGTGACGACGTACTTGCGCAGCCGGGCCTTGCCGGTCTCCTGACGCTCGACGCCGACGCGCATCTCCTCCTCGGACCGCGTCATGGCCTCGTCGCGGTCACGGCCGCGGGTTCCGCCCGCACCGGTGCGGCTCCCGGCCGTGCCGGCCGTGCCGGCCGTGCCCGCCGCGGCGGTGCCCGTGGTACCCGCGGCGGCGGTGTCGGTGCGGCCGGCCTCCTGCCCGTAACCGCCCCAGTCGACGCCGTAGTAGTCGTACAGCCGGCGCTCCTCCTGTTCGGACAGGTGCCCGCCCTGGTCCACATCGACGTGGGGAGCGTCCTTGACCTGGTCCTTGGAGTACGGCACCTCCAGATGGTCCTCCACCATGGCCGCGTCATGGATCGGGACGAAGGTCTCGTGGCTGCCGAAGAGCCCGGTGCGGACGCTCGCCCACTCCGGCTGGCCCGTGACGTCGTCGAGGAAGACGTGTCCCGCCTCTCCGATCTTCTTGCCCTCGGCGTCGTAGACCTGGTGGTCCAGTACCTCGGGTATCTGCTCCTTGGTGATCATGGGCTCTCCTCGTTGCCGGTTCCTCTGACTCCAAGACTGCGGATAACCACCCGAAAGGCCCTGGAAACCGGAAAAAGGGACAAAAATAGATCAAAATGAACAGTTCTCCTTCTCTCTCCGGAGCGCGGGCCCTCCCCTCCCCTCGCCCGCCCGCGCAGCGCCCCCCGTGTAGCGGCGGGCTCACCGGGTACTCCGGTCCCCGGCGATCCGAGCGGGCCGAAGGGAGACGCGGAGTGCCGCTCCGGCTTGAGGACTACGCCCTGCTGGGCGACACCCGCACCGCCGCGCTGGTGGGATACGACGGTTCGGTGGACTGGCTGTGCCTGCCCCGGTTCGACTCCGACGCGTGCTTCGCCGCCCTGCTGGGCCGTCCCGAGCACGGCCGCTGGCTGCTGGCCCCCAGCGACCGGGCCCGGCCGCTGGCCCGCCGCTACCGGGGCGACAGCGCGGTGCTGGAGACCGAGTACGCCGGCCCCGAGGGCCGGGCCCGGGTGACCGACTGCATGCCCGTCGACGGCGACCACCCCTCGGTGGTGCGCGTGGTCGAGGGCCTGGAGGGGCGGGTGCGGATGCGCTCGCTGGTGCGCCTGTGCTTCGACTACGGCGTCACCCCGGCCTGGCTGCGGCCCGAGGGGCGCAGGCTGCGCGCCTACGCGGGACCGGACGTGGTCGTCCTCGACTCCGGCGCGGACTTCACCGTGGACGGTGACGGCGGCTGCGTCGCCGACTTCTCCGTCGACGCGGGCCGGAAGGTGGGCTTCCGGCTGGCCTGGAGGGGCCTGCGCCACGGGGAGCCGGAGCGCCCGGACACCGCGGAGCTGGTCCGCTCGGTGGCCGCCACCGAGCGGTGGTGGCGGGAGTGGGCCGGCCGCTGCACCTACTCCGGCGAGTACCGCGAGGCGGTGGTGCGCTCCCTGATCACACTCAAGGCCCTGAGCTACTCACCCAGCGGCGGCATCGTGGCCGCCCCCACCACCTCCCTGCCCGAGCAGCTGGGCGGTGTGCGCAACTGGGACTACCGCTACTGCTGGCTGCGCGACGCCACCTTCACCCTCATGGCGCTGCTGGACTCCGGATACGAGCGGGAGGCGGTGGCCTGGCGCGACTGGCTGCTGCGCGCGCTGGCGGGCGACCCGCGGCGGATGCAGATCATGTACGGCGTCGAGGGCGAACGGCTGCTGAGCGAGACGGAACTGGACTGGCTGCCCGGTTACGAGCACTCCCGCCCCGTGCGCATCGGCAACGCCGCCTCCGGCCAGCTCCAGCTGGACGTCCACGGGGAGCTCATGGACGCCCTGCACCAGGCCAGGGCCCACGGCGTGCCGCCGGACCAGGACGCCTGGCGGGTCCAGCGCGTGCTGATGGACTTCCTGGAGTCCCACTGGCGCGACCCAGACAACGGCATCTGGGAAGTGCGCGGCCCGCGCCGGGACTTCACCCACTCCAAGGTGATGGCCTGGGTGGCCGCGGACCGGGCGGTCAAGGCCGTGGAGCGCTTCGGTCTGGAGGGGCCCGCCGACCGGTGGAGGAGCCTGCGGCGGGAGATCTTCCGCGAGGTCTGCGCGTACGGCTACGACCCCGACCGCGCGACCTTCACCCAGTTCTACGGCTCCGCGGAGCTGGACGCATCGCTGCTGCTCATCCCGTCCGTGGGCTTCCTGCCCGCCGACGACCCCCGCATGAAGGGCACCGTGGCCGCGATCGAGCGGGAGCTGGTCGGGGACGGCCTGGTGCAGCGCTACACCATGGGCGGCCGCACCGACTCCGTGGACGGCCTGCCCGCGGGCGAGGCGGCCTTCCTGCCCTGCTCCTTCTGGCTGGCCGACAACTACATCCTCCAGGGCCGCGTGCGGGAGGGCCGGGAGCTGTTCGAGCGGCTGCTCGACCTGCGCAACGACCTGGGCCTGCTCTCGGAGGAGTACGACACCGGGCACCGGCGGCTGGTCGGCAACTTCCCCCAGGCCCTCTCCCACATCCCGCTGATCGACACCGCGCAGAACCTGGCCGGGAGCCGGGGGCCCTCCCGCCTCCGCTCCGGCGACGGGCGCCCCTGAGCGCGCCGCTCACGGGCCGCCGCTCACGGGCGCGCCCGGCCCGCTCAGTGCCGGGCGAGCTCGATGACCGTCTTGACGTCGTCCGGCCGCCGCTCGAAGGCCTGGGCGAAGGACTCCAGCGGCACCCGGCGGGTGATCAGCGCGTCCAGCCAGCCCCGGTCCGCCTCGGCGAGGGCCTCGGCCGCGGCCGCGTAGTGCTGCCGGTTGGCGTTGACCGAGCCGACCACCGCGGAGTTGTCCAGCACCAGTTCGCGGTTGAGGTATCCGGCATCCACCTCCAGGGTGCGCCCGGCGGGCGACAGCCCCGTCAGGCAGAGCACGCCGTAGGGGTCCATGGCCGACATCACCCCGAAGACGACCGGTGCGGCACCGGTCGCCTCGATCACCACGTCCGGCCGTACCCGCTCCATGACCCGCTCGGCGTCCTCACAGTGGTACTCGGCGCCCAGCCGCCGGACCAGCTCCGGCTTGGGGCCGCTCTCCACCCGGTCCAGGACGTGGACCTCCAGGCCGCGCCGGTGCCCGAGCAGCGCGGCGAGCAGCCCGATCGGCCCGGCGCCCGTGACGAGCACCGAGTGCGGGGCGAACCAGGACCTCCCGCCGACGCGCTCCACCTGGTCCCAGGCCTTGGCCACCACGGTGGTGGGCTCCATGAGCACCCCGACGTGCTCCAGTCCGGGGTCCAGACGCACCGCGTAGTCGGTCTCGACCGTCCAGGAGGTGGAGGCGTAGCCGTCGAGCCCCTTGATGCCGCGCTCGGTGAACATCCCGTTGCGGCACATGTCGAAGTAGCCGTGGGCGCACGCCCCGCACGGCACGGGGTCGGGCCGGCGGACGACGCCGACCACCAGGTCGCCGGGCACCCAGCCGCTGTCCGGCGGCGCCTGGCGCACCCGGCCCAGGGACTCGTGGCCGATGACCAGCCGCTCCCGGTCCGGCGGCGGGGCTCCGTGACCCCCCGAGAGGATCTCCGCATCGGTGCCGCACACGCCGACGGCCAGACCGTCCACCAGCAGTTCGCCCTCCCCCGGCTCGGGGTCGGGGAGGGTGTCGAGCCGCAGGGAGTTCCTCCGGTCGGGAGCCACGGTCAGCGCCTGCACGTCCACTCCATCCGTCGGTCGGGTCCGGTGTTCCTCTCCGGTACCCCCGACCGCGCCGGACACGCGCCACACTGGGGGCATGTGCCGCAGCATCAGGACACTCCGACCGCCCATGGCTCCCGAGGTCGGCGACGAGGACATCCGCGCCGCCGCCCTGCAGTACGTCCGCAAGGTCTCGGGTTTCAGGGAGCCCGCCGCCCACAACCGCGCCGCGTTCGAGCGCGCCGTCGAGGCCGTGGCCGGGGCGACCCGGGAACTCCTGGACGACCTGGAGGTACGCGGCCGGGGCGGCGCCCGGCCGCCCGGGGAGCCTTCGTCCCGCTCCTGACCCCCGCCCGGCCTCCCGGCCCCTGCTCCCCGGGCGGAGCAGGGGCCAACGGGCGTTGGCCTAGACTCGCCGCCATGCAGCCGACCGACACCGCCCCCGGCGGCCGTCCCCGCCGCTCCGACGCCACCCGGGCCGCCATCCTGGAGGCGGCCCGCGAGCGCTTCGCCTCCGACGGCTACGAGCGCGCCACCATCCGCGCCATCGCCCGGGACGCGGGCATCGATCCTTCGATGGTGATGCGGTACTACGGCAACAAGGAGGGGCTGTTCGCGGCGGCCAGCGAGTTCGACCTGCGCCTTCCCGACCTGACCGCCGTGCCCCGCGAGGAGGCCGGGACCGTGCTGGTCGGGCACTTCCTGGAGCGCTGGGAGGAGGACGACGCGCTGAACGCGCTGCTGCGCGTCGGCGTCACCAATCCCGCGGGCGCCGAGCGCATGCGCGCGGTCTTCCAGGAGCAGGTGGCGCCCGCGGTGGCGGCCGTCTGCCCCGATCCGGAACGGGCGGGGGCCCGCGCGGCCCTGGTGGTCTCGCAGATCCTGGGCATGGCCGTGAGCCGGTACGTGCTGCGCTTCCCGCCCGCCGCCGGGATGCCGCGGGCGGAGGCCGTCGCCTGGCTGGCGCCGACGGTACAGCGCTATCTGACGGCGGAGTCGCCCTGACGCACCTCACATGCCAACATCCGTTGGCCAACATCTGTTGACTGGATGCCGTCCGGCGCGCCATCCTGACACCAGACGTTGGCCAACAACCGTTGGCATCAAACGGAAGAGGTGCTGCCCCATGAGCGGAACCGCCGAAGCCGCCACCCCCGCACTTCCCGGACGGACGGACGTCGTCATCGTCGGCGCCGGACCCACCGGCCTGGCCCTGGCCGCCCACCTGGCCTCCGCCGGCGTGGCCTTCATCCTGCTGGACCGGATGCCGCAGGGCGCGGGCACCTCGCGCGCGGGGGTCGTCCACGCCCGCACCCTGGAGACGCTGGAGCCGGTGGGGGCCGCCGCTCCGCTGGTCGAACGCGGTCTGCGGGTGACGCGGTTCGGTGTGAGCCGGGGACGGCACCGGCTGGCGACCGTCGCGTTCGACGGCCTGCCGACCCCGTACCCCTACGCGCTGATGCTCCCGCAGCACGAGACCGAGGCCGTCCTGCGGGACCGCGTCCGCGCCCTCTCCGGCGATCCCGCCCCGGTACACCGCCCGTACACCGTGACCGGCCTCGGTCAGGAGCCCGGCGGGGTGACCGTCACGGTGGACGGCCCGCGGGGGACGCAGACGGTGCGGGCGGCGTACGCCGTCGGTGCCGACGGGATGCGCAGCACGGTCCGGGAGACGGCCGGCATCGGCTACCGGGGCGGCCGCTACGCCCAGTCCTTCGTGCTGGCGGACGTGCGGATGGACTGGCGGCCCGGCCGCGGGGAGGTGTCCATGCTGTTCGACCCGGACGGACCGGTCCTGGTGGCGCCCCTGCCCGGGGACGTCTTCCGTCTGGTGGCCGCCGTGCCCGAGGCTCCCGGGGAACCGGACGCCGCGTTCGTCCAGCGGGTGCTGGACGAACGCGCGGGCGGGCAGGGACGGGTCGGCGAGATGCTGTGGGGCTCGCGCTTCCACGTCCACCACCGGATCGCCGACCGCTACCGCGCCGGCCGGATCGTGCTGGCCGGCGACGCCGCCCACGTCCACAGCCCCGCCGGTGGCCAGGGCATGAACATCGGCATCCAGGACGCCGCCGCCCTCGGGCGGGCGCTGGCCGACGTCCTCCTCCGGGGCGCGGACCCCGGCGCCCGGCTGGACGCCTACGAACGGGAGCGGCGCCCGGCGGCCGAACGCGTCATCACCTTCACCGACCGCCTCACCCGGGCGGTCACCGCCCGCTCCCTGCCCGTCCGCGCCGGCCGCGACGTGACACTGCGTCTGCTGGGCCGCGTCCCGGCCTGGCGCACCCGGCTGGCCGCCGAACTGGCCGGGCTCCGCCCCTGACGGGGCCGGCGGGCGAGGGTCCCTCAGTACCCGCTCAGTACCCGCTCAGCACCCCGCCGGACTCCCCGTGCCCGCCGTACGGGACCAGCCGGGCCAGGGCGCCGGGCAGTCCACCGGTGTGCACCACTCCCAGCCGTCGGGTGGCGCGGGCCGATACGGTCAACGGCCCGTCGAGCCGTCGATGCGCTCGCGCAGGATGTCGGCGTGGCCCGCGTGGCGGGCGGTCTCCTCGATCATGTGCACCAGGATCCAGCGCATGGTCGGCGGCGGGGTCTCGCGCAGCGACCGCACCCCGGGCCGGTCCAGCCGGTCGCAGGCCGCGGCGATGGCGTTCGAGCGCCCGGCGGCCTTCCGATAGGCGCGCAGGATCTCCCCGGCCGTCTCCCCGGGCGCGGGCGGCGCGCCGTCGTCCGCGGGAGTGTCCCCCTCACCCGCGAACGCCCAGGCGAACCAGTTGTGTTCGACCGCCGTCAGATGCTTGACCAGCCCCAGCAGACTCGTCCCGGAGGGCACCCCCGCCGCCCGGGCCGCCTCGTCCGGCACACCGGCGGCCTTGGCCGCGACCGCGTCCCGCAGGTAGTCGAGGAAGGCCAGCAGGGTGGTCCGCTCGTCGGCTTCCGCCTCCGGGGGCCGCACGTCGCCGCGCGCCCCCTCCGCCGCGCTCGCCGTGCCGTCGGCGTCCGTGGCGTCCGTGGCGTCTGCGGTGTCCGTCGTGTCCGTCATGCGGCGACCCTAGCCGCCGCGCACGCCGCCGGGCAGAGCCCAGAGCGGCCTCAGGCCAGCAGTGCGTGCAGCGAGGCGGTCATCGCGGCGGCGAACGCCTCCCCCGTGCCGGCGTCCACCCGGTCCAGCGACAGATAGGGGTTGAGGTCCTCCAGTTCCACGAGCAGCAGTTCCCCCTCCGCCGTGCGGCAGGCGTCCACCCGCTGGATGCCGTGGTCGATGGCGTTCCAGTCCACGAACCGCTGCGCGAAGGCGAGGTCGTCCGCCGTGGGGGCGTACGGTTCCAGCTCCCAGCGCCGCGCGGGGTCGGGGGCGTAGAGGGCGTACTGGAAGGAGCGGTCGACGAAGTAGAACGAGACCTCGTGGCGGAAGTCGATCCTCGGCTGGACCAGCAGACCGGCGCCCGATCCCAGGGCGAGGTGGGCGAGCCGGTCCGCGGGGACGATCTCCAGGCCGATGGAGTCGGCGCCGAGTTCGGGCTTGACGACGTACTCGGCCGCCGGCGGCAGCCGGTCCAGGTCCTCGCGGCGGTCGACGGTGGGGATGACCGGCTCCCCCGCCGCGCTCAGCTCGGTCAGGTACCGCTTCCCGACCATGTCCGCCCTGCCCGACAGCTCGTTGAAGACCCTGCTCCCCCGTTCCAGCGCCCGGGCGCGGAAGCCCTCCCAGGCGTCCCGGTGGTGCAGCACGGGGCCGCTGTTGCGCACCACGACCGCGTCGAAGGCGTCCATCAGCGCCGCCGCGTCGCGCGGGTGGCAGAGCGCGATCCGGAAGTCCTCGCGCAGCCGGGCCGAGAGGCGGACGTCCTCGTCGCCGTAGCGGCGGCCCCGGGCCTCGTAGGAGAGGTCGGTGACGTAGAGCAGTGCGGGCTGGTGGCGCATGGTTCCCGTTCCCTGTCGCGTGTCGGCTCCCGAGAAACTACCTCCCGGCCTCCGGGGACCGGCCGCTCCCTCCGTCCGGACGGGGTACCCCGGGCGGAGCAGAGGAAATGTGCTGATATCACTCTTCCGCCGCTTTCGGCCCCCCGGACGCTCTGTGAAGCTTGAGGGACACACGGTGACAAACCCATCGCCACACAGGGAGTTGACCCATGGTGCTGTCGATCTCCGGTGTCCTGCTGTTCGGAGTGATCGTCTTCCTGTTCTTCCGCAAGGACAACCTCAAGCTCTCCCACGCCATCGTGTGTGCGCTCTTCGGGTTCTACCTGGCGGGATCGGCGATCGCACCCGGCATCCAGGCGGGCGGGGACACCCTCGCCAACCTCCTCGGGAACATCCCCTTCTAGGAACCCCCCGGCGCGGCCCCTCCGGTACGCCAACCGGGACCACCGCACCCACGACCCGCAGGACTTCGAGCCCCAGGGCTCCGGACGGCAGGAGATTCGGCGTGGCCTGGCGGCCCTTTCCCCCGGCACTCACCCCGCTGCACGCTTCCCACCCCCACCCCGCACCGGGCGCCGCCCCGCCGGCCCGCGGGCGGGACCTGCGGCGGGCGGCCGCGGAGCACGCCGTCGACGCACTGCGGCTGCCGGCCGTGGCCGTCCGCGGTCTGGGGCGCCTCGCCTCCGCGGGGCGGCGCCGCTGGGAGCGCACCCCCCGGGAGCGGCGGGGCCCGGTGCTGTTCACCGTGGCCGCCTGCCTGCTGGCGCTGTGGCTGGCCCCGTACGGGCCGCTGCTGGGGGCGGCCGCACTGGCGGGCGCCGCCCTCTGGCAGGGCCGCGACCGGTCCCCGGACACCGCCGGGGGCGAGCCGGGCGAGGCCGAGCGCGCACGGCTGCAGACCCTCTACGAGGCGCTGGTGCCGCATCTGTCGCTCGCCGACGACCCCCGCCCGCAGCCCCTGTACGCCCACGACGGCGACTGGCGGCGGGCCTTCACCGGCTTCGCGTTCGCCGAGGAGGGGCGGCTGGCCCGGCTGCGGCTGCGCTACCCGCCGCACTTCGGGGACGGCGATCCGGAGTCCCGCGCGCGCCTCCAGGAGCTGCTGTGCGCCAAGGCCGGCCGGGGCCGGGAGTACCACTTCGCCTGGGCGGAGGAAGTGGGCGAGCTCACCCTGACCGCGCTGCCGCCGCTGCCCTCCGGCATCTGCGCGCAGCGCTTCGTCACCGCGCCCGGCGAGACCGTGCTGGGCTTCACCGACCTCCACACCGTCCCCCGCACGGTGCCGGTGGTCGCGGAGGGCGGCGAGCGGCTGGACGTGCCTCCGGTGGTGTGGCGTACGGGCCCGCGCTCCACCGAGCCGCACCTGCTGGCGCTGGGCCACCCGGGGTCGGGGACGACCACGCTGCTGCGGTCGGTCGCCCTCCAGGCCCTGCGGCAGGGCGAGGTGCTGGTCGTGGACGGCGGCGGAGCGGGCGAGTACGCGTTCCTGGCCGGACGCGGCCGGGTGCGGGCGGTGGAGTCCACCCCGGCCGGCGCGCTGTCGGCGCTGGAGTGGGTGGTGCGGGAGACCGAGCGCAGGCTGCTGGCCGCCAACCGGGTCCGCCAGACCGGACGGGACGCGCCGGAGGACGTCTGCCGCCCGCTGTGGGTGCTGGTGGACCGGCCCTCGGTGCTCAGCCACCTGGCCCGTGCCGAGGGGCAGCGCGACCCGCAGGACCTGCTCCAGGTGCCCCTGCGGTACGGGCGCGCGGTGCGGGTGACCGTGGCGCTGGTCGACCAGTTCGAGGGCGCGGGGGAGCTGACCGGGGCCGTCCGCGCGTACACCCGGGCACGGGTGGTGCTCGGCGCGGCGACGCCGCAGGAGGTGCGGGCGGTGCTCGGCGAGGCGCCCTCGACCACACCGCCTCCCGAGGTGCCCGCGGGGCGCGGTTACGCCCGGCTGGGCTCGGGGCCGGTGCACCGCCTCCAGGTGCCCGCCGCCCCCGACCCCTTCGACGGGGAGGCGGCCGAGCCGCAGCGGCGGGCGGTCCTGGAACTGCTGCCGGAGCCGGTGGCCGGTCCGCCGAGGGCCGCGGCCCGGCGGGCGCTCCACTGAGGCTCCGGCAGGTGGCGGGGCGGGCGGCCGGGCATGCGGCGGGACGCGCGGCGCTTCAGGCGACGGAGCTGCGCGGGATGTCGCCGCCCGCGCTCCGTCCGTCGGCGACCAGCCGCGCGGCCGCCGCCAGCCGGGCCGCCGCCTCGGCGGCCACGGGGCCGGAGACCGTGAACGGCAGCCGCACATAGCCCTCGAAGGCGCCGTCCACCCCGAAACGGGGCCCGGAGGGGACGCGCACCCCCAGCCGCTCGCCGGCCTCGGCGATCCGCGAACCGGACAGATCACCGGTGCGCACCCACAGCGTGAGGCCGCCGCGCGGGACGGTGAACCCCCAGTCCGGGAGGTGTTCGCGCAGGGCCTCGGTGAGGGCCGCGCGGTTCTCCCGGGCCCGCTCGCGGTGGACCTCCATGGCCTGGTCCCAGCCGCTGTCCCAGCCGCTGTCCCGGCCGCTGTCCCCGTCTTCCCGCCCATCGCCCTGTGCCCCGCCCTGCCCGCCGCTCTCCGCCAGCAGCCGGGCGACGGCGAGCTGCTCCAGCACGGGACTGCCCAGGTCCGCGTAGACACGGGCCGCGACCAGGCTGCGGATGGTCTCGGGCGCGGCCCGGATCCAGCCGATGCGCAGCCCGGCCCAGATGGCCTTGCTGGCCGATCCGACCGTGACGACGGTGGAACCGCCCGGGTCGAACGCCGCGACCGGGCGGGGCATCGGCTCGCCGGGCGGGGCGTCGAGGTCGAGGCCGGCCATGGTCTCGTCCGCCACCAGCACGGTGCCCGCGGCCCGGGCGGCGGCCACCAGCTCCCGGCGCTGCTCCTCCCCGGCCAGCGCGCCGGTGGGGTTGTGGAAGTCGGCGATGACGTACGCCATCCGCGGTGCGGCGTCCCGCAGCACCCGGCGCCAGGCGGGCAGGTCCCAGCCGGTGAGGCCCTCGCCCATCGCGACGGGCACCAGCCGGGCGCCCGCCTCGCTCAGCAGGCGCAGCACGTTGGCGTACGAGGGGTGCTCGACGGCGACGCGCTCGCCGCGCGGCGCGAACAGCGCGCGGATGGCGGCCACCGCGCCCATGGCGCCGGTGGTGATCATGATCTGCTCGGGCATCGTCGGGACGCCGCGGGCGGTGTAGCGGTCGGCCAGGGCCTGGCGCAGGACCGGCAGCCCCGCCGGGTAGTCGCCGTGGGTGTGGGCGTAGGGCGGCAGATCGGCCAGGGCTCCCTGGAAGGCGCGGGTGAGCCAGGGCTCGGGGGCGGGAAGGGCGGCGCAGCCCAGGTCGATCATGGTCCCGGCGGCGTCGGGTGGCAGGGGCGCCAGCCCGCCGGACGGCAGGGGGTTGCCGGCGGGCAGGGCGGTCCAGCTCCCCGCGCCGCGGCGCGAGGCCAGGAACCCGTCGCCGCGCAGCGCCTCGTACGCGGCGGCCACGGTGGTGCGGCTGACGGACAGGGCCGCGGCCAGCTCCCGCTCGGCGGGCAGCCGGGCGGCGACGGGAACGCGGCCCTCCAGCACCAGCAGGCGCACTCCGTCGGCGAGGGCCCGGTAGGCGGGCGTCCGCCGCGCTCCGCCCGCCTCGGCACGGTGGGAGGACAGGAGGCGGGCGAGCTGGGACGCTCCGACCGCCGAAGTCCACTGAGCCATCGGTTGAGTCCACCTTCTCCAGATTGGCCATGTGCGGGAACCGTCTACAGGCCACAGAGTGTCACGCATCAGTCCAACGCGCCAGAAAGGACGGCCCCTTGTCCGGTTCCACAGGATTCACAGGATCCGGGGATCCAGGCGGTTCCGCCGCGCACCCCGGCCGCCACCCCGACCGCCGCACCGGTCACCTGGTCCGCCGTCTCGTACGGCTCTACGCCGGCCTGGTGCTCTACGGGGCCAGCCTGGCGCTGATGGTCCGCGCCGATCTCGGCCTCGGCCCGTGGGACGTCTTCCACCAGGGCGTCTCCGGGCACACCGGGCTGACCATCGGCACCGTGGTGATCATCACCGGCGCGGCCGTGCTGCTGCTGTGGATACCGCTGCGGGAGCGGCCCGGCCTGGGCACCGTCTCCAACGTGATCGTGGTGGGACTGGCCATGGACGCCACCCTGGCCCTCATGCCGGAGCCGGCCGTGCTCGCGGTACGGGCGCCGCTGCTGGTGGGCGCGGTGGTGCTGAACGGGGCGGCGACCGGCCTGTACATCACGGCGCGCTTCGGGCCGGGCCCGCGCGACGGCCTGATGACCGGCCTGCACCGGGTCACCGGACGCTCGGTGCGCCTGGTGCGGACGGGCATCGAGGTGGCCGCCCTGGCCACCGGCTTCCTGCTGGGCGGCACCGTGGGCGCGGGCACGGTGCTCTACGCGCTGGCGATCGGGCCGCTCTCCCAGTTCTTCCTGAGGGTCTTCGGCACGCCCGCCGGCGGGACGGACGGCGGCCGGGCCGGTTCGGGTGGCGATCCGGCAGGCGGCTTCGGGAACGGCTCGGCGGACCGCCCGCAGGGGCGCCGGAGGCGTCGCGCGATACTGCGTCCATGACGGCACCGGCCTCCCGCGCACCGCGCCCCGACCACCCCTTCTTCGACCACCCCGCTCCCCTGGCCTTCGCCCACCGGGGCGGCGCCGCGCCGGGAGCGGAGAACACCCACGGCGCCTTCGCGCGGGCGGTGGGGCTGGGCTACCGCTATCTGGAGACCGACGTGCACGCCACGGCGGACGGAAAGCTGGTCGCCTTCCACGACGCCACGCTGGACCGGGTCACCGACGGCAGCGGGGCGATCGCCTCCCTGCCGTGGGCACAGGTGCGGCGGGTCCGGGTGGGCGGCGGTGAGCCGGTGCCGCTCTTCGCCGACCTGCTGCGCGCCTTCCCCCGTGCCCGCTGGAACATCGACGTCAAGGCGGACGCCGCGCTCGCCCCGCTGCTGGAGATCCTGGACCGCGCCGACGCCTGGGGCCGGGTGTGCCTGGGGGCCTTCGACGAGTCCCGGGTGGCCCGGGCCCGGCGCCTGGCGGGCCCGCGGCTGGCCACCTCGCTGGGCACGCGCGGCGTCCTGGGCCTGCGGCTGCGCTCGTACCGCCTGCCGGGCGCGGTCGGCCGCGGCGCGCTGTGCGCGCAGGTCCCGGTGCGGCACGGCGGGATACCGGTGGCGGACCGGGCGTTCGTCCGCCACGCCCACCGCAGGGGCCTCCAGGTGCACGTGTGGACGGTCAACGACCCGGAGCGGATGAGGGCGCTGCTGGATCTGGGCGTGGATGGCATCATGACCGATCACATCGAGACACTGCGCACGGTACTGGCCGAGCGGGGAGCCTGGATCTGACGCCCGGCGGACGGGCGGCCGGAGCCGCCGGGCGGCGAGGGCCGCTCCCCCGCCCGCGTCCCGTGTCTGCGCACGGGACGAGCGAGGGGGCGCGGGTGGGCACCGAGACCGTGGCGGGGGCCGGGGACGCCGAGGGCACCGGGGACGCCGGGCGAACGGCGAAGAGCGCGGGCGGCACGGGCGGCACCGGTGGCACGGGCGGCGTGGAGAACCCGGAGGGCTTCGCCGGGGCCGCCGAGCGGCGCCGTGAGCAGCGCGGCTGGTACTTCTACGACTGGGCGGTCTCCGTCTTCTCCACCAGTGTGCTCACCGTCTTCCTCGGCCCCTATCTGACCTCGGTCGCCGAGGCCGCGGCGGACGGCGCCGGCTACGTCCACCCCCTGGGCATCCCGGTCCGCGCCGGCTCGTACTTCGCCTACACCGTCTCCGTCTCGGTGCTGCTGTCGGTGCTGGTGATGCCGCTGGCCGGGGCGGTCGCCGACCGGTCGGGCCGCAAGAAGCCGATCATGGGCGTGTTCGCCTACCTGGGGGCGGCGGCCACCACGGGGATGTTCTTCCTGGAGGGCGACCGCTATCTGCTGGGCGGGGCGCTGCTGGTGGTGGCGAACGTCTCCTACGCCACGGCCGTGGTGGTCTACAACTCCTTCCTGCCCCAGATCGCCACTCCCGCGGAGCGGGACGCGGTCTCCTCCCGCGGCTGGGCCTTCGGCTACGCCTCCGGGTCCCTGGTGCTGGTGGCCAACCTGGCGCTGTTCCTCGGGCACGAGTCGCTGGGCGTGGACGAGGGCACCGCGGTGCGGATCTGCCTGGCCTCGGCGGGCCTGTGGTGGGCGGTCTTCGCGATCATCCCGCTGCGGCGGCTGCGCGAGCGGCCGGCCGCGCACACCCCCACTGGTTCGGCCGGTTCGGCCGCCGGGGGGCTGTCCCTGCGGGGCGGCTGGCGGCAGCTCGCCGGGACGCTGCGCGATCTGCGCCGCTATCCGCTGACCCTGATGTTCCTGCTGGCCTACCTGCTCTACAACGACGGCGTGCAGACGGTGATCACCCAGGCCTCGGTCTTCGGCGCCGGGGAGCTGGGGATGGACCAGACCACCCTCATCGGCGCGGTCCTGCTGGTGCAGGTCCTGGCCGTGGTGGGGGCGCTGCTGCTGGGACGGCTGGCGCTGCGCTACGGCGCCAAGCGCACGATCCTGGGCTCGCTGGTGGCGTGGACGGCGACGGTGGGCGCCGGATACGTGCTGCCCGCGGGTGAGCCGGTGTGGTTCTTCGTGCTGGCCGCGGCGATCGGAATGGTGCTGGGCGGCACCCAGGCGCTGTCGCGCTCGCTGTACGCGCAGCTGGTGCCGCCGGGCAAGGAGGCGGAGTACTTCTCGCTGTACGAGGTCAGCGATCGCGGCACGAGCTGGCTGGGGCCACTGGTGTTCGGACTCACCTACCAGCTCACCGGCAGCTACCGGGACGCGATCATCTCACTGGTGATCTTCTTCGTTCTGGGTTTCGTCCTGCTGTTGCGGGTACCGGTCAGACGAGCGGTGGCGGCGGTGGGCGCCGCTGCGCCGGATCGGATTTAGGCCATCGGCCGAAGGGCGGGTAGTGTACGCCTGCAACTCGTCGGATGGACCGTTACCGCACGCCAAAGATAGGCGAACGTTACGTTACGTCCCTTGTGGGATGTGACGAAGCGGGCGGCTGCGGGTACCGCATATCCGACGAGGCAGCGGCACGACGGGCGACGCATGTCCCAGATCGGGAATCTTCACCGCCGACCGGACGTTGACCGGATGACGACGACAGCGACACCTGTCCTGTGGGCGACAAGCCCGGGAGGCACGATTCATGAGTGAGCGAGCTCTGCGCGGCACGCGACTCGTGGTGACCAGCTACGAGACCGACCGCGGTATCGACCTGGCGCCACGCCAGGCCGTGGAGTACGCATGCCAGAACGGTCATCGGTTCGAGATGCCGTTCTCGGTTGAGGCCGAGATTCCGCCGGAGTGGGAGTGCAAGGTATGCGGCGCCCAGGCGCTCCTGGTCAACGGCGAGGGCCCCGAGGAGAAGAAGGGTAAGCCCGCGCGTACGCACTGGGACATGCTCATGGAGCGGCGCACCCGTGAGGAGCTGGAGGAGGTGCTGGCCGAGAGGCTGGCGGTCCTGCGCTCCGGGACCATGAACATCGCCGTGCACCCGCGGGACAGCAAGCGCAAGTCCGCCTGAAGGCGGCACGCGGCACCGCGCCGCGGCGCACCGTGGGAGCACGTGGGTGAGGGCCCGGCCACCGTCCGGTGGCCGGGCCCTCACCCACGTGTGCGTTCCCGCAAGAACGGCTAACGCGCTCCCCCGCCCTCCTCGCCGGGGGCGTCGCGCTCGTCCTCGCGCACGACCTCTCCCCGCACCACCTTGCCGTCGGGCCGGTGGATGCGGAACTGCTCCTCCGCCGTACGCGCCTGCCGCAGGGAGTCCTCCAGGGATCCGGGGGCGAAGCCGGTGCGGCGGCCGAGCCGGCGCTCCACGCCGCGGCGCAGCAGCGCGGCCGTCGGCGGGAGGACGCACAGCAGTCCGGCCACGTCCGAGATCAGGCCGGGCAGCATCAGCAGCAGGCCGCCGAGCATGGCCAGCCCGTGCCCGCCCCGGTCGGCCTGCGGCCCCGGGCGCGGCTCGGCGCCCGGCTGGAGGCTCTCGACGGTCTCGACCAGACCGCGCCAGGCGCGGCGTCCCGCGCGCTTGACGACCGCGGCGCCCAGTACCGCCCCCGCGACCAGGACGATCAGGACGACCAGCCCGTTCGTGGCGTCCGCCAGCAGGGTCAGCAGCCAGGTCTCCAGGACCACGAAGGCGGCCAGTCCCAGGGGGACGAAGCTGCGCCGGGGGCGGCGCCGCGGCCCGGTGCCGGGAGATCCCGGGCCCTGTGGTCCGGTACGGGAGTGCCGCGGAGGTGGCTCGTACGGGTACGGTGCGCCGGTCGTCATGTCATCCAGTGTGCCTGCGGCCGAGCGCCTGGTTCACACGGGACCGCACACCCCAGGCGGTGACCCGCCACAGGGCCTCGGCGACGATGTCGCGGTTCATCTTGCTGTCGCCGCGCTCGCGCTCCACGAAGGTGATGGGCACCTCGACCACCTGGTACCCGGCCTGCACGGCGCGGTGGGCCAGGTCCACCTGGAAGCAGTACCCCTGGGACGCCACGTCGTCCATGCCCAGCCCCAGCAGAGTCTCCTTGCGGAACGCCCGGTAGCCGCCGGTGACGTCCCGCAGGGGCACGCCCAGCAGCAGCCGGGAGTAGGTGCTGCCACCGCGCGAGAGGAACTTGCGGTGGCCCGGCCAGTTGACCACCCGCCCGCCCGGCACCCAGCGCGAGCCCAGCACCAGGTCGGCGCCCTTGAGCGCGGTCAGCAGCCTGGGCAGTTCCTCGGGCTGGTGGGAGCCGTCCGCGTCCATCTCGACCAGGACGTCGTAGCCGTTGTCGATGCCCCAGCGGAAGCCCGCCAGATAGGCGGCGCCCAGCCCCTCCTTGCCCTCCCGGTGGAGGACCTCGACCCGCTCGTCCCCGGCCGCCATCTCGTCGGCGACCTTCCCCGTGCCGTCGGGGCTGTTGTCGTCCGCGACCAGGACGTGGGCCTCGGGGACGGCGGCGCGCACTCTGGTGACGATCGGCCGGATGTTGTCGACCTCGTTGTAGGTCGGGATGATCACGAGGATCCTGCCGAGCGGATCCTTCCGGCGCTGCCCCGCCTCGTTCACTGCTGCCGCCTCTTCTCGTCCGTCCTGTTCACCCCGTGTGCCCGCCCCCGTCGGCCGGTCGCGAAGGCCGCGGCGCAGGACAGGACGCCCACCATAGCGAGCACCCACTCCGGTGCGGGGCCGATCCGGTCGGAGAGGGTGGTCTCGTCGCGCAGCGGGAGGTCGGCGGTGACCACGTCCTGCGTGAACTCCTCCGTGCGCTGCCCGATCGTGCCGTCGGGGGCGACGATCGCGCTGATGCCGCTGGTGGCGGCGGTGACCACGGCCCGTCCGTGCTCGACGGCCCGCAGCCGGGACATGACCAGCTGCTGCTCGGGCTGGCCGGTGTTGCCGTAGGTGGCGTTGTTGGTCTGGATCACCAGTGCGCGGGCGCCGTCGTTGACGGTGTCGCGCACGATCTCGTCGTAGGCGACCTCGAAGCAGATGACGTCGCCGAGCCGGGCGGGGCCGACGTCCATCACCCCGGTGCTCTGGCCGGGCCAGAAGTCGCGCGGGACGCGCTGGAGGCGGGTGATGACCTTGCTGAGCTGGTCGCGGTAGGGAACGTACTCGCCGAAGGGCACCGGGTGCTGCTTGGTGTACGAGGCTCCGGGGCCCGCCTCGGGGTCCCAGACGATGCCCTGGTTCTCGACGTAGCCCTCGCGCTCGGGGTGCTCGACGAGGGCGCCGACCAGGACGGGGACGCCCACGGCCCTCGCCGCCCGGTCGATGGCGTCGTACGCCTGCGGGTACCGGTGCGGGTCCAGGTCGGAGGCGTTCTCCGGCCAGATCACCAGGTCGGGCCGCTCCTCCCGGCCCGCCTCCACGTCCTCGGCCAGCTTCAGGGTGGCCTCGACGTGGTTGTTGAGGATCATCATCGGGCGGCCGAGGAAGTCCATGCCGGGCTGCTGGACGTTGCCCTGGACGACGGCGATGCGGACGGTGTCGGCCGCCGCGGTGCGGACCGGCACGGCCTGGCCGGCGGCGGTCACGGCCGCGGCCAGGGCGACCGCCCCGGCGGCGGCGAGGGCCGGGCGCGCCGCACCGGCGCCGGCCTCCGCCGGGGAGGCGGTCCCGCCCCCCTCGTCCGTCTCCTCCGCTCCGCGTCGCCGCCTGGTGACGGCCGCCGCGACCCGGACGGCAGCCGCGGCGAGCAGGCCGCCGGTCAGCGCGACGGCGAAGGTCACCAGCGGGGCGCCGCCCAGGGCGGCCAGCGGCAGGAACGGCGAGTCGGTGACGGCGAAGGCCAGCCGCCCCCAGGGGAAGCCACCGAAGGGGATCCGGTCGCGCGCCCACTCCTCGGCGACCCACAGACAGGCTCCCCACAGCGGCCACAGCGGCAGCCGCGAGGTCGCGGCCAGCCCGGCGCCCATCGGGACGAGGAACAGCGACTCGACCAGGGACAGACCGAACACCGCGTCCCAGCCGATCACATGGAGCCACTTGAGCAGCACGAGGAAGAACGGCAGCCCCATCGCCAGACCGAGCCAGGCCCCCTGGCGGGCGGTACGCCCCCGGGCGAGGAGGGCGAGGACGGCGACCGCGGCGACCGACAGCGGCCACACGTCGTACGGGGGGAAGGCGGCGGCCAGGGCGACACCGCTCACCGCCGCGGCCGCCGTGCGCCACGCCTCGCGGCGTGCCGACCTGGCCAGGCGGACGGGGAGCCGGGGCGCCGGGCGGGCCCCGGCCTCGCCGGCGGCCGGGTCGGGGGCGTCCCCGGTTTCCCCGGCGGCGGCGCGGGCCGGGACGCCGGCCCGGGCGGGCGTACGGCGGTGCTGCGGCTCGTCCGGACGGTCGGCGGCCGCGCCGCCGGTCTCGGCTTCGGCGGTGGTCTCGGGGCCCGATGGCACGGTCGCGGCCTTTCTCGCAGGTCGTGCAGGTCGTGCGGTGATGAGCCCGACCGTACAACGCCCGGCGGCTCCCACGGGGCCGGGGTGGGGATGCGAAGGCTCCGTACCGGGGCGGGGCGGGGCGGGCGGAGCGGAGGGGACGTACGGGGCGGGGGCGTTCTCGGGATCGGGGCCCGGCGCCCTTCGGGCCGACCTGGGACCCGCTGGCTGCGGATCGGCCGAAAGTCGTTGTCTACTGAGCCTCCGGGCCCCACCCGGGTCGCACCGCCGACCAGCCGGGATCACTCCGTCTCCGTGCCGCGGACGCTGGATCTGGCTCCCGGCCGTACGCCGGTGCGACGCACCGCCCATGACCCAGCTCGCTCGACGACTGTGCGCGGAGGATCCCCGGTCGGACGTCCTGTGGTGGACCCGGCAGAACCTACCCGCCGACCGCCACAGCCTGTCAACACCCTCACGACCTGCGGCGTTTCCTCAAAGCAGCAGGTCAGTGCAGAGAGGGCCACCGCGGGAGGGCAGACCTGGGGGGACATCGTTCGGCGGTATGGCCCCGCCTTCCGTCACCCGTTCGGGTGTTGGTAGATCGTTTGTCCCCCGACCACCGTCCGCAGGCAGACGGGCAGCGGGCGCCCCGGGCCGAGGTCGGGCAGGCCCGGGGTGCCCGAGCGCGGGTCGGTGGACCAGGCGGCGATCCGGCCGTCGGGCACCTGCACCACCAGGTCGCCGGTGCGCCACACGGCGTAGTCGGCCGGGGCGCCGGGGACGAGGACGCCCGCGTCGTCGCGGCCGACCGCCCGCCAGCCGCCGCGGGTGTGGGCGGTGAAGGCGGCGCGGACGGAGATCCGGTGCTCGGGGGTGCGGTGGAAGGCGGCGGCGCGCAGGGTGCCCCAGGGGTCGAGCGGGGTGACGGGGCTGTCGGAGCCGAGCGCCAGGGGCACACCGGCGCGCAGCAGGGCGGCGTACGGGTTGAGGGTGCGGGCGCGTTCGCGGCCCAGACGCCGGGCGTACATGCCCCCCTCGCCGCCCCAGGCGGCGTCGAAGGCCGGCTGGACGGAGGCGGTCAGGGCCAGCTCGGCGAAGGCCGCGACGGTGGCCTCGGTCAGCATCTCGGCGTGCTCGACGCGGTGCCGGGCGGCCCGCACCCGCTCCAGGCCGACCCGCTCGGCGGCCGCGCGCACCCCCTCGGTGACGGCGGTGAGGGCGGCGTCGCCGATGGCGTGGAAGCCGGCCTGGATCCCGGCCTCGGTGCAGGCGGCGACGTGGGCGGCGACGGCGTCGGCGTCCAGGTGGCCGGTGCCGCGGTGGCCGGCGTCGGCGTAGGGCTCGTGCAGATGGGCGGTGTGGGAGCCCAGGGAACCGTCGGCGAAGAGGTCGCCCGCGGCGCCGAGGGCGCCGAGCTCCCGCACCCGCCGCGCCCCTTCGGGGGAGGTGATGTGCTCGGCCCAGTAGCCGAAGACGCGGGGTCCGGGCTCGGCGGCGGCCAGCGCCAGCAGGCCGGTGAGGTCGTCCTCGCTCGAGATCTCCGGTCCCGCGCACTCGTGGAGGGTTCCGATGCCGCGGGAGGCCGCGTGGCGCAGGGCGGCGCGCTGGGCCTCGGTGCGCTGGGCGGGGGTGATGGAGGCGTGGGCGACGGCGCGCACCGCGTGGTGGGCGTCGCCGGTCAGGGCGGCGTCGGGGGCGTAGCCGGGCAGCTCTGTGACGCCGGGGTCGCCGGGGACGAGGTCGAGCAGCGCGGTGGTGACCAGGGCCGAGTGGACGTCGACGCGGGTGAGGTAGAGCGGCCGGTGGTCTGCGGCCGCGTCGAGCTCGGCGCGGGAGGGAAGCCGCTGCCCGGGCCAGGCGGCCGCGTCCCAGCCGTGGCCGAGCAGGATCCGGTCGCCGGGGCGGGCCCGGGCGTACTCCCGTACGCGGTCCAGGACCTCGGCCGGGGAGCGGGTGCCGGACAGGTCGAGGCCGGTGAGCGCCAGACCGGTCGCGGTGGCGTGGACGTGGGAGTCGGTGAAGGCCGGGGTGACGAGTGCGCCGTCGAGGTGGACCACCTCGTCGACGCCGTCGGCGAAGGAGTCCGCGGCCCCTTCCGAACCGACCCAGGCGATGCCGCCGCCGTCGACGACCATGGCGGTGGCGAAGGGGTCGGCGGGGCTGTGGACCTCGCCTCCGCGTAGGAGGACGGTGCGGGGGCGGTCGAGGCGGTCGGGACCGTCGGGACCGTCGGGAGGGGCCGTGCTGTCGCTCATGACTGCCAGTCTCCCCCTCCCCCGCCGCTCCCGGCCGCCGGGGTCGCCCGTACGCGGCGCGGGGACCCTCACACGCGGGGCGGCCGGGCCTCGTAGGGGGTGGACAGCACGACGGTGGTGCGGGTGGAGACCCCGGCCAGGGAGCGGATGCGCGCCAGCAGGTGCTCCAGTTCGACGGGGGCGGCGACCCGGACCTTGAGGATGTAGTTCTCGTCGCCCGCGACGCTGTGGCACGCCTCGATCTCGGGCACCTCGGCGAGCCGGTCGGCGATGTCGTCCGGGGCGCTGGGGTCGAACGGCTTGACCGAGATGAAGGCGGTCATGGGCAATCCGACGGCCTCGGGGTCGACGATGGCCGCATAGCCGCGGATGACACCGCGCTGCTCCAGCCTGCGGACGCGCTGATGCACCGCCGAGGTCGACAGGCCGGTGGCCCTGCCCAGGTCGGTGTAGCTCATCCGCCCGTCCCTGACGAGCAATTCCACGATGCGACGATCCAGCTCCTCCACGACAGGCAACCTACTGCGCCGGGCGCACCACGGCACACCGTTCGGCCTGTCGGCGACCCCGGGGCGCGGACATGTGACCAACGCCACACCCGTGCTCCCGTGTCCGGGAGGGTGCGGAGATTACGGATGGGCAACGGAGGGAAATGCTTGCTGTGGCCGGGACACCCTCGATCGGACACCCGGCAGCCCGTCCAAGGGGGATTGCATGCGCAAGGTGAAGTCGCTCCACACCGGTCACCCGGACGCCGAGGCCCGCGAGGAGAGAGCCGAGGCCGACGAGACCTATGAGACCTACGAGATCTTCCGGGTGGTCTGCCCGGACTGCGCGCAGCCGATAGCGCTGCTGGCGGACGAGGAGACGCTCCCCGAGCACGCTCTGTGCCCGACCCCGTGGAACCCGTTCGGCCTGACGGTGTGCCAGGGCTCGGGGCGTCCGGTGGGGGACGCCGGGCCCGAGGGCCCGGAGCACGAGGCCCGGGAGCAGGACGCCGCGACACTGCTGACGCTGCCCGAGGGGCTGCACTGGCGGATGCAGCCCTTCTCCCATGTCGGCGGCCCGGGTACGCACCCGATGCGTGTTCCGCACGGGCGTCACCCGCGCCACTGACGGCTCGCGCCGCCCGGCCCGGAGGCACCGCACGCCCGCGCACCCGGAACGCCCCCGGACACCGCCGGGCACGGACGCACCGGCGGTCCGGCCGGCGGCCCGCGCCCGGGGCCCGTCCGGCGGCGCGGACCGCCGTCGCGCTCAGCGGCTCTCGGGACCGGCCAGGTGGCGGGCGATGACCACCCTCTGGATCTGGTTGGTGCCCTCGACGATCTGCAGCACCTTGGCCTCCCGCATCAGGCGCTCGGCCGGGTAGTCGCGGGTGTAGCCGTAGCCGCCCAGCAGCTGGACGGCGTCGGTGGTGACCTTCATGGCCGTGTCCGTGCAGAACAGCTTGGCCATCGCCGCCTGCCGGGCGAAGGACTCCCCGGCGTCGCGCAGCCGGGCGGCGGCCAGGTACAGGGCGCGTCCGGCCTCGATCTGGGTGGCCATGTCGGCCAGCATGAACCGTACGCCCTGGAAGTCGGAGACGGGGCGGCCGAACTGCTCGCGCCCGGCGGTGTGGGCCAGTGCCTCGTCGAGGGCGGCCTGGGCGACCCCGATCGCGCAGGCGGCGATGCCGAGCCGGCCGGAGTTGAGGGCGTCCAGGGCGATGGCGAAGCCCTGCCCCTCCTCGCCGATCCGGCGGCTGTCGGGGACGCGGACCCCGTCGAAGTGGACCTGGGCCGTCGGCGACCCGCCCATCCCCATCTTGCGCTCGGGGGCGGCGGCGCTGAGCCCTTCGGCGTCGCCGGGGACGAGGAAGGCGGTGATGCCGCGCGGTCCCTCCTTTCCGGTGCGGGCCATGACGGTGTAGAAGTCGGCGATGCCGCCGTGGGTGATCCACGCCTTGGTGCCGTCGAGCACCCAGTCGTCGCCGTCGCGGACGGCGCGGGTGCGCATCGCGGCGGCGTCGGAGCCGGAGGAGGGCTCGGACAGGCAGTACGCGCCCAGCAGTCCGCCGGCGAACATCCCCGGAAGGTGTTCGGCGCACTGCTCCTTGGAGCCGTAGTGGGCGAGCGCGTGGCAGGCGAGGGTGTGGACGCTGACGCCCAGGCCCACGGTGAGCCGGGCCGCGGCCAGCTCCTCCAGGATCTGCAGATACACCTCGTAGGGCTGCTCGCCGCCGCCGAACTCCTCGCCGTAGGGCAGTGAGAGCAGGCCGGACTCCGACAGGAGGGTGAAGGTCTCACGGGGGAAGCGGCCGGACTCCTCCTCCTCGGCCGCGACCGGACGGATCTCGCGCTGGGCGAGTTCACGCACCAGGGTGAGGAGGTCGCGGGACTCCTCGGTGGGCATCCGGCGTTCCACCGGCTGGGGGCCGTACTCGGTCATCGCGGCGCTCTCCTCCCTGTTGGGGGCTGCGGCGGCGGACGCTCGGGGTGGGGCGCCGCCACCGGGAAGTGGTGGTACCGGCCGATGTCGCCCCTCGGGTCGCGAGAGCGGCTGACCAGCGGCTGTGGCGATTGGAGTATGCCCGATCGGCGGCCCCGCGTCACCGCGGGGCGAGGATCACGGCGGAGATCCCGGCGGAGGTCGCGGCGGAGGTCGCGGCGGAGGTCACCGCCGGTTGTCGGTGCCCGCTGTCACACTCCACCGTATGCGGGACGGCCACGGCCCCGGGCGAGGGGGCGGACGGGACGGGGAGGGCGCGGTGCGCTGGGCGGTGGCGGTGACCGCCGAGGGCACGGCCCTGCTGTGCCCGCTGGACGGGCGGGGGCGCGCGGCGGGTCCGGTTGTGACCGAGCCGGACCTGGCGCGGGCCGTGGCGGAGCGCACCGCCTCCGGCTCGGCCACCCGGTGGGTGTGGCGGTCGACGGCGCAGGTGTACCCGCGGCTGCTGGAGGCCGGGGTGCGGGTGGAGCGGTGCCATGACACGGAGGCGTGCGAGGCGCTGCTGCTGGGCCACGAGGGCCGGTGGGGCGAGCCGCGTTCGCTGTCGGCGGCCTGGGCGCGGCTGCACCGGGCGCCGGTGCCGGAGGATCCGCCGCTGCGCGCGGCCGACCGGCAGCCCTCGCTGTTCGCGCCGGGCCCGGTGCCGCTGCCGCCGGGCACGGATCCGCTCGCGGCCCTGCTGGAGGTGTACGCCGGCCAGCTGCGGAGGGTGGAGGCGGCCGGGCACCCGGAGCGGATGCGGCTGCTGCTGGCCGCGGAGTCGGCGGGGACGCTGGTGGCGGCGGAGATGAACCGCGCGGGGGTGCCCTGGCGGGCGGACGTCCACCGGGAGCTGCTGCGGGAACTGCTGGGCGAGAGCTATCCGGGTGGCGAGCCCGCCCGGCTGGCCCAGCTTGCCGAGGAGGTCTCGCGCGCCTTCGGGCCGGGGGCGCGGGTACGGCCGGATCTGCCGGCGGACGTGGTCAGGGCGTTCGCGCGGGACGGGATCCGGCTGTCCTCGACCCGGGCGTGGGAGCTGCGGAAGATCGACCATCCGGCCGTCGCCCCGCTGCTGCGCCACAAGACGCTGTACCGGCTGCACACCGCGCACGGCCGGTCCTGGCTGCGCACCTGGGTGCGTGACGGCCGCTTCCATCCCGAGTACGTGCCCGGCGGCTCGGTCACGGGCCGCTGGACGAGCAACGGCGGGGGCGCGCTGCAGATCCCCAAGGTGGTGCGGCGCGCGGTGGTGGCCGACGAGGGGTGGCGGCTGGTGGTCGCCGACGCCGACCAGATGGAGCCCAGGGTGCTGGCCGCCGTCTCCCGCGACCGGGGCCTGATGGAGGTGGCCGGAAGCGGCCGGGACATGTACTCGGTGCTGTCGGACCGGGCGTTCGGCGGCGACCGGGACCGGGCCAAGCTGGCGCTGCTGGGCGCGGTGTACGGGCAGACCTCGGGGGACGGCCTGCGGCACCTGGCGGACCTGCGGCGCCGCTACCCGGCGGCGGTGGCGTACGTGGACGAGGCGGCACGCGCCGGCGAGGAGGGCCGGCTGGTGCGCACCTGGCTGGGGCGCACCTGCCCGCCCGCGGCCGCCCGGGAGGAGGATCTCGGGGACGGCGGGGCCGGTCCGCCCGGGACGGACGCGCAGGGCCCGTCCGGTGGCGGCGCGGCCCGGGCCCGCGGCCGGTTCACCCGCAATTTCGTGGTGCAGGGCAGCGGGGCCGACTGGATGCTGCTGGTGCTGGCCTCCCTGCGGCAGTCGCTGGCCGGGACGCGCGCCGAGCTGGTGTTCTTCCAGCACGACGAGGTGATCGTGCACTGCCCGGCGCGGGAGGCGGAGGCGGTGGTGGAGGCCGTCCGCGCGGCGGGCGAGCGGGCCGGGCGCGCGGCCTTCGGCGAGACCCCGGTGCGCTTCCCGTTCACCACGGCCGTGGTGGAGTGCTACGCGGACGCCAAGTGAGCGGGGTCTTCGGGGATCACGGCGGTGTACCCGGGTACACCGCATTCTCGCGGCCCTTCCCGGCCCCGCCGGGCCCCGTACCGCGTTTCCCGTGTTCCCCGCGTTCCCAGGAGCCACACCATGAGCGACACGATGAGCGGCACCGCGCAGATCGGCGTCACCGGACTCGCCGTCATGGGCCGCAACCTGGCCCGCAACCTCGCCCGTCACGGCTACACCGTCGCCGTGCACAACCGCACGGGCGCCCGGACCAGGGCTCTGGTGGAGGAGTTCGGCGGGGAGGGCGACTTCGTGACCGCCGGGACGCCGCGTGAGTTCGTCGCCGCGCTGGAGCGGCCGCGCCGCGTGATCGCGATGGTCAAGGCGGGCGAGGCGACCGACGCCGTCGTCGGGGAGTTCGCGCCGCTGCTGGAGCCGGGCGACATCCTCGTCGACGCCGGCAACGCCCACTTCGCCGACACCCGCCGCCGCGAGGAGGCGCTGCGCGAGCGCGGCGTCCACTTCGTCGGCGCGGGGGTCTCCGGCGGCGAGGAGGGCGCCCTGCACGGGCCGAGCATCATGCCCGGCGGCTCGGACGAGGCGTACGCCGCGCTCGGTCCGCTGCTGGAGGACATCGCCGCCAAGGCCCCCGACGGCGCGCCCTGCACCGCTCACATCGGGCCCGACGGCGCCGGGCACTTCGTGAAGATGGTGCACAACGGCATCGAGTACGCCGACATGCAGCTCATCGCCGAGGCGTACGACCTGCTGCGCGCCGTCGCCGGGTACACCCCGGCCCAGGTGGCCGAGGTCTTCCGCACCTGGAACACCGGGCGGCTGGACTCCTACCTCGTCGGGATCACCGCCGAGGTCCTGGCCCACACGGACGCCGTCACCGGGCGGCCCTTCGTCGACGTCGTCGCCGACGCCGCCGAGCAGAAGGGAACCGGCCGCTGGACGGTGCAGACCGCCCTGGACCTGGGCGTGCCGGTCTCCGGCATCGCCGAGGCGGTCTTCGCCCGCTCCCTGTCCGGGCACACCGGTCTGCGCGAGGCCGCCGCCGGCCTGCCGGGCCCGCACCGGCCCCCGCTCGGCGAGCGGGACGCCGCACACTTCGCCGACCAGGTCGAGCAGGCCCTGTACGCCTCGAAGATCACCTCCTACGCCCAGGGCTGGAACATGATGCGGGCGGCGGGCGAGGAGTACGGCTGGAACATCGACCTGGGTGCCGTGGCCGCCGTCTGGCGCGGCGGCTGCATCATCCGGGCCGCCTTCCTGGACCGGGTGCGGGCCGCGTACGCCGCGGACCCGGCGCTGCCCACACTGCTGGCCGACGCGGAGTTCGCCGATGAGACCGGCGCCGCGCAGGAGGCGTGGCGGGCGGTGGTGGCCACCGCCGTCCGGTACGGCGTCCCCGTGCCGGGCCTCTCGGCGGCGCTGGCCTCGTACGACGCCCTGCGAGCCGACCGGCTGCCCGCCGCCCTCACCCAGGCGCAGCGCGACTACTTCGGCGCCCACACCTACCGGCGCACCGACCGGCCCGGCGTCTACCACACCCTGTGGGGCCAGGACCGCTCCGAGGTCCGCACCGACGGCTGACTCCGGCGGCCGGGCGGTCAGAGGGCCCGACGGCCCGCCGCAGGCATTGGTATGGACATGACTTCAAATCCCTTCTACGCTCTCCCGGACCAGACCTGAGAGCGCTCTCATGTCTCCGCTGTCCGACCCCACCTCGACCTCACCAGGTAGAGCCGACAGAAGGAGAACAACCGTCATGCGACGCAGGATCGGTGTGCGCGCGGGCCTGTCCGCGCTGCTCGCGCTGGGCGCCCTGACAGCCACGGGAAGCGGGCTCGCCTCCGCCTCCCCCGCCCCGGCCGAGCCCCGCGCCGGCGCACCCGCGCAGGAACTGGTGGACGCCATGGAGCGCGACCTCAAGCTGACCGAGCGCCAGGCCCGGAAGCGGCTGCGGCAGGAGGCCGCGGCCATGGAGGCGGCCCCCGGGGCCGAGCGGGCCGCGGGCGCCGACTTCGCCGGCTCCTGGTTCGACGCCCGCTCCGGCGGGCTGGTCGTCGGCGTGACCGCCCCCGGCAGAGCCGCCGCCGTACGGGCCGCCGGCGCCGAGGCACGGGTGGTCGAGCACAGCGCGAAGGAACTGGACGCGGCCAAGGAGCGGATCGACGCCCGGGCGGAGCGGAAGGCGGCCCCGGATGCGGTGAGCGGCTGGCATGTCGATCCCCGCGCCAACACCGTGGTGGTCGACCTCGTGAAGGGGGCCGAACGCGACGCCGCGGTGCGGGACTTCCTGGCCGACGCACGGAAGGCCGGTCCGGTGACGGTGCGCGAGACCGCCGGCGGGGCGCCGCGCACCCTCGCCGCCGGCGTCGTCGGCGGCGACCCGTACTACACCGGCAACGCCCGCTGCTCCATCGGCTTCTCCGTGCACGGCGGCTTCGTCACCGCCGGGCACTGCGGGTCGGCCGGGGCGTCTGTGCGCGGCTGGGACGGCTCCCAGATGGGCACCTTCCAGGGCTCGTCCTTCCCCGGCAACGACTACGCCTTCGTGCGGACCGGCCACGGCTGGTGGACCGTCCCGGTGGTACTGGGCTGGGGGACGGTGCCCGACGTCCTGGTGCGCGGCTCGGCCGAGGCCCCGGTCGGCGCCTCGGTCTGCCGCTCCGGCTCCACCACCCGCTGGCACTGCGGCCAGATCCTGGCGAAGAACGAGACGGTCAACTACAGCCAGGGCGCCGTCCACCAGATGACCAAGACCAGCGTCTGCGCCGAGCCCGGCGACTCCGGCGGCTCGTTCGTCAGCGGCGACCAGGCCCAGGGCGTCACATCGGGCGGCTGGGGCAACTGCTCCGGCGGCGGCGAGACGTGGTTCCAGCCGGTCAACGAGATCCTGTCGGTGTACGGCCTGACGCTGCACACCGCCTGACACCACCCCCATCCCCGTACGCCGCGCCCGGGGGTGCGCGGAGTGGAGGCCGCCCGGCCGGACGCCGGGCGGCCTCCGGCCGTCCTCCCGCCCGCCGGGATCGGATCTGTGTTACGGTGAACCACGTTGCAGTTTTGGTACCCATGAACTTTGTGCGCGCCTGACGGTTTGTGACCTTCAGGCGCCTTTGTTTTTCCGGCTCTTCCGGCGGGGTCTCATTGCGGCGACACGGAGATCCGCACAGTGCGGATCTCCTGCTCTGCCCCTATCTGGAGGAGAAAAAGTATGGCTACTGGCACCGTGAAGTGGTTCAACGCGGAAAAGGGTTTCGGTTTCATCCAGCAGGACGGCGGCGGCGCCGACGTCTTCGCGCACTACTCGAACATCGCCACCCAGGGCTTCCGCGAGCTCCACGAGGGCCAGAAGGTCACCTTCGACGTCACCCAGGGCCAGAAGGGCCCGCAGGCGGAGAACATCCTCCCCGCCTGATCCCGCCGCGTTCGGCGAACGCGACGCGCAGCACCATGAAAGCCGGGGCCCGCACCACAGGGTGCGGGCCCCGGCTCGTGCCGCGTCCCGGCCCGCGGACGCGGCATCACCACGCCGCGCCGCCTCTTCGCCGCACCGCCGTGCGCCCCCAGCCGTACGCTCCTCTCCGGCCCGCCCGGCCGGCTCTCTCCGCGCAGCAGCGCGATCCGCTCTTTCACCGGCTCGTTCCCGCGACTCTCCGCCCGTTCACGCGCCGCGGAGCCTCCCCGGCACGCGCCGCCCCGAGGAAGGTCCCACCCCGCGTGAACCAGAATTCCGGAACCCGTTCCGCCCGCCCGGCCCGCCGCCGCCCCTCCCGCTCCCAGGCCGCCGCGCGGATTCCCGCCCAGAAGACGACCCCCGGCCGCGGGAGCGCCCCGCGCCGGGACGCGCCCATGGCGCCGGCCGGCACCCCCGGGCTGCCCCCGGCCGCCTCGTTCGCCGAGCTGGACATGCCCGCCCCGCTGCTGGAGGCCCTGGGGCGCGAGGGCGTCACCGCCCCGTTCCCGATCCAGGCGGCCACCCTGCCCGACTCGCTCGGCGGCCGCGACGTCCTGGGCCGCGGGCAGACCGGTTCGGGCAAGACCCTCGCCTTCGGGCTGGCCCTGCTCGCCCGCACCGCCGGACACCGCGCCGAGCCGCGCAGCCCGCTGGCCCTGGTGCTCGTGCCCACCCGGGAACTGGCCCAGCAGGTCACCGACGCCCTCACCCCGTACGCGAGGGCCGTACGGCTGCGGACGGCCACGGTCGTGGGCGGTCTGTCCATCGGCCGCCAGGCCGCCGCGCTCAGGAACGGCGCCGAGGTGGTCGTCGCCACCCCCGGGCGGCTGAGGGACCTGGTCGAGCGCGGCGACTGCCGGCTGGACCAGGTGCGCACCACCGTGCTGGACGAGGCCGACCAGATGGCCGACATGGGCTTCCTCCCGCAGGTCACCGCCCTGCTGGACCAGGTGCGCCCGGACGGCCAGCGGATGCTGTTCTCCGCCACCCTGGACCGCGACGTGGACCGGCTGGTGCGGCGCTTCCTGTCCGACCCGGTGGTCCACTCCGTGGACCCCCCGGCCGGCGCCGTCACCACGATGGAGCACCACATCCTGCGGGTGAGCACCGACGACAAGAACGCCGTCGCCACGCGCATCGCCGCCCGCGACGGGCGGGTGATCATGTTCGTGCACACCAAGCGCGCCGTGGACCGGCTGGTCAGAAGGCTGCTGGCCAGCGGTGTGCGGGCCGGCGCGCTGCACGGGGGCAAGTCGCAGAACCAGCGCAACCGCACGCTGGAGCAGTTCAAGGACGGGCAGGCCACGGTCCTGGTGGCGACCAACGTCGCCGCCCGCGGCATCCACGTCGACAACCTCGATCTGGTCGTCAACGTGGACCCGCCCGCCGACCACAAGGACTACCTGCACCGCGGCGGCCGTACCGCGCGGGCCGGCGAGTCCGGCAGCGTCGTCACCCTGGTCACCCCCGAGCAGCGCCGCGAGGTCGACCGGATGGTGGCCGCCGCCGGTGTGTCGCCCCGGGTCACCCCGGTGCGCTCCACCGGTGAGGAACTCGTCCGGATCACCGGGGCGAAGGAGCCCTCCGGCGTCCCCGTGGTCATCGCCGCGCCGCCCGCCGAGCGGCCCCAGCGGGCCCAGCGGCCCCGGGGCGGTTCTTCCGGCCGGGGCGGCGCGACCGGCCGGGGCGGCGCCTCCCGCGGACGCCGGGGGCGTCCGGCGCGGGGGCGGCGTGCGCCGGGTGCGGCGAGCAGCGCCTCCTCCTGACCCGCTCACGGCCGCCGGGGCACCCGGTCGGCCGTACGGGCCGGACCGCCGTGCATGCCGTGTGGGCCGCCGGGGTACCCCGGCGGCCCACACGGCGCACAGCCCGTGGAGCCGGTGGAACCCGTACAGCCCCGTGCAGGAGGATCCGATGGCGAAGATCAGCAACCCGATCGAGCTGCAGAAGGCCCTGGGCGGCGTGGACTACCCCGCCGACCGCGAGTCCCTGGTGAGGAACGCCAAGGAGAAGGGCGCCAAGAAGGAGGTCGTCGAGGAGCTCTCGTCGCTGAGGAAGGACCGTTTCGACGGGCCGGACGATGTGAGCAAGGCGGTCTTCGGCAAGGGCTGAGCCCCGGCCGTACGACATCCCTGGGGGCGCGACCGCCGAGCGGTCGCGCCCCCAGGGCGTGTGCGGTGCCGTGTACGGGGCCGCCTGCGGGTCAGTACACCTAGCTCCGCCCGCCCTCGCCCTTCTCGCCGGTGAGGTCCTCGCGGTCCATACCGGCCTCGTTCATGGCGTCCTCGAGCTGCCGTCCGACGTTCCCGCGGTCCTTGTTCGCCTCCTCGGCCCGGCGGGCGGACTCCTGGCCCTGCTCGTCGAAGACGACCTGGTCGGTCTTCTCGGTCTTCGGCCGGTTCTCCTCGGGGGTGGTCATGACGGCCTCCTCGGCTCCGTGGCGTGCGCGGTCGTCCGCGACCGCCGTCGATCTCCTGTGCAGGAGGACGCCGTACCCGTTCAGGGGCGCCGCATGCGCGTCCGTTTCCCCGTCCGCTTTCCCGTCCGCTTTCCCGTCCGCCGTCTCCGCGCCGCTCGTGCCCGCCGGTGTCCGCGGCGGTTCAGACGGTGGCCGCACGGTCGCCGTGCTTGAAGACCTGGCGGTCGTGCCACTTCACGAAGACGGGGTCGACCGTCGGCCGTCCGGGACGGGGCCTGGCCAGCGGGGTGCCGTCGAGCGCCTCGACGGCGCGGCCCGCCGGGCTGCGGGCGGTGTAGCGGGGGGAGACGCGGATGCGCAGGTCCGGGGTGAGGCCGAGCGCCCCCAGGTCGAACAGCGCGTGGTGCAGGGCGCACAGCGCCAGACCGTTGGACGGCTCGTCCGGGCCGTCCTGACTGTGCCAGCGCACATGGGCGGCCTCCAGCCCGGCCGGGTGGCGGCCCAGTGCCCCGTCGTAGCCGCACATCGCGCAGGCGCGGGCGTACGCGTGCAGCACCTGCCGGGTGAACTCCGGCCGGCGCGGGCGGCGCCTTAGGCCCTGTCTGACAAATAGCGCTGTCCGCCCGAAGGGCGGGCTCCGCGGCGTCTGGTGCGTGCGATCGCAAGGCGGAGGAGGAGAGCGCAGCGTGCTGCGCCGACGATCGACAACGCAGCGAGCGTGCGTGCCAGACGCCGCGGAGCAGGCGGGATTTGTCAGACAGGGCCTAGCGCCCCGAGGGTGAGGGCGGCCTCCTCCACGGCCGTCAGGTCCAGTCCGGCGTCGGCGCGGATGGCGGGGCCGAGGGCAGGGGTGAAGTGGAGGTCCAGCAGGAGCCGGGCGGCGGAGGCCAGGGTCCCGGGATCGGCCAGGAGGCGCTCGACGGGCTTGTGCAGCCTCCCGGTCGCGCCCCGGGCTCGCAGCCAGGAGCCGCGCTCGGGGGCGGAGGCGGGTATGGGGCGGCCGTCGGCGTCCCGCGGGTCCCACAGGGTGCGTTCCAGGTGCACGAAGGGCATGGCGGCGCGGTCGGAGGACCGCGCGGGCGGACCGTAGTCGTCGATCATGCGGCCGACCGGCTCCTCGGCCTCGCCGTAGGCCGCCGCCGTGCTGCCGGTGGCCGCGAAGCGGCCCAGCAGCCACAGCAGCAGGAGCGGTTTGTGCGGTGCGCGCCGTCCCGCGACGGTCGCCCGCCTCAATCCCGCCAGCGCGGACAGCAGTTCGTCCTCCGTCGCCACATGCCCCGTCACGGCGGCCACGGTGCCATGTCCGGACCGGTCCGCGCCGGGGAACGCGTGGACGGGCCCGGCCGCTCGTCAGTCCTTTTCGGTGGAGGAGCCGCCGCGGGAGGTCCACGGGACGGTCGGCTGGAGCACGGCCTCGGTCAGCGCGCGGGTGCGCAGGGTGGTGACCTGCTGGTACTCGGGGTCGGCGACCATACGGCAGAACGCCTCCCGGCTGGGGTAGCGCACGAGCAGCACCGCGTCCCACTCCTGTCCGTCCTCGGCGACCAGGGCCGTGGCGCCGTCGCCGGCGTAGAGCACCTCGGCGCCGTAGCGCTCCAGGAAGCGGTCCGCCAGGTGCCGCGCGTACTGCTCGTACGAGGTCCGGCCGTCCGGGGCGAAGCGCAGCAGGTTGAGCATGACGACCGGGCCGCCGGGGTCCTCGGCCAGCATGCGCTTGAGGTCGGCTCCCGTGGGGTCGATGGCCATGGGGATCTCCTTGCCGCCGTGTCGGCGCGTCGGTGTGCCGGTGTGCCGGTGTGTCGGTGCACTGCCGGCGGGTTCGGCAGGAGCTTAGACGCCCCACCGCCCGTTGCATACCGTCTGGTCGGTCCGCCTTGGGGGGTGTGCGGTTCACCGGTACGGGCGAGCCTGTGGCGGGCCCCGGAGGGTAGGCCCTTGTGCGCACTGAGGCGGACGGGTTCCCGTCCCCGCCCCCACCCCTCCCCACCCCTCGGCGGCAGGAGATCCCCTTGTCCTCCACACTGTCCCCCAGACCGTCTCCCGGGCCGTCCCGCGGCCCGTCCTCCCGTACGACCCGGCGCGGTTTCCTGGGCCTGACCGGCGCCGCGGCGGCGGCCGCGGCCGGTGCGGCGGCGCTTCCGCCTCTGGGCGCCTTCGGCGCCGGCGCCGCGGCCGGCGAGTACCGGCTCCCGGCGGTCACACACCCCTACCACCCGGCCGCCCTCTACCCCGGGGACGCCGACGACGACGCCCCCGGCGAGCCCCTCAACGCCGGTGTGGAGTGCTGCCGGGAGGGGGTGGACGCCTGATGGCCGTCTTCGTCCCCCGCTCGGAATGGGGCGCCCGCGCCCCCACCAACCGGCCCTCCGGCATCACGCCGGGGGACGGCGGCACCACCGTCCACCACGTCGGCGGCACGCCCGTCGCCCGCTCCGACCACGGCGAGTGCGCCGGCCAGGTGCGCGGCATCCAGAACCACCACATGGACGGCAACGGCTGGGCCGACATCGCCTACACCTATCTGGTGTGCGTCCACGGCCGCGTCTACGAAGGGCGCGGGCCGTGGGTGCGGACCGCCGCCAACGGCACCGACTCCGGCAACCGGGACTGGTACGCGGTGTGCGCCCTCACCGGCGGCTCCTCCTCCGGCTACGACTCCGTAACCGAGGAACTCCTGGACGCCCTGCGCTGGTCGATCGCCAATCTGCGCGACATCGGCGGCGCGGGCCGCGGGATCAACCGGCACGGCGACCATCTGCCGACGTCCTGCCCGGGCCTGCTCTCCTCCTATGTGCGCGACGGCTCGCTGGAACCCGCCTCCGGCCCTCCCGCCTGGCCCGGCGTCCACCTCAGCCATCCGCCGGCCACCGAGCACCCCGCCGTGGGGCTGTGGCAGCGGCGGATGCGCGAGCTCGGCTGGTCCCCCGGCACGGGCGGGCGGTACGACGCGCGGTCCAAGGAGGTGTGCGAGCGCTTCCAGGCACGGCACGGCCTGACGGTCGACGGCGTCGTCGGCCCGGAGACCTGGAAGGCATGCTTCGGCTGACACCCCTCCGGCCGCGGCCCCTCCCCGGACGCCGGCGCGCTCCGGGCCCCCGGCGGGGCCGGGTGGCCCATTCGGCCCTGGGCCGGGGGCAGGCATCCGCGGAAGGCTTGCGGGCAGCGTGTTCCACGGGGGCGCGGAATCCGCGCCCCCGCCGGCCCCGCACGGCCGGCCGGACACGTACACGCGCACGCGCGCCGGGGTACGGCGCGGGACGAGGGAGGAAACGGTGGAGCGGACGGCACAGGGCACGGCCGGGAGGGCGAGGGAGGCGGTGGACGTCGTCGCCTACGGGGTCGTCACCGACGAACGGCCCCTGCTGGAGAAGGCGTTCGACGGGCGGCACCGCCTGCGCTGCCTGGACCTGGTCCTGGACCGGGACACCGCCGCCACGGCCGCCGGGTGCGCGGTGGTGTGCAGCAGCGTCAACGACGTGCTGGACGAGGAGGTGCTGACCACCCTGGCCGGCGGCGGCACCAGGCTGGTCACCCAGCGCGCCACCGGCTACAACAACATCGACCTGGACGCCGCCCGGAAGCTGGGCCTGTCGGTGGCGCGCGTGTCGCACTACTCCCCGCACTCGGTGGCCGAGTTCGCCTGGGCCCTGGCCCTGGCGGTCAACCGGCGGGTGCCCCGCGCGGTGACCCGCACCCGCGACTTCGACTTCCGGCTCAACGGCCTGATGGGACGCGACTTCCACGGGCGCACCGCCGGGATCCTGGGCACCGGGAAGATCGGCGCGGCCTTCGCCCGTATCGCCGCGGGCTTCGGCATGCGCCTGCTCGGCTCCGACATCGCGGAGAACCCCGAGTGCCTGGCCCTGGGCATGGAGTACGTCGACCGCGACCGGCTGTTCACCGAGTCCGACCTGATCAGCCTTCATCTGCCGCTGCTGCCCGACACCTACCACGTGGTCGACGGCGACGCCCTGCGCAGGATGAAGGACGACGCGATCCTGATCAACACCAGCCGGGGCGGTCTGATGGACGCCCACGCCCTGGTGGAGACCCTGCGCGAGGGCCGTCTGGACGGGGTGGGGCTGGACGTGTACGAGGAGGAGGCCGGGGTCTTCTTCTTCGACCGCTCACTGGACGTGGTGACCGACGACACCCTCGCCCGGCTGATGACCTTCCGCAACGTCCTGGTCAGCTCCCACCAGGCGTACTTCACCCACGACGCGGTGGAGCAGATCGTCCGGGCCACCGCCGCCAACGTCGAGGACCACCTGGCCGGACGCACGGGCGAGAACGTCCTCGTCCCTCCGCCCGCCCCGTCCGCCCCGCGCTGACCGGCCCGGGCCCGGGCCGCGTAAGGCCTCAGGCCCCCGGCGGCCCGCCGGCCGCGGGGAGGCCGCCGGCGCCGGGAAAGCCGGCCGCCTCTCCCCCGGCTCCCCCGGCTCCCCCGGCGCCGCGTGTGAAGCGGCTCTCGAACCGGGCCGCGGCGAACCCGGCCGCGCCGACGGCCGCGACGGCCGCCAGGGCTGACGGGCCCGGCGGCTCGGTGCGGAGCACCTCCTCCAGGAAGGGCACCGTGACGGCGGCCGCGCCCAGCACCACGGCGGCCAGCACCGCCGCCGGCAGGAAGGGGTTCTCCCGCGTCAGCAGCCGCTCCCGCAGCCCCAGCACGACGCCGAGCTGGGCCGCCAGCAGGGCCAGGAACAGTGTGGTCTGCCACGGCCGGCCGGCCTCCCGCGCCCACAGCGCCGCCGCCAGGGAGGCGGCGGTCACCAGCGCGGCCAGCCGCAGGATCCGCAGCCACAGCCCGTCTCCGAGCACATGCCGGCCGGAGGGGTGCGGCGGGCGGCGCATGGCGTTCACGGAGACCGGCTCGGCTCCCATGGCCACGCCCGTCAGACCGTGGGTGAGCAGGTTGATCCACAGGATCTGGCCCGCCCGCAGCGGCACCGTCAGACCGAGGAAGGGGCCGATCAGCATCACCAGGATCTCCGCCGCTCCCCCGGCCATGCCGTAGAGCAGGAAGCGTCGGATGTTGTCGTAGACCCGCCGGCCCTCCTCCACCGCCGCGACCACCGTGCGCAGTTCGTCGTCGGCGAGCACCAGGTCGGCGGCCTGCCGGGCGACCTCGGTGCCCCGTCGCCCCATCGCCACCCCGATGTCGGCCTGCCGCAGCGCCGGGCCGTCGTTGACGCCGTCGCCGGTCATGGCGGTGACCGCGCCGCGCGTCCGCCAGGCCTGGACGATGTCCACCTTCTGCTGCGGATCGGTGCGGGCGAACACCCGCACGGTGGACGGGTCGGCGACCTGTCCGGCGGCCAGCGCGCGGCCGGTGACCACCTCGGGCGGCTCGGTGGGCGCGGCCCCGTCGGTTCCGGTCGGGCCCGGGCCCCGGTCGAGGATGCCGAGCCGGGTGGCGATCGCGCGGGCGGTGGCCGGGTGGTCACCGGTGATCATCACCGGGGTGATGCCCGCGTCCCGGCAGGCGGCGACGGTGGCCCCGGCCGCCTCCTTGGGCGGATCGCTCAGCGCCGCCAGCCCCAGCAGCCGCAGCCCGCTCCCGGCCTCCTCCCAGCGGCCGGGCTCCCAGCGGCCGGGCTCCCCGTCGAGCGGGCCGGACGCCACGGCCAGGACGCGGTAGCCCTCCGCCGACAGCGCGGCGGCCTCGCGGTGGGCGCGCTCCAGCCGCAGGGGCGTCTCGTCCAGGAGCGAGCCGTTCAGGACCGTCTCGGGGGCGCCCTTGAGACACACCAGGCGCCCGCCGGAGGGCTCCCGGTGGACGGTGGTCATGCGCTTGCGCAGGCTGTCGAAGGGCACCTCGCCGATCCGGGGGTGCTCGCGCAGCACCTCGGCGCGATCCAGGCCGGCCTTGGCGGCCGCGGCCAGCAGCGCGGCCTCGGTGGGATCGCCGAGTGCACTCCAGCGCTCCTCGCCGTCGTGCGGGGGGCGCAGCGCGGCGTCGTTGCACAGCACGGCGGCGGTCAGCAGGGCCCGTACGGCCTGTGCCGTCGCGGGGGCGGGCGGCCCGGGCGCACGCTCGCCGCCACTGCCACTGCCACTGCCACTGCCGTCGGACAGCAGTTCGCCGGCCGGTTCGTATCCGCCGCCGGTGAGGCGGACGGTGCCCCGGGGCGTCCACACCCGCTCCACGACCATCCGCCCCTCGGTGAGGGTGCCGGTCTTGTCGGTGGCCAGCACGGTGACCGAGCCGAGGGTCTCCACCGCGGGCAGCCGCCGCACCAGCGCGTTGCGGGCGGCCATCCGCCGGGCGCCGAGGGCCAGGGCGAGGGTGACGACGGCGGGCAGCGACTCGGGGACGGCGGCCACGGCCAGGCTGATCGCGGTGACGGCCATCGTCTCCAGCGACTGGCCGCGGGCCAGGCCCAGCAGCAGCACCAGCAGGCACAGGACCACCGTGACCGCCGCGAGCACCCGGCCCAGACCGGCCAGGCGGCGCTGGAGCGGGGTGGGGCCGCGGCGCGGACGCAGCAGGGCGGCGATGCGGCCCAGCGCGCTGTCCGCTCCGGTGGCGGTGACGGTCGCCACCGCCCGGCCGCGTACGACGACGGTGCCCGCCCGCAGAGCACCGGCCTCCGGTTCGCCGGCCCGGACGTCCTTGTCCACGGGCACGGACTCACCGGTCAGCGCGGACTCGTCCACCGCCAGCACCCAGGAGCGCAGCAGCCGCGCGTCCGCCGGGACGATGTCGCCCTCACCGAGCAGGAGTACGTCACCGGGCACCACCTCGGCCGAGGGCACCTCCCGTTCGGCGCCGCCGCGCACCACCCGGGCCACGGGCGCGGACATGGCGGTCAGCGCCGCGATGGCGTTGTCGGCGCGCACCTCCTGGGCCACGCCGACGCCCGTGTTGGCGACGATCACCAGGGCGATGACGGCCGTGTCGCCGTGGTCCCCGGTCAGCAGCGTCAGCACCACCGCGCCGAGCAGGACCAGGATCAGCGGGTCGCGCAGCTGTGCGGCCACCCGCGCCCGCAGCGGCGTGCCCGGGGGCTGCCCCACCTCGTTGCGGCCCCCTTCCGCCAGTCGCCGGGCGGCCTCCTCCTCGGTGAGGCCGTCCGGGCGCGCGGCGGGAGGGGCGGGCGGGTCCTGCATGGTCTGCTCCGGTTCGTCACGGTGGATGCTCGGCGGCGCGTGCGGATCCCGCGCGGTCCGGCCCGGGTCAGCCGGCCCGGGTCAGCCGGTCCGGGTCAGCCGGTCCGGCCCGGATCAGTACAGCGAGGCGGGCCAGGTCAGCGTCACGGCCAGGACGACGCCCGCGTCCAGCGCGATGCCCAGCAGCAGCCACGGGTTGAACCAGAGCACCTTCAGCACCAGACCGCCGGCCGCGGCCACCACGGCCGCCGGGGCCCACCAGCCGGTGTCGGCCAGCAGGGCCACGCCCGCGATGGCGTACAGCAGGGCCGTGACCGCGGCCAGGGCGGTCGCCGCGGCCCTGGAGGTCTCCTCGGTCACATGGGCCGCGGCCAGCGCCCAGGAGTGGCCGGGGGCGAAGGGGGGCGGGTTGTCCGGGTCCGGCGGCGTCACCCAGACCCTGAAGTGCACCAGGGCGTGCGCGAGGAGGAGGATCACCGCCAGCGCCCTGATCACGGCGCGGGCTCCGGTTCCCGGCCGCCCTGGTCCAGCCGGAAGGGCGGGTAGGCGTCCGTCATCAGCGCCGCGTAGACCGTCACCCGCAGCACCCAGCGGTTGAGTCCGACCAGCAGGTCGAACAGGCCCCGGGGATAGGTGTCGGTGAAGGCCTTGGCGATGATCGCGAAGAACGCCAGGACCATGATGAGTCCCGCGGACCAGAACCCCTGCTCCTCCATGCCGCCGCTGCCTCCGCCGGCGAGGAAGGCGACCACGATGTAGTGCGGGATCGCCAGCAGCCACCACTTCACCAGCACCAGGCCGCGCGAGAGCCGCCCGGGACGGTCGATCTCCAGCCGCGCCGGGTAGTCCGGCTCCGGGCCCAGGCTGAAGGGCGGGTAGCGGTCGGTGGCGAACGCGCCGGTGGAGTAGAAGGCCACCCGCCAGCTCCAGCGCAGCACGCCGGTGTTGAAGTCGAACAGCGGCCTGGGGTAGCGGGCGGTGAACAGGATCGCGAAGAACGCGATCACGGTCACCACGAAGAACGCGATCCACAGGAAGAACAGCACGACGAAGTGCGGGATCAGCAGGATCCACTTCACCAGCCACAGCCACCTCGACAGCGGTCGGTCCAGCTCCGCCTCCACCGTCACGGGCCGGCGGGCCCCGGTTGCCGCCATGGAGAACACGGTGATCAGCTCCTTCGTTCTCTGGTTCCGCGGGCGCTCAGGGCCGGCCGGGGGCCGGGTGCAGGGAGCGGGCGACGGTGTCGGCGAAGGCGTCGACCGCCTCCCAGTCGCGGTAGTCGCCGTAGCGCAGGCCCATCGCCCGGAAGATCGCGCGTCCGGGGCCGGGCAGGTGCTCCGGTGCGACGACCCCGGAGAACATGGCGTGCTCGCGGGGTGAGAGGTCGGCCAGGACCTCCTCGGTCACCTTCGGCTCCTCCTTGGCGGCCATGGGCTTCCACGGGCCGCGCAGGGCCGCGGGCATGCCGACGCTGAAGATCCACACCGGCCGGCCGGCCAGCAGCTCCCGGTGAGTGTGGACGAATCCGGTGGCCTCCGGCAGCCAGGCCATTCCGTGGACGGCGCTGCCCAGCACATAGGCGTCGTAGCCGCCCGCGTCGCCGACCGCGTCCAGGGAAGCGGTCTCGGCCCCGACGCCCCGCTCGGCCAGCCGGGCGGCGATGCGCTCGGCGATCTCGCGGGTGGAGCCGTGGGCGCTGGCGTATCCCACCAGTACGGTCATGTCGTCTCCTCCTCATCGCGGTCCCCGCCGCGCTCCCCGCCGAGCGGGACCGGCACGACCATCACCGGGCAGCGGGCGTGGTGGAGCAGGGAGTGCGCCACCGGGCCCAGCCGCATCGCCAGCCGCCCGCGCCGCCGGTGGACGGCGACCACCACCACGTCCGCCGCCTCGCTGGCCTCGACCAGCGCGGGGGCGGCACCGCCGTTGACGGTCCTGACCTCCGCCCGCACCCGCGGGTGGCGGCCTCGGAACGGATCCAGCACCCCTTCGGCCGCGGCCGTCTCGGCGCGCGCGACCCGGGCGATGTCCTCGCGCCGCGGGCTGGTGGGCACCAGCGGCTCCCCGGGCGGGGCGAGGTGCCGGTAGACCCAGGCGTGCAGCGCCACCAGACGCGCCTGCCGGGCGGCGGCCTCGCGGAAGGCCAGATCGACCGCGTCGGCGTCGGCCTCGCCCTCCACGCCCAGCAGCACGGTGTCGTGGGGGACGCGGTTGTGCTCCGGCGACAGATCGCCGCGCACCACCAGCAGCGGCCCGGCGGTGTGCGCGGCGACCCGCAGGCCCACCGACCCCAGCAGCAGGCCGGTGAAGCCGCCCAACCCGCGGGAGCCGACCACGGTGAGCGCGGCCCGGTGGCTCAGGCGCACCAGGGCGCCCGGGGCGTCCTCGTCCACGGCCGAGGCCACCACCTCCAGCCCCGGGACCAGGCGCCGGGCGTGCCCGGCGGCCGACTCCGCCAGCGCCTGTGCGTCCTCGCGGGAGGGGGTGTGCGCCGCGGGCTCCGCCCCGGTCTGCGGGAGCGCGGCCCAGGGGCGGCCGTGCACGACCTGAAGCGGCACCCCGCGGCGGTGCGCCTCGGCCGCCGCCTGCTCCAGCGCCAGCTCGGCGTGCCGGGAGCCGTCCACCCCGACGGCCACATGGCCCCGGGGTCCGGCTGCGTTGGCGTCCATGGTCGCTCCTCCCGTTCCGCCGCACAGCGCGGGCGTTTCGCCCGCTTCCTTCAAGCCTTACCGGAAAAGTCCTTTTCCGCCTGGGGTCGGCCGCCCTTCCGGTGGGCCGTTCGGTCCCGGGCGCCGGGCCCCGCACGGGCCCGCCCCCGCCCGGCACCCGTGCGGGCACCGGGCGGGGGCGGGCTCAGGTCACGCGGTCGACGACCGGGCCCGGCCGGGGGCCAGGGCCGCTCGGGCCGCCTCCAGACGGGCGACCGGCACCCGGAAGGGGGAGCAGGAGACGTAGTCCAGCCCCGCCTGGTGGAAGAAGTGCACGGAGTCGGGATCGCCGCCGTGCTCGCCGCACACCCCCACCTTCAGACCCGGCCGGGCGGCCCGGCCCTCCTCCACCGCGATCCGCACCAGCCGGCCCACCCCCTGCCGGTCGAGCGTCTCGAACGGCGAGTCCCGCAGGATGCCCCGCTCCAGGTAGGCGGAGAAGAACGACGCCTCCACGTCGTCGCGCGACAGCCCCCAGGTGGTCTGGGTCAGGTCGTTGGTGCCCAGGGAGAAGAAGTCGGCCTCGGCCGCGATCCGGTCCGCGGTCAGCGCCGCCCTGGGCAGCTCGATCATCGTGCCGACCGGGCAGGCGACCTCCACCCCCGTCTCCCGGGAGACCTCGGCCAGTACGGCGTCCACCTCCTCGCGCACCAGCCGCAGCTCGTCGGAGGTGTCCACCAGCGGCACCATGATCTCCGCCCGCGGGTCGCCGCCCTCGCGCAGCCGCCGCGCCACGGCCTCGCCCACCGCCCGCACCTGCAGGGCGATCAGCCCCGGCACCACCAGGCCCAGCCGCACCCCGCGCAGCCCCAGCATCGGGTTGTGCTCGTGCATGCGCTCCACCGCGCTCAGCAGCCGCACGTCGTGCGGGTCGGGCTCGCCCCCGGCCGCCTCGGCCGACGCCACCCGCACCGCCAGCTCTGTGTGGTCGGGCAGGAACTCGTGCAGCGGCGGATCCAGCAGGCGGATGGTGACCGGCAGGCCGTCCATCGCCTCCAGCATGGCGGTGAAGTCCTCGCGCTGCGGCGGCAGCAGCGCCGCCAGCGCCTTCTCGCGCCCGGCGTCGTCCTCGGCCAGGATCATCGCCTCCACCAGCCTGCGCCGCTCGCCCAGGAACATGTGCTCGGTGCGGCACAGGCCGATGCCCCGCGCGCCGAAGCGGCGGGCGCGGGCGGCGTCCTCGGGCGTGTCGGCGTTGGCCCGCACGCCCAGACGGCGCGTGGCGTCGGCGTGCTCCATCAGCCGGGCCACCGAGTCGACCACGCCCGGCAGCCGCTCCCCCGTCTCGAAGTGCCGCATCACCGGGGAGCCCACCAGGGGCAACTCGCCCAGGTAGACGGCGCCGGCCGACCCGTCCACGGAGACCGTCTCGCCCTCGGCGACCACCGTGCCGTCCACGGTGAAGCGGCGCGCGGCGGCGTCGATCTCGACGGCCTCCGCACCGCACACGCACACCCGGCCCATGCCCCGGGCCACCACGGCCGCATGGCTGGTCTTGCCGCCCCGGCTGGTCAGGACCGCCTGGGCGGCCACCATCCCCGGCAGGTCGTCGGGCGTGGTCTCGCCTCGCACCAGCACCACCTTCTCCCCGGCCGCCGCCCGGCGGGCGGCCTCGGCCGAGTCGAAGACCACCGAACCGAAGGCCGCGCCGGGGGACGCCGGCACCCCGCGGGCCAGCGGCTCGCCGGCCCCGGCGGTGTCGAAACTCGGGAACATCAGCCGGGCGAGCTGCTCACCGCTCACCCGGTCCAGGGCCTCGTCCCAGCCGATCGTCCCCTCGTCCGCGAGCTGGGCGGCGATACGGAAGGCGGCCTCGGCGGTGCGCTTGCCCACCCGGGTCTGCAGCATCCACAGCCTGCCGCGCTCGATGGTGAACTCGATGTCGCACAGGTCCCGGTAGTGCCGCTCCAGCCTCTCCATGTACTCGCACAGCTGCGCGTAGCACTCGGGGTGCAGACGTTCCAGCTCGGCCAGCGGCACGGTGTTGCGCGCCCCGGAGACCACGTCCTCGCCCTGGGCGTCGGCCAGGTAGTCGCCGTAGATCCCCTGCAGCCCGGTGGCCGGGTCGCGGGTGAAGGCCACACCGGTGCCCGAGTCCGGTCCGGCGTTGCCGAAGACCATCGTCTGGACGTTGACGGCCGTACCCAGGTCCTCGGGGATGTGCTCGCGGCGGCGGTAGACGCGGGCGCGCTCGGTGTTCCACGAGGAGAACACCGCGCGCACCGAGCGCCGCAGCTGCTCGGCCGGGTCCTGCGGGAACTCCTCGCCCGTCCGCTCGCGCACGATGCGGCGGAAGTCCTCCACCAGCAGCCGCCGCTGCCCCGGGTCGGGCCGGCGGGCGAGCGCCTCGGCGAACAGGGCCCCGTCGATCCCCATCACCGTGGCGCCGAACATCTGGATCAGCCGCCGGTAGGAGTCCCAGGCGAAGTCCTCGTGCCCGGAGGTGCGGGCCAGCCCGTGCACGGAGGCGTCGTTCAGCCCGATGTCGAGGATCGTCTCCATCATCCCCGGCATGGAGTAGCGCGCGCCGGAGCGCACCGACAGCAGCAGCGGGTCGTCCGGGTCGCCCAGCCTCCGCCCGGCGGCCCGCTCCAGCGCCGCCAGGTGCCCGGCCACCTCCTCCGCCAGTCCCTCGGGCTCGGCGCCGGTGGCCAGATAGGCCCGGCACGCCTCGGTGGTGACGGTGAAGCCGGGCGGCACGGGCAGGCCGATACGGGTCATCTCGGCGAGATTGGCGCCCTTGCCCCCGAGCAGGCCGGCCTGCTCCCGGCCCCCCTCGGTGAAGTCCTGGACGTAGCGGACCATCTGTGGTGCCTCCTCAGCGGCTCGGCGCCCGCGCGGGCCTGGGCCCGGCGGCGGAGCACCTCGGCGGATGGGGTCGCGGACCCGGTGCGGGAGCCTGCCGCGGGGGCCGGCCCGCCGCACCGGGTCCGGCTCAGTCGTGCGGTACGACGGCCACCGGCGCCGGCGAGTGGTGCATCAGGGCGTGGGTGACCGGTCCGGTGTGGAAGCCCAGCCGGGCGCGGCGGTTGCGGCGCCCCACCACCAGCAGGGAGGCGTTCTCGGCGGCCTCCAGCAGATGGTGGGCGGCCCTGCCGACCACGGCCTGCGGCCGCACCTCCACCTCCGGGTGCCTCTCCCGCCAGGGGGCCAGCACCCGGGTCAGGGCGTCGGACTTCTCCTCGGCCAGATCGTCGATCAGATGGGGGTTCACGGCCACCGGGTTGATGCCGTACACCGGCGGCGGGTCCCAGCCGTGGACGACCGTCAGCGGCACCCCGCGCCGGGCGGCGGCGTCGAAGGCGAACTCCAGCAGTTCCTCGCGCGGCCTGGTCAGGTCCAGTCCCACCACCACGTCACCGGTGTCCTGCTCGGCGGTCCCGGCCCGCACCAGCACCACCGGGCACGCCACGTGCGCCACGGTGGACAACGCCACCGAGCCCACCAGGAAGCCCGTCAGCGTCCCCCGGCCCCGCGAGCCCAGGACCAGCAGCTCCGCCTCGCCCACCGAGTCCCTGATCACCTCGGCCGGGCGGCCGGCCAGCCGCTCCACGGCGACCTCCAGCGGGGGGTGCTTGCGGGCCAGGTCGGCGGCCGTCTCGTCCGGCAGCGCCTCCCACCGCTCCCGCGCCTCCGGGTCCATCCCGGACAGCACCTTCGGGTGGGAGTCGTTCTCCTTCACATGTACGAGCCGCAGCGGCAGCGTGCGGCGCAGCGCCTCGCGGGCCGCCCACTCGGCGGCGGCCAGGCTCTCACGCGAGCCGTCCAGGCCCACGGTGACGGTGCGGGTCATGGTGTGTACCTCCAAGCCTTTCCTGCGGAGCGGCCGTCCGCTCCACCTCCAGGCTGCGGCCGGGTACCCGCCACCGCGAGGGGACACAGGTCCCGACGGGTGGGACCGACCGGCCTGCCGGGCCGCTCCCAGGGCCGGCAGGGGTCCTGCCCGGGCCGTTCGGCCCTGCGCCGGGCCCCTGCCGGCCCTGGGAGCGGCCCGGCTCCCGCAGCACCCTGGAAACCGAGGCAGAAGGAGAGGGGACCGGCCATGACGGGCACCACCGGCACCACCGGAACAGCGGACACCACGGGCGCCGCACACCCCGTACGGCCGGCCCACGCGCTGCTGGCCGACGGCCGGACCGTGGAGATCCGCCCCGCCCGCCCCGAGGACCGCACCGGCGTCGAGGGGCTGTACGAGCGGATGTCGCCCGAGAACCTGCGCCTGCGGTTCTTCGGCTCCGGCAGCGAGCTGGGCCGGCAGGCCGCCCGCCGCGTCTGCGGACCGCCCCGCCCCGGCAGCCTGGCCCTGCTGGCCCTCCACGAGGGGCGTCCCGTGGGAATCGCCGAGTACGAGGGCGAGGAGGACGGGAACGGGAGCGGGAACGGCGACGGGGGCGGGGGCGCGGGCCGCACCGCGGAGGTCGCGCTGGCGGTCACCGACGAGTTCCACCACCGCGGCGTGGGCACCCTGCTGCTCGAACACCTCGTCCACGCCGCCCGCGCCGCCGGCGTCACCGCCTTCACCGCCGGAGCCCTGGCCGACAACCACGCGATGCAGAAGGTCTTCGCCGACCTCGGACTGCGCACCACCCGCCGCTACGACTCCGGCGAGGTGCGCTGGGCCATCCGGCTGGACCCCGACGAGCACTACCTGACCGCCGTCGACGAGCGCGCCCGCACCGCCGACGCCGCCAGCCTCCGCCCGCTGCTGCGCCCCCGCTCCCTCGTCGTGGTCGGCGCCGGCGGACCGGAGGGCACGGCGGGCCGCGCCGTCCTGCGCAACCTGCGCCGCGCCGGCTTCACCGGGCGCCTGCTGGCCGTCGCCCCCGGCGCACGATCCGTCGAGGGCGTCCCCGCCCACCCGTCGGTGACCGCCCTCCCCAAGGCGCCCGAGCTGGCCGTCCTGGCCCTTCCCGCCCACGAGGTGCCCGAGACCGCCGAGCAGTGCGGCAAGACGGGGGTGCGCGCCCTGGCCGTCCTCGGCCCCCGCCTCGACGCCGGGCAGGGCGCCGCCCTGCTGGCCGCCTGCCGCCGCCACGGCATGCGCCTGCTGGGCCCCCACTCGCTGGGCGCCGCCAACACCGAGGACGACATCCGCCTGGCGGCCGTCCTCACCGCCGCGCTCCCCGCGGCCGGCGCCGGCCGCGCCGGAGTGGCCGTGCAGTCCGGCGGGGTCGGCGCCGCCCTGCTGGGCGGGCTGGCCCGCCTGGGCATCGGCGTCTCCACCTTCGCCGCCCTGGGCGACAAGTACGACGTCAGCGGCAACGACATGCTCCGGTGGTGGGAGGGCGACGGCCGCACCGACCTGGCCCTGCTCCACCTGGAATCCTTCGGCAACCCGCGTGCCTTCTCCCGCGTCGCCCGCCGTGTCGCCCGCCGCATGCCCGTGCTCACCGTCGACGCCGGACGCTCCGAGGCCGGCCGCCGCGCCGCCGCGGCCCACACCGCCGCCGCGTCCGCCCCCGCCATGACACGGCGCGCCCTGTTCACCCAGGCCGGGGTGATCGCCACCCGCGGCATCGGCGAACTCCTGGACACCGCGGCCCTGCTCCACTCCCAGCCCCTGCCCACCGGCACCCGCGTCGCCGTGGTCTCCAACGCCACGGGCGCCGGGGTCCTGGCCGCCGACGCCTGCGCCGAGGCCGGACTGACCCTGCCCCGGCTGCCCGACTCCCTCACCGCCGAACTGCTCGGCACCCCGCCCGACGACGCCGTCGCCTCCCCCGGCAACCCCGTCGACACCGGCACCGCCGGCGGGCCGGGGCCGGCCGAGTGCGCGGGACGGCTGGCCGGGTACGGGGGCGTGGACGCGGTTCTGGCCGTCCTGGTGCCCACCTCTCCGGCCGACGGCAGCGGGGAGGACAGCGAGGCGGCGGTCCGCGAACTGCTGCGCACCGCCGCCGCCCACCCCTGCCGCACCGTCGTCGCCGTCCTGCCCGGCCAGGCCGAACGCGTCCGCCTGCTCCGCTCGGGCGACGGCACCGCCCTCCCGGCGTACGCCGAACCCCAGGACGCCGCCCGCGCCCTGGCCCACGCCGCCGAACGGGCCCACTGGCTGGGCCGCCCGCCCGGCGCGGTGCCCGAACTGAGCGGCGTGGACACCGAGGCCGCCCGCGCCCTGGTCGGCGCCTTCCTCGCCGACCACCCCGGCGGCGGCCTGCTCGGCCCCCGCGACCGCGCCCGCCTGCTGGACCACTACGGCATCCCCCGCCTTCCCCAGGCCTGGGCCGGGGACGAGGACGCCGCCGCCCGTGCCGCCGACCGCCTGGCCGCGCAGGGCGGGGGGCGCGTCGCCCTCAAGGCCCACTGGCCCGGCCTGCGGGACAGGAGCGAGGAGGACGCGACCGCCCTCGACCTCCAGGGCGAGGACCGCGTGCGGGCCGCCTGGCGGGAGCTTTCCGTCCGTCTGGACGGCGCCATGACCGGCGCACTCGTCCAGCCCATGGCACGGCGCGGCACCGAGCTGGTCGCCGGCGTCGTCCAGGACGAGGTCTTCGGCCCCCTGGTCCTCTTCGGCCCGGGCGGCACCGCCGCCGAACTCCTGGCCGATCACGCCGCACGCCTCGCCCCGCTCACCGACCGGGACGTCCACGACCTGATCACCGCACCCCGCTGCGCCCCCCTGCTGCTCGGGCGCCGCGGTGCGCCGGTGGACCTGGAGGCGCTGGAGCAGATCCTGCTGCGCCTGTCGCGGATGGCCTGCGACCTGCCCGAACTCGCCGAGGCCCACCTCGGCCCGGTCATCGCCCGCCCGGACGGCGCCACCGCCGTCGACACCCACGTGCGCCTGCTGCCCAGGCGCGCCCACGACCCACACCTGCGCCGGCTGCGCTGACAGGCCGCCGGGAAGAGAACACGGAGGACGCCATGAAGCACAAAGTGGTCGGCGCCGTCATGACGATCGACGTCGTCAAGGCCCACCCGACGACACCCTTCAAGCAGATCGCCCATCTGCTCGCACGGCACGGCATCAGCGGCCTGCCCGTCGTGGACGGTGACGACAAGGTCCTCGGCGTCGTCTCCGAGACCGACCTCCTGGCCCACCAGGCGCGCCAGGGCTCGGACGGCACCCCGCCCAGGGGACGCACCGGCCGCCGCAGGGCCGCCGGACGACCGCTGACCGCCGGCGAGCTGATGACCGCGCCCGCCGTCACCGTCCACGCCCTGGACTCCGTGGCACGCGCGGCCCGCACCATGGTCGCGCACGGCGTCCAGCGGCTGCCGGTCCTGGACGAGGAGGAGCGGCTGGTCGGCATCGTCACCCGCCGCGACCTGCTGGGCGTCTTCCTCCGCCCGGACGCCGACATCCGCGCCCAGGTCGTCGACGAGGTCCTGATCCGGTCCCTGTGGCTGTCCCCGGACACCGTCTCCGTCTCCGTCGCCGAGGGCGTGGTCACCCTCACCGGGCAGGTCGAGCGGCGCAGCGAGATCCCCGTGGCGACCGCCCTCATCCGCCGCCTGGACGGCGTGGTCGACGTCGTCAGCCGCCTGACCTACCGCCTGGACGACTCACGGCTGCGTCCCGAGGAACCCGCACTGCACGGCCTCGCCGACCGGTGGCTGCGCAACCACTGACGCGACCACTGACGCAACCGCCGGCGCGCAACCGGCACGAAGCCGGCCCTCCCGGGCACCCGGAAGGGCCGGCAACGCACAGGAAGGCGATCACGATGACACCACCGCACGTACTCGTCGCCTACGGCTCGAAGAACGGCTCCACCGCGCAGATCGCCCAGTGGATCGGCCAGGACCTGCGGGAAAGCGGCCTGACCGCCGACGTCCTGCCCGCCGCCGAGGCCGCGGCCCTCGGCGACCTCGACGCCTACGACGCCGTCCTGCTGGGCTCCGGTCTGTACGCGGGCCGCTGGGTCGGGGAGGCCGCCCGCTTCGCCCGGCGCAGGCGCCACGCGCTGGCGCGGCTGCCGGTGTGGCTGTTCAGCAGCGGCCCGCTGGACGCCTCCGCCGAGGAGCGCGACATCCCGCCCGCCCCCGGCGCCGCGCGTGTGGCCGCCCTGATCGACGCGCGCGGCCACACCACCTTCGGCGGCCGGCTGGGTGAGGACGCACGCGGTTTCATCGCCCGGCAGATCGTCAAGCAGGGCAAGGGCGGCGACTTCCGCGACCGCGAGCACATCCGCCGGTGGGCGCGCTCGGTCGCCGCCGAGCTCACAGAGGCGGCCCGGAACACCTGAGCGCCCGAAGCCGCCGTGTCCTGTGCCGCCTCCCGGGCGGGAGGCGGCACAGGACACGGCGAAGGCCCGGCCTCCGGGCGGAACCCGGAAGCCGGACCGGGGCACCGGGCCGGAAGGCACCCGGCCGAAGACCGCGGCCCGGCCGGGCCGCTCCCCTCCTCGCCCCCGGCTCCTCAGCCGATCCCGATGTCCACCCGCGGCGGCTGCCGCAGCGAGTTGTGCACCGTGCAGTGGTCCACCACCGCCGCCAGGGCCCGGGTGCGCGTCTCCCCGATGTCCTGCGGCAGCACCACGCGCAGCCGCACCTCCCCCACCCGCGCCGGCCGGCCGGCGGCCATCTCGTACTCCGTCTCCACCCGCAGCCCCTCGCGCGGCAGCCCGTGCCTCGCCAGATAGCGGCCCGCGTAGAAGCCCACGCACGACGCCAGCGAGGCGACGAACAGGTCCACGGGTGTGGGCCCCAGCCCCTCGCCGCCGGCCTCCGGCGGCTGGTCCACGGTGAACTCGTGACCGCGCACCGAAACCCGGTAGGCATCGCCCCCCGACAGGGCCACCGCCACCTTCTCCATGACGCACCTCCTTGACATCGCCTCCAGTCAACCGCCCTGCCGCACCGCCGCGGCAGGGGCCGACCGGACGCGCCGTGGGGCCGTACGGCCCCGCTCTCCGGGCCACCCGGCCGCCTGGACCGGTCGGCGGCACGGAACGGGACCAACGGCACTGCCCCGGCACACGGCCGCCGGGGCAGCCTGGTGGCGGCCGGAACGGGAGGAGAACACCATGCCACCCACCACACTCGACGCGGTCGTCCTGGAGAACCTCGTCTCCGCCGCCGTGGCAGCACCGTCGATCCACAACACCCAGCCCTGGCGCTACCGCCTGGACCCCGCCACCTCCACCCTGGAGGTACGCGCCGCAGCGGGGCGGGGACTGCGCCACACCGACCCCGTCGGGCGGGCCCTGCACATCTCCGTCGGCGCCGCCCTGTTCAACCTCCGCGTGGCGGTGGCCCACACCGGCTGGGAACCGTCCGTACGCCTGCTGCCCCGCCCCGGCGAACCGGACCTGCTGGCCTCCGTGCGCCCGGTGAGGACCGACGCCCCCGACCCGCGTCACCGCCCCGACCTGTACGCCGCCCTGTGGCGCCGGCACAGCAGCCGCTTCCCCTTCTCCCCGCACCGCCCGCCCGAGGAGCTCCTGCGCGAGCTGGCCGACGCCGCCCGCGCCGAGGGCGCCTCGCTGTGGTTCCCCGGCGCCCGGGACACCACCCGGATGATGCGTCTGACCGCCGCGGCCGAACGCCGCAACACCGAGACCGACGAACGCCGCGCCGAGAACCGCTCCTGGATGCGCGAGGGCGCCCATGACGGGCTCCCCGGCGCCGCCCTGGGCGCCCGCGACGCCACCGGGCGCCTGCCGCTGCGCGACTTCTCCGGTGTCGGGGCGGCCGGCGCCCTCACGGCCCGGTTCGAGACCGGGCCCACCATCGCCGTCCTGGCCACGGCCCGCGACCGGCGCGCGGACTGGCTCCGCGCCGGGCAGGCCCTGGAACACGTCCTGCTGGTCGCCACCGCCCACTCGGTGCGGACCTCACTGCTGCACCAGGCCCTCGAGTGGCCGGACCTCAGGGTGTCCCTGCAGCGCGTCACCTCCGGCCCGCGGTACGTCCAGATACTCGTCCGCCTCGGCTACGGCCCCGAGGGACCGGCCACGCCGCGCCGGCCGGTGCGGGAGGTGCTGGAGAGGGGGGCCTGACCACGCCGTCCCGTGCTCCCGGTCCCGGCTCCTCGGGCCCCGGCTCCTCAGGCCCCGTCCAGCGGCACCCGCCACACCAGGCGGGAGCCGCCGGACGGCGGTCTCTCCACCAGCAGCTCGCCGCCGAGCTTCCCGGCCCGCTCCGCCAGGTTCACCAGCCCGCTGCGGCGGCCGCCCTCCGGGATGCCCACCCCGTCGTCGGCCACCGTGGCGGTCAGCGAGCCGCCCGCCACCACCAGCGAGACCTCCGCCACCGCGGCCCGCGCGTGCCGCGCCACGTTCGACAGCGCCTCGGCCAGCACCGCCACCACATGGTCGGCCACGGCCGGCGGCACATCGGTGTCCACCAGCCCCTCCATGCGCAGGGCCGGGGTGAAGCCCAGGTTCCCCACGGCCTCCTCCACCAGCCGGGCCACCCGCACCCGCAGCCCCTGCTGCCCGGACCGGCCCTCCCCGTGACTGCGCAGACCGAAGATCGTCGATCTGATGATCTTGATGGTCTCGTCCAGGTCGTCCACGGCCCGCAGCAGCCGCTCGCTCGCCTCCTGGTGCTGGACGAAGCGCACCGTGCTCTGCAGCGTCATGCCCGTGGCGAACAGCCGCTGGATGGCCAGGTCGTGCAGATCGCGGGCGATGCGGTCGCGGTCCTCCAGCAGGGCCACCTGCTCGGCCGCGCGGCGCCGCTCCGCCAGCTCCATGGCCACCGCGGCCTGTCCGGAGAAGGAGGCCAGCGGCGCCGTCTCCGTCTCCGTGAACGGCGCACGCCTCTCCCTGCGCGCCAGCAGCAGCACACCGCGCACCCCGTCGCCGGCGCCCATCGGCACCGCCACCGTCGGGCCCATGCCCTTCCAGCGTTCCGTACCGGCCGAGATACGGGGGTCGTTCGCGATGTCGACACTGGTGATCGCCTCGCCTGCGGCCAGCGCCGCCCCCACGAACGATCCCTCCGCCGGCAGCACCAGTCCGCGGAACTCCTCGCCGCTCCTCCCCTCGGCCAGCACCACCTGGAGGTTGCCGGTGTCCTCCAGGGGCAGGGCCAGTACGCCCAGGTCCGCGGCGAGGATGTGGCGCGCGTGGTCGACGACCAGCGCCAGCACCTCCTGCTCGTCCGCCCCGGACAGCAGTCCGGCGGTGATCTCGGCGTTGGCCTCCATCCAGCGTTCGCGGTTGCGGGCCTGCTCGTAGAGGCGGGCGTTCTCGATGGCCACGCCCGCCGCCACGGCGAGGGTGGACAGCACCGCCTCGTCCTCGGCGTCGAACTCCGCCCCGCCCCGCTTCTCGGTCAGGTAGAGGTTGCCGAAGACCTCCTCGCGCACCCGGATCGGCACGCCCAGGAAGGAGTGCATCGGCGGGTGGTTGGCCGGGAAGCCCGATGAGTTGCGGTGCTCGGCCAGCTCCGGGATGCGCAGCGGCTCCGGGTGGCGGATCAGCTCTCCCAGCAGCCCGTGGCCCGACGGCAGCGGGCCGATGGCCCCGACCGTCTCCGCGTCGATGCCCACCGGGATGAACTGGGACAGCCTGCCGTCCTCACCGATGACGCCGAGGGCGCCGTACTCGGCGTCGACCAGCAGCACCGCCGCCTCCACGATCCGCTGGAGTGCGTGGGACAGCTCCAGCTCCTGCCCCACCGACATCACGGCCTCGAGCAGGCTGTGCACCCGGTCCCGGGTGCCGCGCACCGCGTCGACGCGAGCCTGCAGCTCGTCCAGCAACTCGTCCAACTGCAGCCGAGGCAGACGCCCTGCGTCCTTCTCGCTCCCCATGCCCACCGGTCCTTCCGTCAGGCCTCAGAGCCTTTACCCAAAGGTATCGGTTCACCCGGGCGGACCGCTGCCCCGCCCCAGGATGTCCGGTCCGGGCCGTTCTGCTCGACTTCCAACTTAGTCATACGAACTGCTTGGCACACTATTTGACCGGACGGGGATCCGGCGGCCTCTCCGCGCTCGGCTCATCGGGTGAACTGCGGCGTTCCGGGGGCAGGCGTCTCCGCCCGGCCGGGAAAGCCTCCACCTCGGACAGCCCGGCCCCGGGCCGGGTGCCCGCCGAACACCGAAAGCGCCCGAGGACACCCGAAGAGCACTGGAGAGATCCATGGACATGCCCGCTGTGACCGAATGCGCCGTGGAGCCCTGCGCGTACAACAGGGAGCACGCCTGCCACGCGCTCGCCATCACCGTCGGCGACCCCCAGCAGGCCCAATGCGACACGTTCTTCGCCGCCCCGCGCAAGGGCGGCAGCCCGGAGGCCGCCGCGCACGTCGGCGCCTGCAAGATGTCGGACTGCCGGCACAACACCGACTTCGAGTGCCAGGCGACCGGCATCTCGGTGGGCGCCCTGCACGGCACGGCCGACTGCCTGACCTACTCCCCGAACTGACCCGTCCCCGAGCCGGCCCCACCACTCCCCGCCCCGCCCGTCACCGGAAGGCCGCGCGGATCTCCTCCTCGGTGGCGGAGTGCGACACCAGGAGCAGCTCGTCGCCGGGCCTCAGCCGCATCTGCGGTGCGGGGACGGTGGGCCGGCCGTCGCGTACGACGGTGGCCACCACGGTGCCGGGCGGCAGGCCGACTTCCCCCAGCAGCCGGCCGACGGCGCGGGAGCGCGGCGTGATCGCGGTCTCGATGACGTCCACGCCCGCCCTGCTCAGCCGCAGCAGCGCCACCGTGTCGGCCGCCCCGGTGGCCTCCTCCACCAGGGAGATCAGCGGGGTGGTCGCGGGGATGGCGGCGTCGACGCCCCAGCGGCCGTCGAACAGCCAGGCGTTCTCCGTGTCGTTGACGCGGGCGACCACGCGCGGGACGGCGAACCGGCGTTTGGCCAGCAGGCCGATGACGAGGTTGTCCTCGTCCCGGTCCGTGGCGGCGATCAGGACGTCCGCGGTGAGCGCACCGGCACGCTCCAAGACGGCGGGTTCGCACGCCTCCCCCGCGACCACGCCGACGTCGGGCCGGCCGGCGAGCCCGGCGGCCCGTTCCTCGTCCCGGTCGACGAGGACGACCTCGTTGCGGGCGGCGGCCAGCGCCCGTGCGATCTGCTCGCCCAGGTGCCCGGCGCCCGCGATGAGGACCCTCATGTGCCCAGCTCCCTGTCCAGGAAGCCGCGCAGCCGGTCCAGAGAGGTGGCCGCGACGGCGAAGGAGACCAGATCGCCCGGTTCGGCGCGGGTGCCGTGGGCGGGGACGAGGGAGCGGCCGGCGCGGGTGACCTCCACGACGCGGATCTCGCCGTCGACGTCGAGGTCGGTCAGCCGCCTCCCGGTGAGGTGGCCCGGGAGCCGGGAGCGCACCAGCAGCGTCTCGCCGCCGCCGAAGGCGACCTCCGGGACGAGATGGCGGTGCAACAGCATCCGGTGGATGCGGTGCACCGTCCACTGGACGCCGGCGATGGTGGGGATGCCCAGCTCACGGCAGATGTCGGCCCGTCCGCCGTCATCGACACGGGCCAGGACGACGGGCACCCGGTAGGTGTCCCTGGCCGTCCGCGCGCTGACGATGTTGCTGTTGTCCTCGGAGGCCACGGCGACGAACGCGTCCGCGTGCTCGATGCCGGCGGCCTCCAGCGCGGCACGGGCGTACTCGCCGCCCTGCCGGAACCTCCCGGTGAAGCCGGCCGGCAGCCGGCCGCGCGCCCCGGCCGAGCGGTCGACGACGCGTACGTCGTGGCCTTCGGCGGCCAGCCGGACCGCGAGCGCGGAACCCACCCGCCCGCAGCCGGCGATCACCACCCTCATCGCGCGCCGCCCTCCCTCCGCGCCCCCCGGTGCGGCGGCTCCCCGCCCCGCGCGGGGCGCCGGCGCCGCAGCCACGCCTTGCGGGCCTCGTCGGCCAGCAGCGGCAGCACGCCCAGGCCCGTCAGGAGGGCCCAGTCGGCCAACTCCAGCGGCGCGGTGTTGAACAGGCCCCGCAGCAGGGGCACGTAGCTGATCGCCACCATGGCGGCGACCGCCAGGAGACCTGCCCCCAGCAGCCACGGGTTGGACGTCAGCACCGCCGGGCGCAGGGCGCTGCGCCGGTCGGTGCGCACCGACAGGGCGATGAAGAACTGGCTGAGCACGATGCCGGCGTGGACCATGGTGACCGCCTCCCGGTAGACGGGGGTGTCCTCGGTGAAGTCCGCGTAGGGGATGCCCGAGGAGCCCACCTGCCACAGGAACACCGCGCTCACACAGACCGTCTGGATGCCTCCGAGGAACAGCACGCGCCCCACCACGGCCGCGGAGAACAGCCGCTCGCGCCTGGGACGCGGCGGGCGGTCCATCACATCGGGCTCCGGCGGCTCGGCGCCCAGCGCGAGGGCGGGCATGACGTCGGTGCCCAGGTCGATCGCGAGTACCTGGACGGCACTGATGGGCACGAGCGGGAAACCGGCGGCGGTCGCCGCCAGGATGGGTCCGAGCTCGCCGATGTTGCTGCTGAAGACGTAGACGAGGAACCTGCGGATGTTCTGGTAGACGGAGCGGCCGAGCCCGACGGCGGCGGCGATGGAGGCGAAGGAGTCGTCCAGCAGCACCATCACTGCGGCCTCGCGGGCGACGTCGGTGCCGGAGGCGCCCATCGCCACACCGATGTCGGCGTGTTTGAGGGCGGGGGCGTCGTTGGCGCCGTCGCCGGTGACGGCGACGACCTCGCCGCGCCGCTGGAAGGCGGCCACGATGCGGGCCTTGTGTTCGGGGGCGACCCGGCACAGCAGCAGTTCGCGCCCCTGGGCGAGCAGGGCGTCCAGGTCCCGGTCGTCCATCGGCTCCAGACACGCGCCGGTCACCACCGCCGGTTCGGGGCCGCGCACGATGCCCACGCGGCGGGCGACGGCCTCGGCGGTCAGCGGGTGGTCGCCGGTGACCATCACGATGCGCACGCCCGCGCGGCGGCAGGCCTCGACCGCGTCGCTGACCTCCGGGCGCGGCGGGTCGAGCATGCCGGCCAGGCCCAGGAGCGTCAGGCCCGACTCGGTCTCCTCCCGTCCCGGGCGCGGCCCGTCCGGCAGCCGGCGGTGGGCCACACCCAGGACGCGCAGGCCCCGGGAGGCCATCTCGTCGTGCGCGGCGGTGACGGCGGCGCGCACCTTCGGTGTCAGCTCCCTGCGGTCGCCGCGCCAGTCGACGGCCTCGCAGCGGGCGAGCACCTCGTGCGGAGCGCCCTTGACGAAGGCGGTGTACGGCGGGCGGTCCGCGCCGCCGGAGGCACGGTGGACTGTGCTCATCAGCTTGCGGGCCGGGTCGAAGGGGTGCTCGGCGGCACGGGGGGCCGCGGCCTCCTCGGCGTCCGGGTCGATCCCGGCCTTGGCCGCGGCCACCAGCAGCGCCCCCTCGGTGGTGTCGCCCAGGACCCGCCACCCCTGGTGCTCCGCGGGCGGCAGGAGCCGGGCGTCGCAGCACATGGCCGCCGCGCGCAGCAGCGGGCGTACCGCCGCGGGGTCGTCCACCTCCCCGGCCGGTTCGTAGCCCACCCCCGAGACCGGGTGCGTCCTCCCGCCGGCCCACACCCGGGTGACGGTCATCTCCGCCCGGGTCAGGGTGCCGGTCTTGTCGGTGCAGATCACGGTGGTGGCACCCAGCGCCTCCACCGCCAGCGGCTTCTTGACCAGCGCGTGCCGCCGGGCCATGCGCCGCACCCCGATCGCCAGGGACACCGACAGGGTGGCGGGCAGCCCCTCGGGGACGAGGGCGACCATCACGCCCAGCGCGAAGACGAAGCCGGCCACCGGGTCCTGGCCGGCGGGCAGGCGTACGGCGAACAGCGCCGCGCCGACGGCCAGCGCCGTACCCGCCACCCGGCGTGCCATGGAGGCGACCTGGCGCTGCAGCGGCGTCCGCTGCCGGGGCGCCGCGGACGCCAGCCGGAAGATCCGTCCGAACTCCGTGGCCGAGCCGGTGGCGCACACCACGGCCTTGGCCGTGCCGGTGACGACGTCGGTGCCCATGAAGACGCGGTTGCGGGCCTCCAGGGGCGGTCCGGGCGCCACGGCGTCGGCGGTGCGGCGCACGGGTGCGCTCTCCCCGGTCAGGGGCGCGTTGTCGACCGATACCTCGTGGGCCTCCACCAGGCGGCAGTCGGCCGGTACCGCGTCCCCGGCCTCCAGCACCACCACGTCACCGGGCACCAGTTCGTCCGCGGGGACCTCTCGCCGCTCGCCGCCGCGCAGCACCCGGCTGGTGTGCGGCACCATCGCCCGGAGCGTCTCGGCGGTGCGCTCGGCGGAGTACTCCTGGGCGAAGCCGATGGCCGCGTTGAGCACGACCACGCAGAGGATGGCGACGGCCAGTTGCAGGGTGCCCTCCCGCGGCGGGTCCCGGAGGGCGTGGGCCAGGAAGGTGACCGCCGACGCGACGACCAGGACGACCGCGAACAAGTCGGTGAACTGGGCGGTCAGCAACCGCCAGGAGCCGCGGCGGGCGGCGCGCGGCAGCCGGTTGGGCCCGTACCTCTCGCGCCGTGCGGCGGCCTCGGCCTCGGTCAGGCCGCGCGGGGAGGTGCCCAGCGCGACGTGGACCTGCGCGGCCGGCATCGTCTGCGCCGCGCTCCCGGCCGGGAGCGGGGCGTCCCCCAGGGGCTCGGTCCCGATGCTCATCGGGGCGCGCCGCCGCCGTCCGCGCCGCCCGCACCGGGCCGGATCTCGGGGAGGGCGGTGCTCATGGTCCTCAGTGTGGGCGCGGCCCGCAGGCGCCGCAATCGGAGACCCCGCAGGGTTGCGCCCACTGGTTGCGGGTACCGCGTCGCGGGGTACCCGGCCCTGCGTCCGGGGCGCGCGGAGGCCGGAGCAGAGGCCTCGAAGGGCGGGCTCCGGAGAGTCTCGGAGAGCGGTGACGGCCATGCACGCGGAACTGGGAGACGAGCTGATCATCGAGAGCCCGGCCACGGGCGTCGCCCGGCGGGACGGCGAGATCATCGGGCTGCACCACGACGACGGGACACCGCCGTACGACGTGCGCTGGTCGGACACCGGCCGGGTATCGCTGGTCTTCCCCGGGCCCGATGCCCACGTCCGTCATCTGCACCACCGCGAGGACCCGGGCACCGCCCCGGGCCCCGGCCCGGACACCACGGAGCCGCGCGGAGCCGGCGGATCCGGCCGGGGATGACCCGGCCGGATCCGGCCTTGGCGCGTCGTGCCGCGGCACGACGCGCTAAGGCTCGATGTCGAGCACCTCTCCCGGCGGGCGGCGCGGGGTGCCGGGCCCCGGCGGCCCGTATCCCAGCCGCAGCACCATCTGCACCTGGCCCCGGCCCGACACCGGATCGCGCAGCGGCCAGCGCAGGTCGGACCACTCCACGGGCTGGGTGGCCGGCGAGCCGACCAGGCCCTCTCCGGTCGCCAGCAGCAGGACGCGCTCCATGGCCTGCCCCGCCCTCAGCCAGTCCGCGGGGCGGTCCTTCACCGTGCTGAGCAGGGCGATCTGCGGTTGCCGCTCGAAGGTCTCCGAGCGGCGCCCGGCCACGTGCCCGGTGCCCGCGAAGTCCCGCACCGGGGCGCGCCCGTCGAACTTGCGCGGCCCGAAGGCGTACTCGGGGATCCCGTCGCCGGCCGTGCCCGCCCCGGCTACGGCGTCCGCCCCGGCGGTCGCGGCGGTTCCGGTGCGGGTCCAGTGCGCCAGGTCCTCCGCCTCGCCGCGGTCGGCGCGGTTGCGGGCCTCGGCCTCCTCCACCAGTTCCAGCACCCACCGCAGATGCCTCGGCCCGGGGAAGTCCAGCAGGGCGCCCTCCCTCAGTGCGGCGTCGGACAGTGCGGTGCGCAGCGCCTGGGGGATCTCCGCCCCGGTGAACGGCCGGCGGCTGGTGTGGCGGCGGTGTACGGCCGGGTGGAGCGCGCCGATCCCGTCCTCACCGTCCCCGCCACTCCCGCCGCCCTCGCCGTCCCCGGGACCGGCCGGCCGCACCACGGCGAGCAGGGCGGGATCGTCCGGGTCCGGCAGCAGCCGGGTCACCGGCCGCAGCCCCTCGTGGGCGAGCGCGACCCTCAGGTTGAACAGGGCGGCGCCGCAGCTGATGTGGAGGGCGCGCCCGTCGGGGTCGGCGTGCGGGAGCGCCCGGCCGAAGTCCGCGCGCATCTGGAAGGCGCCCTCGCTCCTCAGGTAGCGGAACCGCCACGGCTGGGTGTTGTGCATGGACGGGGCCGCGGCGGCGTCGCGGACCGCGGCCGTCACCCGTTCGTCGGACATCTCCCGTGTGCTCATCGGGCCTCCCCGGTCTGGCGGCCCGCCGGCTGCCGGTGTGGGCGGCTCCGAAGGACGCGCCCGCGGGCCGGGGGCGCGTCCGGGGCCGGGGCGCCGGGCCGGCCGGGGTCAGGGCCCGGGGTGCGCCACGCCCTCGATGTCGGTGCGCGCGACGCTCAGCAGCTTCTGCGCCAGGTCGTTCATCGCGCGTCCCGCCGCGAGTTCGTCGCCGATCTCGGGGACGTCCCTGTCGTGCGGGTTGCGCCGCGCGACGCCCTGCCCGCTGATCTCCGTGCCCCCGAGGTCCAGTACCGCGCGGGCCTTCGTCGTGCCCTCCTCCTCGAAGAGGTGGAGGCGGATCTTCCAGTCCTGTGTGTGAGCCATCGTCTGCTCCCTGGGGTGGTGCGGGGCCGATGGGTCCGGATGCGTTCGGCCCGGTCCGGATGTACGCGCCTGCCGCGGCCCTCCGCAGCCGTCCCGGCGCGGCCGTGTCTCCCGCGGTGCCCTCCGCCCGCCGGCCCGCCGGTTTCGGTGGCCGCCGCACCGGGCATCGCCGGCGCCTCCTCGGCGTGGATACGCCTGCGGCCTCCGCCTCCCACGGTAACCCCGGTGCCGTGAGGGTTCCATCGGACGGCGTACGGCCCGCGTCCCGCTCAGGGCGGGGCGGCGGGTTTCCGGAGCGGCCTTCCCGGTACTCCCACCGTGCGGGGGCCGCGGCCCGCGCGGCCCCCGCACGACCTCAGCACGCTCGACGGCAGCCAAGGAGCCACAGGATGCCCACACCCCCGACCTCCGGTCCCGGTCCCGGCCCCCGCCCCGACGCCGGCCCCGGTACCGGGGCGGGAGCGGCACACCCCCCGCGCGCGGAGCTCGGCGAGACCCACACCGCGGTGCTGTTCTTCCTCGCGGACCGCGTCTACAAGCTCAAGAAGCCGGTCGGCCTGGGGTTCGTGGACTTCACCACCCTCGCCGCCCGGCGGCGGGGCTGCGAGCGGGAGATCGAGCTCAACCGCCGTTTCGCACCCGACGTCTACCTGGGGCTCGCGGAGGTCCACTGCCCTTTCGACTCCCCTTCCGGGCGGGAGGGGGACGGCGGGCCCGAGCCGGTCGTGGTGATGCGCCGTATGCCGGCCGGGCGCCGGCTGTCCGCCCTGGTGCGCCGGGGCGAGGACGTACAAGAGCCGCTGCGGGCCGTGGCGCGGCTGCTGGCGGCGCGGCACGCGGACTCCCCGCGCGGGCCGGAGGTGGTGCGCGAGGGCACCCGGGACGCGCTCGCCGGGCGCTGGGAGGCGAACTTCACCGAGGTCCGCGCCATGGAGGGCTCGGTCGGGCTGCCCGAAGGGGTGTCAGAGGCCGAGCGGCTGGTGCGCCGCTACCTCGGCGGCCGCGAGGTGCTGTTCGAGACGCGCATCCGCCGCAACCGGGTCGTGGACGGGCACGGCGATCTGCGGGCCGAGGACATCTTCTGCCTCGACGACGGCCCGCGCGTCCTGGACTGTCTGGAGTTCGACGACCGGCTGCGCTACGTCGACGGCCTGGACGACGCGGCGTTCCTCGCGATGGACCTGGAGCGTCTGGGCGCACCGGACGCGGCGGCGTTCTTCCTGGCCCGCTACAGCGAGTACTCCGCGGACCCCGCGCCGCCCTCCCTGTGGCACCACTACGTCGCCTACCGCGCCTTCGTCCGTGCCAAGGTCTCCCTCATCCAGGCCGTCCAGGGCGCGCCGGGGGCGCAGGAGGAGGCACGGGGGCTGGTGACGACGGCCCTGCTCCACCTGCGCGCCTCCGCCGTACGCCTGATCCTGGTCGGCGGGCTGCCGGGCCGCGGCAAGTCCACGCTCTCGGGGGCGCTGGCGGACCGGATGGGCGTCACGCTGCTCAGCAGCGACCGCGTCCGCAAGGAGCTGGCGGGCATCCCGGCCGAGCAGCCGGCGCCCGCTCCCTACGGCGAGGGCCTGTACACGCCCGAGCGGACGCGCGCCACCTACTCCGCCCTCCTGGACCGCGCGGACGCCCTGCTGTCCTCGGGCGAGTCGGTGGTGCTGGACGCGAGCTGGACGGACCCGGAGCAGCGGGAGGCGGCCCGGCGGACCGCCGGGCGCGCCGGCGCGGAACTGGTCGCCCTGAACTGCCGGACGCCGGGTGATGTGGCCGACTCCCGGCTGGCCGGACGCGCGCCGGGGGTCTCCGACGCCGGGGCGGAGGTGGCCGCCGCCATGGCGCGGCGGGAGGCGCCGTGGCCGGACGCCGTCACCGTGGACACCTCCGGCCCGCTCCGGGCGGCGGCCGACCAGGCGCTGGCGGCGGTGTACCCGTACGGTGCCGGGCCCGCCCCGGCCTTCCGCCGCCCCTACATGGAGCCGGGCTGACGGGCTGACGGGCTTCCGGTCGGAAGGGGCCGGGCCGGGTGGAGGTGCGCCGGGCCGCGCACGGAAGGAGACTGCGGACATGACCGGACAGATGACCGTCCCCGGAGCGCTCACCACGGACCTGTACGAGGTGAGCATGGCCCTGGCCTACCTGCGCGAGGACATGACCGGCGAGGCCGTCTTCAGTCTGTTCGTGCGGAAGCTGCCGCCGCACCGCGGCTTCCTGGTGGCGGCGGGGCTGGAGTCGGCACTGTCGTACCTGGAGGGACTGCGGGTCGGCGCGAGCGAGGCCGCCGCCTTCGCCGAGGCGCTGCACCGGCCGGTGGAGGACCTGGAGCCGATGCGGGGTCTGGAGTTCACCGGCGAGGTGCGGGCGGTGCCCGAGGGCCGGATCGTGCTGGCGGGCGAGCCGCTGCTGGAGGTGACCGCCCCGCTGCCGCAGGCGCAGCTGGTGGAGACCTGTCTGCTCAACCAGCTCAGCCACCAGACCACCATCGCCTCGAAGGCGGCGCGCTGCGTCCTGGCCGCCGGCGGCCGCCCGGTGGTGGACTTCTCGCTGCGCCGCACCCACGGGGTCGAGGCGGGCCTGCGCATGGCCCGGCTCGGCGCCCTGGTGGGTTTCGCCGGCACCAGTGACGTGGCCGCGTCCGCCGCCTACGGCATTCCGGCGGTGGGCACCATGGCGCACTCCTTCGTGGAGGCGTACGAGGACGAGGAGGCGGCCTTCCGCGCCTTCGCCCGGGTCCATCCGGGCCCGGTGACCTTCCTGGTGGACACCTACGACACCGAGGAGGGCGTGCGGACGGCGGCGCGGGTGCTGCGCGACCTGGAGTACGGGCCCGGCTGCGCCGTCCGGCTGGACAGCGGCGATCTGGGCGAACTGGCCGTGCGCGCGCGGCGGATCCTGGACGCGGCCGGGCTGGAGGAGGTGCGGATCACCGCCAGCGGCGGCCTGGACGAGTACGGCGTCGACCGCCTGGTGCGCTCGGGCGCCCCGATCGACGTCTACGCCGTGGGCACCCGCGTCGGGGTCTCGGCCGACGCCCCCTATCTGGACTCCGCCTACAAGCTGGTGTCCTACGACGGGCGGCCGGTGATGAAGCTGTCGGCGGCCAAGGTGACCGCTCCGGGGGCCAAGCAGGTCTTCCGCGGCCCGGGTTTCGCCGATGTCGTCGCCCTGCGGGAGGAGGAGCCGCCGCCCGGTGCCGAGCCGCTGCTGGAGACGGTGATGACCGGCGGCCGGCGCGTCGCCGCCCCCGCGACCCTGGCGGTCGCCCGCGAGCGCTTCGAGGCCGATCTGGCACGGCTGCCCGACGAGGCGCGGCGTGTGGTGGATCCGGTGCCGCCGCGTCCCGTCGCCTCCGAGGCCCTGTCGCGCCTGACCGCCGAGGTGCGCTCCCGTATCGAGGAGCGGGTGTTCGGCGGCCGTACGGCGGCAGGCTGAACCGCGCAGGCCGCGCGGCGCGGCGCCGTACGGCCCGCGCGCGACGGGCCCCGGGCGGTGGCCTGGTCGCCGCCCGGGGCCCTTGGGAGGGGGAGCCGCCGCTCCCCCGGTCAGTCGGTCAGTCGGTCACGGTGATCTGCGAGGCGGGGTCGGTCGCGTCGGTGATGTCGTAGGTGGCGTTGAAGACGGAGCTGCTCGCGCTGGTCGGGCAGCCGAACCCGCCGACGACGTCGACGGGCACGGAGACGTTGGTGAAGGTGAGCTTGGAGGGCGCCCCGTTGGTCCAGGTGCCCGGGATCGAGGCGCCGGCGTCGGGCGCGGCGGTCACGGTGCAGTTGGCCAGGCCGCTGGTCTGGACGACCAGTCCGCCGCTGGGCATGGACAGGGTCGCGGTGGACGGCGCCCCGTGCTGGACGGAGACGCCCCAGGAGCCGCTGGTGGTGACGGTGGCCCAGACGCCCGGCATGCTGGTGCGGCAGGAGCTGTAGGTGGGCGCGGTGAGCGGGCCTCCGACCGGGCCGGCGGCGTTGTGGTTGTCCGGAGCGGCGGGGACGCGGTTGGCGTCGCCGGTTCCCGTGGGGGCGGAGCTGGAGACCGTGCAGGTCACCGTCACGACGCCGGCCTTGAAGGTGGCGCTGCCGTTGAGGTCGGCGGCGAAGTAGTGCCCGGCGGGGGTGACGGTCGTGGAGCCCGCGACGGCGGCCGGCTCGGCCGCGGCGGTGCCGCCCCCGGCCAGGGTCAGAGCGGCCGCGGCGGCCAGACCGGCGCCGATGGACAGGGGGGTGCGGGAACGTAATGCGCTGAGGGTCACGCTTCCTCCTCGACTAAGGGGGGGTTGGGGTGGGGGGATTGCGGCGCGGGCGCCGCCCTCGGCTGCCAGCCGAAGACGAGCCCGCCGCCGATGAGTCCGGCGACCGTCCCGATCAGGAAGCCGCCGAGATTGGACAGGACCAGCGCGGCCGCGGCGATCATGGCCGTGAGGATGCCGGTGAGGGTGCGGTAGTGCGGCGTGAACCAGGCCGACAGGCCCAGCACGATCAGTACGGCGCCCAGGAGGACGGACATGGCGCCCGCGACTCCCTGGTGCAGCATGACCTTCATCGGGGCCAGGGGGATGACCGCGATCTCCACGCCGGCGGCGACGGTGACCAGCCCGCCCCAGAAGGGCCGGCCACGGCGCCAGCGCCGCCACCTCAGAAGCATTCGCGCTTGCCCTTGGTGATCTTCATGCTGAGGTCGGCGAGCTTGAACGTGCCCGCGTTGGTCGCCCAGGCGGTCTGCTCCAGATCGCTGATCCTTATGGTGTCGGCCTGCTGGGAGAAGGCGTCCTGCATGCCCTGCCCGCCTTCGGGGCCCTTGTCCAGCGTGGAGGCGTCGCGGCCGATCTCGATGTTCTCGAACGAGGCGTCACCGGAGAGCTGGGTGGCGTCCACGAACAGGTCGGTGGCCTCCACCGGCTTGTCGCCGGTCCCGGCGGACAGCTTGAGCGAGATGTCGCCGAGCATGGGCAGGGTGGTGACGACGGACTGGCACAGGCTCTCCATCTCCGCCTTCTTGATGCCGGTCACCGCGACGGGCAGCAGCTGGTCGCGGGCGTTGACGTCCACGCTGCCGTACTGCACGAAGCCCTCGCCGGTGAGCCGGTCCGCGGACACCTTGAACTGCTGGCCGGACACGGCGAACGACGCGGCGAGGGCTCCCTCGGCCAGCGCGACGGCCAGTACGCCGGTGACGGCGAAGCCGGGCACGCACACGGCGGCGAACCTGCGCCATCTGACGCGGCCGTCCACCGGTCTCTCCTGCTCGTCCTTCATGAAACACCCTTCCGGCGGAGCCCGCGAACATCTCGCGGACGTGCCTGTGGCATACGGATTGCGAGGTTCTGTGCTGGTGCTTGCTGGTGCGGTGCTGGTGCTTGCTGTGCAAGGCGGGTGGACGCGGCCCGGTGACGGGCCGGCACCCGCGGTGGCGCGGCTCCACCCCGCGCCCGGCCGGGGCACACGGGGGCTCCTCCGGTATTAGTGAGCATGTCAATACCGGCGAGTAGGTTGACTGTATGTACGCCACTGGTCACTGGCAAGGTTCCGCACAGCCCCTTTTCGGCCATTCGGCGGCCGTTCGGCGGCCCTCCGCCGGTTCTCCGTGAATCCGTGAAAGGGCCGGCCCCGGAACCCCTGAAGGGTTCCGGGGCCGGCCCGGGGTACGTCGTGCGGCGCTCGGGGACGCCTCGGCCTCAGCGGCCGCCGCGGCGGCTCCGGCTCGTCGTCGTCCTGCGGTATCCGAACGGGCCGGGAAGGTTCATCGACCTGGTGCGCCGTCCCCCGGACCCGAACGTGTACCTGGGGCCCTTCCCCTTGCCCAGGCTGAGCGACCAGGAACGGCGGTTGCGGTTCAGTCGCACTCCGGGCAGGATCCGGATGCTCTTGCGGAACGTGACGGCCATACGGTCCTCCTCGGCTCGGCTGTCTGCGGCGTACCCGGCGGCGAACCGCCCCGCCGGGTACGGATGTTGCCCGTATGCCCGACTTAGGCTCCGCCGAACTCAACCGCCTCCGTCCTCCCCGCCGCTCTCCCCCTCCCCCGGCGGGGCGGCGCGGCGGGCCGCCTCCGCCAGGGCCTGCTCCCTGCTCATCCCGACGAGCACTGCGGCCGGGACCGCCGCCGCGGCGCAGCCGCCGTCGTGGTCGTACGCCAAGTCGTCCCAGAAGTCCCGCCTGCGCAGGGACCACACGCGCGGACGCACCGTCAGCGGACGCCCGCGCAGCAGCAGCGGCCCCCCGCACACACAGCAGTGCGTCACCTCCGGCTCCCACGGGCCGCCGACGGCGCGCACGACGGACTCAGACATCACGCCCCTCCCTCCTGCCCTCTCCCCGGCCTGTCTCTCTCCGCCCGTCATCTCCCCCGCCGGCCCGGGCGGCGCGCAGCAGCGCCCTGCGCGTCCACCACTCCCGCAGCGTCCATTCCAGCTCCGCCAGGGCGCCGGCCGCCAGCACGGCGCTCGCCGCCCAGCGGCACGCCGCGTGCCAGAACGAGGCGCCCTCGGGGGCCGCGAGGGCCAGCGCCCCGCCCGCGCCCAGCAGGGCGATCCCCAGGTTGTAGGTCAGGGCCGCGCGGCGGCTCAGCCGCAGCCACTCCCCGAAGTGGCGGCGCTGCTCGCGGCGCAACAGCTCGGCGGAGGGCCTGAGGGAGTCCGGCGGGTGCCAGGACTCCACGTCCGCAGGGGAGTAGAGGTGACGGCGGGAGTGGAAGCCGTACTGCACGCTGCCGACGAGCGCGGCGAAGGCGAGGGTGAGCAGCAGCATCGCCGGCCCGGGCCAGCGGAACTTCTCCGCGTCCGCGCCCAGTACGCCGACGGTGGCGATGCAGGCGCCGGCCAGCAGCGGAGCGGCGACGAAGTGGGCCGCCTCGGAGGCGCCGGCCTGTCCCAGCGGCACCGGTCTGCCCCAACTCCCCTGTCCCTCGGCCATGTTCGCCCCCGCTTCTCCCCCGCGCCGTTCCCGCACCAGTGTCCCGGTCGAGGGCACGACGGGTAAAGCGCCCTCCGGCCCGGCGGCCGCCCTCTCCTGCCGGCGCGCTACCGGGGTGTGGTGATCAGCAGCGAGTTGGACACGACGGGGACGGGCGAGGGCAGGTCCACATAGGCGGTCTCGGGATCCCTGCCCGCCTTCACCTCGCGGTAGGTGGCGTCGTCCATCAGGACGGCGATCAGGGATCGCTCGGACCCAGGCGCGGTGGTGCTGAGATCCGCGTCGTAGGTGTACCGTCCCGGCCCCTGCCGCCCCAGCTCGTACCTCAGGGTGTAGTGGACGCGCGGCCGGCCCGGATCACCGGTCTCCTTGCGCACCACCCACGACAGGCGGTCCCCCGGACCGACCTCGCACCTCACCGTGGCCACCGCGTGCGCCCCGGAACGGGTCGGTTCCCCCTTGAGCTCGATCAGCACCTGCCGGTCGTCCGACGCCTCGCAGCGGGGCGCGGACCCCGGCCGGCCGGAGACCTCGGCCGGAGGCGGGCGGATGCCGTCCGCCGACGACGGGGCAGAACCGTTCTCCTCGGAGCCGAACAAGTCGTAGATCCCCTGCCAGAGCCCCAAGGTCTGGCCCACAAGCGCCACAACGGCCATGCCCATCATGCAGAAACCGATGATCCTCCTGCCCAACGGCCCGACGGTGGCGTTCTGCCCGCCGTCGAGGGCGGATTCGGGTGTCTCCTGCGAGCCGGCCGCCTCGTCATCACGCATACCGGCGTTATCCCCTCCGGACACACCGGTCAGCCACAACCGACAGGGGGACGCACGGAGCCCGGGGTCCTGGTCAAGGCGATCCGCCGGGGGCAGCTACGATCCCGCTCCATGCAGAACGAGGAGCGGGAGGCGGCCCCGGTATCGGCCGACATCGAGCTGACCTATCTGCCGACGCGGGCCGACATGGCCGAGGCCCTGCGCGCACGGTCCGGCTCCTCCGCGCACTGGTGGCGTCTTCCACTGATCGCCGGGCTGATCACGGCGGCCGTCCTTGTGGCCCTCCTGACGCTCTCGGCACCCAAGGGGGTGACCGTGCTGGTGGCCGTAGCCTTGTGCCCGATTCTGGGGAGTCTCGTGGGCGGGTGGGTGAACCAGCTGCACCGGGTGCGGCAAATGACCGGGTATGCGCGTTCCCAGGGCGAGTACACCATGCGGGCGGACGACACCGGCGTACACGCCGCCACGGCACTCGTGGAGACCACGATCCCGTGGGCGTCGTTCCGCCACTACATCGAGACGGCGAACCTCTTCATACTGGTCATCGACGACACGGTGGGCGGAATGGCCCTGCTGCCGAAGCGCGGACTGCGCGACGGGGCGGGCCCCGACGGGATACGGGCGGTCGTGGCGCGGCACCTCGAACCGCTTCCGTCCAGCGTCTGACCGGGCAGCGAAACGGCCAGTCAGGGCCGCCGGCCTGAACCGACGACCCCACGCCGGCGGCCCGTGGCCGAACGCCCCGACGGTCACGATCAGGGTGGCCATGACCGGTGATCGTAGAGGGGTCGGCATGCCTGTGCCCCGTACTTCCAAGGGAGTCGGGAGCACAGGGCACAGGCGCGATGTGAACGTCAGACGTGCGAGCGGGACGCCAGGCCGAGGAAGGACGTCCAGGCGTCCGGGCCGACCTCCAGACCGGGCCGGGCGGTGTCCTTGGAGTCCCGTACGCGGACGCTCTCGGGACGGGCGGCGACCTCGACACACTGGCCGCCCTCACCGCTGCTGTAACTGCTCTTGAACCAAGCCGGTTCCGCCGTGCTCGGCTTCGACTCCCGATTCCTCATGTCTCTCCCAGCAACCTCTCGACGAAGGCCATGGACTCACTCGGAGTAAGCGCCTGAGCACGGATGATCCCATACTGCACTTCGAGTTCACGGACAGACTTCCGCTCCGTGTAGAGGGTGCCGCTTTTCTGCACCTCGGCGTAGGCGATACGTCGTCCCTCGCTGGTCTCGATCAGGGTGAACGGTCCGGCGAGGCCGACATGCTCCTCACAGTCCGTCGGCATCACCTGTACGACCACGTCACGCCTCCGCCCGACCTGGAGGATTCGCTCCAACTGGCCTCTCATGACACGGCGACCACCGATGGGCCGTCGTAGCACCGCCTCTTCGATGACGTAACTCATCAACGGCGTGGACCCCCTGGTGAAGATCTCCTGCCGGGCCATACGGGCCGCCAGGCGCCGCTCGACCGTCTCCTCGTCCAGCGCGGGCTGGTGCATCTCGAAGACACATCGCGCATAGTCCTCCGTCTGCAACAGGCCGTTGACCACGTGCGTGTCGTAGAAGTGCAGCTCGACGGCTTCCCGCTCCAGCGTCGCCGCCCCCTGGAAGAACAGCGGATAGCGGGCCTTGCGGATCTCCTCCTTCATCTCCTTGAGGACTTCGCTCGCGTCCAGCATCTCGTCGGCCTTGTCGATGAAGTGGTCCGACGGGATGCGCCGTCCCTGTTCGATCGAGGCGATCGTCGCGGGCGAGTAGCCCGTCACCAGGCCGAGTTGCTCACGGTTCATGCCCAGGCGCATCCGGAACCGCTTCACCTGGCGGCCGAACACGTACAGCACCCCCGTGCCGCGTTCGAACTCGAGCTGTGTGTCGTCGTCAGTGCCGACTTCGGTCATGCCGTCCCCTTCCGTCACCGGGCGCAACGCGGCTCCGCCGCGTCACGACACGGCGCGGATCGCGTACAACGGCCACCGGAACGCGTACAACCGGCTCGTGCGGCCCGTGTCCCTCGTGGCCGCCCGGGGCAACTGCCCGGCCGCGCGCGGGCGTCCTCGGGGCATGACGTCTTCGAGGTCCGGCCCGTCCCCGGCGCTGGTCTTCTGGCCGCACTGCGGCCGGGGAGCCGACTCCGCCGCACCGGCCGGCTGCCCCGGCATCCTCCTGCCCGGGCACAGCACATGCCTGGCGCACCTGGACGATGCCGACCGCACCGCCCACCTGGCCGCTCTGTCGCCCGGCGACGACATCGACCTCCGCGGCACGTCCTTCACCCAGGACCTGCTGAACGAGCTGTTACGCGCGCTCACCGACCCCGCCACCGACCGGCCCCGCCTCGGCGCCCTCCTGCTCGAAGGGGCGTACTTCGACGGCGGCCTCCGGTTCGACGGCGCGGACCTCGGCGGCGACCTGCGGCTGGAAGGTGCGCGCGTCGACGGCGACGTCTCCATCGGCGGAGTGAGCGTCGGTGGCGAGATCTCGTTCCACGAGGCGCGGATCGACGGCGACGTGCTGCTCGGCGGGACGGAGACCGAGGGCGACCTCTCGTTCCAGCAGGCACGGATCGGCGGCCACAGCCTGCTCACCAAAGTGCGAACCGGCGGCGACCTGCTGTTCGTCCGGACGGAGATCGGCGGCTACGTCATGGTCGGCGAGACCGCGGCGGACGGGGGCGCGCAGTTCTACGACGCCAGGATCGGCGGACCCGTCCAGTTCCTGCACACACGGATCGGCGGCTCCGCCGGGTTCGCCTGGGCGCGGGTCGACGGACACCTCTCGTTCCACGACGCACAGGTCGGCGGGCGCGCGTGGTTCACCGGGACGGTGATCGGCGGCGACGCCCGGTTCGCGGGGATGGCCTTCGAGCGCACCACCAAACTGGGGCCGCTGGTGTGCGCGGGAACGCTGGATCTGTCGGAGGCGGTGTTCGGAACCGCCGTGACCGTCGAGGCGGCGGCGAAGGCCGTACGGTGCAGGCGGACGCGGTGGACCTCCACCGCCGCGCTGCGGCTGCGGTACGCCGAGGTGGACCTGAGCGACGCGGTGCTGGAGTACCCGGTCGGCGTCGCCGCCCACGCCCGGCCCTTCGCCGCACACCGTTCGAAGGTTCCCGAGCCCGGCCTGACCGATCCCCGGGTACGCGTCGTGTCGCTGCGGGGCGTGGACGCGGCGCATCTGATGCTCACCGGCACCGACCTCACCGACTGCCTCTTCGCCGGGACCGTCCACCTCGACCAGCTGCGGCTGGAGGGGCACTGCCGCATGGCGGCGGCCCCCGCCGGGCTGCGCCGGCGCGGGCTGCTGCCGGTGCGCTGGACACCGCGCCGCACCCTGGCCGAGGAGCACCACTGGCGTGCCGCGCACGGCGGGCACGGAAGCGGCTGGACGCCCGCGCCGCGCGGGGAGGAGGCGCTGGAGCCGGCCGTACTGGCGCCGGTGTACCGCCAGTTGCGCAAGGCGCTGGAGGAGGGCAAGGACGAGCCCGGAGCGGCCGACTTCTACTACGGCGAGATGGAGATGCGCCGCCACGACCCCGGCACCCCGGGGGCCGAGCGCGCCCTGCTCGCCGCGTACTGGGCGGTGTCCGGGTACGGGCTGCGCGCGGCCCGCGCGCTGGGCTGGCTGGGAGCGGCGATGCTGGCCACCGTCGTGCTGCTGATGGGCTTCGGGATCCCCGAGGACTCCCCGAAGCAGGAGGCGGCCGGCACCGTGCCGCCCGGCGGCGGCACGGTCACCCTCACCATCGACAAGGCGGACCCGCGAAACCCCACCGGGGACAGGTTCACCGGCGAGCGTTTCGAGAAGGCGCTGAACGTCACGCTCGACTCGGCGGTGTTCCGCTCCTCCGGGCAGGACCTGACCACGACGGGCACCTACACCGAGATGGCCTCCCGCCTCGTCGAGCCCGTCCTGCTGGGCCTGGCGGTCCTGGCCGTCCGCAACCGCGTCAAACGCTGACCCGGAAGGCATGTCTGCGGCTCATGACGTCAGCCGGAGACGGAACTGTACGCGGTGATCGGGTGTGATCACCGCGGTGGCGAGACGACCGCCCGGGCCCGCCCGGAGCAGACCGCCACGGACCGGACCCGGTCGACGTCGTTCCCGTATCCGAGCCCAGGACGGCGGCGAAGGACCGTGTGCACCTCGACCTGCTGCCGTACCCCGGTGACGACAAGGAGGCGGAGGTGGCCCGGCTGCGGGCCCCGGTCGCCACCGACCTCAACCTCGGCCGGGGCGATGTGCCGTGGAGAGCCCTGACCGACCCGGAGGGCAACGAGTTCTGCCTGCTCAAGGCCCGCCTCGGCCCGCTCCGACGTTCTCCGGTCGGCGGCGGCGCCGGACCGCGAGCCGGCCGCCGACGCGGGTCAGAGGCGGTTCCAGGCCTCGACGAGCTGTTCCCGGGTGTGCCGGCCGGGCAGGCCGGTCATGACCCATGCGAGCGCCTCGTAGAGGACGAGGGTGCCGTCGGCCGGGGCCTCGCTCTTCGCCAGGGTCTTCTGCAGCCGGTACAGGTGTGTGAAGGCCTGTTTCGTGTCACGGCGCAGCAGCAGCGTCCTGATCTGTCCGGCCGCCTTCACCGCGGCGGCGTCGGCCTCGCCCTCCGGAACCCGGTCCGGCTCGGCGAGTGCGGCGTGTGCCGCCAGGAAACGCTCGGCGGTCTCCACCTGCTGGGGTTTGACGGGGAGGGAGTCCTGGGCGGCGGCGGCCGTCAGCAGGGTGAGTTCGAGGACGTCCTCGGGCAGGTCCTCGTACTTACCGGTGACGGAGCCGACGAGCGTGATGTCGGGGGCGCGCTCGGGTACGGGCCCCAGGTCCGGTTCGGCGAGCAGCAACCGCAGCGCGAGCAGATCGGACTCGATGGCCGAGGACGGTGCCACGACGCTGAGTTCGCCCCGGCGCGCCGCCGGGTCCAGGGCGGCGAGAAGCGCGGTGCCGCTCACCGGGACGGGGCCGCCGGCGGGCGCGGCCGTACGGCGTTCCCGGTCCCAGTGGATCTTGTCCGGGCCGTTGGCCGTGAGGGCCGCCACGACGAAGGATCCCGTCCCGAAGTCCGTGTACTCGCAGGCCAGGCCGCGGCCGGCGAGGATGCGGAAGTACTCGGTCTGCGCCGCGGTGAAGTCGAGCCCGTCGGTGGGTCCGGTGCGGACGGCCTGTCCGGTCTTCACCACCGGAGGCGTCAGCCACGTCTCCGGACTGCCGTCGTGACCGGCCGGTGCCAGTGCGAAGCGCACGGGGAGACCGATCTCCCGGCCGAAGGCCAGGTCCGCCGCGTCATGGCCCGGGTTGACCAGGACGGCGCCGGTGCCGAACTCCGGCTTGACCCAGTCGGCCGTCCAGACCGGCAGCAGGTCGCCGGTGAGCGGGTGGCGGCAGTACCGGCCGGTGAAGGCGGCGCCGCGCCCGGCGGGGAGCCCGGGGCTCAGCGGGTGGCCCGGGTGCACGGCGACGGCGCACGCGGCGGGGCTGGGGGACCAGTCGGTGGTGAAGACGCTGAGTGTGACGTCCGTCCGCTCCTCCTCCGGCGGGAATGTCAGCAGCACGCCCGGGGTGCGGCGGGTGGCCTTGCGCTGACGCGAGGCCACGGACTTCGGCCAGGCGCCGTCCTGCTCCGTTCCGACCCGCTCCCGCGCCGCGCGGGTGGGCACGTACCGGATCTCTCCTCCGGCCTGCGGCTCGTCCCCGCCCACCAGGACCGCCGCGGCGGCGAGCTCGGTGAGTGCGGCGGGCACGTCGGCGCTGCCGTCGATGGTGGTGGAGTCCCGGCCTTCGATGGCGGCGAGGCGGTGGACGAACCCGGCGTGACTGCGGCAGCGCAGGGACACCGGGTCCGCCTGGGGGTCCGTCAGGGGGGCCGTGAGGGGCAGTACGAAGTGGTTCACACGTCTCTCCAGTGCGACGTCGGGCATGAGGTCCCGCCCGGAGGCCGGGCGCGGCGGTCGGGTGGGCGGTCCCGGCCCTGCGCGGGCCGGCCGTGCCGCTCGGTTCGGGTGTCCGGGGACGCGGCCGGGCCGCTGGGTCGTTTCCGCGTGGGGCTCTCCGGCTACAGGGTGCGCACAAGACCCCCGTCGCAGCGCACCGCCGTACCGGTGACGTACGACGCCGGCGCGCCGCAGAGGAACGCGGCGACCGCGGCGAACTCCGAGGGCCGGCCGTACCGGCCGGCGGGGATCGCGGCGGCCGACTCGCGGGCCACCTCGGCGACGGTGCGGCCTGAGCGCTCGGCGTTCGCGGCGTCGACCGCGGTGGTGCGGTCGGTGCTGATACGGCCGGGCAGCAGGAGGTTGACTGTGACCCCCTCCGCGGCGACCTCGGCCGCCAGCGACTTGAGGTAGGCGGCCAGTGCGGCTCTGCCGAGGTTCGACAGTGCCAGGTTCGGCAGGGGCGCGACGATCCCGCTGGAGCCCACCGCCAGAATGCGGCCCCAGCCCCGTTCGCGCATCGCGGGCAGTGCCAGCGCGACCAGCTCGATGTGGCGGCGCACCGTCGCGTCGAGCGCGTCGTCGACGTCGTCGGCGCTGATGCCGGTCGCCGGAGCGGGTCTCGGGCCGGGCCCGTTGAGCACCAGTACGTCCGGTGGGCCGAACGCCGCCACCGTCGACTCGTACAGCTTCCGCGGGCCGTCCTCGGTGAGGAGATCCGCCTCCACGCCGACGGCGCTCGGTAACTCCCCGGCGATCTCCTTCGCCCGGTGTCCCCGCCGGCCGCAGACCACGGTGTCGGCTCCTTCCTCTGCCAGTTTCCGGGCGATGGCCTCGCCCAGGCCTCCCGTGGAGGAGCAGACGAGGGCCGTGCGGCCGGAAAGTCCGAGATCCATGGCGGTCTCCTGAAGGGCTGGTTCGTCGGGTCGTCCGGTTGGTGGGGGCTCGGGGCTGTCGGCGTGCAGGCCGCTCAGCGTCCTTGGGCGGGCACCGGCTCGGGGTCGGCGCGACGGCGTGGCGGCCTGGCTCCGAGGGTGGCGAAGAGCGCTCCGCCCAGCATGATCAGCGTGCCGACGAGCTGCAGGCCGGTGAACGACTCTCCGAGGAACACGGTCGAGAAGAACGCCCCGAAGACCGGAACGGTGAACATCATGATGGTCGCCGCGGACGGACTCACGCTGCGCAGTCCTCTGTAGTAGAACAGGTAGGCGATCGCGGTCGGCCCGACCGCGAGGAAGACCACGTTCGCCCACACCGGTCCCGGGACCGCCTGCCAGGAGACGTCTCCGGCCTCCGGCACGGCGAGCAGGACGAGTCCCAGGCCGCCGGCGCCGGTGCTCCAGGCGGTCGCCCGCAGCGGGTCCACTCCGGCCAGGAGCGACTTCGACAGGATGCTGTAGGCCGCCCAGCACGCGGCCCCCGCGACGAAGACGAGGTCGCCGGTCAGCCGGCTGGAACCGGTGGCGTCCCCGCCGATGCCGATGAAGAAGACCAGCGCGCCGGACGCGCCGACGGCCAGCCCCGTTATTCGCACCCAGGACGCCTTCTCCCGGCCCAGCAGGACCAGTGCGGCGGTGGTGAGGATCGGGCTCAGCACGGGCACGATGATGCTGCCGTCGAGCGAGGGGGCCAGGGACAGCCCCCAGAAGAAGAAGACGTTGTAGGCCAGGACGCCGAGCAGACCGGCCAGGCCCGCGCGCACGGCGGCGGCGCGTCCGATGGGCGCCGACCGGGTGCGCAGAAACGCGGCCAGCAGGATCAGCAGCAGGCCGCCGCCGCCGAACCGGAGGGCGGCCGCGACCTCGTGGGGCATCGCGCCGACCACCACCTTGGAGCTGGCGAAGGCGCTCCCGAACATGACCATGGTGACGAGGAGATTGAGGTACGGGGCGGCGCCGGGGCCCGCCGCGGCGGGCGGCTGGTCGGTTGTCATCTGCGTCGCCGCTCCCATCCCTCGTGCCGGCTGTCTTCCATGGCCCCGGACCTTACCGCCGCATGATCGGTCCGGCATCGTTTTCGGTCTGTTCACGCCAGGAGGCTCGGCCCCGTCCGGAACCGGCGGCCCCGGCAGCCGGACACGCCGCACGCCGGTACGGGCCGCATGCCCGGCGGGGGCGGCGGTCGGGTCCCTTTCGGGACAGGTCTCAGCGGCCGCCGACCCGGTCGAGGGTCTCCTCGCCCTCGGGGTCGCGCCGCACCCTGATGATCTTCTTGTGCGGGTCGCTGTCCATGACCAGGGGCAGGACTCCCGACTGCGTCCCACGCTCCGCGAACGGCGACCACAGCGGGCCGTCGTGGAGGGCCCGCAGGTCGGTCAGGCTCAGTCCGCTGACCCGTTCCAGGCGGGCGGCCAGCGCGGCGTTCTCCTCCTTGCCGGCCAGCAGCGCGCGTATCCGCTCCTCCTCCGGGAGGAGTTCGGCGTACTCGCAGGCGAGGTAGTGCCGCAGGTTCGCCGCGCCGCCCGCGAAGGGCGAGTGGACCATGCAGACCAGCTGTGCGGTGTCGACCCCGAACGCGTCCTCGCCGTACCGGGTCGCCGCCTCGCGCATCGCCTCGACACCGTCATCGGTGCGGTAGCGGTCCTCCATCTCGCGGACGAGGTGGTCGGGGAAGTGCTTCTTGCGCATCAGTTCGAGCGCGAAGTCCAGGTACTGGGCTATGCCCTCCCGGTAGGTGCGCCGGTAGACGTGCTCGGTCCGCAGGCCGCGGAGGTGGGCCATGAGGGCGGGGTTCGTGCAGTCGGATTCGGTGAAGTTGAAGGCGATCTCGTCGAAGACGAACCCGAGGAAGTCGGTCAGCAGCCTCCAGTGCGCGCCCGAGGCGTAGCTCGTGTAGTCGTAGACCGAGAAGAACCGCAGAGCGGTGGGGATGTCCGAGGTGACCCCCCGCTCCTTGACCCGTTCGGGGTTCTCGGTGCCGTGGATCTCCTGGAAGTAGGCCTGCGCGAGCCCGTCCAGGGTCTCCAGGGTGCCCTTGAAGCCTTTCCTGCCGTCGGCCGGCTTCAGGCCGGCACCCCGCGCCAGCCGCCGGATCCACAGCGCGTAGTCGCGCTGTTCCTGCGGGGAGTCGCCGGTGATGATGAGGTCCACGCCGTCACCGTGGCGGGCCGCGACACCGAAGGAGTCCGCCACGTTGAGGTTGCAGGCGTTGCAGAACGTGGCCCTGCCGTCGCCGTACGAGCGGTGCCCGGACATCAGCAGGTCGGTCCGGTTGAACGCGATCAGCCGGTGCGGCATGCCGCGGTCCCGTTCGAAGGGGACCACCCGGCCGCCCTCCACGAGCAGCAGCTCGACGTCCGGGTCGCCGTAGAGCCCCAGCGCCCGGTACGTGCGGTCGATGTTCAGCATCACCTGGTACGGCATGCCTCCGTGACGCATGGTCACCACACGCAGGTTGAAGGTCTCGCCGTGGCGCTCGGCGAGGGCCAGGTGGACAGCGCGCACGAACGCCACCGCGTAGGCGCTGTCCTTGCCGCCGCCGTACGCGACCATGACGGTGTTCTTCCGGATCTCGCCCGGTCTCGGCAGGGCGTCGTACAGCGTGGTGGCGCACTCCTCGACCGCCGGCACGTCCTGCTCCGGGAGCGCGCCCCTCAAGTTGTTCAGCACTGTCGTGCGCATCAACATCCCTCTCCGGCTGCGTGGTCCGGGTGAAGCAGCCAACATCAGTCATGAGCCCGGCCCGGTGCCCGGGTCCTCCCGGCGGTGGGCGGCCGGGGCCGTACGGCCCCGGCCGCACGCCCGTCGCCCCGCCCGCCGTCCCCGCCCTCCTGCGATCCGGCGGCGGGACGTCTTCCGGACACGGCGGGACGAATTCGACGAGTGCCGGACGTGAACAATTTCCAAAGCGTTTTCCGCGCGCGGTTCGCCTCGTATTCGAACGGACTTCACCTGCGCCCGGGAGCAAACTGCGAGAGGCCCGGGGTGCCCGGGCGGAAAGGTTCGCGAACCCCGGGAGCCGGCGTCCGCGAAAAGGCCGCCCGACGGTAGTCACTGGCGGATCCCGGATCATCTCAACAGCACCGGAAAGCGAATGTCAACGCCATGAACAGAAGCGCGCCAAACACTGGATGATCTCGGCTGAAAACTTTCGACCCCACCACCGTTGTCACCATTTTGGTGATGGCTCGCCCCTTTTACACCCCGCATGTGCCGACCGAATACTGAGACGGCACCTTTTGCGGACCGGCCACGCTCTCCTAACATCCGGACACGGCGGCGGCGACCGACGCCATCTGCCTCGACAGGCAATGTTCTTGAGCACACAGGGCCGATGCACGGCGGCCATAACCGGCTCGAGCGTCCGGGCCGGCCTTCGCCCGTATTGAAGCTCGAACCCCGCAAGGGGTGCGCTGAAGCTGTTCCTTTGACCGGCCGCGCATCAACGGTATTCGCGCTGCGCCGGCTCCCTGAGAATTCTGGCGCTGCCGGACGTTCAGTTTGCGCGGCCCATGACCGAGGTCCGTACCCAGACTGCCGAGTTTCGGAGGACAGACATGACTCCAGCACATGCCCCGCTGTTCCGGCTGGGACAGACGGAGATCCTTGACGCCACGCTGCGCGACGGCTCCTACGCGGTCGACTTCCAACTCGAGGAGAAGTTCGTCTCGGAGCTCCTCGGCCGGCTCGACGAGACGCCTGTCCGGAAGGTCGAGATCGGCCATGGACTGGGGTACGAGGCGGAGCGCTCCGGCACCAGGGCGTGCAGCATCGACCTCGAGCGCTGGTGCGAGCTCGCCCGGTCGGAACTGAGGCGGACAGCGTGGGGGATGTTCGCCCAGCCCGGCTTCAGCCGGCTGTCCACACTCTCCCGGCTCTGCGACGAGGGCATGTCCTTCGTCCGTATCGGTGTGGAGCCCGAACACGTCCAGGACCACCTCGACTACATCGAGCGCGCCACCGAGATCTGCGGCGAGGTCTACCTCAACCTGATGAAGACGAGCGGCACGCCCGCCGAGGAGCTGCCCGGCCTGCTCCGCGACGTGACGCCCGCCATCGCCGGCGTGTACGTCGTGGACTCGTACGGCTCCATGGTCCCCGGCGACATACGGCGCTATGTGACCGCGGTGAAGGGCTCGTTCCCGGTCGTCGGGTTCCACGGCCACGACAACCTGGGCATGGCCAACGCGAACAGCATCGCCGCCTTCGAGGCGGGGGCCACGATCGTCGACGGATGCCTGGACGGCATCGGCCGCGGCGCCGGGAACGCGCAGACCGAGTCACTCGCCGGAATCATCAGCATGCTCGGCGAGGACCGCTTCGACTACAAGGCGCTGGCGAAACTCGCGGACTTCTGCCGGACCACCCTGGACCCCCTCCCCGAGGACCGGAACATGCAGGTGCTCGGCGGAGTGATCGGCATGCACTCCGGGTTCTTCCCGCTCATCGAGCGGCTGTGCGACGAACTCACCGTCGACCCCGCCTCCCTGATGGAGACCGCGGTGGAGCTGGCCCCCCGGAGCGCCGGCAAGAGCGACATCCAGGCCGCCGCGCGGCGACTCGCCCCGCACGCCGCGGCGATCTGAGCGCACCCGACCGAAGCCGACGCGGCACACGCACACCCGACCGGAAGGAACGCAGTGAGGCTGGCACGCTTCAGCACGGAAAAAGGCCACCAGATCTTCGCAAGCCATCGCACCGGCTGGATCTCGCTGTCCGACATCAAGGGCTACGCGGCCCCGAGCCGCCTGGTCGACCTGCTCGACGCCTCCCGCAGGTCGGAGCTCGCCGGGCTGCTCGACTCCCTGACGGCCGAGCCGGCCGACATCCCCCTGGGGGAGGCCGCCACCGTCGTGGAGACCGGCGACATCTGGGGAGCCGGCCTCAACTACCGGGGCCACTCCAACGACCTGAACACCGACCAGCCCGCGTCCGGCCCGGGGTCGTACCTGCGGCCGGGCAACTGCCTGATCGACAACGGCGGGCCGATCGAGCTGCCGTCCCAGAGCAAGCGGGTGACGGCGGAGGCGGAGCTGGGACTGGTCATCGGCACCGAGTGCAAGAACGTACGGCGCGACGAGTGGCGCTCCGTCGTCGCCGGCTTCACGGCCGTGCTCGACATGACGGCGGAGGACGTGATCCGCGAGAACCCGCGCTACATCCCCTGGGCCAAGGGGTTCGACACGTTCTGCAGCGTGGGCCCGCAGCTGGTGACGGCCGACGAGATCGACGACACCGCCCTCCGTTCGCTGCGGGTCTCGACCGTGCGCAACGGCGAGGTCGTCGCCTCCGCTCCGGTATCCGACATGAAGTACGACATCGGTTACCTGGTCGAGTACTTCACCGCGGGCCGCACCTTCGCCCCCGGCACCGTCATCTGCACGGGAACTCCGGGAGCCGCGGTCATCAGCCCCGGCGACTCCATCACCTCGGTCGTCGAAGGCGTCGGCACCCTCGCCCACACCGTGAAGTGACAGGGCGGAACTCGTGCCGAGTCGCCCCAAGCGTGGAGGAGTGAAGAATTGACCGCACAGCAGCCATCAGTCGTGGACGAGATCGAGCGCCGCATCCGGGAGAACCCGGAACACGAGGCGCTCGAGACCGCGGACGGCGTGCTCGGCTACCGGGAGTTCGGTGAGCGCGTCGCCGACTTCGCCGGGCGGCTCGAGTCGGCCACGGCGCCCGGCGAGTTCGTCGGAATCGAGGCCGGCAGGACCTCGGGCTCGATCGTCGCCATGGTCGGCGCGCTGCGGGCCGGACGCCCCTTCGTGTTCATCGACCCGCGTGACAGCGATTCCTCGAACCTCACCAAGGTGTTGTCGCTCGGCGTCAACACGCTCGCCGCGAGCCCCTCCCCGTCGGCCGCCCCCGAACTCGTGCCGACACCGGCCCGGTGGCGCGGCGACGCCGCCGGACGGAGGCTTCCGGCCCCCGAGGGCCTCGGGCCGTACCGGGGCGACATCGGCTACGCGATCCACACCTCGGGATCGACCGGGGAGCCCAAGTGCGTCCTGGTGCGCGCCGAACCCCTGGCACGCATGGTCGGGGACCACGTGCGCGCCCTGGAACTGGACACCACCAGCCGCACCCTTCAGTTCGCCCGTCTGACCTTCGACGGATGCATCACCGAGATCCTCTGGACCCTGACCGCGGGAGCCTGCCTGGTGGTGCTCGGTGAGGAACGGCTCACCCCCGGGGCGGTGCTCCAGGCCACCCTGGAGAAGTTCCGCGTCACCCACCTGAAGACCACGCCGTTCGCGCTGACGGCGACGGAGCCGACGAACGCGATGAGCCTGGAGCACGTGATCAACGGCGGCGGGGCGTGCCGCCAGGCGGTGGTCCGCAAGTGGTCGTCGGCGGCGGCCTTCCACAACGCGTACGGGGCCACGGAGACCACGGTCTGCAACCTCCTCAGCGCACCCCTGGAGCCGGAGGACTGTGCCGAGGCGGTGCCGCTCGGCACGATCGTGGGCGACTGCTCCTACGACCTCCTGCCGCTGCCGGCGGCGGACGGGGACGAGCCGGCCGGTCCGGGCCGTACCCGTGGCGAACTCGTCATCACCGGGGAGAGCGTCGCGATCGGCTATCTGACCCCGCAGGGGCTGCGCCCCTTCCTCGACGGCAACGCCGACCGGGTCTACCGCACCGGCGACATCGTCGAACGCCGCGGCGACCAGCTGTTCTTCGTCGAACGGCTGGACCGGCAGCTGAAGGTGCGCGGCTACCGCCTCGACCCGGGGGAGGTCGAGAGCGCGGCCTGCCGGCTCGACGGCGTCCTGGAGGCGGTGGTGACCGCGGAGGCGCACGACGGCTCGGACGACTCCGCCGCCGACGCGCTGGTCTGCTACTACCAGGGCACGGTGACGCCGCGGGCGCTGCGCGCCCACCTGGAGACGGTCCTCGACTCCTACAAGGTCCCCTCGGTGATCCACCGGGTCGACACCCTGCCGTACACACGGAACGGCAAGGTCGACCGGGACGCGCTCAGAGCGGACCGGCGCTCCGCGCCGGACGCCGCCGGCGGCGGCGACACGCCGGAGGAGCAGGTTCTCGGCCTGGTGCGGCGCCTCACCGGCGTGCCCGACGTCGGTGTCGAGGACAACTTCTTCGACGTCGGGGGCGATTCGGCTTCCACGGTGGTCCTGGCGAACAAGCTGAAGGAACTCGGCTGGATGGACGCCGGGGTCCGGGACGTGCTCCGGGCCGAGAACCTGAAGGTCCTCATCGACCAGCTGCGCGACCGGGGCGTGTGATCACGATGTGTGGTGTGTGCGGTACCTTCTCACCCCACGGCGGGATCGATCGCGGTATCACCGCCGCCATGCACTCCCGGCTGCTGCACCGCGGGCCGGACGAGACCTACTCGCTCAACACCGGGACGATCGCCGCGAAGCTCGGCCGCCTCGGTTTCACCGGTCTGTCCGACGGCTGGCAGCCCGCGGAGGACCGCGGCGGCCGCTACGTCGCCATGACCAACGGGGAGGTGTTCAACTCCCGGGCGCTGCGCGACAGGGTGGGCGCCGACCGGGCGGGCAACGGCGTGGACGTCTCCGTCATACCGGAACTCGTCGCCCGGTACGGGATCGACGGGCTCCGCCTCGTGGACGGGCAGTTCGCCACCGTGATCCTCGACCGGGCCGAGAACGCGCTGTACCTGGCCAGGGACAGGTTCGGCATCTGCCCGATGTACTACACCACCGCGGGCGCCGGCGTTCACTTCAGCTCGGAGATCAAGCCCCTGGTGCGGTGCGTCGACCGGGCCTGGAAGGTGGACGTGGGCGCGGTCGACCAGTACTTCGCGACGGGCAACATCGTCGCGCCGCGGACGCTGGTGAAGGGCGTCAGCGCCGTGCCTCCGGGCTGCGCGGTCAGGTTCGACGCCGACGGCGTGACGACCTCGCGCTACTGGCGGTACGGGGAGTTCTCGCCGGCCGGGGATCCAGTGCCCGAGGAGGCGCTCCGCGAAGCGCTGAGGAGCTCGGTACGCGACCGTCTGCGCGCCGATGTGGAGATCGGTGCCTACCTGAGCGGAGGGTTCGACTCCACCGCGATCCTGATGGAGGCGGCCGACCTCACCGACGCGCCCGTCCGCACGTTCTCGGTGGTCTTCGACGACCCGGGGCTGGACGAGGGGCGCTTCCAGCGCGAAGTGGCCCGGGCGGCGGGGAGCAAGCACGAGCAGATCCTGTGCCGCAGGGCCGACATCGCCTCACGGTTCGAGGAGATGGTCAGGCACTGCTGCTACCCCCAGCGCGAGACCTACAACGTGGCCGCGATGATGCTGGCGGACGGGGTGCGCTCCGCCGGCGTCAAGGGAGTCGTGTCGGGCGAGGGCGCCGACGAGCTGTTCTTCGGCTACGACTCGTACGCCTTCGACAGCGCGGCCCGGTCACGTCGCAGCGCCCGCGCCGAGAACGAACACGCCTGGGGACGTGCGGACTTCAGCTGGGAGGTCGACTGGGCCAAGGTGGAACGGCGGCGGGAGAGGTTCCTCGCCCTCCCGGCCCGGGAGGCGCTCGAGGGCGACGAGTTCTGGCGGACCAGGCTCATCCCGTTCACCGAGGAGGAGGTGAGGTCGCTCACCCCGATGCAGCTGCGGTCCATCGCCGACGTCTACGTCCAGATGACCGGCCACCTGCTGGGCGACCACGGCGACTCGATGCTGATGGGCAGCTCCGTCGAGGGCCGTTATCCGTTCCTCGGCGAGCCGGTCGTCTCCCTCGCGCTCCAGGTCCCGGACAGTGCGAAGGTGGTCGACTTCGAGGGGAAGAAGTGCCTCAAGTCGGCCTATCGGGGCATCGTCCCCGGATCCGTGCTCTCCCGCGGAAAGCACGGATTCACCGCGTACGACCTGTGCTCGGCCGCGGACGACCGGACCTGGGACGACTGGCGCGGCCTCGTCGAGGCCAGTGGCCTGTTCGCTCCCGGCTGTCTTGAGCCGCCCGCCGGCCGGGGCGGCGCGGAGAAGTGGGACTTCCGCGTCAGCGCGATCAGCATCGCCATGGTCATGGACGAACTGGGGCTGGGGTTCTGAGCCCGGAAGCACAACGGCCCTGCGATCCGCCCGGCTCGCCGGACGGGAGGGAGGGATCGCGGGGCCGGTTCGGTGATCTCACGGGCCGCGCGTCCAGCACGTGGCGGGAAAGGGAGGAATCTGTGAGTCCAAGGGAGCCCGGAGTCTTCGTCTTTCCGGGCGCTGGATCATTCGGGGGCGAACTGCGCCCGCTGGTCGGTGAGCTGGCTCCGGGCGCCTGGGTCGTCCGCTACCCCGGCCGCTTCGGAAAGGACTTCGGCAGCACCGCCGGGTCGTTCGACGACACCGTGGAGGCGTGCGTCGGCCAGGTGCGCCGGCGGCCGAACCGCCCGGTCCTCGTCGGGCACAGCTTCGGCGCGTACGTCGCCTATGCCGCGGCGGCGCGACTGGAACAGCTCGGCACGCGGGTCTCCGCGCTGGCGGTCGCGGGCGCCACCGCACCGTCCCTGCTGACCGTCCCCGAGGCGGCCACCCGCAGCCGGACGGACGCCGAGACCTACCTGGAGAGCATCGACCCCGGACTGCTCTCGAAGCAGTCCGGCGAATGGCGGGACGTCGTCCTCGACACCCTCGCGCACGACCTCCGGCAGCTCGGCGAGTTCACCGCGTCAGAGTTCCCCGAGGTGCGCTGTCCGGTTTTCACCGCCTGCGGGACCGCCGATCCACTGGCGTCCGCGGACGGGATGGGCGGATGGGCCGCGGTCACCGCCGCCGGGTGCGCCCACCGGGACTTCCCCGGCGGTCACTCGGACCTGCTCCACTCGCCGGAGTTCGCCGTTTGGCTGCGCGAGGTGCGGGACCGGTGAGCGATGCCGCCTCTCCGGCCGCGCGCAGGAGGGTGGTCGTCGTGGGAGGCGGTGCCACAGCCGTGAGCGCGATGGCGCACCTGGTCCGCCTCTGCGGCGGTGTGGAGAGCGTGACCTTCGCCGCCCCGCTGCCGATCGGTCTGGGAACGGCCTTCGGCACGACCGACCCCGCCCTGCTGTGCAACACCTCGGTCGACGTCACCTCACTGATCGCGGAGGGCGAGTCGGACCTGCTCGCCTACCTCGCGGCGCGAGGACACCCCGTCCACCGCGACGACTTCGTCCCCCGCTGGCTCGTCGGCCAGTACTGCCGTGAGCGCTTCGGCCGGTACGTGGAGGACGCGCGGCGCGCCGGCGTACGGGTCACGCACTTCCGCGACCACGCCACCGCCGTCGAACGGGTCCGCGACGGGTACCGGGTCGCCCTGCGGTCCGGGGGCTTCATCACCGGTACGGACGTCCTGCTGTGCCACGGCGCCGACGTCCCGGTCCTGCCGGATGACATCCGGCCCTACGCGGGCCACCCACGCCTCATCGAGGCGGCCCACCCGGCGCACAGACTGCGGAAGCTGCCCCCTGAGGCACGCGTTCTGGTGGTCGGGACCAAGCTGTCCGCGATCGACGCGGCCCTGGTACTGGCCGGGGACGCCCGGCGCCGTGTCGTGCTGACCTCTCCCTCCGGAGAGCTGCCGGCCGTGCGCACCCGTCTTCGCCGTATGCCGTCCCCGGTGCTCGACCACGGCGTCTGGGCGGGCGTCGGCCCGGACGACGAGAACCTGGACCGCGCGCTGACCCGCCAGCTGCTGTCGGCGGCCCGCTCCGTGCGGCCGGGCGGTCCGGGCGGTCCGGTGGGCGTCCGCCGTTTCCCGGGCGACGCCGCCGAGACCCTCCGTGAGGAGACACGTCTCGCCGCCGCCGCGCACATCCCGTGGCAGGACGTCGTCGCCGAACTGATCGACGTGCTCAACGCGTACGCCTCCCGGTGGGACGCCGGATCCCGGAGCACCGTCCTGGAGCGGTACAGGGCGCTGATGTCCCGCTACATCTCCGCCATACCGCTCCGGAACGCCTCCCTCCTGCTCCGCCACCTTTCGGACGGCCGCCTGAGGGTCTCACCGCGGTACCCGCTGCGTGTCGAACCCCACGAGGCCGGCTGGACGGTGGAGTGGCCCGGCGGCAGCCGGGAGTCCTTCGACCATCTCGTCTGTGCCGCCGGCTACCGCCCGCCGCCGATGCGCCGTGCCCCGAACGGGCTGCGCATCGGCCACGGCTGCCGGGGGGCGGCGCCGGAGGTCCTCGAGGACCTCCGGGTGCGCTTCACACCCGAGGGCCCGGCCGAGCGCGTCTGGGCCCTCGGCGCCGGTGCCGGAAGCCGCTACCCGATCGTCAACTACCTGAGAGCCGCCGCCCAGCATGCGGCGGTCGTCGCCCGGCAGCTCTCCTCGGACAGCGGCGAGGGAGCCGAGCCGAGCGCGGAAAGGATCTCCCTGTGATCGCCCTCGTCAACCCCGTCTCCAGCGGGAGCGAACTCGCCGCCGCCTTCGCCGAGGAAGGCGCCGACTGCCTGCTCGTCCACACCCGGGACCAGGCGTCCGCCTTCCACCGCGCGACGGCGAACGGCCGCAGGTCACACCTGCACACGGAACTCGCCGGGACCGCCGAGTACCTGCGCTCGGCCGGAGTGCGCACCGTGATCGCGGCGAGCGAGTTCGGGGTGACGCTCGCCGACGAGCTCTCGGAACTGCTCGGCCTGCCGCACCACCGGCATGAGCTGCGGGCCGCGCGGCGCGACAAGTACCTGATGGCCCGGGCGCTGGCCGACGCGGGCCTGCCGCACGCCCGCACCGTGCTGCTGCGCACCGAGGCGGAGCTGCGGGACGCGCTCGACGGCTGGGACGCCTTCCCCCTCGTGATCAAGCCCCTCAACAGCGCGGGCAGCGACGGCTGCCACATCAGCGCCGACGCCGCGGAGGCCGTCGCCGCGTTCCGCCGGATCGCCGGCCGGCCCAACCTCACCGGGGAGGTCAACGACGCGGTGCTGCTGCAGGAGTTCCTCCAGGGCACCCAGTACATCGTGAACACGGTGAGCATGGAGGGGCGCCACCTGACCAGCGAGGTCTACGCGGAGCGCATCGACCGGTCGGAAGGCGCCCCGGTCCTGCGGCACATCATCTCGCGCCCCGTCCTGAACGACGCCGAGCGGGAACTCGTGGACTACGTGTCGCGCTGCCTGGACGCCCTGGGCATACGGGAGGGCGCGGCGCACACGGAGGTCATGCTCACCGGCCGGGGACCGCGGCTGGTGGAGGTCAACTCCCGGGTGATGGGCCCCTCCCTGGCCCCCGACCCCTACCACGCGGCCTTCGGCTACAGCCACCAGCACCTCGTCGTGGAGCGCTTCCTGCGCCCCCAGGAGTTCGCCCGGCGCTTCGAACTGCCCTACACCGCCGCCCGTACAGTCGCCAAGGTGTTCCTGCGTCCGCACCGCCCGGGGGTGCTGCTCGCGGTGGAAGGAGCGCGGGTCCTGCGCAGGCTGGCCGGCTTCCACAGCATCGACCGGCTCCCCGCCGTCGGCGAGCCGATCCACGACCGTCATCTCACCACCGGGCGGAGCGGCATCGCCTACCTCGTGCACGAGGACGAGGACCTGCTGCTCAGCTCACTCGGAGTGCTCCACGACCTGGAGGACACCGGCGGGTTCTACCGCCTGGCCGAAGCCGAACGGAACTGATGCCCGGTGCCCATCGCCCTCATCGCCCTCTCGGTGCTGTTGCAGGCCGGCACCGAGGGTTTTCTGTCGGGGCGGCTCGACGTGACGAGCAGTCTGCTGTTCTCCCTGCTCGCCTTCGTGTCGTCCGCGGCCGTCTTCCTCCTCATGTCCGTGCTGCGCGGGTGCCGTCGGCCGCCGGCACCGCGCCGGCCGGTGCGGCGGCTGCTGTGGCGGATGAACATCGCGAGCGCGGTGACGTTCCTGGGCTTCTACCTGTCCCTGGTATGGGTACCGGCCGCGCTGGCCGCCAGTCTCATGGCGGGCGTCGGGCCGCTCGCCGTCGCTCTGATCGACACAGTGCGCCGCACGGGCGCACCCGGGCGGGCGAGCTGGGCGAGGGGCGGGACGCTGCTGGCCGTCTCCCTCCTGGCGGCACTGGCGTGCGTGCCGCCGGGTGAGCTGTCGCGGACCGGCCCCACCACGGTCGGCGGCGGGGCGCTGGCCGTGGCCGCGGGGTTCGGCGCGGCGTATCTGGCCATGGTGTCGCGGAGTCTGGGCACGCTCGGGGTGGATCCGGTCCTGGTGATGGCCCACCGCTTCCATCTCACCTACGCGGTGGCCGCCCTCCTGCTGCTGTCGCGCGGCGGGCCGGGCGGCCAGGAGATGGCCTTCGGCGCCGCGGCGGTGGCGGGGCTGCTGGGTGTGGTCCTCCCGCTCTACCTGCTCCAGATCGGCATCCAGAGGTGTCCGCCGATGGTCACCATGGTGCTGCTCACCACGCTGCCCGGCCTGACGTACGTCGCGCAGGTCCTGTTCGGAGACACGTTCCGGCCGTTGAGCGCCGTGATGATCACAGCGATGATCGCGCTGGCGCTGCTGTTCGCCCGGATCGAGCAGCGCTCCCGCCCCGTCCTCCGGGCCGCCCCGGCCGGCGCGCCGAAGCCGGTGGCCGCTCCGCCCCGGCGCGCCGGCCGGGGGTGACCGCTCGGTCCGCGCCCGCGGAGCGCCGAAGCCGACGGCCACCGGGGCCGACGACCGGACGCCCCCTCGGGCGGACGGCACCGGCCGGGCCGCCGGGCCGGGGGTCCGCCACGGAATGATCCCGGACGCGGGCGGCTGCGGGAAAACCGTGTGACGCGTGGCGCCCGGCCATCGATACTCCGCGCGTGGCCACCCCGAACATATCGAACGCCTCGAACGCGGACAGGACCGGAACCCGTGCGTCTCCGCCGTCCGGCCGCCCCCCTCTGACCGCGTCGGCCGGTCGCGTCTTCGACGCGGTCCCGCCGACGGCGCTGGTACTGCTCGGCATCGTCAGCGTCCAGGTGGGCGCGGCGCTGGCCAAGAACCTGTTCAGCGCGGCGGGCAGTTTCGGGACGGTCGCGCTGCGGCTGTTCTTCGCGGCGGCGGTGCTGATGCTGCTGTGGCGGCCGTCGCCGCGCATGAACCGCCGCGCGTGGACGGTGGTGCTCGGCTACGGCGCGGTCCTGGGCCTGATGAACCTGTGCTTCTATCTGGCGCTGGACCGGATCCCGCTGGGGATCGCGGTGACCATCGAGTTCCTCGGGCCGCTGGGGGTGGCCCTGGCCGGGGCGAGGCGGTGGCTGGACGCGTTCTGGGCCGTGCTCGCGGGAGGCGGCGTGGTGCTGCTGATGGAGGGGCGCGGTGAACTCGACCTCGTCGGCTGCCTGTTCGCGCTGGCCGCGGGGGTGTGCTGGGGTCTGTACATCCTGCTCGGCGCGGCGTTGGGCCGCCACACCCCGGAAGGGAGCGGGCTGGCGCTGGGGATGGCCGTCGCGGCGCTGATGGCCGTGCCGCTCGGCGTGGCCGACAGCGGAACGGAGCTGCTCCAGCCGTGGGTCCTGGCCGCGGGGCTCGGGGTGGCGCTGCTGTCGTCGGTGATCCCGTACTCGCTGGACCTGGAGGCGCTGCGCAGGATGCCGCCGCGCGTGTTCGGCATCCTGATGAGCCTGGAGCCGGCGGTGGCGGCCCTCATCGGCCTGGTGGTGCTGCGGGAGTCGCTGTACTGGTCGCAGTGGGCCGCGGTGCTGTGCGTGGTGGTCGCGTCGGCCGGCGCCACCCGCGCCACCCGCGCCTCCCGCCCGGACTCCTGACCGCCGGGGGCAGGCCATCGGGGGCCGACCATCGGGGGCCGGCGGAAAGACGCCTCCCGGCGGCCCGCTGCGGGGTGCGGGCGGGTGCTGCGAGCACCATCTCCGTCCGCTCCTCGTGCGCGGTGGAGGACAGCAGGGAGGCGATCGCCGTCTTCGACACGGCCGGCGCGTTGTCGATGCGCGCCGGCTCACCGGCCAGAACCTGACGCGCGGCACCGGCGAGGGCGCGGTCGCTCAGCGCGACGTGCGCCAGCACCCGGTCGACCTGCGCACGGTCGGCGTCCGGCAGGGGACTGCCGTCGGTTACGGACTCGGCTGCCGCCGGCAGCTTCTCGTAGGCGGGAGCGAGGGTTGTGGTATCCACGTGAGACTCCGGGTGAGGGTGAGGACGGTCGGGAGGCCCGCGAGACCGGACGGCACCGGGGCCGCCGGCCCGGCGTCACCCGGTGGTGACGCGTGAGGCGGGAGCGGGGGAAGCGGGCGTCGTGGTGGGCCGCTTCCCCCGGCCGGGCAGGACGATCAGCGCGAACAGCCCGCCGACGATGGTGCCGACGGCCGCCGCGGCGAAGCCGACGCGCAGCCCGTCCGTGAAGACCGGGGCCACCGCGTCCATCACCGGGCCCTGCAGCCGGGCCGGCAGGTCGCCGATGGCGCCGAGGTCGCCACTGGAGAGGGCCTCGACGGCCCGGTCGCGCCGGGCGGCGGTCATGTCGACCGAGGAGAGCGCGCCGGGGACGGTGTCGCCCAGGTGCTGGACCAGCAGGGTGCCGGTCAGGGCGACGCCGAAGACGCTCCCGACCTGACGGAAGGTGTTGGAGACCCCGGAGGCCGTACCGGCCTGTTCGGGACGGACGGAGGAGAGCAGGGCGACCGTGGCCGGGGCCCCCACCAGGGAGACGCCCGCCCCGAGCAGTGCCATGGCCCACCAGTAGCTGTCGTAGCCACCGCCCGGCTCCAGCCGGGAGAACTGGAACAGGCCGACCGCGCTGGCCGCCGATCCGATCAGAATGGGGATCTTGGGGCCGTACCTGGCGGCGAGGACGCTCGCGACGTAGGAGAAGAGCATGATCGCCAGGTTCAGGGCCAGGAACCGGACACCGGTCTCGATGGTGGACAGTCCGTTGATCTGCTGGAGGTAGAAGGTGAGCAGGAAGATGCTTCCGTAGAGTCCGAACAGACCGAGGAAGTTCACCGCTCCCGCGACCACCAGCACCGGGCTCCGGAACAGGCCCATGGGCAGCATCGGGTCGTCCTGGCGCAGTTCCCACAGGACTAAGGCGGTCAGGGCGACGGCGGCCGCGGCGAAGGAGCCGAGGATGACGGGGGCGCCCCAGCCCTCGGCGCTGGCCTCGATCAGGCCGTAGACCAGGCCTGCCATCGCGGCGATGAACAGGAGCTGGCCGACGACGTCGGCGCGGCGCCCGACCGGCGACCTGCTCTCGGGCAGCATGCGGACCAGCGCGGCGAGCGCGACCAGGCCGACCGGCACGTTGACCCAGAAGATCGACTGCCAGCCGAGGGAGTCCACCAGCAGACCGCCGAGGACGGGGCCCGCGGCCAGGGCCAGTCCGCCGACACCGGCCCAGACGCCGATGGCACGGGCCCGAGCGGCGGGCTCGGGGTAGGCGCCGGAGATGAGGGCCAGGGAGACCGGGATCATGATCGATCCGGCGGCGCCCTGCAGGACTCGGGCGACCAGCAGGAACTCGTAGCTCGACGCGGCGGCGCACAGCACGGACGCGGCGAGGAAGCCGACGAGGCCGCCGAGGAAGATGCGCTTGCGCCCCAGGATGTCGCCCAGCGTGCCGGCGGTGAGCAGCAGGCACGCCACCGCCAGGGCGTAGGCGTCGATGACCCACTGGAGCTGGGTGATGTCGGTCGACAGATCGCGCTGTACGGCGGGAAGCGCGACGTTCACGATCGTGGAGTCGAGATAGACCATGAAGATGCCGACGCAGATGAAGGTCAGCAGAGGGCCTTTGCCGCGGGTTGCGGCCGGGGGGTGGCTTGTCATGTCGTCCTCGCGTTCGCGCGGAAGCGGAAGCTGGAAGCCCTGGCCAGGGAGGCGCGAGGAGCCGGGGAGGCGCCCCTCGCGACGCGACGACCGTAATTGACTGACCGCCGGTCAGTCAATCGACCGCCGGTCGGTCATGTAGGGTGGAGGGGTGACCGACAGGAGGTGTGCGCGATGACCCGGCCGACGGTCCGAAAGAGGCGCAAGAGGGTCGTCAAGAGCCCCGAGGAGCGCAGAGCGGACATCCTGCGCGCCAGCCGTGAGGTGTTCGAGACGATCGGCTTCGCCGACGCCAAGATCGTGGACATCGCCGAGGCCGCCGACATCGGCAAAGGCACCTTCTACGCGTACTTCGAAACCAAGGACCACGCTCTCGGCGCCCTGTGGGAGGAGTACGTCGACGCTTTCGTCGCCACCACCGAGGAGATCCTCGCCAGGGGAGAGGCGTGGTGGCCGACGATCGACGAGCTGCTGATCACCCTGATCGAGCACGCCGTGGACAACGCCGGACTGCACCGCATCGTCTACGGATCGGCGAACGCCAAGGCGCTGGAGCTGTGCAAGGAGTCCAACGCCCGGGTGGTGGACCTCATGTGCGACTTCGTCAGCCGGGGAGCCACCGCGGGCGCGTTCCGGTGCCACAACCCCGACTGGGCCTTCCGCATGGTCTACCACGCGGCCGACGGCCTGCTGGACGACCTCATCGCCCGCCGGACTCCCATCGACACCGCGGAAGTCACCCGCAGCGTGCTCGAACTCGCCCACCGGACGCTCGGTGATCACGACCTGAAGGAGAAAGCCGGCGACCGATGAGTCTCCGGCACACAGGCCTGAGGGGCCAGGGTCTTTGAGAAGTGCCGAGGTGGGCGGTTCGCCTGCTGAGCTCCGGATGTGGCGGCTTGTCGACTTCTGCCAGCGGTGACCCTGGACACAGAACAGGCATGGACGCTGGTGATCATGTGGGTGTCGAGTCCGTATGAGCACCGAGCGAGTCCATGCCTGCGCACCCATCTTCCCGCATGCCGTCATGCCTTCGGCAACTGGGGGACACCCCCGACCCGATCCCGCTGCAGACAGTCGCTGACCTGCGGGGTTTTCTGGCCACGGTGCCCGACCCGCGGGCCCGTCGCGGCATCCGCTCCCCCTGGACGGCCCTTCTCACCGCCGCGGCTGCCGCCGTTCTGGCCGGTGCCGCCTCCATCACGGCGATCGGCGAGTGGATCGCCGACGCCCCCCCAGCACGTCCTGGCCCTGCTCGGATCCCGCCCCGACCCTCCCCCAGCCTCCGGCCGGGAGGTACCCCCACCGGACTGATCCGCCCGCCCCATGCCACCACCGTCCGCCTCGTCCTCGCCGCTGCGGACGGCGACGCCCTCGACCGCGCCATTGGCGACTTCCTCCGGGCACGCAAGGCCCCGAACTCGAAACGGAAGGTCATCGCCGTCGATGGCAAGACCCTCCGCGGTTCCCGCACCACCCGCCGGACGGCCACCGCACTGATCGCCGCGATGACCCACAGCGGCGAGGTCCTTGCGCAACGACAGATCGACGGCAGGAGCAACGAGATCCCGGCCTTCGCCCCGCTCCTGGACGGCGTCGACCTGACCGACGCCGTCATCACGGCGGACGCCTTGCACACCCAGCACGACCACGCCGCCTACCTGCACGAACGAGGAGCGCACTACCTGGCCGTCGTGAAGCGGAACCACCCCGGACTGCATGAGCGCCTCCGCCGCCTGCCCTGGCGCGACATCCGCCTCGACCACGTCGAGCGCACCCGGGCCCGTCACCGCGACGAGATCCGACGCCTGAAGACCGCCGCCTTCGCTCACCTCGACCACCCGCACGCCCGCCAAGCCCTCCAGGTCGTGCGCTGGAGACGCGATCTTGGCACGGGAAAGCTGACGATCGAGCGGATCTACCTGGTCACCAGCCTGCCGCCCGGTGCGGCCGGCGGCCACGAGCCCGCAGCCTGGATCCGCGGCCACTGGCGCATTGAGAACCAGCTGCACCACGTCCGCGACCGCACCTTCCACGAGGACGCCCCGCACATCCGCACCCGGCACCTGCCCCGCATCATGGCCGGCCTGGGGGCACCTCCCGGCCGAAGGCTGGGGGAGCAACCTCGCCATCGGCGTCCACCGCCAGGACGGTCACACCAACATCGCAGCCGCCCTCCGCCGTACCGCCCGCGACCACCTGCGGCCCCTCACCGCCCTCGGACTGGCATGACGAACCCGGACACAAGATCACTTCTCAAAGCCCCTGGGGT